>NZ_MDGP01000001.1:1448333-2851666 GCF_001747095.1 Roseivirga sp. 4D4
CCACCGTTTCGAATATATGACTACCTGCACAACCCACGATCCATGTTTGACAACGGCAAGGATGAAGAGATTATAAAAACTCTAGACAAATACTTTGATGAAGAAGCATACGAGAACTGGGATGGGATAAACATTACCGTCTATTACAACCCCAATAAGGCATTAGATCAATTATACACCTCAGCGCGGAAACTTTTCAGGAAATGGATCGAAAGCCATGGTGCTCGGATTTCATTCATAGTGATGACCTAAAATAAAAAGCTATGAGAACTGAAGAATCAAATTACGATGATATTAAGATATCAAGGAACAGGAAAATCGGTGACACCTCTATTATTTACGGGATCGTAAATTCACAGTTTCTCCGTATGATCATCCTTAAAGAAGGGGCTAAAGCGTGGTATGAGCAATTGCAATACTACAGGCAGTTTATGACAGCATTGCTTGCGCTAAGCCCGTCTGTATTCTTTCGAAGACTTTTCGGAGCGGAAACATGCGGGTTTTTGACTACGCTCTGTGGGTTGAACTTTATCCTTGTTTTTAATTCGATCAATATTCCAATCATATTCAAACCGATAGTGGCCCTATTCTCTCCGTTGCTCGTTTTTTTTAAAAGTGGAGAAGAGTTGTACGATTTAGTCTTCGTTGAAGTGCATTCACAAATATTAATTTATGTAGCCGCACTGTTAGCCACCTTGTCCCTCATACATACAACTATGATATATGCAGGTTTTGGAAATAAGAAAATGACAACCCGTGGAGAGAGTTGGATTTATACTTGGATATCTAAATACAGAAGTATAGACAACTTCACGGTTCAGGGTGTGATTGAACCTATTCTTACCATCATCATTGGTTTTGTTTTTTGGGAGCTTGCCGGTGATTTATGGGCAGCAGTCTATTTGTGGATCAGCGCATCATGCGTAGCTATTATGCAACTTACCGATAAGTCTGCTCAGATGAAAGATCAGGCCATTCTTGATATGTGAATTTTGTTTTTGAGGAATATAATCCTAGACAAAATGAGAAAAATCAGGCATACATAATGCAACAGGGCCAATGGAAGAAAAAAATGCCATTCGCATGCTTCCTTGGCCTCTAAAAATTTCAAAAAATCACAGAAACCACCAGATGTATAGAATTCATAATTCATATAAGAGGAAAGCGGTTGTCATTTATTTTGATCAGGGGCTTTCCAAAGATGGACAAAAAGAAGACCACTATTATGTGGGCCAGAAGATTGTAGCTCAGAGGGAAGGTGAAACCGCAAAGCACCTAGGCGTCCATGATAAGCAAGTGACCAGAGAGGTATTTGCTGGTCTAGTCAACAAGAAACGACCCAAACGTGTATAGAATTCACAATTCATACAACGGAGAAGCCGCTGTCATTTATTTTGATCAGGGGCTGTCCAAAGAGGGACAAAATGAAGGCCACTATTATATAGACCAAGAAGTTATTGCGCATTGGAAAGGTGAAACCGCAAAACACCTAGAAATATATGGACAAGAAGTCACAAAGGAGAATTTTACTAAGCTGGTCAATAAGCTTCACCCCAAAACAGACGCAGATTTATGTGTCCGTAGAGTAGAAAATTCTAGAGCTGGTTTTGACAATGTTTTTTCTGCGCCAAAGAGCGCGTCAATTTTAAGCGCTCTTACACAGGACCCCGTTTTGCTTGAAAGTCATCAAAAAGGTTATACAGCCGCTGCCGAAGCTATCGAAAAGACTATACAGAGCCAAGCCAACACACAATATGGTCGCTTCTTCGATACCACAGGTAATCATATTTATGCCGCCTTTGATCACTTCTTAAGTAGACCAACAGAAATGGAAGTTGACGGGAAAGTGATGCTCATAAGCGATCCTCAACTGCACTCTCATTTATACATGCCCAATATCACCTGGCACGAAGAAAACCAAAGATATCAGGCCCTCGAGATACGTAACATATACCAAAGGGCGACCTATTTTGAAGCGGTCTACCATTCCGTATTTTCACACGCACTTTCACAAGCAGGCTACTCTATAGTCCGCACGCCTGATCGTTGGGAAATACGAGGGGCCGACTCCAGAGATTTAATCGACAGGTTTTCGAACAGGACAACTCACATTGAGAAAATAGCAAAAGAACAAGGCATAATTGATGCTAAAGCAAAGGCAGAACTAGGTGCAAAGACGAGAAAGTCAAAAAGTTCTGCCAAACTCAGTGACCAAGAACTCTACAAACACTGGAAAGACAGATTGACTCCAGCCGAATTTGAAGCCCTTCAACAATTAAAGGGGGGCAAATTCGCGACAGACAAGCCTATATCTCCAAAGGATGCGATAGACTTATCGCTGCAGCACCATCTTCAGAGGAACTCGACTGTACCCAAACACAAAGTATTAGCAACGGCACTTTCTTACGGTTATGGCACCCTACTCCCAAATGATGTAGAGCAAGCACTAGCAAAAAAAGACGATATCCTCAGCACAGAAATTGAAACAATACCAATCATAACAACAAGAGAAATGGTCATGCTTGAGGATAAAGTATTCGATTTGACCACTAAAGGGAAAGGCCAATTCAAACCACTCAATGAGGATTACAAACCCAAGCATGACTTTTTAAACGAGCAGCAATTGAGTGCGATTGATTTGATCTTAAAAGATTCACGTGATTTTGTTACCGTTTTGGAGGGCCGAGCTGGTGTTGGAAAAAGCACTCTGATGACTGAAGTTCGTAGCGGAATACATGAAGGAGGTTCATCGCTTTTTGCGGTCTCGACAACTGCCCGTACTAGCCACGATGTATTGCGAAAAAAAGGCTTCGAATCCGACACGATCAGTGCCCTTTTAACAAACCCAAAATTGCAAGAAAAGCTTACCAATAGCACTTTGTTCATTGAGGAAGGTGGACAAGTTGATTTGCGAAAAGGGCTTCAACTATTACAACTTGCGAATAAACATGGAGGACGCGTAATAGTCGGTGGAGACACACGACAACACGGTGCAATTGATGCCGGAAACTTTCTAAAATCTTTGAAAAACGCAGGAGTTAAAACGGCAACCGTAACTGAGAACGTCAGACAAAAAACTGAAGACTACCGTAAGGCGGTAGACAAATTAGGGCGTGGCCACACCTTAGAGGGTTATCAAGCACTTGATAAAATGGGAGCCATCCAGGAAATCCCGGATCATGAAAAACGCTTTGATGAAATTGCCAAAGAATACGTGAAATCTATCAAAGCAAAACGAAGTGCTTTGATTGTTTCTCCAACCCATTTTGAGATTGGATTGTTAACTGGGCGAGTACGTGAAGAGCTAAAAAAAGAAGGCCGAATTACCGGCAAAGAAAGAACTTTTAATACCCTCAAGAACCTGTCTTTAACCGATGCCAAGAAAAAAGATCTGGTGAGTTATCAGGACAATCAAGTATTGCGATTCACCAAGAATTCAAAAGGTGGTTTTAAGGCAGGTTCTCATTATGAGGTTCTACCTTTTAAAGAAAACAAAGACATCAAAATACGGAATTTAAAAACCGGAGATGTGCACCCCTTGCCGAATGACCTATACGACAGATATGAAGTTTATCGAAAGACGGAATCTGACTTGGCCAAAGGCGATTTGATAAAAATAACCTGCAATTCAAAATCAAATGAAGGCTCCAAAATCAACAATGGTAACAGGTACACCATTACAGGATTCACCAAATCAGGTGATATCAAATTAGGCGCAAACAGAACCATACCTAAAGATATTCAGCACATCACCACGGCCTATGTAGAGACATCATATAGTTCTCAAGGTCGGGACGTTCAGGACACGATAGTCAGCATGTCAGAGCTAAGTTTTCAGGCCGCAGGTCAGGAGCAGTTCTACGTGTCTGTAAGTCGTGGCACCCATACCATAAAGATTATGACTGACAGCAAAGAGGAATTAAAGAAAAGCATTGTCCGAAGTAGTGAAGAACCAACGGCACGAGAAGTCGCGGATGATCATGGGCGCAGATTATTGCAGCAAAAACAGCGCGCACATCACAAATCCTTAAACGAGAAATTAAGAGAACATGGAAAAGCCAAACGACAGGAAAAATCCCCTAAACGGGACATTCCAGGTATCAAGCATGAGCGCGACTAAAGAGGGTGAATTACCTAATTTATCTCCTACACAGTTCTATGCCGTGAGCCAGGAACAGGTAAGGCACTTTGACCTTATACTACGTTCTGGTAAAGAATATACGCTCCCATATTCCCTGCTTCCAGTTTCTGTTCTTGAAGGAGATACTTTAAAGCTCATAGCTTACGAACTGCATGTACACGTTGAGGGGCGTAATCTTATAAAAATTCGCGATCACTTAAAAAGTGAAACGCTTCTGTGGTTGAAGGAAAGCCCATCAGGAAAAGATGATGGGGCAAGTAAAGTCTTTATCTCAGACATTGTTGCACGCGGCAAAGCAGTAGATGAAGGCGAAATAAATTAAACAACCTGAGGTATGAAAGGAGAAAACAATTGGAGTAAACCGGACAAAGAAGATCACTTAGCGCCTACACCACTACCTAAAAGCAATGAAGAAATACCAAACGCTAATCTGTCAGACAACGAACTTCAAAACAGGCTTGAGCTTTACAGCAAGATCGGTGGAAAGATGGATCAATACTTTGAAATTCAGCGTATTAAGCAGAGATACTTGAACCTTAAAAATGAACTGCACCAAACCCGCACCATTGCCGATCTTCATTATGCCCAAGGCATAAGAACAGATTTACCACATGCAAACATTGAAAGCATTAGGCAAAAGCATGAGCAATACGATCAGCAATTAAGAAACATGGTAACCAAGGATGCAAAGGACTATTACAAAGATGAAAACAGCCTTAGTAGAGCATTCAAAGATAAGCAGCTTGGTCCTGGTCAGCTCAGAGAAACTTTCGAAAAGCTTAGGGATGAAAGTAAAGATATCGACATAGACAGGTGAGCAATTGCTTTTAAGAATGGTGATAAAACCACGTTCTATAAGATTAAATGAAGGTATGTCACTCTTTTTTTCCTTCTACCTTTATTGCCTCATAGTCTAAATCTTCCCATACATATACTTTCGTAATCTCTGGTGTATTACCGATATATGGCATCTCTTTTCTTTTTCTAAGATTAATAACAGAATGATACCCCATCTTTTCTTGTGGAAATGGTTGGCATAGATTTAAAATTTCTTCCTGAAATAATTTCTCCTCTTGTGGGTCTCCTTTTTCAAGATGTGATACCGGATAAGGCTTAAGGAAATCACTTATTTGATCCTCTTCCAAAATAACAAGCATTCTGTGACCCGTTCTTTTGACCATCTCTTCATTGTTATGAATTTTGGCCATCATGGGATTGGCCTTACATGTCAAAAAGGCCAAAGTATTAATTGTCATTTCCTCACCAGATTCCTCATCGTATAAATCTGCCTTGCGTGAGATACAGCCTATATACATTGGCTTCCCATCTTTTCGAAATATTCTAAAAGGGTATTTCTTTGATCCATAGTCGTGATGTTCATAGTAAGCATCAAGCATCACTACGCAGCGCCCCCATTTTGCCCCATCAGCAAAAGTGCGATTGGTGAACATATGCCCACTTTGAGCATTAAGATTGTTATTGCTTTTGGCCTTGTAGCTGTTTCTCTCCTGCATTGTTTCAACCCAAAACGGCACGAAACCCCATTCTGCAAAGGCGATTTTCAAGGGAGTCATTCCAGTGTAACTGAGAAGTGTTGGCTTGGCATATCCATTCACATGATAATATTCGTATTCTTCTAGGCCAGGCCAAACATCGACTTGAGCAATATCGAGTTCTTCATCAGGGTCGTAAAAAGGATCTCCTGTCAAAATCCATAACTCACGCTTCATATCCTCAATCTCTTCTTCTGGAAGACCGTCATGAATAGCTTGTTTGATTTGGCTCTTAAGATTGTATTCAGCATCTACGCACATATGCTAAATATAGGAATTAGCACGCTTTTAAGACTTACTAAAATATTTAGTTTATAAACTATAAATTCAACATACTAAATTTATTAGTTTTACTTTCATGTCGAAGTGGGATTACGGTCGCTACATCATTCAGTTCGAAGGCAATTCGGGTCTTTCAATTGACCATCATTTCATGAGGGTGTTCAAAAAGGGAAATCAAAAATGGTTTCAGATTGATGATCGTCCATCTCAATTGCTTGATAAGGACGCTGTTGATGACTTGAGATACGCCCATATCAGGCGCGCTTTTGATGTAGACGAACGACCCACTTTCCAAGGGACAAAAATCTATTTAAGAACTTCCTGCGGAGTCTGTGAGTTCAAATACAAGTTCAAAACATGGAAGGACTGGGAGCATTTCATCGGGAAATTCCCAGGGATTAAAACCAATCTTGAGAGCAATGGAAATTGAGACAGGTAGATATTATGTGCGTAATTCGTGGAATAAAGAATACAGTTTCATGAAAGTGGGACAGGATGAGCGCGGTTATTACTATGAGTTAAACAACTCATTAAGACAATATCTTGAAAGAGGTGCAATTGATGATCTTGAGCGCTATGAGATCGTTGAAACTCTTTCAAGTAAATTTGAACCAGAGTTCACAAACGCTTCCATATCTGTGACCGCCACCAATCAATTCGGTCATCAAATGGAATATGGAGCAAGAGACTTACTACGATTTAGAGAAATTCTCAACTCAACTCCCAGTCTTGCAAAGGCATTGGGAATTAATCTTAAAAAGAAAGCCTAGAGAATTCGGTCGTAGCTTGTATCTCTAAGATTAATACTTCCTCTCTTTGCACGAGCATATCTAGTAGGTTCTTCATGATCAGGAATTTAAATTGATACGATTGCAAGCATTATAACAATAAATAGCAGAGTACTATAGGCGAAGGCGAGTTCCATATTTGAGTATTTCTTTGGCCCAAATATCATACCGATAAAATCATTCAAAATCTGCTTCACACGAAAAACCTGATAAAATTCAAGCCTGTAAGAATTAAAATAATATCTTTCACTATAATAGGAAATACAATCGACACAAACAATGAACTATCTATGAATGATGACGCTGAGGTAGTTATCCAAATCACAGATCCAAAGAAGTTCTATAGAACGGTCAGAAATGTTGATCTATCATCTTTGAATTCAGAAGGAAATGATGTTTTTGGCGGTGGTATCTACATCCATACAACATATGACCAAGTATTTCCATTTTACGGATTGATACGTGCCAATGACTTCAAAAGTGAATACGGGTTCATTCTGAAAACAACTTGACCGCAACTTCCTGCCAAGCCAGGTATCACAAAAATACCTTGAAATGCGTTTTTTTGTATCTGAAATGCTTATTTTTAGATGTTAAAAAAATAACATATAAGTTGTGTGTGTTTATAAGTTGAGGTAAAAGCGGAAGTTAAGCTTCCGCTTTTTTATTGAACTCATCAGTGTAAGTCTGAGGTATAGAGTTTTAACTTCGCTAAACCGTAATCAATGTACCCGCTGTTTCTAACGCAGCTTCATCCGTCCAACCTGTTACGCCATAGATTTCAGCGATTGCAACGAAATTATCCGCACCACCATCACTATCAACCTTCAATGTTGAATCTGTACCGTTATCGGTAATTTCTACAAAGTCTGTGATTAGATCAGTTAAGGGATCATAACCCATAAGAAGATCGGCAATATCAATCGCATCATTTTGAGAGGTTTCAAATGATCGGATGATATCAGTAAATCCAAAAGAAGTGCCTGCTTCAAAAATAAAGGTATCCGCACCACCATCACCGCGAAGCTCATCATTCCCTGCACCGCCCGTAATGAAGTCATTTCCTGCGCCACCGCGTAAATTATCATTACCAGCTTCTCCGTTGATTACATCGTTTCCGGCCTCGCCTCTTAGGTCGTTATCACTGCTATTTCCAGTAATAGTATCATTGAAGTCACTACCGTAGACACCTTCAATATTCGTTAAAGTGTCCGTGCCTTCACCTGTGGCCGTACCATTGATCAGATTGACAGTCACAGCAGCGTTAGAGCTACCGAAATCGGCAATGTCCGTACCTGCACCACCATCTAATGTGTCATCACCAGCACCGCCAAAGAGAATGTCGTTCCCATCCTGGCCACGCAAAATATCATTGCCAGCTCCACCTTTTAGGTTGTCGTTACCATCCCCACCTTCAAGCGTGTCATTACCTGCATCACCATGCAACCCATCATCACCAGTTCCACCAGATAGATAATCATCACCACTATTACCGTAGATAGTATCATTGCCCCCTTCTCCATAGAGGAAGTCGTGACCGATCCAGCTTGTATTGCCTGACTTCTCACCATATATTCTGTCGTTGCCATCACCGCCATAAATGGTGTCATGATCTAGTTCACCTCTCAGATCATCATTACCGCCACCGCCATAAAGCGTGTCATTACCGGAACTGCCATAAAGCGTATCATTGCCACCTGCATAAGTTTCTGTGCCATCACCATCACCATAAAGAATGTCGTTGCCACCATGTCCGTAAACCTTATCAGCACCTTCACCACCAAAGGCAATATCGTCCCCGGCATAGCTTTTTAGGTTGTCGTTACCAGCGCCACCAAATAGCTCGTTTGATCCGCTACTGCCAAATATCGTGTCGTTGTAATCAGAGCCTTCAAGGTTCTCGATATTGCTTAAAGTGTCAGTCCCGCTTCCGGTCACTGTACCGTTATTCAAATTCGCGATAACAGCATTTGCCGCAGAGGCATAGGACACCGTATCTATACCGCCAAGGCCATCAATACTGTCATTGCCAAGACTGCCTTCGAACAGGTCATCACCTGTTGTTCCAACAAGCGTATCATCTCCGCTTGTACCTTGGATCGGCACTGGGCCAACCAAAGCCATTTCTGAATTATCATTGAAGACGATTTTTTCAATCGCCCAAGGAAAGCTCGTATCATAATGCTTGAACACCGTGATTTTATCAGATGCGTTATTCGCAAAAGTAATTTCCAAATCATCGCCAACCTGCGTTAATGTGATGTCACTCTGCGTGATCCCTGCCCCAAGTCTGATGAAATCATTACCATCTTCATCAACAAGGAAATCCTGTCCATCACCGGAATTAAAAATGAATTCATCATTCCCCGTGCCACCACTGAGGGAATCATTGCCGCCAGCACCGTATAGCACATCATTTCCTGCCTCACCGCTTAATTGGTCATTGCGAATGTTTCCATTTAATGTGTCATCTCCACCACGCGCGAAGAAGCGCGATCCAAAATTACCTGATGATGCAACACTCGTGGCTGTTAATGTATCGCTAAAGCTTGACCCGGTTACGTCCCGAACGCTTACTACAGTGTCAGAGGTGCCGTACCCATCATCAATGATTAGTCCTTGAGAAAGATCAACGTTGATACCATTCAGTAAAGGAAGAAGTCCACGCGCAATAGTCGTTGCATTTTGATCATCAGCGGTAAAACTGTCAAACCCAGCACCACCATCATAATAATCAGACCCAGGAGCCACTATGAATACGTCAGACCCCGCGCCACCATAGGATTCATCATCTCCATATCCATCATTAAACCAGTTTTGTTTATTATCGGTGCCACCTCGCAGAATGTCATTACCTGCACCACCATAAAGCTGATCAAACCCATCACCACCATTTAAAATGTCATCTCCATCGTCACCATAAAGCTTATCATCTCCTTGGAAACCATTGATAATATCCTTGCCAGTGCTACCATTGAGGAAGAAGTTATTTCCACTCGTGCCATTGACCACGTTGTAGGCACCAGCAGAAGGATTAGAGATTAATTCGTCTTCAAACTGAATGTTTTCAATTTTACCCGTTGACAGATGGTCTTTGATTAGAATTTCATCAGTAGAGCCATCAAACGTGATTTTTAGGTCAAGCCCTAACTGCGTAAAATCAACATCAGCAACGGATATCCCTGCCCCAATGGTGATGGTGTCATTTGTTCCTGCACTATCATCAATCTCATCCTGACCATGACCCACATTAAAGATATATTCATCATCACCCGTACCACCCTCCAGAAGGTCTGTACCTAAGCCACCATTAAGGGTATCATTGTCTGCACCACCGAACAATTCATCATCGCCTGTGCCGCCATTGAGCGTGTCGTTTCCATCTTCCCCGTAAAGCTCATCATCACCTTCATCACCAAAAAATGTGTCATTACCGCCCCCAACATCAGTGATAGTATCATCACCGCCATAGCCATGCAGAACATCTCCTTCTATGCCGCTAAACAGAATATTGTAGCCTGGGTAATTCGATGCCGAAAACGCTGCACCTGTACCGTCTTCATGAGGTGTATTAAACTCAAAATCCAGCCCTATTTTTGCCAAAACAGAGCTTGTGATTGAATTACTATTCGCCCCTATAGGATTGTAAGAGATTGGGTCAGAAAGAGCTAGTTGGTTAGCAAATGCTACCATGTCAGACCATTTAAGCGCTGCCGATGCACCACCTAAATCAAGCTCAGTATAATTATAGTCTGTTAAAGGATCGTTATCGACAACTCCATCTCCATCTGTATCAACTTTATACAAGGACAGTGGGTCTTGTACGTCCAAATCCGAATCAATGAAAATATCACCCCAATCAAAAATGTTCTGATTGTCAGGCCCGGCATTGATCATAGTTTGATCATTAAATGTGCTAAGATCACCGTCCAAGTCATACACTAGATAGGTGTGAGCGTTCGGTACAATTCCCGCTGAAGTTGAAGTGATGTATATTTTACCAGACATATTTTCCCCCACGTTGATAAAAGTTAGATTGAGATTAATTTAGTTATCGGGAATCGTGATAAATCTTTGTACCGTCACTAAGTGTGGAATGATCCTTCGACTTAGGTGAAATGGCTGGGCCTGCAAGAAGAAGCAAAAGCAGAACAATTGTCATTGCGAATACGACCCCGAAAAGTACTTTTTTCATCTAAAACTCCCGCCCAAACACCAGTGATAAAAACCACTTTTAAATGGGCATTCCTAAATAGTTATGTTCGATTGATTTTGATTCCTAGAGCATCCAAAAACAAAAATCAACCACAAATTTTGAATTAAGTCATTGATATAACTTGTGGTTGTATGATTTAGACGCTTTCAGGTAACTGGCGGTTGTCCGATAGACTTAACCAAACTCTGGACTATCGCCTGAAGACTCGAGCCCCTGCCTATGTTTCATGAGTTTTCCAATTAACTGTTCACCGTAATAAGCCGGAATAGCATTTTTTTCTAAAGCATCCGTCAAAAACTCCTTGGTTTTATCCATATGGAGTTTGCCGATTTTTAAAATCAAAGCAAATACGCTGCATGCTTCATGCTTCCCCGAATCATAGACAAAAAGCATTTCACCCAGTGCAGGCAGTATGGTTTGAGGTGGCATGCTCGCGACCTCATCAACCAGATCAGGGTATTTCTTAAATAAGGCATCCCCGTCCGCTAAGATATTATCATGAAGCGTGCTTACTGCTTTGGCCTGCTTATCTGTAAGGTTTTCTAAAAACGGGTCCAGTTCAACTCCTTTTTGAAGTCTAAGTCTTTTATTCAGTTTCAAAACAAGCCAATCATCAGTTACATTCACCAGATTGTGATAAAATCCGTAGCCATTCGGCTTTACGACTGTAAATGGTGATTCACCTGCAGAATGAAATTCTGTGAACAGACCGGGCGTGCTCTTAAGATCAGCGCTATAAGTCATATACGGCTTATCCAAATCGCTAAAGCCGCTTTCCTTGTTAAAAGAGGCAACCAAAAGACAGTGCTTTAAGGTGCTAAACCCGTTTTTATCCGGTCTAACTCCACCTTTGATCTCAATAGTTGCCCTTTCCGCTTCATCATGAGAATTGGTCTGGGTTGGTGTGTCCGCAGTATAGCCCTTTGGCGGCAGTACAATTAAACGCTCAATAGTCCGCGCACCCTCATCCTTGTTTTTAACAATGAAAGACGCTGGCCTTTTAATAATCTCAATATTTCCCCCACAAACATTTTCGATCAAAGCGCGCATATAATGCGTTCTTAGAACTGAATTAATGTCTGTCATCTAAACCTCTTTCTACATATTCCTTTCTTAGTTTATATGCTCACTATGATCCCAAGACAATTCGAACAACTCCCTATGTATGTCAGCAAACTCTTTTTGCTTGAATACCCTAATCTCAACATTGTTATTGGCAAAACTCAGGTAAGCCGAGTTTGAGCCGTAGATATAGAATATTTTCTCATTGTGCAGCGCCTTTGGGTAATAGCGATGCTCTGCGCTATTCAGGATTAATAAGTCCTCATCTTTCTGAACGATTATCCTAATCCTGATTTTATCGCCAAGTTTCTTCATGCGCGCGGCATGCACATCCTCATACCATTCTCTTGTCAGCCATTCATACCAAAGCTCAGGTTTTGAATTGAATATGCAGATATCCCCGCCTTCATGACTTGCAACCTCATACACATCATCCATGAACATCTTAAAACCTTCCTTACCCAAATAATTTTTAACGTAGGAATGCTTTTCTCTTAACCCATTATTCTCTAAAAATTCCAAACCTCTTTCTTCAAAGAATTTGGTCAGTTTATTAAGGTTCTTGGTTGAGAGTTCCTGATGTCCTTTTTCAAACCGTGACAGTTGTTGTTTATGCACCCCAATGGCCTTACCAACATTCTCTTGGTTAAGACCCAGATGCACTCTTGCCGACCGTGCTTGTTTATTGCTCAACAGCATAATTTATGCCCATATATACCTAAAAAGTTACTTTGTAAACTGATTCATTCACTTTGTAAACATTTTTGTTGACAGCGATTCTCTCTTGTGCATTTACTCAGTCATATTTAAATACAACTGTGTAACATTATGTGGGGTAAACATGAATACAGCTAAAAAGGGTAAAGCATCAGAAATTGATATTGAAGTCGGTAAAAGACTAAGAGAAATTAGAGAACAGTATAAATTCACACTTGAAGATCTGGGTCATTTGCTGGGCATTACATGGCAACAGGTTCAAAAATATGAGAAAGGTGTAAACCGTATTTCAAGTAGTCGGTTGAATACAATTTCTAAAATATTCAAAGTACAAATGGAGTATTTCTTCTCTGAAGTTGAAAACCCCTTTGATCGTTATTATCAAGCTCCGAAAAAAACAGAGCCAATAGAACAGCTATGGGCAAAGCTCCCGGATGGTATCATAAAGAACAGCCTCTACTCCTTAGTTGAAACGCTCATACATCTGAAAATTTCCAAGACGGAGATAAGATAGAGCGCTGGGGGCGCATGTGTGGGGTGCGCCCCTGCGCTCTACCACTGCCTAGGATCAGGTAGTTTTGAATAGAGCTCAAGCACATATTCCATTACATGCGGATGTGCTTCCTTATTCTCTCCCTTGCGCCAACTTGTGATCCGACTGGCCAATGATTTACTTTCGCCCAATATCTTGACCATCTTGCTCGGTGTCACATTCGTGCGTTCAATTTCTGCCTCAAGCTTGGTCAAGTATTCCTGTGTAATAGGCGTTAATTTGGGAGGTGTTGGCTTCGGTTTCGGTGCTTGCGGTTTTGGGCTATAGGTTTCCAAAAAATCCATAACGCCCTTTAAATGTCTTTTGTCTGCTGTCCTTATTTCCCTGACAATCCATGTCCGAAATATATTCACGTTAAACCCCAATGATCTTGGCAGTGCTTTGGATATCTGAGAGGGTCCTACGCGCTTTTCTTCCATTAAAGCTTCTATTTTAACCAAAACCTCTTCGGTCAAATCAACGCGCTCTACAGTGGGAAGCTGGGCATAACCGCTAACCAAAAAATTATATTCTTCTGGGGTGATGAAGCGAATTCTACGTGTGTAGATATTATGACATCGAATACGGGTCAGGCTGTCAGGTAGATTGGGTACGAGTTTGCGAATTAAATTGCTCCCTATTCCCGTTCTTTCCTTCTCTTCTTCCAGAAAAACAATGAAGTCTGGTCTCTCTTTTAGGTCTATATCGTGAGGGCCTGGCAATTTGGGCAAGACTCATAACTCCCTTATAAATCACACTTTATTTGATCATCCCTGCTAATGGTTAATCAAGTCTTAAAATTGCCTCAAATACCCATAAAATTTATCTAAAACTAGTTTACATAATTTACTCTGATTTCATTTTTTCCTGTCAGAATAATCATGTCCGCAAGCAATGCGGCTTGGTTAATAAGGGGATAAAACCAGTGTCAGACGACCACACAAAAGATGCCGTAAACAAGGTACATGAACAGGCGGAGAAGCTTGAGAAGGATGCTATCAATTACACCAAACAAGGTGCAAATGTTGGCTTAATGGCGCGCAACAGCGCCAATCCTGATAATGTCTATGGCAACAGTGCTGAAGAAGAAAAGGACGCTAAAACCAAAAAGATTTTGGATTTAATTGAGCGCGCACGCCAGCTTGATAAAGAGCTTGGCGACCTTCTCGATGAGCTGAATAGGAAATACGATGAATTAGGAGAAAAAGAAAAAGAGCGCAGAGACATCCTAGATAACAATAGGAAGCTCAAGGATGCGATGGCCAACGGTGATATCGCGGAGCTAAGGATTTTATTAGGCTTAAATGACGAAACAACACCAGAAGAAGTCATGCAAAAGGCTCAAAGTACGGTAGGTGCGAATGAGGCCGCTGTAGATACACTGGATGTTGAGATTGCCAAGCTTAAAAGTGACATTAAAACATTAGAAGGCGAATACAATAAAATAGCCAAGGAGCGCGGACTCACAGAAATTGCAGGGGAACATCTAGAAGAACTTAAGGATATTAAAAGGCGTGCCTTTGAGCTTGAAGGCGTTAATTTCAATAAGTTGCTCAGCGAACTAGAGAGTGATGATGGACAATCTAATTTTTACCAGCGAGCAAAAAAGTTCATTGTAGATGACGGTGAAATAAGCATAACTGACCCATTCAACACGGCCTCTAACGATACAGTGGCTTCAAATCCATTTGATTTAGAAAATGATGGACAAGAAAAAAGCCCGTTCAGTGACGAGCCTTCTCAAGCGCCAAATCCGTTCGGATAGGTTTAGTTGTTTTCTGGTGGGTTAATGCCTGCAATTGCATTTGAAGACACTTTTCCTAAAATCACCAAGTGATCACCATATGTAGCAACAAAGTGATCTCCTATGACCTGAATAGCTCCACCTATTTGCTCAGGTGTAAATACGTACGTTTTTCCATGCGTATATATATTTTCGTCCATATATAGGCTGGCCTTCACTGGGCCTGATGTCTTTAGAAACTTCACATCAATATTCATCGGCTTATCTGTAAAGCGTGTATCAGCGAAAGACTTGGCTAAAACATTCGCATATTCCTCAACGCTCATTCTGCCCTCGTCTCCACCAGTCACATAAATAGATAACCTCTTGTTCTTTGAGGCATCGCTAGCAGCATCAGCATCGCCTCTTGTAACTCTTGGCGCAGTAAGCTTGTCGTTGTTAACAACTTCTGCTGTTTTGGCTTTATTGTTTAAAGCTAGCGCATTGTTTTGTGCTTGAAGTTCGTTGCTGTTCGCTACTGTAAGAGCGAACACAGCAAAAAGACCCACGAGGCCAGCTTTAGCTCGGGTCGAGGAATTTTCAAATGTCTTTTTCAAAGAATTCATATTTAAAGTCCTATTTCAGCAGTATTTTATACCACCATTTGCTTAGATTAGACAAGTAATTGATGCACAATTCGTTAAATTCTTAACGCATTGAGCTATTCCCGTCATATATGACGGGTTAAATGTAATGAAAAAACCCATCCCGTCATATATGACGTGTTTAAATATTATAGACTTCCTGACATTCAGGTCATGGAAAAAGACGGCTATGACAAAGAGCTTAAGGCAATTGCTGCGCGTATCAGACAACTCAGGATTGATGCGGGTTTTAGCAGTCAGGATGCCTTTGCTGATACCCATGGCTTTCAGAGAAAACAAATCTGGCGCATTGAGGCTGGCCATAATTTGAACATGACCACCCTGCTACGGCTTGCAGAAATTCATGGCATAACTATTCAGGAATTCTTTGCTGGAGTGAAATAGTTTTAAGCTAATCCTGCATACAATTGCGTGCACTCAACTCAGCCAAACATGAGATAACCAGCCGCTTTACATACTATCATAGGAATTATTTCCTTTTTTCTTGATCAAGGAGCTGTCTTTGCCTACCTCTACACACCAATCAATGAGTAGGAGTAACCACCATGTCCCCATCAATTAAAGATCAATTCGAAAAAATTAAACTCACCTATCAACACAAGACACCGGCCAAGGATCGGCCTGACATTTCCAATCCTCAAGAAGCCTATCACCAGTTAATGAGAAGCTGGGATCAAGGTGAAATTGACCTGATTGAAGAAGTCAAACTTTTGCTATTGGATCGCTCAAGCAGATTAATGTCTATTTACTCCCTCTGTAGAGGCGGTATGGACAAAGACAACCTCACACTTGACCCCAAAGTGATCTATGCGGCAGCGCTTATCAGGAAAGCCCACCAAATCGTCCTTGCTCAGAATTACCCTGGTGGCGTGTTTGATCCTTCCTACTTGGATAATGGCCAAATCAACCAGTTATCGGAAGGTGGCTTTATTCTGGATATCCCCCTGATTGACTACATGGTGGTTACGCCAGATGGTTATTATTCACATCTCAAAGATGCCCGGAAGGGGTTTACTCAAATACCACCTTCCCCACAGTAATGAGCAAAAGCGTTACAAATCAAG
This sequence comes from Roseivirga sp. 4D4, assembly GCF_001747095.1. NCBI lineage: Bacteria > Pseudomonadati > Bacteroidota > Cytophagia > Cytophagales > Roseivirgaceae > Roseivirga > Roseivirga sp. 4D4. Next base: position 1,465,077 of record NZ_MDGP01000001.1, read on the forward strand.
GGTTCTACTCAAAACTGGCTCAAAGACACACCATGATAGGCATTTATTCCTTTTTCAGTTGACCACCTCATAAACCTTCTGTAATCCCAACAACTGTTAACTGAATTAGGAATATAATCTTAGTTCGGATTTTAAATCAAACTTACAAGGAAACACATCATGACCAACACTGCGTATTATGGCGAAATCGCGGCCAAACTTTCAGCACATCTGCATAAAAACCCTGATCATGTCACCAGAATATCTCAAATAATGGATAAACAGAAATACGGCTCAGATGACACCATACTGACAGTCTGTGCAGAGGCCGCACGTGTCTTTGATCAAATCGAAGATCTATCAAGTGAGCACCTAATAGATTGGCACTTAGCTAGTGACAATTACGCGAACCAACTTCTTGATCACCTCTTAGCGGGAAGCAAGCCTCATATCGTAGATATGATTTCAATGGTGGCCCGTAGTATCGAACAGGCAAGAGACAGCCACTTTCAAGTTTCTAGAAAATAGGAGAACAATGCTTGTTCACTTTACATCTGGAAATGGAAAGTATTCCTCTCTGTAAGTCAAATCGGAAGCCTTCAAAATTTATAAAAATGCGGGTCGTAGAGTCCTATTTTTAAAATTTATCAGCCCGCATAAATGCGCCCTGCTAAAGCTGGGTTCCAAAGATTTGACTGACGATCAAAACACTTTCCGAATTGCTACCACAATTTTCATGGCGCGCCCCGTCATGCGCAAGAACGCATGACAAGCACGTCAAGAAAACTCTTACTTAGAAAGGATAAGTTATGACTTACGAAACCAAGACAACCAAATCATACGATGGATCATGGAGGGCTGAAAGCCAAGCTTTATTGGCCGAAACAGAAGAAGGAAAACGCTTCTTAGAACTAGCCACTTATAAGGATAGAGGGGGTATCACTACAAGCGCAAATGTTTTCGTTTACAAACAAAGTCAAGGCTTCACCACAAAATCCACCGTAATTTTCGGAGATTTTTCAAAATCAAAAATAGCCTTTACAGACTGCAATCGAGTTACCGAACAAGCGGTTTCCCAAGCTCATAAATTTGCCCTTCTTCAGATGCCAAAAATTATAGCTGAAGCCAAAGCTTTTTATGAGGAAAAAGAAACCAACACCACAGACTGAATGCAGCACAGAAGCCAGCCCCGGGGTTGGCTTCGATGGTGCATTTCACCAACTGACACGAAAGGAGAAAAGATCATGTCAAACACTACAGAAAACACTACCGTAACAACCAAAACTCAAGAAGACTTGTTCGCTGATACAAATATCACTCAGAGATCAGGCCGATTAACCAAAGATGCAGAGCTTATCAAGGATGGTAAATTTGTTAAGTTCAGAATTGCTTCCAACAAGGAGTACATTGATACACAAAGTGGTGAACTCAAAACCACAACCAACTACTTTAACGCTCTTGTATCTAACAATCTGACAGATGCATTTAATGTAGCCCAAGAACTTAAAAAAGGTGACTGGGTATACTTCAAAGGCGAGGACGCAACACGTTCCATCGACACTGTAGAAGGCTACAAAGAAACAGGCGTGACAACCTTTGCCTATAAAGTAGTCCTAAAAAAACCAAAGCTTGAGACAACAGCCAATTCCAACCAATTGGAGATAGATCAAAGTGTAAACGGTGCATCCTTGGATCAGCAATAATTCAACCCAAACTATAGGGAAAGCATTCATGCTTTCCCTTTTTCTTTTAAGGACAAATACATGACCCCAAGCAGTAAGAGACTTTCAACCAAGTTTGAAGAAGTTCAACTTATATATAAAAATAAGACACTTGCAAAAGATCGCCCTAGCGTCAAAACACCAGAGCAAGCCTACGAGATTTTCATACAGAACTGGAATCTAGATCAGATCAGTTTACTCGAAGAAGTCAAAATTCTGCTCTTAGATAACTCTATGAAATTAATGTCAATTGCCGCTATCTCCAAAGGCGGTATGACAGGTGCTTTAGTTGATCCACGCATGATCTTTGCCACAGCCTTAAAGCGTAGGTCACACGCCATCATAATGGCTCACAATCACCCAACTGGGAACTTAAAACCGAGCCACGCAGACATCAAATTATCAGATACAATTGCCGCCTCTGGAAAGGTTCTGGGCATTCAACTAATTGATCACTTAATCGTAACATCCGATCACTATTGTTCATTGGCTTCTGATGGCTACATGGAGGCACCCAGCAATGCAGCACCAGTATAAAGAATTTGCAAAACCCCTTGAAAAACTGGGCCGAAGACATGATCTATCGAGAGCTTTCAATGATCTTTTGACCATTGCTATATGTTCTTTTCATAGTACCAATATTCAGAGCCGACTACAGGAAAAAGATGAGCAAAACGAAGCCCTCTACATGGAGACTATCAAACCTTACAGTCGAGAAAATTTAAACGATTTAGGCAAAGCTATTGGCATACTGCAACTCAATGTTCTTGATGATCCCTACTCCGATGTTTTAGGCGAGTTCTTTATGGAGCACATCACCAAAGGTCAGAACGGCCAATACTTCACACCTACTCCGGTTTGCGAAATGATGGCACAAATGACCCTCGAAAATTCGCGTAAGGAAGACCAGCGTATTCTTGACCCAGCTTGCGGTTCAGGCCGGATGCTTTTAAGTGCAGCCAAAATCAACCATCGCAATTATTTCTTTGGAGCAGACAGTAGCCAGACATGCGCAAAAATGGCCACGCTGAACTTCTTCTTGAATGGCCTTCAGGGGGAGGTTGCATGGATGAACAGTCTGTCCATGGAATGGTATGGAGGATGGCAAATCAACAAGTTCGGATTGGGCATTCTTCCCATTGAAAAAGAGCATTCTCAGATTTGGACTGAGGCTCCTAAACCTAAGCCAAAACCTCAGACTCCAGAGTTTGATAGATCACTAAAGAATCTTGGCAACCAGACGACAGAACAACTCACACTTTTTTAGCCCAATTGAAAGGAAGCAAAAATGAAAACATACGTAGTCAAAGCTGAAATGTGCACCTACTTACAAGTATCAATCAAGGCATGCTCTGAGAAAGAAGCTGAAAGGCTGGCTTCACAAATGAGCCAAAGTGATTTTACTGAAATTGAGGGAACAAGAATTTGGGAAATCTACAATGTTGAGGAAGCAGATTTGGTCGTGGAAAAGTATTCGAACGATGAGCTTACAGAAGCTCTTGGCCAAGCTTTAGACTGGATATCTCAATTAGTGGCAGATGATAGTGAGGAGGATCAAGAACCACTCAGGTGGAAACAAATTCAGAATGTATATACCAAGTATAAGTACGATTAATCAGGAGTGCGAAAGATAATGTCAGCTCCACCAAAAATTGACAAATCTAAGGAAATTCAAAGTATCAAATCCAAGTTTGGTAGTCGTTACTATTTCAACCCTGAAGCACACAAGGAAGCGGCCCTATTATGGGGCGCTGAATGTAACGATTGTGGTGTGGCATTAAACCGCAAGAAAGAGGTGATTATCCAAGTCGCTTCTTGTATTGGTGAGCTTCAATTTGTTGAAACAAGCAAAGGGTATTGGCTTTTAGGAATAAGTGCTCAAACGTCCGTTTCTGGGTTTGGCTATGCACCCTCTGTTTGGGATAATTTTGGCTTTGCTTCCTACTGGGATGCACGAGCTTTTGGTGTTGAAAAATTGATTAAGTTTTTCAGTGCTCGAGTTGTCACAAGCAACTCATGTTCAAGCGCAACAACAAAGGCAAATTGTCAAAGAGTAGTAGAGCTACTGAGAGGCGAACGGGCACCTCAACTAGACTTGTTTTAAGTATGTTTTTTCGGGCGGCTTATCCCGCTATCCGCACTCGCCAACCACCGCACAAAGTCCAACTTGGCTCAAACAATTGCTACTATCGGGGCCGCCTATTCTCAACTTCCAAAGTTTGAATAAACTCCACTAAGCCCCCCCCAGTCTAGACTTGCTCCGAAAAGTAAAACGCATGAGCGCTTTACACTTCTCCGCCAACTCATTTTTATGCACATGACGAGCCAGCTTTTAGCTTGCTGTCAAGAGCATATAACCCATTTAAAGTGAAGCTATACCGTATTCACCCCAAAGCTCAATTCCTAAGGTTACAACAGGTTCTAGTTTGAACTTCGACAGTGATTAACATGGATCAAATCTCAATTTCTATAAGAATAAAATCCTTATCATTTTTCTATCAGACATCATGTCTAAGAGGATCAATCCTCTTAGAACCACCATGGTTCAATGAGTCCAAGATGTACCATATTTAAAAGAATATTGGATCGGTCGAACCAAGACTTTCGGAGCATTCATCCAGCTTCCTTTTTACTATTTCATCAAAGTCAGCATCGAAGTTATCCAGTTTCTCTTTCAACCTGTGTGCATCCGCTTCAGAGTTTTCCGAATATGAATTATTCCCAAGTGTCATCGTCTGAAACACACCCATTTCCTCACGTATTGTGACCTTTTCATTACCACAAAAAAAGAATACTGAATTACTAAAGAACAATAAATATTCTCCCGATGTTATTGGGCTTTTCCGAGCGCCAACATCCTTGTTTTCGTATGTTAAGTTTCTCTTACTTTTCCATTCTGCAATCGTGTCTTGGATTGCCTTAAGTGATTCCTGATTCATATCCTCAATTTATCAAAGTTCATCTTTAGGAACAAAGCATGAACACTCTATTGACACCAAAATGAATTAGGTTTATTTTCCTATATACATGCAATCAAGGTGGTTCAAATATGAGTGAAATTCAACTTGAAAAAATCAAAGAAGCACGTGATGAATGTGCACGAATAATAGCACTCTATGGAGATAAATTTCTCCCAATTTTCCAGCGCCTCGAAACAGAAATCGAGCAACGTGAACATCAAAATAAGTTGTTAGCAAAAGCGCTCAAAATTGGTACACAAAGTGGTACACATTTTGGTACACAATTTAAACAGCAGTTTTACAAAGCATCTCAATAATCTAAATATTTCAATAACTTAATAGGTGCTCAAAGTTTAAATGGTGCCTCCGGAGAGCACCACTATATCATACCTTCTTCATGATTAACTTTATCTAAGTCGTTGATATAATTATTATTCTCAATTCCATCAACTTTTCGGCTTGTCAATAGCTCCTAAAATTGGTACACAAAACGGTACACATTTTGGTACACAGAAGGAGTATTGGTTTGGGTAAAAATTATGTTTATCAAAGAGGCGGGAAATTCATTTACAGAAGAAGAGTTCCAAGTGAGGTGTCTCATCTTGACACTAGAAAAGAAGTAAAAATTTCTCTCAAGACACACAGCTACCAAGAAGCGGTCATTCGTTCCACGATCTACGATAGACAAGTTCAAAAATTTTGGAATGATCTCATTGAGACACAATCATCAAACAACCTAGAGTCACGTTACAAAAAAGCAGTTCGAACTGCTAGAGCCAATGGTTTTTCTTATAAATCAATTGAGGAGTTGGCAACTCTGGATCTCAACGAAATTGTCGAACGGCTTTTGGTTGACATTGATCAAAAGGAAAAAGCTGAAGCGCTACTTGGTGGAGCCGGGTCAAGTAAAGTCAAGTTAACCCAATGCAGCGAACTCTACTGGGGTTTGGTACACGATCAACTTGTAAATAAGTCTCCCCATCAAATCCGCAAATGGAAGAACCCCCGCAAGGCTGCACTAGATAGTTTCATAAGTGTAGTTGGCGATAAGTACCTTCAGCAGATAACTCGTAAGGATATACTGTCTTTTCGTTCATGGTTGAATGATAAATTAAGACTTGGTTTCAGCCCTTCAAGTGCCAACAAACAGATGAGGTTTGTCCGGCACATAATTCAACAGATTGCAATTTCTCAGGAACTCGAAATTGATTTTGATCCCTTATTTGCCAAACTGAATTTTAAACTCTCAAATATTTCACGACCACCGTTCGAAGCCAGCTACGTGCAAAACAAATTACTGCCCAACCTCGGTTTCTTGAATGAAAGAGATAGATTGGTGGTAATGGCAATTGCCGACACGGGTGCTAGAATTTCAGAGGTTTTTGGTCTCCGACCCGAGGACATTAGATTAGAAGAAGACATTCCTTTTATCTGGATAAGGGCTAGAAAAGGTTATGAATTAAAAACTGAGAGTTCCGAACGTAAAATTCCATTAGTAGGAACAGCGCTTCAAGCTTTCTCCAACTCACCAGGTGGATTTAATCACTCTGGAAACCCGGACTCATTCTCTGGGAACGTTAACAAGCGACTTTCAAATCATGGGCTTAGACCGACACCACAACATTCTATTTATTCTCTTAGGCACACATTCAAAGACCGTTTAAGAGATATTGAGGCTCCTGAGGAGATAATAGATGACCTTATGGGGCATAAAAAGAGTGGCCCTAAATATGGAAGGGGACACAGACTTGAAACAAAACTCAAATGGTTGGAAAAAATCGCTTACCGAACCGAGAGTTAGAAAAGATTATAGTAAATTCGGATCATCCCATTCATCACATCCGGTTAAACGAATGAAGTCTGAATCTGGATATTTCATCACTCTTTTTATAAAACAACTATCGAGGTTGTTTGTCGCATAACCTTCGTGGTCTATACATTCTTTCATATCATAATCTCTATTTTTCAAGAAATTGCGAACTACTTTCATAGCTAAAAAACTATGCTGATTTAAAATGGAAATCGGAACCTCAGCTTCTATCAAGCAGGGTGTTCCGATGGCACTAAGAACAATACCTGTCTCAGGATCACTCTCATGAGAGTTATAGAGTGCTTCTCCGCCCCAAGATCTAAAGAAACGCTTTATTCCACTTTCTCCTGCTAGCTGTGGTTCAAAAAAACAAAACCATAGCATGTGGGAGCGATATTCTTCATTAGCCTGATTTTCATTCTTAAGTCGATGGCCTATGTGTTCTGATATTTTTCCTTCTAAAAGGAGCTGATTTATCCGCGCAGATAATGTGTCTTTATTTTGAAGAGACATGCCTTCACTAAGTATTCCATCGATTTCAACATCAGTTAATCTCGTACAATGGTATCCATGTAACGCATGATTATTTAAAACATCCCTTAACCCATAAATTGCTGAATCATATTCCCATGTCTGCACCTTTTGAAAAGCATGTTTGGTATCCCTGAATTCCCAAGAAGCAAACAGTTGGAGGTTCCTTTCAAGGTAGCTCTTTAAACTAGCAGGCCATGTTTCTTCAGAATGTAAGGTTATCATTTGCATTATTAATTTCTCTAAGACAAACCTAAAACAACTTATATAAGAAATTCACATTGGATGATTAGCAACGTTAATCTCAAAAAAACCTACCCTTCGCTTCGCTTGACTGCCAGGGCTTCGCTTGCGACTTTTGAAAGCTTAAGGCTTTCAAGCCACCACCTGGCAGCCGCTGCGCCCACCTATGAAGGCTGTTTAAGAGAGAAGTCCAAGTCATTCTTATGTGTTTTATGATCATGTATTTTAAAACAGCCTTTATAACGCTGAGTTCATTCATAAAAACTATAAATGGATAGTCCTATATTAGTCTGTATGTCTCCAAGAAGAAAACTAATTGACTTAAAAAGTTATGGTCAGACGGGAAAAGACCTTGATGCATTTCGTGTTGAATTATCGTTAAGATTAATGCCGTTAATCTTCTCTTTTGAATCAATTAAAGAACTCCAGTATGAGGCTCTTAAACATATCAAGCCTATAAATAAGTCTTTACAGAACAATCCGTCATCTATTCATAAGGGCATTACAAAAGTTGTCGATCATTTTTTTGGAAACCGTAAAAAGGTACAGGTACATCGCATAAACTCGGATGGAACCATGACACCTGTAGGTAAGAAGCATGATGAACAAGAGGACTCTGAGGAAATGTTTCAAAGATGGGTATCTGGCTTCAGCCAAATCCCCAATCACCATCTGAATTACCTAAAACCACAAGTAGAAGAAGATTTAAAGGAGATCAACAAGCTGATCAAATTTTATGAAGGTCTGGAGGAAGTCAAAGACTTCCTTGTCACCCGTAAAGTCAGACCATTTCATGATACTAGAACCATACTTGATTTCTACTCTAGATGCCAAGAAGAACGCCAGAAGATTTTGGACTATTACCTTGAAGGGGTTTATGAAAGAGCCATCGCAAAATCAAGAGCACATATCTTCCCAGGTCTTGGGTTGCAGTCTTTAGATTTTTGGAAAGATTACCCATATGAATTGGGACGTCATCCATATGGAAGAGCTTTGGATTATAGAGAAATTGACCATGTATCTCACAGGTTATCAGAAGTTCCGGTTCGTTTTAATGGAGAACTGAAAATATTATATCAGGAGAATAAAGAGCAATTTTATAAAGAGTATTTCAAACTGAGGCCTTTGGAGAAAATCTTTGAGGGCATGTGCTCAAACTTTGAATACCTTCCGATGACAAACAACAGAAGCCATATTTTTGAGGAGCTCCGAGCAGTATTCAAGAAAAAGCAATGGCTCGCTTTTTATGCATTGGCATTACCACAGGTAGAGGGGGTTTTTGCTGAAATGGTTAAAAGTGCTAATCCAAGATCAGGCGTCATTACTAAGGCGCTCTCTGATAAAGTCAGGTCAGTTAGACCAGATTACGAATTGAGCGATGTGTACTTTGATTATTATGAATACGAGCTGCCTAAGCAACGGAATTCATTCTCTCATACGGGAGTTGTTCAAAATGCCAAATTAAAGGCTTATGACACCCTTATTGATTTGGAACATATCTTATCTGTTTATGCTTCATTAGAGAATCCACTGGTAGCAATTCATAAAACCCTTAGAAACAGAAACTTGAAGGATTTCACAGATTTTAAGGGCTTTGCCAAGTACTTCAATCTACTAAATGCACTTCCTAAAGAACATAAATCAAAACCTGATTTGAAGATTGCACTAGATAATTTCAATCAAAATTTTTTGAGAGAGGCATGCTCAATTGAAGGAATTGTTCGAAATGCTGAGGCAAATATTGACTTTGGTTTTTCCGATCTATGGTCTAGATGTAAATCTTCAATTCCAGAGTTTCAAAATATTGTTAGTTGGAGAGCCATTAATAAACCGAAACTTCAAAAACTCTTACTTGAAGAAAAGTTTAAAGAAAATTCCAAAGATTTCTTTCAGTTCAATGACGAAGAAGTATCAATAGCAATATCGATGAAGATATTCTTTTATGGAGTTGAAAATCACATCTACAAAGGACACAGGCCAGACGAATTAAAGAGAGCTTTTCAAACCTGGGAGGACAACAAGTCATTTGTCAAATGGCTCATAGATTTCAAGAGTCTCATTCCTGAATTATTAGATTAACTCAATGTTTTTGAAACATTAAGATAGCGTATTGCCGATGATGTGGCTTGAACAACAAGCATTAAGTTAGTCTTTTTACCTTTGTCATTAATTCATCAACTTTGACTATGGTCAGGTACGAACCATTCAACAACACAGACGATTTCTTTGAGCAAAATGGAGCTGTAATCGAACAAAATTACTTTGTCTTTCATAACCCCTTGAGGTTAATGTTTACAGAAGGCATTGATGTTTTTCGATTGTATAACTTAATTGGCGATGAAGGATCACATGCCTACTGTATTTGGTTATCGGGAAACTATTACATTGTTAGTTTTGGCTGGAGTGAAGAAATTATAGAAGCTTTGAATGAGCAAATAGAGATAGCTCAATTTAGGAACTTCGTCTTTACTGGTCATAAGGATTTACTTCTAAGTTTTTTAGAGGTGAATAATGCAGAGTACAGGGTTCTTAAGGACAGAATTATATATGAATGCTTGGAACCAAACGCACTTGATAACCTACCTGGTAATTTAGTCCTTGCATCTCCTGAAGACCTTGATGAGCTCGGAACCATGAGCTTTGAATACCATCAGGCAGAATATGAGGAAGAGGCCTTCCGTGATGAAATGTATATGAGAGAACTTGTTGAAGCTGGAATCGAGAATGGGAATATCTATAAGCTTGTCGAGGGTGGTGTGATTTATTCTATGGCACAAGTTATCTACAACGAGCCTGGGCCACCACTAATCGGTATGCTTTTTACAAAACCTGATTTCAGAGGGCAAGGCCATGCAACCTCTTTAGTTCATAAGCTTACCAGTACATTAATAGATGGTGGGAGTGAAAAGTGTGGGCTTATGTCAGATGCGGTCAATGAAGCATCAAATAGAGTATTCGTAAAGGTTGGCTACGTACCTATCTATAATCAGCTATCGGTTTCAATAAACGAAGGTCAGTAATCCTCATCCAAACAAGGCATTATCCGCATCATCAACAACGGAGTTTTCAAAAGACTTCAAATAGTCCTCAGTAATGGCAACATTGGTATGACCTAGAGATTCTTTAATAACCTCAGTTGACATGCCATGCATTTTAAGCCCCGTGGCGTAAGTATGTCTTGCAACATAGGTACTAAGCTTCACATCAAGCTCCAGATGCTTAGAAATCGTCTTTAGTGCCTTATTGAAATAATTCAGCCCATTCTTAATTTCTGTAAAAGTCTGTGAAGGATTGTTTGGGGTTTTGACAATCGGGAAAAGATAATCGCTTCTCTTTTTTCCTTCACTGTACAAGTCTATTATGGCCTGAGCTTTGGGGTGTATCTGAATTGTAAACTCACCACCAGTTTTCTGCCTTGTATAAAAAATTCGTCCGTTGACGATGTTTTCCAGTTTGATACTAGCCATATCAATGAAGTTCATGCCTCGTGTATAGAAACTAAACAGGAAATAATTCTTACTATTCCACAGGCGCGTATGTGGTTCAGGCTCATATGCCTCAATCATGCTTATTACATCAAGAGTAACAGCACGCTTCCTGGTCTTATTGCTTGGTATTTTATACTTGTCGAAAGGGTAATTGTCCTTGCTTACCAAGCCCTCATTCACTGCCTGATTGTAGGCACTTCTAAAAGTCCTGAGATATACAGAAATGGTGTTCTCTTTACTACCACGTTTAAGGAAAAATCTCTCGAAGTCTTTTAAGGTTTTGTAAGTGATCTGCTGGAAAAGAAGGTCTTTACCATTTCTGAAATTCTTCCAGGCATTGAGCGAGTCCTTATAGATTCTGGCATTACCGAATTTGCCAACTGCCTTAAGATTGTCAATGATGGTTTCCATGAATTGAAAAACAGTAACATCACCGTTTTCTTCACCTTCATTTAGGATAGCTTTCTTAATGTCCGTCATCGTCATGCCACGAACGGAGCCATCTTCTTCAAGCTTGGAGATTACAGTATAAACATTCTTGACCGCATCCTTAACCTGATTGTTAAACCTAGTCACGTTATCTACGGCTTTTGAGGCTGTTTTTAAGCCCTGATTTTTTTGATCGAAATCCTTTTCCTGAAATGTGTAGCCTAAAGGGATATATGCAATCTTACGATTGTAGGTCACTCGGATTACTAAAGGATAGGAGCCATCTTGCTTTTGACGAACCTTATTTAGAAGTACTTTTGTAGTGAGACTCAATGCTTTACGTGTTTATAAATTTATAAACTATTTATAAACAAATATCGCATTTTCTTGGCTCAAGTCCTAGTAAAACGAGTCTAAAATCGCCCTAAAAAGCCACTTTAAGCCAACTTCAACCAACTTGTTATATGATATCGCCTGCCTGTCACGCAGGAGGTCGCGGGTTCGAGTCCCGTCCGTTCCGCAATAATAGCCTCGTACATTGAGTACGGGGCTTTTTTTATGGATTTTGGCCAAATGTTACCCAAATTGTTACCCAAACCTTCTCTACCTGATCGCAACCTCTGGTAACTATTATCATTTCAAAAATTATCAAAAAGGCATAATTCACCACGCCCAATATGCCTTGTTCTTTTCATGAGAAGTAAATACCTAATGGTAATAAACTCCTTCCCCGTGCATCCTTAGCCTGTATTTCAAATCTTTAGTAAAAGTTTTTACTAAACGTTGATTTATGCATACCAGAGCCTTTTCTCCTTTTCTTGCCAAAACCAAGATTTTCTCCCAATCGATAATTGCGTCATTCCTCAAGACATTCAAGTGGAAATGGGTCAGCATTGTACTGCTCGGCATCAGTTGCAATACCCTGGTCAATGTGATTTTTGATTATAAATACCAGCGCCCTCTCGTTTCTGTCAGCTTTGAAGAATATGTTAATGCCATAATAGCCTCCTGGATCTTACTTTCGACCACACGATGGGTTTCTAAAAAAGTGGAAGTCAAGTTCCCTTGGAGAGAAGGCATTACAAGGAGATTGGTAAGGCAGGTTTCCTTACAATTCTTACTGGTCATTGTATTGTTGAATGCACTTGTCATCGGAATCACCTATTTCTTCTATGGCGGTTTCTATTCATTTGATGAGTTGATGGTCATAAACCTTAGTATGGTTACCCTTACGGTCATTTTTACCTTGATAGATACAGGAATGGATTTCTCAAGGAACTGGGCCATTACAGGCACTAAGTCCAATCGTGATGCATCACTATCGACCAAACCTATCTATGTGACGCTGGGTAAAGTGAGACACCTCATCAAGCAGGAAAGCATTCGATGTGCGGTCAGCGAATCTGGCTCCGTAATTATTATGACAGATGAAGACCGTAAATTGGTTTATCCGCATTCTCTGGATGCACTGATGAAGAATCTGGATGATCAGAACTTCTTTAGAGCTAACCGCCAAACGATCTTGAGTCATAAGATTGTAAAAAGCATCAAGGCACTCGATCATGGTAAAATTGAAGCCAGCCTCTCTCCTTCCTGTAGAAGCATTGAGACCATAACCATAAGCAGAACCCGTGCCTCAGCCTTTAGGAGTTGGCTAAAATCCAAAACTGTCTAACTAGGGTTTCCTCTTCTTGGGTATCTTCTTCCATTTAAAAACTTGCCAATAAAGGTAGAACGGACCATAAAATGGTAGGTAGTAAAACACACTATTGTGGTAATAACCACCACGATCAGAAATTTCAGGAAGACTGGTATTGGCCAATTGAAAATAAAGGCTGGAATGAGGCCTGTTAGCGGAAGATGAATCAAATAAACCCAGTAAGAAGCATCTGACACATATCTCATTCGGGCCGAATATCGACTTGCATAGCGAATAAATAGTCCCGTTATACCGAAGACAAAGAACCAGACCATAATGGCATTCAGAGCTCCGTACAATACATCATCAATATAAGGTCTGAATATGAACCTTAGTGTAAATATGACTAGCCCTGAAATGGCAAAAACCCAGTCGTTTCTCATCATATTATCCAAGAAGTGTTTGGACTTAAAGAGCACCCATCCAATAAAGTAGAAGAGGCTATAGGCGACAAGTACAGGAAGATCTGGAGTGAATGACAAAGGGGTCGATATCCAGGTATCCCACATCCAGACCAACAACAAGAAGACAACAATGGAGAACACCAGTATAAACACCATCTTTCTTCTCATCAACCATTCAAAAGCCCTGGTAATCCATTGGGTAAATCGAGGAGTATGTTTCAACGCGCTGGCTAGACAGAATGAAATGGCTGTGATCATCAATAAGTAATAAAGAAACCATAGATGATAAGTCATGCCGGGAAGCCATGTCATGGTAGTTAGCATTCGACTAACACTCACACCCATGGTTTCGGAGGTATAGGTCCAAGCAGAAATTATGATGGGATGTAATAGCAATAAGAAAACTCCAAAAGGCATCAGTATACGTCTCAACCTGTTTTTCATCATAGCACGTGGGCCTCGTTCATAAAAGAGCATAGATCCAAAGAAGCCAGCAACCATAAAGAAAATTGGCATTCTGAAAATATGGATGATACCAAAGATATAGTTCATCGATATGTGAGTCCCATTCGGGTCCTTTGCCCAGGAGGCATCCTCCCCTAGACTGTAAGGTTCTGTTGCATGTAACACGATACCGAGCAGCATCATGATCGCTCTGAGCGCATCTAGAGAGTGTAACCTTTGACTTTTTAAGTGACTGACCTTCATTTTGATATTTTTGAGTTGCCTCAATCAAGTCAGAATTCACGTTTCTAATGAATGTATTGGCTTTTTATCACCCGAACTGCTATAAATTGATTGATGAAATGAATGCTTGGTAGACCCCAGACCTTTTGAACAAGTATTTTTTATCTTCGGGCGATGCTTGGACAACTCAACGCGCTGGACCTTTTCATACTCTTTTCAGCCGCCTTTGTGCTGGGCCTATCTAAGTCAGGTATTAAGGGCATCAGCATTATCATCGTGGCTATGTTAGTATTTGTTTTTGGCGCCAAGAGTTCTACTGGCATACTCCTGCCCATGCTTATCATAGGTGACATCTTTGCCGTCATCTATTACCATAGGCATGCGCAATGGAAGTACCTCATTCGACTGCTGCCCTTTATGATGTTTGGTGTCATATTAGGCACTTGGATTGGAGACTCGTTAACTGAAGAGATTTTTAGAAAGAGCATGGCAGGTGTCATTCTCTTTTCAGTGTTAGTGATGTTTTGGTGGGATCAGAGAAGCTCAAAACATGTTCCAAAGCACTTAGGCTTTGCCGGCATTATGGGGCTTACTGCTGGGTTTACAACCATGGTAGGGAACTTAGCAGGTTCATTTGCCAATATCTTCTTCCTGGCGATGCGGCTTCCCAAAGATGCCTTTATCAGCACTACGGCATGGCTTTTCCTGATTATCAATCTTTTTAAAGTCCCCTTTCATATCTGGAGTTGGGAAACCATTACGTTGCAAACTATTCAGGTCAGTGCGGTCACCATTCCAGCAATTTTCGTAGGCTTGTTCTTCGGCATACGGATTCTCAAAAGGGTTAACGACAAACTTTTCAGGCGCTTTATTCTGGTCATGACAGGTCTAGGCGCGATCATTATCTTCTTCACATAACAGTACGTTTTCGGCTTTGGTATTTATAGTTAATTAACTAACTTACAGACAGTTCACTTAAACATAGTCGATATTTTGAACATTAATTGAGATGAGCCTTCCCAATGGGGAGGCTTTTTTTATTGGTATAAATCAAAAAAACCACCCCGATAAATCGGAGTGGTTTTAACAACACATCTACTCAAATCTTAATTGGAGCTTCCTATTGGTGAGAAATCTACTTTCTTCACTTCTTCCATATAAGCCTCCCAGTTTTCGCTATACCAGGCATCTACTTTCCCCTGAACTTCCTTCAACTGGTCTTGGAATTGCTTCATCAACATCTCCTGTGTTCTGCCAGGCATATCATAGGAACCACTCACACTTCTTGAAAGGCTGAAGCCTCTGTTCTGTAGCGGTGTTGGACCATCTCCTCCACCACCGAAGCGTCTACCACTGCCAACCAAGGCAGATAAAGCCTGCATTTCCTTTTTGACATCATTGCTCTTATTTCTCAACGTGAGCACATCGCGTCCTCTCTTCCCTTGTAAGGCTGCAATCACCTTGTCCACAGTTGCCATGTCTCTGGTCAGCTTAGAAGAGATTTTGGTCGCCTCATTCGTCATCTTATTCACGTCACGAATCATGTCTCTTCTGGCAATAAGGATGTCCATATCCACTTCTTGCCTAGGGTCCATTTTCACTTCAATCTGGGTTTCAGCACTTTGATCACCGACAGTAATCTTGACATTATAAGTGCCTGGTAAAATTGGAGCACCACCTCTCTGGAATCTTCGGGCAAATTGTGCAGGAATACCCGCTGGTAAGGCAGGTTGCTCAGTGTCCTTTGGTGGATCTTCATCGAACCTCCATGAAACCTGGTTTAAGCCATCTTCAACCGGAGTACTCAGGTTTCTAACCACAGTTCCACTCAAATCAGAGATCTCGATTTTCGCCTGTGGGCCTCTAGCAGCTCCACCTCTGGCACCTCTAATGGCAGCAAAGCGACCTCCGCCCTGTCTGGCTCTTCCGACAGCAGCCTGTCTTTGTTCCGGACTCAAATTCGCAAACCTGCCATTGCCAGCACCTTCAGCCCTACGCTGCGGTGTGGTCACTTCTGGTTTCTTAGCGAAGAATTTGATGATTGCCGACCCTGAAGGTCTGTTTTGACCTTCGAATGTGGCACTACCAGGGTTGGCTGGTCCGCTTGCCGATCGTGAACTCGTAATGTATGCTGTTTTGGTTGGTATAGCCGTAACGGAAGCATCGATAACAGACTGCTGTCCATTGCTGGCCAAAACTCTCAAAGGCTGAATATCATCTAAGACCCAAATGGCACGACCGAAGGTTCCAATAACAAGATCGCTCTCTCTTTCCTGGATCACCAGGTCCATAGTAGAAACACTTGGGTATCCGTTCTCAAACTTGCTCCAGTTTTTGGCGCCATCAATGGAAATGTACAAACCGTGCTCAGTTCCAAAGAACATTAAGTTCGGTTCCACTGGGTCTTGTACAAATGACAACGCATAACCAAAAACTTGATCTTCGCTAGCCAATGCCTCCCATGATCGACCATAGTTCGTAGTTCTCATAAGGTATGGCTTAAAGTCAAAGCGTCTGTAGTTATTAATTACAGCCACCGCTTCGCCATTATTATATCTGGATGCCTTGATCTGTGCCACCCAACTGCCCGCTGGAACGCCTTTTATATTCTTAGCCACATTGGTCCAGGTACTTCCTCCATCCCTGGTGACTTGCACATTACCGTCATCTGTACCTACCCAAATCACACCTTGTTCTGTAGGACTCGGCTCAATTGCCAAAATCGTGGTGAAGTTTTCCGCACCCGTGGCATCTCTCGTGAGTCCACCACTCTCGTTTTGCTTTTGTTTCGTGGTGTCATTAGTAGTTAAATCAGGTGATATTACATCCCAGCTATCTCCTTTATCGACACTCTTGTGGACAAACTGACTACCGAAGTAGATTGTCGAATTGTCGAACGGGTCTTGTGCGATAGCCGCATTCCAGTTAAACCTTAATTTTACATTTGGATCAGGATGGTTCGGCTTGACGGCTTTAGATCGGCCTGTCAATTTATCATAGCGATTGACATTACCTTGTTGCGACATGGAATATCCGTAGCGTGAATCATCCTTATCCGGTACCACATCGAAACCATCTCCTCCACCAATCGAGTGGTAGTAGTCATTTCTCAGGCCTCCTCTTGTCCAATTGTATGCAGGACCTGTCCAGCTTCCATTATCCTGAAGGCCTCCATAAACGTTATAAGGCACTTCATCATCTACTGCAATATGATAGAACTGACCCAGAGGCAGGTTCTCTACAAACTGCCAAGTCTTGCCCATATCACGGGTAATGGCCATACCGCCATCATTACCCAGAATCATGTACTTTGGATTATCTGGATGGATATAAAGGGCATGATTATCGACATGAATGAGGTTTCTAGGAATTAGACCAGTGAAAGACTTACCGCCATCTTCACTTACATTCACATTGGTGAAAATGCTATACAGTCTGTTCTCGTTTTTTGGATCGACATAAATATCGAAGTAGTAGAAAGGTCGATTGCCGATCTCGGACTTATCGTTGATCATGGTCCAATTCTTACCGCCATTTTCTGAGCGATAGAGGGCGTTATCCTTCGCCTCAATGATCGCGTAAACCCGATCTGGATTATTAGTGGCGAAGGCCAGTCCCATACGACCCACATCCCCTTCAGGAAGTCCATTTTCTTCGGCCGATTGCTTGGTCCAGTTTTGACCTCCGTCCATTGTCATATAGAGTCCGGAGCTTGGTCCACCAGAGGTGAAAAACCATGGTTCACGTCTGTGTTGCCACATATTCACCAATAATTTATCGGGGTTGGAAGGGTCCATAACCATGTCGCCCACACCAGTCATTTCGTCTATGTAGAGGATTTTATTCCATGTTTTTCCTGCATCAGTCGTTTTGTAAACACCACGCTCTGGATGATCTCCCCAGGGCGAACCAATGGCACCGATATACACCGTATTCGGATCATCTGGATGGATAATGATTCTATGGACATTTCTGGTTTGCTCAAGGCCCATCAGCTCCCAGGTAGCACCTGCATCAAGGCTTCGATAGACTCCATAACCACCTGTTAAACTGTTTCTTGGGTTTCCTTCTCCCGTACCTACCCAAACCACGTCAGGATTCTTTTGAGAAACGGCCACTGCCCCTACGGACAAGACCAAATTGCCATCAAATATGGGCTCCCAGGCAATTCCTCCACTTTCAGACTTCCAAAGTCCTCCGGAAGCAGTACCTGCATAAATAATCTCAGGATTATCCCTTACGACATCAATGGAAGTGACACGCCCACTCATACTGGCGGGGCCGACATTCCGTGGTTTCATGGATTCCATTTTAGAAAAGTCGATTTGTTGCCCTTGTGACAAGAAGGTCACAAGCATGGCAGATAGTGCTAAAAGCATGATCCTCATACCTTTGGCACTGGCATAGTTACTAGTCTGCATATTTTAATGGTTGATTTCAGTGTTTGATTACTGAATATCGGAAAGGTTTAGCAAGCATGCAGAGACTTACATGAACGGTTACTACTGGGCGCCTAACCCCCTTTTAAGTGTCTTTTAAGCAGTGCTTTGTATTTAGTTGGGTATACTTTATCAAGTGCCAGCTTATTGCAGCCACAGAAATGAGCAAATGCTTTGATTTCGGTGGCGAACTGATTGCAAAAGTGCTCATCAGGATGAAAGTCAGGCTCGAACCATAGTTTCTTTATTTGAAACATCCCGGTTTTGCGATCCGCCTTAGGATCAAGTCTCCCAACAAACCGATCGCCATAAAGTATCGGCAGGGTGTAGTAGCCATACTTTCTCTTTTTCTCTGGCACATAGCACTCAATCAGGTAGTCAAAATCGAAAATCTGCTTTACCCTATTGCGTTGAATCACCAGGTTGTCGAATGGGGACAGGAGGTGAAGGTTGAGTCCGAGATGATAATCCAGTTGATCGATCTTTTCTTGAAATGTATAGTACACTTCGGGCTTTCCTTCTATGCTCAGTGGCAAAACTTCTTTCTTACTGACCCTCTGTTTTAAAGCCAGCTGAATGGGTTTCTTAAGTCCCTTTCTCAAATAGCCCATTTCGGCTTCGGTAACCATGCCCTGCGAACTGATTGCTCTATCGATCAAGTAATTACAATAGCCTTTTTGAGTTGGTTTCTTTAGATCTAAAGCTTCAGGATAAACGCGTTCCGTTAAATCGAAAAGCTTCTGAAAACCCTGCCGTTCAGAAATCATCACTTTCCCTTCCATGAACAGTAACTGCAGAGCTACTTTAGCTGGTTTCCAATCACTCCAACCTTGCGTTACTTTAGATGCCTTCTCAAAATCTTTGGACCCCAAAGGACCTTCTTCTTTAATGCGTTTCAATACCTTACGCATTACTTTCTTGTCCTTCTCAAACCAGAATTTATCCGCCTTTTGTACCTCCGACTTGTGATAGAGACTGAATTGAAAATCCTCGATCGGTAGAAATGCCGCAGCATGACTCCAGTACTCAAAAATTGATCTGTCAGAAACCATCTTGCCTAGGTCCTCTTTCTGGTAGTCAGGATTTCTGGTGAAGAAGACATGATGATGTGCTCTTTCGGCTACCGAAATGGTATCAATCTGGACATAACTGAGTCGCTTGATGGCATCAATAGAAGATTCTTGAACCCCGTTTAGACCTTGTGATTTTAAGACAAGCTTTCTAGCCTGATCCTGGGTGATCTCGATACGCTGCACTTTAGAACTCAAAACTCTTATTTTTCGAGCAAATTAAGTATCTCAACTGAAGTGGGCACTTCCTTCATGCTTTCCTTTTGACCAGTGGTCTTTAGGCGGATATTTCTCCACTTCACTCGCCTGCCCTCTTCTTCTTTTGTACCCACACCATGCACCTGAAGTGCTATAAAACCACTTCCTGAGACACTATCTTTTACAGCAGCAGTACAAATGTCATTCACCCAAATATGAATCAAGTCACCCACTGCCTCGATCCTGTATTTGTTCCAAGTGTTATTCTGAAAGGCCGATTTACCAGCCTCGTTTAAGTCCAAAGGGTAAAGCCATCCTCTTCTTGATTCATCATAGAGTCCGCCACTCCATTTTCTGTCTGAAGGATCAATCTCTGCCTGATAACCGAACACGGTACCATTTTCCTTTTGTGCGCTTCTAAACTGAATGCCGGAATTCATTCTTGGATCTACGAAAACCTCGAGTTCCAGGATGAAATCGCCATATGGTTTTTCTGTGGCTAGAAAAGTATTCGCAGTGCCTTTAGTTGTTCCTATGATTTCTTCATCAATAACCGAGTACGTTCCTTCTCCACCGAGTATCTTCCAACCTTCTAGATCTACTCCATTGAAGGGTTTTGTCCATTCGTCTTGGTTATTGGAACAAGCCGAAACTATGATAACGGCTAGCAGTAAAATCAACCTAGTTTTCATTGGCAACATCGTTTACTTCTTCTTGTGTAAATGCTCCATCTTTTGGTGTCACTTTCCTCAGCTTCTTGATCATATCAGCATTCGCTCCACGACTTGAAGTGCCGAATGCGTTGCTGAGATAGGTAATCAAGTCTGTGATGTCCTGATCGCTAAAATCAGGATTACTGGCAATGCCGGGCATTTGAGCATTAAATTCATATCCTTTTCCGTTGACATCAACCGGACCTTTTAGGCCATGCAATAAGACTAGTGCCAGCCTCTCCACCGGACCTTTGATCCAATCTGAATTGTCCAAAGGTGGCGCCAAACCTTCTATTCCTCTTCCACTGCCTCCATGACAGGCCGAACAGGTCTCTCTGTACAATTGGAGACCGTGTGTTCGATCGTCCAAAGGCAAAGACTCTTGTGCGTAAATCCAGAATTTCTTATTGTCGTTTTGATCAGCTACTACTCCCTCCAACTTAGTCTTTAAGTCAGGTTGAACTTTGTGATCAGCAAGTCTCAAGAAAGCACCAGCGGCATCGGTCAAGGCGCTGGCGAATGCATCTTCATAGAGCGCTGAAGGATTTCTTCTCAAGATTTCATCAGCGTATCCAGCATATGTTGAGAGATCCGCATAGCCCGCTGTAATAGATTGCCCCAGGTAGGAAAGCAAGTAAAGGTCTAGTATGGCATTATCCCGAGCCATCACCTCCTTAATCATATCGATCTGCTCATTCTGGTTACCTCGATTGTATGCCATTTGAAGTGCATGAGCAGCAAGGTTCACATTGTTACTCCTTGCGGCTTTGATCAATACGCCTGAATCAATGGCATCCAATCCTTCTAGGGCATAGAAAGCATGCATAGAAGCCAATGGCTCGGCTTTTTCTAATAAAGCCTGTAGGTGAGGTATAGCTTCCTTTTGCCCATGTTGAATGATGAGTTGCTGGGCCCTGTCTCTGACCCATCCGTTTTTATGGCTTAATAGATCGACCATACCTTCGGCAGACTTACTTTCAAAACCTGATATCGTGTTAAGGGCTTTGTCAGTACTTTTGACCCTAAGGATTCGGCCCATCCCCACCATCTTATCCATACCGGCAGCAGCCAGACGCTCTCTTAAATAAGAAGTCATATACGCTCCATGCTGAATGATCCCCCGGTGCATGTCTACCACATACATCCCTCCATCAGGGCCACTGGATAGGTTTACGGGACGAAAACCTTCATCCGTTGAGGCGATAAATTCGCGATCGTCATAAGCCTGCTTAGCTGTGGTGATAGGTCCATCGAACATTAAGAGGTTTCGCTTAATCAGGTTTGCTTCAGGTGCACATACAAAGGCGTTTTCGGTATAATCCAGTGGAAATTGGCCACCCCGATATACCAACGGTCCGCATGATGAAGTCACATTTCTTAATACGCTGTCCTGATCTAAAACACCGGGTTCATACCCTCTATTCACCAACGTAGCGTGCAATGGATAAACCCTCTGGTTTCGGGTTAAGACCTTCCCCAAACCATCCTTAGGCTCATAGTATTGATTTCTGGTGAGCACATTGGGCAAAACATAATCACCCATGATTTGGGTGGAGTTATTGTTATAATAAAGCCTACCGAAATTGTCTTTCGTAATTCCCCATTGCCCCCGGAAAGCTGTGGGCTCTTTCAACCAAACACCATTCTCCCTTTTATACCTGAAATGTGATCTGGCATTATAAATCCAATTGTCAATGTTCATCATCAAACCATTAGGCTGGTGTTCTACATTGCCTTCATCTGCATACAGTGAGTCTACCAAGACCAGATCTCCTGGTTTATCATTCTCGATCTCGACAAACCAAAGGTTGGGTGGTTCGGCATATAGGAGGCCTCCATAGACATGGGCAATGGCTCTCGGCAATACGAGGCTATCCAAAAAGACTTTTGAATGATCCACTTTGCCGTCTCCGTCCTTATCTTCCAATATGGAGATCACTCCATTGGGCATGCTCTCACTTTCGCCCGTTAGGGTCTGCATATAACCCCTCATTTCAACGGTCCAGATTCTTCCCTGATTATCAAAATCTATGGCAACTGGCGCTTCGAGAAAGGGTTCCGAAGCAATCACTTCCAGTTTAAAACCAGGTTCGACCACATAATCTTCAAGCGAGACGACAGGTTCTTCATAATCCGTCTGACAGGCAGAAAACAGAATGCATGTCAAAAGCCCGAGAATAGTCTTAGCCCCAGGGCCAATGGATTGATTTTGCATATTTAGGCTGTGGTTTAAGACAATACTTTTTTGAGTTTCTCCGCGAAATACTGTACCTCTTCGATGGTGCCTGTGCTGATACGGCACCAGTCGGTATAGGGAGGAAATGCCCTTCCAACCCTCACACCCTCGGCAAGCATCTGCTTATTGAAAGTATTGATATCCCTGCCGGTCTTGAAGAAGATGAAGTTGGTACTCGACTTGATATACTCCAGATCCAGATCGTCCATGGCGCTATACATAATATCCTTACAGGCCTTCACCTTGGACAAACTAAACTGATAGAATTCATCATCCTGCATAGCAGCCGCGGCAGCCTTAAGGGCCAGCACATTGGTGTAGGCCACAACATTGTCTCGAATAGTATTGGCTAATTCTGGCTTGGCAATCAGATAACCAATGCGGATGCCCGCCAGGCCATAGACCTTTGAAAAAGTTCTGGAAACGATCACGTTCTCCCCTTGCTTCACCAAAGTGGTCATCGAAGGATAGTCCTTTTCTTCAATAAAGTCATAATAGGCCTCATCGCTGAACACAATGGCCTTTTTGGAAGCCGATTTACAGAAGTCCAATAATTTCTCTTTAGGAAGGATAGTGGAAGTCGGGTTATTGGGGTTACAAAGGAAGACCAGCTTGGTTTTGGACGATATCCTCCTGTACATCTCATCCACATCATGGGTCAGTGATTCGTCCAGATCTACCCAATTGATGGTCGCACCCCATTGCTTGGCATACATCATCATAGCCAGGAAAGTCGGTCGGGCAGCAATGATTTCTCCCCCATTATTGGCGAAGGTCAAACCCGTAATTTTCAGACCTTCAGTCGATCCACCCGTGATGACAATGTGATCTCTGGGCACACCTTCCTTCTCTGAAACCATATCCAAGAGCTCCTGAGAATAAGTATCAGGATAACGACAGCCAATTTTGAAGGCATCGACCATGGCTTGCCGCATCTTCTCTGATGGACCAAAGGGGTTCTCGTTGAAGTTAAGTTGAATGGGGTATTCTAGGTCTCTGGGGTTGAATTTGGCCTTCTCTTCGGCCGTGATTGATGATATGATACTGCCTCCGCTGAGGAGTGACAAGGCGCCCAAGGCACTGCCTCGTCTCATCCATTCTCTTCTGTCCATGCTATCTAAGGTTGATTACATGGAAGTTAATGAAATCTTTAGAAAGTTGAATCAGGGTAAGAGGCGTGCTATTTGAACTACCCTGATATAATCTTTACTCACTCCTTAAAATTTTCACAGGGTTGGTCGATGCCGCCTTGATCACTTGATGACTTATGGTGATGATGGCAATCAACAACAGACTTAAGGTTGGCCAGAGAAAGATATCCAGACTCATATCTATGCGATAGTGAAAGTTATTTAACCAGTCATTGCCCAACCAAAAGATTAATGGCAAAGCCACAAGATTTGCAACCAATACGAGCCCGAAGAATTGCCTGGAAAGTAGGATCATAATCTTGCTCAAAGAGCCTCCCAGCACCTTTCTAATACCCACCTCAGATAGTCTGGCCTGTACCGAGTAAGTCACAAGACCGTATAAGCCTAAACAGGCCAAAATTACCGCAAGGGATGAAAAGAGCCCCACCAATCTCGAAAGCCTGATTTCTTGATCGTACATTCTGGCAATGTCATCGTTGAGAAAGCTAATATTGAAAGGCGCCTCCGGAATAATCGCTTTGTAGTCCTTTTCAATAGACGATATTACCTGGGTCAGGTCATTGCCCTGAGTTTTGATCAGGAAGGTGGAAGGTACCGTAAACGGCATCACAATGGCCATAGGTGCTATTGGTGTATGTAAGGAACTGTAGTTAAAATCCTTCACCACACCCACTACTACCCGGTCACGGTTGTTAAACTGCATTCTTTGTCCTACCGGGTCATCCAGCTTCATCTGTGCGACTGCGGTTTCGTTAAGTACCATGGCCACTGCCGTGTCATTGGGAAACTCCTTGGAGAAAAAGCGCCCTTGTGTGATTTCCAGGTCCATTAAGTCTATAAAGTCATGGCCGGTCTGGTAGTAATTCAATTGGAAGCTTTCATCATCCGAAGCCCCTTCTAAATGTGCAGGGCCGCTGCTCGATGAATTGCTAAACTGATGTGATGACGAGCTAAAGCCTGTGACATAAGGGTTTCTCAGCATGGTATTCCTCAAAACATCATTACGCTCATTCATATCCACACCGAGCACATCTAATATGAGGACATTCTCCGTTTCAAAACCCAGTGGTTGCTCTCTCATATACTGTGTCTGCTTAATGATCAGGAAGCTACCTGTCAGCAAGACGATGGAAACTACAAATTGAAAGATGGTAAGCGCTTTCCGCACGGTATTGCCCGTAGCAGAAGTCTTTAATTTGCCTCTTAGTGCCTTGATGGGACTAAAAGTGGAGAGTACGAATGAAGGATAAAGCCCTGCTAAGAATCCGATCAACAAGGTCACAGCCAATAATACCGGAAGAATCTTCAGCAGACCGCCAATGTCGGTTGGGAGAGTAATCTGTAACAGGTCCGCAAATAAGGGTTGCGCCAACCAGGTAAGTCCTATCGCGATGAACATGCTGGTTAAGGCGAGTAATATCGATTCCCAAAGAAACTGACTCTTGATTCTTGCACTTACCGCCCCCATTACCTTTCTCATACCTATTTCCTTACCGCGATTGAGAGAAATTGCAGTAGAGAGATTCATGTAATTGAGACTGGCTACTACAAGTACCAGGATGGCAATGGCCATCAAAGTGAAAATCGTGCTTTTGTCTCCCAGCCTGACTCCATCTCCCTGATTTGTAAAATGTCCATAATCCAGATAGAGGTTTTTCAAGGGTTGAAAGTGAGCCGTCACTTTGGTATCGGTTCTGGTATAGTTTTCTTCATAGAGCTCGGTTACTCTTGCTTCTAACTGCTTTACATCAAGCTCTGTATCAAGCGAGACATAAGTGTAAAAACCTCCCCATGCCCAGCTATTCAAATTGGCCAAATAGCCCTCTGGCACTACATAGGTATTAAATGAGATCAATAGCTCGAAGTCTAAATGCGTATTAGTGGGCAGCTCTTCGAAGACTCCTGTCACCCGGAGAGGCAGTTCATTGTCGAAGCGAATGATTCTGCCCATTGGGTTTTCATTGCCAAAAAACCTGGTGGCCAAATCCGGGGAAATAACGATGGAATTAGGTTCATCCAGTGCGGTCAACGGATCGCCCAGAGCCAATCGATAATCCATCATTTCCAGGAACATTGAATCAGCATAGAAGCCGCGTTCCAGCACGAAGGGATCATCTTCAATGAAATAGAGGTGCTCATCGGTTGTCCTCAAGCGCGTGACCTTACCAATGCCCGGAAAGTTCTCCTTAATGGCAGGCGCTAATGCGGGCGGAGTTCTCACCCAATTGTAAGTCGCTGTGGGTCGTTCATAGGTACTCGTCACCCGATAAATGTTATCAGCATTTTGATGGAAGTTATCAAAACTCAGCTCCTGCTGTATATAGATAAAAATGATCAAGCTACTGACTAAACCGACTGCCAGTCCCAATAAGTTGATCAAAGAAAAGAGTGGGTTCTTTTTGAGGTTTCTGAGGGTGATCAAAGTGTAATTTCTCAGCATAGCCGTATGGTTTTTAGCATACCAGGTGCTCGGTTTGCTTGATTTCAAAGTATGGCGATTGACAAAAGTGAAGACGTTCTGCCAGTAGTGAAGCCTGGCACGTAGCAGCTTTCCCTGCTGAGCCTGTTTAAAGAATTGCTCCTGCATATCGCCTAATATGCTATCGGCCAATTCATTCTTACAATAGGCCTTGAAAATGCGCGTGGCCAGCTTGGGAGGCTTTATGGGAGTGTTCTTGCTCAACCTTTTGGAATGTCTAATACGTTATTTGGAATCTGGTTCCACAGTATCTTTCGGGCTTCCTGAGTTTCGACTAGGGCCCGCTTGCCCAAAGTGGTAATGGTAAAGTGGCGCTTCTTTCTGCCTCCTCTTAAAGTGGATGTATCCCCTATCCTCGACTCCACAAGCCCTTTCTCTTCGAGGCGATACAAAGAAGTATGTACACTGCTCAATTTGACCGATCGCTTTAACTGCTCCTCGATGGCTTCCGTAACCGATAGCCCATAAGCCTGGTCATGCTGAGCCGCTACCACCAGTAGGACGATCTCCTCAAATTCTCCAATAGCCTGTCTCATATAGGTTTTTACTATTTTGTAAAACAACTAAAGAAACGAAGGGGAAAAGAAAAGGTTATCTTGAAGATTGTGATGATACGGTAAGGCGCCTTGAAGGACCTAGAAGGTTACTTTCAACTGGATATTGGGAGAAAAGCCCAGGCCGTAGCGAATGGTATTATTGATATTGACATTCTCCTGAAAGGCATTGATGATGTTTTGCCGATCATAAACATTCAATATGGAAAAGCCCAAAATGCCTCTCCACGGTGCATTAGGCTTAGAAAATCTATAAGAGGCAGACAAATCCAATTGATGCTGCGCTGGAAAATTGCCCGTATACTCAATATCGTATTGGTTACCATTATTGTCCAGCACCTCATCCCTGTCGGCCTCATAGACCGGCACACCCGACATCAGGCTCCACGATGCCGCCAAATTCCATCGACCCACAGGTGCAAGGAACTTCAGATTGAGTACATGGCGCTGGTCATAGAAGGCATCTCTGGTGACCAATCTTCTGGGTCCCTGCTGCTGCTCGACTCTAAAGGTTTCTTCTGCATGACTCAAAGAATAGCTTAGCCAGGACTCGAAACCTCTCCATCGTTTCTTCGCCAGAAAATCGATGCCTTTCACATTGAGATCTCCTGTAATAATGGGGACCTGACCGGTACCAGGTCGAATCACATTTTTGACGTCCTTGTCGTACAGTTCGATATCGAAAAGCCAGCTACCATGATCGAGCAAGGCACCCATCATATATTGCTTCCCCCTTAGCACTGGAATGTTCTCATCGACCAATAACCAGAACTGATTCTGAATCCTAAAGTCATCGAAGTCATTGGCGAAATTCTGCCTCACATATTGATAAGAACCTGTCGCTGAACCCTTGAAGAACAATGACTTAGACACCAAATAAGTAACAAATAGTTTAGGTGCAAAAAACGACTGATCACCCACCGAAAAATGATTGGATCGGATACCCGCATCCACGATCAGCTTATCGCTAAACTGATGTTTTAAACTGAGGTATAAGGCGTTGATATCACCATTACCACTTCGTCTATCGACCACCTGAGGGTTGTCTCCATCGATCGTATCATCGAAAGTGATATCATGGTTCGAGAACTCATATCCCGCATTCAAATCTGTCTTTTGATCGAGCTCTACATTGAGTGCTACATCTAACCTTTGATCGTCAATTCCATTTTTGACAAACTCCCTGTTTACACCATTGCCATTGTTCCTGGGTTCGGTACGTTGCTCCTCCAATCTGAATTGCGAAGAAGTATATCGTGTTCTCAAATTGACGGCATCAGAGAGTTGCCCCTGCCACTCCAGGGTCAGCCCCCAGTTGTCTAGCTCGGACGTTTCCGTTTCCAATCGGTTCTGGTTGGGCGAGAACAGGTCATAGGAAAAGTCATTGCCGATATTGAGGAAACTCAAGCTTAAATGATGTCGCTGGCCAGGTTTATAAATGAGCTTACCATTGATATCACTAAAGCCAATATTCAGGTTTCGGAGCTCTATAGGCCCATTCAGCGCAATATCTGAAATTCTGCTTCCTTGAAAGTTCAGGTCATAATAAGCTTCCAGTTTTGGAGGCATATTGCCGAATACATTCGCTCTTCCCGACAGGATAAGCCCTAACTTATCTTTCACGATGGGCAGCCTCAATTCCAAGCCTGAAGTCACCGTATTGGTCATCAGGCCAATACTTGCCGAATCAGGCACATGTTGCTGGGTTTTGATATCGATCACCCCTCCTACACGACCGCCCCAGGAAGCAGGCAATCCACTTCTGTAAATGCTGATCTTATCTACGATCCCCGGGTTATAGGGCGAAAAGGTCCCGAAGAAATGTCCTGTATGGTAAATGGGGATATTATCGAAAAGGGTCAGGTTTTGGTCGAAAGGTCCTCCCCTTAGATTAAGACTACCGGGCTTGCCATTGGGTGATCGAATGCCGGGGATAGCCTGCAGCACCTGATAAACATCTCCATCCGTTTCTCCCGCGATCAGGCTGAGGTCCGTCATATCGACTTCGATGCGATGATCTCCCAAGACGGAATTAACTCCTGTGGTGATATAAGACAGGATGGTAACATCCCCCAAATCGGTGGTTTCGGCCTTCATTTCCACCACACCGCCTTTGGACTTTAAGTCCCCAACAGTAGTTGCCACCGGGTGGTAGAAAGAGGTATTGATGGTAATAGAGTCCGTTATAAAGGTGTTTTGAACCGTATAGCGACCTTCCTGAGGAAGTAAATAGGTAGGCGATTCATTGTTGAGCGACACGTAGATCAAATCGATCGGCCGTTGATCATCGATATCTCGTGCGCTGAATTCAAGGTTTGAACGAATGGGGATCACCAGAATACCATTCGACCCGACCCGTTCGAAACTTAAAGGAAGTCCATCACTGATTCTTTCCAAGGATGCCTCTAAAGACTCACTCGTATTATCAAAGCGCAATTGAAGTGCTTGTATCAGCCTTGGATTGTAGGAAAAAACAACCTTGTGTTTCTGTTCCAGGCTTTTGAAAACCTCAATGATCGATGCTCGGGATTGGGCTACACCCCATTGTCCAGCCCCCAATAGCAAACAGCATGTCCATACAAAACAAGTCGACCTAAGGCTTTTGAGCATATTCAAAGATGAAGCGGCTTTTATTCAAAAACAACTGTTCCGTCAGCACCAAGGGTATATGCGATCTCTAAAGGAGTGAATATGGAGCGTAAGGCTTCCTCCAGGTTGTTATGCGAGAAGCTACCCGAATAGCTTTCATCGGCAAGGTCGTCCGGCAGATTGATCTCCACCTGATAGTATCTCTTGAGGTCATTGACGACATCATCGAGGTCTGTTAATTCATAAATACTCAAAGCCCCCGTCCAGTTGGGTGTTCTGTTATTGAAGGAAACCCTTTCAAAGGTTCCGTTTTCGAACAAAATTCCCTCACCCGGTTTCAGTATTTCTTGCCGATCGCTTGAGATCACCGCAACACTTCCCTCGAAGCAATTGACTTTCAGGGCACCATTGATCGTTTGCACATCGAACTCGGTACCCAGCACGGTGACATCGCCATAGGCCGTATTCACGGTAAACTTAGCCCCAGACTCTACGTCAAAGAAGGCCTGACCTTCCAGATCAATCAGTCTTTCATCTTCCCAGGCACCTTTATCATAGCTGGCACTGGAAACGGCACCCAAAGTAATGATAGAGCCATTAGGCAATTCGTGCTCAATAGTTTCTGCCAAGCCAGTATTGAGGTCTACCAAACCACTATTGGTGTTAGCGTCATAGACAAACCAAACGGTAGCCAATAAGGCAATGGCCGCAGCAACTCTGAGGAAAGGTCTAAAGCTGATGACCTTGGTTTCGGGTTTAGGCGCAGCGGTTTTTGCTCGAAGTCTTTGGAGACTTGCTTCGGTATCCACCGGAGGCAGTGACCAGGTGCTAACATCATCCAGCACCGCTTTGAGATCACCCAGATCATCTCTTTGTGCGAGAGTAGCCTTCTCCTCTTCGGAGAGGTCTCCGCTAAGCCAGCGGGCAATAATTTCTTTATTTTCGAGTTCTGCGCTCACAATTAACTAACGAGGGACTTTCAGGCTCACCCAACCCCCAGGCTTAAATATTTTTAAATTCTTCTATTCTGTCTTTTAGTTTGACCAAAGCCTTGGCCATGCGTTTCTCCACTGCCGTCTGGCTCACTCCCAGCATTTCAGCGATTTCCTTATACGTATGCTTCTCGATTCTATTCAGTAAGAATACCTCACGCTGCCCTTCGGGCAAATCTGAGATCACCTCCTCTATCCGCTGACGGAACTCTTCTGTTCTCAGGATATGGTAAGGGTCTTCATTATTCTGCTGGGTGATTTGATCCTTCTCGAATTTGAGAGAGACCTTTTTGGAACGTACCTGATCCAGAAACAAGCGATTGGCCACGGTATGGACAAAGCCCGTCACCTTTTCAAAAAGTACATCCGCACACTTTTGCCAAAGGCGGATAAAGCTCTCCTGCGCGATATCCTCCGCCTGGTCTAAGTCACCACATTTATAATAGACGTAGTTCCTTAAACCCGTAAAATGCTTGCGGTATAAGCTGTTATAAACCTCCTCTTGACAGACTGATTCCTGCATTGCCCTGAAAGTACATAATTACCCGGAATTTGCATTAGAAAATCTATTCCGTAGCCAAGGCATAAACTTAGGTTTGATTATTTGCCATGGAAAGATGGAGTGGAATTATTTGGGGTCTGGTAAGTCTAGGACTATTCTTTCACAGCATCGAAGAATAACAACTTAGCGGTAGGATCTTCTGGGTTCTCCACTGGCCATTCTTTCAACACCATTTTATTAGATGAGAGCTCTTTGATCACAAACCTTGTATTATCAAAAAACAGCAAGCTATCATTCTGTATTAGCATATCACTGTCTCTATTAACCACCCCTGCATACCTAATATGTGCTTTCTTTTTCTTCAGGTCGAATCGAACCTCATAAAGTGGTTTAAAGAGGTCACCCCATGCATCTCGTTCCCTACCAGTCACCCATTTTCTTTTTACTTCTTTCCATTTACCTTCTAAATCCAAGTGGTCAATTTGAGGAGTATTAGGTAGGACTACCAAAAAAAATAGTGCCAAAGCGAAGGTTTTATGCATAAGGACGAAAGACTAGATTAATAAGCAATTATAAGTATTCTTTGATCAAAGCCCCTAGGGTCTTAGCGGCCAATTTGCAAAGAGTTGGTTATTGAAGAACTTTTAAACACATTTCGTAATTAGATTTGATTCTAAACCGACAATGAGAAAACCCTTAGTAATACTAGTTACTCTCATCCTCTTCTCATGTGCAAAGAAGGACGAACCTGTTACTCATGGTTTTGATATGTTGTTCAACGCACTCGATAAGAAGGCAAATTCGTTTAACATTGGCATCAGATCGGATCTCGTTTATACAGAGAGTACTGAAGCTAATTTTGAAAAAGAGTACGGCTCAGAGTATAAGGATGCCTTTCTCATCCCCATTTTCAAACGTATTGCACGGACGAACTTGAAAAACTACTCAGCAGGAGAAATTTACAACTACCAACGTCCTGAAATTGAGAGAAAAATCCTAGACCAAACAAAATTGGCGTTCGATTCAATTGACATTGAAGTGACAAGGTTTTTCATTACCACAATAGAAATACCCGATGATTTAATGAAGAGGCTCGAACAAGAGCACCTCGAAAGAAAGGGTAAAAACTAATCATAAGAGTATGAGGTAACTCTATATTCATCATTCAGCCTTTAACATTCTATCCCCCATTTATCACCACAAACCGCCTTCCAAATTTTCCATTTGTGATTATACTCATATTTTCTTTTCTTCATAATAGATAAAACACAACAATACCATATACTCTCTGTGCTTTTCTATACAAGGTAAATGTGCCTATAGCATCCTATAATTGGTTGGCTAACGCTCATTTTTTGTGAACTATTAGAGATATAGCGCTCATAAAGCGAGCCTTGTATAACGTTGTCAATAATTATAAAGACAAAAATGGCTTATCTACCGAATAAGGAAATTACCGAATTAGCCAAACTGATAAACAAAAATGGCAAGGCAGTTAAAATAACACCTAAAAAGTTGCTTGAATATTTCGGTACGAGTAGGAGAAAAACTCATGTTAAATGGTGGATTGATAAAGCGTTAAGGGAACTTAAATTAAAAACCCAACCCGACTATAAAACGGCCTATCTGTATGGTGAAATTCATTTGAAAAGACAGAGGGATGCGACAGAGCAGGAAGATTTTGTACAAAGAGTAAGGTTGTTAGATGCAGCCAATAGAGAGCCCAAGTCGGTCACTAAAAACGACTCAATTGAAAAGGCAATGACGTTGATGATGACAAATGATTTTTCGCAACTTCCTGTAATGAATGGACCAAGTTCAAAGAGAGTTGATGGAATGATAAGTTGGCATTCAATTGGCTGGACAACCGCCAAAGGCAAAAAGGCAGAAAAAGTTCAAGACTGCATGAAGACGGATTGTACAATCATTTCGTATGACACTCCAATATTAGAAGCAATACATGTAATTAAAGAAAATGAGGTTGTACTTGTTCAAAAGATAGATCAATCAATTTCTGGATTACTCACAGTAACCGATATAGCGGATGAATTTTTTGAGTTAGCGGAACCATTTTTGCTAATCGGACAAATAGAAACAAGCATTAGAGTATTACTAGAAGACAAGTTTACCATTGAAGAATTAAGTGAAATAAAACATGGTGATGATGATAGAGATATTAGTTCTGTATCAGATTTGACCTTCAGTGAATATATACAGCTTATGAGAAAAGGTGATAATTGGAAGAAAATTCAAATCCCACTTGATAAAGACGAATTCACTAAAAGGCTTGATGAAGTGAGAGAGATAAGGAATGATGTTATGCATTTTTCCTCTGACAATCTAGACCCTGAACAGCAAAATACTTTAAAGCTTACTGCTCAATTCTTGAAAGAAGTATTAACAAAATAACTATTGCCAATAACACCTATATGCAATGCTCTTCGGGACGCTGCGCATAGCCAAAAAGTTAGACACAATATCTTACCTATGAAAAAAATTATAGAATCAATTGAATCTGCTATACCGTTTCTGCAACCTTATGACCCTTGGGTTAAGTGGCTAGTATCAGTATGGATTCTAGTAACAGCTGGTATCTTGGTTGCATTACTCTTTGGTAATCGTTCACCTGTCCCAAATGAAACAAAGAATGAACCTTTAAATCAAGAACAAAATATGAAATGGTCTAGAACCGGAGATAGAGTAATAGATGATGTTATTACTAATCTTAACAAGATGGAAGCAGCGGATAGCTTAAACCAGAGTACTCTAATAACTGCTCTTAGCCCGTTATTCACTAGACCTGCTTTCTACGGGATAAGAGAGGAGAACTGGGAATACTTTTTATTCGTATTGGCAAGAACTAGACTTCTTTTAGAACACTATTCTCAACATATAAAATCTCCGAAATCTCTTAGAGACTCTATTCAAGAGGCATCTATATTAATGGTTCAACTACAAAATGAGATTAAAACAATATACGGACCGGCATTCTCTGTTACGGACCACATTAGTACATATATAAACGATAAAGAAGGATTCGTTAAAAACTTACCTAAACAACAAATTGAGATAGACTACAAATTTTTTGACGCTCGGGATGAAACGATAAGAGAAATTAGAGATATTCTCAAAAACACTGGTCTTTTGTAAGACGATAAAAATCGTCTTACAAATGCTATGAATGAATGGGGTTTCATTGGTCAGGATATTTTGTGGGGATTGGAAAGTCCGCCAAGCGTGCCTACCTGTCAACAGACAGGGCTATTTGCAAGACGAAATTCTTATCCACACTCATCGCTACCGTACGTTAGCAGCAATATCTAATTCAACGAATCTAGAATGAAGGATAGTGATTTAATAAGAGATGTGATTGAACTGTTTCTGGTTCAATATTTTGACACAATAGAAATGTCAGGAAATGTCAAGAGTGAAAGGCTTGAAGACATAAACTATTTCAGTGTTAACTTAACTGAAACAGGCTACGAAGAGGATATAGATAAAATTCACCAATGCCTTTCCAAACACCTATCGAATTGGGTAAAAGTAAATGGAAAGGTGTTTGATAACTATGTCGCTTTGTCAAACTTAACTATCGAATATTTACTACCTGAAAAAGGCGGTGCTAATCAAAATCAGTCAAAGAGTATAACCTTATTTCATGTACCTGATTATTATTACGCAAATCATCTAAAGAAATTAAAGCCTCTTTCACCAACCCGAATATGGCTTCTAAAAACCTGGTACAATACCATCTTAAGAAATACTATTATAGTTTCAACTCTCTCTATAACTCTCATTTTGATAAGCATTCGCATAAACTCCTTAGATCCCAACTTTGAGGTTCGTTTAGCTAAATCATTCGATTATGTCAATATAGCAAGTGGAATAATTGCCTCATTTGCTTTGGCGTTTATTACCAGTAAGGTAATAAGCTTGAGAAGTGAAAAATTAAACCGAACTGGTAAAATCAAGGAACTCTCTAACCAATTGACATATTTTAGAAGTATTTGCTCTAATTTCTTAGACAATTATACTTATTGGTCTCCCAGCAATAAGTACTATAATGCCTACCAACATGCAAATTCGATTAAGGATAAAATAACTTATGAAGACTACCGCTATCCGAATTATGATGATGATATAAAATATGCCAAATATCAATCTCACTACAACAGAGACGTTTCTAATGGGGTGGTAACTCTTATTCTTCAAATGGAAATGTTTACAGGAAGAAATTTTTTAAACTCCGGATTATCCTTTACAGATTTTCCTCCCAATTACATCTATTCTCTCAACGAAATGGAGAACTTCATTCTTTTTCATGATTCAAATGAGATTTGGTACTGCTCTTCTCAAATGAAAATATTTCCTGAGAAATTCATTTCTTCACATGCAACAAATGAAATACTGAAGGATATAAATCGAATCTATCCCGATAGAGAAGAGAATACCTTGACAAGTGAATTATTCGAAAGATTAAGTCTTGATTTTCAATATAGGGTTATACCAGAATTATTTAGATTGATAAGACTAAATGAATCCAAATTACCCTTGACCATGAATTATTTCGTTTCAATGTTCATTTTGCTTCTAGCCTTTGGAATAATTGTACCAACAATAACATACATTTTCTTACAAGGCATTTATTCTTTTCTAAGTGTATTCATTGTAATTGGTATCATCACGCACATCCTGTTGAGTTTGAAACCAATACTAAATACTGAAAACTCACTAAATAGAAGTGTTGACTATTATTGAAAAACTCCTACCCCTCTGGTTCGCAATGTAGTGCGGACCCGTCTTACAAGATCAGCACTCACTGCAAGCCTGCCTATCGGCAGACAGGTGAGCGCTAGGATTGTTTGAGTAACCTCACTCTCGCCTCCCAACAAAAGCCTTCCCATCAATCCCTACCTCTATTTCTTTAGGCATCTTCAAACCCATATAATTCACAATTGAGGGCATAATATCCACAATGCCTGGGTTTTGATAGAAGGATGGTAATGGTGCTGGGTAATTGGTGACTATCCATGTGGTGCGTTCTCGGTCGGACTGACCACCATGTCCTTTGCCATTCGAAGCAGTTCTACCATGGTCGGTAGTGATGATGATTAGCCAGTCTTCATCATGTTGAGCTTCCCGTTGTTGAATGGCCTTCCAAATGCGGCCTACCTGTGCATCGGCTAACTCGACTGCCTGGGTCATCTGTGGACTGTCCCCATAACGATGGCCCATATCGTCTGGGTATTCTAAATACACCCAAGAAAGGTCTGGTGCATCGCTGGCAATATACGCTGCCGCTTTATTGGCTACCATTTCATCGATATCCCTGATAAATTGGCGCTCCTCATCATGCGGAAAGCGCACGGTATCCAATTCAAAGCCATCGAAGGCATAATCCATTTTGAGATTCCCTGTTTCGGGAAGCCCCTCTCCGATCAGCTTGGTCCGGTTATCCAACCACGTAGAGAAGATGGCGGTTTGCAAGTCTGAGTCATGTTCCTTGGCTACCCTGAAAATGCTCCAGTAGTCGTAGTTCGGTTCTTTTATGCTATTGCCCCAGACATTGTGCTTGTTGGCCCAGGTGCCTGTCAGCAGGCTATTATAGCCTACAGCGGAGATCGTGGGCGATTCGGAGACACCACCCTTCTCTCCGCCTACATAAACGCGCGTATAGCCTGTTTGGCCTGCAATCTCATCGAGATAAGGTGTGTTGGTGGATTCGAGTACATCCGCTGGGATACCATCTAGTAATATAAAGACTACTTTTCTTTCCTTGGATGGGCTTTGGCAGGCGGATGCAAAAAGTGTACTAATCAATGCTAGCACTAAAAACCTATTCATACTCATATCGTTTTCAAATAATCCCTTGATACTACCTCCCTTTTTATCCCGAGCGAAGTCGAGGGAACTCACCCAATATAGTAAAACGATTACTTGAGAAGGCCCTTCGGCTCCGCTCAGGGTAGAAAGAGGTATGAAGCCCTTTGGCCCGCCTGGTTCGCAATGTAGTGCGAACCAGTATTACTAGTCTAGCACTGGACTATCCATTCAAAATTCTAAATTCTTCATTCCTAATTCTAAATCCTTAATTCTCCCTCCTTCACCCTTCATCCTTCAACCTTGACCCTTCAACATCCACTTATCAAATCAGCTTTTAAAGTGATATGGGATTTGGTTATCTTAATCCTCAAATCAACCTCAAAACCATGAAGCCATTCAAGCAACTCTCGCTATTTAGCTTACTCCTCTTTTTATCGCTTTCTGTCAATGCTCAGGTATCCAACAAGATGGAAATGCTCGACATTTTCAATTTGGAGTTTGTCTCAGACCCCCAGATTTCACCCGATGGACAAAAGGTTATTTATGTACGAAACTTCAAAGACATTATGACCGACAGAGGCCTATCAAACCTCTGGATTGCCAACTTTGATGGAACACAAAACAGACCCTTAACGACAGGTGAGCAAAACGATCGTTCCCCACGATGGTCGCATGATGGCAGCCGCATTGTCTATACTTCCAACAAGTCAGGCAAGTCAGAAATCTACCTGCGTTGGATGGATTCTGGGGATGAAATGGTGCTTGTCAATTCAGAGAAATCACCTTCAAGTATTACTTGGTCTCCTGATGATAAACATCTGGCTTTTAATATGTTTGTTCCGAAAGTAAAGCCTTCTCCCATTAAGATGCCAGCCAAGCCGAAAGGCGCTACCTGGAATGCACCACCAAAGTATGTTGATGACCTGGGCTGGAGACGCGATGGTGTTGGCGAGGTAACTCCTGGCAACCAGCAGTTATTCACTGTTCCGGTATCGGGAGGCACCCCAAGACAGCTAACAGACGGTCCTTTCAATCATGGCAATGCGGTTTGGGCTAAGGATGGCAAACATCTTTACTTCAGTGCCAACATGCGGGATGACAGAGAGTTTGAGGGCACAGACTCGGATATCTACAGCCTATCGCTTAGTGATGGCACATTGACCAAGCTAACAGACCGCTATGGCCCCGACAGAAGTCCGACTATCTCCCCTGACGGAAAGAAAATGGCTTACCTCGGTTTTGATGATAAGTACAATGGCTATCAGATTAGTCGTCTCTATGTAGCCAATGTGGATGGCTCCAATAGTCAACTGATCTCAGGTAAGCTGGATCGCGATGTGAACAATATCAAATGGTCTGCCGATGGCAAAGGACTTTACTTCCAATACATTGATAAAGCCCATACTAAAATTGCCTATATGACCCTAAAAGGGAAAGTCACGGATATTACCGAGGGCTTGGGTGGTGTATCCTTAGGAAGGCCTTATACCTCAGGTGCCTATTCTATTGCCGACAACGGCAATTATGCCTATACCTGGGCAGAAACACATGAACCTTCAGATCTGGGTGTTGGTAATGGTGGAAAGAACCGCAGGGTCACTAAGGTGAACGAAGACCTGTTTGACTATAAGCAACTGGGCAAAGTAGAAGAGATTTGGTACAAGTCGTCTGTAGATGGACTTGATATCAACGGATGGATCGTAACGCCCCCAGATTTTGACCCTGGCAAGAAATATCCTTTGATTCTGGAAATTCATGGCGGACCATTTTCGAGCTATGGGCCGGTCTTTTCCGGAGAAATCCAACTCATGGCGGCTGCAGGCTATGTGGTGCTTTACACTAACCCGAGAGGTAGTACCAGTTACGGCTTTGATTTCGGCAATGAGATTGACAAAAACTACCCTAGTAAGGATTATGATGATTTAATGTCTGGCGTAGACGAAGTGATCAGCCGTGGTTACATCGATGAAAGCCAGTTATTCGTCACTGGTGGATCTGGTGGTGGTGTATTGACTTCCTGGATTGTCGGTAAAACAGATCGCTTTAAAGCAGCTGTAGTAGCTAAGCCTGTGATCAACTGGTATAGCTGGGCATTGTATTCTGATATGTCGGCCTTTGCTACCCGCTACTGGTTTGACAAGAAGCCTTGGGAAGATCCTGAAAAGTATATGAAGCACTCTCCTATCTCATTGATCGGTAATGTGACCACACCCACCATGCTATTGACGGGAGAAGCAGATTTAAGAACACCGATCCACGAATCCGAGCAGTATTACACCGCGCTGAAGCTACAAGGTGTGGAAACTGCTATGGTGAGGATTCCAGGGGCATATCACGGCATTGCGGCACGACCAAGTAACCTGATTGCCAAGGTATCGTCCATACTGGGCTGGTTTGATAAGTATAGAACCGAATCAGTGTCGGTGGATATCAGGCGATAATCCTAACACAAGAAAAGTCAAAGGCCTCGATCCACTACGATTCGAGGCCTTTTTATTTGACCCAGTGCCTCAATTAAATAATTGTATGAATCAATTTTGAACGAAGTCTCGCATAATGGTCCAGAAGTTCGCTTCCAAATCATCCATATCCACTCCAAAGTGCTTTAAGAATGCTTCTGGCTGAGGCATTCCAGCACCCAGGTCATCATAGTAGTTTTTCATGTCATGGATGTCATTGTCAAGTTCACCATCTTCCAACAAGTAACGGACCACTAGTTCGAAAAAGCCATAGTACTCCACGGTTCTAAAGGAATCTATAATCTCCTGCGGAAAGTCTCCCCAAACCTTAATCTGGATGGGATTTCCTCCTCCAGGTACGTTGGCCATCAGTCTTTGCCAGTCATCCAATTGTTGTAAGGTTTGAATACGGTGATTACGTGCGCCATAGTTGGCGAAGCCCTCTCGCATCCAAACGGTATTGGCTTGTCGGTTTGTGTACTCGCCAATCATTAAAAACTCGGTCACATGAGTGATTTCATGTTGAAAAACCTTCCACCAACGATCCAAGTCTCCGTCATAGCGAGGCGAATCTCTAGACCGAATTATGCAGCCATCACGGTAGGCCAAACCGGAAAATGACGCCTGATTATAGTCTGCCATGATATGAATCTTGTTCGCTCCCCATAGAGAAGCCCATTCTGGTTGGAAATCAAAGTCCCCTTCCTGATAATCAATGATCGATTTGATATCTTCCAAAGCCGTTTCAGCCTCCTCGGATATCGTTCTGCGCATCTCCTGGCTGGCTTGATCACTGTAGACCATAAAGTGCTCTGATTCAACAGGGTTATCATCGTGATAACGTGTATCCCATCCCGGAAGACCCCATGATCCTCTTGAGGTATTGATTTTGAAATCGCTCTCGCTGGTTACGCTTTGTCCCTTGACCCTTACCGTCAACTTCCCTACGCTATTGAATTTAAGTGGTACTTTCACTCTGATGGAGGTACTATTGGCGGCTGTCACCTCTCCTATAACACCAAAGAAGTTAACCGATACATCGATCGGGTCATCTCCGAAATTCTCTCCTG
Organism: Roseivirga sp. 4D4; assembly: GCF_001747095.1. Lineage (NCBI taxonomy): Bacteria > Pseudomonadati > Bacteroidota > Cytophagia > Cytophagales > Roseivirgaceae > Roseivirga > Roseivirga sp. 4D4. Next base: position 1,505,303 of record NZ_MDGP01000001.1, read on the forward strand.
TAATCTCTATTTCTTCGCCTAAGAAGCCCTCGTCCTTTGAAATGGCGGTGATCACTGGTGGATCAGCTACCAAAATGGTCAAATCCTGACTACTGAGTACTTCCTCATTATTTTTCTGAACAGTAACAGGGCCAGAAGTCACTCCATTGGGTATTTCTACCTCTATGCTACTCGTTGAAAGATTGGTAATCCTCAAATTCTTGCCCTGCAATAACACCTTCATCTCACTGACACGATTACTGAAGTTATTGCCGCTGATGGTAAGTAGGTCCCCACAATACAATGCGGGTGGTTCCAAGGAGGATATCTCCATTAAATTAGCCCCAGACTCTTTATCGCCACAGGCGGAAAAGACTAATAATGGGAAACAAAATATTAGGGTTAGAAACGGCCGAATTGATCTCATTTTCTCTTTGGTTTATGTGTAAACACTTACCCAAGAAACCATGGTTTAACAAGAAGAAACAACCGTTTTTTGAATTTCACATGATCATGTGATAAACAGAAAGCGAGTGAGAATTGATTACAAAAGCACTTATGGAAACGTAGTTCAGGTTAAGACAGGAAGTCCATCTCCGTACAGGCTATTAACCTGCTATCGGCAAGTGCTTCTGTTCTTAGATGCCCAGGATAGTCAGGGTGGCCACCGAGTTGGGCCAAAGCCATTTTATTGGGATACTTCACGATGAGCACTGCATCCCAAAGTCGTGCGTCATGCGGACCAATTAGCATACCCATCGGTTGACCCGACCACACCAATTCAGCCCCTACTTCAACAATCAAGGGGGCCACCGCTTTGATATAAGCCTGATACTTACTGAGCCCTGCGGTTTTGAACTTGAGCATATTGATCATAAACAAGGGCCCAATATCAGGCATTTCCATAAACTGTTGTTGCTGTTCTGGTGTCGGATTAATATGCATAGCTTCTTCGTTTCAGATATAAGATAGTCTTTTCTGAAAAGAAACATCGACTAACAAAACCGCTGAATTATCTTTATAGCATCATGCGAACTCAGATCATAGCTTCTATTCTGTTCATTTCCATCATTATGGGCTGCAGCAGCGCTTCAGAAAAGAAGACGTTCACCACCCAGTATGGGAGTATGAAGGCCCTTCAGGCTCATCTGGAGCAGGACAAGATGACTTGGTGGACTTACCACAAAGGGCATATCGTTCTTTCCAAAGAATTCAATGCATTGGATATCGATGGGACTGAAATCACTAAGAAGGCCTTTTTGGAAAAGCTCAATACGGGTGACTTCATCACACTGGAAGTTGAAGATGAAGCGAAGGAATCCTATTATCACCTTCTACCCATCTCCGAAGATGCCGATGAATCTATCAGTGGTATGGTTGAGGTAGATGGCTATTCCGCGCTGGAGCACTTTCTTCAAGAAGGAAAAGACTTTGCCGATTTTGACTTTACTGACCTGGAAGGCAATCACTTTACACGTCAGGATCTGGCCGGAAAGACCATATTCTTAAAAACCTGGTTTATCGCCTGTGCCCCGTGTATTGAAGAAATGCCACACCTCAATGAGATGGTGACCTCTTACCAAAACAGAGAAGATGTCATCTTCATTAGTCTTGCCCTTGACAAACCTGAGGCTTTGAAAAAGTTTCTCAGCGAAACCCAGTTTGACTACAAAGTCGTAGCCCTTCAGGGTGATTTCATTGTCGAAAACCTTGTCAATCTGGCTTATCCCACACATTACATCATAGGCCCTGACGGTAAAGTCAAGAAGGTAACCCAAAACTTCGAAGAACTGGATTTAGCCCGAATTGCTATGGGCATTTAGCCATCAGGACAGGCATATTCATAGGAGTCTCGCTCGAACTGCATATTGAAACTACTTCCAGGTACGATTTTCATCCCTGGCCAGTCGTCCCAAAGCTTTGCCGTCAGCGTATTGGATTCCGGCTCAGCATCAAGCTTCCAGTCCACTAGCGCCACCAGTTTTTCATATCCAGCACTTTCAGTTCCTAGTTCCCAATAGACGAGGTAGTCCTCTCCCACGCAAATTACGCCTCCGTCAATCACTCCCTCAGTTTGAATCTCGGTCATGATCTCAGCGACCTGGCTCATAAAACTATCCGAGCTTAGTCCTGACGGCCTACTGGCTACCAAATGACGCACTTCTCCGGCCATCCACTCAACCGCCTTATCAATCAAATAGCAAGGTTGTTCTGAAGTGAGGGTACCTTGGAAAAGAGTCGGAAAATCAGCTCGACTATCATCGGTATAAACAGAGCCATGGGTTAAGGTGTAGGTTCTTACGCCTAAGGTATTGAAGCCATTGTGATAGGTATCCTGTGATTCCCAGTACAAAATGGCCGTTTCATCCGGCACGGTATCCGGCTTGTTAGGCAGGTCGCAAGGAATGGTCGGAATATAGGCGCAAAGACCAATAGGCGTCTGCATTTCTACCGTAGCAGGCACAAAAACGGTGCAAAGCTTGTCGTAGAAGTCCGATACCTTGAGCGATGGTGATCTATACCCTCTCCATACTCTGACGGCATTGGGCGGTGGTGGTGTCTGTCTATTCATGATGATTTCTTTTGATCGGTTTTACCTGCAGCCACAATTTGTGCGGCTACTTTCTTCAAAAACCCAACTGGCGGTGCAGGCTCCTCTGGCTTTTTATAGGGGCAACCTAATGGAAACTTCCAGTGGTCATTGACACAAAAGCTGCAAGCTCCTTCCGAACGAGTCAAATAGCCTTTTTCTCCTGATTCACCCTCCTTATAGGACAGGTTGCCATGATTGTACAAGCCTTCCAGTACTTCGGCCATCTGTCGATGTGGATTGTAGTAATCAGGACTAAGCACTTTTAATGCATCTGAAAACTGCTTCTCAAGTTCCTCAAAGACCTGATAGGTATTCGATGTGATTTGAATCGCTGTATAATCTTCTGATTCTTCCCCCGGAACGATGTCAATATCCTTGCTCTGCTCAAAGTAGGCGTAGCAATCGGCATAGTCCTTTTTAAAGGCATCGAAGTCGCTGCCGCTCATTCTGAACTGAGGCAAGAAGTTCGTGTTATAGGAAAAATGTGGGGTTACAATCAGCCGGGTAGTCAACTCATATTTACGACCATCAATTTCCGTGGAGAATTTAAAGTAACATGGGTTATTATCATCGATTGTTTCTTTGAAGAGTGTAAAAGCACCATCCTTGGGATATTTCGGCATAGGATACTTCTGATCGATTAACCCATCAAAGGCATCTCTAAACATGTTCCATGAAGACTCTCCCACTAGGTAGAGCACTACCGGCTTGGTCTGAACCATCTGCTTGATGGCCCAAGAGTTTTTGGAAACACAGTTATTGACAATGGTTTCTTCCTGATTCCCCAGATAGTCTTCATTCCAATGCGGTGAAGCGCAAGCGACCATATCCAACTGACCGACATCCTCCCCGATTTGAATGTCTGCGTCTTTCATGCCCTTGGCTTTCAGGAAGTCTGAAAACATCTTCAGTGTTGGTACAAACTGCTCATAATAACCGATCTGTTCCTGATACACATCGGTAGAAATCCCAGCAGGCACATTTAGTCTAGCTGCAATCACATCTCCTTTCTTGAAGACATTATCAGGGCCATAGTGATTGTATAAGAGCACATAACGCGGGGTTCCTGTACTTCTATTCAGGGGAATGACGGTATTCTCGCTATCTCCATCATATAATACTTCGATGGAATAGTCAGGTCCTTGGTTGGTTCTTTCGGCACTCATTACCTGACCATCCTTCTCCGCAATAATCTGGCCCTCAGGTAGCAAGTATTGCTTCACGAAGTCCAAATCGAGATGCTCCTGGTATACTGATCGATATCGATAGTAATAGGCATATTTCGTCCAGGCATCGGTTTTGTCATCACTGGTAAAGTTGGGGTAAGCCCAACTTGTCCCTTGGAGTCCAGGAGCAAATGCCGTCATATTAGGATTGATGCCAATGGTCATGATCGGTGCCTTGCGACAGCCGTCCATCACTTCCCCGTTAGGGAAGGCTTCTTCCCTAGTCTTTCCTTTTAGCCATAGATAATCTTCAGGGCTACCCTCAGGTTTATTTTCTTTTGGAATACTGCTATCAAAGTCAAAGGTCGGATAAGGACCATAGGGTTGTTTTAGTGGGTTATCCGGCCAAAAGAACTTGCAGGTTCCACATGATCTGACATTGTAAACCAAATCTATTTCTAATGGATCTTTCGAATCGACATTGACCGCCCTGGGTGGGTTGTACTGAGGAGTATTCATGTGTGGATATTTAAGAGTAATAAATAAAGCCGGCTCGCAAATGCAAGCCGGCTTCACGTGTGGTTTACTGACCGGAAATCGCTGCCCATGTTGTTAGGGCACCATTAAAACTGGTATAGAATCCAGCAGTTTCATAAATCAAGCTCGACCATTCTTCCCTTACGTCATCTGGGATTGGCGTGCCGTCCTGTGCTTTATCCGCTACGACAGGATCTGATATATTCCTCACGTAGCAATAGTCTACGCCCATCAAGCCGGCCTGATGACCGATAACAGTATCGTCCATCTCTAGGGCCGAATACTGCGCTGAATCATCACCTTTGGCAATGAAATAGTAGTCAGTGGTCAAGAGTGGGACATCCTTCGCTTCAATGACTTTAGGGTTGTCCGTATTGGAAGGCTCCAGTGGATAGTTCACCAAATCCTTATAACCAAAAGGTGCCGAATCCTTCTTCTCCTCATGAAGTTTCCCTATGAGGTAGTTCAACTCATCCTCGGTCATCACCGAACTCAAAGGCATAAATAACTTTTCAGCTGAAGGGATCATGTCCAAGTATGGATAGAATGAAGAAGTAAAGGTCTGGTTGTTATAATCGACTCCCGTATTCTCTGGAAGCTTTAGCTCGATATGCCCAGAATTGGTTAGTGCCACATCTCCTAAAACTGTCTTTGTTGTTGGGCCTCCTGCTGTGCCGATCGAGAATACCTGAGATGGTTTAGCATCTTCGATAATGCATTTCGTCATTTCCGTCAGTCCAGTGATATATGGAGGGTGAGACAAATGGGTTTCAGACTTAAAAAGTAAAACCGTCTTTTCCTTACCTGATTTATCGGTAATACCTACCAGGAGATAGTAACCCCAAAGGTCTTCGGCAGAAGATTTCGGCACATTGCGACTATACAATTTCCAGGCGTCTCTCCAAGAAGTTGAAGCGTATGGCCCTCTGGTGGTGCCACTGTTAACAAAAACGTGATCCAGCGCAGACCATTCGGCACTTGTCCAAGTGATGACCACTATATCTGCCGAAGGCAATGGTGCATCAGGGCCGCTATAATTGAAGGGAATAATTTTAGGCGCACTCTGGCCGATCGATTTCCAATCAACGATCGGTAAATCCGGTAGATAGGCTTCGTGCTTATAGGTTTTAGTGTTGATTCTAGACATTTACGTGTGGTTTAATTAGCAGACTAAAGTATAATTCTGATCTTTTATTATGAATGTATTGAGTACACTCAGGCCCTTTTCAGCTGTGACAGTTGCTTCAACATCCCAGCCTAAAACACTGCCGTAGATACCGTTAAAGGTCATTTCTCCTGTATCACGGTAAGTGGCGAAGTATGGAAAGCCTTTGGCATCAGTAAAAGCAGAAACGGCTGTGAGCCCGCGCATTTGATCTGGTGCATCAATGTTCAAGACAGGGTGGGATGGTTCATCCGCGCCATCCATAAAGTGATCTACATTCACCTTGTTGTATTTCACATTGGTTTTGATAAAGAAGTTCTCTCCTCCCATTTGAAAGAAGGAAAACCTTGTCCACCCTTGCGCCCAACCATCTGTCCATACCGTTTCAGAATAGAGCGCCTGCGATGAAGGAACAGAAAGCTGATACTTGGCAACATCTCCTGTATTCATATTATAGGCGATAAAGAACAGTCCGTATCGCCATGCGAAAGGTTTTACGGTGGTATTCCCCTCACCAATTTTAGCACCATAAACAGAAGTAAGGCTAAAGTCATCAGCGACCTGAATAAAGTCTGCATACTCCGATTGCGTGCCATCATAGCAGATGAGCATGGGACTGTTGGCCATATAGAAAGGTTCTACAATGGCACACCCGAAATCAATCTTTTGCGTGGCCACCTGAATTAAGTATTTCCCACTCTTTTCGTCATAGGCCTGAAAAGTAGTGGCAGTACTGTTTGTGGCATTAAAAGCGACAATATAGGTTTCGCCATTCAATTGATAGTTGGCAACGGCCGAGGTGCCCGCAGGCAAATTGTTGACCATTGCGGGGTCGACTTGATCAGCTGAAAACTGACCATCAGAAGAGGCTGTGGCGGTTTGCACAGCATAAAGTGTAGTGTTAGACATGTACTGTGTGTTTTAGTGTGGATTCAATTTAGTGATAGAGATAGCGCATTTCTCTAGCTGAATTCATTGAGAATTAAAAATGGTGGGCCAACCAAAGGTCCTTTCTGGTTAGCAGAACTTGATCAGTGAAGCAGCTCAAGATGAAATTATAGGCAGTTCAGCCTTTTCCTGTATCGAATCATTCCTTGAGTTTCGGCTAATCTGCTAATTCGGGAATCAAACCCAATCGATTATGAAAAGCTCAAATACTTCCTTAAAAGTCATTCTCACATTGGTCATGTTGTCCTTTGCTGTTTCCTGTGGATCGGGTAACTCTGAAAGCTCGAATAGTGATAGGCCCTTTAATCCCGTTGGTAAATGGGAGTACAAAGTCACCACCGATGTAAGCTATGGTGAAATTGATATCTCAAAATCAGGCAACACCTTTAAGGCCGTCATGACCACCGAAGTCTTCGGCACCCTTGATTTGATGAACTTAAAAATTGAAGAGAATGTCCTAACTGCTGATCTGGATGTTGGTGGCACCCCTGCCATCATCAAATGTGAGTTTGATGGTGATGACTTCACCGGAGCCGTTGTTGCTGGAGAAACGACTTTCCCGATGGTCGGGCAACGGGCTGGGGATTGAAGGCGGTATTTGAAGTATTCACTATCTTGAATAGGTGTACTATCTACCCTACAATAAGAACCTGAAACAGTTTTCAAGAAACCTGAGGAACAATAGTACCCTTTCTGAGGTATTGCTCTGGCAAAAGCTTAGAGCAGGACAGATTCGTGGATATAAGTTCAATAGGCAAAAGCCTCTGGGTAATTACATTGTTGACTTCTATTGTAAGAAGTTAAACCTGGTGATTGAAGTAGACGGTGCAAGTCACTTCATAGGTGATGCTCCCATTAGAGATAAGGAAAGGCAGGATATACTTGAGAATATGGGGCTTCAATTCTTGAGGTTTGACGATATGGATGTCAAAGTGAATATGTCAGGCGTCATAAGAATTTTGGAGGATTTTATGGATGAGCGGGAACGGTCGAATCCCCCTAGCCCCCTTTAGCCAAAGGGGGAATTAGTTCTAAATCAAAAGGTGAAAGTTTGAATAGTTGTCAGCCCCATTAACTGCATTCCTAGGTGAATTCATTAGTTTTTGCAGTCACTAACTTCGATAGTGTCCCCCTTTGGTAAAGGGGGTGCGAAGCGGGGGATTACACTCTCCTACAAACCCGATTAAAGGCACAGTACTCGCACTGCTTCAGGTCTTCAGTTTGAGTAAAGGCTGTATTTGGGTCATAGATTTCATGGACCATTGCCTTGAGCTTGGTATCAAAGGCCTCAATGACTTCTTCCGGAACCAAGTGCCCTGCCCTTAACCATTGGGTACCCTGACTCAGGTGTCTCATGCTGAGAATACCAATCCTCACCTGATCAGACAAGTGTCCTTTAGTGAGTAAAGCATAGAGGTAACCTTGAAAGCCTGATTTAAGCTTCGGGTTTTCGTAATAGGCTTCTATGTACTCCTCCGCCCCTAGCTTAAGACTGGTCCTACTGGCTAATTCTACTTTTCCTGTTTTATAATCGATGATCTGAGTAACGCCATCCTTTTCATCAATACGATCGATCGTTCCACCTATTTTCACCTGTTCTCCTCTGGGTAAAGAGACGTAGTACTGGAAATCATTTCGTTCAAGACCAACCATCTTGAAAGGTGCCTGTTTCATATCCAGGTCGAGTACCTTGAGTACCATTTGCTCCATCACTCTTTTGGTAACCAGATCTCTACCCGCCAACTGCTGGTTGGGTTGGATGATCTTATTCTCTTCCAGAGAGACCATCAGTTGCTTCTCCACAAAGCCTTTCAAGAGCTTGATTTGATCAGCTGAAACCTCTTTACCTAAATAGGGCATGTAAAGTTTTTCCAGCACCTCATGTACTACAATACCCAGGTTTCGGGCATCGATATCCTCTTCTACCTGATCTTGCTCACTGAATCGTGCTACATATTGAAAGTAGAACTTCAGTGGACAGCTCACATAGGTGGTCAGGGAAGTCGGAGAAAGGAATTTCTCTGCTTCATTCCCATCAACATATCGTTGGAGCATATCCATGACTTTGGAGTCCTTTTCAATGCGGATAGCTCCTTTATCTGTCTGAGGTGGAATAATCCCCTCGTAAGTCTTCTCCTCGATCTGATAATTTGAGTGCTTTTTATAACGTCTAAGCTGTTGCAAAACGAAGCGGCTCACTTCCCCTGTAGAATCAGCAGCCACGGTATTATCATAGATAAAATGCACGTTTTCTGCTCGCTGGATCAGTCGCTTGAAGTGATAGGCATAAATGGCATCCTGCTCTTCGAAAGTCGGCAATTCAAATACCTTCCGAAGACCATAGGGAATGTAAGAATTAAGGCTTCGTCCTGCAGGAATCTTTCCTTCATTGGTAGAAAGGACAATGACATTTTTGAAATCCAGGGTCCTTGTTTCCAGGAAACCCATGATCTGAAAGCCTCTAACGGGTTCTCCTTCGAAAGGTATTTTGATCGATCTAAAGTGTTCTTGGATGATCTTCTTGATCAAGCGCAATGAGAACCCTTCTCGGGTTTTCAAGTAATCATTCAGCTGATTGAGTGATTTGAGGAAGAAGTAGATAAATTCTTTATCAGCAACGCCACTTTCGTTGGCTTTGAAATGATAGAAGACCTTGGTCAAATAGGTTTTGAAAGAGTGACTTAGTGTCTGCCATTCGGTTTTCGAGCCGAGTAAGGTCCTTAGTTCCGGGGATTTAATTCGCTCTAAGAGCGCTTTGAGACCGACTTTGTTCTTCTTTTCTTGTACAAACCATTGGTTAAGGTGATCGTAAATGCCCTCATGAAAAATGGCTGTATAGGCATTGGAAAGAAAAGGTCTTAAATCATAAACGTGAAAGATAACATCGCCATCCACTTCCTTGGCCCGTCTCATCAACTCCAGGTAGCTTAAGGCGAAGTCATACACCACCGTAGACTTCATCGGATAACCCATCGTGACGTTCAGTTTGTGATCCGCCATGGGAATGGCATAAAGCAATGGCAAAAGCAACTTTTCATCGGCCAATACTATGGCAGATTCTTCAGGCTTGGCGCCCTTGGCTACGGTATCCGCCATTAATTCGGCTGCCAAATGAGCCTGTCCCATCAGTTGCGGTACAGCATGCACGGTGACTTGTTTAGGCTCATCCAAAGAATTGGCATTGATCCAAACCGCATCCGGCCACTTTTGCTCATACTCTCGAACAAAGTCGCCTGCCTCTTCATGTTTATCTCTGAGGTAGTAGGTGTCCACATCCCAGTAAAGCGTCCCGATCTTAGCTTTAACCAAAGCATCGAAGATCACTTCTTCAGATTTTGAAAGGGCATTGAACCCGCAAATATGGTAGTGATCATATTCATGATCGAAATGCTCTTGCTTCAAGATTTCAGCTAGGTTCCTATACAGCATCCCTCCATAAGCCTTCTCCTCTTTGAGTAATGTATCTTGATATTCAGCATACACATTGCCCACTTCTTGCCAGATCTTTAGAAACTCAGTCAGCAGCTTGGTCTTCTCCTGCTTCTCCGTAAGTGTTCTGTAGCGCTCAATTATACCCCTTAGCTCATCATTATAACCAAAGACATGATCGATCTCCTTTATATTCTGTAAGGCCGAATAGATCTGTTTGGCGTCAGCCATATAGCGATCGATCTCATCATAATCTTTGAGAATTACCTTACCCCAAGCGTAGAACTTATCGAACTCAAGGTCCTTGTCGCGCTTTTGATAGACCTGGAAAAGGTTGAAGAGCAAAGTCAGTTCATCTGTAATGGTGAAACCTGTCATTTGCTGCACCAAATCTTCAATACTGAGGATGGTTGGAAGAATAAAGTGCTGATCGCCAAAGCGATTCAAAAGCGCTCGTTTAAAGAAAACTCCTCCCCGTTTTGTAGGGAAGACATAGCAATGAGATTTCAGTACTTGCAAAGCACCCTCATCTATATGATCGACTAAAGATTCGTGGAAGGTTTTCATAGACTCTTTACTTTCTTCACAGAAACAAACTCTATTACTCTAAATTCAGCATTATTCGAACCTAAATGTCCATATCCATTTGAACCTCCTTGTGAAAAGACTCCTTTGACATCTAGTAATAAACTCGAATTAACATAGTTGTCATAAGCATCCGTAAAAGCCTTATCAATTGTCTTAGGAAGTGTTTCAAAAGCAGAAATATCTAATTCAATTTTTAAGCTTGGGCATCTGTGGTCACTTAATCTCCAGTACTCCTCAAAACCCGAATAAACTCCAGAGATGCGAACTGTATCACCCACATATTCTGGGAGTTGGCAAATGCCAACCCTACCTTTTTTGATGTCTGTATAAATCAAAGGATCGCAGCTGGTATTCAAAAGAATTATAAAAAGTAAAGTTATTGAGGCAAGCCAAATTTGAACCTTGGGTTTTATGAAAAGCATACTTTTCTTCTTCATTCTGAAACCTCCCTAACAATCACTGGTTCAACATAGATCAAATGACCTTCGACCTCCTCGAAACCTAAAGCTTTCATGGCCTTCATATAGCGCCTGACTTGATCGTGATGTGACTCACCTTCCTTTTCCTTCTTATAATCGATCACAATGGCCTTCTTGCCTTGAGTCAATATTCGATCTGGCTTATGAATTCGACTGTCATACCAAATCTCTCGCTCATTGAGTACTTCAAAACCGTCTGAGAACCAAGGCGCTATCAAAGGATCGCTGAAGAGTTTTTTGATTCTTGAAGACACATTTGCCGCTGCCTGTTCATCTAGCTCTCCTGCCTGTTTCATTTGCTTTAAGACGGGCTCAAGGTCTTCTACTATGCTGATGGCCGATAGCACTTCATGTACCTGATTCCCTATGGTAATGTTCTGAGCATCTTCGGTTTCCTGAAGCATAAAGAAGCGTTCCGAATCGTTTCGAATGGTAAGCTTCTGCAAATAGGACGAGTTAGGGTAAACCCGCATTCCAATGGCATCTCCCTTGTCCTCATTTGCACCTGATTTAGCCCCTGATATACCAAAAGAATAGTCCACATGTGTAGTCTCTTGATTTTCCTGACTTTCCAAACCAGGAAGTATCTGCCAAAGCAATGACTGGATGTTAGATGGCACGGCATTTCTTACCTTCAATTCACCATTAGGGGCACCGATATATAGTTTCTCTCTGGCTCTGGTGAATGCCACATAAGTTTTGTTGAGTACATCTAATACAAACTCTTTTGACTCTTGGTAGAATGCTTCGGCAAAATGTGAATTAGAAAGAGAACGCTTAGAATAATCCAGTGGAACAAACTGTAAGTCTTGATAATCGATCGGCAAGTCATGCGTCCAGAATTGATGTCTAACAGGTGGCAAGATACTCCAATGCGCAAAGGGAATTAAAACTATCGGAGCCTCCAGGCCCTTTGATTTATGAATGGACATAATCCGAACCGCATTGGTCTTTTCGTTAGCCGAAACCGTGGTATCATAGCCTTCATTATCCCACCATTCCATAAAGGTGTTAATGGAGTTGATGCCTTTCTGCGTTTGTTCTAAAACTACATCTTGAAACTGCTGAATATAGATATCAGCATGATCGGTAAAGCCGAATGTCAAAAGCACCTCACTGACTAAGTCAAAAAGGGACTGCTGTCTTAGGTGGTGCTTTTGGTCTAAAAACTTCTTAGGAAAAGCCGCTTCTTCCAGACTCATTCTATCATCACGCGACCTTAACAAGACCTGTTGGGCATCCTGTCCGCTCAATTGATGATAGAGTCGGATTAGATTGAGCGAGAGTATCTCATCATAGTCTGACTGCAGATATCGGAATACTTCAAGTACAAATACCACCAAGTCGCTTTGTGTGATCCTTAGTGACTCTCCGTTAATAAAGGGAATGTTCTCCGCTAAAAGTGCATTGGCTATATCCGGAATTTCACCATTGGCGTTTACGAGAATTAGAAAGTCGCTCAGCTCAAAACCTTGAGACTGATTGGTTTGAATAATCCCTATCAGATCGCTGAGTGAAGCGGCTTTCCAAGGCATTTCGTCTTTCTCATAGAAGCGCACGCGCACAAAGCCTCCATCCTCTCCTTTGGCTTCTTGGTGATGATGGGCATAGGCTCGTTCAAAAAGTTCTGTATCTGTAATTGATTCGTGTTGACCAATCGCCTTAGGTAATTCTTCGAACAACTGGTTATTGAAATTCACCACCTGCCCTAGACTACGATAATTATCGGCCAAATTCTGCTCTGAATCTCTTGTGTAAAAGGCACCCAAATCCCTTTTCAACTCGCTCAGCAGTAGATTCATGTTCCCACCACGAAAACGATAGATGGACTGCTTTACATCACCCACAATCAACACATTATTGTCTTCCGAAAGGGCATTGATGACCAAGGGCTGAAGATTACTCCACTGAAAGTTAGAGGTATCCTGAAACTCATCGATCATGATGTGTTTAAAAAAGCTACCAAGCTTCTCAAAAATGAAGGGCGCGTCTGCTTCGGCCAGAATATCCTTGAGAATCAGGTTATTATCAGAGATAAGCATCACATTGTGCTCATCGCGATAGTCTTTTAGGTGCTTATTAAGTTCTTCTAATAGACCATAGGAGAACATGTTCTTCAAAAGTACCCTTGCCGTATTGTATTCAATTTGGTAATCATCAATATACTTGACTATATCCAAGCCTATTTGGCCAAACCTACCGGCAACAAGTGTATCGATTTCTGCAACCTTTGGTGAAGTCTTGGTATACCAGGTATCATCTCCGCTAACGGTTTTGAGGAATGAGGCGGTAAGAGAAAAGTCACCTCTGACCAGTTTTTTGAAGGTATTGGCTACACTACGCGATCCACCTTTGAAGTCCTCCACAACGAGACCATCTTGTGTCAAAAGATCAAGGGCTTCATTGCCGTAGGCTTTCAGTTGCTGTTCATACACCTTGACTGTCCTGCTCATTTTGGCAATGAGTTCTTTGACTCTGTCTAGATCTAGATCAACTTCACGAAAACCATCTTGAAATGCTTCGGAAAAGAGGCTCTTGCCTAGTTTCTCCATATTCTGATCTACATTCCAAGACTTATCATTTTCCATTTGCTCATTAGCAAATGAGACTAGCCAATCTCTTACCTGTTTGTTATCATCCAAGCTGCGAAAGAGCTGATCTATCGATTCGCTCAAGGCAAGCGAAACATTCATCTCTAATTCATAACTCAGTGGTAAATCAAGTTCTCGAGCAAATGAGCGAAGTACTTTAGAGAAGAAGCTATCGATAGTAGAAATCTCAAACCTGCCGTAGTTATGAATGATCAATTCGTAAGCCTCACTGGCTCGGGAACGAATTCCTTTGTCATCCAACCGATCGCCCAGAGACTCCTTAATACTTTGAAACATTGGTCCTTCACTACCCTCAGCGATCTCTAACAAGGCTGTTAGAATCCTGCGTTTCATCTCTTCTGTTGCCTTATTGGTGAAGGTGATCGCCAGAATATGCTTGAAGTCCCCTGGATTCAGTAGTACCAACTTCAAGTACTCCCTGACAAGGGTAAATGTCTTGCCTGATCCGGCAGAAGATTTGTAAACGGTTAGTGGCAATTCGGCTTTGATTTAGACCAAGGATGAAATTAATCAATGCCAAAGAAATCAGAAGGGATTAACGGATTAACTTGACAGTTCCCCGAACAATTTCTTCGAAGGGAAATCCATTCACCTCTCCCCAATAACTCAGCACATAGGAATAGGCCCCACTTTGTACTTTTTGCCCCCTGAATGTACCATCCCAGCCCTCTGTAATATCATTGGTACTAAACAGTACTTCGCCTCCCCATTCAGAATAAACTTTCATCTGGAAACTCGTTGCACAATCGTAGACCACATGGAAAGTGTCATTTCTCCCATCACCATTCGGACTGAAGGCATTCGGAACACTGATTCGCGGGTAGCGTTCGGAGATTTCCTCATTTGGAAAGGTAAACGTACAACCATTAGCATCGGTAACAGTAACCGAATAGGTCCCAGCAGATAGGCCTTGAATCAATTGCGCATCTTGAGGTGGGCTAGTATTCCAGCGATAGGTATATGGCCTTGTGCCGCCCTGAGCCTCAACAAAAATAGAACCTGAAGGAATGTTGGGACAGGTTGGATCATCGGTAGTTATGGCTGTAAGTGGCTCCGGCTCTGAGACATCAAAGTCCACTTCAATTTCACAACCTGCGCTGTCTCTTATCTGTACTTTATGCGCTCCGACAGATAGGCCCGAAATCGAGTTTCCAAGATCAATATTACCCCCATCTAAAAAAACTTGATATGGGGCTACACCACCTTCGATAAGTACATTTGCAAGACCATCACTGCTACCATTACACCGAGTACCCTCAACCTCCAATGTGGCGACAAGTTCTTCAGGGTCTACCAAGGTGAAGGTCGACACATTTACACACCCAATTTCATCGGTCACCGTTGCCGTGTAATCACCCGCGGCCAAATTGCCAATATTGGCACCTGTCATACCGTTATCCCATACGATATCGAGAGGGCTTCCATTGCTTCCGGTGACATTGAGGTTAATTCTTCCATTTGCCTCACCCCTACAAACTGGCGGTACTAGCGTAGCATCGACTGTTAAGGGAGGATTAATGGTCACATCTAACACTTCTGAAAAGCCCTCACAACCAGGACTTTGAGGATTAAACTCTCTAAACCAAACTTGTCCAATCCCCTCCTCATTCCAAACTATCTCTACCGAATTCCCTGTATTGGATCCCACGAACTGTCCTTTGTCATTTACAAACCACTCATACTGAGAACCACTCGCTTGAGGTGTGAAATAGGTAATAGGTCGATTGGCATCAGCACACACCTGATCATCTACCGGACCACTACTCATCGGCTTATCGGGCTCCAACAAGTTATCAATAGTAACCGCAACAGTAATTGTATCAATGGCACATTGGTTAGACGCTGTAACCGGCAAAACCTTAATGAAAGCTTCGTTACTGATACCTCCCCATTCAACCGTTACAGTCGGTGCGGTATCATCAGAGACAATTACACCTCCATTTATAAACCATTGATAACTTTCATGATTGGTGCCAGTAATGGCATATTCAATGCCCTTGATATCAGGACATACGGATACAGGACCACTTACTTCGTTAACCGCAAATTCGGTTACCGACACGGTCTTGCGAATCACCACTGCATTATTACAAAGGCTGCCACCATCAGAAGCTACCATAATCACTTCATACTCGCCTGGTGCGTCATATTTGTGGGTTACTTGCTGAAGTGCACCTTCCTCACCCAAGAGGGTTGTTCCATCGCCAAAGTCCCAGAAAAAGGTATCGAAGACCGGATCAGTTCCGGGGAGCATTTCAAACTCAACCCTCATATCCAAAGAAGACTCAATGCATATGGCATCAAGACTAATCAATTCAACACTTTCTCTGATCCGTTCATTGAGAATTCGGCTCAGGCTAGAACCTGCCATATAGCCATATGACTCTTCTTGACCAAAAGCATATACATAAGGAATTACTCCTCCAGGCGAACTAATGGTATGATTTCCTTGGGTAAAGACTATCGTGGCATAGGCGGCTTCGCCTACTACTTCAAATTGATCTGTGATGTCCACATTATCAAGTATGATATTATTCAAGTCCTCCTTTCGCGTGACCACTGTCAGGTGGTAGGTCAGGGAATTAAATAATGGCATAGAATTGAAGGTGACCTGTTGAATACCCTGCTGTAATGGGCTTACCATAATCATCAAAGGATCTGACGGCACTCCATCACAACCTTCGCTTTTACTGAACTGCCCGATAGCAATGGGTTTATCCGCATCGATAAAACTAACTGCATACATGGAATCAAGCACTTCGTATTCTCCGGCATCGAGCAGAATGTCACTCATTCCATCAATCTTTACCGTAGTACCATCTACTGAGGCCAAAATCTTCACCAAATCTCCAGAGGTTCTGTCTTGAAATGGCACATAAAGAAAGTCATCTCCCCAAGTGGAAATAGGAAACATTTGCTCTACCAAATGGTCCTTGGTCTCACCACAGCCTGATATATTAGTCGATTTATTGCCGGAAAAAACTGCAATCTTCTTACAAACAATACCTGCTTCAATAATCGACCTCACTAAGGTTCCTGTCAGATCGCCTCTAGACTTCACTTGATAGGTTTGCCCCGCATCTAGGGTAATAATATTGGATTGTCCTGGACGCCAACCCTGAAAGGTATCCACCGAGGGAATGATTTCTACTTGCGTACTATCCTCTGTCGCGACAATAAGCAAATTGGACTCTCGGGCATCATTGTCCAGCGTATCGGACTTTACATGCGCCATCACATAATAGTCAGTATCAAGTGCTCTAGTCGGGATAATCACTGATGCATCAGCACCTCGAATTACCTTATTCAATACATGCACAGATATGTCTTTATCAGAAGTGATATGGACGCCATGATTATTCTTACCGACTCCATCGGCCATTAACTCATCTGGAAGAATGACTAGTGTGGTCTTTCCTGGTTCTATGAGTTTGGTATTGAAGAAATTCCCAAGAGGTGTTCTCAAGGTTACATTCGCCTGCTCATCGGCATTGATATAAATCTCCAGAGACAAGCCGGGTGTTGGTTCATTTTCGGAGAAACCCAACCAAAAATCTTTGCCTTGGGTCGTCACTTGTGCAAGAGACACCACCTCAACAATTGACCACAGAAGCATAACCAGAACAAGCCTAAAGCTTTTCCATGTAAATAGAGCTAAGAAGGAAACGTTCCTTTTATGCACTTCAAACAGGTTTTAGTAGGTCGAAAAACGGTAAAAACCGATATAAGAATAACAATTAAGAAACGTACTTCCCTACGAAAGCAACGGATATAACTGAGATAATAATTTAATGGATTTACCTACCTGATCAACCTGATAGAGCCTCTAAAGGTTTCTTCAAAAGCTACATCATTCAGGCTGCCAGCATAAAAGATCACGTAGGAGTATTTCCCATCAGGTGCTGGTTGACCTTCGAAAGTTCCATCCCAACCGACATTAACATCTTCTGTCGAGAAGACTACTGAGCCCCATTTATTATACACCTGCATTGAGAACCTGATAGAACAATCCGCTACTGGTTGAAATGTATCATTGGTCCGATCACCATTTGGACTGAAGGCAGAGGGAATAAATATTCTAGGGAACCTCTCAGTTACCTCTATTGCCAAAGAAGTCTCGCAACCATTAGCATCAACGATTCTAACGGTATAATTTCCTTTGCTAAGGTTTGCTGCATTAGGATCGTTCTGAGAAGGATTATTACTCCAGAAGAACTGATAATCTGGTGTCCCTCCTTTTGCATCTATAAATGCTGTACCATCAGATGCTTGTGGGCAGATAGGATCATTGATTAGCGACTCTAGGTCTGCTTCTAGCATTAAAGGTTGGTTAATAACAAAAGTTGTTGATGTTTCACAGCCATTAGCATCGCGAATGGCCACTTCATAACTGCCAGCGGCTAGGTTATCAATTGTCCCTGTATTTGTACTTCGTACGAAGCCATTACTTCCAGTCCAGTTGTAGACATAATCACCATTCGGAAAAGTGGTTCCACCCACTACCAAAACTGTAGCAGCACCATTGGACTCTTGAAAGCATCTGACATCCGTCAATTGACTATCAGCAACTTCCAGCACATCCGGCTCTCCTACCGTGTAGGTGAACATCACTTCGCAACCTAGATCATCTGTCACTGTCGCAGTATAATCTCCTGCTGCCAGACCATTAATGTCTTGACCCATCATACCGTTGCTCCAAGACACTGAATAACCTGGCTTCCCTCCCGTCAATGCAATGCTAATCGTACCGTTAGCTTCTCCGTTACAAAGCACGTCTTGTATAGTTGGGGTAGATAATATTTCCGGATAAATGACAACATCTAGCCTTTCAGAAAACCCTTCGCAATCTGAAATCAAGGGATTGAACTCTCTGTACCACACTTGACCAGCACCTGGCCCATCCCACTGGATTCTTACTTCATTGGTAGTGTTAGTACCAATAAATGTTCCACCCTGAACGAACCACTCATATTCAGAACCGGCAGTTTGAGGCGTGAAATAGGTAACATCTCCTAGTTCAGTGAAGCATACTTCTGTGTCCGTAAACCCATTGCTTTGTGGTAAAGCTGGCTCTAATCGCTTATTGATGATGACATCGAAAGTGACAGTATCGGCAATACAACCAATGGTATTGGTGGATATAATTTTCAATGAAGCATCCGGTCTAGCCGCTCCCCAGTCTACAGAGATGGCATCTCCCATAGCAGAGCCCACAATGGTCCCTCCATCAATAATCCACTGATAGGTATTTCCTGGCGTACCTTCAACCGAATATGCGATACCAGTCACGTCAGGGCATACAGAGGCCGGTCCATTGATATTAGTGATTTCATTCGGGGTAACCGTAATGGTCTTAGTAATAGTCTCTGAATTCTCTCCACATTCATCCCCGCCATCTGACGCAAACAATGTGATAATATAATCTCCCGGTTGGGTGTATGTATGAACAGTATCCTTACCAGTCGCCATATTGCCATCCCCGAAATCCCATTCAAACTCCGTAAATCTAGGTGCCTCCCCTGCCGGAACTTCAAAATCAGCAGTGAATTCAATCTCGTTATTCACACAAGCCTCATCTGCTATAATATCAATGTCAGGATCATCCCCTACAATCTGGAGGTTTAGATTAGCCAATGAAGCCCCAGCTACATAACCAAATGACTCTATATCTCCATATCCGTAGATATAAGCGATAAACCCACCATCAACAATAGTTGTATAATCGGTACCTCCTTGCAGTGTAACCGTGGTATGGGAATAAATTGGATTACTGGGTACAGGCGTAAATGTTGTCGGGTCAACTTGAGCACCGTTAATAAATACATCATTAACACTAGAAGTCTGTACGATCAGGTTGGTAAAGAACACTTGAATCTGTGAAACCTGGAGGGTATTAAATGTAACCTGATCAAGCAGCTGCTGGTTAGGGCTTAGCATAATCATAAAAGGATCCCCTAAATCATTTGGAATATTCGATCCTGCTGGAAAATCACAACTCAACGACTGACTAAACTGTGCAACCTGAAGGGGCTTGTTTGAGCTGATAGACTTCACTTCGTCAAAAACAAAAGTCATATACTCACCTCTTGCCATTGGAGGTAATGCTCCTTCTCCGGTAATAAATACTTCCGTGTCGTCCTCAGTCGCAATCACCCTGAGACCATATGACTCTCTCTCTTCGAATGGTACTGCAATGTAGTCCGTACCCAAGGTCGATACCGGAAACATCTGCTCATATAAATGATCTCCTGCAAACCCATCGGCCCGAAAGTTCCCATTTCTTACACCTGAACAATCTTGTCCGGCAGTTACTCTCGTCCATCGATTGCCACCAAATACAGCAAAATTCTTACAACCGTCACTACCTGGCGCTATTGACACCAAAGAACCTGTCAAGTCACCAGCATTGGCCTGGAGTTGATAGACATCTCCTTGATTAAGGATAATTCTGAAAGTTTGATCAGGAAGTTTGTTATCTAATGTCCTGACTGATGGGGTAACATCAATTTCAGTTCCGTTTTCTGTCGCCACGATCAACATAGAAGAAATGGATTGAGGATCCAGGGCTTCATAATAAGAAGATACAACATAGGAATTCCCCAAGGTCAACTTGGGAAGGATAACGGCCGCATCAGCACTAAAAGGTTCATTCGCCAAGGCATAGACGGATATATCATCGTCAGATACGATCTGAATACCTCGCCTTTCATTATTTCCGGAAGTGGCTGCCTGTATGTTGGGGAAGAAATCATTCAGAACGAACTTCTCCGTTTGTCCTGCTGTCACTGTGAAATCTATCTCGGTGCTATTGGCAAAAATTGTGATAGTACCCTGCGTATTGGTCTTACTGGTAATGAAGATTTCTGTGGTCGATAAGCCATCTGGGCTATTGACGATATTTTCCATAAAGCCAAACCAGAATTCTCTTCCCTCAGTGGTCACCTGAGAAAAGGCCGATAGGCTGCAAATGGCCAGTAAGAAAGTTAGTAGTAATCTCCTCAATTTATTAAACGCTCTACAGAGATGCTTAATACGAAACATCAAAGATGGTCATATTTTCGATTTCTCAAATGACTTGATCAGCCAAATCCTCTGATTAATCAGATGTATGACAACCGGGATAACGAAAAGTTTGATGAAAGTCGCATTCTACCCTCAATGAATTTGCTTCTTCACTGATTATTCAATTGCTTTGGGCAAAATTTTTACCCCATGGAAATCAAAGCCAAAATCCTCAAAATTTTTCCTTCTCAACAAGTCACAGCAAGTTTCAAGAAGAGGGAATTTGTAGTCGAATATGCTGACAACCCTCAATACCCAGAATTTATCAAATTCGAATGTATTCAAGACAAATGTGATCAACTTGACAGCTTCTCTGAGGGGCAGGACGTAAACGTTAGCTTTAATTTGAAAGGCAGAAAGTGGACTGACCCACAGGGAGTTGATAAGTACTTCAATTCACTCCAGGCTTGGAGAGTTACGGCAGAGCAGGCACAGAGCACTGCCCCGGCAGGCGCAACACCTCCTCCACCCGCTTCGAATGATGAGCCTGATTGGCTTAACGCTGATGAATCTGATGACTTACCATTCTAACCGATGAAATACGACTTAACTATCATCGGAGGGGGAATTGTGGGGCTGGCAACGGCCTATAAAAGCCTTCAAAAAAACCCAAGACTGAAGCTTGCTCTTATAGAGAAGGAAACGGAGTTGTGTAAGCACCAAACGGGTAACAATAGTGGGGTGATACACTCAGGTCTTTACTACAAGCCTGGGAGTCTTAAGGCGACCAACTGCATTAACGGTTATAATATGTTGCTGCAGTTCTGTAAAGATGAAGAAATTGAATATGACCTCTGTGGTAAAGTAGTAGTCGCCACCGATGATTTTCAAAAACCATTATTGGAAAACCTTTATAAAAGAGGTTTGGAAAATGGTCTGGACGAAATCTCCAAAATCAGTATTGAGGAATTAAAGGAAATAGAGCCTCACGTCAATGGCATCGCTGCGCTGAAAGTACCCTATACTGGTATTGTTGATTATGTAGCTGTCGCTGAAAAGTACGCAGACAAGATTCGTGAAGCTGGAGGTGAGATATTCTTAGGACAAAAAGTCACGGGGATCGAGGCGTCTTCGGAGGGATCGATTGTGGAAACTACCCAACAGACCTTCGACACCAAGCTAGTCGTTAATTGTGGTGGCTTATACTCCGATCGACTGGCGCGAAAAACCTCCGATGAAGTGGATCTGAAGATTATCCCATTCCGAGGTGAGTATTTCAAGCTGATTCCAGAGAAGGAATATCTGGTTAAGCACCTAATTTACCCAGTACCTGATCCAAACTTCCCCTTTTTGGGTGTCCATTTTACTCGAATGATGAAGGGTGGTATCGAAGCAGGACCTAATGCTGTCCTTGCCTTTAGAAGAGAGGGTTATAAAAAGTCTCAAATTCATTTGGGAGAGTTAGCCGAATCTCTGATGTGGCCTGGTTTTCAAAAAGTGGCCAAGAAATACTGGAGAACTGGATTTGGCGAGCTTTACAGATCCTTTTCGAAGGCAGCCTTTACAAAAGCATTGCAAAAGCTGATTCCCGAAATACAGGAATCTGACCTGGTTGATGGAGGTGCCGGGGTGCGTGCACAAGCATGTGATCGAAATGGTGGTTTATTAGATGACTTCTCTATCATCGAAGCACAGTATGCAATCAATGTATGTAACGCACCATCTCCTGCTGCTACTTCATCACTTTCTATAGGAGATACCGTCAGTGACCTGGTGATCAAACGGTTTTGAGCCGAAAGTACCAGAAACAATCTGCCTTAATTTAGGAACTGGCATTTAATTATTACTTTCCAAGTAAGAAATTAAATGACTTGAAATGAAAATCAGATTGTTTATAGTAGTGTCATGTTTAATAACACTCTCGCTTATCACACAGGCACAAAACCTAAAAATAGGCTATGTACATGTAGAAAAAATCTTTGCACAATGGCCAGAAACAAAGAGTGCACAAAAAGAACTCGCAGAATATGAGGATAGATTGGCTAGTCGACTTCAAGCCAAAGTCAAGGATTTTCAAACTAAGCTAGCAAATTACCAAAACAATGGACCCAGCATGGACGCATTAACAAAACGAGACGCTGAAACCGAATTACAAAATCTTCAAACTCAAATACAACAGTTTGAAGCCAATTCTGAACAGTCTATAGCAGAAAGGAATGTGAGTTTACTCAACCCATTACAAAACAAATTAAAGGAAACTATAGACCAAGTGGCGAAGGAAAACGGATACACTCATATACTTAGCTACGGATCTTCTTTGCTGTTTACATCCGATAAATCAGGTGATATCTCCTATAAAGTTGCCCAAAAGTTGGGGTTTACCTTAACTGAGGAAGTTCCATAAAAATTTGTAGAAGAACCATTTGGAATATTCAAAAGTCAATCATTTGAGATTGACCGTATACATTACAGGCTAGAAATATTGAGGAAATGAAGAAATGCCTACTACTATCTTTTATTGCACTAACTTTTTTAGTTAGTAAGACTGCGCAATCACAAACCCATTCCTTTCTATCCTATAATATTCGGTACAACAATCCGAATGATGGAGTGAATCAATGGCATAAAAGAAAGCATGAGGTTCTTGCTCTAATTAATCACTACGAACCACTGGTCTTCGGTATTCAGGAAGGATTGAAGGATCAAGTTCAGTTTATCAGTGATGAATCAGGCAAATATAGCTACACCGGAGTCGGACGCGATGATGGAAAGAACAAAGGCGAATTCACTGCAATACTCTATGACAAGGAGAAACTCACTCTAATTGATGAAGGCACCTTTTGGTTGTCAGAGACACCTGAGGTAGTCAGTAAAGGTTGGGACGCTGCCTTGCCAAGAATTTGCTCATATGCACAATTCAAAATCAATGACTCGGGAAAGACCTTCTGGTTTTTTAATACTCATTTTGATCACATTGGAAAAGTAGCCAGGGCCAATTCTGCGAGTCTAATCGTTGAAAAGATTAAGGAAATTGCTGGGTCTGAAACTCCAGTTATTCTTTCTGGAGACTTTAATGCAACACCCGAGAATCCGCCTATTTTAAATATTACAAAGTATATGAAAGACGGCTTCTCCAATTCTAAAAATGGATTCTATGGTCCTGTTGGCACTTTCAGTGGCTTTGATGTTAACGCCAAATTGGATGATAGAATTGACTACATCTTCTTTAGAAACTTAAACGCTATCAGTCTATCTCATATTGACGACAGGAGGCAAAACGGGCTTTGGGTTTCCGATCACTTACCTGTTTTATTCAAAGTAAAGTTCTAATCGATAAAGGATTCATTCTTTCGTCAAAAACTCCAAAGTCCTCAGCTCCGAATAAGTATACTCACTACCTGATGCCACAAAGCCCACATGACCTCCTCTTCTAGGTGTCTCTAAATGAACATTCGAACTGTCTTTTGCCAAATGATATGGAAAACAATCACCAATGAGCAAAGGGTCGTTAAGGGCATTCAGGATCAACAGATCCCTTGAGATTTTGGGTATAAAAGGCAATGGATTACAATGTTCGTAGAAAGCCTTCCTGCTCTCAAAGCCATGCAATGGTGCTGAATACATCTCATCAAACAACTCCAACTTCTTGATATCCGCTAAGGCTGAAACATCAATATCTGGGTATTGCTCGGCTTTCCTCTTTAGCTTATCCTTCAACTTTCCGAGAAACCTTCTCTCATACACTGCATTACTTCTGAGGCTGAGCGTATCCACACTCTCTGGCAAAGAACAGGGAACCGAAATCACGACCGCCTTCTTAACTTCATCAGGCAGACCAAATTCTGGTTCCTCTCCCAGATACCTAATCGTTTGTCCCCCTCCCATACTCATCCCAACCATGGTGACTTCTTTATAATCCCCATTTGACAGGGCATGATCGACCACCGTGCGCACGTCATAACTTGCCGCATGATGATAGAGAATCCTTTGTCGATTCATTTCACCATTACAACTTCGGTTGTTCCATGCAAGCACATCCCATCCATTGGATGAGAACAGTTTGGCCATAGCCATTACATAATGCCTGTCTGAGCCCCCCTCCAGTCCGTGTGAGATGATCAGTAATCGATTATTACCTTTCTTGATCCAATCAAGATTTAAAAAATCATCATCTGGTGTTTCAATTTGTTCACGCTGATAGCGGATTCCCTTAATTTTTCGGGTCATACTTGGAATGATGGTCTCAAAATGGCCATTCAAATAAAAAAAAGGAGGTCCCTTATAATTAGAGGAGACTATGGGCATGTTTAATGGGGTATATTTGGGACTATCTTTTAAACTGAAACTTGACGAGAAAGTTAATTGATTAAAATTCTATTGAAAACAAGGGGCACTGTGAGTTCGAGAAAATATTTTGTATTGATCGCATTCTCCATCATTAGTCTTTCTCTGTGGGGTCAAAGGGTCAAAGTGGTCAATCAAGCGGACAATACCCCGATCAGTCAAGCAACCATACAAGAAAAAGAGACAGACAGAGGCGCCATAACAGATGCTCAAGGCTTTGCTGATTTAAAAGGCTTTTCTCAGACCGGCACACTCCTATTTAGGCACCCTTCCTTTCGACCACGTGAGGTCAAATATTCAGATTTGGCAAAACTGAATTTTACCATTAGTCTGACCGAAGAATTCTTCCAGATGGATGATGTGGTCGTTTCAGCCAATAAGTGGGAACAGAACAAAGTTGAAATCCCTCAGCAAATTGCAGAGTTTGAAGCCGAAGAAATTGCCCTTGCCGAACCAGCCACAGCTGCTGACATTCTCAGTATGAATGGCCAGGTATTCGTTCAAAGAAGTCAGTTGGGTGGTGGAAGCCCCATTATCCGTGGTTTTTCAGCTAATTCAGTATTGATCGTTGTAGATGGTGTTAGAATGAATAATGCCATTTACAGAAGCGGAAACCTTCAAAATGTAATCACAATTGACCCCAATAACCTACAAGGTGCTGAAGTGGTATTTGGACCTAGTTCCGTAATCTATGGAAGTGATGCTTTGGGTGGTGTCATGGACTTTCACACAAAAACGCCTAGCTTTTCTAATAGTGGATTAGGTTTCAAAGGGTCGGCCTTTGTAAGATATGCGTCCGCTGCAAATGCCAGCACAGGCAATATCCAATTTGAAATCAATCAACCCAAATTTGCTTCGTTTACTAGTTTCACCTACAGTGACTTTGGAGATTTAAGGACCGGAGCGAATCGTACCGATGATTTTCCAGATTTTGGTAAACACCTCGAATATATTGAGCGAGTAAATGGTCAGGATGTCATTGTCCAAAATAAAAATGTCAATCGCCAAGTGAGATCGGCTTATGATCAATACAATCTACTTCAGAAGTTCAGGTGGCGATTAGGATCATTTTCTGACTTCACCTATGCATTCCATTATTCAAACTCATCTGATGTGCCACGGTATGATCGGCTTACCTTGAGAGATGGCAATACTTTAAGGAATGCAGAGTGGTACTACGGACCACAGGCTTGGCAAATGCACTCTTTACAAATGAGGTTCTTCTACCCCAATCAGTTTTTCGACCAAATGAAAATGACTACGGCTTATCAGACCATTGAAGAGAGTAGACATGATCGTAGATATACCAGCGACATCTTAAGAAGCAGGATTGAGGAAGTAGACGTTTTCTCCTTCAATCTTGACTTTGAAAAGGTCTTCGGTCTGAATGGCGAATTGTATTATGGACTTGAAGCAGTAAACAACAATGTTGCGTCATCTGCCTTTACGACTGATCTAGACACCAATGAGCAAAACCCAACCAGCACCAGATATCCCGATGGTGGTAGCGATTACAATTCCCTCGCGGCTTATGTAAGTACTAAGAACCACTTAGGCGATCAGCTGATTCTCAATACCGGAATTCGTTATAGCTATGTGAGGCTAAAGTCTAGGTTTGATGATAAAACCTTCTTTAATTTCCCTTTTAACGAATTATCGATTGATAATGGAGGCGTTACCGGAAACATTGGTTTAGTTTATTTACCAAGGCCAGGATGGAAAGCAAATGTACTGTTGTCAAGCGGTTTTAGATCACCGAATATCGATGATGCAGGTAAGGTATTTGATTCTGAACCGGGAACAGTGGTTGTTCCAAACCCTGACTTGAAGCCAGAAACCAGCTACAACATTGAGTATGGCATCAGTAGACAGGTAAGTAATAAACTGAAAGTTGAAGTAGTGAATTATTTCTCTTTCCTTAGAGATGCTCTCGTTAGGCGGCCTTTTACTTTCGATGGCCAATCACAAATCATCTACGATGGCACCCTGAGCAATGTATTTGCAGAGGTCAATGTAGGGGAAGCATTTATTTGGGGATTGACATTTAATCTTTCTGCGGAGCTTTACCCTGGCATAACGCTTAAAAGTAGCCTGACTTACACAGAGGGAGAAGACACCATTGAAAATCTACCATTGCGCCACGTTACTCCCCTCTTTGGGGAGACGAGTATTAGCCTTAAGCAGCAAAAATTCACTTCTAGTTTTATCGTCAGGTACAGTGGCGGAATTGACTTTGAAGACCTTGCCCCTTCTGAACAAAATAAGCCTCAGCTCTATACCACAGATGGTGCCTTGCCTTGGGCCATTGTCAACATCAACAATTCTTACCGGTTGAACGATCGGTTGAGCATCAATCTGAATTTAGAGAACTTGTTAGATACACACTATAGACCTTATTCCTCAGGAATCAGCGCTCCCGGATTTAATGCCGTTTTTTCAGTTAGAGCCAACTTCTAGCATCATAACACTTTGTTAATCTTCACGTTATCATTAAGATAAATTGGAATCATACATTAGTATTGATTCTTATCAAATCATATTTATTGGGTGTTAATAAAAAAGGTCTGTCTGTCAGGCTTTTTTTATGTCTTGGGTTCTCTTAAGCCACCAAATCCCATAACTTGCAGGCCTTATTTAAACGATGAAATGCACGTAGCGATTGCAGGAAATATAGGCTCTGGCAAGACCACCCTAGCAAAAAAATTGGGCAAGCAGTACAATTGGGATGTTCAGCTTGAATCAGTGGAAGACAACCCCTATTTGAAGGACTTCTATGAAGACATGCCTAGGTGGTCTTTCCACTTGCAAGTATATTTTCTTAATAGCCGGTTCAACCAAGTATCTCGAATTCGAGAGTCAAATGGTGGGACTATCCAGGACAGAACAATCTATGAAGACTGCTATATCTTCGCGGCTAACTTGTACAAGTCGGGCTACATTGCAGAAAGGGACTATCAAAACTATTTAGAGCTCTTCAAATCGATGATCAAGCATGTACAACCCCCTGACCTACTCATTTATTTGAAAGCCGATATTCCAAGATTGGTCGCCAACATTCAGAAAAGGGGGCGAGATTATGAAGAGTTGATAAGAATTGAATACCTAAAAAACCTCAATCAACATTACGAAGAATGGATTGGCAACTACAAATTGGGGAAACTCTTGGTAATTGACGTGAATGATATGGACTTTGTCAAAAATGTAGAGGACGAAGCCTATATCCTTGAAAAAGTAGACTTGGAGGTAAATGGACTATTTTCTTGACCTTCTTTTCGATCAAGAGTGAATTAATTTTACTACCTTACAAGAGTTATTTAACAACACTCTACTTTTTAATCAAAACTTTAACAGTCCTGTTCGTGATAATTATCGCAAACAGGACATTTTTTTTGACCTTAGTTAGATTTCTTCTTCTCCCTTCTCAAGTATGTCCCAGGTATGGTCAGCAAGTAGTTTGACTGTAGCGATATATTTTTCGAAAGGTTTGGATCTACCCCACTCCTTGGGACCTATTAGTGATAGTGTATCCGTTTGGTCCTTTTTCATGTAGAGGTGATACACCTTTCCGATCAAAGGTTGAAAAGCCATTTGAGCTTGATAGATTCGCTCAGACACGTCTACTCTATCTTTTATGGTTTTGGCTTGTTGTGCCAGTAACTGCATCTGATCATAGATCTGTTTCATATCCATGTCAGTCTGCTCATACATAGCAGATAGTGACCTCCCTTTGATCTTCCCTTTGTCTTCAGGCTTAATCATAGCAGCCCCAACAGTATGAGGAAACTCAATGGTCCCAGGATTTGGCGTAGTCATCTCCGCCATCTTATCCATATCAATCTGATCTACATCTATTTTCTTACCCGGTTTGCTCACTAGTTTTTTATTTTGTTAAAGCAGTTCCAGTACTACTTTGTTTCGGTATTAAGGGAATCTTTTACCTCTTTTTCTGACGGAGCGATTGACTCCTTCAAATACTTCTTCGACCCTGGGAAGGACGTCTTGGTGGAAATATCATAACCAACAATAATTGTCGCTATAAAAAACAGAATGGCCACCGCCACAAAAATCTTCTTTTTACGTTTCATACCTTCGAATACAAACTTCTGTATTTCCCTACTAAATTCGGTATCGTATCTTAAAAACCCTTGGAAAGTCACCGCAAAATAATTCATATCGATATGGATGCATTCTATGCCTCCGTAGAGCAGCATGACAATCCTGAACTCAGAGGAAAGCCAGTGGCAGTTGGTGGCAGCAAAGAGCGAGGCGTTGTTGCGGCAGCGAGCTATGAGGCAAGGAAATTTGGTGTCAGGTCTGCTATGCCATCTGTTACAGCTTATCAGAAGTGCCCTCAAATTGTGTTTGTCAAGCCACGCTTCGATCGGTATAAAGAAGTTTCCAATCAGATTCACGAAGTATTTCATGATTATACGGATCTGATTGAGCCTCTATCTCTTGATGAAGCATATTTGGATGTTACCCAAAACAAGAAAGGAATCCCCTCAGCAACCTTGATTGCAAAAGCCATCAGAGCTGACATTAAATCAAAGACCGGCCTTACCGCCTCTGCGGGCATATCCACCAATAAGTTTATCGCCAAAATAGCTAGCGACTATAACAAACCTGACGGCATCACCCTTGTAGGACCTGAAAAGACCGATACTTTCCTGGAACAACTCTCCATTGAGAAGTTCTTTGGCGTTGGGAAGGTAACCGCTGAGAAGATGCGAAACTTGGGTATTAACAATGGAAAAGACTTAAAGGCCTGGTCGAAAGAAGACCTCAAAGCAAACTTTGGAAAATCAGGAGGTTTCTATTACGAAATAGTAAGAGGTAATGATAATAGGCCTGTTAACCCCAACAGAATCAGAAAATCTCTGGGTGCCGAAAATACATTTGACTACGACCTAATAGAATTGGTCGATATGAAGCTTGCCTTAGAACCGATTGCCGTCACTGTGATGAAGCGATTGGAAAAGGCAAATACCTTTGGCAAAACATTAACGTTAAAAGTCAAATTCAAGGACTTTTCTCAAATCACGAGAAGCCAATCACTTACAGAAGAAATCCGTACACTGGATCAGATAGTGTCTATTTCCTTTAACCTTTTGGAGCAAATCAATTGGCAAGAATTTCCTGAAGGTGTTAGGTTGCTGGGAATAACTTGCTCAAATTTCGAGAACAAGGAAATAGAACCACTTTTAAAGGAAGGTCATCAATTGACTTTGGATTTTTAGAATTATCTTAGACTATTATTAATACAGACAAATGGCGAAAGTAGTAATTGGAAGTCATGCAGAATTTGAGGAATACATTGGGCAAGAACTCGGTGTTTCGGAATATCTCAAGATTGATCAGGAACGAATCAATGCTTTTGCAGAAGCCACTATTGACCATCAATGGATACATACCAACCCTGAGAGGGCAGCTGAAAGTGCTTTCGGAACAACCATAGCTCACGGTTACCTGACCGTTTCTCTTCTACCCTATTTATGGGAACAAATAGCCGAGATTAACAACATCAAAATGATGATTAATTACGGTATTGAAAAGTTGAAGTTTAACCAGCCTGTCAAAGTAAATGACGAAGTAAGGCTAAAGGTAAAACTCACTTCACTGGCAGATTTGAGAGGAATAACCAAATGTCAATTGAATGTGAAGTTAGAAATTAAAGACAATCCGAAACCTGCATTTTCAGGAGAGTTTATCTTCTTATACCACTTCAAGTAGAGCTCACTACTTCTTTCTCACGTAAACCGTTTTTTCAAGCTCGCAGATGATCTCACCCTCTTCATTAGTAATGGTGAGTGGCAGTACATAGTCTTTCTTGCCCAGTTCGGCCACATCAGTTTTAATTTGATCGACAAATTCTGATGTGATTTCAAATACGCAGGTGACCTTCCCTGTACCCGGCTTCTTGAACTTAATACTAGAAGCCTTGTCCCAAACAATATAATCACGCCCCAGGTTCTGAACCAAAAGCAACATATAGAACGGGTCTGACATGGACATAAGTGAACCTCCAAAATGAGTTCCTACCAGGTTTTTATTCCACCATCGGAGCTTCATTTCAATCTCAGCCCGTAAAAAATCTGCGCTGATATGCTTTACGCGAATACCTGCACCAAGGTAAGGCGGATAAAAGTTCATCAACTTGATTTTCTGTCGCCTGGATAGTCTAAACATTCTGTTGAAAAGGTTACTTTTGCGTCAAATAACGAAATAAAAATGACAGCAGAAATCCATACTGAAAAAGGTTTGATGAAAGTGGAGTTTTACGAAAATGATGCTCCCAATACCGTTAAAAACTTTGTTGATCTATCGAAAAAAGGGTTCTACGATGGGCTTACTTTTCACAGAGTACTTCCTGACTTTGTGATACAAGGTGGATGTCCTAATGGCATCGGTAACGGTGGACCAGGCTATTCTATCGACTGTGAATTAGATGGTGATAATCAGTATCACGACAGAGGCGTGTTGTCGATGGCACATGCCGGCAGAAATACTGGAGGATCGCAGTTCTTCATCTGTCACAGCAGAACCAATACTGCTCACCTGGATCGTAACCACACCTGCTTCGGAAAAGTAACCGAAGGACTAGATGTGATTGATGACGTTCGACAAGGCGACAAAATCGAAAAGATTGTGATTATAGACTAAATAAAAGTCACATCAACATTAGCCCAAAGTTTATCTTTGGGCTTTTTTGTTTACAGCCTTCACAAAATCGGTCACCAAATATGCCAGGGACTTACCCACCATTTTAGATTCGAGGTCATTTTGAGGCGCTGCTTCAGGTAAATGTAAATAGGCAACATCAAGGGCTTCAGCACTTCTTCGGACAAACTGCCTGGCTTGCTCCAGTGAAAACCCTGTGGGCGAGATAGCACTACTGGGCATCATGCGGATAGCATCCATGTCTAGTTCTATTCCACAAGGCACCTGATCATCATAAACGAATGCCAAGGCTTTTGCCAAATCCTGATCTAGATAATCGATGTCTTCTAAGAAATGACATCCCACACTTTCAGCTGTATCCAAGGCCTTAAGCATGTTTTCTCCATTGTACGATTGATGAAGCCCAAAAGCGAAGTACTTATCTAAGAAGCCATCATTTTTAGCATATGAAAATCCATTTCCACTATGCCTCCCTTCCATGGCCCTATAATCGGCATGCGCATCTAAATTGATACAATGCACTCCATTTCTTAGACCGAGCCCTTCAGTTACTCCTTTTAGGATTGGATAGGCATTATTATGTCCACCGCCAATCACAATCGGTGTAAGCCCAGCATCGACAATCGATTGAATAACCGGTGAAACAAGTGCATCCAAGTGCTGACACAACACGTGCATCTTCTGCATAAAATAGTCTGAGCCCAAATCAACATTCATAGCCTGCTCTTGAAGCTCACGAACATCGATTTCCCCCAATACTAAAAACTCATTCCCTGAAAGAAACCTGTTGCTCTGAACATTTAAGAAAGTGGCCAAGAAAGCGCTCCAGGCATTTTGGGCACCGGGCTTACCATGATTCCCCAAAACTCCAATGCATTCGGGTATACCTAGTAGACAAAACTTAGCTCCATTTTTACGAAAAGCCTCAAGTGATGCAAGATTATCGGAACTCAGCATTTGCATCCGTTCGCCAATCTTAACCTCACCCTTTCTGGTACTGATGAGTCTTTGGACTTGCTGTATGGTTAACCGATTAATTGACATGTCGTTCAAATTAGCAAAAAGAGATTACTCCTTCCATCGATGCACTTTTTTAAACTTCCAATAATTGATATCTTCACCCGCTAGTGCCCAATCAATCATAATAGATGGAATATATACCCGAGCCGGTAAAGATTTTCGTGGTCGAAGATGACCCTGTATACATGAAACTAGTCCAGTATGTAGCAGAGCTGAATCCTGACCATGTTGTAAGAACCTTTACCAATGGCAAAGACTGCATTGACCATTTGCATGAGAATCCCGCACTCGTCACCTTAGATTACTCTTTACCTGATACCACGGGAGAAGAAGTGCTCAAAGCCATAAAAGCTTATAATCCTGAGATTCCTGTCATCGTAGTTTCATCACAAGAAAGCATTAATACCGCGGTAGAACTCCTAAAGCATGGTGCCTACGATTACATTACAAAGGATAATGAGACGCGCGAAAGACTTCTTAATTCTATCAACAATGCCAAAAAGCATGATGCACTGACGAAAGAGGTAAGTCACTTGAGAGAGGAAGTCGGACAAAAATATGAGTTTGACAACAGCATCATTGGAGAAAGTCCAGCGATACAGAAAATCTTCAAACTACTGACCAAAGCCGTCAAGACTAATATCACTGTTTCGATTACTGGAGAAACGGGTACTGGAAAAGAAGTGGTCGCCAAGGCCATTCACTATAACTCGGAGCGAAAAGACAAGCCTTTTATAGCGGTCAACATCGCAAGTATTCCGGAAAACCTCATCGAAAGCGAACTCTTCGGACATGAAAAAGGTGCTTTTACAGGAGCACTGGCTAGAAGGAAAGGGAAGTTTGAAGAGGCCCATACTGGCACTATTTTCCTTGATGAAATTGGTGAAATGGACATTAACCTGCAAGCCAAACTCCTGAGAGCACTACAAGAGCGAGAGGTAACTAGGATCGGAGGAAACGAAGTAGTTAAGTTTGAAACTCGGGTGATCGTAGCTACTCATAGAAATCTGGCTGAAGAAGTCAAAGCTGGAAATTTCCGTGAAGACCTGTACTATCGTTTATTAGGAATTCCAATTGAACTCCCCCCACTCCGCGATCGTGGAAAAGACATTTTACTCATTGCCACCCATTTTCTGAACGCCTTTACTAAGGAGAATAAAATGGGTAAAGTCAAAATGAGCAAGGAGGCGCAGACAAAGCTGATGAATTACCCATTTCCTGGAAATGTTAGAGAATTGAAATCGATCATTGAACTGGCAGCCGTAATGTGCGATGATAACGTAATCGAAGAGGCAGACATTACTTTCAATACGCTTCAGAAGGAAGGCCAATTCTTATTTGAAGAAATGACTTTGCGCGATTACACTTTTAAGATCATCAAGCACTTCCTGGACAAGTATGATAATAATGTGCTTCTGGTAGCTGAAAAACTAGATATCGGTAAGTCAAGCATTTATCGCTACTTGAAAGAAATGGAGGGCGAAGATTAGAACTTTACCAGCTGTCCTAAGCTCTCTTCCACACGCCAGAAGAGAGACTTAGGGTCAACCGGTTTAGTTAGAAATGCCTTTACCTCCAAATGACTGAATTGGGTGTTAAGTGCATTTGGTGCTTCACTTGAGAGTACAATCACCGACATGTCGTAAAGTCTTGCGCTTTTTCTTATGGCAGTAACCAACTCTACTCCATTCATCTCTGGCATTTCATAATCAGTTATAATCACATCAGCACTATTCCCCTCATTCAACCACTTCAAGGCATCGCTTCCGTTACTCATACATACCACTTCGTAGTAGGGTGCCAAAAGAAATTCTAAAAGTCTTCTAGAGCTTTGTTCGTCATCTACTACTAACAGTTGCCTTTTCATATGCTGATGTTTGACACAACTAATGCCGAAAGTGTACCAAAAACCGTTGTTCAAGTGATTTATGCGAATAGAGACCGCTAACGCAATTTATTATGCATGCAGAGTATTTTTCATTAAGTAGTTTATCCCAAAATGATAATTATCTATCCCAAATAGGGAGAATCATTCCTGCCGACCATCCATAATATTTGGTATTACTTTACTCTGGTTTTTATTTATGTTTGAAAAAATCATTTA
Organism: Roseivirga sp. 4D4; assembly: GCF_001747095.1. NCBI lineage: Bacteria > Pseudomonadati > Bacteroidota > Cytophagia > Cytophagales > Roseivirgaceae > Roseivirga > Roseivirga sp. 4D4. The sequence goes on from NZ_MDGP01000001.1 coordinate 1,539,947, forward strand.
GAAAAGTTATGCGTAAGATTCTCTTATCTCTATCCATAGTGCTTTGGGTTACCAGTTCATTTGCCCAGAACAAACCACTCACCGATCTCACAGTCGAGGAGATCATGCAATCGCAATCAAAATTTGTCGGAACTCCCCCATCTCGGGTGAGTTGGTCAAAAGACAGTAAATCCATCTTCTTCAATTGGAACCCGGAAGATTCTGGTCGCGCAACTACTTATAAGGTTGGCAAAAATGGTGGCACCCCAGAAAAGGCTGACGACAGAAATGAGGGCTGGCCTTCGTCATATGTCTATAATGACAATGAGAGTAAGATTGTCTTTGTTAAAGGCGGAGATGTCTATACTATGGATGTCAAATCCAAAGCAGAAACTCAAATCACAGCAACTAATGCCAGAGAGAGTAATGCAAGATTTCACAACAATGATGTAATCACATTTGTATCGGAGAATAATCTGTTTTCGGTTAATACAAAAACTGGTTTGATTACTCAGTTGACCAACATCATTATTGAGTCAGAAAATGATGACTCCCCAAGAAGAACTACCAGGAACCAAAACTCAGGGAATAGTGAACAAGACAGTTGGTTGAGAAAGGATCAATTGGTGACCTCAAGCATTCTTGAGGAGCGTAGAAATCGACCGCGTAATCAAAATCGCTTCCGTAACTTTTCAAATCAGGCACAAAGCCCTGCTAGTAGACGGAGCTCTATTAAGCTTCCTAACGTTAGAAACTTAAGACTCTCGCCTGACGGCAACTATGTGAGCTTCAGTGTCTATTATGCTCCAGAAAAAGGGGCAAAAAACACTATTGTACCCAATTATGTGACTTCTACCGGTTACACCACAGATATTCGTGCAAGAAGTAAAGTTGGAGGAGAACAAGGTCATAGTAAGATTGGCATCTATAACATTGGTGAGGATGAGCATTACATGTTAGATACAGAAAAGCTACCAGGCATATCTGATCTCCCTGATTATGTAAAAGACTACCCTGATCGTGAGGTTGAGGCTAAACCAAGATTGGTTTCTGCTAATACCATTCTATGGTCGAAAGATGGGCAGTACACTGTAGTGCACTTTGCCTCTCATGACAATAAAGACCGTTGGATCATGCGATTACTTCCTGATTCGGGAGATTTGATCGAAGTTGATAGACAAAGAGATGAGGCATGGATTGCAGGCCCAGGTATTGGCAGTGAGTTCGGTTCGGGTACACTAGGGTTCCTTCCAGACAACAAAACCATTTACTTCCAGTCGGAAAAATCCGGTTACTCCCACCTCTATTTACACGACTTTTCAAATGGTGTACAAACACAACTTACTTCAGGAAATTACGAGGTGTATAGCCCTTCGCTTTCCAAAGATGGCTCTAAGTGGTACTTCACGGCAAATATGAAGCACCCTGGCATCAGGCATTTCTACAGCATGCCAGTTAAGGGAGGTAAAATCACTCAAATCACTACTGAGGATGGTAATAATCAAGTCACACTATCTCCAGACGAAAAGACTTTGGCTGTGCTTCACTCCTATATTGACCGACCTAATGAGCTCTTTGTACAAGCCAACAAACCAGGAGCAAAGAGAACACAGCTAACTGAGAGTTTGCAAGATGGATTTAAGCAGTACGATTGGTATCAGCCCGAAATTGTGACATTCACTGCTGAAGATGGCGCTACAGTTCATGCAAGACTATACAAACCTGAGAATCCGAATGGAGCGGGTGTGATCTTCGTGCACGGAGCAGGTTACTTACAAAATGTGCATTACTGGTGGAGTACTTACCAGAGAGAGTTCATGTTCAATAATATGCTCAGAGCACAAGGCTATACCGTATTGGATATAGATTATCGCGCTAGTTCAGGTTATGGAAGAGACTGGAGAACTGGAATTTACCGACACATGGGAGGAAAAGACCTTTCTGACCAGATTGATGGTGCAAAATACCTCAGAGAAGAGCATGGAGTCGAAGCGGATAGAATCGGAATGTATGGTGGTTCTTATGGTGGCTTCATTACACTCTTCGCGATGTTCCAGCATCCAGATGTAATTAGTGCCGGTGCTGCATTAAGGTCTGTCACTGACTGGGCACATTACAATCATGGGTATACTTCTAACATTCTTAATACACCAGTCGAAGATCCTATTGCTTACAAGAGAAGCTCTCCTATCTACTTTGCTGACGGCCTTGAAGGAGACTTGTTGATCGCTCATGGAATGGTAGACACTAATGTGCATTTCCAAGATGTTGTCAGACTTGCTCAAAAGCTTATAGAATTAGGAAAAGACAACTGGGAAATGGCACTTTACCCCGTTGAAAATCATGGGTTTACAACACCTTCCAGCTGGACCGATGAGTACAAGAGAATTTATAAACTCTTCCAAAATACGATCGGTAAAAAATAGACCTTAAAGCCTGAGTATATCATGAAAAAGTTCCTATCGCTATTACTTCTATTAGCAGTATTTACTTGCCAAAAGCCACCAGTCAAAGTCTCATTTGAGAACAGAGGACTCATTGCCGAGCAGGCAATGGTGGTCTCAGCTCACCCATTGGCTTCCAAAGTAGGCAAAGAGATTATGGAACAAGGTGGCAATGCGGTAGATGCAGCAATCGCTACACAGTTTGCTTTGGCAGTAGTATACCCGGGCGCAGGCAATATTGGCGGTGGTGGTTTTATGGTGAGCAGAATGGCGAATGGAGAAATTGCAGCGCTCGACTACCGTGAAAAGGCGCCTCTAGCCGGAGGACGTGATATGTATCTAGATGCCAATGGTGATGTCATCCCAATGGCAAGTGTTCGTGGTCATTTGGCAGCCGGTGTACCTGGAACCGTAGCAGGCTTGGAGGCTGCCCACAAGAAATATGGCAAGTTAGATTGGGCTAGCCTGGTACAACCAGCCATTGATCTTGCTGCAAATGGATGGGAACTGACTGCAAGAGAAGCTAGAGGTCTGAACGGGAATCGAAAAGTATTCATAGAATACAATACCGTCCAACCAGACTTCTTTTTGGCAGAGGAAGGTTCAGAATGGAAGGAAGGTGATATTGTAAGCATTCCTGACCTGGCAAAAACCTTGGAAAGGATCAGAGATAATGGCAGAGATGGTTTTTACAAAGGCGAAACCGCTAAACTGATCGTTGCCGAAATGGAAAGAGGCAATGGTCTAATCTCACTCAAGGATCTCGAAGACTATGATGCAGTTTGGCGTACTCCTGTTTCTGGAGAATACAGGGGTTACGAGTTCATTTCCATGCCCCCTCCTTCCAGTGGAGGTATCGCTCTTTCACAGCTCTTCCACGCAGTTGAGCCTTTTGACTTGAGTACAATGGGCTTTCATAGTCCAGAAGCGATCCATTTAATTGCAGAAGCGGAAAGAAGGGCCTATGCCGATAGAGCAGCTCACTTGGGGGATCCGGACTTTTACGATGTACCTAGAGAAGGGCTCCTAGATAAAAACTATACAACAGCTCGAATGGCATCCTTTGACCCCAATAATGCTACGCCAAGCTCGGAAATAAATGCAGGCACCCCTGCACCCAAAGAGAGTGAAGAAACTACTCATCTATCAGTTGTAGATAAATGGGGAAATGCGGTTTCCGTGACCACAACCCTAAATGGTGGTATGGGAAGCAAAGTATTTGTAGGAGGAGCTGGTTTTCTACTCAATAATGAGATGGACGATTTTAGCGCTAAGCCAGGTACACCTAACATGTATGGTTTGGTTGGCGGAGAAGCCAATGCCATAGAACCCGGAAAGCGCATGCTGAGCTCTATGACACCTTCCATCGTATCGAAAGATGGAGAGCTTTTTATGGTAGTTGGTACTCCAGGTGGATCGACAATTATTACCTCCGTCTTTCAGACGATAATTAATGTGGTTGACTTTGACATGACAATGCAACAAGCTGTTACAGCACCTCGCTTTCATCATCAATGGTTACCAGATGTTATCCAGGCGGAAAGAAATGCTTTTGACAGTCTACTTACAAGCAATCTCGAAGCAAAAGGGCATAAACTTAGGTCAAGAGGAACAATCGGCAGAGTAGATGCCATCTTAGTACTTCCGAATGGTAAATTAGAAGCTGGTGCAGACCCGCGTGGAGATGATACCGCGGCCGGATATTAATTTTCCTCCTAGTCGATTTAGGTAATTTTCTTTTTGGTTATCTTTAAGGTATGCGATGCATTATTGCATTCCTTTTACTCACCACAACAACAGTCTACAGCCAACAATTGCTGCCAAGCTTTGACTCAGAGCTAATAGAATCGGTATATATTGACGACAACCTTCGTAATGCGCCTAAGGAGTACTTCATCAAGATTTATGAGTACAACAAAGATTCAGCACGATTAATCAAATCACCGATTATCCCCTATTACCTTTTGGAAAATGGACAGGTCAAAGAGGTCCAGTTTAGAGAGAAAAATGAGGTTTTAAAATCTCATTTCTTTGATAGCCATGGCCGGATAGTAGTTCAAAGGAGGTTTGGCTTTCAGGAGAACATGCCCAAAATAACCTATGAGTATCATGATGATTCATTTGAGGCGATTGAAACTATCTATAGACTTGGGGATCGTGTACACTCTAAATCGGTGATCAAATACAATACACAATTGCAGGTTGTGGCCAAAGAAGAGTATCGTGGGAAAGACAAATTGAATCGTTTCTGGAAATACCACTACAACGAACACAATGACCTTATTGCTGATGAATTCTATGATGCATACAATGGTATTGACAAGCCAACCGACTCTTTAAAGGTTGAATATCGCTATGATGATTTTCAACGCAAGATTTCCAGGCATGATTACAGAACCAACCATCTGGAATCAAGAACAGATTACGCGTATTTTCCTGATTCTGCTGTCAAGCAGACTACTTTCTTCAGTTTTGATGGTGTGCCAAAAGAAAGGCACCTTGAAGTAAAACAAGACTCCTTAAGGGTGATGGTAAGAGGTTTTTTCCAAAATGGTGATACCGTAAATTTCAGGTCTCGCTTTAAGGAAATCTACCTTTATGGGGACTTAGTAGAATACGAAAGCAGGACGATCCGAGGCACCTATGTGGATCGTTTCACCACCTTCTATGAATATGATGAAATGGGTAACTGGATCAAGAAAACTACCTACTCCAATGGTGTAGTAATCAAAAAGGAAGAAAGAACCATTCTCTACTGATGATCATGGATAAGCCTAACATCTTCACTGAGACCGTTATTGTTGAAAAGGATCATTTAGATGAGCTCAATCATGTCAACAACGTTCAGTACTTACAATGGATTCAGGACATTGCCAAGCATCACTGGGAAGCCCGAGCGGATAAAATATGGCTAGAAAAATACGCTTGGGTCGCTTTAAACCACTTCATTGAATACAAGAAACCCGCTTTCCTTGGTGAAAATCTGTTATTGCAAACACATGTACATGAGTTTGAGGGTGTCAAGTCCAATCGGTTGGTGAGAATTAGCAATCAGGAAACTGGAGACCTCCTAGTACAATCAAGTACGTCTTGGTGCGTTATCGATCGTGATAGAAACAAGCCCACAAGAGTTTTAGAAGCGATGGTTAAAGCTTTTTCGGACTAATTGGTTTTCTCCGTTCGGCTTTCTACAGCTAATTTCATAAACCTTGCAGGGTAATCGATATAGTCGATATGCCTTGTAATCTTTCCGTGCTCATTGAAGTACAGCCAAATCGTAAAACGCCACTGATGTTCCTTTGCCATCAACTCACCTCCAAAGTAAAAGGGGGTGAAATAGCCTCGACCTACGGCAGAACTATCAGTTACTGCTAAATCTTCAACAATAAGTGTTTTGGGGTAATCAGGATGCTTCCGAAATGCAGTATCGGGCCAATTGTAAAAATCTATGAACTGATTCTTATCATAACTTAGTGCAAAGACAACATCTTCAAAAACCAGGTCATCAGCATATTGATTAATGAACCCAGGCCAATCAGATCGATCGGCATACATTTCAAAGTATTTTTCAGCCCGATTTCGTGTTTTACTCTTCTGATCAATGCCACAAGAGGATGTAATAGTAACAACTGATATAAGTAGAAAAGTCCTCAGGTAGCTACGAAGACACATAGGTGCTTTTACTTGATAATGACAAACTCCACCCTACGATTGATTTCGATACCCTCAGGGCTCTTGTTATCGCTTAAAGGTTTGGTTCCTCCATACCCAACATAATCAATTCTGCTTCCGTCAATTCCCTTTGAAAGCATATAGTCTCTCACTGTTTTGACACGCGCCTCTGACAGCTCTTGCAAGAGTTTTTCATCACCTCGATTGTCTGTATGACCTTCAAGACGTATCGCCATGCCTGGATTGTCCTTCATCAGTTGGATCAATTCATCAATTTGTTTTGTTGCCTCTTCCGGATTTGCAAATGAAGCCCTGGCTCGGTTGAATAGAATATTCTCGATTTCAACTGTAGTACCTACCTCTTCTCTCGTAAGTAGCAATCGTTCAATTCCATCTGCTGCATTCGAGGATGCCTGACCTGCCTTGAACAGCTTTTGATACTTAAGATATCCTCCCAACTCAATAGACACCTTCAAATCTGTGCCTTCTTCTAGGGTAAGCTCAAAACGCTTTGAAGGAGAAGCAATGTCAGCAGTCTTAATAGTCCTTTCTTCACCATTATAGGTCAAGACCACATCGGCATCTATCAAAGCTTCTGTGCGATTGTCCAACACCTCAAAAACCATCAATATCTGCTTCTTAGGTTCTTCAACAGGTATAACCACCTCCTCTTTCACTTCTTCCTTGGGCTTTTCGATTACCTCTTCTTCCTTTTTCTCTTCTGCTCCTACTTCTTCTGACTTCTCTTCTACAACTTTCTCTTCTTCTGCTTGGACCACTGGAACGGTAACTTCTACTTCTTCCGCCTCAGGAATACCATCAGCCATTGAATAAGCGAATATATCTCCAAAGCCTTCGCTGTTTTGAGTAGAGGAGAAATAGGCTACTTCGTCTCCTCCAATAAATGAGAGTCCTTGTTCGGCACCTACTGTATTTAAAGCTTCACCTAAATTTTGTGGTGTAGTCCACTCCATCCATGAACTATCACTCTTTCGTTCAGACATAAAAATATCTCGTCCGCCTGATCCACCATGACCGTTGGAAGTGAAGTACAATGACTTCATATCACTAGAAAGGAAGGGTGCCCATTCCTGAGCATAGGTATTGAGCACATTTCCCATATTCTTAGGCTGACTCCATTCACCATTATCTCCCTTATAAGAGATGTATAGATCCTCATTGCCTTCGGTTTCATAAGATTGAATGGCCATAATAATGACTTTCTCATCCTTAGAGATTGTAGCACTGATGTGCGCAGATTCATTAGAAAAAAACTGAATAGGGAGCTTTTTGGGCACTGCCCATACACCATCCTTCAGGCTGGAGACTGAAATTCCATTCTTGAGTTTACTTATACCTCTTCCTTCAGGGTCAAAGAAATTGAGAAGATACATGCGCTGACCATCAGCACTAAAGCCTACAACACCATTCAGTCCGGGGTGATTGATATCAGCACCCGCATGTACAGGCTGTGACCAGCCATCACCAGTCTTTTGACTATACCAAATATCTCCTTGGTCAAGTACTCCACCAATATTGGCAGGGTGGCCTACTCTTGTAAAGAAGAGGGTTTGCCCATCTGGGCTCAGCATAGGACTATGCTCATCATAAGACGAGTTGATTCCATCGATTCGAATATGGGCTAGTTCTTGTCCTGATAAGGCAAAACAGCCTGAAAAAATCATCGAGATGATTATCGCAACACGCTTATACATGAGTTATGTCGAATTAAAATTATTGAACATCGACATGATTGAGACAATCATATCTGGATAGACCATGCTATCCTGCTCAGCACAAATTAAATAAAATGAAATCAGAAAGGCTAGCTGACCAGAAAGAGTGTCTATTCAAGGCCTTTTTACACCCTACGGCTAAAGGAAAACTAGAAATATATTTCTTGCGCTAGCCTGTAAGTATTAGCGTGTGCTTCGACTATGTGAGCTATTTTTTCAGAGTACCCCCCACCCATGCAAGCCATTACTGGAACCTTATTCCTGTGACAAAGCTCCAGCACCATACGATCTCTTTTCTTACAACCATCTAGGCTCATACCGAGCCTTCCTAGTTTGTCGGTTGCCAGTACATCCACGCCTGATTGAAAACAGATAAAATCGGGTTCGAAGTGATCAAAGACTTCATTTAAATGACGGTCCAGAGTTTTCAGATAGGTTTCATCATCGGTGCCATCAAGCAAGCCAATATCCAAATCGGACTGCTCTTTGTGCATGGGATAATTGGACTTGCCATGCATACTGAAGGTAAAGACCCGATCTTCATTAGCGAAGATTTCGGCAGTACCATTGCCTTGATGCACATCTAAATCCACAACAAGTATCTTGTATGCCAGACCCTTGTCCAAAAGATGGTGAGCCGCAATCGCAATGTCGTTGAGTAAGCAGAAGCCTTCTCCACGATCTGTAAAAGCGTGATGCGTTCCTCCCGCTACATTCATTGCGACACCATTAGTTAAGGCATACTGAGCACATTTCACGCTTCCATCCATGATCAAGATTTCGCGCGCTACCAATTCATTAGACAGTGGAAAACCAGTTCTCCGCTCTTCTTGCCTGGTCAATGTCTGATCTTTGAGTTTTTGCCAGTAGACTGGATCATGCGTGCGGACCACTTCAGTATCTGTTAAAGATTCAGGGGCAAAGAAATTATCTTGATTCACTGTACCCTCATAAAGCAACTGCTCAGGCAACAGGTTGTACTTTTCCATCGGGAAACGATGGTTCTTCGGTAAGGGATGCGCGTAAATTTCGGACCAGGCGATCTTGAGCATTGGGACTTTTAGCGTAAAAGCTAAAACTCAGCAAAGATGTTTTCAATTTCCAATTTCGGCACGAATAATATTAGCCATTTGAGGTAATTGCCTCATAATTCCTCTTCGTGGAGCATCCGATGCATTGATTTGATAGCAGATGGAGAACCCAAGGTCTTCGAAATACATCATATTGGTGATATAACCAGGCATAAATCCACTGTGTCCCATTACCCTGCCATTGGGTGAGTTTCTCATGTGGACCCCCAAACCCCAATCACCACCCATTCCGGTAGCTTCACGTCCATTAAAATACTCTTTGAGCAATGCCTTGTCGAACATTTCTCCCTCGTAGATTTTCTTTGCTAGCACCGCCAAATCTCTGGTGGTAATGACCAAACCTCCTCCGGCCCACTCAAACTGCCAATTGTATCGACTTTGTCCATTTTCATTCAGCGCCTTTCCAGGGAAGAAAGGATCTTCTCCATTATAGCCCTGAGCCAACTTCTCATAGCTCCTACCTGTTTGTCGCACCACATGCTTCAAACCTGCCCTATCCAAAACTCTTGTTTGCACTTCATCATAAAGATCGTTTCCAGTCACGGCCTCTACGGCCATAGCTACGATAATGTAGTTGGTATCGGAATAGGCGAACTGAGTCCCTGCATTAAACAGTGGCTTATCGTCAAAGACATAAGAGAGTAATTCTTCAGGCTTCCAGGTACGATCGACATCGGCCACTACATCCTTTTGGAATGCCTCTTTGAATACATAGCGCGGTATACCACTCTCATGTCTCATCAGGTTTCGGAGTGTGAGTTGATTGGCATTTGGTAATCTTTTAAACCAATCGTTTTGGCCTAAGTACTTTTTTATGGGTTGATCTAAATCCAGCTTACCTTCTTCTACCAATTGCATGACAACAACGGAATAGAATACTTTACCGGTGCTGCCACCAAGCATCTTATGATCAAATTCCATCTCTATTTCATTCTCAAGATCGGCATACCCGGCTGTGAGGGTTATCTCTCTTCCACCGGGTAGTGCTGCTGAAAAGCTTACCCCTGGAACGTTGGAAGCCTCATAAATCTCGGTCAATTTGTCTTTCAGCTTAACAGCTAAATCATTCTTCTCTTGTGATTTAAGGTTCGTCAGGCCGCATGCCAACAAAAAAAACAGTACTGTGATGGTTCTTTGGATCATATCGGAAATTAATAAAAAAGGCCGCTAGTTTAGTAGCGGCCTCTGATGTCATTATTGCGAAATTTCTTACTCTTCGCCATCGTCAAACTGGAAAGAGTAATGCGTCTTGTCTAATTTAAGGGTGTCTTCATTGAATGCTTTGATGAATTTCTCAATAACATCATGAGTGATCGCGTCTACATGAAGTCCCACATCCAAGCCGATACCAAAGTCAGCGTGCTCGTCTAAATCCACATGCTCCTGAACTTTCACCGCTTCCTCTTCTTCTAACTCATCCATTACTTCGGTCAAGTAAAGGCCAATTTCTTCCTCCAAATCATCCAAGGGCTCAATATCTCCATTCTCATCTTCCTCATACGAGATAGACTTATAGTCAGGGAACTTTTGCGCCACCTTGTGCTCTGCTAATTCATGAATCTCACTGCTATGTTGTAACCTAAGGGTATAGATCGCAGCATCATAGATCACTTCTTTGCCTTCATATTTCCCAATAAAGTAGAAATTCATAAAGTCATCAGAGTTGTCCTCAGATTCTATGACTACGTAAGATTGATCTTCACCAATTTCTGATTTTATCTTGGCGATTTCTGCTGGATCGAATCCATCATTGTTTTTCATATGCTATTCTTATAAAGTATTTGGCTGCTGCCGAAAAAATCTTGTATTCTAAACTTCAGTTTGGATAAGTTGTTTGACCTCCTTCACTCGATCATCAAACAAGGTTGGGTCATAATTCACACCCTCAAACTTCATGGCACCAAGATATGCCTTTACTTCATCAGAGTGTACAATCGTTCTACTGGTATTCATACCAACATACTTGAAGGTGGTCCACATCAGTGTTTTTAGGTGGCTTTTATAGTCGTCAAGCATTAAGTACTCTACCACTATTGTATTATCGTCAAACCACACTAATCGCGTGATTATCCTGACCCATTCACCAAGATTAGCCGGTTTTAAGTATGCAATATGGTGGTTATAAACTACCCAAAATGCCTCGTAGGATTTGATCAAATCCATGATTTCCACCCCATATAACTTAGGTACCTGATCTTCTCGGGCATTAAAAAAATAATCTAGATACTTAGCATTATTAAGATGTCTGAGGGGATCACAGTCCTGAAAACGGATAATTACCCTTGACTCAGTTTGTTTAGCGTACTCTCTGTGCGGATCGACAATGAACATTACAAATACTTTTCTTTGATAATCATAATATGATGTGCGTAGTGACCTGCGGTGAGAGCCGCCAATGCACGCACGGTGATTCTCGAGCCACTGGCAATCCCTTCTCTCATCGCCTCCTCCTCCGTCACATCTTGAAGCAATGCAAGTGTCGCTGTGCGGATTGCTTTGAATTCATCAACCAATGAACTCATCGACCTTGTTTCCATACGGCTGTTTTCCTGATAAATGTCCTGATCCATTCCGGGAAGCTCCACATCATGACCTCTAACAATGCTCAGGGCACGATATGAAAACACACGTTCAGCATCGTTTAAATGATTGAAAACCTCTTTGACTGACCACTTCCCTGGGGCATAACGATAATCCATTTTATCATCTGGAATAGTGCTAAAAAAATCTGCAACAGACGTCAATTGACGTTCTAAAACGACATAAAGATCCTCATCGGGAAGCTTACTGACGTAGGGTTCATAAAACGGATTGTACTCTGATGCTTGTGGCTTTTGAATCATGCTTGAATTTATAAAAATCTCGAACTGAAGACTAATCGTCTATCCATGAAGTATACATGATATAGTGCTCCGGAGTTCGGTCAATTACTTGTCTCAGTTTTTCATCAATATCTTTTACTTTTCTGGCGGGAGTTCCGGCATAAAGTGAATTCTCTTCTACAACAGTATTGGCAAGAACAACAGCTCCAGCAGCAATCATAGAACCAGATTTGATCACGGCATTATCCATAACGATGGCTCCCATCCCTATCAGAACACTGTCTTCAACAATACAGCCATGAACAATGGCATTATGACCGACAGATACATTCTTGCCAAAAACGGTTTTTGAATGATTCAAAGTTCCATGTATAACGGCTCCATCCTGAATATTACAGTTCTCTCCCATCTCAATAGAGCATACGTCTCCGCGAATCACAGCATTAAACCAGACGTTACAGTTGTCAGCTAGCGTAACATCACCGATAACCGTGGCATTATCGGCCAACCAACAAGACTTTGAAATCTTGGGTTGAACTCCCTTTACTCCTTTTATTATAGGCATTTATAAAAATATATGTACGTACATTGAACTTTTTAGAATGCTTCAGAGTTTAACTCACAACTCGAAACAATTCACTCCAAATCATGTTAGTGGAATGTCCGATTAAAGAAAAGAAAATAACCCTACAAATTGACAAAAATGAAAAATTTAAAATCTACTCTAGGCCTATTGCTACTTGCAACACTTGTTTGGGCCTGTGGCCCTAAAGGCTCTACAGTTGAAACCTCTGAGGCTAAAGCTGTTGCCACCAATACTGAAGCGACTAGCATTCAAGTGAATACAGCCAACAGTATCGTAACTTGGATTGGCTCAAAGCCGGCTGGTAAGCATAATGGAACAATTGGAATCACTGGTGGCGAGGTACTTGTGAAAGGTGACGCGGTAGTTGGTGGAAACTTTGACATAGATATTAACTCATTAGTCGTTTTAGATATGCCTGCTGATTCTGAGTGGAATGCTAAACTGAGAGGTCATTTGATGTCTGCTGACTTCTTTGAAGCAGAGAACTTCCCGACCGCTAAATTTGAAATCACTGGTGCGGAAGCTTTCAATGCTGGTAGTTTAGTGGCTGACCTTGATGAGCCTCAGACTGATTATACACCTGCATCACTTGCTGATGTAATGGTTGAAAACCCAACCCACATCATTTCAGGTAACTTAACGATGAGAGGCACAACTAAGAACATCTCATTTCCTGCATCCGTTTCTTTAGAAAATGGTGTTATCAAAGCAATAGCCAACTTTAACATCGACAGAACAGAATGGGGCTTGAAATTCAAAGAGAGAGCTTCATTGGCTGAAAAGCTTAAGGACGATTTTATTTACAATACAGTGAATGTTGGCTTTGAATTAGAGGCTGGTACTCAAAAAGGAACTGAATAAGTTTTCTTAAAAAAGACATGAGCCCTGGGTATCGATGCCTGGGGCTTTTTTATGCCCTAGGCTTTATGCATTTTTGCACCCTTCGATATGACAATTGTTGATTTTCCATACTTAGGCATAAGCCGAGATGAGTTTATACTTAAAGCATTAAACTGGGCCAATGAGCATAGCCATTTTGCTTACTTCAACAATAATCAAGTCAATTATCCGCATGAGGGTTTTCACCATGTGCTTGCCATCGGTGCCCATAGTAAATTGGCTTCTACGGAAGGGAGCATCTTCAATGACCTAAGGACCTTTCTCGAAGGCATCACTACAAGTGATACCTCTAATGACTGGCTGGTAGGCTACCTGGGATATGACTTAAAAAACGAGATTGAAAAACTGACCAGCACCAATGTGGATCGCCTCGGTTTCCCTCAAACCCAGTTCTTTAATCCAACCCACCTACTCCATTTTCGGGGTAATCACTTAGAGATCGAGAGTAAGCAGGAAGGGATTTTAGAGACTATATTAGATATTCAAGTCACCCTTATTGAAAGTGAACTAACCGAACCGAAGCCATCCGTAAGCAAGGATCAGTACCTTTCAAATGTCGATCGATTAAGGCAACACATCGAAGAAGGTGATTGCTATGAGGTAAACTACTGCCAAGAGTTTCATGGTGATGTTCATCGCCTGAATCCAATCGGATTATATCATAGTCTAAACGCAATTTCTCCCAACCCCTTTTCTTGTTTGCAAAAGTTTGGTGAGCATTATATCATCTCTGCTTCACCAGAACGATTTATGAAAAAGGAAGGGCAGACCATCATATCACAACCTATTAAAGGCACTCGGCCGCGTAGTAATAATTCGAATGAAGACATCAGACTCAAAACCGACCTAAGAAACGATCCTAAAGAACAGGCTGAGAATATGATGATTGTCGATCTGGTTAGAAATGACTTAGCCAGAACAGCAAAGACGGGTTCGGTTAAGGTCGAAGAGATTTTTGGTATTTACTCCTTCCCACAAGTGCACCAGATGATTTCCACAATCACCTCCGAAATCAGAGACGACATTGATGCTGTAGAAGTAATTGAAAAGGCCTTCCCGATGGGTAGCATGACAGGCGCTCCAAAGGTGAAGGTTATGGAACTGATTGAAAAGTACGAAAACACCAAACGAGGCCCATTCTCTGGAGCCGCTGGTTACTTTGACGGCAGTGAATCATTTGACTTTAACGTTCTGATCCGAAGCCTCTTCATCAATCAAGAAACTGGTAAGTATGCCTTCCAGGTTGGTGGAGCCATTACTTATGACTCCATTCCTGAAAAAGAGTATGAAGAGTGCTTAGTCAAAGCCAAGGCAATCTTTGCACTGATTGAAAAACAGCGCGTACCTAGTTCCCCTGTAGGCGTATGATATAAGACCTCAAGGCGTCTGCATTTGTGGTGTCTGAGGCAGTAGCTAAGCCCGTATTTAGAGTGGATATTGCTTCTTCTTTTTGTCCCAGTCTCTCTTGTGCCTGCGCTTTTGAAAAGAATCCTCCCAAATCAGCGGTTTCCGTAAGTTTAAAATCCCAGAGTGCCACGGCATCTTCAAATTTCTCATCCCGCATCATTCTTCGGTGCAGGTTATACCATTCTGCAATTTCGTATCTGTAGGTAGCAGTATCCAAGTCAAGACCTTGGTAGTGGCTTACCATTTCTTCTATGCCACCTTCTTCATAAACAGGGTAAAGTACATCAGCTAAGAAAATCTTCGGTTCACCTACCTTCACCATATTCAAATCAAAAAACAAGGTAGCATTTGGGGGAATATCATCTCCCGCACCGCGGGTTCCATATCCCAGTTCTGGGGGTATTATTGCCAGAATCCGGTCTCCTTCCCTACCATACATTACCACCTCATCAAAGCCTTTGATCAGTGAGGTACGCTTTGCATCAAATTCGAAAATTTGTTCCCCCTCATTGTAGGTAGACCACACCGTATCACCGGCAACCATCAAATTAATATGGGTAGATACACGACTTAGCGAATCGATCTTTGGCCCATCGCCTCTCTCTAAATAGAGGTACTTGACACCACTGGCCAAGAAAACAGTGTCTTGGTTTGATTCTGAAGCGCTTTCCCCACCACAGCTATTTAAAAGTACTGTGGTAGCAAGAAATGGAAGGATAAGGCAAAAAGTAAGTGTCTTCTTTGACATAGGTTAAGGTTTGCCCCAAATGTACTAAAGAATATTTTTGACCATAAAAAAGGGTAAGCATCATAAAATGCTTACCCTTAGAAAAGCCTGCTTGATACACTAATACTTCAGCGGAGATCTATTTAAGGTAACCTTCCATACTTTGTTGGAAGCTCTTGATTTACCCGGGCCAAAAGTACCAGGTATTGAATTAAATGCCTCAATACCCCCGTAGATATACCCAATATCTATACTGTTAGACTCACCAAATGTCGCATCTGCATCGACAACTTCTGTCACATCATTGCCCGCCTTTTTGAAAACAATGTTTGTTTGAGAATTAAAGATAAAAGTTGATTCGGCTCCATAGAAGCTACTGGTGTTACCAAATATATTGGTATTGCCAACTTTCGGTGTACTTGTACCTGTATTCAAATCATAAGTAATGTGCATCAAGCTGTCGGTAAAACCAGAAAGCAAAGACCTGTCACTCTGATAAGTGCCATTACCAATTCCGCCAAATAGGAACGTCTGCACCGTCTCAGTCCCTGCATCAAAAATCTCAAAATCGGCACATGCATAAACGTTCAAATTATTTTGATTGTAGGCCTCATCTAAGGTATAGTACGGACTCGCTTGTGAAGCGCTATTCACTTTGACTCCAGGATGCACATAAATGGCACTGTTCCAGGCATCATTAATCTCTTGACCATCCTTCTTGTAACTTGGTTTAAAAACACCGCCATAGAACGTCAAACCTTCCGTTAGGTTTTTATTTTGATCATAAAACAAACCTGAAACTACAGGACCGTCTCGTCTCCTAAATTTTGAGGTAGCATCGGCAGTAACAGTATTAAGCTTAGTTGGGGCGATATCCGAAATTGGGGTCCCAACACTGATATCAAGCGAAAAAGAATCTTTCTTCACCATAGTGAACGGATAGACGGCATCCAAATACTTCTGGCCTTGAAACGCTGAATTAGTTACAGAACTGCCAAAATTATGGCCTCCGGCTACATAGAATGTATCATCAATTTTAAACATTTCAGCTCCGGTACTTATTAATTCATCATTACTTCCAAAAGCAAACAGGTCCTCCCAGTCGATTTTGTCAAGGTTCTTACCCGTGACCAGCTTAATTAACCCTGAAATATTGATTTTGGCAACATGGCCAAAGGTCTGGTAAGCACTACTGTTTTGTGTAGAAGCAAGTGGAGTTCCGTACCCTCCTACTAAATATAGATAGCCGCCCTCTTGCATCACCAAAGGATTTGTATTTCGAAAAACGGTAGCGAACGTATTTAACTGAGTCACAAGCCCTGTGTGCTTCGACAAATTAGTTTTAACGGCACCGACAAGGTCTTGAAAAGGCATTCCGGAAAGCTGATCAGTTGCAGTGTTATATACCAGGATATTCTCATTAAAAGACCATGGCACAAACGAGGTTGTTGCATAGTTCCCATTCATGTCGTGGAGACCTCCGTCATCAAGGTCTTGATTGGTACGACCGGCAAATAAAAGCCAAGTCTCACCATCAACACCATGTGCGAAAGACTGTAAAGCCGGTGCCTGGTCTAGATTATCCATCAGACTTACGGATACTTCATAAAAATATTCGGTAGGATAAGCCTCCTCTTTGGCAGGCTTATTACACGAAGAGATCGTGAAAATCAGAGTACAAAAAAAGATTAAGTGTAAGGTTAGTTTTTTCATAACATGTGTATTTGGTCTTAAGCAATATAAATAAGGGAACTACTCTAAGGCAAAATGAAATTTAAAAATAGCTGTAACCAGCTAGTCCGTCCGAAACCGCAAAGTAAGACTGCCAATCTGTCACCTTTTGGAGTAAAAGCATTATATTTGCCGCTCGAAATTGAGCAGAAAGATTGATGGAGAAGATCATTCAAGATATAGACATTCTAGATAGAAATAGCCAGGAGGCGATGGACACTGTAAAAACTTCTAAGGAGGAAAATACAGGTCAAAAGAAGAAGCTTTATATAGAAAGCTATGGTTGCCAGATGAACTTCGCTGATAGTGAAGTGGTGACTTCCATTATGAAAGACAATGGTTATGACACCACGTCAGACTTTGAAAGTGCTGATGTTGTGTTTCTTAACACATGCTCAATTAGAGAAAAGGCAGAACAAACTGTAAGAAAGAGACTTAGCCAATTCAACAAAGTCAAGAAGGCAAAGCCTGAAATGACAATTGGTGTATTGGGTTGTATGGCAGAACGACTTAAGGACAAATTGCTCGAAGAAGAAAAGATTGTCGATGTAGTTGTTGGTCCAGATGCCTATAGAGACTTGCCTAAACTGGTGGAGACAGCTGAAGATGGATTGAAGGCCGTTAATACCTTCCTGTCAAGGGAAGAAACCTATGCTGATATCTCTCCTGTAAGGCTCAATTCTAATGGCGTAACCGCATTTGTATCCATTATGCGCGGTTGTGATAACATGTGTTCATTCTGCGTGGTCCCTTTTACTCGAGGAAGAGAACGAAGCAGAGATCCACATTCTATTGTAAAAGAAGCGCAGGACCTTTTTGATCAAGGGTACAAGGAAGTCACACTACTCGGACAGAATGTTGACTCTTACAAATGGTCAGAGGATGAGAATAATAAAGCATGGTTAGAGAAGAAGGAAAAACAGGGCGAGGAAGTGCAGGTCGTGAACTTCGCCAACTTGTTGGAAATGGTGGCAAAGGTCTCTCCTGAGCTTCGCGTTAGATTCTCTACATCTCACCCCAAGGACATTACGGACGAGGTGCTCCATACCATGAAGCGCTACGAAAACATTTGCAAATACATTCATTTACCGGCCCAGAGTGGTAATTCTCGCGTGCTTGATTTAATGAACAGAACCTATACCCGTGAGTGGTATATCAATCGCGTGGATGCCATTAGAGAAATCCTAGGAGAAGAATGTGGTATTTCGTCCGATATGATCGCGGGTTTTTGTACCGAAACAGAGGAAGAGCACCAAGACACTTTGACCCTCATGGATTATGTACAATACGACTTCTCTTATATGTTCTTCTATTCTGAAAGACCAGGCACGCTAGCAGCGAAGAAATTCGAAGACGACATTCCTCTGGATGTTAAAAAGAAACGCCTTCAGGAAATCATTGCCAAACAACAGGCTATTTCTTTAAAGAGAAATAAAATGGATGTAGGACAAGTACAGAAAGTCTTAATCGAAGGAAGATCCAAAAGGTCTGACCAACAGCTTCAAGGTCGAAATTCTGCCAACAAGGTCGTTATTTTTTCAAGGGAGAAGTACCAAAAAGGTCAGTATGTCAATGTCCTCATTGAGGATTGTACAGCAGCTACCCTATTTGGTAAGGTCGTTTCATAAACCCAAAAGATTTGAACAACAAAGAGTTACTAAGTATAAAACAACGCTTCGGCATTATCGGTAATAGCCCTAAGCTTAACCATGCCATTCAGGTAGCTGCACAGGTGGCCCCTACCGATATGACGGTACTCATTACTGGCGAGAGTGGTAGTGGTAAGGAATCCTTTTCTAAAATCATCCACCAGCTCAGTCCGCGTAAGCACGGCAAATTCATTGCGATCAACTGCGGTGCGATTCCTGAAGGAACGATTGACTCAGAACTCTTCGGGCATGAAAAAGGCTCTTTTACGGGTGCCTACGAGGCCCGAAAAGGATATTTTGAAGGCACTAATGGAGGAACAATTTTCCTTGATGAAATTGGAGAAATGCCGCTCCAAACGCAAGCCAGGTTATTGCGTGTGCTAGAAAACGGAGAATTCATCAAGGTGGGTTCATCGAAAGTTCAGAAAACTGATGTTCGCGTTGTAGCGGCTACTAATGTTAACCTTATTCAAGCCGTAGAAAAAGGAAAGTTTAGAGAAGACCTCTATTATCGATTGAGTACAGTTCCAATTTTTGTTCCTCCTTTGAGAGAAAGAGGTTACGATGCAGATCTACTTTTCAGAAAGTTTGCCTCAGATTTCGCAGAAAAATATCGTGTGGATAGCATCAAACTCAATGATGAAGCCAAAGAAGTATTGATCAGGTATCGTTTCCCAGGGAATATCCGACAGTTGAAAAACTTGGTTGAGCAGATTTCGGCACTAGAAATGGAACGGGACATTACTGCTGAAACCCTACTCAAATACATCCCTCAGAACAACAGTAACCTACCTGCTATTTACAAGGGTGGTGATGATTCTGGTGCTGATAGCCTGAATGAACGAGACTTACTGTACAAGGTCCTTTTTGATATGAAAAAGGACATGAACGACCTAAAGAAGCTCGTCAATGGCATGATCGAAACGGGTTCATTTGACAAGCAAGTGATTAGTGACAACCCTAACCTTTTTCAAAATCTTGATGAGAAGCCCAACCTGTCGGAGGCATCAGAACCAAAAGATTTTTCAGAACCGATCTACCTTCAACCCACTGTGGAAGAACCAAGCCCTTATGGTTATGATAGCGTACATGATATCACACACGAAGAAGACGAATCACTTTCTATAGAAGAGAAAGAAAAGGAATTAATCATTAAGGCACTTCGAAAAAATAATAACAAAAGGAAATACGCGGCACAAGATTTGGGGATATCGGAACGTACACTCTATAGAAAGATCAAGCAGTATGAAATCGATTAAGCTTCCCCTTCTACTCTCTTTGTTCGTTCTGGTCACTTCATGTGGTATTTATTCCTTTGATGGCGCCTCAATCGACTATGACCAAACCAAGACTATTTCCATCGCTAACTTCATTAATGAATCAGGTGGTGGACCTCCAAATATGGCGAACACCTTTACTGAAGGGCTAAAAGACTACTTTCAGCGAAGGACCAAATTAGAATTGGTACAAAGACAAGGCGATCTACAGTTTGAAGGTGCCATTGCCAATTACACTGTAAGGCCTCAAGCGATTAGTTCATCAGGAAGTAACACGCAGGCTGATGGTACAGGCCTAATGCGATTGACCATTTCTGTTCAATTGGTTTTTACCAACACCAAAAAAGAAGAGGAAAATCTTCAACAGTCTTTTTCCTTCTATTCAGATTACGATCCCGCTACGACTACTTTGAATGCTGTAGAGGATGACTTGGTAGAAGAAATTTTTGAGCAGTTATATTTTGATATTTTTCAGGCCTCTGTTGCCCAGTGGTAATATTCATTCTAATTTAGTCGCCCTAATACGAAAAAGTGGATCGCGAACGATTTAATACCTTACTGTCTGACCCTTCTCTAGTCACTAATGCTGACATTAAGGCCTTAAATGATTACCGAAAAAAGTACCCCTACTTTCAGAGTCTCTATGTAGTAGTCGCCAAGGCCTTGAAAGAGCGTGATCACCCGAAGACAGAAGCTTTCATAAAAAAGACAGCAGCTTATTCAACCAACCCTGATTATCTCCAACAGATTATCGATGGTGATTTCAAGTTTCCTGAGAAGGAAGATAATCCAGGTACTCCTAGTGAAAAAAAGCCAGTTTCTGAAGAGACTGTTGCTGAAATAAAGGCTACCAAAGATCGCATAGAGGCGCTTTTGGCGAGTACCGAAAGTACAGCGGAAGTTGATAGCACAAAAAAAAGTAAGCCTACTGCAAGCCAAGTCGAGATCATAGAAAAGTTCATTAAAGATCAACCTTCCATTGAAAGACAGAAGATTTCGCAAAGTGAACTACCTAGTCATCAGGAAGATTTGGCAAGCAAAGCCTTAAAGGGTGTAGAGGCGTTTGAAACGGAAACGCTCGCGCAATTAATGATGATGCAAGGCAAGCATAAAAAGGCCATTAATATTTATAAAAAGCTCAGTTTGAAGTTTCCTGAAAAAAGCACTTACTTTGCAGGCCGAATTGAGGAAGTAAAGTCCAAAAAGAATGTTTAAGTTATTTATTATACTAGCGATCATCATAGCAATCTTGTTGATTTTGATCGTTTTGATGCAGAATTCAAAAGGTGGTGGTTTGTCAAGCCAATTTGGCGGAGGCGGAGCCCAGCAGATCATAGGTGTTAAAAAGACTACCGATTTGTTAGAGAAAGCCACTTGGGTATTCATCATTGCACTGGTTGTTTTCAGCCTTGCATCAAGTCTTACCTTGAGTGACGGTACTCAGCAGCTGACAAACCCTAACATTGATGCCGCACAACAATCACTGCCAAGTACTAGTGTTCCAGCTGTAGCTGATACGACTAGTGGATTGCAGCCTGTTACGCCAGATACTACTGGTCAGTAATCGCAAAAAAAACTTTATTAAGAGAGCCCCGAAAACAGGGGCTTTTTTTATACCCTTTACTTTTGTCAGCTCTAGCGATAGCATGACAGTAATTCTGACAGTCCATACTGACAAGAATTGACCAATAAACTGACAAAAGTTCTTAAAAACGAATTGGCACATTAAGTGCAATAGGCCGATCCGTATTGTGAAACAAAAACCTTAAAACAATAAGTAAAAATGTCTAAAGTAAACATTACTCCACTTGCAGACAGAGTTCTTGTAGAACCAGCTGCTGCAGAAGAAAAAACTGCTTCAGGTATCATCATTCCTGATACTGCTAAAGAGAAACCACAAAGAGGAACTATTGTAGCTGCAGGAAGTGGTAAAAAAGACGAGCCGATGACGGTGAAAGTTGGTGACACTGTATTGTATGGTAAATATGCCGGAACTGAGCTTTCAGTTGAAGGAAATGACTACTTGATCATGAAGGAGTCTGACTTATTCGCAATCATCAATTCTTAATCTTAAACTGAAAATCTAAACCAATAAAGAAATGGCTAAAGAATTATTCTTTAACAATGACGCCAGAGATCAACTGAAAAAAGGCGTTGATACATTAGCTGATGCTGTAAAAGTAACCCTTGGTCCTAAGGGTAGAAATGTCATCATTGACAAAAAGTTCGGTGCCCCTACCGTGACTAAAGATGGTGTTTCTGTAGCAAAAGAAATTGAGCTTACTGAGCCAATCGAAAACATGGGTGCTCAACTGGTGAAAGAAGTAGCTTCTAAAACTGCTGATGATGCGGGTGATGGTACTACTACTGCTACCGTTTTGGCACAAGCCATCTACGGTGCTGGTATCAAAAACGTAGCTGCAGGTGCTAACCCAATGGATCTTAAAAGAGGTATTGACAAAGCTGTATCTGCTGTTGTAGCTGACCTTAAAGGACAGTCTAAGCCAATCAAGGACTCTAAAGAAATAGAGCAAGTGGGTACTATCTCTGCTAACAATGACGCTGAAATCGGTAAAATGATTGCTGACGCCATGGATAAAGTGGGTAAAGATGGTGTAATCACTGTTGAAGAAGCTAGAGGTACTGAAACCGAAGTAAAAACTGTAGAAGGTATGCAGTTCGACAGAGGTTACCTTTCTCCATACTTTGTGACTAACACAGAGAAAATGGAAGTTGAAATGGAGAACCCATACATCTTAATCTATGACAAGAAGATTTCTTCAATGAAAGAATTACTTCCTGTATTAGAGCCAGTAGCGCAAAGCGGAAAAGGTCTTGTGATCATTGCTGAAGATGTTGATGGCGAAGCACTTGCTACTTTGGTAGTAAACAAAATCAGAGGTTCATTGAAAATTGCTGCTGTTAAAGCCCCAGGTTTCGGTGACAGAAGAAAAGCTATGTTGGAAGACATCGCGGTATTGACTGGCGGAACTGTTATCTCTGAAGAAAGAGGTTACAAGCTAGAAAATGCTACGATTGAGTACTTAGGTACAGCTGAAAAAGTAAACATCGATAAGGACAACACAACTGTTGTTAACGGTGCTGGCGATTCTGCTAACATCGAAGCAAGAGTTAAGGAAATCCAAACTCAAATTGAAAACACTACTTCTGACTACGACAAAGAAAAGCTTCAAGAGCGTTTAGCTAAGCTTTCTGGCGGTGTAGCTATCCTTTACATTGGTGCTGCTACTGAAGTAGAAATGAAAGAGAAGAAAGACAGAGTTGACGATGCACTACATGCAACCAGAGCTGCGGTTCAAGAAGGTGTAGTTGCTGGTGGTGGTGTTGCTTTGATCAGAGCTTCATCTGCACTTGATAAAGTAGAAGTAGCAAACGAAGACGAAGCAACTGGTGTAAACATCATTAGAATTGCTGTTGAAGCTCCTCTTAGAACAATTGTTGCCAACGCTGGTGGAGAAGGTTCTGTGGTTGTAAACGAAGTAAAAGGTGGTAAAGCTGATTACGGTTACAACGCAAGAGAAGACAAGTACGAAAACATGATCGCTGCGGGTGTAATTGACCCAACTAAGGTGACACGTTTGGCACTTGAGAACGCTGCTTCTATCTCAGCCCTATTACTCACTACAGAGTGCGTAATTGCTGAAGAGAAAGAAGAAGGTGGTGCAGGAATGCCAATGCCTCCAATGGGTGGCGGTGGAATGCCAGGCATGATGTAATCACATCTCACAATAGATTTATCAAAAGCCCACCCTATATCGGGTGGGCTTTTTTAATGCCCAATCATTCAATAGACAACCCTCTTCCCTATGAAAAGAATATGCCTAGTGATTAGTTGTATTGCTTTGACACTACTCTCTTGCAACTCAAGGGTTCAACAGTCAAATGAAAAAGACTTAATTAAGGCTTACTACGCATCGCTTAATAATTTTCAATTGCAAGTCGTCTCAGACTACTTCTACGATAGCGTCAGAATGAAAGAGAACGACTATCGTTATATAGCCTCAAAAGACAGCTTCTATCTAAAACTCCAATGGGATTCCGTATTTCGACCAAAGTATAAGGTCATAGCAATAGAAGAAGCAAGCGATGATATTATGGTAGAAGTATCTAAGTCCGATCCTCGAATTCTGTTCCTCAATGAAGAACCTACTATCTACCGTGATCGGTTTAGCTTTAAAAATGGTAAAATTCATAGTATTGAAACCGTAGAATTTATCCTGTTCAATTGGGATCTATGGGACGAAAACAGATCAAAAATAGTAAACTACATAAAGGACAATCAGCCTGAATTGGATGGGTTTCTCTATGACCAAACCAAACAAGGAGGCATCAATTACTTAAAGGCCATAAACCTCTATAAAGCGGCACATCAAGATTAAGTTATTGTTAACTGTATACTTAATACCTTGATTTTAGGTTAAGTAAGATATATTGCAACAATGTTGCATTCAATTTTTCAATATGAAGCACCCGAAACAACTATTAATCTTTATTGCTCTGGTCCTCTCCTGCTCTTCTTGTGCAACCCTGTTTAATAAATCACATCAGGTCGTAACAGTCAGGTCGACAAAGGCCGTAAATTATATCTACCAAGGTGATACAACGGAGACTCCTAAAACGGACTTTCAAATAGTCGTCAAAAAAGAAAAACGCCCACTTGATATAGTGATTTTCAATGATTCAACCTCGCGCGCACTTGGTATTGGGTCAAAAAAGAATTGGACCTACGGGCTCAATCTATTCTCCCCCTATTTCGGTGGTTTCTTGGTAGATGAAATCAGCGGTAAAAAGTTCAGTTATCCCAAGCGAGTTTTCGTGGATATGGATGAGTCAAGCGTCAGTTACCTTCCCTATTTTCCAATGCCGAAAACACGCATAGCACTAAAAAATCGCATTTCCATTACACCTACTTCGGTTAGTGGAACATACCATCCGGGAATAGAAGTTGGTTATCAAAGGCTCATTGGTCATCGCTTTGCGATACAAACAAACCTGCGATACTTACTAGCTGCCAACACCAACTATTCAAGGAATGCCGATGGCTTCAGGATAGAACTCAACCCCAAATACTATTTGAGAAACCAAGAGCGTTCCCGAATCTATACTTCGTTGAGTTTTCAATATCTCAAAAAGGATCATGAGGCAGAGTATACCTTTTTGATTCCTGAGAATTTTGATGATGATAACTTCGAGAATGACCAAGTCTTACAGTTACTACCTGTAGAAAAAAGGTTTATCTCCTTCACGCCAAGAATCGGTGTAGAGCATTATTTCTCAGACAGACTTGTCATCGATGCATTCTTCGGAGTTGGCTTACGATACCGTAGAACGAACGTGATTGGAGCCAACCCAGACTATGTATTCAGTGACGGTAATTGGGAATGGTTTGATGTAGAATATGACTCAAATAGGCCCAGTAACAGAATATCGGCCAACCTCGATCTCAACTTCAGAATCGGTTGGGTTTTCTAAGGCATTCTTTACAGGTGTCCGCAGTTTTTCGCTATATTTCTGTTAGCCAAACTCTGACTCATCTATGGAAAGATTCAATACTCCATTGGAGGCCTTTGCCCATTGGGTAAATACCACGCCTCAAAAAACCTTCTTAAGACAACCCATCAATCGGGTTTTTAAGGAATATACTTATGAACAAGCCGATCAGGAAATCCGGAAGATTGCCTCCGCATTAGAGCGAATGGGACTCCAGCAAGGTAGCCACGTGGCCCTTCTTTCCAAAAATTGTGCACACTGGATCATGGCGGACTTGGCCATTATGATGGCCGGATGTATCTCCATCCCAATCTACCCCACACTTGGTGCTGATTCTATCAACGAAATCCTTATCCATAGCGGGTCTAAGGCAATCTTTGTAGGTAAGCTCGATGATTACAGCCAACAGAAATCAGGCATCCCAGATATCCCGATTATTGGTGTCGAAATGTATGGTGTGAATGAGCAACATGGTTGGGATCAACTGATCAATTCACATGAGGCTTTGGAAGGTTTGACTGCCCAAAATCCAGAAGAGTTGATGACCATCATGTATACCTCCGGGACCACCGGAAATCCTAAGGGTGTTATGCATACTGTTGGCTCTTTTAACACCTTAATTAATACCGCGGTAGAAGCGATCAAAATGCCAAGCCAACCGCGTTACTTCTCTTACTTGCCCATGACACATATTGCTGAAAGAGCCGGAATAGAGCTGTCTGCTATATATCGGGGTGCCGAAGTCAGTTTCCCAGAATCGCTTGATACATTTGGAGAAGATCTAGCTTCCGTACAACCTGAAACCTTCTTTGGAGTACCCAGAATTTGGCAGAAGTTTCAGGAGAAACTGCTTGAAAAAATGCCTCAGAAGAAGTTGGATCGATTGACCGGCTTACCAATCCTGGGAAATATCATCAAAAAGAAAATCAGGCAAAAACTAGGGCTCAATGCTTCAGTAGCTAACTTCTCAGGCGCTGCGCCTATTGCTAAAAGTTTGCAGGAGTGGTATAGAAAACTCGGTATTGAAATCAATCAGGCCTATGGGATGACGGAAGATTGTATACTCTCCCACTTTAACCTGCCTGGTGCTAATAAATTTGGAACTGTCGGCCGACCACTGCCAGGGGTAACTTCAAAACTCTCGGAAGAAGGAGAAATACTGATCAAGAATGACTGTTTGATGAAAGGTTACTATAAGGAACCCGAAAAAACAGCGGAGATGTTCACGGAAGATGGTTTTCTAAAGACCGGAGACATCGGAGAGTTTGATCATGATGGATTCTTGTCCATTACAGGCCGTGTAAAAGACCAATTCAAGACTGATAAGGGTAAGTATATTAGTCCAGCTCCTATTGAACTGGAGCTACTAAAGAACGGTGACATCGATCAAGTCTGTGTGGTTGGTACGGGAATTCCTCAACCTATCGCCCTTATTGTCGTCTCTGAGTTGGGCAAGCCAAAAAGCAAAGCTGAACTGGAAGCATCCCTTCAAAACACAATTAATGAACTTAATCCTAAGCTTGAGAAGTTTGAGAAAATCGCAAAAGCCATCATCATGAAAGAGGATTGGTCAGTTGACAATGGACTATTGACACCTACACTAAAGGTAAAACGTAATCGTGTGGAAGCCATTCATATGGAAATGTATGCACAGTGGTTTGAATTATCAGACAAGGTGGTATATGAGTAGAGTTTCACTTTACCGAAGGTAAAGACCAGTTCTTTACTACTACCAAGATTCTAATAGCAATGATAAAAGTAATTGTGACTATCATTTGAACGCCCGGGTCAATAGTAGACTGTTGAAGTAAGAGATAGAGACCTCCACCCGCTAGACAAACGGTGGCATATATCTCCTTACGAAAGATCAGAGGGATTTCGTTAACA
Organism: Roseivirga sp. 4D4; assembly: GCF_001747095.1. Taxonomy (NCBI): domain Bacteria; kingdom Pseudomonadati; phylum Bacteroidota; class Cytophagia; order Cytophagales; family Roseivirgaceae; genus Roseivirga; species Roseivirga sp. 4D4. The sequence continues at coordinate 1,567,366 of NZ_MDGP01000001.1, forward strand.
AAAGTGTCTCGGAGAACACCTCCAAAGACTGCCGAAATCGTACCCATGATCAAAGCGACCACGGGAGACAGCCCAAGGGCCAATGTCTTTTGTATTCCTAATATGGTAAACAGTCCAATTCCTATCGAGTCAAAAAGAAACATTGTCTTTCTCAACCTTTCAAAGACCTTTCTAAAGAACATTCCGGCAAGAATACCCACCGCAATAACGATCAGGTAATTTGCATCCTGCAACCAGCCAACAGGCTGACTACCAATCAGTAAATCTCGAATAGTGCCTCCACCAATTGCGGTCACAAAGGCAATCACAGAAGCTCCAAAAAAGTCCAGCTGCTTTTTTGAAGCCAGTAACCAACCACTGATAGCAAAAACACAGGTTCCTGCCAGGTCAACAATATAGACTAAGTCAACAGTCTCCATGACACAGATTTTTCCGCGAAGATATGATTATTCTCTTCGCAATCAGACAAACAGCCTTTTACAAAGAGAAACAATTCTGGTACATTTATTGCTTAATTTCATGAATAAGTTTACTTTAATTTAGTCATGACAACAGAAAGATCATTATGCTAAAGATTAGACCCTATTTTCTTCTGAGTATACTTCTTTGTCTGTTTTGGGCCTGTCAGAAACAGGAAATTGAGCCAATTACAGAAGACATGAACCCTGTCAAAATAGATGAAAGCATTCCTTTTCGTCTATTAGTAAAAGGAAAAGACAAACTCGACATCCGTTTGAATGAAAGCGACTTACAACAGACAGCAAAGGTTTATATTACTTCAGGACAAGATACCACCGAGTTAGCAGTTTTTACGCCAGAATCACTTAACAGGTCTTTGCTAACGATCAATATAGAACACGCCTTTCCTCAAAATGAAATTGACCTATTACTTGAGGTAAGAAGAGAGTATAATGATACTATTTATCAAATACCTGTACTTAACTATACCCACCGGTATGTAAATGATATTCAAAGCGAGCGATTAATTGAGTTCGATGACTTTCTGTACGAATATGACCTTTCTCCTGATGGGTCTACCTTTTTTTATTCGATTCATCCTTCTGATGGTATTTCCAATGCTCGGTTATATAGTTACAATTTGCGGACTAGAGAAAATAATTTGTTAGAAGAAAACTTTAGAGCAAGTGACATTCGCGCTATTTCTAACTATGAGTATTACTATGTGACAAAGTATGATGGAGATAAATTTCTTACCTCAGATTCAGCACTCCTAGTACGTAAAAATTTATTAACCAAAGAAGAGAAAAGGATAACGGAAGTATCTTATAGTTATGGTCGTTTTTCAAGAGTAATTGACGACCGAATACTAGTGGCTCGTCCTGTGCAAACTGAGCCTGCCTCATACCATATCAACACAACCAACGATGAATTAACTGAAGTCAGTTTTGACTTTTTCAGAATGAGAGAACCTAGAATAGACCACATTTGGCTAGGTAATTCTCGTGTATTACCAAACTCTGGTTTACAAGAATTTGACTTGGCCGGTGAGCAAGACTTTAACATTATAGCCTATGATAATGTGAAGGAGCAGGTACAAGGAACACTTTATTCTTTCGAAGACGATGATTTTTTCAGTTTTCAAAAATTAGTAGTATATGAAAATGGAAATATCATTCTTGAAGAACCTGAAAAGCAACGAAAATCGATGTCAGTGGTTAATGGAAAAAATCCCGCTGAAAAGCCAATTATAATTTATCAACAATTTCATGATAATTCTTATGGTGCTAATGATGGGTTTTATTGGTTTAGTGCGAGTAACCCTTCCGGACAATTACTACTATCTGAACCTGAAAGCAAGCATAACACTTTTTGGATAGATGATGATCATTATATAAATGTCACGCCAAATGGCTTAGATTTATATACGGTACCGAACGATTTAGATAAATAAATCGAAGCCTATTAGATCTCCAAAATTCATAAAAAAATATCTATTTCTACAGCGCATTTAAGTTTCATGGAAAAGGTACCCAATGCTAATGGAAAAAAAGTCGGTACCGGCCAAATCAACTACATATATCAGATCATAGTCTCCATACTTGTCCATTTTGTGCGAAGCCATCATTGATCTCTAGACGACAAACTCTGTTCGTACACATCACTACGCTTATTGAAAAAATTAGAAAACACCTGAAAATCAAAAAGTATATCGATCCATTTTACAAAAGTGATGTTCCCGTTTAGTGAAATTTTCTAAATTGGTTTATGCCTTCAATCAACATTCGATTTGTGCAACCATCGGACGCACCAGACTTGTTGAAAATATATGCACCTATTGTTCTAGAGACCGCTACCTCTTTTGAAACAGAGGTACCCACTGTTTCAAACTTCTCTGATCGGATCAAAGCGTATTCCTCAAAATCGCCCTGGCTTGTAGCCGAAGTCAATGGGCAAATTGCTGGTTATGCTTATGGTACAGCGCATAGATCAAGACAGGCTTATCAGTGGAATCAAGAAGTAACCGTTTATGTGCACCCAAACTTTCAAAGGCAAGGCATTGCTCGTAAGCTCTATACTAAACTACTTGAGCTACTTAAGTTCATGGGCTTTCGAAAAGCAATAGCCGTGATCACCATACCCAATGATGCAAGTATCAAGTTCCATACAAGCATGGGTTTCAAGCACATTGGAGAAATGCAAAATGTAGGTTTCAAACTAGGACAATGGCACAGTACCAGTTGGTGGGATTTAGAATTAAATGCTGCCAGCAATGAACCCGAAGAAATTAAAGTCATGTCGTCCATAAACCACCTACTTTGATGTCTGTAGATGCAAAGCCCACACTATTCCCGGTATTAACTGTCAACTTCATTGGAACGCTGGGTTACAGTATTGTTTTGCCCTTTCTAGTATTCCTGGTCAATGATTTCGGTGGAAATGAGTTTATCTATGGTATTATGGGTTCCGTATATCCCGCTTTCCAATTTTTCGGTGCACCTGTGTTGGGCAGATGGTCAGACAAGTATGGAAGGAAGAGAATTCTGTTTTTAAGCCAGGCAGGAACCTTATTGGCCTGGGCAATTTTTATGGTAGCTCTTTTTGCCCCCAAAACCATATTATGGGAAGCCGAAAGCACGACTATCGGCAGTTTTGCATTGACAGTCCCTCTTATTGTTCTCTTTGCCGCTAGAGCGCTAGACGGTATTACTGGAGGAAATATTTCCGTGGCTAATGCTTACCTATCTGACGTCTCCACAGATGAAACCAGAAAAGCCAACTTCGGGAAAATGGCTATGTCATCAAGCCTAGGATTCATTCTCGGTCCTACAATTGCAGGGCTCCTGGGGGCTACACAATTCGAAGAAGCCCTACCTGTGGGTGCCGCCATGCTTATTTCCATGGTCGCGCTCTATGTAATTTGGTTTAGACTTCCAGAATCCAAACCGGATTTGGTTAAGCCTGATCTGAAACAATTTAAACTCAGCAAGCTTTTCGCTACGGAGCAAAAAGACTGTTATGAAGTAAAAGACTGTCCAGACAAAGGGTTGAAGGCAGTGTTAAAAGTCAAGCATATTCCTTTTATGCTGTTGATCTACTTCATCACATTTCTGGGTTTTAGTTTCTTCTATGTATCGTTTCCAATGCATGCCCTAAAGGTGTTAGAATGGACAGCATTCGAACTGGGCATCTTCTTCTCCATCATGAGTGGTCTCTTGATTTTAGTTCAGGGCCCATTGCTCAGTAGGCTTTCTAAACACGCCTCCGATGAACTTCTCATCGCCATTGGTAGTCTTATGCTGGTTGGAAACTTTCTACTGATAAGTTCTTCTAATGTGGTATTGACTTACAGTGCCCTGGTCTTCTTTGCCTTGGGTAATGGTCTGATGTGGCCCTCTTTCTTATCATTATTATCCAAATATGCCGGCAATGAGCAGCAAGGTGCTGTTCAGGGTGTAGCCAATAGTGCAGGAAGTCTAGCGAGTATCTTAGGCCTGCTTATTGGCGGTTGGTTATATGGAAGTGTCGGCAACATAACCTTCTACACTGCTGCGGCTCTTTTATTCCTGATCTTTCTCTTATCATTTCGTTTATTTACGATGCAACGAAATCAAGTTGATCCTAAGTGAGCCAACCCTTCGAAACCCTATTATCAGATATCAAAGCCTGTCGCATTTGTGAAGGCAAATTTCCACATGAACCTAATCCGGTAGTTTCGCTGAGTGAGAAATCACGAATTCTAGTCATTGGCCAGGCACCAGGAACCAAAGTGCATGCTTCAGGAATTCCCTGGGATGATGCATCTGGCAGAAACTTAAGAAAGTGGCTCGGAGTGACTGACGATCAGTTCTACGATACAGATCTATTTGGAATTGTGCCAATGGGTTTTTGTTATCCTGGAAAAGGTAAGTCTGGAGACCTCCCGCCAAGACCAGAGTGCGCTCCAGAATGGCACACAAAAATCTTTGACCACCTCAAAAACATAAAACTCACCTTGCTGATCGGTCAGTATGCCCAGAAGTATTATTTAGGTAACCGCATCGAATCAACCTTGACTGAAACTGTCAAGAACTTTGAAGTCTATTTACCAAACTACTTCTGTTTAGTTCACCCCTCACCTCGAAATGGCATTTGGATGCGAAAGAACCCTTGGTTTGAAGAATTGGTTGTTCCGGAATTGCAGCACACCGTCAAAGAGATTATCCACTGATTATTAGGACATAAAAAAAGCTCCTTCATATACTGAAAGAGCTTTTCATTTACTGCTATTATTCTATTTCTTGATTACTAAGCTCTCATCGTCTTTATTGACCAAAACTGGTTTACCAAGACCTACATTATTCAATCTTTTAAGCTGTGTTTTACCATCTCCCACTACTACATAGATTAACTTATCAGGGTTCATATATTCGGCAATTAGTCTTTTGGCCTCAGCTACGTCCATTGACTTAAGTGTAGCTTCGTCCTTTTGCACATAATCCAAAGGAAGGTCATAAGTAGAAATGTTCTGTAGTATTCCTACCAAACTACCCAAAGTCTCATAAGACTGCGTATTACTTCTTAAAATGGAAGTCTTGGTCGAGTTCATATCCTCCTCAGAAAACTCTGTACCGTAGTTGTCCAAAATCTCTTTGAAGAGTTCTACTGACTCTTTTGTCACATTACTCCTTACACTCGAAGCTGCCGTAAACGCGGTACCATTCTGCTTTCTTGAATAGTTAGAGAAGGCACCGTAGGTATACCCTTTTTCTAATCTGAGCTTCTTGAAGAGTATGGAACCAGAACCTGACCCCAACTTGTAGTTAGCCATGGTGGCCGCAGCATAGTCACTATTATCGCCCTCCATACTCACACGCCCGATATTGATAACCGACTGTTTTGCATCCGGGTAATCCACAAAGTAAATGCGCGAATCTAACGATGGCGCCTTGATCTCATATGAAGGAAAGTTTACTTCTTTGCGCTCCCAATCGTTAAAAATATCTAGAGACCCAACCACGTCCTCTTCACTAATAGCTCCTACAAAATGAAAAGAAGCGATAGACGGAGAAAAGTTAGTGTTGTAATATGCCTTTAAGTCTTCCAATGTAATTCCACTCACAGAACTTGCAGTACCAGAAACTGGGTTTGCGAAGATATGGTCTTCACCATACAATACTTTATTAAAAACTTTTGAAGCAATCGCATTGGGATTGGCATTGCGTTGTTGGATAGAATTCAATGCAGAGCTTTTGATTCTCTCGAATTCAGCTTCATCCCAACGAGGCTGGGTAATCACCTCATGAACCAAAGCCAGTACTTTATCATAGTTCTTAGCCAAGCAGTTCCCAGAAATGGTCATATACTCTTGAGATGTGAATACTCTGACACTTGCACCCAATTGACCAATTGCCTCTTGAAGTTCTTGAGGAGTTCTATTCGCTGTACCCTCCATCATCATGTTATCCAATAATGCTGAGGTTCCAACTTTTTCTGGCTGATCCAGTAGCATTCCTCCTTTGATACGAATGCTGAATTGTGCCATTGGAAGCTCATCTTGATAAATGTGCAGTACGTTCATCCCATTCGCTAAGGCTGCTTTCGAGATGGATGGTGGAGTAAAACTCAACTCTCCTTTCAATGGAGGTGCGGTACTCCTATCTATTTTAGATGCCGTTTTAACAAACTCAACATCCTTTTCATACTTGTCAAGATTACCTTCAGCACCTTGAACAATGGCCTCCTCCACCACAGATGCCTTTACGGAACCATCCAGTACTAAATCCCCTTGTCCTACTGGCACAAAGCTGGTCGCCAAGAAATTCTGATCCTTAATGTATTGGTTGTAGACACGCATGATGTCTTCACGCGTAACAGCCAAGCTGTTCTGTAGGTCTGTTGTTATGTATCCTGGATCACCAGCAAAAGTATTATAATCAGCAAGCTGATATGCTTTATTGAATACACTTGAGGCAGAGTTATAAACGTTAGTTTCCAAGCCAATCTTAATCCTGTCCAAATCAGCATCCGAGAATCCTTCTGTTTCGAACCGCTCAAAAGCTTCATCAAAAGCAGCTTTCAGATCATTGAGGTTAGTACCATCGAAAGCTCGAGCACCTAACTTAAATGTTCCAGCGATCTCATTAGAACTATTAAAAGTATAGACAGAGGGCGCTAGTTTCTTTTCTTCCACGATCACTTTATATAAGGCTGACTTCTTTCCATCAGTCAATATTTGACCTAGAAGATCAAGCGCCCACATATCTGGGTGGTACTTTTCCACTGTTGGCCATACCATTTCCAGATCAGGTAGGTTAGCGAACTTATCTTCATGAAAAAGTAGCTTATTGGCATTCAATACAGCAGGCATGGGCTCAATTGCTTCAACCTCTTCGCGTGGCTCCAATTCCCCGAAGTACTTTTCTACTAGAGCCTCGGCATCCGCTTCGTCAATATCTCCAGCGATAACAAGAGTGGCATTGTTCACTCCATACCACTTTTCATAAAACTCTCTAACATCATCAATAGTGGCGTTTTGAAGATCTTCCAGACTACCGATAACATCCCAGCTATAAGGATGCCCCTCAGGATAAAGATTGGTTAGTTGAACATACTCTTTGTGTCCATAGGGTCTGTTATCGACACCTTGTCTTTTTTCGTTCTTTACAACTTGCTTTTCGTTTTCAAGCCCCCATTCTGAAACAGTATTGATAAAGAAGCCCATTCTGTCAGACTCCATCCAAAGTACTTGTTCTAGCGCATCACTAGGAACTGTTTCGAAATAAACCGTTCCATCGGTCCACGTTCCTCCATTGAAAGAGCCACCAAGGTCATTCATGTTTTTGATGAAGTTACCCGCCCCCACATTTTCAGAATTCTGAAACAACATATGCTCAAAGAAATGGGCAAAACCTGTCTTACCAACCTTCTCACGATTAGAACCTACATGGTAGAGTACCGCTACGGCCACCATTGGATCTGAAGTATCTTGATGCAAAACTACCTCAAGGCCATTTTCTAAGGTGTACTTCTTATAATCGATACTAAAATCATCAGATGATGAGTTGACCGATACATCACAGGCCGTTGTAACAAACAAAAACAATACGAGTAAGCTGCCTAGTTTCTTCAAATTGTATTTCATATTGATTAGGGTTTAAATGGTATAAAAAAGCCCCGATCAAATCGGGGCTTCAATTCTTTAATGTACATCACCCATGAGTTTCCTCAATGGTTTGTTAAATGCCAATAACAGCAAGGCTGCACCAAAAGTGGTTAGTACAATGGTCATATACTGAGAAGGCATATTGGCCAATGCTTCGGCATCTCCCCCACTTGCTTCTCCAGCGATCAGCCCGGCCAATAGGTTACCGAGTGATACAGAAAGGAACCAGATTCCCATCATTTGCCCTTGATAGCCTTTAGGGGCCAATTTGGTTGTCAAACTCAAGCCTACCGGACTTAAACTCAACTCTCCCCAAGTATGGAAGAGGTAAGTAAAGATCAACCAAGTAGGTGCTGCCATGTCTCCTGAAGCAGCAATTTTTGCTGCAAAGTACATCACGAAGAAGCCTGCCGCCACACCAAATAGTCCGAAGAAGAATTTCAAAGGTGAGCTTGGCTCAAGATTTCTTTTGGCCAACCAAATCCACATCGCACCAAAGAATGGGGCAAACAGGATAATGAAGGTTGAGTTAACAGATTGGAACCATCCTGCTGGCATCTCCCAGCCGAAGATGGATCTATCCGTAAATCGCTCTGCGAATAAATTGAGAGTAGATCCTGCCTGTTCAAAGCCTGACCAAAAGATAGCTGAGAAAACAAAGACAACACCCATTGCAATCACCTTCTTACGATCACTGGCTTCCAGTTTACCCAAAAGAATAATGTAACCGAGATAAGAAAAGGCTACGATAGCAATTACAACTCCTGAAACATTGGCAATAGCACTTGCATTTACTGGAATTACTCCAGCGAACATTAACACGAGAAGAATGCCTAATACACCTACAATAGTAGTAGTCGTTTTTTTCAGGCTACTTTGCGATTCTTGCTCCTCCGGTGTTTCGATAACAGGAGCATTTCCCACATCAGAAAGGCTATTAGAAGTCAATTTATATTGAATAAGGCCTAAGACCATACCAAAACCGGCAAGACCAAAACCTAAATGCCAATTCACTTCTGCAACGGCACTCGTAAGCAATGGCGCTGCAAAGGCTCCTATGTTGATACCCATATAAAATATAGAAAAGCCTGCATCCCTCTTGCTATCTCCAGGTGCATAAAGCTGTCCGACAATTGAGCTGATATTCGGTTTTAGAAGACCCGTACCGATAACAATAAGAATCAGTCCCAAGAAAAAAGCATTGGTATCCAAGGCAGTCAACTCAGCTTTCTCAGCAGCACCAGAAAAGAGCTGCATTATCCCAGGTATTCCCATCGTAAAGTGGCCCAATGCTATAATGATACCACCATACCAAACTGACTTTTTAAGACCAAATAAACGATCGGCTAACCAACCACCAGGTAGTGCTAGCAAATACACACCCATGGTATAGAGGCCATAAATGGCTCCGGAGGTTTTATCATCAAAACCTAAACCACCTTCCGTAACGGCAGTGGCCATAAATAAAATAAGTAGAGCCCGCATACCATAGTAGCTAAACCGCTCCCACATTTCCGTAAAGAAAAGCGTGGCTAGCCCTCTAGGGTGGCCCCAAATCGTCTTCTGATCTGACATAGTTGAATTTTTCGTTTTAGAATAACCTTTGAATCTAACATGAGTGAAAGCATTTTACAAATCGTATTTCAACAAATGGTCCAATCCTTCCCTTACACATAGGTTCCACTGATCAAAAAGTCGAACATTAAGGCTTATTTCAGGTTCATTTAAAAGGTATTTACATTCGCAATACTTACCTTTGCAATCGTTTTCACAAAGAGAGAAAATTAACCAAAAATCATGCTAGAAACTGGAATAAAATCCAATAAGGCTGGGCTTGAAACAGCCGGAATCAAAGTTAAAGAAGCACACTGGAACCTTGGGCCTACCGAACTGATCGAAGAGGCCATCAAAAACGGTGAAGGAAATTTGACAGATACAGGCGCACTGATGTGCGACACTGGGAAATTCACAGGACGTTCACCTAAAGACAGATTCATTGTTAGAGATGAGTCAACAGAAGAAAAGGTCTGGTGGGGTGATATCAATATTGGAATTTCTCCTGAGTCTTTCGATAAGATATACAAGAAGATGATTGCTCATCTTGAGGATCGCAAAGTTTATGTAAGAGATGCTTACGCTGGAGCTGATAAAACTCATCGACTTAAATTAAGAGTCGTTAACACCATGGCATGGCACAATCTCTTCTGCTATAACATGTTTATCCGACCTGAGGCATATAAGCTTCCTGACTTCGATCCTAATTTCACGATCATTTGTTGCCCAGAGTTCAAAGCAGATCCTGCTACGGACGGTACCAGACAAGACAATTTTGCTATTGTAAACTTCACCAAGAGAATGATCCTTATCGGAGGAACTGAGTACTCTGGTGAGATGAAAAAAGGTATCTTCTCGGTTCTGAACTTCCTATTACCGACTGAAGATGGTGTACTGCCAATGCACTGTTCATCTAACATGGGCATTAAGAAAAGAGATACTGCGGTATTCTTTGGTCTCTCAGGAACTGGAAAAACGACTCTTTCAGCAGACCCAAATAGACTATTGATCGGTGATGACGAGCATGGCTGGACATCTAAAAACGTTTTCAACTTTGAAGGTGGTTGTTATGCTAAAGCGATCGACCTAACGGAAGAAAACGAACCAGATATATATAGAGCTATAAAGTATGGAGCAATTGTAGAAAACACCAGGTTCCACCCGGGCACCAGAAATGTTGACTATACTAATACTGAGGTAACGGAAAACACACGTGTCTCCTACCCGCTTCATCATATCAACAATATTGCTGAACCATCTATTGGCGGGATTCCGAAGAATATTTTCTTCCTGACTTGTGATGCCTTTGGTGTGATGCCTCCCATCTTGAGATTGAATAAAGGACAGGCCATGTATCACTTCATTTCGGGCTACACCTCAAAAGTAGCAGGTACTGAAGCTGGTGTCACTGAGCCTCAACCTGTATTCTCAGCATGTTTCGGTGCGCCATTTATGCCACTCCACCCTACCGAGTATGCGGAAATGTTGGGTAAGAAAATGGAAGAACACTCAGTTAATGTCTGGTTAATCAACACAGGCTGGACAGGAGGCCCTTATGGCGTTGGTTCAAGAATTAAACTGAGATATACCAGAGCTATGATTTCTGCAGCACTTTCAGGTGTATTGGACAACGTTGGCTACAGAAAACACTCAATTTTTGGTGCTGAAATTCCAATGACTTGTCCAGATGTTCCAAGTGAAATCTTAAGCGCAAGAGAGACTTGGAAGAATGATGATGGTTTCTACGAAACGTCAAACAAGTTGGCTAGAATGTTCCAGAACAACTTTAGTAAGTTTGAGTCTTATGCCAATGAGGAGATCATGGCAGGTGCACCAAAGCCCAGAGAAGATTATAAGTAATCTCTTTTAGAATGAATATTGAAAAAGGCCCGGTTAACGGGCCTTTTTTATTGCCATTTAAACAATAAGGCGTTTTAAGTGTCAAAGCATCATGCGGTCTTATCTAAAACAGTTAGTCACACTCGTAACACTGATACTCTTGACTAACTGTGATCCTAAGGATGACGCCCCTGAGGGTAATGACCCTGTGATATACTTCCCTCCTGCCACCACCTCTTGGGAAACGGTAAATACTGCTGAACTGGCATGGAATGAAGAGGCTATTGCCACACTCAGCGAGTATTTAGCGACCACAAACACAAAAGCATTTATTCTCCTTAAAGATGGAAAAATAGCAATCGAGGAGTACTTTCAGGATACAAGCCCGACTGATAACCTCCCATGGTTTTCAGCGGCAAAAACCTTCACGGCCCTACTGACAGGCATAGCAGAAGAAGAAGGCCTACTCAGTATCCGAGAAGCCAGTAACAATCATCTAGATCTGGCTTGGACATCACTTACCCTAGAACAAGAATCGAGTATTCAAATCATTAATCACCTAACGATGACTACAGGCTTGGATGACCGTGTCGCAGACCCTAATTGTACAGATCCCGATTGTCTAAAATTTCTTACCACACCTAATAATCGCTGGGCATATCACAATGGACCTTACACAAAACTGGGAGATGTAATTGCCTCGGTCAGTGGTGAGAGCTACAATAACTTTACTGCCAATAGAGTATTAGACAAAGTAGGCATGCAAGGCACATGGCTCAAGTTTGGTTTCAACAATATATTTGTAAGCAATGCCCGAAGTATGGCCAGGTTTGGTTTACTCCTGCTGAACAAAGGCACTTGGCAAGATGACCCCATTTTAAGTAATGATGCCTATTTCTCGGCAATGACGAACAGCACACAGTCTCTGAATCCAGCCTATGGCTACCTTACCTGGCTCAACGGTAAGAGCTCCTTTAAGATTCCTGGTCTCCAAACCAGTTTTAATGGAAGTATTACCCCTAATGCGCCACCTGACATGTTTGCTGCGATGGGTCGTAATGGACAACTTATTAATGTTGTCCCAAGTCTGGGAGTTGTGATGATTCGAATGGGTGATAACCCTCAAAATGACCTAGTACCTTTTACTTATCAAGATGAATTGTGGAAGAGACTGATAGATATATTCTAAAAAAAAGCCCGTTCCGTCCGAACAGGCTTTTTTGATGCAGGGATTAGCTGCATCTTCGACACTACTAATGATCTTTACTTTTATTGTTCTACCCCACTCTCCAAAGACTCAAGTCTATTGAGAGCAGTTTGTAATTCTCTTCTAAGCGTGATTTGCTTTTCAGTAGCCTGAAAACGCTGATGCCGATACTCTTCTACAATTTTCGAGTAGGCTGATTTAACGCGTTTTACCACACTACATACATGCTTGATACGTGTATAAACCACCACGACAATAGTGGCTAATAAGGCGATGAGTGACCATACAAGGGCATTGTAAAATCCTTTTTTCACTGATAATCCTAAAAATCCAATCTTCGCGTTTTGGTCTTCGCTGATTTGCAGCTTCTCTTTGATCAGATCGAACTCAGTTTGAATAGTCTTAAGTTCGGCCTTTGTTTCGATGGATGACATCTCAAGGTTCTTGATTTGCAGCTGATAGGCACTAATACTGTCTATCATGGCCGTCCTGAAATTCAACAGCTTAGAAGTCTTAATTACCTTATACTCTTCGTAGGATTCTGACTCAGACATGATGTCAGAAAGGATGTTACGTAGGGGTCTGTTTTCTTGTGCGTATACTGTGAAACTGAGCGACAGGAGTAGTACAAAAACTCCTGCCCACTTGGCATGCTTAGGTTGATTCATAGTATTGTATTTAGGTGAAATCGATACCAAGTTAACGAATGAAAAACACACTATTTGCATTCTGGTGTACAAAGCATTTTTCTGATATCATCAGTCAAAAAAGTGACTTGTAAAGACTGTGGATCAAAGTTTTATAATAGAAAACCAGTTTTTACATACTTTCTATTGCCCTATACTTTCATCGAGAAAACCGAGCTTTTCGTCTATGAAATATAAACATCAACCCCACTCACGATTATCATCTATGATTTTGGCGTATTAGGGCTTATCTTCTATTGAAATTAGTTACTAATTATTCTGCTATGCCATCATATGATATAAAGGTTAACGGCAAGTCACTCTCCGTAGAAGCCGAAGCCGATACTCCACTACTTTGGATTCTAAGAGATCAACTCAAAATGAAGGGAACCAAATTTGGCTGTGGTATTGGTCAATGTGGGGCTTGTACAGTTCACTTAAATGGTAATGCGGCAAGATCTTGCTCACTACGCATTTCCTCTATCGGCAATGCTGAAATTATCACCATCGAGGGGCTGTCGGAAGACGGAAATCACCCGGTTCAATTGGCATGGATGGAAGAAAATGTACCTCAGTGTGGCTATTGTCAAGCCGGACAAATAATGTCTGCTGCTTCTTTTTTATCTAAAGTAGAGAACCCTTCCGAAGAAGACATTCACCAGTGGATGTCTGGTAACATTTGTCGATGTGGAACCTATCCCCGAATTAAGAAGGCCATATACAGAGCGGCTAAGGAAGGAGTTACGGAATGAAAGAGCAATTAACAACATCTCGCAGGGGCTTTCTTAAGCTAACAGGAATCGCAGGTGGCGGTTTAATGCTGGGCTTTAATCTGTCTGGGTGTGACAGCCTACCTGAAAACCCTGATTTCGTCAATCTCGAGATCAACGCATTCATTCTAATCAACGGAGACGGAACTGTAACCCTTAGAGCCAAGAACCCGGACATTGGGCAGGGTGTAAAAACATCATTGCCCATGATACTCGCGGAAGAGTTAGACATTCCATGGAAGAAGGTCAAGGTGGAACAGGCAGAATTGGACGGCCGTCTGGGCTCCCAGTTTGCCGGTGGAAGTACAGGTGTCAAGACGAACTATGAAAACCTCAGAAAAGCCGGAGCTGCCGTAAAAGATGTACTCATCAGAGCAGCAGCTGACCAGTGGGAAGTGCAGCCATCAGATTGTAAAACAGCGGACGGTTTTGTCATGCATGCCAGTAAACGTCTCCACTATGGACACTTAGCTGAAGCAGCTGCTCAATTAGAACTAAATGAAGACCCACCTCTAAAAGACCCTAGTCAATTTGACATCATTGGAAAGTCTCAGCCAGATGTTGACTTAAAGGAAATTGTAACTGGCCAAGCTTTATATGGTATTGACCAAGAAATTGAGGGAATGGTTTATGCCACCATATTGAAACCACAAGTCTTCGGTTCTAAGGCAGTGAGTATTGACGCCTCAGAAGCAAAGAAGGTGACTGGAGTCATTGATGTTTTCGAAATCAATCAATCCGATAACCCTGCAAATGGGCTTGGCGGCATAGCCATTGTTGCAGAGAACCAATGGGCAGCTTTTAAAGCAAAGGGGCTCGTCAAAGCAGAATGGACTTCGCCAAAGGGATTCATCGCCTCAAATGAACAATTGAAAAGGGCACTAGATCAAGGCGCATCTTCTAAAAGCACAACCTTGAAGGATGAAGGGAATGTCAGCAATATTTTCAGAAATACTGATGAGTTGATAGAGGCAAAATATCATGTACCCTTTATCAGCCACAGCCAAATGGAGCCCATGAATTTCATAGCCGATGTTCAAAAAGATAAGGTCATATTAATCGGTCCGACACAGACTCCGGGAAGCGCTGCAGCATCTGCAAGTAATATTACTGGCGTTCCTCGAGAACAAATCCAAATGAAGTTCACCCGAATTGGAGGAGGATTCGGCAGACGATTATTGAATGATTATGCGAATGAGGCAGTCATCATATCGCAAAAGATTCAAAAACCCGTCAAGCTAGTATGGACGAGAGAGTCCGATTTCTTATCAGACTATTACCGCCCAGCGGGTGCCTACCATTTCAAAGCAGCTTTATCTGATAAGGGTATTGAGGCCATGGAAGTGAATATATGTACCACATCCCGCTACCTATATAGACAGTCTACCCCTGCGCATGGAACCGAAGCTTTTCCAGACCAACAACCTGCAGGCATGGTTCCAAACTTCAAAGTAACCTACAGTCCCCTTAAGTCTAATATTCCTGTTGGGGCTTTAAGAACCCCAGGGGTCAATGCGACCACATATGCCTATCAGAGTTTTATGGACGAGTTGGCTGAAAAGGCTGGAATAGATCCCATTGAATTCCAACTAAACCTAATAGGAACAGAAGACAGGGATATGCCATATGACGATCATGGAGGACCTACCTATAATACAGTACGCCTAAGAAATGTAATTGAACTCGTCAGAGATAAATCCGGCTGGGGAGAGGGCTCTTATCAGGGTTTTGCTGCGCAAATGGTCTTTGGCAGCTATGTAGCCTGCATTGTTGACGTTAGTCTTGTGGATGGTAAGATCAAGATAGACAAAGTGAATATTGCTGTTGATTGCGGAAGGGTAATCAATCCAGTTGGGGCCAATGCGCAGGTACAAGGAGGTATCACGGATGCCATTAGCGCTGCACTTTATGAGTCGTTAGAATTACAGAATGGTGCACCCATTGGACAGAACTTCGATCGGTATGAAAAGCTTAGAATGACCGAATCACCTGAGGTGGATGTTCATTTTATTAATAGTGAAGAAGCTCCTCAAGGTTTGGGAGAACCATCGTATCCGATTCTTTTTCCAGCGCTTATCAATGCTGTTTATCAGGCTACTGGGCAAAGAGTGCGAGAGCTTCCACTCAAAAAGCACAATTTGGTATAATCAAGAATTAAAAGATGACAGATCAATTAGTGATATAACCACTACTCTATTTCAACTATGAAGTTGAAACGAATAACAGTATATTAATCTTCAAAACAGAATCAATCCATTATGGCATCATATAATATAAAAATCAACGGAAAGGCTCGCGCTGTAGAAGCAGACGCTGATACCCCAATGCTCTGGGTACTCAGAGATGAGCTCGATATGAAAGGCACCAAGTTCGGCTGTGGTATTGGCCAATGTGGTGCATGCACGGTTCACCTTAATGGTAATGCCGTAAGGTCTTGCCAGATTCCTGTTTCGGCTGTTGGTGAAAGTGATATCACTACCATCGAAGGGCTCTCCGAAAAAGGAGATCATCCTCTTCAAGAAGCTTGGAAAGAACATGATGTACCACAGTGTGGCTATTGCCAGGCAGGTCAAATCATGAACGCTGCTGCACTGCTCAACAAGAATTCTAACCCTTCTTATCAGGAAATAGAAGATGCAACACATGGCAACATTTGCCGATGTGGGACTTACAATAAAATCAAGGCTGCCATTTCTACGGCTGCTGAGCAACTATAACCTTAAAGACTGAAGAGATGACGATAGTAAAAACACAAGTCAACAGAAGATCATTCTTGAAGGCCTCAGCGCTAGCGGGCGGTGGCTTAATGATAGGCTTTTCTTGGGGTTGTAACCCGATGGAAGCGGAAAAGGCCGCACCAAAAGAGTGGTTCGATATGAATGCCTTCCTTTCCATTGCAGACAATGGTCAGGTAACCATAATGTCTCCTAACCCTGAGATTGGTCAAAATGTGAAAACATCCATGCCGATGATCATAGCTGAAGAGCTAGACATTGCCTGGGAAGATGTAATCGTAAAACAAGCACCATTGAACAGCATCTCCTTTCAAAGGCAAGTGGCGGGCGGTAGCCAGTCCATTCGTCAAGGATGGGCCAGTCTGAGAATGGTTGGTGCTACCACAAGGCAATTGATGATCAATACAGCCGCCAAAGAGTGGGGAGTTGATGCAGCCGGACTCACGACCAAGGATGGCTATGTAATGAACGGAAGGAAAAAACTCTCTTATGGGGAGTTAGCATCCAAGGCAGTAGGAGAAACCATTCCGGAGGAAGTGCCATTAAAGGACCCTAAGAATTTTAAAATCATTGGTAAGAGCAAAACCAATGTCGATATGGATGATATTGTTACCGGCAAGCCACTTTTCGGGGTTGATTATACTGCCGAAGGAATGGTTTATGCTGCTGTGATGAGACCACCGGCTTTCGGAACTAAATTGAAGTCTTTTGACGATAGTGAGGCCAGAAAAGTCAATGGCGTTTTAGATGTGATCACTTTTGACGACAACGAAAGACCAGACCAAAGAGAAATTAGAGGTGAAAAAATTGCTGTTATCGCCACAAATACTTGGGCTGCCTTTAAAGGCAAAAAAGCCTTGCAGGCCGAATGGGAAAGATCTTCTAAGCTTGAAAGCACTACGAATCACGATCGTGAATTGAACAGATTGCTGAATGTATCCAACAGTGAATCGCTCAAAAGATCTGATGGCGACATTAAGAAAGCTTTCGCAGATGCTGATGGAACATTGGAAAGAACTTATGAAGCACCTTTCCTACCCCACAACACCTTAGAACCCATGAACTTCTTCGCCAATGTAACTGATGATAAGGTTGAGTTGGCAGGTCCAACCCAAACACCGGACTGGACACAAGGAAGAGTTGCTGGGATACTAAAAAGAGATCGCGCTACGATTAGCTGCGAAATGACCCGTATGGGTGGAGGCTTTGGCCGTAGGCTCTACGGAGATTTTGCACTAGAAGCCGCTGCTATTTCTGATAAGATCAGAAAGCCAGTGAAGGTACAATTCTCCAGAGAGGATGACATGATGGCCGGTACCTACAGGCCGGCTTCAAAATACAAGTTTAGAGCTGCCTACAAGGACGGTAAGATTACAGGCTATTACTTAACCGGTGCCGGTATTCAAATGGGTAATTCAACAAGAGAAAACTGGTTCCCAGCTGGCGGAATCGAAAACTATAAAATAGAATCTCACAACCTGAATAGTAATATCACTACGGGGGCGTGGCGTGCACCGATCACCAACTTCCTGGCGATCGCTGAACAAAGCTTCTTCGATGAACTCGCAAAAGAGATGAACCTCGATGCCGTACAAGTACGATTAGACATACTGGAAAGAGCGAAGTCTAACCCAGTGGGTGAGATCGACTACGATCCTGAAAAAATGATTGGAGTGATCAAACTGGCAGCAGAAAAAGGCAATTGGAGCAACCCTGAAGCTGGCGTAAGCAAGGGTTTTAGCTGCTACTATTCACATAATACCTACGTGGCGGAAGTAGCCGATGTAACCACCGAAAATGGGCAACCGAAAATCACGAAAATGACCGCTGCGGTCGACTGTGGAATTATCATTAATCCTGAAGCGGCAATTAACCAGATTCAAGGTGGTGTAGTTGATGGAATTGGCCATGCCATGTACGGAGACTTTGCCTTTGTGGATGGAGCTCCTCAGGCAGCGAATTTTGACAAGTTCAGATTGATCAGATCAAAAGAGGCTCCAAAAGTGGATGTCCACTTTGTAGAAAGCTTGAATGATCCAACAGGACTAGGTGAGCCTTCTCTCCCACCAGCAGGTGGCGCATTAGCTAATGCCATTGCGGGTGCCACAGGTAGAAGGGTCTACAAGATTCCATTTACCAAGCAAGACATTGCTATGGGCTAAAAACCCTCTAAATATCGAATAAAAAAGACCAGCCTTGTGCTGGTCTTTTTTATTATTGAGCTTCCAACCATTTGTTTACTTTTCAGGTCTAAAAACTGAGTAACCATCTTCATGAATCAGATCACCTTCCGAACCGCTACTATTGAGGATTTAGATATTCTTTTACACTGGGATCAGCAACAACATGTAATTGATGCTGATCCGGATGACGATTGGGATTGGGCCAATGAGCTCAGAAGATATCCAGCGTGGAGAGAGCAACTCTTGGTCGAGTTGGATGGACGACCTCTGGGCTTTCTTCAAATCATAGACCCATATTTAGAGGATACCCATTACTGGGGCGATGTAGATCAGAACCTAAGAGCCATCGATATCTGGATTGGTGAAGCTGATGACCTGGGTAAAGGTTATGGGACAGAAATGATGCGACAAGCCATTGAAAGGTGCTTTGCATCGCCCAAGGTGACAGGGATACTAATTGATCCATTGGTTACAAATGTTAAAGCCATTCGATTCTATGAGCGAATGGGCTTTGAATTTGTGGAACATCGTGATTTTGATAGCAGTCATTGCGCAGTCTATAAACTTCAAAAATCGAAATGGAAAACAAAATAGTCATTAGACAGGCCAGAGTCTCAGATAGTAAGAAGCTCTCAATACTCTATAAAACCGTATACATTCAAACATACGGCACTGAGGGAGTCTCAGATGAGTTTGCCAACTTTATCACAGTACAATTTGATCCCCAAAGAATTGAGAAGGTTATCATAGAAGATTCTGAGTGCATAATAGTCGCTGAGTTTAACAACAACATTGTTGGTGTAGCGGAAATTGAATTTGACAAAACGAGTCCTGTCGGTGACTTTGAAGCACCTGAACTAAATAAACTTTACATACTTGACTGGTTCTGTGGAAAAGGTGTCGGATCAAAGCTCATGGCGGCTGTTGAAGAATTGATTGTTTCAAGGGGAATAAAACATATCTGGCTATGGGTATTAGTTTCAAATCAAAGAGCAATCTCCTTCTACGAGAAACATGGGTTCCAGTGGATTGGTAATGCCCTATTCCCAATGGAAACTAATACTTATGAAAATAAAGTCATGCGAAAGTCCCTGGTCTAAATTATTATAAAAGAATCATTTAACTTATCGATAAAACTCATTTTACGATCATAAGTATGTCTCTCACCAATCTAAAATCAGTAAAGAAACAGTTCGAATACTATAAATCACTCGGTGAAAAAACCTTCGCCCAAATCAGCGATGATGATCTCTTTTTCGAGTACAACGAACACAGTAATTCAATAGCTGTCACTGTCAATCATCTTTGGGGCAATATGCTCTCACGTTGGACAGATTTTTTGACAAGTGATGGGGAGAAGGAATGGCGTAATCGGGATCAAGAATTTGAATCTATCATTAAGACCAAAGAAGAACTCTTAGATAAATGGAACGAAGGGTGGGCTTGTGTCTTTAACGCCTTGGACTCAGTCAATGAAGATAACTTTGACACCAAAGTCTACATCCGCAATCAAGCACATAGCATTATGGATGCAGCACTGCGCCAACTCGCTCACTATGCCTATCACATTGGGCAGATTGTCTACGTAGGCAGAATGCTATCTAAAGACTGGAATAGTCTTACAATCCCAAAAGGCAAATCGAAAGAATTCAATCAGGCCAAATTTGCCAAAGGCAAGCATGATGGTCATTTTACTGATGATATAAAGTAGATTTGACAGAGAAATACTACATCGTGTGAGCTGAACTAATTGCTAAAACTGTCCTCCTCTTGGAGGAGCCTGCCTGCCGCAAGCAGGGTGTCCGAAGGACGGAGGAGGTTAACCTTCTTAAGTACTCCCCCCTGGTTCGCACTTGTAGTGCGGACCTACCTTAGTTATATAATTAAAACACTTCAAGTGATAGATAAGAACAGCACTCAATACAAGTCTGCCTGACGGCAGACAGGTGAGCGCTAGGCAGTATATAAAACCCAAGGGGTTTCTTGGGACTATTAATCCTCCCCCTGCTGCGCCTCCCCCTGGTTCGCACTTGTAGTGCGGACCCACCTTAGATATAATTTATAAGATAAAAACAGCACTCACTACAATTGAGCGCTAGGTAGAGAAGATTACCCAAACAATGCCCCTGCAATCGTAGCCGTCATCATAGTGGCCAGTGTTGCAGCCATTAAGGCACGCATTCCCAGTTTAGAAAGATCTCCCTGACGCGAAGGCGCCAAACTACCAATCCCTCCTATTTGAATGGCAATGGATGAAAAGTTCGCAAAACCGCAAAGTGCATAAGTAGAAATCACTATGGCCTTTTGACTCAAGACGCCTGCCTCTTTCATTTCTGCAAGGCTTAGGTAAGCCACAAATTCATTGATCACAGTCTTTTGCCCTATCAAACTTCCTACTTGCAATGTCTCAGCCCAGTCTACTCCCATGGCAAAGGCAAAGAGTCTAAAACCCTGTCCCAAAATATATTGAAGGCTAAAGCCATCGAAGACGCCATTAGTCGACTCTACTACAAAACTGTTAAGGCCAGTCCATTCACCAACACCATCTACTAGAATCCAGTTTACAGAATAGATCACTGCAATAAAGGCCAATAGCATTGCACCAATATTGGCTGCAAGCTTTAAACCATCGCTCGCTCCACCCGCCAATGCGTCAATTACATTAACACCAATCTGGTCTTTGCTCACTTTTAATTCTTCATCCACCTCTTCCTGCTCTGGAAGGAAAATCTTAGCCATCAGAATGGCGGCAGGTGCATTCATAATTGAAGCACTCAGAAGATAGGTAGCAAACTTGGCCTGCTGTTCTGGATCCCCTCCACCAAGAAAAGACACATAAGCGCCAAGCACAGAACCTGCGATAGTTGCCATCCCTCCTGTCATCAGACAGAGAAGCTCAGACTTGGTCATTTTACCAATAAATGGTTTGACGAGCAGCGGGGCTTCCGTCTGTCCAAGGAAGACATTACCCGCAGCAGACATTGACTCCGCTCCTGATAAGCGCATCGTCTTAGCCATTACCCAGGCGAAAACATAAACGATTTTCTGAAGAATGCCCAAATAATAAAGACCCGCTGTGATCGCAGAAAAGAAAATCACAGTAGGAAGGGCCTGAAAGACAAAAAGAAAACCCAAGCTATGGCTTACTCCCTCCACAGCGTCACTGTTCTTAGCCAAATCACCATAAAGAAACTCAGCTCCATTCAGCGCGAAGCTCAAAAAGGATACAAAACCCCGACTGACGAAGTCGAACATGTTCTTGACAAAGGGCACTTCTGCAATCAAGAGGGCAATAACTACTTGCATAGCAATGCCTACTCCAACAAGTCGCCAACTGATGGCCTTTTTATTGCCGGATAGCAAATAGGCTATTCCGATCAACACTAAAAGGCCAATAATCGCTCTTATGATATCCATTTTTATTAGGGCATGGAAAGGTGTATTAAATAAAATGACGTCATTCTGAACTCGTTTCAGAATCTTATTTACAAAATTCGGTAGATCCTGAAATCAATTCAGGATGACGTTCTATTACAACCCTTTCAGGATTAACTTCTCTTATTTATCTCGTCTCTGATTTTGGCAGCACGTTCATAATCTTCAGCATTCAATGCCTCATCCAACATCTCATTTAGCTTTTCTAATGAAAAGTCCTGAAGTCTTTCATCAGATTTAGAAACAAGAATAGGTTCTTCACTCTCCTCTTCCAACAGCTCTTCCTCATCTGTCAAAATGATTCCCGCTTCAGCCAAAACAGATTCATGGGTATAAAAAGGTACTTCGAATCGAATACCAATGGCGATTGCATCTGACGGTCTGGCATCTACTTCAATTGTCTTGATTCCATCCGTACAAACAATTTTGGCAAAGAAAACACCTTCCTTGAGGTCGGAGATAATGATCTCTGTCACTTCAAAGTTAAACCCATGAGCAAACGACTTAAACAAGTCGTGTGTCATGGGTCTATTTGGTGTTATTTTCTCAATTTCAAGGGCAATCGCTTGCGCCTCAAACATACCGATGATAATTGGTAGTCTTCTTTCTCCTTCGACCTCACCTAGTACCAGGGCAAAAGAGCCCGTAGTTTGGGACTGGCTTGAAGAAAGCCCAAGAATTTCAATCTGTACCTTACTCAATGCTAAAAAATCTAAGCTATTGTGCCGCTTTCAGCGCCTCATTCAATTTAGGTAAGACATCAAAAGCGTCTCCTACAATACCATAATCGGCAGCTTTGAAGAAAGGAGCTTCTTCGTCTTTATTAATTACGACAATATACTTAGAAGAATTGACACCTGCCAAGTGCTGAATAGCGCCTGAAATACCAACAGCAACATATAGTGTCGGACTTACCTTCACACCAGTTTGACCAACGTGCTCATGGTGAGGTCTCCAGTCCATATCTGATACTGGTTTTGAACAACCAGTCGCTGCACCTAAAGTACCCGCGAGGTCTTCAATAATCCCCCAGTTTTCAGGTCCTTTTAGACCACGTCCTCCTGATACTACTATATCAGCTTCTGGAAGTAACACATCACCTTCTGCCTTTTCAGTCGATGTGATTTTTGCACCAAACAAGCTATCATCAAGGCTTACACTAAAGGCTTCGACTGAAGCGGATCCGCCATCCTCTTTGATCTCTACTGCATTCTTCTTAATGGCCAAAACTTTCTTATCCGTAGTCATACTCACGTTTGCGAAAGCTTTACCTGTGTAAATGCTTCGCTTCACCTGAAAACCATTTGAAGTATCAGGCAATGAAACGACATTTGATACTAGAGAAGCACCTAATTTCATAGACACTCTTCCAACTACAGCATCTGCCAAGGAAGACTTAGCAGTAACAACTACATCAGCACCTGTTTCATTTGCAGCTGCTGCTATTGCCTCAGCGTATGGCTGAATAAGCCCAGCATTTAACCTTTCGTCCGCAACGTGTAATACTTTCAATGCACCATTCTGCCCTGCAGTTGCTAGTTCATCAGCACTTACTGTACCCAATGCCAAAGCTGTAACATCACCTAAGGCTGCTCCATAAGAGATAGCTTCTCTTGAAGATTTTTTAATCTTACCGTCTTCTGTTTCTATAAATACTAAAACTGACATATCTCTTAGATTACTTTGGCTTCGTTTTTCAATAGGTCAACCAACTCACTTACATTGTCGGCATCAATCATTTTCACCGCTCCTTTTGCTGGTGGCAACTCATAGGCAGAAATCGCGCTATGAACAGTTGCATCTGAAGGCTCAACCACATTCAATGGTTTGGTTCTAGCCGACATAATTCCTCTCATATTAGGGATCTTCCACTCAGCGATCGGCTCTTGACAGCCTGCTACAAATGGTAGCGAGACTTCTAACTTCTCTTTACCCCCTTCTATCTCTCTGGTAATCTTTGCATTACCTCCCTCAACTTCAAGTTGCATCACTGGTGAGAATGAAGGCAATCCCAACAGCTCTCCAACCATACCATGCACCATACCTCCGTTGAAATCGATAGACTCACGACCCATCAAAATCAAATCATAATCTCCTTCTTTAGCAATAGCCGCAATCTGATTTGCCACAAAGAATGAATCCGATGGAAAGGCATTCACACGAATGGCCTCATCAGCTCCAATTGCCAAAGCTTTTCTAATGGTTGGATCGCTATCCGCTTCACCAACGTTCAATACTGTAATTTTCCCTCCGTTCTGCTCTTTCAACTCAACAGCTCTTGCCAATGCATAATCATCATAAGGACCTATGATAAACTGTACACCATTCTTATCGAATTCGGTGTTGTCATTGGTAAACGCAATGCGTGAAGTAGTGTCAGGAACATGTGTGATACAAACTAATATGTTCATGCTTACTTGTTTAATGATTTTAGTATCAACTGTATGATTGTCATTCTGGTTTAGCTCGAAAGCAGTTAATCAGACAAATGACGAATAAAGACAAGCTAGATGCCTAAATTTGCCCCGAAGATAGCCAATAAACAAGTAAATAAAAACGGAGTAGGCCGAATGAATCAAACCCGAATAGACTTACTGAAAAAGTACATCGAAGAAGAGCCAAATGATCCCTTTAATCATTATGGTTTGGCCTGTGAATACCTATCTAACAAACCGGAAGAAGCCTTAAAAATTTTTCGAGAATTGCTGGCCCATCATGCCGATTATCTCCCCACCTATTATCAAGCAGGCCAGCTCTTGGAAGCTTTTGAAGAAGAGGAAGAAGCACTGAAAGTCTATGAACTGGGTATGACTTTGGCCAAAGCACAAAACAATTCTAAAACCTTTCAAGAGCTCAACTCTGTACACCAGAATTTGCTCTTTGAAATGGATTAACTATAATTGATTCCTTCTAGATAAGTCATTGGGACAATACATGATGGAATTTGGAAAAACATGTCGCTGGATACTCTCCGCACTAACCCTACTGATTATCAGTCACCTATCCTATGCTCAAGAAATAGATGAGCAGGAACTATTGTCCAGAATGCATAGGGATATTTCAAACCTTGTGAACTCTGGGAAGGCCGATACTGTCAAGAAGCTTGGTTTCGCGGGTAAGGACTTGGCCTTGAAGCTTGGGAATCAAAACGAGTTAGCCTATTTCAATTATATGCTTGGAGCAATTTATCGATATGAGTCTCCTATTGTTTCGAAGCAATACTTGGATACAGCCTTGTCAATCTCCAAAAAGGTGGATTATAAGGTGGGAGAAATGCTTGCCTACAGTTCATTAAGCAAGCTAATGGTCAACCGAGGGCAATATGACAGTGCACTGCTTTACGAACATAGAAGTACAGAGATTCTCAATAGTTTCCCAGACTCCGAGAAAAAATTTAGAGAATTAGTAAAGTCCCATAATAGCCTTGGGGTCATCTACAGAAATAAAACGGACTTTGTTAAGTCAATGAAGGCTTTCACTGATGCATATGCCTTGGCCCTCAAATACGGTCATATTAATCTTGCCAACTATGCCAAACTAAACATCGCCTCAACCAACAGGTCGATGGGCCGTTTTGAAGAGGCTAAAATTCATTATGGTAAGGTGGTGGCATATTCCGATTCGGTTGATAATGCACAACTCAAAACCTGGTCTTTTCTAGGCCTAGCAGAGTTAAGCGCCATGGATTTAGATTACAATAAATCCTTAGACTATTACAGGCAAGCTATAAAAATCTCAAAAAGAGATAAAAACACCAGTCTCAGAGAAATCTCACTTCAAATTGGCAATGTTTTTACAAAGCTTGGACAGTTAGACAGTGCCAACTTTTACATAGACCTTGCAGAAACACTTGTAGTCGAAGATAAGAATGACGCCTATTATATAGAATTAAGAATAGCTCGATCTTATGTTGACATGGCAAATGAAAACCTTAGTGCAGCCCAAAAAAAATTAGAAGAAGCACTAGTTAAGACACAGGAAAAAGTATTACCAAATCAGGAAGCAGTAATACTAGAGTTACTTTCAGATCTATACGCCCAAAAGGAAGATTTTCGAACGAGCTATAAATACTTCAAAGCATTTAAAGTATTGGATGACAGCATCTTCAGCTCAAAAAACTTGCATAGTATTAACTCTATACAGTATCAGTTTGACACCGAAATAAAAAATCAGAAAATCACAAACCTGGAACAATTAGCAAATAATCAAACCATCCAGATTCGGAGCAAGAATAAGCTAATACTCATTTCGGTAATTGCCTTTGCCCTTTTGATAAGTCTGATCTATGTTATCTACAAACAGAAAGTCGATCATGCTAAGAGTAATGAACTACTTGCCAAACTAAAACTATCAAATGCACAACTGAGCCCGCATTTTCTCTTTAACTCGTTGAGTGCAATTCAACAGCTCGTCTTGGAAAACCACAAACCACTGGAAACGGCAGATTACCTCTCCAAATTTTCAAGACTTACGAGAAAAATGCTAGAGTTTACCGAATTGGAGAGCATTAGCCTAGAAGATGAATTGACCTTTTTGGAGAACTACCTTTCTCTACAAAAACTGAGGTTTGGAGAGCGGTTTGAGTTTGAAATCAATACTCCAAAAGACCTGTTCACAAGTAACTTTTACATTCCACCATTAATCACACAACCATTCGTGGAGAATTCCCTTGAACATGGTTTCAGAGGATCAAAAGACAATAATAAGATTACAATTAACATTATTGAGACTCAAAGGGGAATTCAGCTTGTGATTGAAGACAATGGTGTTGGCATTGATTCAACCCTGCACCTAAAGAGTGAATTAAAAGAATCCAAAGCGCTGAGCTTGACCAAAGGGCGGATTAAATTCTGGGAACGAAAAACAGGAATGACAACCTCTATGGACATCTCTGATCTCTCTAATATTATTCCTGGAGCTCATGGAACGAGAATCACACTAACATTTCCCGGTTTATGAAAGCGATTATCATTGATGATGAACAGCATGCTCATGCCATTATTAAGAATTACCTAGCGCTTGAGCCCTACCCTATAGAAATCATAGGTTCTGCATTTAGTGTTCACGAAGGGGTGGCTTTAATCAAAAAGGCAGCTCCAGACCTAATCTTCTTGGACATTGAAATGGAAGATGGAACAGGTTTTGACCTTTTGAATAAAATAGGGACTCCTTACCCCAATGTAATTTTTATCACGGCTTATAACCACTTTGCTGTTCAGGCATTTCAGTTCAATGCCATCGATTACCTTGTCAAACCCCTTGATCATAGCCTATTCAAACAAGCGATTGATAGAGCAAAAAATCAATATGACTTTAATATAGTTCATGAACAGTTAGAGTTATTGAACGAATCATTGCGATCTAATAAGTTGGGCAAGAGAATCGTCCTAAGAGATGCAGAGAGTATCCACTTTGTTGACACAAGCGATATTCAGTACTGCAGTGCAGAAGGAAGCTACACTGCTTTTCATCTCAAAGATGACTCCAAAATCATTGTATCAAGGCACTTAAAGGAATATGAATCATTGCTACTTCAATTTCAATTTTTGAGAATACATCGATCCTATATTATCAATGGTCTTGAAGTTAGTAGGTACGATAAAGCGGAAGGAAACCTTATCCTGAAGGGAGGCGCTCGTCTGCCTATATCAATAAAGAAGGAACAATTACTTAAGCTTCTTTCTAGCACTTAAGCTCCTTTACCAAAAAAAGAACGGTGCTTATCAACAAACGGGGTAGCAACGTCAATAATTCCATTTTCCCATAACCTTATGGGTCATCTTAAGCACAATAAAATTGTGTGAAATGATGACTATAACTTTTACGAAGCGCCTTTGGTGCTGCATCCTACTTTTGTTTAGCGGCCTACTTTTTTACGGTTGCAAAGATGATCCTAATCCTCAGGAAGAGAGATTAAAAGAACTGACGGCTACTTGGGAAACCACAAGAGTCACTAATGACGCGGTTGACGTTACTGCTCAATTCAGCGATTTTGAGTTAACACTGAGTTCGGAAAGAACATTCAGCACCGTTAATGGAGGTAACCCCTGGCCAGCTTCAGGCACTTTTTCATTTATAGATGAGACTAATCTTGATGTTATCAGAAGAAGTGACGGGGTTGAGGTAAGAATAGTGGAAATCTCAGCCACCACATTGTCTCTCTCCTTTT
The DNA here is from genome assembly GCF_001747095.1 of Roseivirga sp. 4D4. NCBI lineage: Bacteria > Pseudomonadati > Bacteroidota > Cytophagia > Cytophagales > Roseivirgaceae > Roseivirga > Roseivirga sp. 4D4. The sequence continues at coordinate 1,595,547 of NZ_MDGP01000001.1, forward strand.
CAATTAACTCCGTCAGAAGTGGCATAGACGGAATCACCGGAAACTTCACCTTTTCACTTTCAAAACAATAGACATGAAGAATATCTACATTATAAGAGTAATCTATATGATCCTTCTAGTCTGTACTACACAGTCTTTAATGGGTCAAAACTATTTCAACTGGGGAATATCCTTAGGAAATGTAAACGAAAATGAAGTAAGCGACCTAGCTGTCGATGACAGTGAAAATGTATATATCATTGGTACGTTGGAAGGGACAATAGATATGAACCCTACGACTGCAACCAATAATGTCTCACCAGTTGGTGGCAAGGCCGTGTATTTAACCAAATATGATAAGAACGGTGTATTCCAGTGGAGTACCGTAATAGAGGCCGAATCTGGTACTGATCTTGCCCTAAATGGCAGTGGGAGTATTATTGTTACCGGCACGCTCATTGGGTCAGCGACCATAGGAAGTATCACTTTGACGAATACGGAATCTAACACTGCCACGGCCAGTTTCATCGCTGGCTTTGACACTAGTAACGGTAGCTATCAAGGTGGTCGCGTAATTGAGGGGACCGGAGTTCAGGAAACCTTTGATATAAAGGCTAAAGACGGTTTTATCTACCTTGCTGGTTCTTTTACCAATACGATAAATCTCGGTTCAGCCCTATCCGCTGGTGAATCTACACAACGTGGTAATGCCAAAGACTTCTTCATAGCGAGGTTCAATAACACTGGAGGTATTGACTGGGCCAAAACTGTAGCCACAAATGGGGGAGCAAACAGAATTGAAGAGATAGAGCTGGATAATGATGGTGGTCTTTATCTAGGTGGAATACTAAGAGAAAATCTAAACTTTGACACAGGCATCAATCTCTCGGCCGCTTTTGATCCTATAAACAAAGGCTTCATTACCAAACTTGATACAGCAGGTAGTCTAAAATGGTTCAGGAGAACCAGACGTACTGATCTGCCCGGTTCTCTTTTCTCTCCTTCAACAATAAATTCTATCGAGATAGATAGCCATGGAAACGTCTCAGGTGTAGGTCACGTCACTTTCGATGTCAGAATGGATCCTTTTAGTTCCATCCTCAACACTCAAAATTCAACTACTGATATTTTCATTGTAAAATTCACGTCAAATGGTTCGCCGATAAGCATGAATCACATAGGTGCTCCTGGTACACTCACTGGAGTAAGACATGCGGTAGATGACAATGACAACTATATTATCATTGGTAATGGCCAAGACAGCAACAATGATTTTGACCTGGGTTCTGACACCCATAGTGTATCATTCAGCTCAGCCGAACGAGATATCTTTGTAGCCAAATATGACAGTTTGCTCAACTTTCAATGGGCGGACGGATTTATTGGAAATAGCCTACTGGATCGCGCAGAAGGACTAGCTGAAAAGAATGGGAATATTTATGTAGCTGGATATCATGAAGGTGGAATTGATGTCGAATTTGGGCCAGGAAATACTGTACTGAGCACGCAAGGAGGCAGAGACATGTTCGTTGCAAGTATCAACAGTGTCTCAGTTTTCAATCAGGAGATCAATCTCTGTGATGGACAGTCAGTACAAGTCGGTGGTAATTCATACAACCAGATTGGCACTTACCAAGACCTCTTTACTGCAGGCTCCGTTTCGGGTAATGACTCCATTGTGAACACTAATATCATGAGTATACTTCCACCGATTACCCTTACTGTAAGCACAACGGACAATCTATGTAATGGAGAAAGTAATGGTTCTGCTACCGTGGTAGCGAGTGACAATAACACCAGAAATTACACCTACAGTATCGATGGAAGCGCCTTTCAGACCTCTCCTACTTTTGATAATCTGAGTGCTGGGAATTACACGATCATAGCCAAAGACTCCGACAGTTGCAGTGCCAACATTAACCTCACTATAAACGAGCCAAGTCCTTTTAGCGGAGCACCTTCTGTCATTGATAACGTGTGCAGCGATGGTACCAGCGGCCAAATTACCATCAATGTGACTGGAGGTACCGGCACGCTTATGTACAGCATCGATGGGACAAATTTTCAGGCGTCCAATGTATTCGATAATCTGGCTACTGGTGATTATGATATTACAGTCAAGGATGCCAATGATTGTACTGTTTCAGGGCAAGTCACGGTTGGGGCACCCACGGCACTAACACTTTTGGAAGACACTAAGATAGATCCAAAATGTATGGGCAGTTCAGATGGGTTAATAGATGTATTCGCCACGGGTGGTACTGGCCCATACACCTACAGTATTGATGGCACTAATTTCTCAAATTCGAATACCTTTGGTAGCCTTAACTCGGGCGACTATTCAGTTACTGTTAAAGATGCCAACAATTGTACGAGCACTTTGCAAATCACACTAACCGACCCATCTCCACTGGTCATAGTACAATCTGCGATCACTCCCATCGACTGTAATGGTGCATCGACTGGTGGCATTACAATACAAGGACAAGGTGGCACTCCTGGATACCAATACGCAATAAATGGAGGTAGTTTACAATCGAGTGGGGCCTTCACAGGCTTAGCGGCAGGAACTCACACTTTTACAATTCAAGATGCAAATGGTTGTACCCATACTGCAGACATAACATTAAGTGAGCCAGCTCCTTTTTCTATATCATCAACTATTACACCCATAACGTGTAATGGAGATGCCAATGGAGTAATCACTATTGATCAAGTACAAGGAGGCACGAGTCCGTATCAATATTCAATTGATGGCACGAACTTTCAAAACCCTGCTAGTTTCGGGAGTCTATCGCCTGGGGATTATACCATCACCATTATGGACGCAAATGGCTGTACCACAACAAGGGATTTCAGCATAACAGAACCGCCCCTATTTTCAGGTTCTGTACAAACAGTGACAGACGTCACTTGTCATGGTGAGTCTAATGGCGCGATTATAGTAAATGCTTCTGGAGGATGGAGTGGTGTCACATATTCCATCGATGGCACAAATTTTCAGTCTTCAGGTAGTTTTACAAATCTGGTTGCAGGATCTTATACCATTGTTGCTATGGACCAATTTGGATGTTCAATCCAATTGAACGCCACAGTAAATCAACCGACTCCTTTACAAGTACAGTTCGAACAAGTAGACGTCAGTTGTAATGGGGCTAGTGATGGACAAATTGCCGGAATAGGCTCTGGTGGTACAGCACCCTATTCGTATAGTCTTGATGGAACAAATTTTCAAACAACGGTATTTCAAGGGTTAAGCCCTGGCAGTTATACTTTGACTCTGAAAGATGCCAATGAATGTATTGAAACCACGACAGTCAATATTACTGAACCTAATATATTAACAACCAGCTTTAGTACGACCAATGCTATTTGTCACAATGAGGCCAACGGCACAATTACGCTTACATCAATGGGAGGCACCTCACCATATCAATACTCATTGGACGGATCAAGCTTTCAAAGCTCTCCGGAGTTTACCATGTTGGCAGCACGCAGTTATAGCGTAATCACAAGGGATGCCAATAATTGCACAATAACCACAGCGATTACAGTCTCCCAGCCTGATGCGCTTGTAGTTTCTGCTTCACTGCTAGATGACAATACCATTTCCGCTTCTGCGACAGGTGGTACAGGTCCGTATGAATATTCGCTAGATGGTTTGGTCTTTCAGACCAGCGGAACATTTAGTGGTTTGGCTAATGGTAATTACACCGTAACTGTCCGTGATGCAAATGCCTGTGTTAGTACTATTGACCAATCTTTAATAGTAACATCAGTTAACGAGCCTGTGCAATCGGTAATAGTTCGAATTTATCCTAACCCAGCCAAAGACCTGATTCAAATTAAGGATGTCCAAAAAGGTGATAGAATCACTATAGCCGATGTCAACCGGCAAATTTCTGAAAGATTTCAGGTAAACAAATCTGATGAACCATTTATGATAGATATCTCAGCATTCAATGAAGGTGTTTTCATTCTTAGGATTGAGAGTGGCAATGGCAAACCCTCAGTCTTCAAAAAATTCATTAAGAAATATTAGCTGACTCGGTTGAGGAACCAAAAGTAGGCTATTCGGATGGAATAGCTTTTCACGCAAAGGCCACCCCAATATATCGGGGTGGTTTTTCTTTTGACTTAACCCATAACTACAGATTAAATCTAGGCTAATTGCAATTTATCAATGGCTTCTTTGAAGGCTTTTCGTAAAATTGCCCCATGCCTAGGCTAAAAACATTTCACTTACTGATCCTATTTGCACTCTTATTCTCATGCCAAAATCAGGGAGCTCGTAATGTATCGGAGTCTAGCAAAGAACTCATCGAGTCGTTTCGACTTCTTGAAAAAAGAGTAAGAGATAATTTTAGAGCCGCTGACAGCACTATGGTTTTTGCCGAGGAAATGTTAGATCTGGCAGAATCAATCGGTCAATCGCAATACCTTGGAATAGCTTATAACACAAAAGCATCGGCTTTTGAACTTAAAGAACAATACGACTCAGCTATAACTAACTATGAAGAAGCTAAGGATCTCTTGGCAGATAGTGGAGACACCACTAACCTTAGTGTGAGTCTTAGAGGCCTTGGAACCTGCTATTTGTATCTTGGCCTCCACGATCTATCACTCCAGAGCTATCAAGAAGTCCTATCTATCACACTCAATGCTCAGGACAAACCTTCACTAAGCAAAGCCTACAGTAACGTTGGTATGGTTCTTATGGAAGCCTCCATTCATGAAGAGGCCAGATCCTATTATCAAAAAGCCATAGATATTGCTCTTGCTGAAAACTCCATCTCCCTTGAGTTAGCGCCACTTTCCAACTTATCACTCTCTTACCTGAAGCAAGAACGATATGATTCTGCTATTTACTATGCATCCATGGTCAAGCAAAAGTCTGAAGAAGTCGATCTGCAATATGGCATCGCAAAATCTACATACATCCTTTCCCAGTCCTATAGTGCTCTTGGCGATTTGGACAGGGCTTATGAGGAGGCTCAGTTAGGAGAGAGTATTTACGAAAACCTAAAGTTGGAGCGAGACGCACGGGGCCAACGCTACTTGATGGCCCGCATCTTATTTAAGTCAAACAAATTCAAAGAGGCATTATCCATGGTGGACGAGACCTTAGAGGAGAACTCCTTAGAAGAACTCAATGTGGACCTTCTCCAGATTCGAGCGGATATTCTCGAAGCACAAGGTAAGCGGACCGAAGCCCTATCTGCATACAAAGACTATATAGAAGCCTTTAGCCTTTTAAACCAAAGGAGGAACGACCAACTGATCGCTCAACAGCAATTTCGTTTCGATACAGAGTTGAAAAATCAACAGATTCAAACGTTAGAGGCAATTTCTCAAAGTCAAACTGATACGATTCGCAGGAAAAATTTATTGATTACCCTTGCTGTATTGGGTGCCGTGTTAATCTCCTTGCTCATTTACTTTATTTACCGCCAACGCACGATAAAGGCGCTCCATAAGGAAATGATGGCACGCCAGAAACTAGCCAGTGCTCAACTAAACCCACACTTTATATTCAATGCACTCGGGGCCATCCAGGAATTAATACTACAAGAGGAAGACCCAATAAAGACCTCAAATTACCTGGCCAGATTTTCAACCCTCACTCGTCAGATGTTGAATTATACTGAACTGGATAGCATATCATTGCAAGACGAGTTGGATTTCTGCCGTAATTACCTCGATCTTCAAAAACTTCGGTTTGGTGATAAATTTGATTACCAATTTGAGGGATTAGAAAATATAAACTTGTCCGATTTCTCCCTTCCTCCTCTTATCACACAGCCGCTAGTTGAGAACTCCCTAGAACATGGTTTTAAGAATCGATTAGGATCAAACAAGATAACCATTGATATAAAGTGTACCGCAAGTGGGTTGAGTCTGGCGATAGAGGATAATGGACTTGGTATAGAAAGGACAAGGAGAGAAAATGAGAGGACGGGTAAGTCGAAAGCATTGGAATTGACCAAAGGAAGACTCAAGTTTTGGGCTAAACAGACTGGGAAGATGGCCACCATGGAAATCTTGGATCTTTCAAGACTGAACATTGAGCGTTCTGGTACCCGAGTAACCCTTAACCTTCCAGCGATATGAAAGCATTGATTATTGACGATGAACTGTATGTGCATCGAAGTCTGAAAAAACTGATCAGTCATGTAGCCAAGGACGTTGAGATTTTGGGTACTTCTACCGGAGTGCTAGAGGGATTGAACATGATCAAAGAATTCAATCCAGATCTGATTTTTCTGGATATTCAAATGGAAGATGGTACTGGTTTCGATTTGCTGAGTAAAATCAAGGGACATTGCCCCTATACCATCTTCATCACAGCACATGATGAACATGCTCTTGAAGCTTTCAACTTTAGTGCAGTTGACTACATTGTAAAACCAGTAGAAACCACAAGACTTCAAGAAGCGATCGATAAAGCACGAGAAAGGCACAAAAGCGGTTTATTTCAACTACAGTTGGATAACCTCCAGTCTCACGTTGGCCAAAATCAAAGAAAATCAAGAATCGTACTTCGAGACCTGAACAACGTCTACGCTCTTGATATAGAGGAGATTCTTTGGTTAAGTGCTGAGGGCAGTTATACTGGCTTTCACTTAACGAATGGAGAAACACTAATGATTTCTAAGAATCTTAAGGAATATGAGCAAATGCTTAGCGGTTTCAGTTTCTTCAGAATACACAGGTCGTTTCTAGTGAATAGTGATCTTGTGACTCGTTATGACAAAAACGAAAACGCATTGATATTCAAAGGCGGAAATAGCCTCACGATTTCAATCAGCAACGACCAGCTCAAGTCCATGTTAGGATAAGTTCAATACCCCATCAATCGAATTTGGGTTTTCACAAAACCAATCCTTGACTTCATACATTACCCTCATTTGAGAGGTCTTTTCAACTCATCTTTTAATCCAGTTATACCAAAACTTGATTTTAAAGATGAAAAAATCACCTATCTATTTTTTTAAAGCTTTTGCATTACTGCTAGTGTTTAGCATAATGCTTTGGGGATGTAAAGATGATGACCCCAATCCTTTAGCCCAGCGGATCAACAATCTAGCTGGAACATGGACGGTTCAAAGTGTCACAAATGACGGCACTGATGTCACCAATCAATTCAACGGTTTTCAGCTGGCCTTTACAATTGAAAAGACCTATACCACAACAAATGGTGGTAACCCATGGCCAGCCAGCGGCACATTTGACATTCAAGAGGATGCCCTGGATACAATTGTAAGGGACGGTAATACAAACATTACCATTGTATCTATTTCTGATTCGAGCATGTCATTGCGTTTTCAAGTCAATGGCATCCGCAGCATAGCTAATCTCAGAAGCGGCATCACCGGATCATTCACTTTCTCTCTAACCAAAACTAACTAAGCATGGACACGATTAGAAAAACTGTCTTTTTGGGAATTCTTCTCACTCTTGGCATCCAAATTGGGTATGCTTTAAATGACAATGTACCAGCGACTACCAACCTCAGTGCACAACTGATTAATGTGGTAAATCCAAGTTGTAACGGGGCCTCAGACGGCTCATTTGAAATAGAAGTCACAGGTGGTGTAGCGCCTTATGAAACTGCCATAGTAGGTTCAAATACAGGTTTTCAAAATACCCTTGTATATACAGGATTGTCTTTCAACCTATACAATATTGTTGTAAGAGATGCAAATGGAGATACCTTCACAATTAATAGCTTCCTTCTTACGCAACCTTCTGCATTGGGCCTCTCATCCACGACAGTGGATGAAACTTGCAACGGTAATGATGGTACGGTCACTCTTTCAGGCTTCGGAGGCACAGCTCCTTATAGTTATTCATTCGAAGGATCAAGATTTGGTACTACGGATACCTTTAGTGGCCTGGCTGCAGGTACATATACCGCATCGGTGGAAGATGCCAACGGTTGTACCTCTAACGCTACGATTACAATTGGTGCATACGTTCCCCGGACTATAGCAATCAATCAAGTAGCCGATATAACCTGCAATGGTGGTAGTAATGCGCATGTGTTCGGAACTGTAATTGGCAGTGGCACTGTACTTCCTATTGCCTTCAGTTTAGATGGTGTAAACTTTAGTAGTAGCAATAGCTTCCCAAACCTTTCAGCTGGAAATTACACTATGTATGTAAGAGATGGCAACAATTGTATTTCTACACAGACTTTTGATATTACCGAACCAGCTCCTCTCACAGCAGCAATAATAAGCACAGCAATAAGCTGCTTTGGTATTGACGATGGGACTTATGGATGGGATGTCTCGGGTGGAACGGCTCCTTACACCCTGCAACAAGGAGGAAATATTATTGCCAATTTCAATGGGAATAACTTCACACAAACCAATGTACCAGGAAACACTTCTATTGCTGCCGGTACATATGACATTGTAGATGCAAACGGCTGCAGTATACCAAGTCCGGCAGTAGCTGTCGCGGGTCCCCCATCAGCACTAGTTACCTCAATTACCACTGTGAATGCATCTTGTAATGAGACAAGTGATGGAAGTATCACAGTATCGGCAAGTGGAAGTGTAGGAACATACACATATTCAATCGATGGAGTCAATTTCCAGTCTTCACCAACATTTAGTAACCTAGCCGCTGGCACCTATGATGTCAGCACACTTCCAACTGGCTTTCCAGGCTGTCTTGAAACCAAAACCGTCACTATCACAGAACCTGCCGCGATTACGGGTACCACTAGCGTAGATTCAGATGTCTCTAATTGTAATGGTGCAACAGACGGAGTAATTAGTGTTGCTAATATTTCTGGAGGTGACGGTAATTATCAATTTAGTATTGACGGTGGTAACTCTTTTCAAACCAGTGGTACTTTCACCGGATTAGCTACTGGAAACTATGACATAATCATAGAAGATGGTAATGGGTGTTCCATCACACTATCAGAAACTATCAATGAACCGACCGGTAGTGGCACCATTGAGACTACAGATCCCACATGTGCTGGGGCTAGCGATGGATCATTTCAATTCACAGGCTTTATCCCAACCAATTCATCCTCAATTCCTACGGTCACTATTAACGGTAACAATCAGGGTAATTTGACTAGTATCCCTTACACTGGACTAACTGCAGGCAATTATCAGATAGATGTTCTTGATGCAGGCGGCTGTACAACATCATTCAATATTACCTTGACTGATCCAACACCAATTGCGACAACTGTTGCCATAGATCAAGAACCTTTATGTAATAATAGTGCGGATGGCATAGTGACCGTCACGGCCTCGGGTGGCGTAGGACCATATGAGTATAAGCTATCTACTGACAATACATATTCATCAAATTCCACCCTAACAGGTCTTATTGATGGAAGCAACACCATAGATGTTAGAGATGCCAATGGTTGTGTGTTCTCTACAAATATTACATTGGCCGCTCCGACAGCATTATCAGTTACTGCAACAGTGACCGATATTAGCTGTAATGGTTTAAGCGATGGGTCCCTTAGCATCCTACCTGCAGGGGGAACAGCTCCTTACACCTATTCCATAGATGGCGTTAATTTTGGCTCCTCTGATACTTTCAATCAGTTATCAGCTGGCACCTATACAGTGACCGTTTTGGATGCAAATAGCTGTAGCACCACTAGTTCCATTACCATTGTAGAACCATCACCAATCAACATCACATTTCAGGCGCTCCCTCCATCATGTATTGGAAATTCAGACGGGCAAATTCAAATCAACCTTGCAAGTGGTGGTACAGGACCTATAAGAATCCGACTGCGGGGAACAACCACACCAGATTTCCGTATTGAAAACCTGGCTCCCGGAGCTTATGAGGTAGAGGCCGTAGACGGAAATGGATGCATCGTCACCAATACTGTTACCGTTCCGGAATCAGCTCCACTTAGTGCTGATGTAACCGTTGATTCTAATGCCTCTGGTTGTGGAAACTCGGATGGTGCATTCACACTTTCGAACCCTCGAAAGGGTGGCGTGAACATTACTTTTGTTGAATACAGTATCGATGGTGTAAATTATCAGACTAGCCCAAGTTTTACTGGTTTAGCAGCTGGTGTTTATACTGTAGATATAAGAGACATTACGCCAGCACACATCAATACTGGTAATTGCCAAGGAACTGTTAGCGTCACGATAACAGAACCTTCAAGTATTACAGGCACACTTAGCACTACTGATATCTTATGTAACGGAGATAGTAATGGATCAATAGATGTCACAAATGTTACCGGTGGAGTGGCTCCATATCAATATTCAATTGATGGGGTAAACTTTACAACCAATACCAGCTTCACATCCCTTTCGGGTGGCGCATATAATGTAACCATTAGAGACGCATCGAATTGTACCACAGTGATCAACACTACCGTTCAAGAGGCTCCTGCAATTACTGTGATGGCCAACATTGATCAACAGATAACTTGTAACGGCAATACAGACGGGGCCATTACGGTGAATGCTAGTGGTGGCACTGGAAATCTGGAGTACTCTATAGATGGAACTACTTTTACTTCTGGCAATACTTTCGCTGGCTTAGGACCAAATACCTATACAATCACTGTAAAAGACGACAATAACTGTACAGTTACTAGTCAGGTGACTATCACAGAACCAGCTCCACTCAGCGGTGCCATAGTAACTGTTACAAACCCTACATGTGCTGGTGCAAATGATGGCAGTGTGCTTTTCAGCATTAGCGGTGGTACAGCACCTTATGAGTTGAGCAATGATGGCACACAGTTTTTCCCTTTACCTCCAAACAATATGTTCGAGAACCTTGGGGCTTTGACTGTGCCGACTATTAGAATTAGAGATGCAAATGGCTGCACTTTGTCCATCAATGGCTTTACCATTACCGATCCAGCCCCTATAACAGCTGATCTCGTGTCAACAGGTGTTTCTTGTAACGGAGACACAGATGGTACAATTACCGTCACCCCTACTTCTACGACAAGTACGTCTTTTGAGTATAGTTTGGATGGTACCAATTTCAGTGCTAATAATTCTTTTAGCCAATTGGCTTCGGGCAACTATACCGTATCCATTAGGGAATCGGGAGCTAATTGTGTTTATACATTCAATGCAACTGTATCAGAACCAGATATTCTAGAGGTATTCCCTACAGAGATTAGTATCAGTTGCAACGGAGCTACGGATGGTCAAATAGTTGGTGGTGCAATGGGTGGAACAGCACCTTACGCTTATTCAATTGATGGGGGAACTACCTTTCAAACAACGCCTTTCACAGGCCTCTCAGCTGGAAGTTATACTGTGATGGTTCAAGACGCGAATAACTGTACCGACAGCAAAATCATCACGATAACAGGACCCAATGCATTGATAGCGTCAGTAAGTGTAACCAATAATGCCTCATGCAATGGAGCATCGGATGGTCTGGCTGTATTATCTACCACTGGAGGAACTGCCCCCTATACATACAGTCTTGATGGGCAAAATTTCTCAAGTAACCTACCCGATCTCACCAATTTGGCCGCTGGTTCATATGCCGTTCACGTCAGGGATGCAAATGCATGTGATGTCATGGCGAACTTCAGCATTACTGAGCCTACAGCCATCGTGCCCACATTAACAACGAGCGACATAAGCTGTAATGGTAGCGATGATGGCTCTATTACTGCCATGGCGAGTGGCGGTTCTGGGAACTATATGTACTCAATTGATGGTGTGAACTTCAGCAGCGCCAATGCATTCTCAAACCTGAGTCCGGGAAGTTATACCATCACCGTACAAGATGGTAACAACTGCACTGGCTCAGCACAGGTGGAAATCACCGAACCTGATGCTTTAAGTCTAAATTTTGAAGCTGTAGATATTACTTGCAATGGAGCGAATGATGGACAAATTGCGGGAATAGCGAGTGGAGGCACCGGCCCTTACCAATACAGTCTAGATGGAAACACCTTTCAATCGACTGCGTTCAGTGGATTATCATCTGGAAACTATACTTTGACCGTATTAGATGCGAACAACTGCACGACCACGGCATCAGTCGATATTATCGAGCCAGCAGTGCTGACCAGTGCTATAACAGTGACCAACGTCTCTTGTAATGGATCAGGTGATGGTAGCGCAGCACTAACTGTATCTGGTGGTTCTACTCCATATACTTTTAGCCTTGATGGACAGAATTTCAACACATCCATCGATTTAACCAACTTAGCTGCAGACTCTTATACAGTGGTGATTAGAGATGCCAATGCTTGTGAAGTCGTTCAGAACTTCGATATTACTGAACCTGATGCCTTAGGCATTTCCATCAGCAGTCAAACTGACCTGACTTGTTTCGGAGATACCAATGGAAGTGTGACTGTCACCGGATCCGGTGGCACCGCACCTCTAGAATACAGTATCGATGGTACTAATTTCGTTAGCAGTAACACCTTCGATCAATTATCAGCTGGTAACCACACTTTAACAGTGAGGGATGCAAACCAATGTACTGAATCTATTATGGTACAAATCACTTCACCAGCTGAACTATCAGCTACAAGTACTGTAACAGATGTCAGTTGCAACGGACTATCAGATGGATCGTTTTCTCTTGTAGGTTCTGGAGGAACTGGCCCTTACGAATACTCTGCTGATGGCATGACTTTTAGTACAACCTCCACTTTTGACCAGTTGGTAGCAGGCACATACCTTGTCACCATAAGGGATAGTAACCTTTGTACTCAAGTAGTATCGGTATCCGTGAATCAACCGGATGTAATTTCAGGAAGTGAAACAATTAGTCATATCTCCTGCAACGGTGAAAGTGATGGCGAAATCTCTGTTGTCGCAACGGGTGGAACAGGTCCATATCAATACTCTATTGATGGTACTAACTTCAGCTCCGTATCTAGTTTTGATCAGCTAGCCGCAGGCAGTTACACTATTACTATTAGAGATAATAACATGTGTACCGGAACTGTTACAGCTGCAGTAAATGAACCAGCTGTTATAAGCTTAACAGAAACCATTACAAACGTTTCTTGCAACGGTGGTACTGATGGTTCTGTGACAATCGCTGCTACTGGAGGTACTGGAAACTTTTCTTACAGTATTGATGGTACCACATTCCAATCTAGCTCCACATTTTCAGGTTTAGCTGCTGGTAGCTATTCCATCACGGTCGAGGACGATAATAGCTGCTCCGCAATGTTATCTATAAGTATATCAGAACCCGTAGCACTTGCAGCGACCTCATCGAGAGTCGATGTGACTTGTAATGGAGCCATGACCGGGGAAATCACGATCAATGCTTCAGGAGGAACAGGAACGTTAGAATACAGCCTTGATGGAAGTACTTTCCAAAGCAGTTCAACATTCACAGGCCTATCGGCAGATGCGTACACGGTGACCATACGTGACGCCAATGGATGTACGACCAGTGTTTCAGCCAATATTGCCGAACCTAGTGCCTTAAGCGTTTCCGCATCACTAGTGGATGACAATACAATCTCGGCTAGTGCCACTGGAGGAACCGCCCCCTACCGTTATTCAATTGATGGTAACAACTTCCAATCATCTCCTACATTTGAAGGGCTGACCAATGGTACTTACACGATCACGGTTATCGATGACAATGGATGTACCGCCAGTATAAGTCAAGCACTGATTATAACATCAATAGATGATCCTTTTGCAGGTAAATCAATATCTACCTATCCAAACCCTGCACAGAATTACTTCATTATTTCGGAAGTAAATAGAGGAGACCAAATTAGTCTCATAAACTTAAATGGACACCTGATGGATCAGGTATTGGTTGAGAAGAGTCAAAAGGACCTGAAGTATGACATTTCGAATGTCAGACAGGGTGTGTTCTTGGTAGTAATCAAAAATCAAGTTGGTAAAACTATTGCCAAAAGAAGAGTCATTAAAATGAACTAGTCCAATGGTTGAGGACACACATATTTAGGCTACTCATACGGAGTAGCCCTTTTTCACACATAGGCCACCTCGATATATCGGGGTGGTTTTTCTTTATCAACAGAATCGAAACCCCACACTTATTGCTAAAAAACAAACGCTTATCAACTACCGAGCAACGCTAATCCGACCAAGCCCTATATAGATTATCTAGGCTTATATATCTTAACAGTTTTTACTTAATTGCTAGATGTTTAATCGGTTAAGTTCAATCTTCATTTTACTGACGATCACTCTTTTTTCTTGTCAGAAAGATGAGGTGAAGCCAGAAACCATAGGGCAAGAAGATCTTGATGCTGAATTCAAAAAACTAGTAACTCGTATTGAAAAGAATGGACGCAGAGCAGATAGTATTCGAATATTGACAAATAGCTTGGTCAGTATTGCTCATAAATTAAATAATGACAATCAACTTGGTACGGCATTCAGGATAAGAGCAAGTGCATTCGAAATGGCCAGTCAATTTGACTCAGCGATCTACCTCTATCAAAAGTCGGCTACTCATTTTGTAAGGTCAAAGGACTCAGTCAGCTTGGCTGATGCTTATAAAGGGCTTGGTACCTCCTATTATTTTCAAAATCTATTCGATTCAGCTCTAGTCTATTATCAAAAGTCGGCAGACCTTCTATACAGTTACACTGACAAAACAGCTTTGGCAAAAGCCTATAGCAATCTAGGTATGGTGCTCACAGCCTCCGACTTAAGCGATCAGGCACTCTCTTACTATCAAAAAGCACTGGTCATCACTAAGGACAGTCCAAACCCTATGGACAAACTCCCTACTCTCCTTAACATATCAGCACTCTTTTTAAAAGAAGAAGTTTATGACTCTGCACTCATATATGCCAACCAGGTAAATTCAATTTCTAGGCGCTCCAACATCCCTTTTGGTGTTGGAAAAAGTGCAAGTGTTTTGGCCTCGATACACTTGGCTCAGCAGAACTTGGACCAAGCGGAAAAAGAAATATTAGAAAGCATTCAAATCTTTTTTGAAACGCAAATGCAAAGAGACCTCATGGCAGTTAAATGGCAATACGCACAAATTCTGTTTGCCAAGAATGAGCACAGAAAGGCAATTGAACTGACTGATGAGGTCTTGACCCTGCCTGGAGGTAATACGCTTGCGAAAAACGTGTATCAATTGCAATCCCAATCTTATGAAAACCTCGGGCAAAAGGAAGAAGCGTTGACGACATACAAAAAGTATCACACCACCTTCGAACAGATCGCAGACAAAAGAAATAAAGACATCATTGCCGAGAAAGAGATTGAATTTAATTCCGAGCTAAAAAATCGAGAAATCTTGAGGTTGAAAAATGAGGCAGATATAAATGAGTTAAAGATTGAACAAAGAAATATTATGGTTTTTATCGCTGTCATTATTACGGTACTAGTGCTAATTATTACTTATCTGCTGCTCAGATCGTTGAAGGCCAGATCGAACAAACAGGTAATGGAATTGGAAAATCGGTTGTTACGCACACAGTTAAATCCACATTTCCTCTTTAACGCCATGGGCGCCATACAGCAATACATCTATAATAAAGAAGATCCGACCATAATCTCGGACTACTTGGGCAAATTCTCTAGGCTTACTCGTATGATCCTTAATTATAGCAAGGAAGAACTCATTACACTTAAAGAAGAGCTTGAATTTCTAGACCATTACATTCAATTACAGCAGATCAGATTTGAAGTCCCTTTTGATTTCAAGGTAGAAACTGATAGTACGATTGACCCTGATGAGCTACTCATTCCACCAATGCTCACACAACCCTTTATAGAAAACGCCATTGAACATGGTTTTCTACATAAGGATACAAAAGGACATATTACACTCACTATAAATGAGAAAAACGATCAAGTAATGATTACCGTGGAGGACGATGGAGTGGGTAGAAAGCAAGCAGCTCTTTTAAATAAAAAGACTAAACACCAATCAATGGCTACTCAAATCACCATTGATCGACTAAAACTGATTCAGAGAAAGCTCAGGCGGAAAACCGATTTCTTAATTACTGATCTTTTCGATTCTCAAAACCAGGCCCTTGGCACGAGAGTATCTGTAAATTTACCTTTGATAAAAGAATAGGCCATGGAATGCGTAATTATTGACGATGAAAAACCTTTTATCAATGCCCTAAGGGCCATGTTAGAGCATCATGGAGGTATAGAAGTATTGGGGGAAGCAAGAGGTGTGGATTCAGGCATCCAACTCATTGAAGAATTAGAGCCAGAACTAGTTTTTCTCGATATTCAAATGAGCGATGGCACTGGGTTTGACCTATTGAAAAAACTCGATCGGCAAGATTTCCATGTAATTTTCATAACCGCTCACGATCAGTTTGCAATTGATGCATTCAAGTTTAGCGCGATGGACTATTTACTCAAACCATTAATCTCAAGCGAACTTAAAAAAGCACTTGACCGAGCGCAGAAGAGTATTGATAAAGAGAAACTGAACTTTCAGTTTTCGGTCTTAATGGAAAACATCAATGAGATTTCCAGAGGCAAGAAGAAAATTATACTTCGAGAATCTGAAAACTTACATATCGTTAAACTCGATGATATTCTATGGTGCCAGGCTGATGGTAGTTATACCGTTTTCTACTTGACAGACGACCGCAAGATTATGGTATCGAAACATCTGAAGGAATTTGAGGAATATCTGAGCCCCAACGGGTTTTTCAGGGCTCACAGATCTCATTTGGTCAATGTCAGTAAAATAACACGCTTTGATAGAGCTGATGGCGGAGTGGTATACCTTGAAAATGAAGTAGCACTTCCGATTTCTGTCAGAAAAAAAGAAAGGCTGGCAGAAATGTTAAATTCCCTTCAAGCTTAGTAAAACACTCATCAAGTCAGAGAGAACGTTCATTGATTCACAAGCTACTCTCTTCAATACGTCAAATCAACTCCTAGTCTAGTCAAATACATTCATTGGTAAATGAATGTATATGAAACAACTCTACTCAAAAAAAAGAATCCTTTATGCCTCAATAGCGCTTTTTTGCTTGGTTTTAGGTTGCAAAGACGATGACCCATCACCCAGTGAGCAACGGTTGATAGACCTGACCGCTACCTGGAATGTATCTAGTGTTATCAATGATGGCACCAATGTAAGCGATCAGTTTACGGGTTTTAGTTTAACCGTGTCAGGTGACAAGACCTACGCTACTGTCAATGGTGGTAACCCATGGCCTGCATCAGGAACTTTTGACCTGAACCCAGATGACCTGGACACTTTCATAAGAGATGATAATGTAGAAGTCTCCATTGTTGAAATCACGGCAACAGCCCTTTCCCTCTCCTTTCAGATGAGCAATGTGCGGAGTGTGCGTTCTGGCACCTCGGGCATTACCGGCTCTTTCACTTTTAACCTTACTAAAACCAATTAAGCAATGAAACGATTATTGATTTTTCTAATCATGTGCTGCTGTCTATCTACATTAAATGCGCAGCATAACTTTGACTTTGTTTACTCATTTGAACAAGGAGGTAATACGCCTATCCTTATTGACGGACCTCAAAATAGAACATATGTACTCCTACAACCGTCTGGATCAGTTACTCTTGACCCAAAGAACGGCTTTCTGAGAACAAGCAGGCCTACCAACTACCCTGGTTCTGTCTTCTATGCCATTGGTATTTATAATGATGACGGCTCCTACTATAGGGGATTCATAATAGATGTTGAAGCTGGAAGCGACAGAATTAAAATGGATGTGGCTGATAATGGAGACATCTATATTTTTTCAGCCTTTAAAGATCAGGCACTCCTTGATCAATCTAATCCCACAACAAGAACCATAGATGAGTCAGGCAAAGCAGGTTTTTTCATCGCACGATATAGCGGTCAGACAGGTGCCTTAATAAACCATATGCACAGTGCCTATGCCAGTTCTACTCAAATAGTTGAAGGTCAAAATATAAAGGTGCTACCAAATGGACAGATTGCCGTAACCGGAAATCTCACCGATCAAATTGATATGTCATTCGGTAATAATACCGGTGTATTCGGTACAAATGGTAGTATTGAAACATTTGTTGGGTTATACAATGCTGACCTTAGCTATGACAAGGGTTTTACATTTGGAGGGCAAGGTGTTTTAAACGCAATTGATGTTACTTCAACCAATGATGTGGTGGTTGTAGGTTATGTTGCTAACAACGCCACCATTGATATTGACCCTGCTGCAGGTCAAATATCTCTTACCAATGCCAATAGAAACAGAAACTTCTTAGCGAAATATGATGCCAACCTCGATTACCAAGCTCATATCGACTTTGGCGAAGGCAATGTATCTGCCAGCAGGTTTGTAACGATTGACGAACATGATAGCATCTATTTTGCCAGCAACACGGCTTGGGAAGGTATAATGGACAATACCAGAGATAGACTTGATCTGGATAATTCAAGTGGGACATTTGATGCCGTTACTGCTCAAAACCGTGGCGTTTTCATCGGAAAATATTCAAAGGATCTTGTTTTTGGTGGTGGAACAGTCCTAGGCGGTAAAGAAGATATGCCTGTCTTCTTTAGAGAATTAGATGTAAAAAATGACAAAATCTATCTAAATGTCGCTGAATACAATGCAAGTGGACCCAACCAAGTGGACCTAAGCCCTAGAGATAAACCTACTTTTCTCATTAATAAGAACTTCTCCGTTTTAATGACTATGGATAGAAACTTTGATGTAATTGGTTTTGATAGAATTCCAGGTAGTTATAACAGAGCAGCTGTCATTGGCAGTAATGGAGACATAATGTATGTGGGCAGTACGGGTAATAACAATGATGTTAATTCAGGGTCTGGTGTTAACACGCCAGGACAAAGCGGGATGTATATAGCTAAAATGTCAAGTTGTACTGGAAGTATCACCAGTAACACACCAGCTGTATGTTTTGGTGATTCTTATACTATTGGCAATAACGCATATACACAAGAGGGTACTTATCTTGATGTACTCGAAGATCAAAACGGATGCGATAGTCTGGTCGTTACCAGCCTATTTTTTCCATCCAGTCCCGTGACTCCTGTGATTACATCCTTTACAGACATTACCTGTAATGGTGCATCAGATGGAACTATTACATTGAATATAACAGGGGGTATTGCCCCATATGAAGTAAGTGGAGATGGTGTTCAGTTTTTCCCGTTCCCCGACAACAACTTGTTGACTAACGTCCCCCCAATCAATAACCAGCCTCTCATCATTCGAGATGCTAATGGATGTATAACAAACACAGCTCCAGTTACTATACAAGAACCATCTGCTCTAAGCTTTAATCCTGCTACCATTTCAGCTCCAACTTGTACAAATGGTAATGATGGTAGCATAGTCATTTCTGTACAGGGCGGTACTGCACCGTATTCATATAGTCTCGATGGTGTTACTTATCAACCCAACGACACTTTCAGTGGTGTATTAAGCTCAGGGGATCAAATAATCTATGTACAAGATGCGAATGGTTGTGAGATTAGTGAGACAGTGACCATACCTGATGCATTACCATTGGATGCAACAATAACTACCACGGCAACGACAAGCTGTGGGGTTGTAGACGGTACAATTACCATCTCCTCTCCGGTTAATGGTCAAGCGCCTTATGAGTTCAGCATAGATGGTGGTACAACTTTTCAGGCTACTACCCTATTTAGTGGACTGTCCGCAGGAATTTATACGATTACCATCAAGGACAATAATGGCTGTACCAATGATGTTCAGACTACAATCACAGAACCTTCTGCGATTACTGCTACTACTACGTTTATTGATCCACTCTGTAATGGTAGTGCAGACGGCAGCATCACCGTAGCAACTGTAGGTGGTGGCGTTGCCCCTTATGAATATTCGATTAATGGAGGCACCTTTCAAACAGGTAGCACTTTTAATGGACTTTCGGGAGGCACTTATATTATTACTGTGAAAGACGCGACCAATTGTACTTTCTCTATCACGAATACACTCATTGAACCTAGCCCACTTACGCTAGTAGCTACAGTAACTTCTGACGTAATATGCAACGGTGGAGATAATGGTGTTGTCACGCTAACAGCCGGTGGAGGAACAGGCGTTTACCAATATGAAATTATCGGACAGGCTGTAACTACAAACAATATATTCACAGAGTTAAGCGCTGGTAATTACATATTTATGGTAACGGATGTGAACGGATGTACAACATCAGTTCAAACGACCGTTGGAGAACCTACCCAAATTGTCTTAAGTGCAAGTATCACCAAATCACTTGCTTGTAATGGTGATACCAATGGAGAAGTCTCTGCTACCGCTTCCGGAGGAACGGGACCATATACTTTTAGCATTGATGGGATGAACTATCAGAACGGCTCTACTTTTGACAATCTATCTGCAGACAGCTACACGATAACGGTTAGGGATGGAAACAACTGCGAGCAGAGCACAACGATCCAGCTCACAGAACCTCTGGCCATTTCTGTCCAAACGACCGTCAATAATGTAACCTGTTTTGGCGGAAGTGACGGTATAATTGACGTATCAGCCTCTGGGGGTACAGGAGGCCTTACATATAGCATAGATGGTACTACCTTCAATAGTAGTGACAACTTTAGCAATCTGGCTGCAGGCAGTTATACTATCTCTGTGCAAGACGCTTTGGGTTGTACAACTACGATCAGCGCCACTGTGGCAGAGCCGACAGCAATCATGCTCAATTTCGAAGCAGTGGATGTCACATGCAATGGTGAAGCTGATGGGCAAATCGCAGGATTTACTTCAGGAGGAACAGCGCCATATCAATATTCATTAGATGGCACGAATTTCCAAGCAGGACCCTTTGCAGATTTAGCACCGGGCAACTATACGCTTACAGTTATTGATGCCAATAATTGTACAACCACCCAGACAGTCACCATCACTGAACCTGATATCTTGATGGCGAGCATTACGAATATCGTAGATGCAACCTGCAATGGTGCCGACAATGGTTCAGCAGGTATTTCTGTAACTGGTGGATCAACTCCGTATAGCTATAGCATTAATAGTGGAGCTTTCAATACTAGTGTAGACCTGACTGGGTTGTCACCTGCGAACTATTCAATAATCATCAAAGATGCCAATGACTGCGAAACCATAGCAAACTTCACTATTACTGAACCAACCGCCATATCAGGAACAGCAATGACAACTGCTGTTTTATGTAATGGTGGCAGTGATGGCACGATAACCGTTACCGCCTCAGGGGGCACTGGCACTTTGATCTATAGCATCAATGGAACAGATTTTCAGCCCTCTAATATCTTTAGCGGATTGAGCTCTGGTAATTATACCGTCAGTATTAAGGATGACAATTCCTGTATTTCGACTCTCTCAGCTAATGTTGCTGAGCCAACACCTATACAAGTAAATGCAAGTGTTACTGACCTAACCTGTAATGGAAATGGTTCTGGTGAAATTGATATTACAGCAACAGGTGGTACTGGTGCATATGAGTACAGTATTGATGGCACCATTTTTCAAAATACAGAAACTTTCAGTGGCCTTCAAGCAGGAACTTACACTGTTGTTGTAAGAGATGTGAACAGTTGTACGGTGACTACCAGCATCACAATTACAGAGCCTTCTGTCCTAGGAGCCGGTTTCAACAACATAAGTCACATTTCTTGTAATGGTGCAAATGATGGTTCTGCTCAAATCGATGTAACTGGAGGTACAGCCCCATTTACCTACAGTGTTAATGGTGGAAGCTTTAGTTCTTCTATTGACTTGAACAACCTATCACCAGGAGGATATGCAGTAGTAGTTAGAGATGCTAATAATTGCGAAGCCAATGCCAGCTTCACAATACTGCAACGTCCTCCTTTAACTGCTACAGTTACTTCAACCCAGCTGGTTTGTAACGGAGATAGTGATGGTTCAATTACGGTAACAGCTACAGGAGGAACTGGAGACCTGTCATACAGTTTAAATGGTAGTACTTTCCAGCCATCAAGTAACTTTACTGGACTGTCCGCAGGCAATTATACGGTTACCATTAAGGATGAAAATGGCTGTGAATTTATTGTGAACACTGACATCACTCAACCGGCAGCGATTCAGGTGAGTACTACAGTGACTAACCTCACCTGCAATGGTGACAATACTGGTGCTGTTGACCTGACTGCCTCTGGTGGAACAGGTGCACTGACCTACTCTATTGATGGGACAAACTTCCAATCGGAAACTAGTTTCAGTGGATTAGCTGCAGGTAACTACACCTTAGTGGTCAAAGATGACAGTGACTGTACTTTGGCCAGTAATCTGACCATTACAGAACCTGATGTTTTAATGGTTAGCGCAGTTATAGTGGATGACAATACCATCTCAGCTACAGCTACAGGAGGTACAGGCCCATATGAGTATTCTATAGATGGCACCAACTTTCAAGGAAGCGGCACTTTCAGCGGACTGACCAATGGCAATTACAATGTGACAGTTCGCGATGCAAATCAGTGTATGGCTAGCATTTCCCAAACGCTGATAGTAACCTCTTTCGATAAAACAGGACACTCGGTCAGTGTCAAAACCTACCCTAACCCTACCCAGGGAGAATTGATAATCACTGGTTTATCTACAGGTGATAAAATCTCCTTGATGAATGTAAACGGACTCAAGTTGATACAGGATAGGAAGGTTCAAAAAGATGGTGACTTAACCCTTGACATTTCCGAACTCCCTAATGGTATCATTTTAATAAGGGTTCAAGACAAAGCGGGTATTATAAAAGGTGTTCGGAAGGTGATAAAAAAGACCTAAGGTGAGTAAGCAAACCTTTCCGGCTGCTCATACGGAGTAGCCCTTTTTCACACATAAGCCATCCCGATACACCGGGGTGGCTTTTTAATTTCTTACCAAAAAGGTATCAGTCTTTTGAAATCCAGTAATCTATTTTTTTAAAGACTCATTATGCTTTAATTCAGGACATGAAAATCACCCTCTCACTTTCTATACTTTTAATTACCGCTCTAACCTTCGCGCAAGATTCAAAGAAATACTATCTGGACAGCGAACTGAAAACTGTCCGAAGTAAAAAGAAGGCTTCTTTTTATGAGATAAGAGAGGGACAAGGTACTCGAAACAGCTTTATTGGCAAGTCGACACTTTACACGTTAGAAGACAAACTGGTCCATTATGAATTCTTGTATAAAGGCAAACGTGATGGAACCTTTGTCTCATTTGATCCTAAGAACGGTGCAAAAACGATAGGTAATTTTAAAAAAGGGAAAAGAACTGGAACTTGGTACAAAACGGATTTCCAAGGAAATATTATTAGTTCGTTTGAATATAATAAGGAAGGCGAAATTGAAAATAAAGTTGATTTTGAATCGAATGACAGCATTTTCTATGCGCTCACTAATTTGCCACCTGAATACGCTCAGGGTAGTTCAGCATGGAATTCTTATTTGAGAAAGTCTCTGAGATATCCAAGCGAAATGGCACGAGGGGGCTTTTCTGGTAAAATTGAAATTCATTATCTAATCTCTGAAAGTGGACAGATTATTGACTCCTATATTGTTAAGTCTCCTCATCCACAAATTTCAGATCATATAACAAAACTGGTAAAGGAAAGCGGTGAATGGCGTGGTGCTATAAAGGCTGGAAAAACTGTAAATTCCATATATGTGTATTTATCTTCTTACAACTTTCTTGATCTAAGAAACTAACTGCTGAACAATCAATGCTCAACACTGTATACGACAGATTAATCAGCCCAATACTTGTCTTATTGTTCACATTGATCACTACGACATCACGGTCACAAATAGAAACGACACTCTATACCGATGCTGAGGAAAAAATGGGAAAATGGACAAATCAGAAGTTGCTTATTACGAGTTAAACAATGGCTTTAATTGCAATGATATTATAAAACAGTACTACCCCAATCATTTGCTCAAGGCACTTTATAATCACTTAATAACAATCTAATACACAAAAATAGATCAACCATATGGAAGTAATTAATCGTTTAATGACCAACATCTGCTCTGAAGACTTAGCAAAGAGCAGAGATTTCTATGTGAGCCTTTTTGACTTCAACATAGACTATGACAGCGATTGGTTTATACACCTAATTTCTAAAGACAAGTCTCTAGAGCTCGGTATCATTCTGCAATCCAGCGAGTTAATTCCCGATGAATTTCAGAAAAGACCACAGGGCTTCTACATAACCTTCGTTGTAGAAAATGTTGATGATGTCTTTAAAACAGCCTCTCCAGAGGGCTATGAAATCATAAGCGAGCCACACGACACTTTCTATGGGCAAAGAAGAATGCTCCTCAAGGACCCCAATGGTACCTTGGTGGATGTTTCTTCGCCAATTTAGTCTCGGCTCAAAAAAGACTACACTTTGGCATGACCTTAGCTTAGCAAAGATAGGTAGCACAATTGCTTTATCTCAACCAAAAAGCTCAGTCAATGAACAAATTCCTGCGCATTATCCGGAAGACCCTAGTCTATAGCTTTGTATTCCTTGTACTCCTGGGTATTACTGGCTATATCTATTTATACAAATTGCCAAAAGGGCCAGAAGTCACCAGTCCCACTCTCATTTTAGATGGGAAAGACACCTTTGTGATGTATGCCTATGAGGAAAGTAGAAGGAAGTCCATACGAGTTTGGACCTATAAACCTGAGGGTTGGCAAAGCGGAGATAAAATTGTCTTCGTGATGCATGGAGGTGGAAGAAATGCAGATGATTATCTTGATGCATGGGTAACGATGGCCGAGGAGAATAACCTACTCATCTTGGTTCCGGAATTCGAAAACAAGTTCGCTAGGTACACGACTAACGATTACCAAGAAGGTAATCTCTTCACCTTTTTTGGCACCAAAAACCCCAAAGAAGAATGGGCATATACCGTCATAGAAAACATATTCGACCACGTCAAATCGGTTAATGATATAGCCAATAGTACTTATGACATCTTCGGACATTCTGCGGGTGGACAATTTGTTCATCGAATGACAATGTTTATGCCTGATGCTCGCATTGAAACTGCCATAGCGGCTAATGCAGGATTCTATTCTTTCCCAAACGATGACATCAGATACCCTTATGGAATAGAGAATGCAGTCAGTGAAACTGATTTAGAATTGGCCTATCAAAAGAAGCTGATCATACTTTTAGGGGAACTGGACAATGATCCAAGCTTAGGGACTTTCAGAACAACGGATATGGCAATGCAACAAGGCGCTCATAGACTAGAACGTGGTTCGAACTTTTATGAAGCCAATGCTCAGTTGAGTCGCTCAAGCACTTGGGCTTTTAACTGGGAAATTGACACGGTTAAAAATGTTGGTCATGATTACAGAAATATGTCTAAGGCCGCCATCAAGTGGCTAGACTAAAATCCTTGAGTCATTCTTGACGGTAACAAAAAAGCCACTCCGACATGACGGGGTGGCTTTTTATTTTAGTGTAATACCTTGATTATCTGGTTACGACACCACCTTTAGCACTGTCTACCGTAATGGTGTACTTGCCTCTTCCGCTAACAATCCAGCGAACCTTGACAACTGAATTACCAGGGATATTATTGATCCTTATCTTTTCAGGCTCTGCCTTCTGTTCTCTAGTGAAATCTCTGTCCTCATTATCCACGATCATACCTGCTTGCACATCTACACCTGAAATGCTGATGTAGTCAGGACGCTCAATCTTATATTTCAAATCTTGAGATGCGTGAGTAGGCATCAATCTATCATTCTGGATATAAGCTGTGATTTCTCTTAATCCACCACCCAAGTCTTTCTCTTTCACTTCAGGGATGCTCAAGTTCGGCATATGGAAAGCGTGATAGAGTGTAAAGGCCATATTTCTATGCAACTCTTCTTCTAGCATAAAGCCAGGGGTCGCACGACCGAAATTCTTTTTGAAACCACCGATTTCAATTTCACCATAGGTCGGGTGATTGTAAGGTTTCCATGGTTCGAAAGCATCGCCCATCAACAACTCAGTATCGATATCATAATTCAGGTTTTGTCCACCTTCATTATTCTTATAGTAGGCAAAACGTGTGAATATCTCATTGGAGAAAGTGTAGATACCTCTACTACCATACATCCAATCCAGCTCACCACCGAATACAGAGTACAAATCCTTGTACACTACTAGGTAATTGTAACCCGGCATGATCTTCTCTCCTTTTCGGCCAATAGCATCATATATTCTGATATCCGCTCTGTTGTAAGTCGAAAGATCTTCCTGAGCGCCAGGTCCACGAAGGATCATTCCTCCTGAGTTATGATAACTCTGTCCACCAGCGATATTCGGATGTGCTAACACGAAGTCCGCGACATTTCTGTTCTCAGGTACGCTGAAAGGATATTTATATGCACCCCTCTGGATATAATCCGGCTGCCATTTCCATGCCCAGTCCCTGTTCGGATCGTAATAACCTACGCGATCCTCATTTACAAGGCCATCACCATCATTATCGATACCTTCTTGACCCAGCATTTCATATCGCTGCACATTTGCAGGAACATTATCATCCACTCCAACCACAATCATCTTACGTGGATCTTTAGGGTCAAGAATGAAGTTTCCTGTAGCACTCTTTCTTCTCATTTGAGTGATAGAGCCATTACCATCGAGATCATCTGGAGCATCTTCATCGAAGAGGCCGTCACGGTCATCATCAAGAGGAATCATTCCTGAACGTGGAGAACTGCCTGTATTAGGCTGCTTCATATAGTCATTTCGTGCATCCGGATTGATGGTTGGAATGATATAGAAAATACGATCGTCCAACATCTGAGTGATATAGTCTACATCACCATAGTTTTCCGTCAGGTACCAGGCAGTATAGATTGATATCTCAGCACCCTGAATCTCATTCGAGTGAATATTTCCATCAATATAGAAACCAGGCTTACGGTCTGGATTTCCCTTCTCGTAATTGGTAATCTGTAACATCCACATATCACGACCTTCATAAGATTTACCAATAGATACCCTTTTCACAAGATTAGGGTGAGCATCAGCAATCCTCTTGGTCAATGCAGCATGCCCCTCAGCAGTGTAATAGCGATTAAAGCTAATTTGAACTTTGGGGTTGTGCGGTGAGCCTACAGCTCTGAATATCTCATCTGCGCTTTGCGCAAAAGCTGGGGTTATAAACCCAAGTAAGCAAATCGATAGAGCGAGTTTGTTTATATACTTTTTCATGTCGGCTTATTTGAGGTTAACATTAGATGAAGTGAATCCGATGTGCGGTGCTCCGGCCTCGATGGTCACAGCACCTTTACCCTTGATTAACCAGGTCATAGATCGAGCGGCATCACCGTCAATTGAAGGAATCAAAGTAATCTTGCGTCCAGAAACGATTTCCTGACCATTACCTAGCTTTAATTCCACCTTTACTCTTCTGAGCCAACGCGATCGTGTACCCATTTGAGAATGCGTTGGTAGCGTACCGCCATTATATAAGTCGACCGTGATACGGGTCATTCCCTTACCGACAGACTCTGTTCTCATGTTGATTAACTCGACACTTGCCTGCATTTTAGCCACTTCCATGATAAACTCATTGTGCTTGCTGGCCAAATCGTCAATCATTGAGATTGGAGGATTGAGCATATTGAATGGTGCAATCCCGCCTACTTCAACCTTCATTCCAGGGAAGTCAGGATGATCCATTTCTGTCCAATCTGCGAAGTAGTTCGATAGTCCTTCTTGCTCGGCCCACCTCAGGTAATTCACCTCTCTATTCTTATCGCTGTTCTTTTTCATGGTAGAATCACCTTTTACCATAGGTGCCCACCATCCTGGCGTGCTTAAGCTTATTCTACCAAAGTGGAAATATGCCCACTGGTTAAAGCTACCTCCTGGCTCCACCGATGGTGGCGCGTCTTTGGTACCAACAGTCTTGTTGTACTTTCCAGAGATTAGCTTATTCAATGTCTCATCATCTTTAAGCACACTGGTGACTACTCTCTTGGTGGCTCCACCTCTATTGTATCTCCATGCACTAGAAAGATTATTTCCAGGGCCGAAAGTCATGATGGCATAAATATTCCATTTGGTATAGAGGATATCCAATAGTGCTCGGTTCTCCAATTCAGAAACTGGGTGTTCACCAGCGCCTGGAGTGAAGTAATCGAATGCGAAAGTCATACTCTTGTTGAAGTAGATACCGCCTTCTCCATCTTCGTTGAAAGCACCATCCTTATCGTTATCGGCACCTTCGGTAAACAGGTGATACTTACCTTTTTCACCTTTCGATTTATTGGCTTTGATCATTATACGATCGTCTGCTGGATGGGTAATCCAATCTCCTGTGGCATCTTCCACACGCATCATGGTAATCATACCATCACCGTTTAGGTCTTCGAATGGGTCTTCATTCATTCTACCATCACGATCATCATCTGTATCTTTTGCGTTACCACTTCTACCATATTTCAGGTTGGCAAAGTACTGCTCAGTGGCATCAGGGCTCATATTTGGAAATACATAGTATGTGGTATTCTCCAAAGCGCTCATATTGTTATTCACAATATCTTCGGCAAAGCGAACTGCCATTTCTACCCCTAGTAAGTGTTGGCCTTCAACGCCACCAACTACGGCCATAGCAGGCTTATTCTCCATATCGCCTGTACCCAAGGTGAGCATCCAGACATCTTTGCCTCCTAATGTTTTTGTGATAGACTTCAAGGTGGCGGCATTTGAGGAGCTGGCCAATCCACGAAGTCGTTGGGCCAATTGACTGGCATTGTTATAGTCCTGCGCCCAGATGACCTGAGTTAAGAACAACAATGCAGCAACCAGTCCAAACTTGTTCCGATTGATTCTCATATAGTTTTGATTAATGATTTTGAGTTTACTATTTAAATGTAAGTAAACCTCAAGCGACAATAAGTGAAAGTATCGGAAATGTGAATGGCAATGAGGGCCTTTGGGTGGGGTTAAAACTCAAGAACCAGCTTCCCAAACTGCTTTCCTGCTTTCATTTCGTCAAAAGCTGAAATGATCTGATCAAAAGGTCTTTCAGAATCTACAACTGGTTTGATTTGATGTTCATTGACAAAGGCCACCATGGCTTCAAACTCCTGATCATTACCCATCGTAGAACCTTGAAGGGTAATTTGATTCCAGAACATTCGGAACATATCAAGTTTTTCAGGGGTACCATTGGTAGCACCATAGAACACAATACGGCCTGCAGGCTTCATGATCTTGATAAAGTCATTGATTTGATTGCCACCAGCGCTATCAATCACTACGTCAAAGCCATCCGTTTCTTTTTGTACCTTTTTGAACCAGGCTTCTTCCCTATAGGAGTAGGCACCCTTCGCTCCCATTGAGATACATTTTTGCATCTTTTCTTTGGAACCTGAAGTGACATAAACATTGCAACCCGCAGCTAGAGCAAATTGAAAAGCAAACTGTGCCACTCCACCACCTACACCCGAAATAAGAACGATTTTTCCTGCCGAAGCAGCTCCGTGATGAAACAAAGCCCTATAGGCAGTCAAACCCGCTAAAGGCAAAGCAGCCGCCTCAGACCAGTTGAGATGCTCAGGTTTGTCTTGTAAGCGATCGACTTCAACTACAATATATTCGGCAAAGGTACCATGAGTAGGCATCCCGAGAACGGAGTAATCCGAAGCCTGCGCTTTTGGATCACTTCCCCAATTCACATTAGGGTTGATGATCACTTCTTTTCCTACTAAACTTTCCGAAACACCTTCTCCAATGGCTTCTATAACGCCAGCACCATCGGAACCCAACACCTTTCCAAACTGAATATTGGGATACATGCCTTGCCTGATCCACTGATCTCTTCGGTTTAGAGCCGCTGCTTTCAACTTAACTCGAACTTGTCCATTAATTGGTTCTGGAATTGGCTTTTCTACTATTTCAACCGGTTCGGATTGGTCAGTAATGATAAGAGCTTTCATAAATTCTTTAAACTAATTAAAAAATCTAAAAACTGATTTTCACTAGAAGTATGATCTTTTTTTCTCAAACGATACAGCTTATATCCGCAACGTTCAATTATTCGGTTCTTAATTAAATCTTTTGCTACCTGACCTTTTGAATCGTGGTGTCCGCTGTCTAATTCAATTATGTGTTTTGGTACTCCAGTTAGATGATCAGCAATAACACAATCTATAGAAGAAGAGTAGTATAAACTTCTTTCATCTTTCGATAAATCTTCGGTGTTTAAATCATTAAATAGATCAGACAATGATATGTTAGGTACTATGATTTCTTCTTGAAAAACACATCTCGCAGCCGCGTAAAACTCTCTTTCTTGCGGGGAATTAAAGACCGAACAAGCCAATTCGTCTTTCTGACTTTCAAACTCTTTTTTTTCTAAAGCTCTATTACTTTTTATAGAATCAAATTCTTTTTTGGCTCTACGCTTATTTTCTTCAGATTTAATTTTTAGAAAATCATTGTTTGAGCTCAACTCAGCGTAAATTGGATCACCTGTTAATCCGTCAAGATGCTGTAACAAAATATCATACTGCTTATCTGTAAGTTTGAAACTGTAACTTGATGCCTTATGCGTATTTAAAAAAAACTGATAATGCAATAGCTTTTCATCAGATGTCAACTTTTCGTCATTGACTAATTCATTAATAAAGTTCGCTTTAAACAAATCATAATGAATCGGGTCTCGAAAGAGTTCCTCAACTATGTAATTATCTTCGATACATCTCTTAAGCCCATTCCAATCTTTAACACTTATAAATTCAAGGATTTTGTTAGATGTCAAAATATTGAAAAGTTAGAATGGAGCTTCTTCATCATTAGTTGGCAGGTTTGGCGCTCCACCATTGGCCTTACTCGGAATTGTCACTGCTCCGCCCGACTCAAAACTTGATGTACCATCTCCTATGAAATTTGATCCATAAGTTCCTCCACCCAAATTAGAGTCTAAATCGGTGAACTTGGTGTACTTACCAATAAACTTGAGCTGGACATTTTCCAATGATCCATTTCTGTGCTTAGCTATGATGACTTCTCCGACACCTTGGGTCGGCATGCCGTTCTCATCCTGTGTAATACCATAGTATTCAGGACGATAGAGGAACATTACCATATCGGCATCTTGCTCAATTGATCCGGATTCCCTGAGGTCGGAAAGCTGGGGACGCTTATCTCCGCCTCGGGTCTCAACGGCTCTACTCAATTGTGACAGCGCAATTACCGGCACATTGAGCTCCTTAGCTAAGTTCTTCAAAGATCGGGAGATAGAGGCGATTTCCTGTTCACGGTTACCTCCTCCACCTCCACTCTTTGAGGAGTCGCCTGACATCAGCTGCAAGTAATCAATTACTATTAACTGAATGTCATGCTGTTGTTTCAACCTTCTACACTTCGCCCTCAATTCGAGGATTGAAAGTGCAGGGGTATCATCTATAAATATGGGGGCTTTGGTCAAATTTGCTGTTTTATGGACGAGTTGTGCCCATTCATGCTCAGCGAGCGTACCTTTCTTGATCTTCTCACTTTCTAACTCTGCTTCGCCTGAAATCAGACGATTTACCAACTGTACCGAAGACATCTCCAAGGAGAATATGGCACAGGCCTGTCCATGATCTACCGCTGCATTTCTGAGGGCCGAAACCACAAAGGCGGTTTTACCCATGGCAGGACGTGCCGCGATAATCACTAAGTCAGAACGTTGCCAACCGGAGGTCACACGATCGAGATTTGTAAAACCAGAAGGCACACCTGTCAAACCATCCTGATGGTCTTTCCTGGTCTGGATTTCCTCCAAAGCAGTGGCCATGATGTTACGCATGCTATCATACTCCTTTCGAACATTGTTTTCTGATACTTCGAAAAGTGACTGCTCCATCTTGTCGAGCAGCTGGAAAACGTCAGTAGTATCTTCAAAAGCATCCTTCTGAATTTCTGATGAAATTCGGATCAACTCTCTTTTGATAGATTGTTCGACTACGATTCTGGCATGGTACTCAATGTTGGCTGCCGAACTCACACGGTTAGTCAACTGTGTGATATAATAAGGACCGCCAACAATTTCGATTTTACCAGTCTTTCTTAATTGACTGGTCACGGTAAGAATATCAATAGGTTCGGAAGCCTGGAAAAGGTCATAAATCGCTTGATATATTTCCTTATGTGCTTCCTTGTAAAAGGACTCAGGACGAAGAATATCAATGACATTTGTCAGTGCATCCTTCTCCAGCATCAGCGCACCCAAAACGGCCTCTTCAAGGTCAACGGCCTGAGGGGGCAACTTGCCCAGTTGAGCCGCATCGCTAAGCCCACTTTTGGACTTATAACCGAGACGTTGAACTGCTGATTTTCCCTTTTCCATTCTTCAAACTTAGACTCATTTCTGTGACCGAACAACCATTATATTTTTTTATTATTCCCAACTTATCAACCAAGTTTTACACAATGGCCTTTCTGTCATTTTTGAGGGTATTACTATCATGAAAACGAAGTTGGGACACCATTTCTTTTATCTTATTTTTGATTTCACTTTCATTACTTATTCATGATCTCAAACCAACGCATTCACTTCATCGCCATAGGTGGAGCGGTTATGCACAATCTGGCTATTTGCCTCAAAAACCTTGATAATCAGGTTACTGGGTCAGATGACATGTTCTTTGACCCTTCGAAAACCAATTTAAGAGATCATGGACTGCTACCAGAAAGTGAAGGTTGGGATGCCAATCGTATCACCCCTAACATTGATCTCATCATTTTAGGAATGCACGCCAAGGCGGATAATCCCGAGTTATTGAAGGCACAAGAACTTGGTTTGAAAATCCTCTCCTTCCCTGAGTTCATCTTTGAAGCTTCAAAAGACAAAAAACGAGTAGTTGTAGCTGGCAGTCATGGTAAAACTACTATCACTTCCATGATCATGCACGTGCTCAAATCGATGGGTAAAGATTTCGACTATATGGTTGGCGCCCAACTGGATGGATTTGACCAAATGGTGCAGCTATCGGATGCTCCGGTCATCATTATTGAAGGCGATGAATACACTACCTCCCCCCTAGATTTGACTCCGAAATTTCTTCACTATAAACATGACCTGGCATTAATCTCGGGTATCGCCTGGGATCACTACAACGTCTACCCCACTTTAGATAATTACATCGATCAGTTTAGACAGTTTATCGCGCTCACTCCAGACCATGGAAAAGTCTTTTACGCCCTAGAGGATAAGGCCTTGTGTGCATTGGTTGAAAGTGTAGGAAGTCCCGACAATTTGGTTCCTTATGGGCCGCATGCTTCAGAAATAGTAGATCAACAAACAGCTCTGTTACATGATTCTGGCAAAACAGCCATAGAGGTATTCGGTCAGCATAATATGCAGAACCTTCAAGTGGCCAAGAACATCTTAAATGAGATAGATGTCACTGATGAGGAGTTCTATCATCATATTCAAACTTTTGCCGGAGCTGCCAAGCGAATGGAGAAAATGGGTGAGAACGATCAAACCATCATTTTCAAAGACTTTGCCCACGCCCCGTCCAAGCTCAAAGCAACTTCGACTGCAGTCAAGAATCAATTTGATAACAGAACCTTAGTAGCCTGTATAGAGCTCCACACCTTCAGCAGTTTAAACAAGGCTTTTATTGATCAGTACTCGCATACTTTTGATACCCCTGACGAAGCTTTGGTATTTATCAATCCTAAGACCGTAGCGGCAAAGAAACTGGAAATGATCAGCGAGGAAGAAGTCAGGTCTGCTTTTGATAGAGAAGACATAAAACTCTTTACGGAAGCCGCAGCACTCGAAAATCATCTTTTATCTCAGAAATGGGCGGCCAAAAACTTACTTTTAATGAGCTCGGGCGACTATGGTGGTTTGGACCTGGAAAAAATCAAAAAATCAATTCTGAATTAAGCACTCAATGCAACTCAATCTAAAAAACCCACTTGTATTCTTTGACCTGGAGACTACAGGAATCAACATTTCTCAAGACAGAATTGTGGAGCTGGCCATGCTGAAGGTGATGCCTAATGGCGAAACTGAAAAGAAAGTACAATTGGTCAACCCTACTATACCCATTCCTGAAGAATCAGCTGTCATTCATGGCATTAGAGATGAGGACGTGGCAGATAAACCGACTTTCAAGGAGTTGGCCAAGAATCTGGCAAAATTTCTGGAGGGTTGCGATCTAGGTGGATATAACATTGTTCGCTTTGATGTTCCTCTTTTGGTTGAAGAGTTCTTGAGAGTGGATGTCGACTTTGATGTGAGCAACCGTAAGCTGATCGATGCGCAAAAGATATTCTTCCTTATGGAACAGCGTACGCTTTCCGCAGCTTATAAATTCTATTGTGGCAAAGAGCTTATAGGTGCGCACGGTGCAGAAGCTGATAACGATGCCACCTTTGAGGTGTTTAAAGCACAAATAGAGCGATATAATGGCATGGATGTAACAGATGCCTCAGGTCGCGAAGTTGGAAAGATCGAGAATGATATGGGTGCTATCCACAACTTGGTAGCTTCAAGAATGGTAGACCTAGCGGGCAGAATTGTGCTCAACGATAAAAATGAAGAGGTCTTTAATTTTGGCAAACACAAAGGGAAACCTGTGTCAGAAGTTTTTAAAAGAGAACCTGGTTACTACGATTGGATGATGAAGGGAGACTTCTCTTTAGACACTAAGCGCAAACTGACTAAAATTAAGCTCAGCGGTTTTCAAAAAGGGTAATGAGTTATGGTCAAAGTCTTATTTGCTTTAGCAGCTATCTTTCTGTTTAATAATGTCATTTACGCACAGACCGAAGTTTATTCAGAATCAAATAGAGGGTTCACCTTTAGGTACTTTGAGGGTTGGACTATTTCTAATCAAAATGAAAGAATAGCAGTATTTGCTCCGAAAGAGAACCGAAGAGATTATCAGGCGGAAAACTGGGGGATCACCTCAAGTTTCATCGGTAAAAGAACTCTTGAAGAATGTTATCAAGAATATATAATTGAATCGTTTCCAAATTTATTTGAAAGTTTCAAAATTATTGATCAGGGTCAATCGCTTCTGGACGGTGTTAAATTCAAATGGATTGAATACGGCTTTGTTCAAAATGGACTGGAGATAAAAAATTTGACTTATCTGGCAGTTCACAAAGAGGAGCTTTTTGTTTTAATCGGATACTCTAGTAAAAACAGGTTTGATGTCAAATATGGCAACTTATTTAGAAAAATGATGGAATCGTTTAAGTTCATTAAGTAGGTCAGACCACTTTGATATAGAAAAACCTTGCTAAAACTTAGCACTTCATATAAGCACCACTTCCTTGTCGCCATTATCATAGGTGTCTGGCTTGTCTTGTTTCTAGTGTTAATAGCTCCCTTTGATACTGCAGATTTACCTATGCCTATCAGGGTTCAAATACTCCCTCCTTATGGTTTAATATCTATTGTCGGATACTGCATATTGGTACCTGCTCAGAATTGGTTGTTCAAAAAAGCTGGTAAATGGAA
This sequence comes from Roseivirga sp. 4D4, assembly GCF_001747095.1. Taxonomy (NCBI): domain Bacteria; kingdom Pseudomonadati; phylum Bacteroidota; class Cytophagia; order Cytophagales; family Roseivirgaceae; genus Roseivirga; species Roseivirga sp. 4D4. Next base: position 1,630,938 of record NZ_MDGP01000001.1, read on the forward strand.
TACCTTGTTTGAGTCCATCTTTCTATTGGCTTTTAATGTCATTGTATGGATCGGAAGCTATCTCTACTACAAGACTGATATCATCAATGGGGTGTATTCTTTTAGCAAGTTCACACTCGAAGTCTACTACCCTATCTTCTTTATCATTTTGCCCATTTTGATATTTGTTCGTTGGTATCTAAACAAAAGAGCACCCGATACTGAGTCTGACAAGATTATCCTTTCAGGAGAAAACAAATTAGATGTACTTCAGATCAAACAGTCCGATCTCATCTGCATTTCGAGTGCCGATAACTATGTGGAAGTGACCTACCTTACCAAGGAAGGTGTCAACCGCAAGCTGCTTCGGACCACCCTGAAGAATGTCCATGCTCAAAAACCTGAATTGGTCAAAGTCCATAGATCGCATGTAATCAATCCCCAACATTTCAAAGAATGGAAGGACTCCAATACCATCCTTCTCACCGAAATGGAATTGCCAGTATCAAAAAGCTATAAGCAAAACCTAATTTCACTTGATCATTCGCCCCTAAAAGCCGATAGTTTATCCCAGACGTAGTAAAAAGTGAGGTTTGGCCTAATTTATCCTTCATGTTTGTTGAAACAATTAATGACAACAAAATGAAAAAACTCATCATTCTTATTGCACTTTTTATTGGTTTCAACAGCCAAGCGCAAGACAAAGCTGCTAAGGCAAAGGCCTTATTAGAAAGCTTAATTAACAAGGATAAAATCGTTGGAGCAGCTGGGGGCTTCACCATCGATGGAGAAACCGTTTGGCAATCAGGCGCTGGTTATGCCGATCGTGACGCAGGATTGGAATTCACACCGACTACGGTTACTCGGTTAGCATCTATAGCCAAGTCTATGACCGCTATAGCAGTAATGCAGTTGGTTGAACAAGACCTCATTGATTTGGATGCTCCAATACAGACCTATATCCCTGACTATCCCAGGCAACCTAAAACTCAAATCACAACAAGGCACCTCTTATCTCATACCTCCGGTATGAAAGGCTATACAAGTGCCAAAGATGCACAGACCAAAATAGAGTACCCTACTCTTTATGATGCATTGGACATATTCAAAGACAGAGAACTTCTTTTCGAACCGGGTACCAGATACAGCTATACCACTTATGGTTATACTGTCTTGGGTGTAATTGTAGAGAGGGCTTCAGGTATGACTTTCGAGGACTATATGCAGAAGAATATCTGGGATAAAGCAGGCATGTCCAACACTGGGGTGGAGAAATTCGGTCAAAAGAAACCCAATCAGTCAAGCTTGTATCACCAAATCAGAAAAGGAAAATCCAGAGATGGTAAAGAAAACAATTTGAGTAATCGTATTCCCGGTGGTGGATTTTACTCTACTCTTGAAGACATGCTCAAATTTGGCAATGCCGTGATCAATAATGTTTTCGTAAAAGAAAGCACCATGGACTTAATGCGTGAACATCACAGTTTGGAAAAAGAAAGAAATGCCTATGGATTTGGATGGTTTTTGTACAACCCTAAGCCCAATGAGGGAGCCATTATCGGTCATAGTGGAGAGCAGACAGGTTCATGTACGCAAATCGTGATCGTACCACATCTTAAGATAGTCACAGTCATTCTCACAAACACCTCCGGAACCTTCTCAGAAGTCCAACCTGCTACATTCAATCTATTTAGTATTGCAAACGAGAAGTAAAAGCTGATATTCCTATGAAAATTGATTCGCAAGAATGAACAGTATGGTGCCAAACAGTTCGGTAGATTTATCGTTCGGTAGAAAGAAGTTAACTAAGGCATGAAATTGACAACTCTCGGAAATACTAGATTAATCACATTCTTGTTGGTCAGCATACTATCATTTGGACTCAAGCGGGCTGAAACGGAAATCAGCACACAGGTTGAAAAGCCCGAAATGGTCAGAGTAAAAGGCGGCTCATTTATGATGGGGCAGACAGATGGCGAAGGTGATGAAAGACCTATCCACAAAGTGCTATTGAATGATTTCTATATTGGTAAATATGAGGTAACGGTAGCGGCTTATCGCTCCTTCTGTAATGCCACTGGCAGAGATATGCCGAAAGTACCAGAATGGGGCTGGATCGATGACCACCCAATTATCAACACCACCTGGTACGATGCCCGTGATTATATAGTATGGCTTAATAAAACGATGAACGAAACTTATAGACTACCAACAGAGGCTGAGTTTGAATATGTAATGAGAGATGGTGGTAAGCCCGGTGTTTACCCTTGGGGTGATGGACTTCCCAAAAACGAGAACCTTGCAGACGAGTCACTAAAAGAATCGACAGGCAGAACAAATGTCTGGAAAAACCACAACGATGGTTTTGCCTTTACCGCCCCAGTAGGTTCTTATGCACCAAATGCCCTAGGTGTGTATGATATCAATGGCAATATCTGGGAATGGTGTAATGATTGGTACTATGAATACAGCTCAAATGAAGCGGACAACCCTAAAGGTGCTGCTACTGGGGACAGCAAAGTAGGTCGTGGGGCGAGTTATGATGCAGACCCATGGCATTCAAGGACGGCTAGTCGTGCCTATGTAGAACCAACTTTTCAAAGACCTGGTTTTAGACTTGCCAAGAGCATTGACTAAACACTCGACTCAATTCTATTCATCAGTAGTCAGAGGTATTCTTAAAGGAAGCATGTTGATCAGGAGATCCCTGTTTCCACGGGAATGACGAAGAAAAAAGCAGACAGGAAGAGGAGTTAAGCATCCATTCAATCCCAACGTCATTCCGGAATTTTTCTTCCGACATTTCAATTGGGAAGAAAAATGTTCGGGATCTAAAAGCTGAAACGAAAAAAGGTGATCCGTTTCCGGATCACCTTTTCTGTTTATAGTAAGTTAATTCTTAAGCCAGATCAAAACGATCTAGGTTCATTACTTTATCCCAAGCGGCTACAAAGTCATTTACAAACTTTTCACCAGAATCAGCACAAGCATAAACTTCGGCTAAAGCCCTAAGTTCAGAATTAGAACCAAAGATCAAATCAACTCGTGTTCCAGTGCCTTTGACCTCTCCTGTTCTTCTATCACGACCTGCAAATACTTCGTCCGCGTCAGATACTGCGCTCCAAGTAGTGGTCATGTCCAATAGGTTTACAAAGAAATCATTGGTCAACACTCCCGGTCTACCAGTGAAAACACCATGCTGAGAACCATTATAGTTAGTATTGAGTACTCTCATACCTCCTACTAGCACCGTCATTTCCGGTGGTGTCAAAGTCAACAACTGTGACTTATCCACTAACATCTCTTCACCTGAAGTCTTATGCTTCGCAGCATAGAAGTTTCTAAATCCATCAGCAATAGGCTTAAGTGCGTGGAAAGAATCCACATCAGTCTGCTCTTGCGAAGCATCCGTACGTCCAGGAGTAAATGGTACAGTGATATTGTGACCGGCATCTTTGGCAGCCTTCTCAACACCTGCACATCCACCTAGAACAATAAGGTCAGCCATAGAAACACCTTTGTTTCCAGACCGCGCACCGTTGAATTCTGACTGAATACCTTCCAGTGTCTCCAATACCTTAGCTAGCTGTGTTGGATTATTCACTTCCCAATCTTTTTGAGGAGCCAAACGAATTCGTCCACCATTTGCACCACCTCTTTTGTCGGATCCACGGAAAGTTGAAGCTGAAGCCCAAGCCGTAGAAACCAATTCTGATACAGATAAACCAGAAGCTAGGATTGAAGCTTTCAATGAAGCTACGTCAGCATCATCAATCAAATCGAAAGTCGCAGCAGGAATAGTGTCTTGCCAGATCAAATCTTCCGCAGGCACTTCAGCACCTAAGTACAAAGCCTTAGGTCCCATATCTCTGTGCGTTAATTTGAACCATGCTTTAGCAAATGCTTCTTCAAAAGCTGCTTGATCATTGCGGAAGCGTTTAGAAATCTCCAAGTAAGCTGGATCGTTTTTCAAAGCCATATCGGCTGTTGTCATCATCAAAGCTTGCTTTTTCGATGGATCGCCAGCAGCTGGTGCCATATCAGCATTAGAAGCTGCTGTTGGTGTCCATTGGTGAGCTCCAGCAGGGCTCTTAGTCAACTCCCAATCGTAATCCAATAGTACCCTGAAATAATCATGATCCCATTTATTTGGGTTTGGTGTCCAGGCACCTTCAATACCACTGGTGATGGTATGATCACCATGACCTGTTCCGAAAGTGTTCTTCCAACCTAAACCTTGTTCTTCGATAGAAGCTCCTTCTGGCTCTCTACCAACGTACTGATCCGGGTCAGCAGCACCGTGCGCTTTTCCGAAAGTATGACCTCCAGCAACAAGGGCTACAGTCTCTTCGTCATTCATGGCCATACGACCGAATGTCTCACGGATATCCATACCTGATGCCACAGGATCAGGGTTTCCGTTAGGTCCTTCAGGGTTTACATAGATCAATCCCATATGTACGGCACCTAAAGTCGCCTCAAGCTCACCATCGGCATAACGCTGCTTGTTACCAAGCCACTCGCCTTCAGATCCCCAATAAATATCTTCTTCCGGCTGCCAAACGTCTTCACGTCCACCAGCAAAACCGTAAGTCTCAAGTCCCATAGACTCGATCGCACAGTTTCCTGCTAAGATCATCAAGTCAGCCCAAGAAAGTTTTCTTCCATACTTCTGCTTTACAGGCCAAAGCAATAGACGTGCTTTGTCAAGGTTACCATTATCAGGCCAGCTATTCAGCGGAGCAAAACGCTGAGTTCCTGATCCTCCTCCACCACGACCGTCAGCGATACGGTAAGTACCTGCACTGTGCCATGCCATACGGATAAAGAACGGACCATAGTGACCATAATCGGCAGGCCACCAATCTTGAGAATCCGTCATTAGATCATAAAGGTCCTTTTTAACTGCCTCTAAATCGAGTTTCTTGAACTCCTCAGCATAGTTGAAGTCTTCATCCATAGGATCGGATAAAGAAGAATGTTGTCTAAGAATGTTTAGGTTGAGCTGGTTAGGCCACCAGTCTCTATTTGAGGTTCCTCCACCGGCACTTTTTTGCATAGTACCACCGTGGAATGGGCACTTACCTGCAGGGATGCCCGAATGTCCATTGTTTTCCATTATGATTGATCGGTTTAAATTGTTTAGACCAAATCTAACACAATCCTTTCAATACTTTTCATTAATAATTTCTATCAACTTATTGACAAAAACTATAACACTGAGCTAGACAAAACTATGCCTGTTTGGCGCAAGAGATCGCGCTGAGAAACTGACGAAAATCATCTTTCATGTAGAGTCATATTGACAATAACCTTTAACTTAAAAGTAATTCTGTTTGGCAGAACTGATAAAACGCAGACCCATGGGCAAATTCAAAACAATCAAATCTATAATTGTTCTTAGCATTATTGCTCTTGGACAAATTGTTCAAGCCCAAGAAGATGAAATCAAACTCAGGTACTTCGGTACTGCTGGTTGGGAAATCACGGATGGAACGGTTACAGTCCTGGTTGATCCTTATATTTCTCGGCTGAAGTTAGGTGAAGGTCCTTCATCCAATAAAGAGGATACACGTAAAGTCTACAAGCGCTCTGACTACTTTGAATCCGATACGGTTTTGATTAATTCGCTGATTCAGAAGGCTGACTTTATTCTAGTACATCACTCCCACTTCGATCACCTTTCGGATGTGCCCTATATCGCCAAATTAACTGGTGCAAAAGTCATTGGAACTGAGTCTACAACCAATGTGCTTAAAGCCTATGGTGTTCCTAATGAGCAGCTATATACCGTAAAAGGTGGAGAAGATTATCAATTCGAAAACTTCTCGGTACGTATTTTAGAATCCATTCATTCTGCCTTAAACAAGAAGCATTACTTTGATTCTCGGATTATCCCTCCTTCTGTAACAGCTCCCATGAAAATCTCCGAGTTTGTCGAAGGAGGCTCATTGATGTTTTTAGCCAGATTCAAAAACCATAAAGTACTCACTATGGGTTCTATGAACTACATCGAAAGAGAAGTAGATGGACTAAGACCAGACATTTTATTGCCAGGTGTTAATTTCTCCAGGTTAGAAATCTACAAGTATACAGAACGTTTGATGCGGCTCACTGGCTTTCCAAAAACAGTGATTCCATCGCATTGGGACAATTTTCGATTGCCATATGGCTTCTCGCAAGAAAAGGCTATCAATGATAAAATCAAGCCTTTCATTGAAGAGGTAAAAGCCGCATCTCCTGATTCAAAGGTGATCACCCCTGTACATCTCGAAACGATTATCATCAAAGAATAGAAAACCAAGCTCAATTCTAATAGACGGGCTCGGAGCCGAAAACAACGCGAAGGACGGGTTGGTGTCAAGGTCATTGCTCCGCGAGCTTTCACAAAAAAGTATCAACCAATGGTAATGCTGACGTTGGATCCCCTCCGCACACTAACCAATTCAATTCGATTGACAAAAAAGGAACTTCTTCTATAGGCAGAAGTGTTGGTATTGACTCTGTTTTTTGACAATTTCCGAAGTCAAATAATTGGCAGGTTACAAAACCTCACATTCGGTCTGGAGAACCGTCTTAAATACAGTTTGAACTATAATTGGAAGCCTGTTCAAGGTGAATAGAATGGAATACAGCAAAACACTCGACTATCTAAAAGATGTTTTAGAAAATATGCCTGCCGACTGGCTCAACCTAACCACTCATCGACTGGATATCTACAATGAGGAACTGGCCAAGACGGAGTTTATAGAACAGTTTGAGGCTTTGTTTAATGATAACAATGCTCAAACCTCGGCTCTGAGTGAACTACGCACGGCATATGATTACATTCGACTTGGTCATCCATTGTCTTGTGTATTGGAATGGACAATTGCAAAGATCAATCAACTCGATCCAGAAAACGTGATCAGTTTTTCCTCTCAGACAACTCCAATTTTAGCGGTCCTGAGAAAGAACTTGCTCACTCGCAGAAACACCCAAATTGTTCACGGTGGCGAATTACCTGCACATTTCGATGCTGACTTGATTAAGCAGATTTATGGTTATCAATTCGAATTGAAGCAAGTTGAAAGTCCAGAGGAGATTAAAGCTTTTGATGGCAGTACGGTTTTCATCTCACGGCAGGGTGATGACTTATCGGTTAGTAACTTTGATCTCAATTCGAATATTGATTTTTATATCAGTCTTCATGATCAATTAGGAAGTATCGTATTGATCAATGGCGAAGAGAATAAAGCTTACTCCTCAGAAATCCAGCACGTAAGAAGGCGCGAGACCATCGCCATGACACCCGCTAATGCCTTGATTGGGCTTCAACAACTTATTGGTACAGAACCTAATTCAGAAAGCCACGATATTAAATCCAATAAGGCTTCAGTTTTGAGCTCTATTTCCCAGATCGCCAATACTAACATTGATGCTGTAGTAGCTTCTAGCGGGCTGTCCATGCAGTATGCCATTGTAATGGGCTTGATTCACGAAGCGAGAGAAAAGCATCCAGATAAAGCGATCAGAATTGTTGTACCCCCAAACTGTTATGGTGGCACTAACGATCAGGCCAGACGCGTTGCGGCATGTATAGAGAATGTGGAAGTTGTGGATTTGCCTGTAGATGGTGGTAATGATATGGTGCAAAGCACGCATCAGGTGCTGGATAGCATAGCGCAAGAAGATGCGATCCCCTATATCATTGCTGAGATACCCACTAACCCTAGAGTGGAAGTGCCGGAAATGATCAAACTGGAAGAGGCATTGAGTAAGCCTCGAAAGACTCCTACGGGTGAAACGGCCATTAATCCTGTTTTTATTTTAGATCAAACCTTCTGCCCTAATGTCCATTTCTTGGGAGAAGATGACATGCTAGCAAAAGTCCAAACGATCGCCTATGTAAGTGGATCAAAGTTCCCTAGCGGTGGAAAATGTACCGCAGGCTATGCTGTGGCGAATAAAGCCGCTGGGCATTTGATGGAAAAGATAAACCTACACCTCAAGCTTTGCGACAATGAAGCGACTGCTCTTCAAATGGAGATATTGGCTAAGCAGCTGCCATCCATGAATCAAAGAATTGCTGATGCTTATCAGAATACTCGTGAGTTTGTAAGCTATATCAAGGAACATTTGCCTAAGGCAAAAATCAACTTCGTGTCAGAAGAGTTGGCCGCACAAGGTTTTACCCCCTCCGTATTTTCATTAGACCTTCCGACCAAGGGCGATACTGATGAAGAACGAGAGGCTTACAAACGGGACTTAAACCTCAAGCTTATCGACTTAATGATTAATGAGATTCCTAATGAGAGTAAATACTGTGTGAGTTATGGACAGTTAAAGGGATGTTACTGGACTATACCTGCCACCTCTACTCAAGGAACTACCAAGGAAGGTGACAAAGATTATATAGCACGTGTGGCGCTTTCCCCTGATATGGACTTAGATCTTCATAAAAAGGTGTTTCTAGACTTTGTGAATAGTATTTGATACAGTACAACCGTCCATCTAATCACGAGTGGCGGGCGGGTGACCGAAAACCGCGTGAAATACAAGTCGGTCGGCCGGCAGCGTGTGCATGCGCCAAGACCGCGCTTGGATTTGGAGTTTTCGGAAAGGTTTTTTGTTTCTTTTTGGCTTATCAAAAAGAAAATGCATTAACCCTGAGAGATTCTAATTTCCCTTTCGGCTGACCTTACTTTTCCTTTGCTTCTCCAAAAGAAAAAGAGCCCAACCTGTCTGTCGACAGAGGCAGGCATCAAAACCATTGGAGCTAGAGGTACTTCTAAATCGACTTTATCAGCCAATGGTCACGCTGACGTTGGATCCCATCACTCGCCAAGCGATTCAAAGCCTAAATCAAAAGTAAATCGTTCGATAAACATACGGTGTATTCGTAGATGGCTGAAGAACACTCGATCACTTCTTTACCTCATCACTTCCTCACCTTCTCACTTAATAACTCAAATCATTTCCCACTCGCCTCATAATACTCCAATGCCTTAGGCAAAGCAGCATTTAAGCGATTGATTCTAGTCTCATGAGAAGGGTGAGTCGATAGAAACTCTGGCGGTGCCTGACCGCTGCTGCCGGCCGACATTCGCTCCCAAAACTTAGGGGCCTCGCTAGGGTCATAACCTGCAATGGCCATAAAGGTCAGACCTAATTCATCGGCCTCAGACTCATGTGTCCTAGAATATTTCAGCAAAGCCAGATCAGTACCGATGCCTACTGCTCTAAATACCATTTGCTGACTGACAGAAGGATCTTGACCCAAAGCGATCGCTCCGATAGAAAGACCAATTTGCTTAGCATAGTTTTGATTCATACGTTCCTGGCCGTGTTTAGCCACAGCATGCGCCACTTCATGCCCCATGACCACCGCTACACCGAGGTCATCCTGACAGATAGGGAGAATCCCAGTGTAGAAAGCCACTTTGCCGCCAGGCATTGCCCAGGCATTTACGGTGCTGTCATTATCAATCAGATTGAACTCCCAATTGAAACCTTCCAACAAGCTCGCATTTCCATTATCCGTTAAGTATTTTTCAACAGCCTTCTGAATTTTGGTACCAACACGTTTGATCATTGCCACCTGCTCTTGATTATCAGAAAGCGGAATGGAGTCCAACACTTGCTTATAGGCATCGGCACTCATACTAATGATCTGTTCAGATCCAATTACACCCGTCAGCTGACGTCTTCCGGTAATCGGTACTTTTGTACAAGCCCAGGTGATCAATACGAGTAAGAGAATAGATGCGATAAGAGATTTAGAAGTTTTCTTCATGGCGTTTCAGTGCTTACAAGAGCAAAATTGAATAATCTTTGGAGCTTGTCAAATGAAGACAAGGTTTTAATTTTGTCCAAACGAAAAACGGTCATCCTGACCTAGGCCTTAAACCATAGTAAATGAAAATTATTGCCATCGGCAGAAACTATGCCGCCCACATTGCAGAACTAAATAATGAAAGCCCATCTGAACCGGTGATTTTTATGAAGCCGGACACAGCTGTGCTTCGTAACAATGCTCCCTTCTACTACCCTGAATTCTCAAAGGACATTCACTATGAAGTGGAAATCCTATTGAAGATCAATCGCGAAGGTAAGTTCATTGATGAAAAGTTTGCCCATAAATACTATGATGAGGTGGGGATCGGAATCGACTTCACTGCTCGCGATATTCAAACACAGTGCAAAGAGAAGGGGCTTCCATGGGAAAAGGCTAAAGGCTTTAACGGATCAGCACCTATTTCTAACTTCTATCCAAAGTCGGATTTCGATTTAGCGAACCTCGATTTTTCGCTCGAAAAAAATGGAGAAACGCAGCAAAGTGGCAATACAAGTCTTATGCTTTACACTTTTGATCAGATCATTGCATATGTATCACAGTTTTTTACGTTGAAAAAGGGAGATATTATATTTAGTGGTACACCTGCAGGAGTTGGTCCTATTGTTGTTGGTGATACCTTAGAAGCGTATATTGAAGATAAATTATTACTCGAAGTTGAGATTAAATAAACTTTTACTTTTCCTACTACTCATCCTACCCGTTGGACTTTATGCCCAATATGAAGGAATCGATAAAGACTACTTCGAATTCCCCATTCAGCCCGATAAGACGAACTTTCTGAGCGGAAATATGGGCGAATTGCGCTCCAGTCATTTTCATGCAGGCTTAGACATCAAAACTGCTGGTAGAGAAGGACTGAATGTTTTCGCTGCTGCCGAAGGTTATGTCAGTCGTGTAAGGGTTTCCACAGGGGGTTACGGCAATTGTATTTACATACAGCATCCTAATGGCACTACTACTGTTTATGCCCATTTGCAACGGTTTAATCCTATCATTGCCGAATATGTCCTTAAAAACCAATACAAACGAAAGTCTTTTACCATCAATCTATTCCCCAAACGGAATGAGTTCAAAGTAAAGCAAGGCGAGATCATTGGCTTTTCAGGCAACTCCGGATCGTCCACCGGACCCCACCTTCACTTCGAGATTCGTGGGTTGAATCAGGAAGTTCTTGATCCGTTGAGAATAGCTGGCTTTGATCAAATCAAGGATGAGTTAGCACCAAGTGTTCAGCGCGTAGCCTTGAAAACGATGGACATTGACTCGCGTGTAAACGGTCAGTTTGGTCGTTTTGAGTTTTCATTGCAAAAGGAAAATGGCACTTACAAGCTAACCGATACTGTGGATGTTCACGGAAAGATTGGCCTTGAGGTTTATACCTACGATCAGCACAATGGGGCTGCCAATAAGAATGGAGTACCCTTAATCGATATGCTTGTTGATGATCAGCTCTATTTTAGCCAGAATATTGACACCATTGATTTTGCACAGCAAAAGAACATCCTTATTCATACCAATTATCAGGCGCAAAAGGAATCCAGAAGAAGGTATAACAAACTTTACGTAGACGATGGCAATACGCTTGACTTCTATGATGCTAAAGTGAATGATGGCTTCGTAAACGCCTCTCCAGGCGAAATCAAACAAGTCTCCATGCAGCTACAAGATGCTTTTGGAAATACTAGCAAAGTCGCCATGACCCTCCGTGGTGTTGAAAAGAAGAAAGCCATCAATACCGAGATTGAGCCCAGTAAAGGAAGCTATGTCCAGGACAATACGTTAATGCTTTTCCAGCCGAAGGACTCGACCAACAATAACATCACCATCTACAAAGAACAAGGTTCTATCATTGCCGAGCCTACCTATCAAAATGATAGGACCAATGTCTTTCTGATTGATTTAAGGCGTCTGTTACCTCAGTCCGTAACCTTTAATGATGGTAGTCAAGAGTCACTTCACTTTGCCGATCGAATCCCTGCCGCCAATGCTCACTCCTACCTGAGCGATACCTACTCCCTGCGTTTCTCAAAGAATGCCCTTTTTGACACCGTATATATCCGCGCACGGCACTTTATTGATGACGCTCAAATGGAGGTTTTCGAAGTAGATCAAGACCGCTATCCTTTAAAGGGTTCAGTGTACGCAGAATTTATGCCTTTGGCACAATATGACGACCTTGAAAAATATCATGTGTATAGTATCAAAAACCCACGAAACCCGGGGTTTGTGGGAGGAAAATATGATGAGGGTAAATTCTCTTTCAATTTTTCCAGTTTTGGCAAATACACGCTGCTCAAAGATGATGTAGCGCCTACCATCAAAAAACGCAGTGTGAAAAATGGAAGAATTAGCCTGACCATTAGAGATAATCTGTCGGGAATTAATAGCTTCGAAGCCAAATTGAATGGTGAGTGGATTCTCATGAAATACGAACCGAAAAGGAGTTTAATCTGGTCAGAACGATTAGATAAAAACAAACCTCTTGTTGGTGAGTTTGAATTGAAGGTGGCAGATAATGCCGGCAACGAATCATTCTTAAAACTAAAATTAGAATAACACATGGCTTTACAAGTAGGCGACAAGGCTCCAGCCTTTGAGGGTATCGATCAGGACAGCAACCCTATCAAACTTTCAGATTTCAGCGGCAAAAAATTAGTACTCTATTTCTATCCAAAAGACAACACTCCGGGTTGTACCGCGCAGTCTTGTAACCTTAGGGATAACTACGATGCTTTGTTGAAAGCTGGTTATGCAGTGGTAGGCATCAGTTCTGACTCTCCTAAGAAGCACCAGAACTTCATCGCTAAATACGAACTCCCTTTCCCTCTAATTGCTGACGAAGACAAAAGCATCCATGAGCAATTTGGCACATGGGTAGAAAAATCTATGTACGGAAGGACGTATATGGGCACAGCAAGAACTACATTTGTAATAAATGAGAGTGGTGTTATCGATGAGATAATCGCCAAAGTGAAAACGAAAGACCACACCGCTCAAATTTTAGACTAAATACCAACCTTTAACTTTTAATAGTGAGCAAACCAACAACAGCAGAACTTGAGCGCATCGCTTCACAAGTCAGACGTGATATAGTGCGCATGGTTCATGCAGTCAACTCAGGCCACCCCGGTGGATCGCTTGGCTGTACTGACTTTTTAGTAGCCCTTTATTTCCACATTATGAACCGTAAGGACGATTTCGATATGGATGGTAAAGGTGAAGACATTTTCTTTCTTTCAAATGGACACATCTCCCCTGTCTGGTACAGTGTACTGGCCAGGGCTGGTTATTTCGAAGTATCGGAACTAGCCACGTTCAGGAAGATCAATTCACGTCTTCAAGGTCACCCTGCTACAGAAGAAGGGCTGGAAGGCATTCGTGTGGCTTCAGGTTCGCTAGGGCAAGGTCTATCAGTTGCTTGCGGGGCAGCTCAGGCTAAGAAACTAAATGGTGATGACAATTTGATCTTCGCCCTTATGGGTGATGGTGAACTAGAAGAAGGTCAGGTTTGGGAAGCGGCTATGTATGCGGCTCACTGCAAAGTAGATAACCTTATTGCCACTGTAGATTATAACGGTCAACAAATCGATGGGCCTACGGACGAAGTAATGTCTTTGGGAGATTTGAAAGCCAAGTTCGAAGCTTTTGGTTGGACGGTTATTGAAAGCAATGGTAATGATATGGCTTCGATTGTCGCTAGCCTGGAAGAAGCCAAAGGATTGACAGGTCAAGGCAAGCCGATCTTGAACCTAATGACCACGGCAATGGGCTACGGTGTTGACTTTATGGTGGGCACACACAAATGGCACGGTGTAGCGCCAAACGATGAGCAACTCGCAGATGCACTCGGTCAATTGGAAGAAACTTTGGGAGACTACTAAACTAGAAACGATGACGAAATTTACTTATACAGAAAAGAAAGACACGCGTTCTGGTTTTGGAGCTGGTTTGGCCGAACTGGGTAGAACTAATCCTGATGTGGTAGCACTCTGTGCTGACCTTGTTGGATCGCTCAAAATGCAGGAATTCATCAAGGAGAATCCTGAAAGGTTCTTCCAAATCGGTATTGCAGAAGCCAACATGATGGGTATTGCTGCGGGTATGACCATCGGTGGAAAGATTCCCTTCACAGGCACTTTTGCCAACTTCTCAACAGGTCGTGTTTATGATCAAATCAGACAATCGATCGCTTATTCTGAGAAGAATGTGAAGATTTGTGCTTCACACGCTGGTTTGACGCTTGGTGAAGATGGTGCAACACACCAGATTCTGGAGGACATCGGAATGATGAAGATGCTACCGAACATGGTAGTGATTAACCCATGCGATTTTAACCAAACAAAAGCCGCTACGATTGCGATAGCGGATCATCATGGTCCGGTATATCTTCGATTTGGAAGACCTGCCGTGCCGATCTTCACCCCTGCTGATCAGAAGTTTGAGATTGGTAAGGCCATCAAAATGATTGAAGGCGCTGACGTAACCATCTTTGCTACTGGCCATTTGGTCTGGGAGGCGATTGAAGCGGAAGCTGCTCTAGCTGAGCAAGGCATTAGTGCCGAAGTAATCAACATCCATACTATCAAGCCTTTGGACACTGAAGCCATTCTAGCTTCTGTGGCTAAGACAGGTTGTGTAGTTACTGCAGAAGAGCACCAAATGAATGGTGGTCTTGGCGATAGTGTTGCGCAGACATTAGCGCTAAATCACCCAGCACCATTAGAAATGGTGGCAGTTGATGATTCTTTTGGAGAAAGCGGTAAGCCCGCTGAACTAATGACCAAGTATGGCATTGATGCTGCCAACATCATTAAGGCCGCTCAGAAAGTTATTGGTAGGAAATAGGAATAACATTCTAGTCCGTAATCGTCTAGAAACCATATTCATCGTCATTCTGAACCTGCCTGACGTCAGGCAGGCTTGTTTCAGAATCTTAAACTTCATTGAGTTAAGACCCTGAAATATATTCAGGGTGACGAGTCTATAGTTTATGGACGATTATTTTTTAATCTCTATCAAGAAGACTGGTCTACCCCAATAGGCAAACTCTTCATGCTGTACAAATTCCATGTCATCAGGGAAATCTTCGGCATGACAGAAGTAGAAACCTGGCTCAAATTTGGCTTTTTGATACAGTACTTCTTCCCTGGCAGCTTCCACATAGAACACTATGGTCAAAGACATGCGTAGGTCTCCATACCTGTATAGCGGTTGGCCTTTGGTCAGCTCGGCAATTTCATAGCCCAAGGTCCTGTCTTCAGCCGCTCCGGTATCCAAGGCCCTCGTAACTGGTACGATTGAAGAGAACCCAAACTTAAGGATTACCATTATCGCTGCTATGACCAAATAAGGCCTCACTCCTCTCTTAAAAAAGAAATACCCAAGTGTAATGATCATCAAAAGATTGATCGTAAAAATCACATTTATATTCGGTACTATTTGCAGCTCTCCAGCGAAATACCCAACCAAGGGCACAAGAGCAAAAAGGATGATAAACACAATGGCCATGACCTTCAAAACCCTCTCAAGTGTCTTAGACATGGAATTCAAACCCAAGTATACCAGTGGAATAACCATAAAAGGGAATAATGGATAGACATACCTTGACTTGGCCTCGGTAGAAAACCAATAGACTACAAAATTGAAGGCAAAGACCAATACACAGTACCAAACCAATGGGTTCTCCTTTAAGCGCTTGATAGCACCTTTCCTGAAAAGCAACGGCATGAACAACCCAGCAGGTAGAATATTCTTGATTGTATCTACCGGGAAAGTAACCAAATGTTCTAACCATTTCACAAAACCTCCTCCAGTGGCCTTATCCGCAGACTCTGAAAATAGTGTGGTCCACCACCCTGTCACATCCTCATATTGACTATACATAAAAAAGTAGCCCCCAACCAGCAAAACAAACAGACCAATACCAGCAAAATGAGGCACTCTTAATAACATCTTAAACTGGCGTTTATGAATAAAATAGACGAGCAAAGTGATTGCCGTGAATGGTAATGATGTCAGCCCCTTTGTTAGAAAACCAATGGCTGTAAAAACATAAACAACCATAAATAACTTCCAATAAGCCCCCTTTTCGCCATAGTTATAAATGGCAAATATCGGAATGGCTGTTACCAGAGCATAGAATAAGTCGATCTCTCCTAAGGTACTGAAGTACATTAGTATATCCGCTGCTAATACCAGACTCATGGCAGCAAACACAGCGGTGATGTGGCCTAAATATTTTCTTGTGAAGAAGAAGGTGATCAGACTGAGCATCAGGTGACTCAGTACCGAAAAGAAACGAGTAGCAAATTCTGTATAACCTCCAAAGAGTTTATATGAGGCAATCAGTACCCAGTTATAAACGGGTGGCTTTCTGAAGTATAAATCACCTGTCTGTGTGGGCACCCAAATGTTATCCTGGAAAATCATTTCCAGAGAAATAAGCCCTCTCCTGGGCTCCTCTAAAAACAATGGATAAATGCCCAATTGGTAAAAGAAGGAGAAGATTAGCAGTACGAGACATCCCACCAGGAGCTGTTTTTCGGACTTAACCAAGGGCGCTGTACTAATCATCCATCAAAACTAACAGATCAAGGCATTTCAATAAGCATATCTTCATTAATTTCGTGCATGCTTTCGGCTTCAGAAATATTCCAAACCCATTTGGCTCAAACATCCCCTCATCCACTTCAACTTGAGGTGAGCCATGCTGAGGGATCCTACATTTTTGATAAGACAGGCAAAAAGTACTACGACCTGATTTCAGGAATTGCTGTTTCTAATATTGGACACTGCCATCCCAAGGTGGTTAATGCAGTAAAGGCTCAAGTGGACCAGTACATGCATGTGATGGCTTATGGCGAGTTTATCCAAACACCTCAAAATGAGTTGGCAACTCAACTAACAGAGCTACTTCCTGACCATTTAAACTCCTGCTACTTTGTCAATAGTGGAGCTGAAGCCAATGAAGGGGCATTAAAGCTTGCGAAACGCATTACCGGAAGGACAGAGCTTATCGCTTGCAACAAATCATATCACGGCAGTACACATGGTACATTAAGTGTCTCGGGAAACGAAGTAAAGAAGAATGCTTTCAGACCACTCTTACCAGATGTACGGTTCATCGACTTCAATAATGAAGAACACCTAGATCAAATCACGGAACGCACCGCAGCGGTTATCATTGAGCCAGTCCAAGGTGATGCAGGGGTAAGAATTCCTACCAGAGATTACCTTAAGAGACTAAGGCAAACATGTACCGAAGTTGGTGCCCAACTGATCTTTGATGAAATACAAACCGGTTTCGGAAGGACAGGAAAACTTTTTGCTTTTGAGCATTTCGATGTGACTCCGGATATATTGACCATTGCCAAGGCCTTTGGAGGTGGTATGCCGATCGGGGCGTTTATTAGTAGTCGAGAGCACATGAACCTGTTGACCCATAACCCTATGCTAGGTCACATCACCACATTTGGTGGTCATCCCGTCAACTGTGCAGCAGCTTTAGCAAACCTTAATGTAATTCAAGAAGAGAGACTTCTTAATGACGTTGAGCATAAGGGAGAGCTCTTAGCAGCTACCATTCAACACCCATCCATTAAAGAGATTAGACGAATAGGTCTAATGTTTGCCATAGAATTTGAATCGGCAGATACAGTTCAGGAAATTGTATTTAAGTGCCTCGAAGAAGGGGTAATTACTTTCTGGTTCTTATCATGCCCTGAAAGCTTCAGGCTTGCGCCTCCAATTAGTATGTCGGATGAAGATCTGATCTACGCGGGTGAGGTCATTCGCAGAATCATTGACGAATGCCCATAAAAAAAGCATCCATAAAATGGATGCCGTATATAGTTAGTAGTTGTTAAAACTTAATTCTTGCTTGATATCACTGAACCAGTGTAATCGCTCTGTCTCAGGATTTTGACCTTCTCCTCGCCCATTACCACATAGTCTACACGAAACTTAGTCATGTCCTGAATACTACCGTAGCAAATTAAAAGTTGAGCTTCACAGCCAATCGTAATACACTTTTCTACTTCCTGATCTCTAATAGCAATGTTGATAGGTTCGGCATTAGCTCTTGCCAAAACAATTCCTGAGTTTGCTATTTCAGCCTTTTTGAAAGGATAGATATGATACTCAGGACCTAGCTTGTCGACCTGAAATTTCGTCAAATCAATTTTATCCATGGCATCACCTGCCAAGAGTGTGACGAAACCATCCTTTACTGCCAATGCAGCATTTTCCACCACCTCATCATTTCCCAAGTGCACAGTAGCACCCAACAGAAGTCTTCCCTCACTAGCCTCGCGATACTCAGTAGATATCGGGGCTTCAGCACACGAGAAGGCCATTGCCAGAACTAGTAGAAAAGATAATAATTTGAAATTCTTCATGCTTTTAAGTCAATCGAGAGCATACACTCTCCGTCTAACGCGGTGGTTTAGCTTATGAAGGTTGTGGTCAGGAAGTCACAAATGCGTTACTTCTTATATCAAATTTACGAAATTCTCTCGATAATCAAATTGTGATTGGTGTATATGCAGATGTCAGCAGCGATTTTGAGACTCTCGTCTACAATTTGTTGACTGTCTAATTGAGGAGCATGTTTGAGTAAAGCCTGAGCAGCAGCTTGCGCATACATACTACCTGAACCAATGGCTGCGATCCCATTATCTGGCTCTATTACATCGCCTGTCCCTGAAATGATCAGAACATCTTCCTTGTCGGCAGCGATCAGCATAGACTCAAGTTTACGCAGGTACCTATCTGTTCTCCAGTCTTTTGCCAATTCAATAGCAGCTCTTTTCATATTTCCGCCATATGCGTTCAACTTCTCATCGAACCGCTCTAAGAGCGTAAAGGCGTCCGCGGTAGAACCTGCAAAACCTGTAACCACTTTACCATCCTGCAGCTTTCTTATCTTCTTCACATTACTTTTGGCAACTGTATTACCCATAGTTGCCTGGCCGTCAGCACCTATAGATACCGAGCCATTATGTTTCACTGCTAATACAGTGGTTGATCTTATTTTAGTCATTCTATTATGTCTTTAAAAAACAAAGTCCCGTATGATACGGGACTTTGATATGCTTTGTTTTAAACCAAAATCCTTACAGGATCTTCAAGTAGTGATTTGAAGGTCTGCAAAAAGGCCGAACCTACTGCACCATCAACCACTCTGTGGTCGCATGACATAGTCACCTTCATGATGTTACCAATCGCTAACTGACCATCCTTAACGATAGCCGTCTGCTTGATTCCACCTACTGCCATAATACAAGCATCAGGTGGATTGATAATGGCTGTAAACTCTTCAATACCAAACATTCCCAAGTTTGAAATGGTGAATGTGTTGCCTTCCATCTCTTGTGGTTGCAATTTCTTGCTCTTGGCCTTTCCACCGAGGTCTTTCACTTCAGCCGAAATATGAGACAGTGGTTTGTTATCAGCGAACCTGACTACAGGCACTAAAAGCCCTTCATCCACAGCAACGGCAACGCCAATATGCACATGATGATTCGTTCTGATTCTATCTTCAAGCCATGATGAATTCACTCCAGGGTGTTTTCTTAATGCAACCGCGGCTGCCTTAATCACCATGTCGTTAAATGATATCTTAACCGGTGACACTTCATTCATGCTTTTTCTAGCTTCAATCGCCTTGTCCATGTTAATTTCCATGGTAAGGTAGAAGTGCGGTGCAGCAAACTTGCTTTCGCCAAGTCTTCGTGCGATCACTTTTCGCATTTGACTTAACTTCACTTCTTCAAAGCTTTCTTCACCAACAATAGTTGGTAATTGAACTGGCGCAGGAGCATCCGCTGCCACAGCCGGTTGAGCTGAAGGAGCTGCTACCGGAACGAACCCTTCAACATCTCTCTTGATGATCCTTCCGCCTTCGCCACTTCCAGGCACTTGGCTAATATCAATTCCTTTTTCTGAAGCCAATCGTTTCGCTAATGGAGAAGCTTTCACCCTCCCATTGGCGGTAGCAACTACAGGCGCAGCACTTGGCATACTAGGCGCAGGAGCCGCGCTTGTCGAGGGAGTAGCTGCCGGAGCTGGTGCCGGTGCTTCAGGGGCTGGAGCTGGCGCTTCTTCCGCACCGCTCTGAGCCTCAGCTTTAATCAAAGTTTCATAGTCAGCTCCCGGCTCTCCAACAATGGCCAAAATGCCATCAACTTTTACTGCCTCTCCTTCGGCAGCACCTAAGTACAACACCGTACCGTCATTGTAAGACTCGTACTCCATTGTGGCTTTATCCGTATCAACTTCAGCCATCAACTCACCAGATTCTACCGTGTCTCCTACTTTCTTGTGCCAAGCTGAGATAGTACCTTCTTCCATGGTATCACTCATTTTTGGCATTCTTACGATTTCAGCATTGATAGCGCTAGTGTCTATTTTTTCGCTTGGCGCAGCACTTGGTGCGGCAACCGAAGTTTCTTCTTCTTTAGGTGCACTGGCAGGTCCAGCACTACCGTTCAACAAGGCTTGATAATCTTCTCCAGCTTCTCCGACAATGGCTAAAACCCCATCGACCGCAACAGCATCTCCTTCAGCAGCACCTAGATAAAGCACTGTTCCCTCATTGTAAGATTCATAATCCATTGTAGCCTTATCAGTCTCTATCTCGGCCATCAACTCACCTGAATCTACCTTATCTCCTACCTTTTTATGCCAAACCGCGATTACCCCTTCTTCCATGGTATCGCTCATTTTCGGCATTCTTACAATTTCAGCCATAAATCTCTCTAAAATTTGAGCACCAAAAATAGTTTTAAATAGCTCTATATTCAAATTAAAGATACGCTATTCTATAGTGCTCTTTTTCCAACATTTCTGCAAACGATTGCCCTCCACCCTGTCCTCAAGATCATGACATCTCAGATTAGCTTTTTTAGCGAACTTGGAGTAACTTTCTCAAAACTAGTTCATGCAAATCAACTACTCCATTGCATCTCAAGGATCAGCAATCTCCGAGCACTTTCAGACCGAAGTAGCAGATGACTACATCCCTACTTTTAATGCTCAACCTAGCGATATTTTACCTGTTATCACCAGTGAGAATCCTGAGCATTTGTCTCACTTTTATTGGGGAATAAACCCATCCTTTTCTAAAAGTCGTGGGGTAAGTGATAAACTGCTTTATGCCCCTGTTGAGAATATTTTGACCAAGCCTAGCTTGAAGAAATCGTTGCAAATGCAACGTTGTGTTGTTGTTGCGGATAGTTTTTACAACTGGAAGGAAATAGCCAAAAAGGAAAGAGTACCGTATCGTTTCCACCTCGAGAATAACGCTTTGTTTGCCATAGCTGGTCTTTGGGACTCTTTTGAAACAGAGGCTGGAGATACTGTTCACACCTTCATGATGATCACCACTCCAGCATCACGCGAAGTAAAGAAAGTAAGCGAAAGAATGCCTGCTATTTTAAATGATGACCTATTATTGGAATGGCTGAATGAGTCAAACACTTCGGAAAGTATTCATGATTTCATTAAGCCATATGACGAGGAGCATATTTTCCAACATACGATCAACCCGAAACTAGCGGATCCAAATTTTAACGATAAAGCATTGTGGGAAAAGGTGCCTCCTGCTAATCAGTTTGGCAACCTAACCTTATTCAACTAGGCTTACCTTCACATTCTCTAGCTCGATAATTGATAGCAATCTAAGCTGATCAGTTTGAAAAGCGTAATCCAGCTCTTGCGCAGGGAAATCTTTGTCAATCGTATAGTTACGATAATCCTGAAATCTGACACCGTTAACTTCCCTTTGGTTATAAGCTTCTCTGAAGCGGACTCCTCCGCCATTAATATTATAACCATAAGCCAGAAAGTCTATGGTAAAGTCTTCTTTATCGATCCAATAGACATAGACGTTTTCAAAATCTTCTCCTCCACCATTTTGGCCATATGTCACCTCTACTTTATAATAAGCCTTATCATTGATATCCACTGATCTCATCAACTGTCGATTAACAACAGGATCATCTAGGTTGAAAGGTAATAAGGCAAAGTAGATGACGGAATTGGTAGCGGTGCGGTAGGTTCTAAGGTTTTCCTGATCAAGCTTAATTTCTTTTTCATCAATCATTCGCTTGAACTTGTCATTGGACCAAACATCTGTGACCCAACCTTCTTTACTACGGAAACTACGTTCATAAACGTATTCCCCATTGCTGATCTTAGCTCTGAAATGTCGCTTTCTGAAGTCGAATTCGACTTCCATATTATTGTACTTTTCTCCTCCGTGGCGTTCTACCGCCTTCTGGATGATCTGATCGGCAGTTAATTTCTGCTTATCATCTCCACAACTCTCCAAACACACCAGCCCAACAAAAATCAGGCAGTACAGACTATAATTTTTCATTCGTTGAAAAAACCCTATCCACACTGTTACGCAGAGTTAGGAAACAGGTTACATAGATTTTTCCAATTCATCAATTCACCGAATCACTTATAAAAATACAAGGACTGAATTCACGAGAATTCTTTAACTTCAACCCCATGAGCACTTTCACCAGCTGGCCTATGGAAATGTGATAAGCTGGTAAAGAGAACTATAAATCCTAAGGAGTGAAGAAATCAAGAATAACTGGTGTGGGACATTATGTCCCGGAAAATGTAGTGACCAATGCCGATTTAGAAAAGGTAATGGACACCACCAATGATTGGATTGTCGAACGTACTGGTATTGAACAGCGCAGGTGGTTTAACCCGGACAAGGACACTGTCTCCAATATGGCTACCAGGGCCACAAAAATGGCGGCCGAACGTGCTGGTATTGAGATTAAAGATATTGAATTCATCGTCTTCGCCACCATAACTCCCGACTACTTCTTCCCTGGTTCTGGTGTCTTATTACAGAGAGAACTCGGTCTTCAAGGCATTGGGGCGTTAGACATAAGAAATGCCTGTTCTGGCTTTATATATGCACTCTCCGTGGCCGATCAATTTATAAAAACGGGAATGTACAAAACAGTCTTGGTGGTAGGTGCCGAAATCCAATCCTCCGCTTTAGACAAATCAACCGAAGGTAGATCAAGCTCAGTAATCTTCGCAGATGGCGCTGGAGCTGCTATTCTACAGGCCACGGATGAAGATCGTGGTGTGCTTTCGACTCACCTTCATGCTGATGGTGACTATGCCGAGGAGCTTTATGTACATGATCCCGGGTCTAGTCGTAAAACAAGGCTCTCAAAAGACATGCTCGATGGTAAAACCTTCAATCTAACAATGAACGGGAATGCAGTCTTCAAGCATGCCGTAGTTAGATTCTCAGAAGTTATCAATGAAGCGCTGCAAGAAAATGGCCATGTTACTGAGGACATTGACCTCCTTATTCCCCATCAAGCGAATTTAAGGATTAGCAATTTTGTGCAGAAGCAGTTCAAACTGCCAGATGACAAAGTCTTCAACAACATCATGCACTATGGCAACACCACCGCTGCCTCTATTCCTATTGCTATGAGTGAGGCATGGGGAAAGGGTAAAATCAAGGATGGAGATTTACTTTGCCTGGCAGCATTCGGTAGTGGCTTTACATGGGCATCTTCACTCATCCGTTGGTAGCACATGCTGACAGATGAGCAAAAGGCCTTTATTACCGAAAAACAGAACTTTATACTCAAGGGTGAGGTTGACACCGAGATTAATCGTCTACTCTATTCATTTCAGGCAGCATTGGCTTCCTTGTTAGAGACAAATCAGTATCAACTACCGTCTAAAATCGGGAAGACGCCTTTCAAAGTAAGTAAAGGAAACAACCATAAAGGTTTCCCATTTCAGGTGATCGATTACCCTTCCTCACTTGGGCAAACAAATGTCTATAGTTTTAGATCCGTTATTTGGTATGCCAATTTCTTCTCTTTCAACTTATTGCTCAAAGGAGAACCCAAACTTAATTATGAAGATCGTTTAGATCATCTAGTTGATAAGGGTTATACATTGAGTTGGAATGATGATATCTGGGAAACGGAGATAAACGTTGGCCAATCGCTTAAGATAGCATCAGAAACACTGGATCAGGTTTCTAGTATTTATCACTCTAATGAATCTGTAAAAATATTCATAGCATATAATTTGAATCAAATTGATGACTTTGAGCGTTTAGGTGTTGAAAGTTTCAAAGAATTCTTTGGTAAGGATTAGTTGGCTTAATATTTGATATTTTGCCCATGTCTCAACCAGACACCAAATTGGATATGAATAAAATCAGATTGCAGCTCTGCATATTGCTTGGCTTGTTTGCCTTTAACACCTCATGGGCACAACTAGGCAGCTTTGAATTAGTCTTCCCCGTTGATGATCAATCACTCAAAGTCAAAGGTGAATTTGAGAGTGGTCTTAGGTCAGGAACATGGTTTGCCTACAACGAGGACAGCAGCTATTTTCAGACTGGCCCCTATTCAAAGGGTAAAAAGGATGGAGTTTGGTTAATCTATATCGATAAGTTAGAAAGAGCACGTATTAGCTTCAAATCCGATACCGTCCAGGGTCCTTATATCCTCTTTCATGATAATGGATCAATGGCGGTCAGAGCAAATTTCGAGAAAAATCACCTTGATGGAGAATGGAAATCGTACCGACCTGACAAAACCCTTCTGGATAAAGGCGTCTTCGAGAAAGGTCAAAAAACAGGGAAATGGGTTTCATACTTCGAAAGTGGAGATATGGAAATTGTCTCGGAGTATAAATCCGGAAAGCTCGAAGGGCCTTATGCTGTATTTGATGAATACGGGACCAAGACTATTGATGCAACCTATACCAATGGCCTACTCAATGGAGATTGGAAAAAATACGATTACGATGGTTTGATCATTGAAAGAGGCGCTTTTGTAAATGGACTTAGAAATGGTAAATGGGAATACTTCTTTGAACCCAGAAGAAAGTCAGCCATTGAATACTATGAGAACGGCAATAAAACCGGAAAGTGGACCACTTATCATTACAATGGCAGGGTTGCTTCGGAGATCAATTATATGGATGACAAGCCCGTGGGTCAGGGTACCAGTTGGTATGCCAATAGGCAAATTGAATCCAGGTCTTTCTATAAGCTTGGACTAATGGACAGCACATTCACACAGTACTATGAAAATGGTGCTAAGATGATGGAGGGTGAGTACAAAGTCGGTCTAAAGACTGGCCCCTGGAAGTTTTACCATGGCAATGGAATGATCGCGCAGTTTGGATCGTTCGACATCGACAAAAGGGTTGGAAATTGGAAATTCTTTAATGAGAGTGGCAAGCTGATCAGCGAGGGGAGCTATCGACTTGGGCTTGAAATTGGACAGTGGTTCGTTTATTACGGTAACGGAAAACTGGAGTCGATTGGAGCCTACTTAGCGGGAGAAAAAGATGGTTTATGGGGTTATTTTCACCAGTCTGGCAAACCCATGAAGGAAGAGACTTGGAAAAAAGGAAAACTGCTTGAAATATCAGACTTCACCTCTTCGAGAGGTAAAGTGTTGGACAGTGGTGATTTGACAGGTGGGAACGGATCGGTCACGAACTATTATGCCAATGGCATTATCTTTTCCCAAGGGAGATACAGCAATGGATATGCTAATGGGAAATGGGTTTTCTATGACGAAAGAGGTAAAAAATTAACCGAGGGAGAGCTTATCGAAGGTGTTCGCAATGGAGAGTGGAAAGTGTTTTCCAGCACTGGTCGGCTGATCAAAACAGAACTGTACCAAAATGGTGAGCTTATTGAAGAAAGAAGGTAAACATTTTCGCTTTGCATGAAGTTAAAGCCTCAAATTGAAAACATGGGATGGTTTAGCAAGAAGTCAGAGAAGGAAAAACTGCAAGAAAAGTACCAGAAGCTTATTAGTGAGGCCTACAAACTCTCTCACACAGATAGAAAGGCAAGTGATCTTAAGACTGCCGAGGCCGATGCACTATTGCAACAAATAGAAAAACTACCTTAGGGAGTCTGTTTTCAACTGCTCCAACAACTCAACAATTTTTGCTCTAATAAGAGCGCTTTTATTCCAAGGCAAGAAGTGATTGCTCTCTTCGAGATAAACAATATCCTTAGGTGCATTCACCAACATACTGTCGGCAAAAGCTGCATTGCCTGGGTCTACGAGCATGTCTTTTCCTCCTTGAACAACAACACTTGGTATGGTGATGTCCTTCCACAATGGAAGCATTAGTTCCAGTTCCTCGTCTAAGAAAACCAGCTCTTCATTAGAAATCCTGAATATTTTGGGAGCAATAGCTCCAATCACTGGCCATCGCATGGGAATTCTAAACCAGTCTTCATTAGGCTCGAGAGATGGGTCCAAAGCAGGCGCCAACATGACGATACCATCCACAAGATCTGGATAATCCATTGCCATTCTGGCTACAATAGGACCGCCCAAAGAATGTCCGATCAATATTCTTGGTGCAGGAATGGCCTCTAGCATGGGTTTCAGCAGTCGGGATTGTTCCTCCAAAGACTTGATCGGCATACCATAACTGGATTTGCCGAAACCAGGCCTATCAGGTGAAGCGATATTGGCTCTTTGGAATAGCGTATCTGACTTGAAATAAGAAATAAAAGCATCCCAGGAGCCAGGAGTTCCATGCATAAAAACTAAACTGGCTTCCTTCCCCATATCCTGATACATATAGTGCATGGTATAGCCATCGACTTCATAGAATTTACTCACTGGTTTGTAAGTTTCTTCTTCAAAGTACTTGGCTACCTTTTTGTCAGACATAGTAAAACTTACACAGCCACTTACAACCTGAGTAAGCACTATAAAAAGCACAAAGGTGGACAAGCATCCAATTCGAATTCGTTTACGCCATTTACCCATGGATTCAAGGTTTTGTCGAAACTAAACAAAAAAACCACCCCGATCTATCGGGGTGGTTTCAATTCTAGTGTTTTCTTGAAAATTATCTCAAGAACAACATTTCTCTATACTTCAATAATGGCCAATCCTCGTCATCAAGGATAACCTCCAGTTTATCTACTGACTTTCTGATAACATCAAAGTATTTGGCCTTGATACGATCACAATAAGCCTTAGCTCTTTCATTGGTATCCTCGATCAAGTTGACATCTCCCCTTTCAGCGTTCATTGCCAAAATTTGAGATTGAATTACAGCGACATGCGTATTTACTTTTTCAAGTACTGACTTTACGTGTGTATCATCAAGACCAAACTGGGCCAGCCCTTTGGCATTTTCCATCAACTTATTCTGATACTTGAGTGCGGCTGGAACTACTTGCGTCATTCCTAACTCACTGATCAATCTTGCCTCAATCTGAATCTTCATGATGTAGTTCTCAATTTGAATCTCATGACGAGCATCCAGCTCAACTCCGGTCATTACATTGAACTCTTCAAAAGTCGCTTTTGAAGCGTCAGTCACATACTCGTCCAATGCACGCACCGAGTCTTTTACGTTAGGTAACCCTCTCTTTTCAGCTTCATTAGCCCACTCTTCAGAGTAACCGTCACCCTCAAACCTCACAGCCTTCGATGCCTTAATGTACTCTCTCAAGACATTAACTATGGCAATTTTCTTGTCCTCTCCTTTATCTACCAAAGCACCAACCGCTGCATGGAATTCTTTTAGCTGCTTGGCCATGATTAGGTTTAGTACCGTCATTGGCTCTGCTACGTTTTGATCCGAACCAACGGCTCTGAACTCAAATTTATTTCCAGTAAATGCAAATGGAGAAGTTCTGTTACGATCTGTATTGTCAAGTATGATTTCAGGAATTTTGTCAATTCCCAACTTCATATACATGTTATCTCCTTTATCCACTTTTAGGTCACCGTTGCTTTCAAGTCCATCCAAGACTGCTGTCAATTCAGACCCTAAGAAAACGGACATGATTGCCGGAGGTGCTTCGTTAGCTCCCAATCTATGATCATTACCAGCAGAGGCAATACTTGCTCTCAAAAGGCCGGCATTATCATGAATGGCCTTTACGGTATTCACTAAGAATGTCAAAAACTGAAGATTCTCTCTGGCACTTGAACTAGGCTGGAATACGTTCACACCTGTTGAAGTGATCAAGGACCAGTTATTGTGCTTTCCACTACCATTTAAGCCTGCAAAAGGCTTTTCGTGGAAGAGTACTTTCAATGAATGTCTTTCTGCTACGCGATCCATAACATCCATCATAAGGGAATTGTGATCAGTAGCCACATTAATATCCTCAAAAATAGGAGCTACTTCAAATTGAGAAGGTGCCACTTCATTATGACGTGTAGAAACCGGAATACCCAACTTGAGACATTCGATTTCAAAGTCTTTCATGTAATTATAAACCCTACTTGGAATCGACCCAAAGTAGTGATCATCCAACTGCTGGCCTCTTGCTGGGTGATGCCCGAAGACAGTTCTGCCAGCCATAACCAAGTCAGGTCTGGCGTTATATAGCGCTCTATCAACCACAAAGTATTCTTGCTCACAACCTAATGAAGCACTTACTCTATTAACATTTCTATCAAACAGTTGACAAACCTTTGTCGCAGCCTTATCTACTGCTTCCACAGCCTTCAATAATGGTGCTTTATAATCTAAAGCCTCACCAGTATAGGATACAAAAATCGTTGGGATACAGAGTGTACGACCCCAAATGAAGATTGGAGAACTTGGATCCCATGCGGTATAACCTCTCGCTTCGAATGTAGAACGGATACCTCCATTTGGAAAAGAAGATGCATCTGGCTCTTGCTGAATCAAAGCCGAACCTTTTAACACCTCCACTCCTTTGTGTGCATCGAAAAATGAATCGTGTTTTTCTGCTGTAGAACCAGTCAGTGGTTGAAACCAGTGTGTGTAATGCGTAACACCTTTAGATAAAGCCCATGTTTTGACAGCAGAAGCTATCTCATTAGCTGTATCCACGTCAATCTTCTTTCCCTTATCTATTGCAGATTGTACTTTCTTAAAAGTATCTGGAGCAAGCGCAGAGCGCATCTTGTCCATATTAAAAACATCATCGGCATAGAAATCCGAGATTTTGTTTGAGGGCGCAATAACTCGATCTGTCGTCCTGTTTTGGACTACATTTAAAGCGCGTTGGCGTTGATTCGACATGTCTTGTTGATTATTTGGGTTAAATTCGATGTCAAAATTAACAGTTTTACGTAATTACAAGTCAAATCACCCTGTTTTTATTCCCATAAATTGAGTTTTTACGGAAAATCAGTTACTCCCACCACTTTTTTCGTTCGATTTGACAAAAATTTCTATTTCCCTATAAGAATGATGTTTTAAAGACTATCCGGTAATAGGAGCTTTTTTAGTACATTTGCGCTCCGTTAACAAGACATGAAAAAAGTAGCCTTTTATACGCTCGGTTGTAAACTCAACTTCTCAGAAACATCGACTATTGCTCGGGGTTTTGAGGAGAAAGGCTATTCGAAAGTCCCCTTTTCCGATACTCCCGATATCTTCATTATTAACACCTGCAGTGTCACAGAAAATGCGGACAAGAAGTGTAAGAAGATAGTTAAAGAGGCTCAAAAGATTAATCCGGATGGTTATGTAGCCATCATTGGTTGCTATGCCCAGCTCAAACCCAGAGAGATTTCTGAGATTCAGGGCGTTGATGCGGTACTTGGTGCTGCCGAGAAATTTAGACTACTGGAACTTCTTGATGGCTTTGTTAAGACACCTGAAGCCAAGGTTCTGGCTTCTGAAGTCAAAGAGGCCAAGGCTTTCAATAATGCCTATTCCATCAATGATCGAACAAGAACCTTCCTTAAAGTTCAGGATGGCTGCAACTACCATTGTGCTTTTTGCACTATTCCATTGGCCAGAGGCAAAAGTCGAAGTGATAGTATAGAGAACATTATTAAGTCTGCACATGAAATTGCAGCAACTGATGTCAAAGAGGTAGTTCTGACGGGTGTGAACATTGGAGATTTTGGCATTGTAAATGGTAAAAGAGAAGAACGTTTTGTCGATCTCGTTAAAGCGATCGACAAGGTAGATGGTATTGAAAGGATTCGAATCTCTTCTATTGAACCGAACTTGCTAACGAACGAAATCATTCAGTATACAAGTGATTCCAATCGCTTTGTCCCCCACTTTCATATTCCGCTACAGTCAGGCAATAACAAAATACTGCGTGTTATGCGCAGAAGGTATTTGAGGGAACTCTATGAAGACAGGGTCAATAAGATTAAACAATTAATGCCCGACTGCTGTATCGGAGTCGATGTGATTGTTGGCTTCCCTGGTGAGACGCATGATGACTTCTTGGAGACATATAACTTTCTGAACGAGTTACCGATCTCCTACCTCCATGTTTTCACTTATTCAGAGAGAGCCAATACTACAGCAGCGGAAATGGGAGATGCAGTTCCGATGAAAGAACGGCAGGAAAGATCGAAAATGCTTCGTATCCTATCTGAAAAGAAAAGAAGACAGTTTTACGAATCACAATTGGGTACAACCAGGACTGTGCTCTTTGAAGATGATATTGACAATGGCATGATGCACGGTTTTACAGAGAATTATGTACGTGTATCTGCCAAGTATGATCCATTACTCATTAATGAATTGAAGGAAGTGACTTTACTCTCCATCAATGAAAATGGAACTGTCGATGTGGAAGAGCCCGAGATGGTTTTCGAAAAACATTAATTCAATAAAAAAAGGGCTTTTCGCCCCTTCTTAATAACTGGTAAAAGTCCACTACTATGGACAACCAGTAACCGTAACCGTTTTGGTCACATAGGCTGTCCAATAAGGAGGATTTACCCCATCATCAACCCTGGCTCTTACAGAAATCGTCCATGTACCACATATTGCATTGTGAAGAAAGCCGAAATCGTAAGGATCCATTAAAACACTTGGTGTAGCTTGTATTTGAGATGCCGGACAGGATGTACCAACATTCAAGGTCCATTCATATTCCACCGCATCACAGACTACTTGAGAGTTGTAACTCTGCTGACCCGCCTGCCAACTCATAGTGGACGGACCATTAATTAGTGTCTGCGAAGAGAGGCACCGTTGTCCAAAAACATTAGATTGGAATGCAACGCTGACAAAAATGAAAGCGGTAATTACTAAACTTATTCTTTTCATGACATTTGGTTTATGTGTATTAATTATTGATAAATCACAGCTGACTGTCATCTTGTTTTATTCCAGTCAGCTGAAAGAAACTTCACCCTGATCTTAGAAAGGAAGACAATTGACAGTGACGTTTTTTGTGAAACTACTAGTAGGTCCACTTTGTGTTAAGGCTCTAACTGATATCCAAGCGCTACCGCATCCAAAGATACTGGCATCGGTTGACAGAGAGTTTGAGGTGGTCAAAGTCGAATAACCGGTATTTGTTGTCCATTCATAGAAGTTAGCGTTACAAATCTCAGGTGTGAAATAGTTAGCCAACGGGATTCCACCACCATTAGTATAGGTAAGTGTAGATTGTCCTCTCATCATGGAAGGGTTATTTACGCATGGTGGCGGTGGCATTTCGGCATTTAACTCATTGCTCACAGGGAGATAAAGTACAATAGCGATCAACATGACGACCATTGTAGAAATGAATTTTAGATTTTTCATAGCATGTTTTTTTATGTGTGAATTATTACAACCATAAAACCCGTATTACTCAATTCTTATTACTTATAAGGACAATTAATTATCTAAATAGTTACAGAAAACAAAAAAAGGTATGTGTATGGCTCAGTTACTATCTCCTATCCCTCCTTTCTATAACTTAACCAAAAACCCTTCTTTTTAACTAACTAATTAGTTGTCTTTTCGTATATTGGATTAGATCAATTTGAAACCTATGAGAAACGGAGCACTAAGAATACCCAGTTTAATGATGTCATTCGGTAATGACAGACAATCTCAGGACAGTAGCCCTTTTCAAATTCAGAAGAAC
This sequence comes from Roseivirga sp. 4D4, assembly GCF_001747095.1. Lineage (NCBI taxonomy): Bacteria > Pseudomonadati > Bacteroidota > Cytophagia > Cytophagales > Roseivirgaceae > Roseivirga > Roseivirga sp. 4D4. The sequence continues at coordinate 1,662,632 of NZ_MDGP01000001.1, forward strand.
AATCTTTTCATGGGCGAGAAACGGCCGGTAATGGAAATTATTCCCATGACACCAGCACAGAAAAATTCGATTGATGAAAAAATCAATCTCTATCGAGCCATAGAAAACAAGCAGTTTCGATTAACCCTAACCCTTACCACCTTAATCTCCACGGCTCTATTACTCTGGATGTTCTAGTAACTTATTTACACCTTTAATCAAGACACTTGAAACCCATGAGACGAGGCTCTCCTAGCCCGATTAGCCTTGTCTAATACCCTTCATTCAGAATTTCTAACAGAGAGTTCAATTCCTGCGCATAACTATATATACCTAATTATATAAAGTTATGAATGGAGCAGGATTTATGTTAGACGCGATCAAGAGCCTCCGTTCTAATCGCGCATTGTTAAGAAAAAGAACTGGAGCCTTTAACATTAAGGATCACAATGGCTTTAAAGACAAGCCAATAAGTGCATATCGGAAGTATAGCTTTAAGAAAGCCACCCCCACCTATATGAGAAAACTCAGGGCCAAATTAAGTGCCGATCGTAAGGCAAGAAAGATCAAGATGATAGCTTCACTGATCTTCTCAATTGTGCTTGTAACAAGCCTCATTTTAGCCTTGTAATTCGATTGAAAATATCCGGTTAATAGTTTTACTATTATAAAAGTAAGTTTTACTATGAAAAAGGCAACAAATCTGTCTCTACTGCGTAAAATCAGTTGAAAGTTAAATTTAAAGTTATGGGAGCAATTACGTCAACAGGAGCATTTAGTACTCACAATTCGAACCAGTCACTTCTTAATACGAGAAGGAATAAATCGTTTTTGCACAAGGGATCGGTCAAGCGATTTGAACATTCAAATCTCAAGCTAAAATTGTCAAAAACTTCCTCCTCTAGGGCGGCCAAGTTCAAGGCATGGTTAAGGAAAGACAATGCTCAAGAAAGAAAAATTGACCTACTGATTTTACTAGTATCAGTACTCATAGTAAAAGTAGGCCTTATGGCTATCGCATAGTAAATCATTAAGATTAGTTTGAATATAAAGGGAGGCCAAAAGCCTCCCTTCTTTGAATCGGGAATCTAATCTACTTTAATCCCCTCTTGATTATCAAACTTGCCCATTACGGTCCAACCTCCAAAGTTCTCCGAAACTGCAATCCACAACTCATTCTTGCCTTTCTTAAGCGGTAAATAAACTTCATCGAAATAGCCCACGGTACCCAAAAATCTATAATCTCTGGAGCTGAATCCATCGTTTCCGCCAGCTAGTATTTTATCGTTCAAATAGATTCTGACCCTATCACTAAAACCATAAGTCAGCTTCTTCACTTGATCACGATCTGAGGTTATAGTGATCTTAGCAAAAGTGGTGTTATTTTGGGCATCTATCTGGGCATAGCGGGCCAGATTGGCAAAGCCTGGATATTCTGCATTTATAGTTTTCCAAGACAATCCATTCTTTTGATCTCTTCTAAGTTCGAAGACATCATCCACCTTACTTTCTGGGAAACTATTTGATACTTCCCACGCCTTTATAACCCCCTCTTCCAAAGCTGGTATCGGAGTGCGCTTACTCTTGAGTACCGGGTTACTTAGTTTGGTTACTCTCAGATCGGCAATATGAAAGGGAGAAGGACCGCCCCCATTAAAACCGATGCTTCCAGATGCTGGCTCCCTTTTGAGTTCAGCGATGTAAAGAACAGGTTGCTCCATGTCATTGATAAAAATCTCAGCTTGTTCGTTGTCAATCACCAACTTAACATGGTTCCAGGCATTCATTTTATATGAAACAGGAGCAGCATATCGTGGACCATAGTACAATTGCCAACCTGTTAGGCCATTGAAGACCGGGGTATATTGGTTTGCATCAGGATTGCCTGATTGATGAGGACGAATGTAAAACTCCTCGAAGTTGCCACCATCTTGGATCCTAAACCTCACTCCCGGGAACCCTCTTCGCTCTGTTACGAAAATGTCGTACTCAATTATACCTGTTAAAAAGTCAATTTCTGCTTTAAGATCAGCCCTACTCCGAAAGAGATAAAGGCTCTCTTTACCTTCAAATGTTTCGAATACATGTCCTGCTCCAGTAACTTCCCATAATTCAGGTTTCATTTTATATTCCTGAGCCAGTATTAATGATGATAGTGCGAGCCACAATGTAAGGGTAATTGAAATTCGTTGTCGCATGATTTGATCTATGGTTTCTTTTAGCAGACGGAAAACCATTTCAATCAGCCGAAATACTAGTGTGCAACTCTGTTCAAAGCTGTGCAACCTAATTCACGTAACTTGAGTACTTACATTTGTCATAGTATATGAATAGAGAGTTACTCAAATATTGTCTGCAAAAGATCGAGGAAAAACTCGGTTGGGTCTCCAATGACCTTTGGCAAAATCAAGACTTTGATTTACTCAGTAACCAGATCTTTGAAGAAACAGGAGTTAAGCTGAGCATCACCACCTTAAAGCGTGTGTGGGGCAAAGTGAATTACGCCAGCGAACCCAGTATCTCCACATTAAACACCCTAGCCAAGTTCATTGGTTATGAAAACTGGAGTGCCCTCAAAAACGGTCATCAATTCACTCCTTCGCCAAAGAAGAGACAAAAAATGCGCCTGAGATTGAAACCCATTGCCCTATTCGGTGCATTAGTCTTGGTTACTATCGTTGTAGTCGGCATCTCCCAACGCCCTAAAAAATTAGATTTATCGCAAGTCGCGTTTGGTGCAGAACCGGTTACTTTGGGCCTGCCAAACTCCGTGGTTTTTACCTATGATTTTGGAGATAATCAAGTTGAAACTGCCAGCATACAGCAGTCCTGGAACGCGAAGCTCACGTTTGATATAGACCCTGATAAAGAAGCCGCTACGGGAATCTATTATTACCCAGGCTACTTCAAAGCGAAACTCCTGGCTAATAATCAAATTTTAAAGGAACAGGACTTGCATATCAGAACTGATGGGTGGATGGCAACCATCAACCATGCTGATAAGCCCAGGTATTTGTATGATCATGAATTAGAAATGGATGAGACCATTCGGCTAAAAGATCATGTTTTGGAGGAGATTCATAATGACGACCTCGAATCGGTAGACTTATTAACATTCCATTTCTTCGATGATTTTGAAGCGACACCAAGTAGCGAATTTGTCTTTGAAACTCGCTTCAGGAATACCTATCAAAAGAGTAATGGCATTTGTCAACGCATTCAAGTACTCGTGCATGGGCAAGACGGTGTCTTTCTCACGCCCTTCTCAATTCCGGGTTGTACTAGTGACCTCTACTTGATTACTTCTGGAGAATCTCACTCAGGTAAGGAAAACGACCTGTCATCATTTGGTATCGAAGCATCGAAGTGGACTGATTTTCGCCTTGAAGTATCAAACGGAAAAGCCAAGTATTTTATCAATGAAGAACAAACCTTAACCAAAGCATTTGAAACGGACCTCGGGGACATTGTTGGCTTCAAATTTCGATTTGAAGGAGCCGGAGAGCTCGACTTTGCCAGACTCTCAAATAGAGGGCAAACAGTCTTTTATGAAGACTTTAGAGACTCTGGGTTGTGATATCCTTCTAGACTCTATTAAGCATCCTATTAAATAGACAAGGCCTTCCAAATGGAAGGCCTTGTCTATTTCGATAATATTTGTCTTGTCTAATTCTTGTTAGACAGTCGGTTTTTGTTTTTCTCTGCTCCCATAAAGATTGCGTTGAAAATCATTCTGTAAGTCCCTCTTGATTGTCCTCTGAATTGTGGCCTAAAAGCAAATAACACTAAATCACCTGAACCGCGCTCGGCATGCACCATGGCAGATGTGTTGGCTAAATGAGTCTCCTCTCCCAAAGCCCATCCACTCATTAGAATGTCTTCAGAGGCATATTTTGATACTTCCATTACTCCAGTGGCGTTTTCGTCAATTTTGAAAGCACGACTTTGGTTATAAGAAGCGGATACCTCTGACGGCATCCCAAGAGCCAATCGGTTCTGATTATCAACATTCATCCGAACCAGTGAGCCCGGAATAAAGAAATCATTAGGCTTCAACCCGGCAGTCACGTTTTTCACAGGTAGCTTGAATTGTTCAATGGCAAAGTCGCTTGCTTTGTCATAAAAAATGATGGTTCCACCCGCAGTCGCATAGGCATCTAAAGCCTCTACACCTTCCTTACCAATTCCTCCAACAAACTTCTCGGGCGCTCTTCTGGCAGAATTACCATTCATTATTCCGGCAGGTCGTTGATCAGGGAATAGAATGGCTGTATACTGACTTAAATTACCACTCTGAATATCCTCGTTATGTAAGGTATCTAAATCAAATTCAAATTGCTCTAGCATCCATCTACTCCAACCTTCGTCCATATTCGCTTGCCACGACTTATAGATACCAATCTTGACCTTTCTCAGTTCGTTAAAATTTGCCGAAGGTTTCCTCGAAACACCAGTAAAATCAAGACCAAGTTCTTCACTCAAGGCAGTCACATTTGCAGCCAAACCTCGTCTCGATCTGATCAAGAATGAACCTGCCTCAATACCATCCTGTGCATCAGTAAATTGGCTCACTGTATACCCAGCTTTCTGTAACCTGTTTACAGCAGTTGCACTTTGATTGTCCTTATTGGACAAAACATAACCGTAACGCCCATTTCCCGCTACAACACCCTTATCAAAGCCCAACTTGTCCTCGATCGGCTGAACATTAGCAGTGAATTCCTTTTCTATCCTGTCTACATCTACACCCATTTGAATTGGCAAAGTCCAACCTGCCAGGTCGTATGGAGGTTGTGGTGGTCCACCAGGATATAAGAATTGATCAGGGTAATCTTGAACTTCCATTAAATCTGCCAAGAATGGTCTGAATGACTGAGCTCCATAAAAAATGATGGAACCAGCCTCGTAATCTTTACCATTCACAGTGAAAGCTTCGGTAGCTCTATGTGCCTTTAAACCACCTTGCATTAAAACATTAGTCAGGTTAATCGCTTCTGAAGCATTATACTGTGCTTTAGGTATCACATAAGCAAAGGCACCTTTACCATTGGCATTGGTAATAGCATCTCTACCCATGTTATAGATATTGTAAAGGAATTCATCCTTCTTATCGGCAGCTAAATCAAGGATTGCCATTGATGCCGTAATCATGTATTCAACAGCGTCTCTAAATTTCACTTCACCCCCTTCGAATGGATAAGGATAAAATATCTCTGAACCGTCCGCAGGCAAACCGCGGATGTTCTCAGGTTTCCTTTCCGGGTCATAATTCGTTGGGGTTGGTGTAGGCTGGGCCACCTCTGTGAGAATACCAATCTGATTGTGGTAATAAGGAGCTGTTCTCATCCCTCCGTTCCAGAACATACTAAAACCTACGTTGGCAATTACACCAGGCTTTTTCTCCATGGCAAAACGTTGCGCCATAGCCGTGCCGACAAGGTTTACAGAAGTTGTAATCCCCGGATGAATTTGCGGATTAACAGGGCTACGGAACGGTGGTAAAAAGATCATTGCCCATCTTGGAGCTGTTTGGTGGTGGTTATGTATAATCTGAGGATACCATTCATTATATAAAATATTGGTTATCACCTTTGTCTCCTGCATGTTATTCATGAACCAATCGCGGTTATTATCATGGCCAACATACTTTTGATACAAGACGGGTGGACCAGAACTCTCATAAGGGGTTCCTAAGGTTTTCCTATACCAATCAACTACAATATCAACACCATCAGGATTGATAACCGGCACCACTAAAGTGATCACCTCATCTCTGATCTTCTTCATTTCATCAGACTCTTCTGAAGCAATCTTCCACATCAACTCTGATGTCATCTGTGCATGTGCTCTTTCAGTAGCGTGCATTCCACCATCAAACCAAACGATCGCCTTTCCTTCTTTGGAAAGCCTTCTTGCCTCATCTTCGGTGATTTCGGCCCTAGCCAACTTTTCAGAAATCTCTTTCCAACGATCCAACTGCTTCATGTTTTCTTCATTGGAAATAAAGACCAGTTTAATCGGTCGCCCCATAGACGACTTACCAATTTCTATCATTTGAACACGATCGGTCGAGGCTGCCAGCTTATCATAGTATTCAAGCATTTGATCGTAGTCAGCCAATTTGTAATCAGCACCTACCTCGTGACCGAAAGTTTCTCTAGGATGTGGAATCTGCCCAAAAGCAGGTAAAAGGGAAAAAAAGAATAAAAATGCAAAAGTGAAAAAACGTTTCATAGACTAAAGTTGAAACGAAAGATAACTAATAATTGAATTTACAGAGATTGACTTTTGACAGGTGGTTGAATAGAACAGATCAAGGCTTCACACCTTAAGACATTACTAAAAGTAAAAGAGGTTATATGATTGGTTATGGAGTTAACCAAATTCCTTGGCCCAACTTTCAAGACAGGATTTCACCTAGTCAAAACTGGTATACTTTCAACTCCTTCACGAAGATTTTTAAAACAAAAACGTTATTGATAATATTATAATCTATAAATTCATAATAAACACATTTAAAATTGCACACTATAAAACAAATAATCACATGAAAAAATTAAGAATCAATCTAATCCTACTATTAACACTTGTAATAATATCATGCGGAGAGAATATCGAAACAGAAGTTAGTACACCCGGTGAAGAGCATTCTGTAATAATAGATGATGTAACCTACACATACAGCTTGAGTAAAGATCCTAATACTGGCGACATGTCTGTTATCACAGGTCCAAACTCAGATCAAATTAAAAATTTCTTTAACGGAGATAGCCCAATTCATGAATGGAATAACTTGAGCAATGGTGAAGTGAAGTATTATTCAAGCACTGACTTAATGATGCAATCAATGGAAGCCGAAAGGAATGCTAATTCTTCCGGCATTCGGTCACAAGCATTAATTGAAGAAGATTTAGGCAATGAAATTGATAGCCCAGTGCTTGATAACCCTGATGATGGAGATCCAACTGGTGGTGGCAGCACAGGAGGTTCTGGTGGATCTGGCAACACTGGTGGTTCTGGCGGTGGTAGTACTACTACATCTGGGTTTGGCCAATGCCCTCAGTCTCCAACAGCGCCTATGGTACAGTTAGCAGAACATGCTGATGGTCAAGGCAGACGTGTTGACATGTACCATAACTTTCCAAGCGCACTGAACGGACAAGTTGGCAACTTTTTATCATTCCCATATACTACAGGAAATCTTAACCCTTCAGGACCAGTTAATTTCAATGATATATTGAGCTCAATAAAAATCTGTAGGGGTTCAGCTGCATGGGTCGATTTCTATATTTATGAGCATGCCGGATACGGTGGTCACAGCAAAGTATTCACTCTTAATAACAACAATGGCCTGTTTGAAGCTACGCTAAATAACCTTAAAAACTTCCAGAGAGGTGATGGTGTTTTGGGGCTATGGGCGAAAGACTGGAATGACGTAGTTTCTTCTGCAAAAATAATTGTTTACAATTAGATCATATACTTCTTCACACCGGTTGCCAGCAATCTGGCAACTGGTGTGAAAATTACCCTCCAAAAAAACATGCTTGACTCAAAAGCATACTGTAAGTGAGTGAGTGAGTGAGTGACTATAAACGTTTTCTCAAAAAGTCAAATCAGGCACACTTACTTAGCCATTCTTGATTTTATTCTTAGCAAATCTTAAGCCTTCAACGACTGTTTTTATACAGTCTGATTAATGTTAAAACAAACGGGTAATTTTGGTCGCTTTTCTTTACTTTAGTTCACTAATTCAGGCCCAAAATCAACAAATCTAGCTAAGTACTTATGTATCTGATATTTGATACTGAAACCACCGGTTTACCCCAGAATTACAATGCCCCACTTACTGATTTTGACAATTGGCCCAGACTCGTCCAATTAGCTTGGCAACTCCATGAACCTAACGGCAAACTAGTTGCTGCGCAGAACCTGATTGTTAAGCCAGATGGTTTTACCATACCCTATAACTCTGCTCAGATCCATGGTATCACTACCGAACGCGCACTAGCCGAAGGTCAAGACCTTAAAGAAGTACTGGCCATCTTCAAAGAAGACATTGCTAAAGCCACACTGGGTATAGGTCATAACATTGAGTTTGACTACAACATTGTCGGCTCCGAATACTTACGAGCCGAACTCGAAAATGAACTAGAAGGCCTTGAGCCATTGGACACCAAGCTGGTTTCCACAGACTTTTGTGCCATACCTGGGGGTCGTGGCGGCCAGTTCAAATGGCCCACCTTAACAGAGCTTCATACGAAACTTTTTGGTGTTCCTTTTGCCGATGCACACGATGCAGCTTATGACGTAGATGCCACAGCCAGATGTTTCTTTGGCCTGATCAAAGAAAGTGTTGTTCCTCATGATTCATCATTAAAACTGAACGAAGTAGTTTACGAAGCCCCAGAACTAGATGCAGCCAACTTTGCACAAGGACAGGGCGACAGCACTGACACAGGCCAATCTAAGGTAGATACTGAAGCACTTTCTGCTTTGGAGGACATCCCCTTCTCCCACCTACACGTTCATTCTCAGTTCTCTATTCTTCAAGCTGTATCGGAGATTAACGGCATTGTAAATACTGCCAAAGAACTAGGCATGCCTGCGGTTGCGCTCACCGATCATGGCAATATGATGGGGGCATTCCAGTTTGTAAGTGCTGCCCTAGCCAACGACATCAAACCCATTGTTGGCTGTGAATTCAATATCTGTGCAGATAGAAGCAATAAGAAAGTTCAAGACAATGGCTTTCAAACCGTGATTCTGGCGAAGAACAAAAACGGATATCATAACCTTGTCAAACTGTCTTCCATTGCCTTTACAGAGGGATTCTACTATGTACCTCGGATTGATAAAAACGATCTTGTAAAGTATAAGGAAGACCTAATTGTAACCACAGGTGGACTTTGGGGTGAAGTGCCTTACAAGCTCTTGAATGTTGGTGAAACGCAAGCTGAAGAAGCCTTCGTGTGGTGGAAAGAACAATTTGGCGATGACTTCTATGCCGAAATCAATCGGCATGGCATTCCAGAAGAAGAACACGTCAACAAGATCACACTTCAGTATTGTGAGAAATATGGTGTTAAGCCGATCGCGGCCAACAATACCTACTATACTCGAAAAGAACAGTCTGAAGCACATGATGTACTCTTATGCGTAAAAGATGCCGAGTCTGTCAGCAAACCCAAAAAGTATATCGGCAAACGCGGTAGAGAATTCAGGTATGGATTCCCCAATGATGAATTCTACATGAAGTCATCCGAGGAGATGAAAAAGCTCTTCTCAGATATTCCGGAGGCCATTGCCAACACCAATGAAATTGTTGAGAAGGTGGAACCTTACAAGCTCGCTAGAGAGGTTTTACTTCCTAAATACGAAATTCCCGAGGAGTTCATTCATGCCGAAGATGATGAGGACGGTGGTAAACGAGGTGAAAACGCTTATTTGAGGCACCTTACCTATGAAGGTGCTAAAAGACGCTATGGTGAAATCACAGATGAGATTCGCGAACGCCTCGATTTTGAACTGGCAACCATTGAGAACACTGGTTACCCAGGCTACTTCCTCATTGTACAGGACTTTACGAACAAGGCTACGGAGATGGGTGTTTCTGTCGGGCCCGGTCGTGGGTCTGCTGCAGGATCGGTAGTCGCTTACTGTATTAATATCACCAATGTAGATCCTATCAAATACGATCTCCTATTTGAGCGTTTCTTGAATCCCGATAGGATATCACTTCCCGATATTGATATCGACTTTGATGATGAAGGTCGTCAGAAGGTCATCGACTATGTGATCGAGAAATACGGAAAGAATCAGGTAGCCCAGATCATTACCTATGGTACCATGGCGGCCAAGTCTTCGATCAGAGATACAGCAAGGGTGATGGAACTTCCCCTTCCCGATGCCGATCGTGTTGCGAAGCTAGTGCCCGACATCAAGCTTGCGAAGCTATTTTCACTCAGCGATCAGGAACTAAAAGCCAAGATTAGGTCCGAGCAAATTCCATTGGCTAATGAGTTGAAGAACATTGCCAAAGGCAGTACGGCTGAAGGAAGAGTAGTCAATCAGGCACGCGTATTAGAAGGCTCTGTGCGTAACACAGGAATCCATGCCTGTGGGGTGATCATCACGCCTGATGACATTACCAACTTTGCTCCTGTCGCCACAGCTAAGGACTCAGACATGTGGTGTACACAGTTTGATAATGCTGTAGTTGAGAGCGCGGGACTGCTCAAAATGGACTTCCTTGGTCTAAAAACGCTAACCTTGATCAAAGATGCGGTCAAGAATGTAAAGGAAAAACATGATGTCGATCTTGTTCCTGATGACTTTCCATTAGATGACAAGAAAACTTATGAGTTATTCCAACGCGGTGAGACGGTAGGTATCTTCCAATATGAATCTGCTGGTATGCAGAAGTATATGAAGGAACTCAAACCCACTGAGTTTGCCGACCTCATTGCCATGAATGCCTTATACCGTCCTGGGCCTTTGGAATACATTCCATCCTTTATCCGAAGAAAACATGGTGATGAACCGATCACCTATGACTTGGACGATATGGAGGAATACCTGGCAGAAACCTACGGTATCACCGTCTACCAAGAGCAAGTGATGTTGCTTTCGCAAAAATTAGCTGACTTCACCAAAGGCGAAGCGGACGTCTTGCGTAAGGCCATGGGTAAAAAGCAACGTCAGGTACTGGACAAGATGAAACCCAAGTTTGTCGACCAGGCAAAAGCCAAAGGCCATGCCGAAGACAAGCTCGAAAAAATTTGGCGCGACTGGGAAGCTTTTGCATCCTATGCTTTTAACAAGTCGCACTCTACCTGCTACGCTTACATCGCATTTCAGACGGCTTACCTGAAGGCCCATTACCCTGCTGAGTACATGGCCTCAGTACTGAGTAATAATATGAACGACATTAAGCAGGTGACTTTCTTTATGGAAGAGTGCCAGCGCATGGGCGTTCCGGTGTTGGGACCAGATGTTAATGAGTCTAACTACAAGTTTACGGTAAATGCCAAAGGTGAAATCCGCTTTGGTATGGGAGCCGTTAAAGGTGCAGGAGAAGCCGCCATCGAAGAAATCATTCGCGAACGCAAGGAAAACGGGCCTTATCCAAACGTCTTTGAATTCGCTGAGCGCATTAACCTTAGAACTGTCAATAAGAGAAACTTTGAATCGCTTGCTCAAGCGGGTGGATTCGATTGTTTCGAACAATATCACCGCAAGCAATACCTCTGGGCCCCAGAGGGAGAGCAAACCCTAATAGAAAAGGTGATCCGTTATGCGAATGCCAAACAGGCAGAGAAAGATGCTGCGCAGGTATCCCTCTTTGGAGGTGATAGTAATGTGGCTACTCCGCTACCAAGCGTAGCGGATATGGAACCTTTCAGTCAGATGGAAAAACTCAAGAGGGAGAAGGAAATCGTGGGTTTCTATATTTCTGGGCATCCATTAGATCAATTCGAGATTGAACTCGAGAGTTTCTGTAAGCCGATCAATGACATCAACAAGTTTCCTAACCAAGAAATCTCAATTGGAGGCATTGTCAATGGTATACGCAATGGCCAAACGAAAAATGGTAAACCTTACGGTGTCGTCAGTGTAGAAGACTACAATGGTTCTGTAGAACTCTTTTTGATGGGAGAAAAGTATATCAACCATGCCCAATACTTGAGGCCTGGCGAGTTCCTGTTTATCACGGGGCGCGTAGAGATCAACTGGCGTAAGCAAAAGGAGATCAGGGAAAACCCAAGCATCAACCCAACACCAGAAGATTGGGAGTTGCAAACATTCGCGGTTTCACTTTTGAGTGAACTAAGAGAAAAACGTGGAAAAGGGATCCATATCAAACTCGATGCTAAAATGGTCGATCAGGAATTGATTGAAAACATCATGAAGCTGACAGATGAGCATCAAGGATCTACAGACCTAAAGGTGGAGCTGGTCGATCGGTCCGAAAACCTTACTGTTGAGTTATTTGCACGAAAAATGAAGATTGACCCAAACAATGAACTGATCAAAGGGTTGAAGCAATGTACCGATGGTGCGCATTTGATAACAGCCTAAATCAGAATGTAATTTGTTCCGACATTCGTTCGGAACTTTTTAATTACTTTTGATGTCATTGCAGTGAATTAGAATAAAAACAAAGCATAAATAATAGAAATAATGGCGAACGCATTAGAAATTAATGAGAGCAACTTCGAAGAGTTAGTGTTGAAGTCTGACAAACCAGTTTTAGTTGACTTTTGGGCAGCATGGTGTGGTCCTTGTAGAATGGTAGGTCCTGTAGTAGAAGAAATTGCTGGTGAGTATAGTGACACGGCAGTTGTGGGAAAAGTTGACGTGGATGCCAACCAAGATATTTCTATCAAATACGGTATCAGATCTATACCTGCCTTACTTTACTTCAAAGATGGTGAGGTAGTAGATAGCGTTATTGGTGCTGTGCCAAAAAACGTATTGACCAACAAACTAGACGAAGCTATCGGAGCAGAAGCTTAAGATAGTATTGAGTAGCTAGTACAAAGTATTAAGATAAGAGCCCCGATTAATCGGGGCTTTTTTATTTATAACACAATACACTTTGAATATTACAACTAAGGGGAATCAAAAAGCCCGCTCAAAGTCCTGAGCTTTTAAGTCTCTATACCTATCACGAGACATAACGAACTCCTTCTTCTCCTTTGAACGGATACTCAATATGTATTTATCGAATTCCCAAAACCTGATATCATCTACAAAGTTCAGATTAACAATTGTCGCTCTATTCACTCTAAAAAACCCCTTTCCTTCTAAGAGTCTGGCCAGGTCAGTCAAATTTATTTTTAATCCATAGACCTCTTTATTGGTATAAACCCAATACTTCCTTCCCGATTTTTCTGCATAGACTACCTCATCTATATCCAAGCTTAACTCGCCAATGTTGCTAGAAACGATGATTGAATCTTTCTCATTGGTTTTATTCCGACTTCGCATGGCACTATTGAAGAGATTCGCATTCCCAAGGAAAAGACCCAGAAAGGTTAGAAATGAGAATTGGGAAACCATCACTCTACCAGCATCAACTGGTTCTTCGGCCAATCCAAAATCAATGGGACTCACCACAAACTGTAATGGAATACTGATGACAAAAAACCCGATCGCATTGATCACAGCTACGACAAACAGAGCAGCTTGCCATTTAAGAACCCCCTTAAGGCTTAATACCATTCGCTCTAGTCCCAGTCTGGAATTCATCATTCTAAAAAGAGCACTCAAAAGCCAAATGGATATTACCGCAAACAGCAATTTGTTAAGCACTATGTTAAACATAAACTTATTGAAGGTGAGGCCTTCGGTATACTGCGAAGCAGTCTGATAACATGCATAGAAATCAATCTGGGCATAAGGAATAAGGAAAAGTAAGACAGAGCACAATAGAAAAGCAGGTCTTTTAAACAAGCCGAAACTCAGTTCAAGCGATTTCATATCATTCCACAACGACTTTGATCGGATTGAGTTATTTCCTCAGTTAGGAGTTCAGACATTAATGCAGGATTTCGGTACCAAAAGGGAAATTCTACGCCACATCCTATCTACTGCCACCGTTAATTGTGAGCATCAAGAGATACAACCATGAAAATCACATCTATACTTCTTCTACTGCTGAGCACAACTTATTCACCTGATAAGGACTTGAAAGTAAAACTGCTGAAAGTCGAAGACTTCAGTCAAATCAGTGGTAGTTCTGAAGAGCCTCTTATCATTAACTTTTGGGCTACATGGTGCGGACCTTGTATCAAAGAAATGCCTGAGTTAGTAGCATTTTCGAAAGAGAAAAAGGCAAACCTGATATTCATTTCCCTGGATATTCCGAAAGAGATAGATAAAGCTCAAAAGCTGCTAGCCGAAAAGGGCGTTACTGGTGCACATTATTTATTAGAAGCCTTGGATGACAAACTTCCAATGATCCTTGAAGATTGGGTCGGAGGAGTTCCACTAACTATGGTGTATAGCGATGGCGTCAGAAAGGAAGTTTTCAGAAGACAAATCAATCAACAAGACCTTTTAGACCTAAATATTTTTTAACCATGAGAAAACTGATACTTATACCCCTTCTATTTTCCACTTTATTACAGCCACTGACAGAGGACAGAACGATTGAGATTGGAGATCCGCTGCCCATGACCGACTTAGAATTGGTGCATGCCAATGGTGAAAAGTCAGAGTTAGGTAGCCTCAAAGGAGAAAAAGGGATACTGATCGTATTCGCAGCAAACGAATGTGTTGCAGTAAAATATTGGTACGACAGATTGATTGAGACAGGTAACAAAGCAGAGCAAAATGGCATCAAAGTACTGTGGGTGAACTCCAACAAAACACAACGAGAAGCTGGTGAATCATTAGAAGAAATGGCCCAATTCGCTCGCGAAAAGAAGCTTCCATTTGATTATGTAATTGAGGACAACTTTCAGTTAGCGGACCACTTCGATGCCAGGGTTACACCCACCTCCTACCTGTTTGACCAAGACTTCAAATTGGTATATAAGGGAATCGTAGATAACAACATGACGAACAGTGATGCAGCGACCGAACATTATCTGGATGATGCCATTTCGGCAACGGTCAAGGGCGGAAAAGTCCCTGTGCCCGTAAAACTAGGAAGAGGCTGTCGTATACCTAGAAACTAGACCTGCAAATGCGTTTACGATTTCTGATTATTCCATTACTCATCATATGGACAACAGCCAGACATGAGGGAAGTCATGCACTAGCAGCCTATATACTGGGGGCGGATATTCAAGAACTAAAACTACTACCTGGCATTCATGCGGAACTGGGTTTCTACTTTGGTTATGTAATTCATACTGGAGTGGAATCGTGGTTGATCGATGCCGCACCTTTCTTTATTGATGGCATGCTCATGCTACTCGCATTGGCCTGGCTAAGCAATAAGAAAACGCATAAACACTTCCGGATCATATTACTTTTTGGGGTAGTATCACCCATGGCAGATATGGCCTATAACTATCAGGGAGGGTTTTGGAGAAACGGTACTGACGTTTGGGATTTGTTGGAAGCACTTCCAGACCTCCCTGTCCACTTGTACTTTGTTATTACAATGACCTTGGGCTATGTAACGGCAAGAAAACTTCTGCAATCCAGAAGGCTCGCTTCTAGAATTGAACCGCTAGCCGCTAATAGCGACCAGCTTCAATAAACTAACCCAGAAACCGTCTGACGCTGGTCTTATAGGGTTATTTCAAAAAAAATTCATCTCCTCTGCAACATTTATTACGCTTGCCCCATCTAACCTTTATAATTGTTTTACAATTGGGTAATAATTAGTACCGAAGTCTTGTACACTTCGGTTTTTAAAGCGATAATTGTTTTACAAAAGGGTAAATAAAATCCTATGGACCGAAAGCGCCATAGTTTTTAGAACGACATAAAGTCGGAATGAAAAATTATCAAACCAAAATGTACGATTTATGATCTACGATGGGCGTAAATCCAAATTCTTAAATCGTAATGTTTGAGTAAGAAATACATTAAAGTAAACACCTGCCTAAGGTTAGTTAGGTTATAACTCCATTTGAGACTAATAAGATGAATAGCAAACTCGGAGAATTTGAAGAAATCGTGCTCATGCTTGTCGCAGCGCAACACGAACAGGCCTATGGTCTATCTGTAACACAAGCCATCGAGAAGGAACTCAAGCGATCGGTTACTATGAGTAGTGTGCATACCGCACTCTATCGGCTTGAAGAGAAAGGTTTTGTGACTTCAAAAATTGGCGATGCGGAAGGCAATCGTAGAGGTCGTAGAAAGCGTGTATTTGTCATCACCTCTCAAGGGAAAACGGCATTGAAAGAAACACGAGAAGCCAGAAATCACATCTGGAATATGATTCCAAAGTTCATACTCGAATTTGGTCAATGAATCAAACGAAGCAACATATTGATCCACCCAAGTGGGCAGAACGATTCTTTGAGTGGTACTGCTACCCTCCTCTCTTTGACTCCATTATTGGTGATCTCTATGAACGCTTCGATGAAAACTTAGAAAAACATGGTCAACGAAAGGCCAATCGCAAATTCTGTTTTGATGTCATTCGATTTATGAACAGGCACACACTCAAAAGAAAAGGTCAATCTAAATTTTATAACAACAACATGTCAATACTCAGTAATTACTTCAAAGTGGGTTTTAGAAACCTAATGAAGAATCGGTCATTTACAGCAATTAACGTTTTAGGGCTCTCAGTGTCTATGGCCGTATGTCTGGTAATCATCCTGATGATCAACGATCAGCTTAGCTATGACAAATGGCAGGCAAATAGTGAAGAGACTTATCGATTTACTCACTATGATCAAAATGAAATTAATATACCCATGGCCACCGTGCCTATGCCCTTGGGTGAAGCCATGCAAGATAAGTTTGCCGGTTTTGAGCATATGGTTACGTTCAGAAGGGGTTTTAGTGGAGATGTGATTCAAAACGGAAAGGCTATTGCCCTTCAAGGCTATTTCACCGAGCCCTCATTTTTTAAGCTCTTTAGTTTTGAGTTGGAACGTGGGAACCCAGAAACTGCGCTAAGCACACCTAATTCGATTGTCTTGAAAAAGGACATAGCCGAGAAGCTTTTTAAAGATCAAGATCCTATGGGACAAACCCTTGAGGTTGGTAACAAGGGCGTATACCAAGTGACTGGTGTCCTAAAGGAACTTCCCGGTAAAACCCATATCAAATTCGAATCGCTTGTCTCGCTGTCCAGTTTAGATAAGCTAGAGAAAAACAAAACGCTCGGTTCATCTATCGGCAACTGGGAAAATGGTAGCGAGACTTGGATATATTTTAATCTCAGAGATGGCTACGCTATCGAACCTCTGAAGGCTTATTTGGCTGAGGCAGAGAAAGAGCATTATGAACCAGATTCAGATGAACGTAAGGAGTTTACACTCCAAAAGATGTCCAAAATCACGCCAGGCCCCCTTCATGGCAATCAAATTGGTGCGGGTATGCCGAATTTCTTTGTTATTGGCTTAGGAGTATTAGCCGTGCTGATCATTGTATGTGCTACTTTCAATTACACCAACCTATCGGCAGCTCGGGCATTGACACGCACCAAGGAAGTAGGCGTTAGAAAGGTAATGGGTGCAAAAAAAGGACAACTGACTATCCAGTTTATAGTCGAATCTATATTGGTATCCGTACTCTCTTTGATCGTGGCGATCGGCCTATTACAGTTTTTAATTCCTGCTTTCCAATCATTACAAATGAGCTCACTTTTGGAGTGGGAGTTGAAACCTGACCTGAAAGCTTATCTTCAATTCTTCGGCTTCAGCGTATTGCTGGGTTTGGTCACAGGCATCTTCCCTTCTCTCTATTTGGCTTCATTCAAGCCGATTCAGGCCATGAAGAATTCAGTTTCGAATTCTAAACTTTCCAAACTCAGTTTGAGAAAAGCATTAATCGTAACCCAATTCGTGATTTCCATTGTACTGATCGTCTCCTCTGTTTTAGTTTATAAGCAGATCAAGTTTATTGTTGAAACAGATTATGGCTTCAGCAAGGAGAATATACTGAACGTGCATATGCAGGGTCAGGACTTCGCCAAGTTCGAGAACGAGCTTGAGAAGCTTCCTTTTGTTGAAAGTGTAACGGCCACGAACAACATTCCAAGTATGGGTACGGAATACTCAGAAGATGTGACGCTCAACAATGGAGATGAGCCATTTTCTATGAACTACTTCGATGTGGATGAGGACTATATCAGCAGCCTGCAACTCGAGCTTATTGCCGGTAGTGACTTTATCAAAGACGCTCCTTCGGTAAACAAAAGAGCCGCCATCCTGAATGAGACTGCCGTGAAACAGTTTGGCTTTGAAAGCCCTTTGGAAGCGGTTGGAAAGCAGTTTTACATTGAAAATGATTCCATTCCTCTCAATGTAGTAGGTGTGGTAAAGGATTACAACCACATGATGCTGATCATGGGCATAGACCCTATGATGCTTCGCTATGACCCCTCAGGCTTTAACATAGCCCAGATCAAAGTGGCTGGTTTTGATATGGTCAAAGAAATCTCTGGCATCGAAGCCGTTTGGGATGAGTTTGATCCTAACCACGAAATCATTCTCAAAACCTTTCAGGGAGAAATTGATGAATTCAATGCCTTCTTCTTTGACATTCTTTATATCGTGGGTCTGATCGCTATTTTGAGCATCAGTATAGCGGGCATGGGACTATTGGGTATCTCAACTTACGCTATTCAGATTCGCATGAAAGAAGTAAGTATTCGCAAGGTATTAGGCGCAAGTGTTAAGGGGTTGATATTCTTACTTTCTAAGAGCCTCAGCATTATGCTGACCGTTGCTTTTATCATCGGTTTCTCACTGGCCTATATGGCCAATAACGTCTGGCTCAATCAGTTTGCCTATAGAACCTCCTTCGGCTTTGACGTATTCCTGATGACTGCTCTGGCAATGGTTGGAATAGGTGCAGCCACTATTGGATGGCAAGCTTGGCGAGCGACAAGGGCAAATCCTGCGACTACGCTTAGGGATGATTAAATAGTCGGTGACCATGACTTTTATTAAACCGTCATTCTGCCTCGAAGCTTCAAGGTGTTTCAGAATCTTGATTACGAGACCCTGAAACCAGTCTGCCTTTGCAGGCAGGTTCAGGGTGACGTTTATATTTGAGTTAAAGGTTAACTCTCAAGCTCTGGTTTCTCATTAACCATCGATCCGACCGATCTGTGCTTCCTTACAAATCGGTCGGATCGATATATTGAAACCCAATCTCCTCCCAACATTCAACACACTACGCAATACGTACTACGCCAAATTCAGCTAGCTTTAACCTTGAAAAAGCAAAGCCCGTTATTAAGTCCAGTGAGTTTTTTAGCATATATAAAAAGTCAAAGGGTTAATACCATTCAGATTGGCGCGGTACTTCTTACGCTTGCCTTATTTCTAGCCCTCTTCCAAGACTATCTTCATTCCTATGTGCAGGGCTACAGTTTTTATTGGAGCGAGTCATTACTCTTCAACACCTTTTGGGTGCTCTTTATACCTATAGCGATATTAAGCAGAAGGTTCAAGAGCCATTCGAATAAGTATCGAATAGCTACGGATTCTATTGCAGCATCGGCTCTCCACCTACTCGCCTACCCCTTACTGGTTTTCATACTTTCGAGCCTATTCTTTTATCAACCCTACACTTTTACTAAGGTGCTGTCTTATGCCCTTTCTAAATATGTGTTCATCACCTTGATCGGGTATGGCTTGATTCAACTGGCACTTAGCTATATGGAAAAGCCCAAGCAGGCGTCAGTAGAAAACTCTCTTCAGAACATCTTGATCAACAAAGGGACAGAGAAGATTGTATTGGCCACTACAGATATCTATTATATTCAGGCCGAAAGCCCATATATCAAGTTTGTCACAGCACATGGCAACTACTTAAAGCAACAAACCCTTAAATCTATCCTTACAGGCTTAGACAGCAATCAATTTATCAGGGTGCACAAGTCGACCATCATCAATGGCGACATGGTTCAGTCTTTTACATCTAGGCTGAATGGCGACTATGACGTTGAGTTGAAGAATGGATCAACAGTTAGGATGAGCCGAAGCTTCAGCGCTCAATTTAAGGCCCAGTTTGGATAGCCACGTCTCAGGCTATTAACTACTCGCTTCACCATATTTAGATTCACCATGTTAATCCGCTTTGCGTATTTCAAAAGAAAAGCAAAAGCATGGTTAAGTCATTCACCCTCTCCCTCCTACTCTTTATTTCCGTATTCAGCTGCAATGCCTTCCAGTCAAAAAAGGTCGGTGGACCATTCGAAAATGCAGAGTTTATGTATTTCGGCATGCCGGAAAATATTGCCTCCAGCGACACTACGCTCGGCTGGTTTGGCAAGGGCCAAAAACTGATCATCACCGGGAAAATCCTTAAAGCAGATGGCAAAACACCTGCCCCTAACGTAATCGTGTATTACTACCACACTGACACGGAAGGGCATTACAGCAGCCGTAAAGACATGGACCAACGTGCTGCAAGGCACGGACATTTAAGGGGCTGGGTAAAATCTGATGCTGAGGGTAAATACGCAATTTATACCATAAGACCTGCGGCCTACCCGAACAGGTCAGATCCTGCCCATATCCACCCCACAATTCTCGAACCTCAGATTAACACACCATACTATACCGATGCCCTAGTATTTGATGATGACATCTTATTGACCACCGCTAAGCGAAAGGCCATGGATAACCGTGCCGGTAGTGGCATATTAAGGGTTTTAATGAAAGGTGATATTCAAATAGCCGAGCACAACTTTATTCTCGGGCTCAATATTCCCAATTACCCCAAAAAGGAAAGCCCAGAGATCAATTCGGGTAGAAGCATTGGCGAAGATCTCTTCTCCTTCACCCCTTATCATGCTTGGGGACCAGATATGGGTACCACCACCTGCCCCATTTGCAAGTACGGTCGTTATCAGGGAGTACTCTACTTTGCTGGTGCCAATACAGACTGGATGGAGGTAAAAGCCTGGTTGCGATATCTTGAAGCAGAAAGCTTCAAACGACAAGAATATCTGAAAACTTTCTTCATTTGTACAGCAAAAGAAAGGGAGGAGGTAAATGCCAAATTGGTCCGGATCGGAAAGGAATTAGGCCTCCGCAAGGTATCCCTCACTACTGTGCCCTCATATGCCGATCGCGAATCAGAAGTCTATTTGAATGAAATCAACCCATTAGCCAACAATACTTTTATCATCTATAGAAACAGCAATGTGGTGGCCAAATTTATCGAGCTATCGCCTACAGAAAGCAACTATAAGTTGATGTCAGAAGCCCTTGATAACACCAAAGGTGATTATATGCATTTAGCTCCGCCCAGGCATAAATAAAACCTCCACTATTCCTTATCAACTTGAGTTAGCAATTCACACTTTTTTGGAAGAACTTCCACATCCAAACACATCTATGGATTCGCACTCAATTTCGCACACCAAAATCAAAATCTGCTGTATTGCTTCCCTTGAAGAGGCACAACTGGCCATAAATACCGGAGCAGATTCACTGGGCTTTGTTTGTGCCATCCCAACTTCAGTTCGGACCATCGACAAGCAAAAGGTGGCGGAGATCACACCGCTTATTCCGCAGCACATTGATACCACTGTCCTAACCTCAGCTACTACAGCCGCGGAGATTGCAGAGCACGTCAAGCTTACCGGAACTTCATCTGTTCAGATACTGGCTCACATCACTTCGGAAGAGTCAAAACGATTGTCTGAGTTGATCCCGGATACCAAACGCTTGCAAGTCATTCATGTTGAGTCTGAAGCTTCACTCGATCTGATAGACAAGTATGCGCCTTATGTGGATGCTTTCCTCCTCGATTCAGGAAAACCAAGCCTCAAGACACCCGAGTTTGGCGGAACAGGCAGAACCCATGACTGGTCCATTAGTGCTGAGTTTGTAAGAAGAAGTCCCCTACCCGTTTATTTAGCCGGTGGACTCACACCTGAAAATGTGGGCGAAGCCATAAAAATAGTTCGCCCATTCGGGGTTGACCTATGCTCAGGTGTGCGCACCAACTCAGCACTTGATGTGCGCAAGCTTGGGGATTTTATTGCAGCCGTTCGGAAGGTGGATTTTACTAACAAGTAAATACTTCACCCATTTCCCTCTACTCCATACACAATACTCATTACGCAATACCCAGCACTGACCTACTCATTTTTACCCGATCTTATTCATAGCCGACATGATTATAATCATCAAGAGCGCTGACCGATTTCAATAGAGCCAAGTACAATTAAACCTAATTTCCAATCTGATTATTTAACCCCAATTATATGGTGAAATACAACACTATCGTCATTGGAGGAGGGTTAGCCGGATTGACTGCTGGAGCTACTCTGTCAAAGTTTGGAAAAAAAGTCCTCCTGTTAGAACAACACTACAAGCCCGGTGGCTGTGCCACCACCTTCAAGAGAGGAGATTTCATCGTTGAGGTGGGTCTGCACGAGATGAGCGGCATCTTGGAGAATGGTACGCTCCCGCAAATTTTTAAAATGCTTGAGGTCGATCAAAAGATTGACCTTCTCAAGGTGCCTGAGTTCTATGCTGCCTTTTCTGACCGAGGACAATTCGTATTGCCACACAGCTATGATGCAGCAGCCAAGGCCCTTCTTGACAAATATCCAGAGGACGAAAAAGGTATCAGACGCTTTATGAAAGTACTCAGGGGTATTCGAAAAGAAGGAGTCAGTCAACCACGTTCTAAACTAGTTAGAAAGCTCATCTACCCTTTTATGCCTCTACTTTACCCCAACCTCGTTGAGGCAAGTAAACATACGGTTGGGTCATGGTTAGACAAGTACATCACCAACGAAAGTGCAAAGTTGGACTTGGTGGCGCACATTGCCTACTGGGGTGATGATCCTTATACCTTATCCATGTTTTATTATGGATTACCCTTCTCAGGATTCATAGAGAATGGAGGCCATTTCATTCAAGGCGGGTCTCAAAAGCTTTCTGATCAGCTCGCAGCGTACATTGAAAAGCAGGGAGGCACAGTTCTATTAGGAAAAAAAGCAGAGAAGATTGTCACTCAAAATGGTCGAGTGACGGGGGTAACTTTCCGCGATAGTTTCAATCAGGACATGAGTCCCGTAACCATCAATTGTGACAATGTAGTGGCCAATTGTGCAATTCCCGTTGTACCGGCCATGCTGGATGAACCTTTTGCCAGTTCTCTGAAAAAACAAATCTCAGGCAAGGTCAATTCTTGTTCGCTGTTGTGCATGTACCTTGGTTTCAATAAAAAAATAGAAGAATTCGGTGTGGGGCATTACTCCAATGTCATCGAGGGTGAGGACGTAAGATCATTGAAGGACGTCAAGTCAAACCATCAGGGAGACTGGAACAAGCGCAGGTTCATTTTTGTCGACTACGGTAAGGTAGATGCCCAACTCGCACCGCCCGATAAATCTGAAGGAGTGATTTGTACGGTCGATTATGTGCAGGACTGGGAAGGCTTGAACGATGAGGAATACAAGGCCAAAAAGGAAGAAGTAGCCCAGATACTATTGCAACGATTGGATAAGCAATTTCCTGGAATCAGGGAAAGTATTGAGTACTACGAGGTCTCTACTTCTAAGACCATTCAGCGATACACATCCAACCCCACTGGATCAGTGTATGGTTATGCCCAGACGAAAGAACAAATTGGAAATGAGCGATTTAGAAACAACTTCTTAATACCCAATTTGTATTTTGCCTCAGCATGGGCCTTTCCTGGAGGTGGATTCGAAGGGAGCATCACGGGAGGGTTTTTGGCTGCTCTTCAGATGAATAAAGATAAGATTTGGACATCGGTTCATGATCAATCTTTCACCGACCAACGAATCGTCCGATTGCTTGAGCATAAGCCGATCGATGAACATAAGCTAGAATTGAGTTTTGAAAGACCTGTAGATTCCAAAATTCAAAAAGGAGCATTTGTATGTCTTAAACTATTGGATCCAAAAGTGACCGAACTGGACCTGCCCTATCGATGGCTTCCCATTGTTTCTTCGCAAGAAGAGGATAGCCTTCGTTTTCACATTCCATTAGATGGTAGCAGTTTCTCCAAAAGTTGCGAACAATTGAGCAGAGATGATAAAGCATTGGTATTTGGTCCCACGAGTTAGAACAGTCTAAACCAATGAAAATAACCCACTTCCTCTACAACGCTTTCCTCATCGAATCTGGCGATAAGAAGTTGGCCATCGATCCCGGAGGTTTAATGTTTTACTATTTCCGTTTTACTAGCTTGATTCCTAAAACCGAATGGTCGGACATCACACATATCCTGATCACGCATGGCGATCCAGATCATTATTGGCATGCAGATAGAATGGCAGCCGTTTCCAATGCGCCCATCATCTGCAACAAGACCATGATCAAGGAGGTTGGCGGAAAGCATCTTTTGCTGGGACCTCGGGATAAAGGAGTTAGTTTCACCACACAAGTTAAAAGAGTTCATACGCTTTCTGTGGACGAAACCATAACGGTTGATGGTATCAACATTACAGGGATCAAAACAACTCACGGCCCGCTTACCGTTAAAATGGGGCCATTTTCAAAAACCTTGCACCCTGGACCTGAAGAGAGAATTGGATGGGGTGCCATCGGATTTAAGATTCAAATGAATAGTAAAACCCTCGTAAACCTTGGCGACACACTACTCCATGCTGAAGAATGGAAATCCATTGACAGTCCTGATGTATTGATGATTCCGATAGGAGGAAAAGCTATACACAATACCATGGATGTGACCGAAGCCTTAAAGGCAGTAGAAATTATGAAGCCAAAACTGGTAATCCCCTGTCATTATAATTGCCCGGCATTCTTCAGTAAGAGGTTCAATACTGCTGACGCAGCGGACTTCAAACGGGGAGTCGAAGGCATAGGTAGTAAATGTGCCGTTCTGCGTAAGGGTGACGCTATCAGTCTTTGAAGTTCAAAATTACTACCGATCCCACCGATCTGTGCTTTCTTATGTATAAGTAGGTCATTTATCTCCCTCCGCCCTTGCGCCTTGGCTGAAGCTTTAGCGTAGGCTTATGGGCACCCTGCCTTTGTCGGCAGACAGGCCTGCCTTTGTCGGCAGACAAGCTCCCTCAAGGATGGACAACATAACCACATTACGCAATACTCAATACGCCCTACCCAATACTCATCACTCCTTCATCCTTACTATTCAAGACTTAAACCTCATGTATCCATTTTCATAAAAAGTCCATTGGGTGAACACAAAAGAACTGTAGATTTATTGATACTTCATCGTCAGAACCGTCAATCAAAGCAGCTGTGTTTAGAAATCATTTCACCATCGCCATTCGCAACATTCTCAAACGAAAGGTTTTTGCAAGCATTAACATCCTAGGTATGACAGCAGGCCTCACCGCTTGTTTCCTCATTGCCTTATATATCATTGACGAATTTAGTTATGATGATTTTCATGCAAATGCCGATCGTATTTATCAAGTTGGGCTACACAAAAAGTTTGCAGAACAAGATGTACGAAGCATTTCCGTATGCCCTCCCTTGGCGGATGCGATGCTCACCGAGATACCTGAGGTGGAATCTACGCTTAGGCTGAATCAATGGGGAAGGCCTATTCTGCAATATGGGGAAAATGTGTTTTCGGAGGATAAAGTATTTTTTACCGAGAGCAACTTTTTTGAATTCTTCTCTTTCAGGCTTATTTCAGGAAATGCCAAGACAGCATTGAAAGAACCTAATTCAGTGGTACTTACCGAAACCACAGCGCGCAAATACTTCGGTAATGAAAATCCTCTTGACAAGTTGATCCTCATAGGTGAAGGTAACCAGACACATTACAAGGTTACAGGTGTGGCCGCTGACAGTCCAGATAATTCGCATTTCAATTTTAATGTATTGCTTTCGGCTGCAGGACCAGATAATTACTTCAAAGCAAATGCATGGCTAAACTCTGGTGTATTCACCTATTTTTTATTGCGAAAAAACGCATCAGTTGCCGATGTGGAAAAAAAGTTTGATGACATAGTAACGAAATATGTGGCTCCTGATCTACAACAATTTTTGGGTAACGATCTGGATCAGTTTCGTAAAACAGGTGGAGTTTACAACTACTACACCACAAAAATCACGGATATCCATTTAAAGACAACCTCGCAGGACGATATAGAGGCGGGTGGAAATATGACCTATATCTACATTTTTGGAGGCATTGGCATTTTTATCGTCTTGATCGCTTGTATCAATTTCATGAACATGTCTACAGCCCAATCTGCAGGCCGTGCAAAAGAAGTGGGATTGCGCAAAACACTGGGTTCGCTGCGCAGCCAGATGATCGGGCAATTCCTTACCGAGTCCATGTTATACAGTTTGGTCGCTGTCATCTTAGCCGTGGTTCTCTGCTACTTTGCACTACCGGCATTCAATACACTATCAGAAAAAGACTTATCCATTATCAATTTATTAGAGATAGAATTCATTCTCGGTGTCGGGCTTATGTTGCTGCTGGTTGGTTTACTGGCGGGAAGCTATCCCGCATTTTATCTTACTTCATTTAGTCCGATTGATGTATTGAAAGGGAAAGTAACCGCAGGACTCAAGAGCAAAGGCATCCGCAGCACATTGGTCGTGTTTCAATTTGCCATTTCTATTTTCCTCATCATTGTCACTTCAATTATTTACACCCAGATCAATTTCATGCAAGAGCTGCAAATGGGCATTGATAAGGAGAATGTGTTGGTAATTGAGACAGGGCACCAACTTGAAAAAATGGTGAAGCCTTTCGTAACGCGTTGGTGCAGCAAGCCGGAATTTCAAACGTCAGTTTCACCGTTAATGATTTTCCGGGGAATTACAGACAAGGGGTAATGCGTGCCACGGAATCAGGTGTTGATCATTTTGTCGGGATATTCCGAGCCGATTTGGACTTTCAGGATGTGTTGAAATTTGAGATGAAGGATGGTCGTTACTTCTCAAAGGATTTTCCTTCTGATTCGAATGCGGTAGTCATTAACGAAGCGGCTGCAAAGGAATTTGGGTTTGATACGGCCGAAGGAAAAGAGATTTTGCATAGCCCAAACGGTTCTTTTGTACCTGCCCGTGTGATCGGCATTATGAAGGACTTTAATTATAACGGTTATCGCGATAACATACGGCCTATGGCCATTTTACCGCACACTTTTACCGGAGGCAACCTGATGGTCCGTTATGAGGGCAATGCCAAAACGGTCATCGACAACACCTCAAAACTTTGGAAACAATATGCCAGCGATGGACCCTTTGAGTACTCCTTTATGGATGAAAGTTTTGACAAACTCTTTCGCTCCGAAGAACGGGTTGGCCAATTGCTGAGCATCTTCTCTGGCTTGGCCATTTTCATTGCCTGCCTTGGTCTATTCGCACTTGCTGCATTTACAATAGAACAACGGATTAAGGAGATCTGCATACGCAAAGTGATGGGCGCTTCCGTACGCTCGCTTTCCATCACCCTGACGAAAGAATTTATCCTGTTGGTGTTCATCGCTTTCATACCTGCCGCGACTGTCGGTTGGTGGGCATCATCTGAGTGGCTGAGCGGATTCGCCTATCGAGTAGAAATCAATCCAATCATTTTCCTGATGGCTGGAGTAGCTGCCATTGCCATTGCATGGCTTACGGTGGGATATCAATCTATCAAAGCTGCTCGCGCCAACCCTGCAGATGCGCTGCGATATAGCTAGCTCGAACTTATCATTGCTCTCCCCCCACTACGCTGGTGCCGAAGCTTTACCGTGTTCGCATTACCTTTAGCGCTTGTGAAGCGCAAGAACTGGCGGGGGTTAGGGGCCTGCCTGCCGCAGGCAGGGTGGACAAAACAATATCTCAACCTGAATTAAGTACCGATCCGACCGATCTGTGCCTCCTTACATATCGGTCGGATCGTTTAATTCAAATTTCAACACTTCATCTATCCTCAGAACGCCAACAAATTCCTCATTCTTAATTCACCATTGCTCCTTCGTTTCTTGTAACTATCCCTATAATTTCTTTCCTTCATAGAAGAAACACACACAGCCCACCCTATCTCAAGCTGTGCTTTTTTGGAAAATAAAAGGTGCGTATAGCATACCGTAAGGTGTTAGCTAACGCTCATTTTTCGTAAACTTTTAGAGAGTAATGCTCATAAAAATGAGCGTTATACAACGTTATTTTTGATTTCTTATGACAGAGAGCGTTTACATATCATATTCTGAAGGTGGGTCTGAATTAGCTTCAAAAATCTCATCTTGGTTTAACAAGGTTGGTTTTGAAACTTTCAGAAGTGATCCTATTCTTAAGAACAGTCCGAACTATGTTGATAATTTAAGAGAAAGACTTTCAGAAGTTCAGATTGTCGTCATCGTTTTATCAAGTGATTTCAGCAGAGATGAGGGTAGATTCTATCAGGACATCAAACATGAACTTTATATGCTAGAAGATTTTCGGGAATCTGCTAGAAAGAGAAATGGCCCTTTGATTATTCCAATAGTTGATGAAACACTCGGAAACAAACTACCAGCAATATTAATGGAATATAATTCCATACACTTCAAAAATATAAAAACTGAAGAAGAGCAAATCCTGAATAAAATTCAACGAGTAGTCTCGGCATACACTGGAGAAAGAGCAGCCATAGAGAGGGAAGAAACAGAAATTAAAGATAGAATAGAGACATCATCGGCAGAATATATAAATGAGACTATAAAAGAGTTAACCAGTAGAGAATCGAAATTAAGTAAGACTGCCAATCTTTGGTATATCGCAGGATACTCTTCTTTTATTCTCGGAATTATTTCAACTGTACTACTAACTATAGTAACCTATAAAGATCATTCTGGTGAAATTGAATGGTCTGAAATAATTTTTTGGACTGTTCGAGGGTTGGTAATAATAATCCTCTTCATAGCAGCATCTAAGTATTCGTTTGAGCTGGCAAAAACCTTTATGAATGAATCATTGAAGAACTCTGATAGGATTCATGCCATCTCTTTTGGTAAATTCTACTTGCAAGTATTTGGTAAAAATGTAAAGTCCGATGAGATTATGAATGTATTTCAATATTGGAACATTGATAAGAACTCTTCTTTCAACGGGCTAGATTCTAATAAGTTCGATCCGAATGTTCTAGAAATGGCCTTGAAATTAATCACTGTTGCGAGGGAGGGTAAAATAGCAGATAAAGACAAGAAAGCAACCAAAACATAACAAACACTAAAATGAATATGCGGACTGAGCACTTTGACATAACAATTCAAATTAGAAGCTTTAGTGCTCCTAACAACTAAACGTAAACTCATTTTAGTTGGACGTTCCTAAAACTGATCCCCTAAAAACAGTGCATTAAAGAAGAGCTTATTGGTGCCATACCACATACCTCTAAAGTTAGGGTTATCGGCAAACATAATGACGTTGCCCCTACCAATGCCACTGACTATTAAGGAAGCTGTCCCTCCTAGCTTTTCTAGGTTGGTTTTGTTTACATAGCCGCTCAGCAGTGGATTTTCTTTGTACTTCACCACCGTGCTAAACGGATCTTCGCTTGGCGCCATAAAGATGGAGTGGTTTCTATAGACGGGTAAGTCCCTTTGCGTATAGCCAAAAGCCAGTGGATGCGTAATGTCCACATCTGTCATATACATAGAGCCACCTATGGAGTTTGATCCTCTAAACTCTCTGGAGGTCACATAGTCCATGCGCTCAGGCGTATCTCTTTCAGGTTTTTTGCCAAATTTCTCATTGACAAACTTGGAGCTAATCGCCCAGCTGGTCGCGCTACGGAGGGTGATTACAGTTCCTCCTTCTCTTACCCATTGCTTAATGCGGTCAATCGTATTCTTGCCCAAACCGCTGTAATTGGCGGATGGTAGAATCAAAGTATTGTATTTGGCCCAGTCAATACGACCTACATTGCTCGTCATCACTTTGGTGACTGGCATACCGACTTTCGTGTCGAGCAAATGCCAGATTTCGCCCGCTTCGGTGCTGCTGACATTACCGCCAATCAGCATCACCGCTTTCGGCTGACGGATGGTTCTAAAGTTACCACTGCCAAGGTCAATGCCCTTGGTACTAAAACCTGAAGTCACGCTGTAGGCACGGATACCCGCCAGATCGGTGGCTTCTTCCACAAAACCGTGGACGAGATTGGAATTCATTTCCTGACGATTCACGGGAATCATCAAGGTACCGTAGCCAAAGTCTTTGACACCATCATTCGTTTCGATGCTAAAAGGTTTGAAAGCGGCATTGACATAAAGCCCTTTTTCCAAAAGGTAGTGTAAGGCTTTTGGCGAGTAGTATTCATCCCACTCGATCAGGTAGGCATAATTAGTTTTCGGTACGCTGGCATAGGTAGAGCCGCTAAAATTATCGTCAATCGCTACACCTCTCAGGGCTGCTTTGCCCGTATATCGTGCATAAGGCATATTATAGGTCAGCGCAGTGGTCCACGAAGAAGCATCATAAAAGATACTGTCATAGAAAGTGGTCACCTGCTCAAACATGGTCCGCACCATGCGATACTGCTTTTGCGCATTCGGCACATAGAAGGCGTTACCTGCTTTGAATTGCTTGCCACCCAATGTAATGTCCTCATTCAATTGAATGGTCTCAATTTTATGTCTGTTGAGCAGGTCAATAAACTCACCATTTCGGCCTTCGTCTGTCTGATCGCCAAACACCCAGCCTCCACCTGCTCTCTTACCCTCTTCCACCGCAGAGTTGAAATAGTTCTCCATATGCTTCAAAAGGGTCTCCTTCTCTCCGACTGAAGCACGAACCGTTGCCATACTGGAAGTGAGGTGATTTTTGATGGTGAAAGCGAAAGCCACCTTGCCCATTCTGGAATCCTGTAGATGCCCTCTGGAACTTGCTTGTTCAAAAACCAGACCCAAGGCCCCGTGGATATCCGGATAAGTTGAACCATAGCCGGGATAACTGTTATCATATTGTTCTTTGGTGAAATAGAGCGAACCGATTTCGTCTAGTGCCTCATGGAAATATCCGGCAAAGAGATTATTCAGGCCATCATAATTATCGCGTGGCACTACTGGGTTTTCCGAGCCAAAGGGCTTGGTCGGTTCAAAGAAGTAGGTTGAATTGGTTCCCATCTCGTGGAAATCAGTCACCACATTCGGATACCATTTGTGATAAAAGTCGATCCGCGCTTGAGACTCTACATGTGCCAAAGGCAACCAATCACGGTTCAGGTCGAACCAGTAGTGATTCGTTCGGCCACGAGGCCACATTTCATTGTGTTCTGCGTCAATGGGATCTGAAACCATCGGGTCTCCCTTAAAGCTATTTGCCCAGGTGCTATGCCGATCTCTTCCGTCAGGATTGAAAGCCGGGTCGATCAGCAAAACCGCATCATCGAGTGCATCAGTAACCTCTGCATTGCGTCCTGCAACGTAATAATAAGCGGTCAATAGTGCAGCCTCTGAACTTGAGGGCTCATTACCATGAACATTATACCCTAATAGCACAATGGACTTTTGACTTCCATACTCTTCTAAGGATTGAGCCGGATCAACCAACTTCAAATGATCTTGTCTAATCTGCTCCAGATTGCTATGGTTCTCTGGAGACGTCACCTTCAGCACGACTAGCAGGCGGTGCTCATAAGTCTCCCCTATGGTATCCAGCTCAGCCCTATCCGATATTCTGGCCAACTCACGCATATAACCGACAATCGCATCGTGACGGGTGTGTAGTGTACCGATCGGATAACCCAAATACTCTTCTGGAGTGGGGATGCTTTCATCAAATCGTGCATTTGGTGGAAAAAAGTAATCGGACTGGGCAGTGACTGTGTTGAGACCAAGGCACATAATCAATCCTAAGAGGGTAAGCTGGCGTCTGTTTTTCATAGCGTGTAGAGTTGTAAGCTGCAGGCTGTTAGTTACAAGTAGTATTCTTGAAACTTGAGGCTTGTAACTTAAAGCTTTTTAATATCTGGTTGACGATTTACTTTCAATTCGAATATATCAGGTCTATTATAATGACCTATCGGGTCAAAGTCCAGCTTACTTTGTATGATCTGGTCTAGGTCGATTTCAGCGGTAAGGATTCCTTCCTCACCCCAGAGCGGTCCGGTTAAGACGTTACCCAGCGGATCGACAATAATGGATCCCCCATTGGCCATGATATCAGGTTGACTTTCTAAATCACTGGCCCCTGGTAGATCGGCAGGGTACATATCCTTTGTAACAAACTGATTGCTCCCCAAGACAAAGCATCTTCCCTCTAGGGCGATATGTCGCATGGTTTGCTGCCAGCCGTCTCGATTATCAGCAGTGGGTGCCAAATAAAGCTGAATACCTTTTTGATACATCGCCATTCTGGCCAAAGGCATATAGTTTTCCCAACAGATGAGTCCACCAATCTTACCCAGATTCGTGTCAAAAGTCGATAGCGTACTGCCGTCATCCTCTCCCCAAATCAGGCGTTCCTGAGCCGTTGGCTTCACCTTTCTATGCTTGCCAAGAAACGATCCATCAGGACCGAAATAGAACATGCTGCAATAGAGCGTTCCCGAAACACTATCCTTTTCATTGACTCCGATCACCAAGAAGCTATTGGCCTTCCTGGCTATTTGGCCTAGTCGATCACATGATACATCACCTTCGGCAATGGAAGACTCCCAATACTTTTGCCAAAGCGCTCTTCCCTCTTCCTTTCTACTTCCTACCACCGTACCAAAGCTTAGACCACGTGGGTAAGCCGAAACGAATGCTTCCGGAAAAAGCATCAAACTGGCATCCCTTGCCTCTTCAACCCACCGTTCGACTTTATCGAGGGTAGCTTCAAGGTTGAATAAAACAGGAGCAGCCTGGACAACTGCGACCGAATAGCGTTTGGACATGGGGGAAAGATACTGAAAGCAAACTAGGATGTCTACCCCATTTCTATGAGTGCCTCTACGTTGTAGTACCTAGCTGATTTCAGCCATTTTTTGAATTATAGGTCTAATATCAAGTAATGAACCTATTATTTATTTGATAAGTACAGACAAATCTCTAAATTTCATAACGCACAACTCTTGAAGGATCAGGAGTATTTTATAAACACGAATCAATACCAAAACCAAAAGATTATGGAAACCGCTTTATTATCAATGGCCCAACAGTTTTCCGGGCTACCCATGGAGTCGCTTATTGGTGGCCCATTAACAGCCGCTGCTAAGGCTAATGCAGCGATGGCTGTGACGCAAACAAAATTTATGCTGGACACATGCTTTACTGTAACACCTGTAGGTGATACACCAGCTGTTGCCCCAGTTGCTGGAGACCCGACTGCTACCCCGCCTGTGGCTGAAGTGATTGGAACACCAGCTATTCCAGCACATAACAACTATGCGCCTGTAATGATTGTAATGACCTTAACGAGAGGTGTAATTACGCCAGGAACACCGGCATCTGCTGGAGACCCAACTGCTACTCCGCCAGTACCCGCTACTCCGGCAACTGCAGCGATTATTCAAAACGTTAAAACTGAGTTTAACCTTCCGATGCTAACTGTTGTGCCACTGAATTCATTGGCCGTAGAGACTGTCGACATCAATTTTGAAATGGAGGTAAAATCCAGCTTTGCGGAAGAGGCATCTCAAACTTCAGAGAAGCAAGTGAAAACCGAAGGCAGCTTTGAGGCGAAAGCCGGATGGGGTCCATTCTCTGTTACTGTTAGGGGTAGTGCGAGTTATGATTCCAAGGACTCTTCTACACACAGTACCCATTATCAAAAAAGTAATTCAGCTAAGTATACCGTGAATGTACATGCCGGTCAGCTGCCATTGCCTAAAGGGGTCAATACCATCATTGAAGCCTTTACACAGTCAATTCAACCGATAACATTATCTGCTTAATAGCAGACGACAATAGGTGAATCATAGTAGGAAGTTGGTGGTAACACCAGCTTTCTATTTAATAAATCATTTAGCATATAGATATGCCTGAGTCTCAAAATCAGTCTTTTAAACCTAGTTTTGGCAAAGAGCTCAATATTGAGTCTATCATTAGTGCTCCGCTCGTTGCAGCTTCTAAGGCCAACGTAATGATGGTCACTGGGCAAACGCGCTTTTTGCTTGAGTACTGCTTTTCTAAAGAAGATGGCACAACCTATGAGCCAGTGATGATAGAAATGTCAATGGTTCGGGGAGTGATTGATGATTCAAAGAAACCAACGGACCCAGATTATATCAAAAAGGCGCAATTGACCTTTAATATCCCATTGTTGTGCCTGGTACCCTTGAACTCATTAGCTATCGACAAAGTCACTGTAGACTTTGACATGGAAATCACCTCGGTCACTTCCAAAGAGTCGACCAAAAAAGTTGGTGAGAACAACATCATGGACAAGAAGGCCCAGCTCAATGGCAAGATTAGCGGTGGACCCAGTTCTGATAAGGCCAGCACACAATCCTCAAGTAAGTTAAAGGTTGGAATCAACGCAGGGCCCCTCCCGCTTCCGGTTGGCGTCCTGGCCATTCTGGATTTGTATACGAAAAACATTCAACCACTACCTGAAGAAAAGAAGACTGAATCGATCGAAGAATAAACAACAATAGCATGATTAATTTAGACCAAAGTATCCCCTGCCCTGTCTGTCAAACCAAAATCCCATTTGACACCAAGCAATTGCTGATGGGTGTGCAATTCTCTTGCCCTAATTGTCAGGCAGCCATAGGCTTATCAGATCAAAGCAAGCCATTGGTACAGGAGACCATGGACAAATTTGAGGAATTGAAAAAGAACGTTGCCAAGTAGATTGAAGCTATGAGCAAGCTCAAATCTTTGTTCAAGTCCATTAGGGATAAACTGCTAAAAACTGTCCCAAAAGCTGTGGTGAAGCACAGTCCATCAGGGGCAAGAAAGCCGTCCTTTAGAAAAACGAAAGCATCAAGTCATTCGAAACCTAAAGTCGGCATCACGCTATCCTCACTGGAGTACACGCTGATGACTCAAGCGCCCTTGATCAAAGACCCAATGAATTCGGTAAAGATTTCAACAGGAGGATTTGCACATTCTCCTAGCCAACATCAGGTTACTTCACTGAATATCTCTCCAGGTATTATCAAGGTGCTTGATACTTATACTTCCACACCAAACTCCTTAGCCCAAAAGCCATGATCAGTTTTAAGTCATTCGTCAATGCCATCCATGATGCCATCATTAATGCTAGTGATTCGCTGATGGATAAAAATGTCGGCCTGCTGGATAAGTATTTCGAAGAGAATACCAGAGAAATAAAGGATCCGGAAACCGATGAGGTGACCAAGAAGACGATACTTGACCCAAAAACTGTAATTCTCGAATACCCGAGTGTTGATGCCTCTGGCAACGAAGTTACAAGTGAAGTGCATGTACCTCTTATCACGCTGGTTCCTCTACAAATGTCTCAAGTGGAAAAGGCTGTAGTCACTGCGGACTTTGAAATGGAGATTATAGATGGGGAAATAGAACTCAACTTCCCGAAAAAAGGAAATGGCCTGAGTTTTCTGAGAAAACCAAAAAAGAACAGCGCCAAATTAGAGATCACCATCACACCACAGGAAACTTCAGAGGGTCTAAAGGTATTGGTGGAAGGGTACGAGTCAATTCTAAAAAGGCAGATCAGTTAATCGCTTTTGTATTTAGCAAACCTCCTGCTGGACCAATAAATCACTACCCCACCGGTCAAGAACATCAACAAACCATAAACCGCTGGTGCTATGGCAAACTCAGTATTATTGAGCAATACTACAGCTATTGAAATGGCCAGCGTACCATTCTGAATCCCCGATTCAATAGAAATGGATACCGCTGATTTATCGTTTAAGCTGAAGAGTTTCGCCATTCGATAACCCACAAACATGGTCACGACATTTAAGACAAGCGATACTAAGCCTGCCTCCTGCAAATAAGGAAGCATATTGTCTTTCTCTTTGACACAAAGCCCCACTATTACCAGCATAATCACTACCCCCGAAGCGATCCGCACAGGTCTTTCCATCTTCAGGGCGAAGGCAGTTTTGTACTTTCGAATCATCATACCTACCACAATCGGAATAATGATGATGACCATCACTTGAAGGATCGTTTGGATGACATCTAGTTTGATGAACTCACTTTGATCCATAAACTGCTCTAAAGCAAAGTTCACTATGAAAGGAATGGTCAGTATGGTGATAAAGCTGCTGAAAGCCGTTAAAGTGACCGACAAGGCCGTATTACCCTTCGCCAAATGAGCAATCAAATTAGAAGTTGGTCCACCAGGACAGGCGGCTAAAATCATTATTCCCACAGCAATCTCTGGCCTAACATCAAATAATGAAGCTACACCAAAGCCGATAATCGGAAGCAATACCAACTGACTGACCAGCCCAACGATGACCGCCTTTGGGTAGATCAATACCCGTTTAAAGTCGTCCGTAACAAGTGAAAGTCCCATGCCCAGCATGATGATAAATAGGGAGGCACCGAGGATAATGGTTGATAGTTGATCCATAAAGCTTAAGGTTGAATCACAAGCTACCAAAAAACAAACAAGAACCGAATCCATTCATCAGACAATGCCCCTTCCAACATCGGGAAGAAAGGCTTATTTTTGGAGCTCAATTCACCCATGTCAGAAACCAAAAGCACCCGTATCAACAAGTACCTTAGCGAAGTTGGCTATTGCTCTCGCAGAGCGGCAGACAAGCTAATTGAGCAGGGAAAAGTGACCATCAACGGAAAAGTACCTGAGATGGGTACAAAAATTCACGAGGGTGACGAAGTACGGGTTAATGGTAAGCTTATTTCAGAAGCCAAGGCGAAAAAGAATGTCTATCTGGCCTTTAACAAACCCGTTGGTATTGTTTGTACTACGGACACCAGGGTTGAGAAGGACAACATTATTGACTTTATCAATTATCCGAAACGGATTTTCCCAATAGGTCGATTAGACAAGCCTAGTGAGGGCCTTATTTTCCTGACAGATGATGGTGATATCGTGAACAAGATTCTTCGCGCGCGCAATCATCATGAAAAGGAATATATGGTCACGGTGAACAAACCTGTCCATGGTGATTTCGCAAAGAAAATGAGTAACGGCATTCCTATTTTAGGCACCGTAACAAGAAAGTGTGAGGTAGAAGTCCTAAGCAAATTCCGATTTAGAATTGTGCTTACACAGGGACTCAACCGTCAGATCAGGCGCATGTGTGAATACCTGGGCTATCGGGTGACAAAACTCAAGCGCACCCGCATTATGAATGTAGGACTGGATATTCCCGTTGGGAAATGGCGCGACCTGACCGAGAAAGAATTGAAAGAGATCAACCGATTGGTTTCAGATTCCACAAAGACTCACGATTAACAATCAAAGCATTAACCTTATCAAGAGTAATCGGTGTTGCATCGATTTCTTGATAAGTATAAACAATACACAAAGGATAAAATGAAGAAAACAACACTCGGCAACACCAATCTTAAAGTTTCAGAAATGTGCCTCGGCACTATGTATTTTGGAACAAAGACGAACCAAAAACAATCAGAAAGTGTCATCGAAACATTTCTAGATAATGGCGGCAATTTTCTGGATAGCTCAAATAACTATGCCTTCTGGATGGAAGGTGGAATAGGCGATGAAAGCGAACAAACTATAGGAAACTGGCTTCAGCATCAACAAAGGGATAAGATCATATTAGCTACTAAGTGTGGTGCACGCCCTAAATCCTTTGATGGCAACCTTGATAATATTTCATTAGAAGGACTATCACATGACACCATTATTCAGGCTGTGGAAGGATCATTGAAAAGACTCAAAACTGATTATATCGATCTGATGTATGGGCATATTGACTTTCCAGAGTACCCAATAGAAGAACGCCTCAATGCCTTTCAAAAGCTTAAGGAACAAGGTAAAATCCGAGAAATAGGAACGAGTAATACATGGTCTTGGAGGATAGAGGAAAGTAACAACTTGAGCAAAGCCCAAGGTCTTCCCCAGTACTGCGCTGTCCAACAAAAATTCTCTTATCTGCGACCAAAGTACAATGCTGACTTTTGGGTGCAACGGATAATTGACGAAGAGATGATTGACTATGTTAGCTATAGACCAGAGCTAACGCTCTTTGCTTATTCGACACTTCTTTCCGGAGCCTACTCCAAAGATGGGAATATCGAGCTCCCCCAAGAGTATGACACAAAAGACAATCAACTTAGGATGTCCACCCTTGAAAAAATAGCCAAGCAACTTGGCTGTTCTAAAAACCAGTTAGTGCTTGCCTGGATTATGAACCAACGGGTGAAAATCATTCCCATCATTTCAGGAAGCAGACCCAGCCAAATAGAAGAAAGCACAAAGGCTGCTGGTATTAGTCTAAGCAAAGAGGTCATTGAAGAATTAAATAAATCGGGGGATTAAATCCCTCTCCTGATCCCAGTGAGGAGACTTGACCTGAGAGATTCTCCTTCGAAAACTATTGAATTTGAGTGATTCTATTGATCTTAAGCCAATGGAAACCTGGATAGCACTATTGCGAGGCATTAACGTGGGTGGCAAGCACATTGTCCCAATGAAAGAGTTGACCAAATTGATGGAAGACAATGGCTTCTCTAATGTCAAAACCTATATTCAAAGCGGCAATGTGGTATTCGATAGTGAAACTAAACCGACAGACGAAATATCTGAGCTCGTTGAAGGTCATTTTGGTTTCAGACCTTGGGTTTTGGTAATAAGTGCTATTGAATTGCAGGCTGCTTCGGACAACAACCCTTTCCCAACAGATATTGGAAAGGCGGTGCACTTCTTCTTTTGTGATCAAACTCCTCAAAATGTAGGCTATGAGCTTTTAGAGTCCTTCAAGTCCCCTACTGAGGAATATAAACTGGTTGATAACGTGTTCTACCTTCACGCACCTGATGGTATTGGCCGATCGAAACTGGCGGAACGCATTGGACGTGCTTTCAAAGGAGTTACCATGACGGGGCGCAACCTCAATACCATCAACAAACTGATAGCGATGGTCACTTGATCGGAGTTTCCGGATTAGACAAATGGGATCACCACCTCGTAAGCCAGCCATCCTATCACGACAAGCATCATCACTTTGAAATTGCAGCCTGTTCCCTTGGCTAAGCCTTTCTTGAACTTATTATAGAAATTGATCATATCATTTACTCTTTTTACTTGACTCAAGTTATTGATTAACTGCCCTAAAAAGGACTAAAGGGCATTAATAATAATTAAGCCGATACAACCATTTCATCAGAGTCTGCTTCAGAAATACATTATTCATCAGAGTCTCCTGTGGAAGATTATTCATCAGAGTCTCCTACGGAAGACTCTGATGGAGAAAGAATGGAAGGGTTTCTTGCGGAAGGTTCTGATGGAGAAAGACTCGCGATCGGAAGACACTGTTGGTAAGTACACTTTACGCACTACCCAATACCCAATACCCAATACCCAATACCCAATACCCAATACCCAATACCCAAAATACTCCTCCCATCCCAATGCCCTTTGACTAACTGAAGTAATAAGTTTACATTATCCTACTTTTCAATCACAACCAACCAATTATGAAGAAGCTTTTCATTGCCGCTTTGGCTCTGACCATTTCTTTCTCGTTGAGTGCTCAGGATGCTCCCGCCAAGAAAGACACCACTAAATCAGATAAGAAAAAGAACAAAAACCTCCCACTAGAGGCTGGAAGAACCTTTGAGTTTGACCTTACCGAAGGTTCATGGATTGCCTTAGATGTAAGTCCTGATGGTAAAACGATCGTATTCGATTTTCTGGGCGACCTCTATACGATGCCAATATCTGGAGGAACAGCCACTCAGCTAACGGAAGGCATGCAATTCGATTCTCAGCCGAGATTTAGTCCTGATGGCTCCAAAGTCATCTTCATTTCTGACGAATCAGGAGGAGAAAATGTATGGACGATTGAGGTCGATTCAAAAGAAAAGAAACAGGTGACAAAAGGCAATAACAATGCTTATCAAGGCCCTGAATGGTCTCCAGATGGTAAATATATGATTGCCTCAAAGCAAGCAAGAGGACTCCATAAAATATGGCTTTATCATGTGGATGGTGGTTCTGGAACGGCTCTTGTCAATGAGCCTAATCAGCTTAGAATGCTTGAAGGCGCCTTTGGCGATACCGATCGCTATGTCTGGTATTCGCGTAGAAATGGGTCTTGGACCTATAATGCGCCAATGCCTCAATATCAAATCTCGCGATACGATCGGGTTACGGGCGAACAAATCACACAGACTTCACGATATGGCTCTGCTTTCCGCCCAACCCCTAGCAGCGATGGCAAATGGTTGGCCTATGCTACCAGACATGATGCTGAAACCGGACTTATACTCAGAGACTTAACTACAGGTGACGAAAGTTGGTTGGCCTATCCTATTCAACATGACGATCAGGAATCGAGAGCTTCCAGAGATGTATTACCTGGTTTTTCCTGGACACCTGACAATCAGCATATCGTGATTTCTTATGGTGGTAAGATTCACAAGATCGATGTGGCCAACAAGACAGCAACTGAAATCCCCTTTCGCGTAAATAGCAAAATTGAACTAGGTCCGGAATTGGACTTTGACTATCCCATCTCTGACGATCCCCAATTCACAGTCACTCAAATCCGAGATATTGCCCCATCCCCCGATGGAAAACAAATGGCATTCACCGCATTGAACGAAATCTATTTAATGGATTTGCCGGATGGAACACCAAAGAAACTTGTTGACCTGGAGGAAACACAAGCTGAGCCGGCCTGGTCACCAGATGGCGAATGGTTAGCCTTTGCGACCTGGCAAGCCGAAGGTGGAAAAGTATACAAGGTGAGACCGAATGGCCGTAACCTAACGCAACTCAACCAAGAAGATGGTGTCTTTCAAAGCCCTGTTTGGAATAATGATGGTAGTAGAATTGTAGCCATTAAAGGTAATTCCAAAGACTTTAGAGAAGCGTTACAGCGCACAGCATTCAGAGGCACAAGTGACTTAGTTTGGATATCTGCAGATGGTTCTGGCAACAATTTCATTTCCTATACCAATGGACGCAGCAATCCACATTTCGTCAAAAACTCTGATCGCATTTACCTATCAAGTTTCAGAGGTTTGACTTCTATCCGTTGGGATGGCACTGATGAGAAAGCTCACGTTCAGGTAAGAGGCAAGGCAACTCCTGGCTCTTCCAATGCCCCACGTGCATCCTGGATTCAGATGGCTCGTGAAGGAGATCAGGCTTTAGCTGCCGTAGGCACCAACTTATATGTGGTCACTGTTCCTCAGGTGAGCGCAGAGGCGCCTACAATATCAGTAGCTAATGCAAAGAATGCAGCTTTTCCTTCTAGAGAACTGACGGATATTGGTGGCCAATTCCCTGCCTGGAGTTGGGATAACAATACCGTTCACTGGGCCATAGGTAATGCCCATGTGATGTATAACCTCTCTGACGCCAAAGCTTTTGATGAACAGAAAGCTGCCGATGCTAAGGTCGCTAAGGATAAAAAGGAGGAAGAAAAAAGTGAAGAAGAGGAAGAGGAAAAAGAAAAGGATGATAAGCCAAAGAATTACGAGCCTGCAGAACGAAGAATTGAGGTAAAGGCCGATCGTGATATTCCTAAAGGAACCATTCTATTGAAGAATGCCCGCCTTCTTACCATGAAGAACAATGAGGTACTCGAAAACACAGATATCCTCATTGAGAACAATCGTATCAAAGAGATTGGTAAGAACATTCAAGCCGGTAGAAGAGTCAAAGTCATTGACGTTTCAGGTAAGACGATCGTTCCGGGCTTTGTAGATACGCATTCCCACTTTCGCCATCC
The DNA here is from genome assembly GCF_001747095.1 of Roseivirga sp. 4D4. NCBI lineage: Bacteria > Pseudomonadati > Bacteroidota > Cytophagia > Cytophagales > Roseivirgaceae > Roseivirga > Roseivirga sp. 4D4. The sequence continues at coordinate 1,703,996 of NZ_MDGP01000001.1, forward strand.
GGTGAACCTTCATAGAGGGCAGTTCTGGCCATACCTGACGAACTTGGCCTTTGGTGTGACTTCAACACGTGATCCTCAAACCGCCACTACTGATGTGCTTACCTATGGCGATCTGGTAGATGCGGGTAAATTAATCGGACCAAGAATCTATTCTACTGGTCCTGGTATTTTCAGGAGTGAGAATGTGAGCAGTCTGGAGCACGCACGTAAAGTGATGAAGCGATACAGTGCTTACTACAATACCAAGACGATCAAAATGTATGGCGCTGGGAACAGACAACAGCGCCAGTGGATCATTCAGGCAGCTCATGAGCAGAACATCATGCCGACAACTGAGGGTGGACTTGATTTCAAAAACAACTTAACTCAGGTAATTGATGGCTATCCGGGACATGAACACTCCTTCCCTGTTTTCCCACTTTACAAGGATGTCATTGATCTCGTTGCTTTTTCAAGGACGGTGTATACGCCTACGCTGTTGGTCGCTTATGGGGGGCCGTGGACCGAGAACTATTTCTATGCGACTGAAAATCCTCATGCCGATCCTAAGTTGACGCACTTTATGCCGCATTCTAACCTTGATTCACGTACCAGAAGAAGAAATGCGGGTTGGTTTATGGAAGAAGAATATGTACATGTAGAACAGTCTGGTTTTGCTAAAGACCTGGTCGAAGCAGGTGGTCGTGCCGGTGTAGGTAGCCATGGGCAGTTGCAAGGTCTAGGGTATCACTGGGAGCTGTGGGCAGTACAGTCGGGTGGCATGACAGAGTATGATGCTCTACGTGTGGCGACTATCATTGGTGCTGAAGCGATCGGCTTAGACCAAGACCTGGGTTCTCTAGAAGTTGGTAAGCTCGCTGACTTGGTGATTCTGAACAGCAACCCGCTGGACAACATTAAGAACTCCAAGGACATCAGTCATGTGATGTTTAATGGTAGGCTTTATGATGGGGATACGCTGGACGAGATTCACCCCCAACAAAAGAAAATGCCTAAGCTTTGGTGGCAAGAATATGCTCCTATTGGAGTTCCAGGCATCAAGAAGTAATCATAGAAAAACATAAGTCTAATTGGCCATCGGATCGAGTGATCTGATGGCCTTTTTTAATAGTCTATCTGTTAGCTTCTCCAATTGAAGCATAGTGGGTTTGGACGTATCAAAACCAGGAATTTCAGCCGAGTTTGTTTCCATCCACTTCACTAGATTTTCAAATACCCTTTGATTTGCATCACCATGGGAAGTTCCATTACCCATATTGGAACTTAAAATGGTGGCCAGGAAGAACAAGGGCTTTTCAGAGAAATAGATTTCTGACAGCTTTGCCGTATACTCCAGATTGGCCGAACCGGAAACTAAGCCATACTTCATATCTATAGAGTGGCGTCCTTCATGGGCATAGATTTTCGAATCCTGACCTATTCGTTCCATATGTGTGATAAATGCATACCTCAAAGCATCACCCTTAAGGCCAGAATGTTCTAATGAATCAACAATCTTCTGGCTTTCACTGAGCAATATTCTCAATTGAAGCCCTGGCAGGTACCTCACTGGCTGACTCTGTAGCATTCTTTCTTCGTTGACTGACATTCTCTCAATCTGGCTTTCCATCTTTCGCCTTTCTGAAGGGTCTTTCAATAAGGACCAGACACCAGTGATTTCCCTATTCAAATCCGCACGCACCTGAACGAAATAACCTTGTGTTGTTGCCCAGCCTCCTACGGAGTTCTCACCATCTGCAAACCAGGTGGTATACCCATTGGACAACATATGATCCAATAAGATATACCTGAACTCCGCAGATTGATCATACTGACTGATGAGTCTTCTATCATCCAAGATGATCTGGCCCACGTGCAGCCCATAAAACCCACTGACTCTGTTGAATAAAATCCTCCCCTTGAACTGTTCAGCAACCGTTTTGATGAATTGGCTTTGCGAATAGCTGGGTTTTCTGCCAGGCCATTCCAGTTGATCCCATAACCAGCGACTGTCCTTGGTAAAGCCATCCTGTAAATCCTGTTGCTGACCCCAACCCTTGACAGTTCTTCTATAGAATGAGATTATGGTTTTGTCAAGGCGTCCGAGATAATCATAATACTTAACAACCTCTCTAATGCTTTGATCCTTGAAAGCATCTTCTCCCAACTTGAGGTTGGCCATCATATAGGCATATTCGACAAACCCAGATTCGGCCAAGCCTTTAATTATGATTTTGTCATTTTCTACATTTCCCGGGCTTATCCCTTTCAATGCCTTTTCGAAAACCTCGTAATCTTTCATGAGGCTTGGGTGAATGACATCTCGTTCCTTTAGCCGGAAGAATAACCTCCAAGCCTCTAGCGCCTCCTCTCCATTCTCTAAGAAAATCGAATGACCCAAATAAAGTCTTGCTAAGTCGCTATTGTCCTGTCTCGCATTCAACCACTCCCCAAGCTTTTGATGAGCTGATGCCAGTTTACTGCGCATATTTTCAGAAAGTTCTCCGCTACTCAGCATCTCTTCTCGCGCCTGCAAGAGCACACTCTTTCCATAAATAAAGGCTGCTTTGATATGCTGTATTTCTGAGGTACTGGTTTCAACTGCTTTTTCCGCCCATGATGTGGCTTCGTTATACTTTCCCAGTTCAGATAAAACTCTTGCCTTAAGGGTATAAGCAAGGCTGACATCCTGTTCTTCCTTAATCAGTTCATCTATGATTTCCAGTGCCATTTGGGGATTGTCAAACTGTCTAAAGTTCAGCTTTACCAAGTATCGGCCGGCCTCAAGTCTATCGTCCTGTGGTGTAGATTCGTTTTGCCATAAGGCATCAAAAAGCTGATAGGCCTTCTCGGCATCGGCTTGATTATATGCTTTGATGGCGGCTGCCCGACCTCCGTTGGAAAAAGACTGAAAATCCTGACCTGAACTCGAGCAAGCAGTATTGAGAAATAAGAACAGAAGGATTCCTTTTGATAATCGCATGAAGAGATATTTGACTTTAATAACCTTTTAGTCATTTAATCAAGCAATATCTCATCACAATGAAGCCTTTAAAATGTGTTGTTTTTGTGAAGAATTCCGGAATTGGCGGTTGTCGATAATTAAAATGAAAGAGCCGCAGGTACTAATACCCACGGCTTCTTTGTTCAACTACATTAAGGAGACTAAGCCTTAATATTTCTCTAGTTATCGAATTGACTAAGCTAAAAGTGTCCCTTTAAATCCAATTGGTCCTTCGCCTTCATAGGTCATAGTTCCTGTAAGGCTTTTTCCTCCATCTTTAGAAGAAAGGTTCAGGGCCACAGTCGCTTGTCCATTACGGGCACCCACTACAAAATCACCGGCAGGATGCTTTTCTCCAGATCCACCCCAAGTGTTTTGTACATCATAAGTGTTCCAGCATCCGGTGCGCTGACCTATGAAACCAATTGGGCCTTCACCCTCATAATTCATGGTACCATCAAATGATTTTCCACCATCACCAGACTTGATGTCATAACCATTAGGATTTTGACCATTACGTCTGCCTAATACCATAACACCTCCTGGATGCCAAGGTGCAGAATTACCGCCCCATTGGTTTTCCGTAGTGTAGGCACTACCGTCTACCAATTCAGCCTTGAAGCCAATCGGGCCTTCACCAGCATAAGTCATAGTACCTTCGAAGCTTTTGCCTCCGTCAGCAGACTTAATGTCCAATGCAACAACGAATTGACCATCTCTGCAGCCTACCAACCATGCACCGCCATCATGCCAAGGTGCGGAATCACCTCCCCATTGATTTTCGGCAGCATAGCTGTTACCAACATTTCTTGCTGCTTTAAGGCCAATTGGTCCTTCACCAGCATAGGTCATCGTACCTACAAGGTTGTCTCCACTGTCTGAAGATTTTGCCTCAACAGCTACCACGTTTTGATTGTCTCGACATCCCATAACCCAGATGCCACCATCGTTCCAAGGAGCAGAGCTTCCACCCCATTGGTTTTGAACTTTGTAAATTGCCATAATTGTGTGTGTTTATTGTTTAATTACTTAGGCAATTTCAGCACTAAAAAGTACAATACTATCAATGAATACAACCAGATTAAAAAGTATATACTTCTGACTATTCGAACTAATCCCAAAAGTACCTTGACTATGATCTCCAGACAGTGGAAATGCATTCTTAAAGAAGACGCGCAGGATCAATACATCAACTTCTTAAATCATGTCGTTTTCAAGAACGCTCGCGCATTACCTGGATTTGTACATGCAGATATTCTAAAAAGAAGAACACCTGATGGGCTCGAGTTTTTAGTGATCACTTTATGGGAATCATTGGAGTCCATTGAGGCCTTTGCCGGAAAAGACATTTCAAAGGCTATGGTACCAGAAGAGGCTCAGCGGATGATGGTTTCTTTTGATAAAACCGTGGAGCACTTCGAAGTACTTTAACAGCAAATGTAGTGGTTCTATCTTCCCAAGGCCTATTATTGAAATCCGCTTTGAAATTAGGCTGTTTTCGACCACTCAGCCGAATCAGACACCACCGGCCTTTCTTAGATATTATTCTTATTTATCTTACGTTAGTTTAGATTCAACAAACAACGAAAACTATGGGATTATTCTGGGACTTAATGCAGCAAAGTCAAATCAGCGATCAACAAAACCGAGCTAATTCGCTTGAAGGCAGAGTGGCTTGGCTGGAAGAAGAACTGCATCACACCAAAGTACTTTTGGTAAAGACCTTAAAGGCATTGGAAGAGTACACCGGTCAAGATATAGACGGAGATGGTGTAGCGGGATAATTTAGGTGATTGGGTGATTGGGTAATTGGGTAATTGGGTAATTGGGTAAAGTTTCACTTTTGAGAATCGTTTTCAACTATTTATTATAATTCTTCATTAAACATTCGAAGAGCTTCTAGCTTCTAGCTTCTAGCTTCTAGCTTCTAGCTTCTAGCAAAAAATAATTCTTAATTCTTAATTCTTAATTCTAACTTAAAGATATGGCAACTCCTCCACCAGAAGAAAATCTAAAGCAGTTTCAATTGGCAGTATCTCTGGTTCCTGAAATGGAACTGAAGGGTAAAAACATGTGGTATACCTCCATGAATGGAAATATGTATACCTATATGGGTAAGGAAGGCATCTTGGGTATTCGTCTCGGAAAAGAAGACTATACTGCTTTTAGGGAAAAATATAATGTCGGTGACCTTAAGTCTTATGGAGCAGTCATGAGAGAGTATGTGCCAATTCCACAAGAGTTGTTTGAGGACATTGAGACCCTTAAGCACTACATGGAAATGACTCACGCCTATGCCAAGACCTTGCCTCCAAAACCCACCAAGAAGAAATAGCCCCTCATAATCTTCCGGCCTGTTTCATTTCGAAACACTGCATTGTTTCAAAACGGTAGATTATTGTCTCATCAGGGCGATCACACTAATCCTATAACACTATAAACCAAAGAGATACAGTTTATGGCACAGCTGTGGTTTGTAATATGGCAAACAACAAAAGCCCATGAATCGGTATCAAATTAAAATCACTTTCATCTCTATAGCTTTCATCTGTATGGCACAGCATGGCCTGAGTCAAAAAATGCTCATCTCTCAACAGATGCAAGAAGACTTTCAGGTCTTCAAAAATTCAATTCAGGATATCCACCCAGGTCTATATTGGTATGGTGACTCTTCAGAAGTGGCTGATCGTTTCAATGGCATTGAGGAATCTATTACCACGGACCTTTCTATCCAATCATTTTATGGGCTTCTACAGGAGTTCTACGCTGGCATAAACTGTGGACACTCTTGGATGCAGAGACCAAAGGCATGGACAAATCAGCTGGACTCGGGAAACTATAGACTTCCCTTTGACCTCTATTTTGAGGATAGTGTTTTTACGATCATGAACGACTTAACAGCCGACCAAGAGGTTGAGATTGGCGCACAGATTCTTGCAATGAATGGTGTCTCAATGCTTGAGATTGTAAATAACCTAAAGCGATATACTATATCTGATGGTTTCAATCAAACGAGAAGATTCAATTTCGTAGCAACCAATTTCTATCACTTGTATCAACTTCATTACGGTTTAGCCGATAGTTTTGAGCTTGAAATCTACTCTCCTAACCTCAAACAAAAAGTGACAAAGACCTTTCAGGGACTTACTAAGGCGGGTTACGAATCAGTCAAAATAGAACGCTACGGTGCTGAACCAAATCGCTGGAGTCAGCCTCTGGCTCAGTTCAGCATATCAGAGGGGATCGGTTATTTAGACATCAACACATTTGCTAAGGGCTGGTTGAAAAGTAGAGACATCAAGTACAAGAAATTTCTGAAAAACTCATTCGCTCAGATGAAAGAGCAAGGAGTAAAGAAGCTCATCCTCGATATACGTGGTAACGGTGGTGGAGACGACTATTTGGGTGCAATGCTCTGTCAGTACCTTATCAATGAGGAGTTCGGATACTTTGATCGCATGGAAACTGTTACTTCCAAATTCAATTATAAAGACTATTCGAACACCAAATGGATGAATTGGATCGGTGTAATACTGAAGAAAGACAAGAAGAAACCTGGCTACTTCACCTTTAATTATCACAGGGGATTAAGAACTCAAAAGCCCAATGACTTAACCTTCAATGGGGAGTTAGTGGTTTTAGTAGATGGTCAGACATTTTCGACTGCGGCAGACGTTGCTTCAATTCTCTATGAGAACGGAAGAGGGACATTTGTAGGCAGAGAAGTTGGCGGTGGCTATTATGGGAATAACAGTGCCATGCAATACGACATTACCTTGCCTAACTCAAAAATCACTTACTACATTCCGATCGTCAGGTATTATTCATCTGTGGATAAGCCAGAGCTCTATGGCCATGGCGTTAAGCCTGACATTGTCGTCAAAAAGACATACGAGGACTATATGAGCAAACGTGACGCAGGCTTAGAAAAAGCGAAGTCCTTATTGAACAATTAGCCCAACTCTACCTAGGCCTCGCTGATCTGAATAACTCAAAACGATTGTGAGCACAGGACGGACTAAAGCATTGCAATGACGTGAGTGGTGATTTGATTTCTCAATAAGCTAGTATAGAATTCCGATTTTACTTGCGCGATTTACATGACCTCGACTAAATTGTCCCGCAAGCTGATATGGAAAACGCTGAGTTTTATGATGACTTTACCGAAACCACTTTAAATGCGGAGTTGTGGATTCCCACCTATCTACCCCAGTGGTCATCAAGAGACAAGACTTACCCCAAGTATCAACTCATCGATAACAAGCTCATACTGCAAATTACGGAAGATCAAGAGCCTTGGAGTGAAGAGTTTAATGGCCAAGTCAAGGTTTCTAATCTCCAAACAGGAGTTTATTCGGGACCTATTGGAAGTAATTTAGGGCAGCACAGGTTTTCCGAAGACTTGGTAGTAAGAGAATATCAGCCAAAACAACGAACCTATACTCCGCTTTATGGTCGATTTGAAATTAGGTGTAGGGTTCCAAACCTAGGCATTGATAATGTTGCAGCATTATGGATGATTGGTTTTGAGGATCAGCCTAACCGCTCTGCCGAGATTTGTATCGTAGAAATCATAGGAAGTAAGCAACCCGAAAATGGAGCATTAATTGGTTACGGCCTTCACCCCTTTGGTGACCCGAAAATCAAGGATGAGTTTTACGAGGATCACTTTGAACTAGATATCAAAGAATTTCATTCTTATGCTTGTGAATGGACGCCTGAGCATGTTGACTTTTATATTGACGACAAGTTCATTCGAAGGATTAATCAGTCACCCGATTACCCCATGCAACTGATGCTGAATCTTTATGAGGTTCCTGTTGATGGTCACGACTCAAAGAGTAATAAGTACCCCAAGGAATTTGTGATTGATCATGTGAAAGGGTCTAAACTACCCTCCGAACTTACCTTTTAAAGCGGCCAACTTAGTGGCCATGTCCGTTTCTGGCTGTTTTTCTCTACGTTGAGGTTTTGGTCTTTCTTTCCTTTTTGGTTTAGGCTTATCACCTGACTTCATCGATAAAGAGATTCGTTTCCTCGCTATATCCACCCCTGTGATGGTTACTTCTACTTGTTGCTGCACAGATAGGATTTCTGCAGGGTTGCTCACAAAAGTGTCTGACATCTCGGAAATGTGTACCAAACCATCTTGATGCACACCAATGTCTACAAAGGCACCGAAATTCGTGACGTTTGTAACGATGCCTGGTAGTTTCATTCCTGTTTTGAGGTCTTCCATACTGTGGACGTCATCAGCAAAGCTAAAGGCTTCGAATTGCTCCCTAGGATCTCTCCCGGGTTTGGCTAATTCTTCAATGATATCTGTGAGCGTTGGTAATCCTACCTGATCAGTCACATACTTCTTTAAATCGATCTGTTTGCGTAGCGCTTCGTTCTTGATGAGATCGGCAACCGTACACTTTAAGTCTTTTGCCATTTGATTTACCAATCCATAAGACTCAGGATGAACCGCACTTTGGTCAAGTGGATTTGAAGCATTTCTGATTCTTAAGAAACCAGCGGCTTGCTCATAGGCCTTGTCGCCAAGGCGTGTGACGTTCTTGATCGCCTGCCTATCCTTAAAAGGACCGTTCGCATCACGATACTCAACAATGTTCTTAGCCAGTTGAGGCCCAAGGCCCGAAACGTAGGTGAGCAACTGCTCTGAAGCGGTATTCACCTCCACACCCACTGCATTCACACAACTCATCACCACATCATCCAGGGAGTTTTTCAAGGCTGTCTGGTCTACATCATGCTGATACTGCCCCACACCAATTGATTTAGGATCAAGTTTAACGAGTTCTGCCAATGGATCCATTAGTCTTCGACCAATAGAAACCGATCCCCTTACCGTCACGTCTTCATTTGGAAACTCCTTTCTGGCAATTTCAGAAGCTGAATAGATGGAAGCACCACTCTCATTAACCATAACCACAATAACCTCCTTAGGTAAACCAATTCCGTTTACAAAAGCCTCAGTCTCGCGGCTCGCTGTACCATTACCGATAGCGATAGCTTCAATATTAAACTTGCTCACTAAGCTAGAGATGAGTGCTCCAGATTTTGCAGTTTGCTTCTGTGGTTCGTTCGGAAAAATTGCTTCAAAGTGAAGGAGTTTACCTTGCTTATCAAGGCAAACCACTTTGCACCCTGTTCTAAAACCGGGGTCAATCGCAAGTACCCTCTTGCCACCCAAAGGAGCTGCCATGAGCAATTCTGAAAGGTTCTTGGCAAAGACATTAATCGCTTCTTCATCGGCCTTCTTCTTAGAGGTCATCCGAGTTTCTGTCTCCATCGATGGACTTAAAAGTCTCTTATAACAATCCTTTATCGCTAGTTTAACTTGATCTGCGCAAGCATTTCTACCCTTTACAAACTGCTTTTCCATTAAGGCTATGGCTTCCTCTTCTTGAGGTAGGATATCAAGCATCAAAAACATTTCTGCTTCTCCTCGTCTCATGGCTAGCACTCTGTGCGAAGGCGCCTTTGACAAGGTTTCTTCCCATTCGAAGTAGTCTTTATACTTCTGTGCAGCTTCTTCTTTACCGGACATCACCCTAGACTTAATGGTAGCCGTACGATTGAATAACTTCCGCATTCTATCGCGTAGCTCAGCATTTTCATTGATGGTTTCGGCAATAATATCACGTGCTCCTTGCAACGCGCCTTCAGCACTCTCTACACCCTTTTCCTTATTCAGGTATTTGACAGCTTCCGAATCGACATCATTCCCTATTTGCTCCATTATAAACTTTGAGAGAGGCTCCAACCCCTTTTCCCGTGCCATACTTGCCTTTGTCTTGCGTTTTGGCTTGTAGGGTAAATAAATATCCTCCAGCCGAGCCAAAGTTTCGGCAGACTTCACTTTGTCTTCCAGCTCCGGAGTGAGCTTTTCCTGCTCTTTGAGAGACTTTAAAATGGCTTCTTTTCTTTTGTCGAGGTCTCGTAGTTGCTGAGCTCTATCTCTAATATTCGCGACCGCCACTTCATCTAAACTCCCAGTTACTTCTTTTCTGTACCTTGAGATAAAAGGTACAGTACCACCATCATCTAGTAGCTTAACAGTAGCGCTTACCTGTTGAACCGAAACGTTAAGTTCCGAAGCGATAGTCTGAAAATGGTGGGTCATAAACTGATCTTGTTTTTGGGAAGTCCAAAAGTAATTAAAGTGTTTTCAGCTCAAAATGCTTTTTGAATTTTTAAACTCAAAAGCATATTCTGGCGTTAATGAGCTATGTTTTATGCTTAGTTTCAATATTATCCTATGGCCAAATTTTACGATCACCTTGAACCTCAATTAATTGAGTTTATCGAAGACCAAAAGATGTTCTTTACCGGAACGGCAGCACAAGAAGGAAGGGTGAATGTTTCGCCCAAAGGGACAGATTCTCTTCGTGTGCTATCTCCTAGCAGGATTGCCTGGCTTAACCTCACGGGCAGTGGTAATGAGACAGCGGCTCACCTTAAGCTGGTTAATCGAATCACACTGATGTTCTGTGCTTTTGAAGGTAAGCCATTAATCTTGAGAGTTTATGGTTCTGCTAAAACGATACACCGTCAGGATGCTGAATGGAATGAGTATATGAATAAGTTTAATGAGAACCCTGGAGCCAGAAACATCTTTGTTGTTGAAATAGAATCTGTACAGACTTCTTGTGGTTTTGCCGTTCCCTATATGGACTACAAAGAGGATCGACAAATCTTAAACGATTGGGCTGCAAAGAAATCAGAAGATGAGCTGAGAGACTATTGGGCCTTAAAGAACGTTGGAAGTATTGATGGCTTTCCCACTGGTATTTTCGATTAGCTCATTTAGAAAACAAAATTTGACATCTCGAGTTAGGTGAAGCAATCAATGAATTGTTTAATTACTGACATGTATCGATTTATTATCTGTTCGTTATATCGGTACTGATGTGTTTTTACATAAATTTGTCGCTTCTACATTAGCATTATGATTATGAAAAAGTCCTTATTTCTCTCTCTACTCGCAATTATCGCTTTCAGCTGTTCTAATGGCCCTGACGATGGTCTTGGAGGAGGTGGTGGAGGTGCCACTGAATTCTTACAAGTGGGTAATACAAGTCAGGAGGATGTTGTTTATAGCTCTGATGTTTCTGAGATTACATTTGCTCAATCTCTTCAGACTGGAGATTCTACTTTTTTCCAAGCCAATCTGGATTTAGATGGCAATATTTCGTCAGACCTTTTATTTCAATTGGTGACTTGGACGGACAATATTCTATTGACGGTAAAAGCTGTGAACGGATTTTCCGTTTCAGGTGATGATTCTGATTTTGAGATTTTCGGTACTGAACAGTCCTTTCAGGGGTTGAGGTTACTCCCAGATGGTACTATCATTGATGCTAACGTGATTATTGATGCCAGTGATGAAGACATGTTTGTTAGCCAATTCAGAAATGGCGAACTGACTGCGGCAAGCCTTCTTATTTGGAATGACATTGCCTACCTCCCATTTAAGTCTGCCACCATTGAAGGATGGGTAGGCCTCACTATTGACGCCAACGGCACTGATATTCAAGGCATTAATGTCAGTACCATCGCGACAAGGGACTAAGCATTCTTTGCTTTTTTCTTTTTCTTTCCTCTCATTGTCCTAAGTTGATTGTGACTGACTGATTAATTGCCTATACTCGTCTGATTCCTAAATTTATATTATGAAAAGGTTCAGACTCATATCAGCAATTACGCTTTCTATTTCTTTGACTATTTGGTCATGTCAATCGGCAGGGACAAACGATCAACCGGAATTCAAGGTTGATTACGAAAAATTCACCCTTGACAATGGGCTCGAGGTAATCCTCCATGTTGATAAGTCCGATCCTGTAGTAGCTGTAGCACTTACAGCTCACGTGGGTTCTGCAAGAGAAATTGAAGGAAGAACGGGTTTTGCTCACCTCTTTGAACACTTGCTCTTTCTAGAATCCGAAAACCTTGGTAAAGGTGGACTTGATAAAATGAGTGCAAGGATTGGAGGTTCTGGTGCCAATGGTTCTACCAGTAGAGACCGTACTAACTACTTCCAAACTGTACCGAAAGATGCATTAGAAAAAATGATCTGGGCAGAAGCTGATAAGCTGGGCTGGTTTATCAATACAGTAACCGATCCTGTACTTGCCAAAGAAAAGCAAGTGGTGAAAAATGAAAAGCGTCAGGGCGTAGATAACAGACCTTATGGTCACACCTCATATATCATTGACAAACAGCTCTACCCCAACGACCACCCTTATAACTGGCAAGTTATCGGCTCACTGGAAGATCTTCAGGCAGCCACTTTAGATGATGTAAAACAATTTTTCAGAAGGTGGTATGTCCCTAATAACACCACATTAGTTGTTGCCGGAGATTTTGAGGCTGATCAAGCCAAGGCATGGGTTAAGAAGTACTTTGACGAGATTCCCAGAGGTGAAGAAATTACAGCCCTCGAGAAGAGGCCTGGAAGAGTTGATGAGACTGTAAAGCTTTATCATGAAGATAATTTCGCCAGACTGCCCGAGCTGACCATGGTTTGGCCTACTGTGGAACTCTATCACCCAGATTCTTATGCGCTAACAGTTTTAGGGCAATACCTGTCCAGAGGTAAACAGGCACCATTTTATCAAGTATTGGTTGAAGACAAGAAATTAAGTTCTGGTGCAAGAATGGGCAATAGAACCTCAGAGTTAGCTGGGCAATTCCAGTTATCAGTAAGGGCATTCTCTGATAAGAATCTAGATGATGTTTCAGACGCAGTTCAAGAGGCATTTGCAAAGTTTGAGAATGAAGGGATTCCTCAAAAAGACTTAGACCGTATAAAAGCTGGGCAGGAAACGGGCTTCTACAATAGCCTGAGTAGTGTATTAGGAAAAGGATTTCAACTCGCTCAATACAATATTTTTGCCAATGACCCGGGGTTTGTGAAACAAGATATTCAGAACATCATGAACGTGACAGTAGAAGATGTAATGAATGTCTACAACAAATATATCAAAGGGAAAAACTTCATTGCCACCAGTATGGTACCTAAGGGCAGAACTGCCCAGGCGCTCAGTGGATCCGTTAAAGCGGATGTTGTCGAAGAAAAGATAGTTCAAGGTGCTGAAGAAACTTTCGATGCAACCATTCAGGCCGAATACGAGCGTACACCGTCTACTTTTGACAGAACGCAAGAGCCTCCTTATGGTCAAACACCTGAGGTCGTGATTCCAGAAGTGTGGAAAGCTGAATTGGGCAATGGTATGAAGGTCCTTGGAATAGAAAATGATGAAGTCCCTCTGGTGCAATTCGATATCTCAATTGAAGGAGGGCTATTGCTAGATGATATTAATAAAGTTGGCGTAGCCAATCTTACAGCCAACCTGATGACGCAAGGCACAAAATCTAAATCGCCTAAAGAACTGGAAGAGGCAATTGCTCAATTGGGAGCTTCAATCAATATTTTTGCTGGAACGGAGCGTATTTCTATTACAGGAAACACGCTCAAGCGTAACTACCAGAAGACTATGGATCTGGTAGAAGAGATGCTATTAGAACCTCGTTGGGACGAACAAGAATTCACATTGAGAAAGCAAAGTGTAATCAGCTCAATAAAACAGCAAGAGGCTAACCCAAATGCCATTGCAACAAACGCCTATAACATTCTCATTTATGGTAAGGATAATGTTAGATCCAAGAACATTCTTGGCTCAGAATCTTCAGTGAGTGAGATCAGTGTTGACGACCTAAAGGCCTTTTACGAAAAGAACATCTCCCCTTCTATTGCGACAATGCATATTGTTGGGGATATCAGCCAAGAAGAAGTAATGAACTCTCTTAGCGACTTAGAAAGTAAGTGGACAGCTAAGGCTGTTGAGATTCCAGTATACAAAACGCCAGACAGCCCTGATAAGTCAAAAGTGTTCTTCTACGATGTTCCGAATGCCAAGCAGTCTGTATTGCGCATAGGCTACCCGGCATTGGCTGCAACGGATGACAATTACTATCCAGCAACAGTCATGAATTACATCTTAGGCGGTGGTGGTTTCGCTTCTCGATTAACACAGCAGCTGAGAGAAGGTAAGGGCTATACCTACGGTATTAGATCAAGGTTCTCTGGTACAAATGAAGCAGGAGCATTCACCATATCTAGTGGTGTAAGATCGAATGTAACGTTAGAGTCCAGCCAATTGGTAAAAGAAATACTAACTGATTATGCTCAGGACTTTACTGAAAAAGACCTTGAAACAACTCAAAGCTTCCTGATTAAAAGTAATGCCAGAGCGTTCGAAACTGCTGGTTCTAAACTGGGCATGCTCCAGAACATTAGCCGTTACGGATGGGATGATGACTACGTAAAGGATCGTGAAGCCATTGTGCGAGACATGACGGTTGAAAAGATTCAAAACCTTTCTGGCCAGTACTTAGACCCAGATAAAATGTTCTGGTTAGTGGTGGGCGATGCCAAAACCCAAATGAAACGCCTGGAGCAATTAGGTTATGGTAAGCCAGTACTCATTAATGAAATGGTATCACCAGAAAACAAATAATGATTACCGGTGCTCAATTAGGTCAATGGCCTTGTTGAGCACCGCATCTTTTCCAGATAGGAACTCATTTAAGGTTTGTACGACAGGATAGTCAGGAATAACTCCTCGACCTGGATAATCATGTCCTAAATTAGCCGTGGTATACTTCCACATCGGCAGGTTTACTCTAATGCCTGAGTTAGAAAGAGACAAAGTTCTGGAATTTCCACTGGTATTACCATCATAACCTCCGCCTGTCTCTTCACCTATAAACGTAGCCCATTGGTTATGGTGCAAAACTGTAGCCACATCAGCACAGGTAGAAAAACTCCAACCATCTGTCAACACATATACATTTCCTTCGAATCGATTTTCTTGTGGTTCCCAAGTCGATAACCCTTTGTGTGAGGTCATTAGGTTCATTCCATTCCGCTTAGCAACATTACCATAACCCTCATAGTCATCGGTAACTTCTATTCTATCAAAATACCGAAAGTTCTTCTTTGCAAAGTAGGATACGAGCAAGGCCCCATAATTATCATCTCCACCACCATTTCCTCGCAGGTCTAGAACCAAATCTTTCACCTCCCTTTCCTTTAAATCTTGGAAACTCGATTCTAGGAACGTCTCATAATCCAGGTCTTCCTGTCTCATATAATAGTTCACAAAAGTGCCTATCCGCATGTAACTATATTCCTTACCGTGGCTTAGTGTTAGCACTGCCTGCTCTGGAAGCGGAGTATCCAATGCGGATATATTATCCCAATCTTTTCCTTCCACACTGACTCTCATCGTTTGCTCACCTCTGTTAACATTCATATTATATACTTCAGCATCTGGATCTATATACAGCTGATAGTAGTATCGGAAATACCTTTCCGTCAAACGATGCTTACTCGTATTTATATAGCCATCTGAGGAGTGGTGTTCGAAAATTCTTTTTTTGATCTGGGCCATATTGAGACCGTTGATGTTCAATATTTGATCTCCTTTTTCTAGGCCGGTTGACCCAACCATATCGCTGACGAACAAATGATCACCCAAGAACTTAACTGATATAGGCATGAACTTACGTGAAGCTTTAAAGCTCTGATTCACACTTTGTGGCATAGACGATCGCGTGTGTCCGCAACGCACCTTATTCAACAAATAAGTCACCTTACCGAAGAACTCTGCTTCCTCCATATCACCCATTTCGCTTCTGACCTTATCAAAGTAATACTTGATAGAGTCCATAGGCGTATACCGTGTAAGACCTGAATGGTATGTTCTAAATGAGCTTTCTAGTTGATTTAGGTCAGCCAAAGCCTCTGCCTTAGATATTTTTTGAGCATGCGTTGTAAGACTTATTAAGGTGAGAAGTGCAGAGATCACTGCGTTTTTCAAAAGCATGTATGTCTTTACGTAAGTATGGGTTCAAGGATTCCGGAAAAGACATAAAAAAAGGGCTCCGTAAGAAGCCCTTCAATATTGTATTAAGAATTCCTTAGATAGAAATTCCCATAAAGCTCATAAATGCGATACCCATTAATCCGGTAATGAACATTGTAATACCTAAGCCCTTCAATCCGTCAGGCACGTTTGAGTATCTCAACTTTTCTCTAATCGCAGCAAGTGCAATAATCGCCAAGAAGAAACCAGTTCCAGAACCAAATCCGAAAACAGTAGCCTCACCGATTGTATAGTCTCTTTGCGCCATGAAAAGTGAAGATCCAAGAATAGCACAGTTTACAGCGATCAGTGGCAAGAAAATACCAAGTGATCCGTAAAGTGATGGAGAGAATTTCTCAATGGTCATCTCTACCAACTGTACCATTGCAGCGATAATCGCAATGAACATGATGAACCTTAAGAAAGACAGATCAATCTCAGCAAAGCTTGAACCTAACCAAGATAGTGCGCCTTCATTCAGTACATATTCGTTCAATAACCAGTTCATAGGAACGGTGATACCTAAAACGAACACAACTGCAAGTCCAAGACCAAAGGCTGTTGAAACCTTCTTAGATACAGCAAGAAAAGAACACATTCCTAAGAAATAGGAAAACACCATGTTCTCTATAAAAATTGATTTAATACCTAAATTCAATAAATCCATGATCCTATCTCCTTAATGTTCTACGTATCCTGTTTTAGACCTCTGCACCCAGATGATAAATCCGAGAACAACAAATGCTCCTACTGGAGAAACCATTAAACCATTTGCAGCAAAGCTTTCAAAACCAATTGCCCCCATCAGGTCATAACCAAATACTTTTCCTGAACCCCAAAGTTCTCTGAAGAAAGCTACAGCCAGGATAATCCAAGAGTAACCCAGACCTGAGCCTAGTCCATCAAGTACCGAGTCGTAAGGCTTATTACCCAAGGCAAAAGCTTCAAGTCTACCCATTACGATACAGTTAGTAATAATCAATCCAATGAAAACAGATAACTGCTTATAGATGTCAAAAGCATAAGCCTTCAAAACTTCATTAACAAGTGTTACCAACGTAGCAACAATCGCTAATTGAACGATAATCCTAACTCGGCCTGGGATAGCATTTCTTAAAAGTGAAATAATCAGGTTAGAGAAAATCATTACAAAGATTACAGACAATGCCATAACCATTGTAGGCTTCATTTGCGTTGTTACCGCCAGTGCTGAACATATACCCAAAACCTGAACCGTAATTGGGTTGTCATCATTCAAAGGATCAGTAATAAACTTCTTCCTTCTTTTCGATAGTAAAGCTTCTGATTCTTTGGCTACAGGAGCTTCTATAGTTTCAGTACTCATAAGTCTATTGATTATTTAGGGTCATAGCACCGCCTCTTACGTGCTTGTCAAAATACTTCTGATAGTAGTTAATGTAGTTTAACAACATATCATTTACACCATTAGCTGTAAGTGTTGCTCCAGCCAAACCATCCACCTTATTAGGACCTAATCTATCCTCAGGTGTCTTCTCACCTTTTACCATTGTAATAGCTACAAAATTGCCATTATCATCGTAAAGACTCTTTCCTCTGTAGCGGGCCTGAATTTCATCACTTGTAATTCTGGCACCAAGACCAGGTGTTTCACCTTTGTGATCGAAACTCACACCTTTAACACTTTTCAAGTCAGGATTTACCGCAACGAATCCCCAGATAGCATCCCAAAGGCCTGCTCCGTAAACAGGAAGAATATATGCTTCATTCCCATTGGCACTGTATTTAAAGACCGGATACATCCTGTCTTCAATAGACTTCTTGTAGTTTTTTTCGATGCTTACTTCTTCAGCAATCATCCGTCCGCCTTTTTCATTAGTATCCACAAGGTTACCCTGAAAATCAGATACCTGACTGCTGATCACCTCAGCATATCTGGCTAGAATGGCTTCAGCATCCATATCAGCCAAAGCTTCCTTTTCTGCTGGAATGGCACCAAGAATTTGCTTCTTAGTATCTAAATCCTGCGCTTTCTTT
The DNA here is from genome assembly GCF_001747095.1 of Roseivirga sp. 4D4. NCBI lineage: Bacteria > Pseudomonadati > Bacteroidota > Cytophagia > Cytophagales > Roseivirgaceae > Roseivirga > Roseivirga sp. 4D4. Next base: position 1,721,933 of record NZ_MDGP01000001.1, read on the forward strand.
TGAGTTGGACCCAATACCTGAGACACTCCTGAAAGCAAACCTCCAAGTACTGCTGTCAGTACCAGAGAAAATATGATAATGTATCTATTAGACTGCACGAGCTAACCTCCTTTTCTTATTTGCTTGAACTATATAAAAGTCAATCAGTGGAGCGAAAACATTCATAAATAGAACTGCAAGCATGATACCTTCCGGATAAGCAGGGTTCACCACCCTTATGATCACAGTTAACATACCAATTAACACTCCATAAATCCATTTCCCTGTCTCCGTCTGTGCGGCAGAAACTGGATCTGTCGCCATAAAGACAGCACCGAACGCGAGACCACCCAAAACCAAATGATAGTGGGCAGGTAAAAGCATGAACTCATTGGCACCCGCTAGGTTGAATATAGTTCCCATAGCAAATGCTCCAGCGAAAACGCTGACAATAATCTTCCAACTACCAACACCAGTAGCTATTAAAATCACACCGCCAATTAGTGCCATTAAGGTAGAGGTCTCTCCTATCGATCCAGGGATACCGCCTATTAGCATGTTTTGAAAACTAAAGAATTCACCCCCAAAAGGAGATGCCAAAACATTATTGGCTTGTGTCAAACCTTCTACAACTGACTGTGTACCTTGAATAGAAACATTATTTGCTACTGCAAGTGCGGTTGCACCAGAATAACCATCGACAGCAGTTTCTCCTCCCAACTGTGTCCAAACTTCCCCTGAAATCTGAAGTGGATAAGCAAAGTATAAAAATGCTCTAGATGTCATGGCAACGTTCAGTACGTTCATACCAGTACCTCCGAAAATCTCTTTGCCCACTACAACTCCAAATACTGTAGCCAAAGCCACTTGCCATAAAGGAATTGTTGGAGGAACGATCAGTGGAATCAACATACCAGTCACTAAGAAGCCTTCGTTGATTGGGTGTTTTCTAACCACTGCGAATACTGCCTCGATCAAACCACCGGCAGCGTAGGCCACTAAAACGATTGGCAATACCCAACGGGCACCAAATAATAAGTTATCAATTGAGAAGAATGAAGTAGCTTCTCCAATCGCGACATGATGCTGGTAACCCACATTGAAAATACCCCAGATAAGACATGGAATCATAGCGATCACCACAGTCATCATCATTCTTTTCAAGTCAATGGCATCTCTAACCTGAACGCCTTTATTGCCAGCCGTACTTGCTGGTGAAAACATAAACGTTTCACCTGCTTCAAAAAGGTAGTATAGCTTTTCAAGCTTACCGCCCTTTTCGAACATAGGCCTCTGTTTCTCTAAAATCTTATGTAAAAACTTCATCCCAATTATCCGTTTTGCATCAATTCAAGTCCTTCTCTAACAATTTCCTGAATGTCATGCTTTGAAACATCCACATACTCACAAAGTGCCAGATCTTCCTCAATCACTTCGTAAATACCAAGTGCCTCCATATTATCAAAGTCTTCGGCCATAATGGCTTTTATCAAATAAGTCGGATAGATATCCATAGGAGTCACCTTCTCAAAGGTTCCCGTCTGAACAAAGGCACGTGGTTCACCATTTGTGTTAGAATCCAGCACATACTCTTTGTTCTTTCCATTAAGGAATGAGAACAATCCCCAAGCTCTATGGAAACTTAACACTTCTTTCTTCGGCATAATCCAACCCAAGAAATCTGCATGATCTCCTTCAGGAATAACAGACAACAAGTTGTCATAAAAACCTAGGTAACCCTCCTTTTCAATTCGCTCACCAGTCAAAACATTACCAGTAATGAATCTCACATGGTCTTGCTTCAGGTTACCATCAACCAACTTGTTGATGGCTGCACCTGTGAATGTTTTATAATACTCAGGCTTGCTCACCTCAGAACCTGCAACGGCTACTAACCTAGAGGCATCATAAACTCCCTTAAGGAAAAGTTTACCAATTTGAGCAACACCATATGGTGTGATTGTCCAAACTACCTCACCTTTTCCGATTGGGTCTATATGGTGAATCTGAACACCTACGTTACCCGCAGGGTGAGGACCACTTATCTTATTATTCTCAACACCTTCGATATTAGCAAAGACTGTCGAAACCTCTCCGTTCAGGTCATGATTCAAGTGAACTTTGCCTGACGTAAATTTCTTAAGCACTTCAACACCCGCTTTGAAGGCCGCTTCTTCTCCGTTCAGAGTGAAAGCGATATCAGCAGATAGCGGATGTGTATCAAAGGCAGAAATGAAGATAGCCTTTGGTGTATCAGCCTCATTAGCCACTATACCATAAGGTCTTTGTATCAGGTTAGACCAAACTCCACCTTTGGTCATCTGAGCCTGAGCATCTTCTCTAGAAAGACTTCTCAGGTCGGAATCACTATAGGTTTGGAAAGTTTCGTACTCAATTTCTTTGTCGGCCAAGATCTTTATTTCTAATAATTTTCTCTTGGCTCCCCTCTTCACTTCGACTATCTCTCCACTCACAGGAGAACAGACCATCACATTTTCCTGCATCTTATCATAAAGTACAGGTGTACCAGCCTTCACGGTGTCGCCCTCAGCTACAAAGAGCTTGGGTCTTTTCATACCGATAAAATCGGTCGGCTTAATAGCAAACGTTTCCGAAGGAGGGGTACTCGCGATTGTCTTTTCAGCCTTGCCGGCTAGATTGATGTCAAAGCCTTTTTTCAGCTTTACAGTTTTGGACATACTCTTTTAGTTGCGAATCACTAAGGTTGATCAAAATCGAGGCAAAAATAATACATTTGCACTCATATAAAAGGGTTAATCTGACCTTTTTAAGGTAAGGATTCAACCCGAAATTTCTTGCGCTTCTCAGACTCCGTAAAATCTCATACTGAGACTGTTTCAGAGAATGATTTTTGGATATGATCTGCAACATTTTGCATTAACCACATCGGAGTAGATGTTGCGCCACAAATACCTACTTTATCCTCTGACTTAAACCAGTCTAAATCCACTTCACTTTCGTTCTCCACAAAGTAGCTTCTTTCATTTTCCACTTTACATACTCCGTAGAGCGCTTTACCATTAGAGCTTTTCTTACCGCTTACAAAAACGATAACGTCAACTTCGTTGGCAAACTTTTGAAGCTGTGGTTCACGATTAGATACTTGCCTGCAAATACTATCATTTGCAGTGAAGTCTATTTCTTCGAATGAACCCCTGGCTTCTCGGATTCTCTCTTCGATCATAGATCGTATTCTGTAGAAACCCTTTGTACTCTTAGTTGTTTGAGAAAATAATGTAACGGGCTTGTTAAAATCGATCTTTTCCAGATCCTCATCCTCCATTACAATTATAGCGTTGTTATTGGTCTGCCCCGTTAGGCCGATTACCTCGGCATGGCCTGTCTTACCATAGATCACTATTTGACCATCAACTTTGTTGATTTTATCATAGGCCAGTTTGACCCTATTTTGAAGCTTCAATACTACCGGGCATGAGGCGTCAATCAATTCAATATTATTCTCTAATGCTAATTGATAAGTCTCTGGCGGTTCGCCATGGGCTCGAATCAAAACTTTTGAGTCTTTGATATCTTTGAGTGCATCACGATCGATGATCTGCAATCCTTTATTTTTAAGGCGCTTTACTTCCATACTGTTATGGACAATATCACCCAAACAATACAGATCTCCATCCAACATCTCATCCTCCGCCATCTGAATGGCGAATTCTACTCCAAAACAATACCCTGAATTCTGATCTACCGTTACTTGCATCCTCTTCTTTATTCTGCCTTCTCGATACGATTGTTGGCCAAATTTAACACTTTTTGCACTTGATCTTCGAACCTCAAATCAGAGGTGTCAATTTCAATTGCATCATCCACTTTTATCAATGGACTTTCGGCTCTCGTTGAGTCTTGATGGTCCCTTGATTCCAGATTAGCAATAATTTCATTTAACGCCACCTCTTCACCTTTAGCGGCTAATTCAGCCTGCCTTCTTTTTGCTCTTACCTCAGTACTAGCGGTCATAAAAACCTTTAGCTCTGCATCTGGGAAGACCACTGAACCAATGTCTCTTCCATCCATGACAACACCTTTGTCTCTTCCCATAGCCTGTTGCTGAGCAACCATAGCGACCCTAACTTCTTTAATTGCTGAAACCGGACTTACCATTTCAGACACGTACATTTTTCGTATCTCCTGCTCAACATTTTGTTGATTCAAAATGGTTTCGTTTTTCTGAGATTCCTGGTTGAACTCAAAGTCGATTTGGATATCAGATAGAGCATTGACCACTTGATCGTGGTTTGATAAGTCTACATTGTGTTGAAGAAAGTAGAGGGTTACCGCTCTGTACATTGCACCAGTGTCGATAAATTTATAGTGCAGTGACTTCGCAACGGCCTTGGCTGTACTACTTTTTCCACAGCCTGAAAGACCGTCTATGGCAATGTTTATTTTTGTCATTATGCTGCAAAGGTAAGTTTTCACATCACAGCAGACCACATTGCACAAAAAAGAAATTAGCGCATTGATGATTTATACTCACCTATCATCATGTCATAGCCTAACTAGTTCTGATGAACAAGATATGATAAGTAAATGACTGCAGGATAGGTAGAAATGAACGACCAGAAAAAATTATTTAAATGCATTACGATTGCGATCGACAAGTGCATTAACCCTACTACGATCAAAAAAATAAAAGTAAAATCAATATTAATCAGGATAAAAAAAGGGAAGAACGATTCTACTATTATAACAGACCAGCAAGCAAGTTTAGAAGTTGATTTGCTGGAAGTAAACACTTTTGCCAGTTTCTTATTGCCATACCCTACAGTGTTCATTATACCTTTAATGGCCTCGCCACTCCGCCATTCCTTTGACAACAATTTGGCTACACCTGAGACAAGGTAGGAGAGAATGGACTGCGCACTTATAAAAATCAAGCTTATAGTTTGAATCCTTTGATCATCGAATAAATAAAAGCCCACAAGTCCCGCTAGAACAATTACCTGCATTTGATCAGCCCCATCCAAACCTGTCTGATGCCTCATGTTCGCTGATAGCTTAATGAAGAAAATTAGAGCAATTAATAATATCAATGTAAGGCCTCCGAAAGCTTGAGATAGTACCATCACTGCCGCCAGAGCCTGGAAAAGAATGAGGTAAATAAACCGAGGATAACTGAATATAAAACCGAATAAATTGCCAGTAACCCCTGAAAGCACCCATTTGTGTGAAGAGCGGACAATTTGATAGCTATAAATACCTTGCAAGCTGTACTGTCTGCGCATAAACAGAATCTCGGCAGCGTCTATCAATATGGCAATGCTTATTAGGTTTTGAATATATAAAGCAGCCTGTTGTTCTGATAACATAGTCAATCTCTATTGAATCTATGAAGTTGAGATATGAACATTATTTCCGGTTCTGGAGCTTCCTCATGTCCAACAGTAGAGGTAATCATAAATTGCCTCATCTCGCTAAAGTTACTTGAGTCCATCATCATAATATGATTGAGCAGAACGATATAAGAGTAGGACAACAATATGGATTTATTATCTGGGTCTTCGACACTTAACTGCAGTACGTTCATAATGGCATCGTCTACCACCTTCATTATCCTTTTGCTGGGATTCCATAGCGCCTCAGACAGACTGTGGCTTTCATCAAATGTCAGTTTCCATGGGGAATATTTACCATCTACTAACCTGTCTCTGTAAAGAATCCTAAAATCCGAAGTACCAGGTTTTGGAGCAAAGAAAGTCCATGATGGTATCATGGAACACAGATCATAATATTTAAGCTTATAAACCCATTTAAGCTTTTCAAACTGTGCAAAAATCGAAACGACAAGCCATATGGAGAATATTGCACTGATTAAATATAATTCAATCGGATAAGACATTTTCTAATTAGAAGAGCACACCTTTGGACATCAGATCCGCCCTATTTTCCAACAGCTCATCCAAAGAAGAAGACATTTCGAGTTGTTCTAAGAGTTTGTCCGTTTCTTCCAATGACATTCTTTCAGGCATCAACCTATTTCCACTTCTTTCCGCCTGTCTCTCCATTTGTTTCCTACGCTCACGAGCCGTTCTTTTAGCATAAGTAGCCAGTGCGGCACCGACCACAACCACAGCACCAACTACCAACGCCACTGCTCCCCATAACATCTTAGGTTCGCTTCCAATTCGTAATTCGGATACATCACCTGATACTTTACGATTTACCGCTTGCTCAAAAAGTGAAAATTCAGGCTGTCTAATTAGAATCAAGCATTCCAATAACTCACTAGACTCATCCTTTACAAAAAGATCCAAATCAAATTTATCCACGTCCAAATCACCTCCACTAAAAGGAATAAACATACCGACAGCATCTAGACTTTCAAATATTTGCATCCCGGCTATGAACTTGTGTTTGTTGTAACTAACCTCTGCCAAGACAGGAATATCTGAAAGATGTTGAGGCTGTGTTTTTTTGCTACCTTCGATTACATTGGTAAAATCTGCATTGACTCTACCAAGTATGCCATCCATTTGTCCGTAGTTCCCGAGTATTAATTCTTCCTTAATACGGGAAAGGATATCGGATTCCTTTCTGGCCAAAACGACACATATTTGCCCTGCTAAAAAGTGTGAGTAACCACCTTCAGGAAAGGTGACATTAATGACTTCCGGAGTTGAATTTACAGGAGTTCTTTTGTCGGTTTCTAGAAAATACTGGTCCAATCCCTGAATCAACAAATCCCGATCTACTTGACTTGATAATTTCATCATAACAGTGTGGTTTAAAGAGACTTAATTTAAGTATAGCCTGATTAAAAATAAAAAAGTATTCTCATTTATCAAATTGAAAATCCATCCACTTTCAAAACGGATATGCACTCATTTAGCCTCAAGACTGAGAACCATCAACTATTCTGAACATTTAAAGAATACTAATAAAAAAGGGGTGCTAATAAGATTTCATCTTTCCTTCTTTTGATCGAACTTAGTCTCCAAAAAAGAATCTATGACAATTTCAGGGCAAATTATAGACGTTAGAAATAGAAGAATTTATAAAGGAGAAATTCAGGTCTCTGAGAATCGAATAATCTCAATTGAAGAGAAGGACGATGTGGAAGATCAATACATCTTACCCGGCTTTATAGATGCTCATGTACATGTGGAGAGCTCTATGTTGGTGCCTTCAGAGTTTGCACGTCTTGCAGTGGTTCACGGTACCGTTGCCACGGTATCGGACCCTCATGAGATTGGGAATGTGATGGGTGTTGAAGGCGTTGAATACATGATTGAGAATGGCAAACAGGTGAATTTCAAGTTTAATTTTGGTGCTCCGTCTTGCGTACCAGCCACAACCTTTGAAACAGCCGGAGCAGAAATAAGCCCTGAACAAGTAGAATATCTGCTACAAAAGCCCGAGGTGAAGTATTTAGCGGAGATGATGAACTGGCCTGGTGTACTATTCAATGATAAGGTAGTTTATGAAAAGCTTGACATCGCTAAAAAACTGGGTAAGCCCATTGACGGTCATGCACCTGGTTTAAGAGGTGATCAAGCCGAACAATATATTAAGGCTGGCATCTCTACCGATCACGAATGCTTCACCGCAGATGAAGCGAGAGATAAGCTAAAGCATGGAATGAAAATAGCCATCCGTGAAGGTTCTGCTGCTAAGAATTTCGATGCTTTGGTTGAGTTATTCGGAGAAGCACCTGAAATGCTCATGTTCTGCTCGGACGATAAACACCCTGACAACCTTGTGGAGAGCCACATTGACGATATGGTCAAAAGAACACTTGCCAAGGGTTATGACCTTTTTGATGTGCTTCAGGCAGCCTGCATCACTCCTATCGATCATTATAACTTAGACGTTGGGGCACTTCAGGTTGGTGACTATGCAGATTTTATAGTGGTAAATAGTCTTGAAGACTTTGCCATTCAATCCACTTACATCAATGGGGAGTTGGTAGCCGAAAACGGGAAGAGTCATATATCGAGGGTTAACAATGCGGTCATCAACCAATTCAATTGTGATCCAATATCGATTGAATCCATTCGGGTGAAAGCTACCTCTGACAAGGTGAATGTCATTGAAGCATTAGATGGCCAACTGATTACCAATTGTCTGGAATTAGAAACACGAAGGGACGAAAATGGCTTTGCGATATCAGATATAGTTCAAGACATGTTAAAAATGGTGGTAGTCAATAGATACAATAATGCTGACCCTGCCATTGCCTTTATCAAGAACTTCAATTTAAAAGAGGGTGCTTTGGCATCCTCTGTGGGACACGATTCCCATAATATCATTGCCGTTGGCGTTGATGATGCATCAATTACTAAAGCGATTAACATAATAATTGAAGCAAAAGGTGGTGTAAGTGCAGTTGCTAAAAATAAAGAACAAGTCCTCCCCCTACCCGTAGCCGGAATTATGTCTGCCGAAGATGGTTATGAAATAGCTGACGCTTATACAAAAATCGACCAAATGACTAAAAAAATGGGGAGTTCGCTGACTTCTCCATTCATGACACTCTCCTTTATGGCGCTTTTAGTTATACCTAATTTAAAGCTTAGCGACAAGGGTCTATTCGATGGAAAAAACTTCGAGTTTAAGCCTCTATTTGACTAGTGAACTAATACCATAGTTGATTTCTGGCATATTTTTGGCTAACTTCTAAGCGAACCTTAAATTAAAATGCCATGAGAGTTAAGTATATCTTTCTATTCATTCTGGCTATAACATATTCAAGTGCGTTAGCACAGGATGTCACAGAACAAGAAATAAAGAATAATTATGCTATCGCGAGCGATAACATGGATTATAAGAAATATAACGAGGCTATTCCAGCCCTAAATTGGTTGCTCAAGAATGCTCCATCCTTTTCCCAGAGTGTTCAAGATTGGTCCATCCAAGTTTTTGAGACCATCGCAAACGAGACTGGAGATAAACAACGGAAATTGGTTCTTTTAGACTCCATGTTAATCGCTTTCGAATCCAAAAGAGAGTACTTCGGCCTAAGTGATTTGGCAAAGAATAAACTCGCTTTTCGTTACTATAAGTATTTCAGAAACAGTCCTGAGAAATATGAGGAAGCTTATGAAGCCTTTGTAGATGTGTTCAAAAAGCCTGAAACGGTGATTAACAACAACTTGGTACCATACATCTATATGGCGAAGCAATATGACGCTGCCAACAAAACGCTATCTATTGATCAGAAGAATAAGATCTATGATGACATACAGGGCGAGGTGGCAACAAGGAAGGCCAATAACGGTAACGCTTCGAGGTTAGATAATTACATGTCTAACGTTGACAACCTCTATATAAGGTTGCTTGGAGATGATATCTCTTGTGATGCCATGACTCGACTTGCTGGTGGTTTAAGCCGAAGCGATAGCGTAAAAGTATCGAAGCGACTTATGAGCATCACTTTAGATACTAAATGTGGCCGGACTACCGAATATGAAAAAGCTTTGGGCATATTGGCGCGTAATGAGCCAAATCCTGGCCTATTCAAAATCTTGGCGCAGTATAGTGCTGTTGACAAGAAGTACAAGGAAGCCATATCTTACTACCAGAAAGCGCTAGCTTTAGAAGTTGACGATGTAAAGAAAGCGAACATCTACTTCGATATTGCTCAGCTCTATTACATCGATATGGATAAGCCTGCGGCCAGAAAGAATGCACTAGCTTCCATTGAACTTGACCCAAAAGGCTCTGCTAAAGCTTACTCTTTTATAGGTAACCTGTACATGAGTAGCTTTAACGAGTGTTCTGAAGGAAATAACCCGGTAGAAGACAGAGCGGTATTCTTTGTGGCGTACGAAATGTTTGAAAAGGCCAAAGATGTTGCTGGTATGGAAGAGGCACAAAAGCAGTTTCCTACCAAATCTGAAGCATTTAATCATAACATGATAGCTGGCGATGCAATCAGTGTCGGCTGTTGGATTAATGCAAAAACTAAAGTGAGAACACGCTCTAGTAACTAACACTCAACTATATTTGTAATAGTCATTCAACCTGGCAAAACCTTAAACTCTAATTAAGCGTTTGCTTTTCGATAGAAAAGCAACAATTTGTTAACCATTTGAACGAAGGCGACTGCCCGTTTGCTTGTACATTTGTGCCCAATTATTTTGGCCAGAGGTAGCAAGCCATGAACTGGCAGAAAAAACAATAAAAATGAAATATTTGAAACGCTTAATGCTTGGATTAATTCTGATCCAATCATTTCAATTACAAGGACAACAATTAAAAATGCCAGCAGATGCTGAGCTCGCGGCAGAAGCCTCAAGAAGGTTTGCCATATCGGTCGATGCCATATCAATAGATAAGTATAGAGAATCGGCCAACGCTCTTCACTGGTTGATGACCAATGTTCCAGATCTTTATGATGGCCTTTACATTAATGCTTACAAGGCATATGAGGAGTTAGCAAATGCTGCGCCCAATGAAGAACAAAAAAATATGTTTCTCGACTCGATGATACTTTCTTACAACAAAAAGGAAGAAATCTTCGGCTTATCCGATAGAGAGAAAAATAACAAAGCCTATCGCTATTACAAATACTGGAAGTCCGATAAATCAAGAATTGGTGCTGGTATGGAGGCATATAAGGTTGTTTACGAAGCCCCGAATAGTGTCATTAATAATAACATTGTCTCTTATATGGATATGGTTAGAAGGTACAGAGCTTACGGCAACGACTTTTCTAACGAAGAGGTAATCGATGTGTACAGCAAGGTCATGAACGTTATCGAAATCAAAGCCGCTGGTGGAGAAGATGCTGCTAAACTTGATAGATATAAAGCTGCAGTGAATGGGCTTTTGACTCAAGTAATGGGTGACGACCTCAACTGTGAATTTATAGAGCAGAACCTTGCCCCTCCTTTGGATCTGGGAGATGACTTGACGCTCGCAAAAAAGGTCTTTGGCCTACTACTGGAAAGAGGCTGTGGCGACAACCGCTATATTGAAATTGCTGCGAAGATTATTCAAAAGCAGGAACCTACAGAAGGAATTGCCAAAGTGCTTGCGCAAAGAGCATTTGGAAACAAAGACTACGAGAATGCTTCTGCATTTTACATGGAGGCACTTAACCTTTCGACAGACAACGAAAAGAAGGCTGATCTTCAGATGAATATTGCACAACTAAATCTAGCGCAAGGTAAGAAAGGTGAAGCAAGAGCTGCCGCCAGAGAAGCTGCAAAACTTGACCCTTCTAAGGCCAGTGAGGCCCTGACCTACATTGCAAACATGTACATGAACAGCTTTGATGATTGCTCCAAAAAGCAAAGTCAAATAGACGACAGAGCGATTTTTATGGCGGCCTATGATTTGTACCAGAGGGCTGGAAATGCACAAGGCATGGCGGAAGCAAAAAAGCAGTTCCCTACCGTTTCCGATGTATTCACGGCAAATAAGAAAGAGGGTGAAACCATTAGTGTAGGTTGCTGGATTGGCGGATCCACCACGATCAAAACCAGACCAAGTAACTAATGAGCAGCGACAGAATACTTCAAGAGTTAAGAGAGAAGATTGACGAGCTCATTGACAAGGCCAAGGACGCCAGTGAGGAAGTGCGTGAAGAAATGGAAGAAACCATTGAAGCCTTAAAGGTCCAAAGAGATAAGCTCGAAGAGAAGATCAGTGACTTTAAATTAAAAAATGAGCCAAAGATTGAAGAGGCCAAACACCATTTAAAGTCTGCGGCTGAAGAAATCGAACAAGCCTTTAAAAAATTGTTCCGTAAAGGCCCTGGAGCTGAAGAGCTCTGATAATACTATTCGCAATGACCAAGAAGCCCTAACCGTATGATTAGGGCTTTTTTTATTGAATGGATCGCTATATCTTCGATTATGGCAATGACAAAGACAGAGAAACTCTCGCAATTCGTACTCGTCATTATTGCATTATGTGCGGTTTTGGTTAGCGTATGGCAAGGAAGAATTTCACAAAGACAGTTAGAGATAAGCCAAGAACACAACCGACTTACCGTAAAACCCTATATCGACATTACTCGATTTACAAACAGCAGTGATAAAACGTTGGAAGTCAAAGTTTCAAATCAAGGTTATGGGCCAGCTATTATCAACTCTTTCGAGCTTATCTATGATGGAAAGGCTTACAGTGACTGGAACAGCGTGTTGGGTGAAGCAGGTGAAGGAGGAAACATAAGGTACCTCAATAATTATAGTGAAGGTTCTTTGATTGCCTCCGGTAAGGAGCAAGTATTAATGAGACTGGAGACTGATTTCAACAATAAAAACATCACTATTAAGATCGAATATAAGTCAATTTATAACGAGGAAGATTCGATAGAATTCACATTCTAAAATTCACCTAAAAAGCTAAGAGATGTCCATGTCAAAGTCAGAAAAGCTCACTCAATTTCTAGTGATGATCGTTGCCGTTTGTGCCGTAGTAGTCTCGGTCTGGCAAGTAAGAATTTCTCAACAGCACAATAAGCTTAGCGTGATGCCTTATCTCGACTTCTTTTCCGGATGGGCTAGTGATAGCACATGGCGACTGACCCTCATGAATGAAGGTATCGGGCCAGCTATCATCAAATCCACCGAATTGACATATGACGAAAAAGTGTATACGCATTGGGACGCGGTTTTAGATGCAGCCAATATTAGAGACAGACGGGTTAACTCGACAAATGTTGGTAATGATTCTCCATTTAAGATTGACAAGGAGATTGTGTTTCTCGAAATAAAGAATGACCCATTGAATCCGGTGACCTTCGGCATAGATGTGCTTATTAGGTACACTTCTATCTATGGCGGTGAGATTCAGGAATTAACCATCGGTTTTTAGATAATCGGGGTAAAAATGATCGGATTTTCCTTTTCAACCCCTCCTATGTGATAAGTTTACCTCACAACAATTGAATTATGAGGCAAACAACATTACTTACTTTTCTACTATTCATTGCTATTCAAACCTTTGGTCAAGACTTAAGGCAGACAGCCTTAGATCAATATAACAAGCAAGATTTTAAAGCAGCTGCCAAGACTTACCAGCAGTACCTCAAAGAAAACGAGGGGGATTCTCTTGATTGGTATAATTTGGCAGTTAGCAGTGCGAGAATATCGGATCATGTTGAGGCTTTGGACTATTTCAAAGAGGCAAAGAAACACAACTTCCCTCCCGCCTTCATATCCTTCGGTATGGCAAAGTCATATGCAGCTCTTAAAGAAGAGACCAAAATGATTGAAGTACTCAACGAAGGAGCAGGTAATGGTCTTAATGCGATTGCTCTCTTAAAAAACGACCCTGCGTTCGAAGCATACCAGTCTTCTACTGGTTTTATGGAAGTCCTAAAAAAGGTCGAGCAAAATGCCTATCCCTGCTTAGGAAGTGCTAACTATCGGCATTTTGATTTCTGGATTGGAGAGTGGGATGTACTGGTTAACGGAAGAAAAGTAGGTGATAATTCAATCACCATGGCAAAAGGTGGCTGTGCTATTCATGAGAATTATACCACCGCAGGAAACTATGCTGGACAAAGCATTAACTTCTTTGACCCAATAGACAAGAAATGGCACCAGCACTGGGTAGGAAGTGGCGGTGACGTTTACAATTACCTGGAAACCAAAAGAGAATCAGGATTGCTTCAGTTTCAAAGCAAATTCATGGGGCCCACTGGTAATATTTCACTTTCTAGACTCACTTTCACGTTGAATGACGATGGCACCGTTCGTCAACTGTTTGAAGGCTCTACAGATGAAGGAAAAACCTGGACTCCAAGCTTTGATGGTTTATATAGAAAGAAGAAGTAAACTATTCCTACTCACTTCTAAGTGTATCTACTGGATTGAGCTTTGCTGTTTTAATGGATTGATAGAAAATAGTGCCAAGGCCAATGAGTAAGGCTAGACATCCAGCAATCATAAATGGTAATAAGCCAATAGATATTCTATTGGCGTAACCCTCTAGCCACAGATTCACCCCATAATAGGCGATCGGTATGGCTACTATAAATGAGAAGACAATCAGCCTTAAAAAGCCACCTCCAAAATGCTTTATAATATCAGACACCTTGGCACCCAATACCTTCCTCACACCAAATTCATGTAATCTTTCTTCGGCCTTGAATGCTGCTAAGCCAAACAAGCCTAAGCAGGAAATGAATATGGCTAGCACCGTAAATACCAGTACAGCATTGGCGTTTTCCTTTTCAGATTGAATCTGCCTTTCAAAGTTTTGGTCTAGGTAATAGTACTCCAGAGGTTCGTTTGTAAAACCTGACCATATCTCCTCTATTTCATCAATTGAAATAAGTTTGGCATCAATTTGAGCGGAGAGCAAATTGAACCGCCCTTTGTCATAAATAAACATAGCTGGACCGATCTCCTGTCGTAACCCTCCATAGTAGAAATCTTCTACCACACCAATGATCGTCCAATACTTACCAAATACTTTGCCGACCGGATCATCATAACCCAAGGACATAGCAGCAGTTTTATTCAACACCACCAGTGAGTCATATTGTTGTTTCTCAGAGTTGAACCACTCCCCTTCTAAAACATTCAAATCCAGTACCTCATCAAAGTTTTCATCAACATAAAAATGGTCAGCCGTAAACGAAGTTTCCGAATCCAGCAGTACAGACGTGGTTGCTGAAGAGCCATCAGCTGGCAGCCTGTGTGAAAAACCGACTTTCTTAACTGCCGGATTACGAATTAGCTCCGAACGAAATGCCTTCTTGGAAGACTTTAGCACGGGCATATTTTTGATTACCAAGACCTGCTCATTATTGAAGCCAAGATCCATGGCACTGAGATGCTTGAGTTGATTATTAATGAATAAGCTTGCAATGATTAAGGTTGTAGAAATAGCGAACTGTAATATGACAAGTCCATTTCTCATAGTTTTGGCGGACGCCAAGTTTAATACACGCCCCAATTTCATTCCCTTTAACAGAGGGATCATTTTCGCAGATGAAAGAAAGAAGGCTGGGTAAATACCAGAAACAAATCCCAGCACAAGTACAAAAGCCAATAGATACGCCAGCAGAATTGGGTAAGTCAGAAGGGAGACCGTGATATCACCGTTCCAATAGATATTAATCACTCGTATAAAGAGTTCCGAGAGGGCTGCTCCAATCACAGTAGATATAAATGTTATAAAGACACTTTCTACCAGAAAATATGTTGTAAGCCTCTTTTTGCTAGCACCCAGCACTTTCCTCATTCCGATCTCTTTGGTCCTGTGTGACGACTTGGCCGTAGTCAGGTTCATAAAGTTTATGGAGGCAATCACCAGAATAAAAAGCCCAATAATTGTCAAAGTCACCCTAGTCTGATAATCACCATTTGGGCCTAATTCCATTTGGACATTCGATGAAGAGTGAATTGATCGGACAGGCTTGGGAAAGAGTTTAATTTTATTCGGACTAGATACCCACTCTGCAAAGGGCAGACTTCCAGATGGGTGAACCACAGGGTAAATATTATCCTTGGTCAGAGAATCTAGCCGGGCTTGAAAAGCATTCTGAGTGGCACCCGGAACGAGTTTAACATAAGAATATCCACCTATACCATACCATCCTGTCGGTTTGTATTCATCATTTCGATGAGTAAGTAATACATCAAAATCAATGTGTGATTTAATTACCGAGGGCTTAGTAACACCCACTATTGTGTGTGGTGGAAAGTCAAGAAATTCTAACTGCTGCCCGAGGACATCTGTTGTTCCGAAGAGTTCCAGAGCAGTTTCCCTACTCAAAACGGTTTCTCTTGGATTCTTAAGTACCTGTCCTGGATCACCCTGAACAAACTCATAATCAAAGATTTTGAAGAATGAGCTGTCTGCCGACAAGACCCGTTGACTATATCGATTATTGTCAACGATGACCTTCATCTGACCACCCAAAGCCCCTACTCTGGTATGGCTTTCTACCACCGAGATATCTCCAAGCCGATAGGGTAAGTTATTTGATGTTAGGGCAACAACCCCAATGCCCATAAAGTCCTCCTCAATACGATAGATTCGCTCACTGTTACTGAAGCCCTTTTCGTAGGAGTTCTCCTGAAATAAGTAAAGAGAGATGACTAGAAAACAACCGATACCAATACTTAGACCAAGCACATTTAAACTTGACAATAGAGGGCGCCTTTTAAAGGATCTCAAAAAAGTCTTAAGGTAGTTAAGCAGCATTTAATTGTTCTTTTAAGTTTTCAGAATAGTTTGAAACAACCGTTTTCAAAGGATGATATATGGACCCGGCATTATTCATCTCTCAGTGAGTCGACAGGGTTAACATTAGAGGCCCTGAAAGTTTGAATACTTACGAGCACAATTGAGACAATCATCAAGGTGGCAGCAATAGCTGTATAGGTAGCAAAGGAGTACTTAACATGGTATACAAAACTTTCCAACCACCGGTTGATAAGCACATATGATATAGGTAGTCCTAATATCACCCCGATTAAAATTATTCTGAAATAGCCTATCGAGATAAGATGTGCCAAGCTTTTGCCTGTAGCACCCAGAACCTTCCTTAAACTAATCTCCTTCTTTTTAGAGGCTAAGCTCAAATTCAAAATGCCGTACAAGCCTAAAAAACAGATAAGGAGAGAAATTATGGAAGCATATTGTATGGTCTTCGAAAGCTTGATCTCATTTTCATAAATCGTGCTCATAGCATCATCCAAAAAATAGAAATCAAAGGCCTCGTTCTGCTCAATTTCATTCCATACAGACGATAGATAAACGAGCGTTTCGTCAAAATTACCCCTAGATATCTCAACGATGCTAGGTTTTCCTCCTACTAAGCTTTGCGAATCATTTTGTAAGAAAAGTGGTTCTACTGCTTCGTACATAGACCCATAATTGTAATCTTCAACCACTCCTACTATATCATAAACTTGTGGTTCAAAACCAGACCTGCCAGTCATTACTAACTTTTGAGTCAAGGCTTCTGAAGGAGCCCAGCCCAAAGCTTCAATGGCCTTTCTATTAAGAATTAGACAGTGTTCGTCATCACTAGCATTAAAGTTTCTGCCAGATACAAATTGAAGTTCAAGTATATCTGAGTATTGTTCTGAAACCCATACAGCATTGGTTCTTACACCATCACCTGTGCTATTACTCGCTTTAATATTACGCGTCAAAGGACTTCTATATCCTGGTATAGCCGAAAGAGATGCCATACCCTTAACATTGACATTGTTCGCTACTCTCTCTCGAATAAGTATGTTTGATTTAGCCGATATTCTCGGTAAAACGATAATCGGGTCTTCTTTGAAACCTAAGCCATTTGCCTTTACATATGAAAGCTGATCATTAATGATGGCCACTCCAGAGATCACCAACACGGAGATGAAAAACTGAAAACCCAGAAGTACTTTTCTAACCGGGGCTCCTGAAATGCTGAGATGAGATGTCCCCTTTAATAGGGTATTGGTTTTGTACTTTGAAATCACCAGTGCGGGGTATATGCCTGAAGCCACTCCAATCACGAATGGTGTAATCAGCATAACCAACAAAAGTTGGGAATCTTGAAAAACATTGAAGCTCAAATTCAGATCGAAACTTGAATTGATGACTGACATCAATCGCTCAACCGAAACTCCGGCAATCATCATAGACAATAGTGCCAAAACTGTAGCCTCAAACAAGAACTGCAGGATTAACCCTACTCGAGATGCACCTACGACCTTTCTTACGGCAACTTCTTTGATGCGTCTGATCGATCGAGCAACCATCAAATTGATAAAGTTGACTGCAGCTAATATCAAAACGATAAGTCCAAACACGCCAAACACATAGACATACATCATATTACCATTAACCCCAGGCTCATTCATTTTAGGGTTGAAATAGACTTCACCAAGAGGTTGAACCGAATATTGAATGTTATCTCGATTTACCTGATGCTTCTTTCTGATACCTGATAAGGACTCATCAAGGTCAGATTTAGATATTCCGGGTAGTGTTTTGAAATAGGTGTAAACATAGAGATAGCTCCAGCTTCCACGAATTCCGGAATTCCAAAAATTAATGCTAGACTCATCTTGAATTAACATCTCATAAGAAAGATGACTCGGTGCATTTGAGGTTCTGAAAACTCCTGAAACTAAAAGTGACAGGGTCCTTTGAGGGTCTTTGTAAGTCAGCATTTGACCAACTGCTTTATCTGAACTCCCAAAAAACTTTTCAGCCAGCTTATCGGATATAACAGTGGTATTGGGTTGGTTCAATGCCCCTTGGGGGCCCTCCCATTGATGATCAAAGACATTGAAAAATTCGTCATTGGTAAAGTATATCTGATCATTCTCAACGGATACCATTTCATTACCAGACCGAAAAGAGAATTGTGCAGAAGGTGAATAGAACGTAGTGGCGGAAGATACTTTGGCCAAGTCATTCTTTAAGGCTTCGGCCAGCGGCTGATAACTCACGGCATACTCTTCGGTTAGCCCTTCATTATTGGTGAATACCGTATTGACCCTGTAGATAGAGTCCCAATCTGATAAATGCTTATCTACTGACGACTCATTGTCAATGTAAATTGAGATGATCAGAAACAATATCAACCCTGTGGATAATCCCACAAGGTTGATTACAGTATACTCTTTATCCTTCGCTAGCTTCCTAAAAGTCGATTTGAGATAACTTCTGAACATGGCTTATTCGTCTCTTAGTGAAGTAACTGGATTCGCAGTGGCTGCTCTTAAAGACCTATAACCCGTAGTCAATAATGCTAATACCATAGAGGCAACAATGGTAGTAATGAAAATTAGAGGACCTATAGAAATGCTATACTCATACTCTTGTAGCCATGAGGTCATGCCCAAATACCCCAAAGGGGCTGCAATCAAGAAGGCTAGGCCGACAAGCTTCGCAAACTCGCCACTAAAGTTGCCTACCAAACTAGAAACAGTTGCTCCTAAGACCTTTCTGATACCAATCTCCTTTGACTTTTGGTTGGCCATAAAGGCCACTAAACCGTACAAACCGAGGCAACCGATAAAGATTGAGATACCTGCAAAAGTGGTCATTAGTTGAGACATCTTACGCTCGCTTTCATAGTACTGGGCTATAGACACATCTACAAACTCATAGTCGAACTCATATTCCTCATGCATGCCCACCCATATTTCTTCAAGTGCAGCAACAATCTCTTCTGTACGTTCGGCATTGATCTTGAGTCCTATGGTCTGGTTTTGGCCTGCATCTGAAAACATTGCCATTGGCTCGATTGCATTTGACAGCGTAGTGGCATGATAATCTTCTACCACACCCACGATCGGGTACTTATTACCCCAAACATTAACAGTTTCACCAATGGCCTCAAGTGGATCCTTAACGCCTGCCTTTAACAAGAAGGATTGGTTTACCACAAACTGATTTATGGTATCACTCTTAGCCACCCAATCACCAGCCAACATCCTAAGACCATAAGTTTCCCTGTAAGTCTCGTCAACTCTTTTAAACTGAATGTCGATTTCCTGTCTTGTGGTATCGTCTGTATAGTAATAGGCATTTGTTCCCATCACGGAGCCAGAAAAAGGAGGATGTGAGGCTACAGATGCCACTTTAACACCCGGTATATCTGCTATTTGAGACTTCCATAGTTTTTGTTTGTCCAAGTCATTCTCCGCCATTCTAAAGAACATAATGTTCTCCTTTTCATAGCCCATATCCACACTCGTGAAGTAATTCATCTGACGCACAGCTACTATAGTCCCAAAGATCAAAAGCTGGCAAAGGAAAAACTGGAACACCACCAATGCTCTTCTTAAGGTCATGTTACTTCCCTTCTTATCTAAAGCTCCTTTCAAGGCATAGATTGGTTTAGCACCAGATAGGACAAACGCAGGGTAAAGGCCTGCCATGAGAGACACGAGCACTAATACAGCCAGCAGGTACAAGATTAGGGAAGTATCGCTCAGCAGCGAAAAACCTATTTCTAACTCAAAAAACTCATTGATTACTAAAGGAATTAACCTTTCTGTCAATGCAACAGAAACAAGAAGGGATAAAAACGTGATAGCGAATGTCTCTCCTAAGAAGCGAGCCACCAGTTGTTTGCGGCTACTGCCCAAAACCTTACGCATACCTACCTCCTTGGCTCTTTTAACCGCCATTGCCGTAGACATGTTGATGAAGTTAAAGCAAGCCGTGACTATTAAGAATATTCCAATAGCGACATATGTCCAAAGCATTTGCTTTGAAGCACTACGACTAAAGGTTCCGAAACGATCGTCAAAATGATACTCACTAAATGGTGCCAAAAGAAAAGTCCTTTCTTCACGCTCTTCCTTGCTCCAATACTTCTCTACAAAGTCTGGAAACTGGGCATCGACATCTTCGGGATCAGTAGATTCATCTAATTCAACAAAAAGCACATCGTTGCTGCTAATGCTTCCCCAACGCGTGAAACCGCTCTCTGCTCCTTTAGTTTCCATTGACATAAATAAGCCAAAAGGGAAATCAGAATCCTTACGCTGATCTTCCAAAACTGCAGTGATCAATAAGTCCTGCTGCTTATTCAGCCTAATGGTTTTGCCCACAGCAGATTCATCCGGAAAATACTTTTTAGCCAAGGTTTCACTCAAGGCAGCCATATTAGGCTCTTTAAAGGAGTTCTCAACTGCTCCTTCCAGCACCTTCCAGTCAAACATTTCAAAGAAGCTTGGCTGTACGTATACCAATTCGGGAGATTCCTCATAATATTGAATACTACCATCTTGACCTGTGATGGAAATTAAACCGTACATCTCATGAGAAATGAGTGTTGAATTGGTAATACCAACAATGTCTTCAGCCACAGCAGCCCTCATAGGCAGAGGCACTCCGCCACCAGGATATTCATTACCATCGATATAATCAATATGACCGACCCGATAGATACGATCAAGTTTTGAATGATACTGGTTAAAACTCAGCTCTTCCTTTACGATCATAAACATGATCAGACTACAAGTAATACCAAGTGTTAATCCTGAAATATTGATCAAGGTAAAAGCTCTATTTCGAGCGAAATTTCTGAGAAGAATCTTTAAATAGTTCTTAAGCATAGTGTTGTTGTTTTGAATCAGACTTTGGGCCGATATTCGAATTCTATGACAATTAGAATGCCAAATCTATAAATACCTATTTATCAGGTATTTACAAATAAAAAACGATTCCATAAGATACAGAATCGTTTGTTTTTACTACAGTAAAGTGTTTGTTTTTGATACACTCTTTTATTCGTTTCTGAGTACTTGTGCAGGATTGAATTTATTGGCCCTAACCACTTGTAAGGACACTATTACAAGTACCAAAACTGTTGTAAGGCCTATAGCTGAAATGAATTCAAAAGGTCCCGGTTCTATACGATATACAAACTGTTCTAACCAATCAATAATACTATAATAAACGATTGGTGCCGCCATCAGAAACCCGATAAAAATCATTCCTAAATAGCCCTTAGCAAATAAACTAAATACCTGCCTGAAGTTGGCTCCAAGAACTCTTCTCAAGCTAATTTCTTTCACCCGCTGTTCTATAGTAAATGTAGATAAGCCCATGAGCCCCAAGAGTGCGATGAAAATAGCAAGACCAGCGAAAGAAAGAAACAAGCTCCCAAGCCTAGATTCTGTTTTATAATTGCTATCAAATTCTTGGTCTAAGAACTTGTAATCTAATGGTCTACCGGTATTAAAACTACCCCAGAGTTCTTCCATGGTAGTAACTGTCTCTTTGATATTAGTCGGGTTTAATCTGGTAACGAGGAAGCTTGAAACGTCTTTTTGCAATGCCACTCCAGTCGGTCTAATTTCACTCTTCAAAGATTCTCCATGAAAGTCTTGAATTACACCAATCACAGGATATTCATTGCCCCAAGCTTTCACTGTCTTTCCCTCAAAGGAATCCCATCCGAAAGCTTTGTAAGCAGACTCATTAATTAAAAGCCCTTTTGTATCCTGATCTGCAAACCCTCTGCCCTGCACTACTTTCATACCCATTGATTTGATAAAGTCTCGATCGGCATTATAGAAATCAAATACAATGTTAATATCAAGGTCACTTTCTATGCTCTCATTATTCAGAAATACCAGATCTTGGCGATTGATGGTGTTATTAGAAAGAGAAGCTTCTTTTACACCAGAGATTTTCAATACCTCAGCCTTTAAAACTGCTGCATCATCATTGAACTCTCCATGTGTATTAATCTCTAGCAAATGCTCTCTATCATAGCCCAGGTTCTTGTTTTGGATGTAACTGAGCTGATGCTGGATGATGACTGTAGCGATAATCAGCAATTGAGCAATAAAGAATTGGGTCACCATTAAGCCCTTCTTGATCATGCCCTTTGAACTTCTCTGATTATTCAATGCAACCAATGGCTTAGACCTCGAGAGTATAAATGCTGGATAAAGACCGGCAGCAATTCCAATAATCAGGGTAATCCCAAAAGTGATGGCAAAAAACTCAATGGAGAGGTAATCCAAAACGATCTCCTTATCCATAAGGCTATTGAGATATGGCAAGCAACGTTCTGCAATTGCAAATGCTATCAAAGAACTGATAAAAACAAGCACCAATGACTCCAACAAGTAATATCTAGAGACTTGATTGGTTGACGCCCCGACTACTTTTCTCAATCCTACTTCCTTACTTTTCTTAATAGATTGAGCGGTTGATAGGTTTGTGTAGTTAATGATAGCGATCAGCAAGATTAGCACACCAATTGCGGTGAAAAGATAAACATATCGGATATCACTGCTACCAAGAGTAGCACTGTCTAACCCTGACCTTAAGTGCAGATCAGTCAAATTCAACAAATGAAACGGTTTTTCTATGCTACTTAAATTATAGAGCCACTCGAACATAGAGCCTTCTATCACTTTAGCCATTTGACTCCTTGCCAAATCAATGTCATGATCAGGACTCAAGAGCACCCAATTCATAGTTGGATAGTAGCCTCTTTCGGAATCAATCCTTGCGCTTCGCGAATCGAAATATGACTTACCTGAAAACAGAAAGTCAAATTGAATGCTAGAATTTGCCTTTAGGTTTTCAAAAATTCCACTTACGATGTAAGAATTCTTTTCATCAACTCGAATCGTTTGGCCGATGGCATCTTCCACTCGTTCGAAATATTTCAGGGCTGCTTTTTCTGAGACTATTGCCACGTCTGGTCTTTCTAAATCTGGATAGTCGCCCGAAATTAGATTGACATCGAACAGATCGAAAATACCAGGAGTTGTATAGATAGCGCTGTTATCATAAAAAGACTTCTCTCCATTAGAAACAAGAACGCTTCGATTTTGCGTACTCACCACTTCTTCAAACAGCGGTATACTCTCTTTCATTTCCGATGCCAATCTGTAAGGAACACGAGCTCCTTTACTAGCATTCTTACCTACTTCATGCCAGAGTAAAAAAACTGATTCCTTTCGGCTTTGGAATTGGTCGTAACTGAGCTCATCTCGAATAAACAGACTTATCAAGATTACTGTCGTCAAGCCAATGGTAAGTCCGCCTATGTTAAGAAATGAAAAAAGTTTTTCTCTTTTAAGCTTTCGCAGAAAGGTAATCAAGTAGCTCTTGAACATAATCTTAGGGTTTATTCGTTTCTTAATGCATTGATAGGGTTTGCAATCGCAGTGCGATACGACCGAATCGTGACGATGACTAATATTGTGATGATAGCCATAACAGCCACACTAGCGAATGGCAATACTGATAGGTCTATATGATAAGCAAAGTCATTCATCCAACTAGAAACCGCATAGTAACTAATGGGAATGGATATAAATAGGGCGATGATGATGAGAACGACTACCTCCTTACTCAACAATGAGAGTATTTGACTCACAGAAGCCCCTAACACCTTTCTGATACCAATTTCTTTGATCCTCTGATCCAGCTTATAACTGATGAGACCAATTAAACCAAGGGTGGCTACAAATACAGAAAGCCCAGTGAACAATTTGATGATTTGCCCCAGCCTTGCTTCCCTCTTGAACAATTGATCGAACTGTTGATCAAAAAAGTAATAATCAAAAGGTGCATCTGATAGACCTGCATACGTATTACCAATCGATTCGAGCGCATCTTTCGGATTCCCCGAGAAGGCAATATTGATCTGTGAAGCATACACTCTATAAAAGAATACTACAGGACCGATCGCATTACTGAAATTCTGATAATGAAAGTCTTCTACTACCCCAATAACCTCAACCTCACGACCATTAAACCCTGCATCAAACTTTCTTCCCAGCACCTTGCCTCCTAATTTTTGAGCAAAGGACTGATTGATTACAGCAACTGTTCTCTCATCATCGATTTCAGGGTTGAAATTTCTTCCTTCGACTAACTTCATGCCCATCGTGGGTATAAATTGGTCGTCTGTGTATTTATATTGAATTCTTTGATATTCAGCATCCGGAACCAATTCAGACATACCACTCAAGGGGAGCTGATTAATCATACTATAATGACTGAATGAAACAGACTTTACATTGGCTTGTCTTAAGAGTTCCTGCCTAAGTGGTTCTCGGTTCTCATCCTCCTCACCCAATTGACTCTTACTGTTATCTACTACAATGACTCTCTCTTTATCAAAACCCAAATCCTTTTCTAAACTATACTGAAGTTGTTGTTGGGCAAAAAGTGAGAATACTGCCAACGAAAGAGAGATTACAAACTGAAAAACCACCAATCCATTGCGGAAGAGCTTACTCTTTTCACCAACTGAATAACTGCCCTTTAATGCGGTAGAAGCGTTGATCCTAGTCAGGTAAAATGCTGGGTAAACTCCTGCCAATAAACCTGTAACAAGTCCTATAAGTGTAATCAATAACAAAAGCTGAGGATGCTGAAAGGTATTGGCACCGAGCTCCTCTATGCCTACAACCTGAAGCCCTTGTAGCGCTGCTTCCGTCAGGCCAAAACTCACAATAATGGCACATAAAGCTACGAACAGCGATTCTGCAAGAAATCGCTGAATTAATTGCCTCCGATATGATCCTAACACTGTTCTGACGCCAATTTCCTTGGCGCGTTTAGACGCCTGAGCAGTTGCCAAGTTCACATAGTTTATAGCCGCCAAAACAACTACAAAAAGTGCAATCGATATAAAAATGAATAAATACCTTCTACTACCAGATTCAGAAGCTTCAAACTGGATATTCGACTCCAAGTGAACCGCTTTCAGAGGCATAACTAGTAGACCTGGTGTATAATCAGCCTTAAACGCTTCAAATGATCTTTCTTGACCAAAACGCTCATAATCGACCTTCATGAAAAGATCATTTATTCTTTGGTCAAGTGTCGCGGCCTCAGCCTTACTTTCGGTTTTGAAATAGCTGTAACCTGTAGTGAAGGAGTAACTATCCTTGATTCTTTCTTCGAATTCCCGAGGCAAGCGTGCCAGCACTGAAAACTTTAAAGAAGTATTGGTTGGTAAGTCTTCAACTACCCCTGTCACTTCAAATAAATCCTGAGATATCTGTGTGGCAAGTGTTATCTCCTGTCCCATTGGGTTTTGGTTACCAAAGAACTTCGTAGCCATCGATTGGGTAATGATCAGACCGTTTGGAACAGATAATGCATCATCCATATTTCCATAAACCATCTGATGCTCAAAAACCTGAAAGTATTCGTCAGTCGTATAGTAAACCGACTTGTCCACGAAACTCTGATTGTCTGTCAAAGTCAAAGTAGCTGATGGGCTTGGCATCAAGTTCACAATCGCATCTATACCCGGTACGTCCTGCTTAATTTTGTTAAGGTGAGCTATAGATGATAACGCGAAGCTTCTCCCACTCAGCCTATAGATTGACTCATGATTCTTATAGTGTTGATCATAAGTAAATTCCTTCGACACGTATATACCGATGAGCAGCGCTGCAGCAAACCCCATAGCCAAGCCGCTAATATTAATAGCAGCATAGGCCTTATTTCTCTTTAAGTTCCTGAGTATTGATGTGAGGTGGTTCCGAAACATATTACTCGCTTCTAAGTGAATCTACAGGGTTGGAAGTCGCTGCGCTGAATGACTTGATACCTGTTGTAAGCAGTCCTATCAATAGCGTAAACCCTATTGCAATTACAAAGACCCAAATGTTCAGGTCAATGCTATATTCAAAATCTGCCAGCCAGTCATTCATGAAGTAGTAACCCACAGGCGTAGCGATTAAAAAGGCGATAATAATTAGTGCCAATAGCTCTTTAGAAAATAGGTTTAGTATTTGGGGAATTGTTGCGCCTAAAACCTTTCTGATTCCAATTTCCTTCATCTTCTGATTCGCCATAAAAGAGACCAAACCGTAAAGGCCAAGACAACCAATCAAAATGGCTATGCCCGAGAATACTTGAAACAGTGTCAGCATGTTCGCTTCTTCTTCATAATTGGTCATTATTTCATCTGAAAGCACATTGTAGTCGAACAGAATCTCTGGATACTGCGCTGTCCATGCCTTCTCTACAGAGGCCATAAGTTCATTAAACTGAGTGTTCGAGCCTTCGAACCGAACGGCACCCTCATAGAAATAGCCAAAGTACTTGACCATAATCATTGGGTCGATTTTTTCTCTCAGACTTCTGTTATGGAATGCCTCAAACACTCCCACAATCTTCTTGTCTCCGGAAAAACCAGTTTGAATGGTTAAGCCGATCGCATCTTCAGGATTCTCAACTTCCATCAGCTTTAATATCTCTGTGGAAACCAATGCTTCAGTCAGGGTGTCTGTCTTGCTGATGTCCCTTCCTGCCAAGAGTTCAATACCGTATAAATCAATATAGTTTTCGTCTATTACCTTAAACGCGACATCAAAAAGTGCGTCCATTTCAAGAGGAGCATAAGCGAAGTTGGACCCGATATTAGAGTCACTCAATGGGCTTGCAAAAGCATAACTAACCTTCTCTACACCAGAAAATGTCATGAGTTCATTGCGAAGGGTACTGAGTTTATCACTTTCGTTTGTTGGCAACGGAAATGTAATAATAGAAGACTGTCTGAACCCCAGGTCACGCCCTTCGAAGTATTTCATCTGGGAAATCACCACCAAGGTGCAGATCACCAATACCTGAGAGATGAAGAATTGAAAAATCACCAATCCTCTTCTGGTATTAATATTACCTGAAAGTGCCGATTGACCTTTCCCTCTTAATACCGACACTGGTTTTAGCCTTGACAAGATCAATGATGGATATAGCCCTGCGAGAAGTGTCACTCCCAAAATCACAGAGACCACTAAGACTGCCAAAAGTGGATCATTTATTAAACCCAGGGATAACTCATAACCGATCACCTCACTGAGATTTGTCATTACCAATTCAGCGATCCCCATGGACAGTACCATGGATAACAACGTGATCAGGAACGTCTCTCCTAAAAATTGGAACATTAACTGCCCTTTGTGTCCTCCTAAAACCTTTCGAATACCTACCTCCTTAGACCTCTTAATGGCCAAAGCAGTTGAGAGATTAACGAAGTTGATACAAGCGGTCAGTATAAGAAAAAGAGCTATAGCAATCCTAAACGTATTTACCTCTGACGACACGGCCAAATCGCCATATGTGTTGTAGGTCGGATCAAAATGAATATCAGACATTGCCTGCAGACTAAATGAGGTAGCATTCTCCGTCTCTGGAATATACTTTTTGACCATCTCTGGCATCACTTCATTAACCTGCTCAGGTTTTACATTTTCATTAATCAAAAAGTACACCTGGGCATTGGACGATGTCGAAGTCCAGGACTCTGGTTGATAGAAGTCAAAAACCTCATCAATAGCCTCATAGGCTATGATTATCTTAAAAGGTAATGAGGAGTTTTGAGGTGTGTCTTCTACTACGCCACTCACAAAAATTGTGAGTTCACTATTGAGCTGAATCTCCTTGCCCATTACGCGATCATAACCGCCATCGGTAACACCGAATAGTTTTTCAGCTAACCCAGCGGTGATCACAGATGCATTCGGCTTAACAAGCGCTGTTGAAGCGTCTCCAATGATCCATTCATAGTCAAATAGCTCGAAGAACTCCGGATCTGCGAAAGATATTCCATCACGTTGTTCATAGTGGATCCAATCGCCTCCAGCTCCTTCTACGCTCAATTGATTGTCTCCCACATAGAAGGTTCTTACTGGAAGGCCAAGATCTGGGTAATCGGTTTTAAATGCCTTTGCAAAGGGGTCTTGAATACCCGCCTCAAATTCTACTAGATTCGGGTTTTCGACTTTCTTAACAAAGCGATAAAGTCTGTCAATTTTTGAATGGTGCTGATCAAAGCTCTTTTCAAAAACAACGATTTTGAAAAGCACCAATGCTGCACTAATTCCTAGCGCAAGACCAAATACATTAATGATGGTGAAACTCTTATTTCTGATAAGGTTTCTTATGGCGGTTATGAAGTAATTCTTAATCATAAGTTTCTAGTCTATTATTCGTCTCTTAATGAATTGACAGGGTTAGAAGTTGCCGATCTAAATACTCTGAAACCGACTGTGAACGCACCGATAACCAGAGTAGCCAGCACGCCCAGTATAAATACTCCGGCACCAAGCTGAATGTGGTAAACATACCCATCAAGCCATCCATTCATCATCAGATAGGCCAATGGACATGCGAACAAAAATGCTATCCCAATCAATGTCAATATCTCTTTTGAGAATATGCCTAGGATATTATTGATGCTCGCCCCTAATATCTTTCGAACTCCTATTTCCTTTACCTTTTGGTTAGCCATAAAGGACACCAGTCCGTATAGTCCAAGACAACATATGAAAATGGCCATACCTGCCAGAACCTGGAAAAGGCTCGCAATCTTTTCTTCAGTTTCGTACTGCCCTGCAATTCGGTCTTCAATAAAGTTATAAGTGAAGACATCATTCGAGAAGACCTCACTCCATATCGCATCAACTTGATCAACGATGGCTTGATAATTCCCCGTTCCCGTTAGGGATATGCCTCCTTCAAAGTATTGGGAAGGTCCTTTCATCATAAAGACTGGGTCAATATCAGATCGGAATGAACTGTTATGAAAGTCCTTTACTACACCTGCTATATAAAATGATCGGTCATACGTGGTTTTATACCTCTGCCCTATAGCATCCTCTGGGCTTTCAAACCCTAAAGAACTGGCCAGTTTTTCGTTGATTACACTGTGATCTTCGGGAGCATCTTTTCCAAAGAAACTGCCAGCAACCAAGTCCAGGTCAAATAATTCACCATAGTTGTGATCTACATTTTTACGATTGCTTCGAATACCATCATTATCTCCGTCACGCGGATCTTCGATCGTATCAATATTGTTTGTGTTTGATGCTCCAGGTGTCGCAATGAAGAAACTGATGTCATCAACCCCTGCAATTGAGGTGAGTCTTGATTTCAAAATCTCCATATTCTCTTCTGTGCGCTCTGGTACAGGGAAAGTCAAAACACCTTCTGACTTAAAGCCCAATGGTTGATTTCTCATAAAATCCATCTGAAATAAGACAACCAATGTACCGATGATCAATATTTGCGAAATCAAAAACTGAAACACGACTAAGCCTCTTCTAATTGAAAAGCTTTTCCCTCCAGACTTGGCAGTCAAACTACTATTCTTGATAGCATGTACAGGACTGTAGTTAGAAAGAACAACTGACGGATAGAAACCTGAGAGGAATGTCACAACGACTAGAAGTACTACCAAGAAGGCAATGGTAGATGGTTCAGAAAATAGGTTCAAACCAAGACTATAACCCAAAATAGGTTCTAACCTCATCAAAGCGGCCTCGCTGAGCGCAAGGGAAAGCAGGATTGCCATCAAGGTAATGATTGCCACTTCACCTAAGAATTGTGAGACAATTTGGCCCTTACCGCTACCTAATACTTTTCTAATACCAACCTCTTTTGCACGTTTCACCGACTGTGCTGTTGCCAGATTGATGAAATTTATGGCCGCTATGATGATTAAGATTATGCCGATAATACGCATGCTGTCCAAGATGCTTTGATCTACATAGCCCCCTGCTCCCAACTCCGGATCTAAATGAATCTCTTTTAAAGGTTGAAGACCAAAGTATACTCCGGCTTCTTCGGCATCAATACCTATATGCTTTAGGTACTTGGTGGAGGAACTCTTTAACGAGGCCTCCGCCTGTGTTAAATCCTGGTTGACAGGAATCTTAATAAAAGTTCTGGTTGCTCCATTTCTTGTTCCCCATGACGTTAAGCCATTGGAATATGGGTAGATTCTCGCTCCCTCATAGAACATCAGGAAATCAATTCCATAATCTGTATTTTTTGGTGGGTCGGCATAAACAGCAGAGATCAAGAGATCCAACTGATTTTCAAAAACTACTTTTTTCCCGATGATAGATTGGTAATTCGAACCATTCAGCCCAAAAAGCTTTTCAGCACCTTTTACGGAAAGTGCCATGGTATTTGGCTCACCTAGTAAGTCATTAGGGTTACCGGCAATGATTTCAAAGTCAAACATTTCGAAGAAATCAGGCTCGACAAACGCCATGTTATTGTCTTGCTTGATCTTCTTCTGAGCACCTTGTTCGTTTTCGTATTTGTAAACCCCATCCCAGTACCAGTGAATTCTTGATACTGCCCAATCAGGATAATCCATTTTGATGGCCGGCCCTAAGGGGTGCATTACGGAAGCCGTTCTTTGTATGTCACCATCATTCTCCTGAACTAGGTTAATGCGATATACCTGATCCGCATTTTGATGATGGCTTTCAAAGCTATGCTCAAATTGGGTAATCCGATAAATGATAATAGCACCAGAAATACCCAGGACCAACCCTAGAATATTGATCGTTGTGAAAACGCGGTTTCTCGCTAAATTTCGAATGGCTGTTTTGATGTAGTTCTTGAACATGGCTCGTCTCTTTTGATATTCTTTATACTAATCCTGTGCCAAACAAATAAATAACTGAAAAACAGTTACTTACAATAAATCACAGTATCATTCATCAATATATTCGTTTGTTTTCAATACATTTAAGTGTTTGTTTTTGATACAGTTTTAAGATGCCTAAAACGGAAGCCAAAATACTCGTTGTCGATGATGACATAGATATTCTCAACACCGCCAGAATGTACCTGAAGCAGCAATTCACGCTGGTTCAGATTGAGAATGATCCAACAAATATCCCTCTTCATTTTGAAAGAGAATCCTTCGACCTTGTCTTATTAGACATGAATTTCAGGAAGGGTGAAAATGATGGCTCAGACGGACTAAAATGGCTGAACACAATTCTGAATATCGACCCAAATGCCATTGTTATTCTTATCACAGCTTATGGAGAGTTTGATCTGGCGGTAAAGGCCATTAAGGCTGGAGCTACTGATTTCATTACCAAGCCATGGAAAAACGAAAAGCTCTTTGGTACCATCACCTCTGCCCTTCAATTGAGAAAGAGCAAATTGGAAGTCGACAAGCTTAAAAATACGCAAAAGACCATCTCTGGTGATATCGATCAGAAGTATGAGAATTTCCTAGGAGAATGCGAACCGATGCAAAGGGTATTTTCACTGATCGACAAGGTTGGTCCAACCGATGCAAACGTGTTGATTCTGGGTGAAAACGGTACCGGCAAAGAACTAGCTGCCAGAGCATTACATAGACAATCTCTAAGATCCGATAAAGTCTTTATTAGTGTAGATTTGGGCTCTGTCAGTGAGACACTTTTTGAAAGCGAGCTCTTCGGGCATGTCAAAGGTGCTTTTACAGATGCCAAAGAAGATAAGCCTGGGCGATTTGAGCTCGCTTCTGAAGGAACTCTTTTTTTGGACGAAATAGGTAACCTGTCGCTTCCCTTACAGGCAAAACTCCTAACCGTTCTTCAACAAAGAAAGGTCAAGAGAGTAGGTTCTAACAAAGAAATGCCCATTGACATTCGGTTGGTCTGCGCTACCAATATGCCGCTTTACGATATGGTAAAGGAAGGAACCTTCAGGCAAGATTTGCTTTATAGAATTAATACCGTTGAGTTGAGAATGCCATCGCTTGCTGAACGTAAAGATGATATGGAGCTTCTGGTCAGGCATTTTATGGATGTATATGGCAAGAAGTACAAAAAACCCAACATGCGTATTGATACCGCCACACTCAACAAACTTAAGCGTTATAACTGGCCAGGTAATATTCGCGAACTTCAACACGCGATTGAAAGGGCCATTATTCTTGCGGATGGTAATAAATTGACAACCAACGACTTCCTATTACAGACCAGTAGTTCTGGTAAAAGTGAGGACGCAGATACACTCAACTTGAGCGAAATGGAGAAACGCCTGATCCTTAAGGCGCTAGACAAAAATAACGGTAACGTCACTCGAGCGGCCAAAGAGTTAGGGCTCGATCGTCTCGCGCTTTACCGAAGGCTTCAGAAATATGGACTTTAAAGGACAAAAAGCACATGGTATCTAAACGTTTTGCCTTTCTAGTCATACTACGCATTGCATTGCTCATGCTGACTCTAACGGCCTTGGCATTTATTTTTGCGCGAACTGAACTCTTCTTTAACCAGATCATCCTATTGGGAGTGATCATTCTGCAAGTTTCAGAACTGATCCGGTTCATTACCCATACTAATCGGGAATTGGCAAAATTACTGATGGCCATTCGCTACTCAGATTTTTCCATCTCCTTCAAAGGCAACAAAAAGGGAAAGTCTTTCAAAGAACTTCAGGAAGCCTTTGTCGAAATCATCGAGGCTTTTAAAAAGGTAAGCGTAGAGAAAGAGGCACAGTTCAAATTCCTTCAGGTAATTGTCGACAACTTAAAAGTAGGAGTTCTAGCCATCAAGGAGGATTACTCCATAGAACTGATGAACTCAGAGGCTCAAAACTTACTCAAAACGGCTACTCCAAACTACTGGAAACAACTGCAGCAACTCCTACCCCATTTTAGCCAGGAGATAACGGATATGGAGGACGCTGACAAGCGGCTGTTAGAACTTAATATTAAGGGAGAAAAATTACAGGTATCAGCACAAGTAAACCGTTTGAAGATTCTAAACTATCGGTACACGATAGTTACCTTCCAGGATATCAAGTCGGAAATTGAACAAAAGGAAATTGAGGCTTGGCATAAACTGATTCGCATCCTTACCCATGAAATCATGAATTCGGTTACGCCAGTGACATCGCTTACCGAGACCATGCTTATGCTCCTACAAGACGATGGCAGGCCTTTATCGCTGGAAGAATTATCTGAGGAAACCTTGGAGGATCTTCGCTTTTCCATGAAAACAATTCAAAAAAGAAGCGAGGGCTTATTGCACTTTGTTGACGACTATAGACGACTCACACGAATCAAGGCGCTTGAACTAGAAGATGTACAGGTAAAAGGCATGCTGGATGAAATGGCTATGCTATTAAAGGCAGAAGCCGAAAAGGACGGTGTCCGACTTAGTGTAAAGGCACCAGAATACTTATCGATTGCCATGGACAGAAAGCTTATAGAACAGGTCTTGATTAACTTAATCACTAATGCACGTCATGCACTTGAGGGCAAAGCAAATGGAGAAATACGAATAAATGCCTATTCAGATCAGCACCAAAAAATCATAGAAATCAAGGACAACGGTATCGGAATTGATGCTGCAAAAATGGAAGAGATATTTATTCCATTCTACTCCACGAAGCAACAAGGTTCAGGCATTGGATTAAGTTTGTCCAAACAGATTATGAAGAAACACAAGGGAGATCTGAGCGTCAAATCCCAAGTTGGCGATGGAGCCACTTTTTATCTTACCTTCAAATATTAGGTCAGGCTTTTACTTATCACATGGAGTCAATATTTTCGATACTTTAAAATTTCGATTTAAGCAATGGATGTCTTTACCATCATTACGGTTCTCATAGTCTTATCGGCACTGTTCGCCTATATCAATACTCGGTTTCTAAAACTACCCTTCACGATCGGGTTGATGATCATAGCGATCTGTTTTACCCTTGTGATTATAGTGCTTGGCTCATTTGATCATTGGATTCTGGATGAAGCCACCTTGCTCATTGAATCGATAGATTTCAAAACCGTCTTACTAGAAGTAATGCTCAGTTTTCTGCTTTTCGCTGGAGCTCTGCATACGAAACTAGATGAACTGGCGAAACAGAAAGCGCCCATTATGATGTTTGCCACGCTTGGGGTTTTAATTTCCACTTTTATAGTAGCAGGCCTGTTTTATTTCATCGCGCAAGCTATCGGACACGAAATACAGTTTATATACTGTTTATTATTTGGAGCACTGATCTCTCCTACCGACCCTATTGCAGTCTTAGGTATACTGAAAGACGCCAAAGCTCCTAAGAAGCTAGAGATTAAAATTGTTGGCGAATCCCTTTTCAATGATGGAGTGGGTGTGGTCATTTTCTTGGTGATTTTGGCGATTGCAGAAAAAGGTATTGCTTCGGTCGAAGCTGAAGAAGTCGGCTTTCTGTTCTTTGAAGAAGTATTTGGAGGAATTGCCCTAGGTTTCGCCATGGGCTGGGTTGGCTTTCAACTTATGAAGTCAATCGATCATTATGAAACGGAAGTGATGATCACTTTGGCACTCGTAATGGGTATTTATTCTATTGCTCATTACATACACTTTTCCGGCCCGTTAGCAGTAGTTGTTGCAGGTATTTTTATCGGAAACAAGTCTCCTCAAATCGCCTGGTCTCAAACCACGCACACCTATGTCGACAAATTCTGGGAGTTAGTCGATGTGCTATTGAATGCTATTCTCTTTGTGCTTATAGGCTTTGAACTGCTGATCGTAGCAGATGATGGCGAATACGTTTTACTAGGTTTGCTTGCCATACCGGTCACCTTGATTGCACGATATATAGCCCTCGCTGGGCCGATCTTCATATTTAGAAAGAAGTTAGACTTCATTCCTAAGACAGATCTTATAATGACTTGGGGAGGTATTCGAGGCGGAATTAGTATTGCCTTAGCGCTTTCATTACAACCTGAAATGGAGCGAGAGCTATTCCTTACTGTGACCTACATAATCGTTGTATTCTCGATCATTTGCCAGGGTTTGACCATAGGTCCTTTGGTTAGAAAGGTATTGGGAAAACAAACTCATCATTAACCGTTAACCCTGAGAAAGATTTATTGGTTAGTGTCCGCAAGAAAGCAGAATCAAGCTTAACAAGATTCCAAGAGGATATTGAAACGCTTTTTGTTTTGGATTAGAGAGCCTCTACCATCCATTTAAGAGCTATGCCTAACCATACTGCCAATACCCCCAGTCTCGTAAGGATTTTTCGTCTGGAAAATATCCACAAAATGACAAGACCAGCGATATATAATAAGGCAAAGGGGTACTTAGGAATATGGAAAGGAAAGTCTATGAGGTAAATAAGCTGGAAGAATGTGATTACTGTCGCGCATCCCAAAAAGAAGAATTGATGTCCCCTTGTCAACCTCAGGGAGTTCATTGATTCAATGGCCGCAAAAAATGAGAAGAATATCAGGAAGTATATCGCGTAAGCCCTGAGGCCAAAATATGGATCATACTGGATGAGAGAACTCAATGCCAATAAGACTGTGGCGATCTTTGTCGTCTTCTTCTTTGCATTTTTTGACCAAACCAGAGCAAAAATTGCTGCAACGATAGTAATTGCCAGCTCCATATCTATTACAAGTTAACATAAAACCCCGACTTCTAAGATTTAGAAAATCGGGGTCATATACCTGCGCACTGTCATTGATTGCGTCTCAATCACTGAAAATGAGGTATAGTATTTTAGATCATAAAAGCATTTACCAAAGTACCGATCAGCATAACCCAAAAAACCACATTTAAGAGCTTTGCAACCTTCTTCCGTTTGTCCTTGAGTAATACTTCTTGACGTTCCATTATTCTTTTTTGTTATAAAAGGCCCCGAATTTTCGGGGCCTTATTTTAGAAAGCAGCTTACTGACTGACTACTGACTTGGCTACTTTCTGACTACTAATTTTACTGTCTTAACTTCGCCTGCGGTTATCATTCTGACAATGTATATACCGCTTGGCAACTGCCCCGCTTCATAACCTACCTCAACTTCTTCTTTAGCCACTAATTCATCATCAAATAAAGTGGCCATTTCAATGCCATTTGTACTGATTACCGATACTTTAGCTGGCCCATCCATCTGACTTGAGAATGAAACCACCGTGTACCCTGAAGTTGGATTAGGATAGCTGGAAAGCTTAAGCTCTGGTGCAAAGGCTGGCTCATCTGTAATTACTTCCTTCGTTGAAGTATTCGACCCTGCTCTGGCAGTAAGTTGACAGCTTCCAAGACTAGCTCCTTTTCTTAGGTAATTCTGAACCTGGCTATTTCTAACACGCCTCGTTCTACCATTATAACAGATGTCGACATATCGCCCTGACGTGGAGATATCTACCACATTCACCATTACGTTGCCAGTTGTACTATTACCAGAATAGTCTGTCGCTGTTGTCATGATGCTATGCACTCCAGCATCACTTCTACTAAATTTCCTACGTGAAAACTTGATATCCTTCACTTGGCAATTATCAGATACAGCCTGCTCAATATCTTTCTTAGATAGATAGGTCTTCTTCTTACCATAAACCACTACCGTGACTGGTACCGAAGAAATCACAGGTGCCACATCATCTATTACTGTGATGTATGCCGTAGCACTTGAAGAATTACCTGCTGCGTCTGTAACTGTTAAAGTCACCCTGTGGCCTCGGTTCTTCTTATGACCATAGCCATTGCCTTCTCCTGGATCGTTGTCATCATCGTCATCTCCATAGTTATGACCTTTACCTTTTCCATTACCATGTCCTTTAGTAATATCTCCACAATCAAAAGTATCGCGATCAAGAGTAAAGACTAGTCCACAGTTGGTATTATCAGTACTGCCTCCATCCAAGAGACTTGGATCAACGGTCACACTTCCATCTGCACCCAGACTTACAGTGATGTCTTGAGTCACAATAACTGGGGCGATCCTATCATTAACCGTTACAGTAACTGGTACAGTGGTGGCATTACCACTCTGATCAGTTGCCGTTAGGTTGACTACGGTTTCTGTTAAATCCGCACAAGTGAAGGTATCTCTATCGAAGCTGAAGTCAACAATAGTACAGTTGTCCCTCGTATATATTGTTCCTTCAGAAACTGGAAGTAACTCACAATTGAATACATCCAGTTTCAATTCACCTTTGAAGTC
The DNA here is from genome assembly GCF_001747095.1 of Roseivirga sp. 4D4. Taxonomy (NCBI): domain Bacteria; kingdom Pseudomonadati; phylum Bacteroidota; class Cytophagia; order Cytophagales; family Roseivirgaceae; genus Roseivirga; species Roseivirga sp. 4D4. The sequence goes on from NZ_MDGP01000001.1 coordinate 1,759,029, forward strand.
GCTGTCTGATATACCTCTGAACTTCCCTCTCAAACCTTCACTACTATTCTCACCATTTGCCCAGCCTCCTAATTGGAAACCTTCTTTGTTTGAATAGTCGCCCAGACTCACTGTTGTGCCGGCATTAATTCCGGAACCAGTCAGACTACCATTTGCAATCGTATAATACGTCCAGTCAAAGTGATAAAGTTGATACTTAATCTCCTTGACCTTCTTATCCATTGACATCCAAGTGGTGTAATCATATGCACCGATAAGTTCCAGTGTCAAATCATAACTATCTGATGGATCGTTCTGATTGACGAGTGTTCCTGATACTGACAGACTTCCATCTAGACGCTTCAGTACTTTGCCAGTGCCATCGAAAACGTACTTGGCATATTTACCTCCTTTGTCATTATCGTCATCATCATCATCATCATCATCGTCATCGTCATCGTCCTTATGACCCTTGGCTTTACCCTTTCCTGGATCATTGTCATCGTCATCATCGTCATAATTATGGCCTTTCCCTTTGCCCTTATCATGATCCCCACCTTTGCCACTGCCGACATTACCTCTCTTATCACCTTTCAGCTTCATCACATACTTCAATGTGCTACTTCTCAAGTCACATTCAGTATCTCTTAATACATCTTCTTCACTAAATAAAAGGGCATCTTCAGGCACAATGCTGGCCACACCATTCTCATCAAGGTCTACACTAATGTTTTGTACGCCTACAGTTGGTGCAATAACATCGATAACGTTCACTACTGCCGGACCACTCGAGACATTACCGTTTACATCGGTAGCTGTTAAGGTTACTATGTTTTCGCCTAAGTGATCACAATCGAAGCTGTCTACATCGATGGTGACACTAGCCACTCCACAATTGTCGTAGGTACCTCCGTCTACATCTGAGACCGTGATATTTGCTGAACCATTGTCATCAAGCTCCACAACAATATTATTAGCTACGATAACAGGTGCGGCATTGTCTATTACTGTCACCGTAGCAGACATAGTAGTCTCATTACCACTCGCATCGGTAGCCGTTAAGTTCACAGTATTCGCACCTAAGGTATTGCAGTTAAACGCACTGTTGTCAATACTTAAGCTAAAGTCACAGTTATCAAAAGAACCATTATCAATATCTGAGGCTATGATCGTAGACTCACCATTCTCATCTAAGGCAACTGTTATGTCTTTAGTCAAGACTGTCGGGGCAATTACATCTCTTACCGTAACGGTAGCTGTTTTGCTACTCACATTGCCATTGACATCGGTTACAGTAAGTGTGACCACATTTGATCCAGTGTCTCCACAGTCGAATGAAGTCACATCTAGTACCCTACTTGCAATTCCGCATGCATCATTTGAGCCAGCATCAATATCATCTACTGCAATTATTGCTGATCCATTTGCATCTAGGTCAACTACAATATCCTGAGTAATCACTTCCGCAGGAGTATCATCTACCACTGTAACAACCACTGTTGAGGTGCTCACATTATTGTTCACATCAGTAACGGTCAATGTCACTGTATTTGACCCAACATGTGAACAGTCAAAATCTATTTGAGAAGCAACAATAGTATCAATTCCACAAGCATCTGAAGCCGTCCCCAAAGTCATCATACTCAACAGTGCTGCCAAGGCGTTTTGACTCTCTTCTAATTCAGCTGCTTCCAGTGCTAAGCGATCTTGGGCTGAAATTAAATCCAGCTCCTTATCATCGATCTGTCCCTGAATAGTATTTCTCTCCTCTGCTGTAGTTGCTGAAGCCAATTGCTCATTCAATGCAGTTAGCTCGCTTTCTGTACGCTCCACAATAAAGTTAGCGACCTGCGTTGCTTGTCTTGCTCTACGTTCTCGCAGTTCAGCCCTTCTAATCTCAACCCTACGTTCACGAGCGCTTTGAGGCGTTTCTAAAAGATTATTGGCGTCCAAGCTGAAGTTGCCATTGTTGTCCAAGGACACGGTGATGTCTTGAGCATCAATAATGGGAGCCGTAACATCATTCACCATCACGGTTGCAGTACCTGTTGAACTGTTACCATGAATATCGGTCACAGTTAAGGTTACCGAATTAGCACCAACATTTGAACAGTCAAAAGAAGTGATATTGAGTTCAATGCTAGCAACCTCACAGTTATCACTGCTGCCTCCGTCTATGTCTGTGACATTAATTATCACGTTGCCATTTTCATCCAAATCAATAATCAAGTCTTGTGTGATCACCACTGGTCCTTCATTGTCAACTACAGTCACTGTGAACGAGTCGGTAGAAGTACCTACAGGATTTGTTGCAGTTGCCGTTACCGTGGTCGTACCAACAGGGAAGAATGTTCCTGGCTGAATATCATAAGTAATGGTTGACTGTGGAATTGCTGTGGTTTCTGTTGCGGCAAAGTCAACTATTGCACCACATTCACCTACATCATTGTTCATAGTAATATTAGCTGGCACCACAATTTGAGGTGGAAGACCAGTAACAGTCACGTTAAAGCTTGCCAAGGCTGTATTACCTGAGGCGTCAGTAGCCGTATATGTTACCAAAGTTGTTCCAATTGGGAATGTAGCCCCACTAGCTTCTCCTGCCGTCAATTCTGTAGTGACTGAACAGTTGTCTGTTCCTACTGGAGTTGCATAGTTCACAACTGCTCCAGCGGCACTAGTAGCAAAGACATCAATATCTGCTGGAGCTGAAATTTCAGGATCTATCAGATCCAAAACGGTAACTAAAGCCGTTGCTGTAGTTGAGTTACCAGATGGATCAGTTGCCGTCAGCGTCACTTCAACTCCCGTTCCGCCCTGAGACAGACCATCAGGTCCGGCTACCCAAGCAGTATTAGGGTCCATATTCGTCAAATCTGCCTGTCCTTGAATACCTGTCAATTCTGTCACAGTCGAACTACCAGGTCCGTCTTCAAAGGAATAATAAGCTATTAGACCTTGCTCATTCCCAACCAGTGTTTGATCCCAATTATTGCTAATTTCTTGATCATTCAGAGCTCTATTCCAAACTCTCACTTCGTCATAAAGTACACTAGCGAATTGGGCATTGCCACCTTGACTTCCTAAATAGAAATCAGGAAGATTACCTGAGAGCGAAGGTTGATTATTACCATTAAGGAATTTATCAGGATTTTGTACTCGTACACCATTTATGTACAGCTTTAACCTGTCCCCTTGCGGAGCCGTACCATCATAAACAGCAGTCAAATTAATCCATTGTCCAATTTGGAAAACGTCCGTTGGAGTTCTAATGGCGGCACCCGTTACATAGAAATCGATCTTATTAGCACCATTTGTTTCAATTGAAAAATAATTGACCCCATCCACATTCGCTTCAAACAAAGATTGAATACCCGCTGGAATAGCATATGGATTCAACCATACTTGAGCAGTGGCCTGACTCGCATTAATCAGGGCACCATCGAAATTACCCAAGTCTATGAAATCATTTTGTCCATCGACTCTTATGGCAAATTCTGCGGCTTGCACAGCTCCGACATCTGTACAGTCAAATGTCGCCTGATCTAGACTTAAAGAAACCGTTCCTGAATCATCGGAAGAGCCATTATCTATTCCTTCCGGAGTAATGCTTGCATTGCCATTGGCATCCAGTTGAACTGTGATGTCTTGAGCAACTACAACAGGTGCGGTTACATCCTGAACTATAACTGTTCGCGTAGCAGTAGTTTCATTAGCACTACCGTCAGTTGCTTTGTAAGTCACCGTATATGAGCCTGGTGTATTAACGTCCACCGGATTATCCGTATCCAAAGTAGCTGAACAATTGTCATCCGCAGTGGCTCCAGCATCTGTATATGCAGTAAATGCATCATGGTAAACTGTTGCATCTCCATTTAATGTGATTGAAGGTGAGATATTGTCTTCTACTGTTACATTGGCTGTAGCTGTTGAAGTATTGCCAGATGGATCTGTAACGGTCAAGGTCACCACATTTCCATTTACAGATACTGGTGCTCCAGCAACCCAAGCGCTATTTCCGTTCAAATTCACAAAGTTTCCAGTAATGTTTCTACTGGTCTCATCTGACACTGTGGCACCTGATCCCTCATTCATCTTATAGTAATGCTCAAGTCCAGTCTCACTCGGATCAATACACGTGTCTTTAGTAGCGTTGATTTCTTCTAATGTCCTTCCTGTACTCCATATTCTCACTTCATCCAAACGACCATTGATTGGTCCTTGAACCGATTGTGAATTCCACAAAGAACCAAGAGTAAATTTATTCCGTCCAGTAAATGTCCAACCCGAGTTAATAGTTACTATTTGACTATTAACAAGAATGCCATCTAGATAAATACTATAGGTTGAGCCAGACTTTGTAAATGCTACGTGATGCCACTGATTGGTTGATAAATTTCCTCCGGTCATATTCACAAAATATCCTGAAGACCCATTATCACTTCTAACGCGAGCCATTAACTGGCCATTCACAACCCATAGCCCACTGTGAGGTTCATTGGTATTGATGTCCCAAGCATAATTGACAATACCTTGAAGTGTATTTATATCATCAAGATTCACCCATGCCTCATAGGTATAGTCGTCGACTTGATCATTTGGGAACCAAGCGTTATCCGAGGCATCGATGTAGTTATTAGTACTGTTAAAATCTACTGCAGAACCACCACATGGGCTTGAGTTATTGAGGTCACTACAATCAAAACTCGATTGGTCGAGACTGAAACTTAAGGTTCCTCCAGAATTGTCGGAAGACCCATTGTCTATGTCCTGTGTAGTAATAGTAGCATTCCCATTTGCGTCTAGACCAACTGTTACATCTTTGGTAATAACATTTGGAGGTGTAGCATCAATTACTGCTATTGAGAACTGCACTGAACTGGTTTGGCCGAAATTGTCAGTCACAACCAGCTCACCAGAATAGGTACCTATTGGCAAATCAGTATCTAAAGTAGATCCGGTGCCCACGCTATTCCCAGCAATAAACCATTCATAGCTTTCAATACCAGTATCATCTGTAGAAGATGAGCCATCTAGTGTAATTGTCACATCTCCTGAAGCACCAGTTCCCACCGTAATATCTCCTTGAGTAGCAGCTACCGGATCTTCATTACAAAGTATGCCCACCTGATCTAAATCGTGCAGTGTGTAGCCATTTACTACTGCCCTGTTTCCATCAGCAGTAATGGTTAATATTTCAGAGTTTCCTTGTGGGGTAAATTCAATAACAACGGCTATAGAATTCGGTCTCCAACCTGTCACTGGAATATTAACATTTTGCATAGCGAACACCATGTTTGCTCCAGTGGCATTCACATCGTTAGAAAGGAAAACCTGAAGACGATGCTTGTTACCTGGCACTAAATTTGTCATTGTCAAAGTAGCTGGTTGGCCACTAGGCTCAAAGACTAAAGTGCTCATTAACTGATCAAATGCCGTCCCTGGTGTACAATCAGAACAAAAATCTCCACCACCATTTGACATTCCGGCAATTGAACCAGCTGAATTGGTAAAGCAGACACCATTCATCTGAATATTGTTGGCACCACTGCCCACGTTATTGGCTTCTAACAATAGACCATCATTCAGTATGTCTCCCTCCTGTGTAATCACAGAGATATTAGATGAAACACTGGGTACTACTGTGACAGTTCTTGTAATCTCCGCAGATTCATTTCCTGAACCATCTATTGCTTTGTAGGTTAAGGTGTAATCACCCAAAGTATTAATATCGACAGTGCCCACAACTTCTACAGTGGCAGAGCAATTATCATCAGCAGTAGCGCCTGGATCATTGAAAGTTGACCCAAGTGGTGTGGTAATACTTTGGTCTCCGTTAAATGCAATAGTTGGAGCCAACAGATCTACTACAACCACTGCACCTTCGTCTGTTGAAGAATTCCCAAGCTCATCAGTAACAGTAAGTGTAACAGGTACACCTCCACTCTGACCATATCCGTTTCCATCTGAGATTTGGATTCCAGTAATGGTATTACTGTTTTGGGATACCCATATCACCTCACCATCAAAGGCCATGTTATAGACATAAACCCCGTTGGTAGAAATGGATGAAATGTAGTTTCCATCCATATCTAATCGGTGTACATATCTGAGGTCGTTAGGGTTAGTAGACCAACTATTGGCCTGGCCTGCTATATAGATTTGCTCATTAGCTACTACCAAGCCTCCATAGTGATAAACCTGTCCTGGAAGAGGGATACTTCTTTGGAACTGACCTGTATTTTTATCTAAAACATCAATGCGGTCGCCACCATAAGCCAAAACATAGGCATAATCTGCATCTGTACTTATTCCTGAAGGATAGTTGCCATTGGCATTATTGTAACTCCATATTTCCTGACCACTGGTATTTCTTTTGGTATAGTTATAACCATCAGTCCAGTTGGCAGTATAAAATTCCGTTTCACTATCCGTATCCATCCATAATTGCATTACATAGCGCTTGCCCGAATTATTGATAACACCTATGTAGTTGTGGTCGGCATCATATTTCTGAACAGCATAAGAGCCCCATTGAGGGTACCAAAACTCATTGGTATTTGGGTTATATCCACCTCCATGGCTATGCGTAGGCTGATTCACGTTACCCACTAGGGCCATATCAATGGCATTACCGCCAGTATTGCCTCCCTCGGCATTCAAGTCATTGCAATCAAATGTTGTCCGGTCTAATGAAAAAGTCAATGTTCCATTGCCATTGTCGGTTGAGCCATTGTCAAGGCTAGCCGGATCTACCGTAGCTTCTCCATTCTCATCTAATTCTACTACTACACGGCCTGCTTTCGCTTCAGGAGCTGTTGCATCAACAACAGTAACCTCTCGTGTAATGGAAGCAGATTCATTGCCACTTTGATCTATGGCCTTATAGGAGAGTGTATAAACGCCAGGTGTCGCCATATCAACAGTACCTGAGATTTCTACTTCAGCAGAACAATTATCTGAGGCAGTTGCTCCAGGCTCTAAACTTTCAAAAGAGGCGTTCTCATCGGTATCCGAGTCTACTGACATCTGTGCATCTCCATTAAGCACGATGGTTGGTGCTATATTATCTTCGACTGTCACAGCGAAAATGGCTGAACGTGAATTACCTAGTGGGTCGGTTGCTGTAAGCGTCACGGCATTAGAGCCACCAGACCCTTCATAAGCACTAACTTCAGCGATTTTGACTCCAACAGGAAAATTACCAAAATCATCAATCCACATGGTCTCTCCATCAAAAGCCATATTGTACACTGTCTCGCCTGAATAGGTGGACCCAATATAGTTACCATCCATATCCAGTTGATGTACATATCGCCAATCATTGGGATTACTAGACCACCCTAAAGCATAACCGGCTATGTATATATATCCATTAGCGATCACAAGTCCTCCATAGTTATAAATACCACCTGGCAGGTTGATATTTCTTACAAAAGCACCCGTCTCTTTGTCCAGCACTCTTAGGTAGTTTTGCCATACACCATAAGCATATACATAATCAGCATCGGTAGATACTGATGCTGCTGTGGCCCCCATATTATATGTCCAAACAGTTGAACTACCTGATCTTCTCGTTATGGTATTATACCCCCAATTTGCAGTATAGTAATCTTCACTTTCCAAGTCCATCCATAATTGCATGATTTGATTTTGACCAGTGTTGAATGTCCCTAAGAAATTACGATTCTCATCGTATCGATATACCGTTGGGTTGGCCCATTGCGGATACCAAAACTCTCTTGTATGTGGATTATAGCCTCCTCCATGAGATTGAGTGGCTTGTGACACGTTACCAATATTCTGAGGAGTAATGGCTGTCGAATTTCCACCAAGATCATCACAAGTAAAGTCGGTAATATCAATGCTCAGTGTCACCGGACCATCCGGGTCGGTGGTGCCATTATCAATATCAGAAGCTATAATGCTAGCACGCCCATTTTCATCTAATTGAACCGTAATATCTTGTCCTTCGATAATTGGCCCAGAAACATTAAATTCAATTTTGTAAACCTCGATTTCTGAAATTAGTCCAGTAATTGAATATGCGCCAGTAGTGGTAACATTAAGCCCTGTTAATGAGCTGACGAAACTAGAACTTCTGACACCTGTTCCATCCACTGCATTGAATGTATACCATCCATATACATGGCCGCCTGTCAAATTGCCATCAATGTATAAATCATGCCCCTGTCCTAGGGTTGGTCCATAATACTGATAGTCAAAAACAGACCTATTGGCATAGGAAGGGTTAGCATCTCCTTTTCTGTCTAAGGTTAGGTTGAAAATAAATGCATCTGTACTACCCACATACTGGTTAGTCCTGTTCCAACCTACTGGGTTATAAAAACCAAAAACGTTTCCATTATTAAGTTTAATCAATGCTATAGCAGGACCTTGCCCTGATACCGCATTATGAAAGGCTGTAGCATTAGAACCATTAGTCGACCTCCTATATAAGAGCGTCCCACCAGGAGCCACATCGATTTCTTCCAGCCAGGCTCTAAGCACATCGTCATCGTTACCTGATGTGACTTGAGAATTGGGTGTAATTGGAAATTGCTGTTGGGCAAATATTGCCTCCGAAAAGAGAAGGCATAAAACTAAAAGTGATATAGACAGTATAGATCTTTTCATGTCTTCCGATTTAAGGTTTGATTGTGATAGTGAACAAATCCATGTATTCAGTAAATGACTTTGGATATTGATCATTTTCTGCCCTTGTCAATTGAAGCAATGGCACCATTGATCTATTGTCGATAATTGATTCGCCAGGGTTGGCGATAAAATTTATTAACCCAGAATTCCCGTCTGTTTTGATTTCCTGTTTCCAGGAAACTGTAATATCTGTTGAATTGGAATTTTCGATCTTTAGTTTCAAATACTGGGGCAGATCTGCTGGTGCCACAGCAACTGCTTCACTATTAATCTCCGGAGTGACTTGAGCCACCTGATAACTAATCGTGACACCTCCTTCATCTTTTAGGAGTGTCCAGTCACTTTGTCCATAGGTTTGAAATGAGATTAGCAACAGGAATATGATGCTGAGGTTAATTCTTAAATGGGGGGCGAATAGATTACCCACCATCAAAGGGGCATTGATTAACGCCCCTTTGATTGGTAAAAAGGGTTTCATATACTACGTGTTTTGGTCGATAAATGGTGATACCGTAGTGAATAAAAAATCGCTACGACAATGGAAATGTCGCCAAAATTACCTCTAACTCACCTACCCGCTTCGAGTAGTTTTAACAAAAAATTGTATTTGAATGAAATAAAAAATACTCTGAACCGTCCAGGCGATCTAACTGCGCAAATGCTAAGCCGCACTATTTCAAACACTTGTTAATGGGAGTCAGATTCCCTCGAAATATGGTAGTCGTTGTCAAAAGAACCTGCGTTTTACCCAATCACAGGTGTTCCCCTATTTTATCGGCAGCTTCCTTACGGCTCTTGACATTCAGTTTTATAAACAGGTTTTTGATGTGATACTTTACGGTGTTTTGGGAGACAAACAGTCTTTCTGATATTTCGGCATTGGTGTACCGCTTTGCCAAAAGTCTCATTACTTCTACTTCCCTTTCTGAAAGATCATGTTCTTTGATCAACCATGCAACATTTGATTGAGCACCATTTGATTCCTTATGGGCAAGTTCTTTAAATGCCCTTATCACTTTAATCCGATTCTCAAGTATATTCTTGATTCTGGCAAGGAACAGCGCAGCACTGAACGGTTTAGTCAAATAATCATCAATACCCAAAGTGAGCGCGTGAAGCCGATCTTCCTGATCTGCTCTGGCAGTAAGCATTACCACAGAGACTTGTCGGAGCCTTTCATTTTTCTTAATTGCTTCCAACAATTCAAAGCCGTCCATTATTGGCATCATCACATCGGAAATCACTATGTCCACAGTCTGGGTTTCCAGAATTTCGAGAGCTAACTTACCATTTTCTGCCTGAAGAATATCAAAATAGGGAGTGAGCGTCTTAGCAATGAACGCACGCATCTCAGGGTGGTCTTCGGTTATTAACAATACCGGTTTTTCGAGCTCGAATTTCTGGCCATACCTTGTTATGGTATCTTTGAGTGCTTTATCCAAATTCTCGCTGTCTGCCTGGGTGAGTGGCACAATAGTCTCCTCCTTAACTTCCTTCAAAGGGAATTCAAGAGTGAATATGGTTTCTTCATTTGGTTGACTCTCTACAGTCAGCCTGCCTGCTTGCAATTCAGCCAGTTCATTAGCCAGTGCAAGACCAATACCCGTACCCCCTTCTGCCTTTTTATCTGGCCTCTCTGATTGATAATACCTATTGAATATAAATGGTAAGTCTTGAGCATCAATACCTACCCCATTGTCTATAACACTTAGTTGAGCTCTATCAGGTTCATCGGGACTATATTGCAGTCTCAACTCAATGTGGTTCCTTGTGAACTTCAGGGCATTTGACAATAGATTTCTAATGACCTTTCCTGTCTTATTCTCATCCAAGAGCACCGTTAGGTTCTTATCAGGCCAAAAATTGAATTTAATTTCAATGCCTCGACTTTTGGCTACCGTTATATAGTCACCTAATATATCCCCCAAGAATTCTCTTAGCCTAACAGGATTTTCTACGAGCTTTAATTTTCCCGCTTCAAGCTTGGCTAAGTCAAGGATTTCCTCAACCAATGAGAGGAGACTCACACCGTTTCTCTTAGCAGTGATTAAGGTTTCTCTTATCTCTTCATCTTCAATTTTCCCGCCCTCGATCAGTGACTCTAATGGTGCATTTATAAGTGTCAGAGGTGTCCGCAATTCATGTGAGATGTTAGCGAAAAACCTTGATTTGACCTTATCAAGCTCCTTGAGTCTATCGGCTTGTTCTTGAATGACTAATTTATCAGCCTCGGCCTTTTCTTTTTGCCTCCGAATTTCTTCCGTCCGTTCATAGATGGTTGCTTCAAGTCGTAATTTCTCTTTTTCAAGCCGTCTGGTATTTAACTTTACAATTGACCATACTGATAATGTTACCAGAATGGCATAAAGCAAAAAGGCCCAAACTGTAAGGTACCAAGGTGTATAAATGGTGAATGTATACTCACCTATGGCACTAACATCTCCATAGAGGTTTCTTGCACGAACCTTAAACGTATAAGTACCGTGTCTCAGATTGGTGTAGTTCCTACTCGACTTACTACTCCAAGGCGCCCAGGTCTCTTCCGACCCTTCCAAATAGCTCTGAAACTCTATTTCTTCTATTTTATCATAATAGGAGGCGGAATATTCGAATTGGACAGCATTTTCGTTAGGCCTGAGCTCAACTGTACGATCAACATCTCCTCCTGAATAGATCAAAGAATCATTCTTATTAGATACTTCAACTGACCTGATATAGGCTGCAAAACCTTTTGATGGCTTATGTTCATAGCCACCCGCATAGTGTTTTATACCAGTGCCTGCAATCCAGATATTATTCCCTCCCATCCCTGAAACGTACTCTGAATTATGACCTGCGATCCTTTGGAAAGGTACTTGTGTGAAGTCATACCCATCCTCTGTTCTTTTCATTAAAGACTTACCCCTTGGATTCAGTGATCCATATACATCACCATTTTTCATCTCTATTAGCCTGAAAACATAGTCTTCAGACAGATGCTGATTAAACTTTTCCGAAGGATAGAAACTGTCGGAAGAAGCATTGTACTGATAAACACCAGAAGCAGTTGCAAAATAAAGGCCATCACTATGCCGAAAAACTCTGTTTCTCTCTAGTTCAGGGAGCCCTTGCTCAGGACCATACATTTTGACTGATAAAACACTATCTCGCTTTTCATTCAATTTGATCTTGAATACACCTGTACCAGAATCAGTCATCCAGATGCCTCCGTTTGGTGTTTGTTCTAAGAAGTCCATCTGCTTGTTGAACCCCTTTATTCTATTGTCATGTCTCCATTCCCCGTTTACCTTCACGAACCTGTGTAAGTTGCCTTCTATACTTCCAATGATCATCTCCTTGGAGTCTCGCATGGCCACGGCTGCCCACATGCGCTCGCCATTATTGAGCAAGCTTTTAAGTCCATCATCTGTGATCTGAATAAGCCCCCTATTACCTGCCGAAAAGAAATCATCACCATGCTTAATAGTCATCCAGACTCTCTGTTGGTCGTCAGAAATAGGCTTAAAAGGCTTATAATCGGCACTAAGGCTCTGCCAGGGTGAATCTTGATCTTTCACAACAATTCCTGTAGCGGTAGAAACATAGGTTCTACTATGCCAATTCTGAAAATATAGCACATAGCCATTGACCCCATGTCGGTCATCAATTGTAGTAAAAGGCGAGTTTAGAATTACCTGATGTAAGGCACCATGCTGTGCAACCCATAGGTTATCATCCTTATCTAAATAAAGATCTTGAATAAGGCCATCGGCTCCCATCCCCATTTCTTTATTCAACTTTTGAATTAGTTTCCCATGCTCATCTATGATCACAACACCGCCATTACCAGTGCCAACAGCATAGTATCGATCATAAATATTGATAGCAGCGAAGCCATCATGTTTTCTTATATATTCCGACACAGAAGTTTCCCAAGTGTGCACGGCTTTGAAATCATACCTCAAAAATCCATTGCCTTTTGTGAGAAAAAGCAGCTCGTCATCGGAAAAACGAACCATATCTGTTAGAGCCTTACTTTTAAGGCTCTCTGACCCTGATAATAACTCCAAGCTTTCTCCCTCGAGTTGCATCAAGCCTTTTGAGTGATCCACCACATAAAATTCACTATCGATTACACTGCCTAAACCAAATCCGTCTTGGGAAGTGATAACTTTGAATGTATCCTTGACAATATGATATAAGAGCAAAGCATTTCTTGAACGGTAGATAACCAAATCTCCCAAGGCATCAACCGATCTAACATCTCCAAAGCTTAGGAGATCTGCTGGCAATTTTGGGCCTAATGACTCAAACTGAGTTCTCCCCAAAGAATCGGACCGAAAACGGCCAATCAAACTCTTTGTAGTGCCATACACCAAATTATCGTTGCCAATTGTAACCGCTTTGAAAGAGTCATCAGACACGCGACTATCCACATTCCAATTAAACCCATCAAATTCTATGACCCCAGTCACATTGGCTATATACATCAACCCATCAGGGGACTGCACGATTTCGAAGTTTTGTTCATGCGCACCATAATCTGTAGGAAGGTATGTATTGATAAAGGGGGTACCAATCTCCTTAATGGTCAGGGATGGCACTTCTTGGGATAACAAGGCACAATGGAAAAGTAATAAGATAAGCCCTAAGCCAAGCCTAAGGAGGAGAAAAGAACCACTACGCATTTTGGTGTATCAGAGAATTATAAAATTCTTCCAACAAGATAGGCCGATAGAAAGTCAGTACAAAATATAGGTTCACACGCATAATTATTGTGAAGATTTGAATAAAAAGACCTCAGCTTCTCTGAGATCTTTTTTTGAAATGTTCAGATACCTTGACTATTAACTTAGAACATCTCTTGACTGACAATTCCGACTTGATATCAGATTGACATTACTTTATTTTAAATACAATATTCTGGAAAATCACATGTCAGCACCTACCCAATTCGGGTAGTTTGATCAATTATTTTGTGATAGTCAGCACGGCAAACCTGTTTCGATTCGAATCCTATTACTAAATCATCTTTTCGTCTTATTCAATAAAAAAGCGCCTACCGTTCCTTGTAAGAACTGTAAGCGCTCTAAAAATTATGATAAAACTAGAATTACTTCTTCACCATTAACTTTAGTGTCTTCACTCCTCCTGTTGTTACTAAGCGCACAATGTATATGCCACTTGGTAGTTCATGAGTGTCATAATCCAATTTCATCCTTCTTCTAGGTTCTAGCTTTCCTTCAAAAAGTGTGGCCATTGGTATTCCGGTACTATTAAAGACAGACACCTTTGCAGGACCCTCAACATTGCTAGAGAAGCTAATACTGGTATACCCATCAGTAGGATTCGGATAAGCTTTTATCTCCAAATTTGGTTCAACAAAATCGATCACGTCATTATCAACTTCCGAAGATGCGGCACTCATAATCCCAGTCGATTCACAAGCTCCCAGGGAATCTCCATGTCTTAAATGAGACCAAACTGATCTGACACTTACACATAGCGTTCTACCATTATGGCATATATGTACCTTTTTCCCATTCCATTTATTATGTCCATATTTTCGGCCCCACTTATTCTTTTTCTTCTTACCACTTGAGTGGAAACACCTGACATCAATTACATAAACGGTGAACGATTCAACAGATGTACAGCCCTTCTTGTCCGTAACCGACACCTCATAAGTGGTAGTCTCCTTTGGTGCTACTACAGCAATCCCTCTCCATTGAAATTTAATGCCAGGACCACTCCACCTAGACCTAAGCCACCCATTACCACCGGTAGCCCTACTTTTCAACCATACTGCTTGAGGACCAAAACCTTTATAGATAGTATGGGTAGCTCCGTAGTGTCCCAATGGCCTCGAAGGGAACATATCAACCCTGATCGAAATCGGATCAGGTTCTGTCAGCGTGATACTTTCAGCAATAGATTGGCCTGTGGCATCGGTAACGGTAAGTGTATAGACTCCTGCAGGCAATTGACCTAGGTCTTCAGTGTCAGCACCGTTACTCCACGAGTAAGTGTATGGCAGCGTACCTCCGGTGACTGTGGCATCAATTGATCCATCCATGCCTCCTGCACAGGTTATATTCGTACCCAATTTAGCGTTGGCTATATTGGCCTCTAGTGTCAAGCTGATTGGCGTAGTATTAATGACGTTGACGGTTCTAGTCAACTGAGCGGCTTCATTTCCTGATGGATCAACAGCATCATAGGTCACTAGGTAAACACCAACAGAGGAAGTATTGACGGCATCCCCTCCTATGGTCACTGACGCCCCACAATTATCCGAAGCCATCGCTCCTTGTTCAACATAGGTATCTCCAAGGTTAAGATCAATTACAGGTGAACCATTGAGTATCAATACAGGATCCTCAACATCGCTCACCGTAACATTAAATGTTACCTGACTAGTATTACCACTTCCATCAGTGGCGGTGGCCGTTACTGGCGTAGTACCCACAGGAAACAGGGAGCCTTCGGTAATATCAAAGTCGAGTGTCACTACACCAGAGTTATCTGTCGCTGTTGCTGCATAATCTGCAACTGTTGCCCCACAGACTCCTAGATCATTGTCTATCTGGATGTCAACTACTGTAATTTCTGGATCCGCAACATCAACTACGTTGACAGTTCTAGTCAACTGAACAGCAGTATTTCCTGACGGATCAACAGCATCATAGGTCACTAGGTAAATACCAACAGAGGAAGTATTGACAGCATCCCCTCCTATAGTCACTGACGCACCACAATTATCCGAAGCCATCGCTCCTTGTTCAACATAGGTATCTCCAAGGTTAAGATCAATCACAGGTGAACCATTGAGTATCAATACAGGATCCTCAACATCGTTCACCGTAACATTAAATGTTACCTGACTAGTATTACCACTTCCATCAGTGGCGGTGGCCGTTACTGGCGTAGTACCCACAGGAAACAGGGAGCCTTCGGTAATATCAAAGTCGAGTGTCACTACACCAGAGTTATCTGTCGCTGTTGCTGCATAATCTGCAACTGTTGCCCCACAGACTCCTAGATCATTGTCTATCTGGATGTCAACTACTGTAATTTCTGGATCCGCAACATCAACTACGTTGACAGTTCTAGTCAACTGAACAGCAGTATTTCCTGATGGATCAACAGCATCATAGGTTACTGTATAAGAACCAATAACACCTGTATCTACAGTATCGCCACCAACCGTCAATACTGCACTACAATTATCGGAAGCGGTAGCCCCTTGGTCAGTAAAGGTTTCGTTAAGGTTCAACTGAATCACTTGATCTCCGACAAGTGTCAGGACTGGTGATAGATTGTCTTGAACCTCAATATTAGCTGTAGCAGATGCTGAAAGTCCATTGTTATCTGTAACAGATAAAGAGACTTCTACAGAACCAATGTCATCACAATCAAAATTGGTTTGGCTTAAGCTAAAGCTCTGGATTCCATTGGTATCGGAGGATCCATTATCTACGCTTTGAGCATCCACGATAGCTTCCCCATTTTCATCCAATTCAACAACCAAATTTTGAGTAATAACTACCGGAGAGGTTGCATCAATGATGGTAACGGTGAAGCTTTGAAGCGTCTCCCCTCCGTTTCCATCGCTTACCTTTAATACCACAGGATAGTCACCCGAAGGTTGCCCTGCTGGATTACCCTGAAGAATTGCACCATTATTAACAAGTTTTCTAATGCGATTATTTTCAAAGTCAGCAACATATAAATTGCCCGCATTGTCAAAGGTGATGTCCTTTGGATCGTCAAATTGTGCTGTTGTGGCATCCCCGTCCGCAAAACCCTCTATTCCTGAGCCTGCGAATGTAGAAACATCGCCATTTGGGGTAATAAGTCGAATGACATGATTATCCTGGTCTGCGACACAAACATTTCCAAAAGCATCGACTGCCACTCCGGCCGGAAACCTAAAGACAGCAGATGTACCATTTCCATTAACGAATCCGGCTGCCCCAGAACCTGCTAATGTAGAAACTGTACCATCTGGAGTAATCTTCCTGATTCTATTATTCTGAAAATCTGCTACGTAAAGGTTTCCTGAATTATCAAAGGCTAAGTCCTTTGGATCGTCAAAACGTGCTACACCAGACGAACCATCAGCAAAACCTTCAGTGCCAGACCCAGCAAAAGTCGTAACGTCTCCTGTTGGGGTAATCCTTCGAATCACATGATTATCCTGATCCGCAACAAATACATTGTTAGCGGCATCAACCGCTACTCCTGCTGGAAACCTGAACACAGCTGAAGTTCCATTACCATTGATAAAACCTGCGGCACCTGAGCCGGCTAGCGTAGTTACTGTACCATCTGGCGCAACTTTTCTAATTCTATTATTACTCAAGTCTGCTACAAGCAGATTTCCAGAGTTGTCAAAAGCCAGGTCTTTTGGGTTATCAAACCTCGCTACACCAGCACTGCCATCGGCAAATCCTTGAATTCCTGATCCACAAAACGTAGAAACATCTCCTGATGGAGTAATCTTCCTTATAACATGATTATCCTGATCTGCAACGAAAATATTACCCGCATTATCAACTGCAACACCAGCCGGAAAAGCGAAAGCCGCTGAAGTACCATTGCCATTAATAAAGTCAGCTCCTCCAGTTCCAGCAATGGTTATAGTATTACTGCCGGTAATGGCATTCAGGTTTAGCCAAGAGGGTAAAGTGACTGCTGAGACAGTAGTGTTATCATTATTATCATCTGTAGTCGTGATAGTATAGCTATAGAGCTCATTATCGTTAACCGTGAGTACTGGCGTAGATGTAAATACTGGTGCTATGTTTTCGAAAACATCTGTCACGGTTACGGTCAGAATCTGGCTCACCGTTTCGGAACCACTCGTAGCGAACACCTCCAGTTTATAAGAGTTATTGGCATCAACATCTAGCGGGTTTTCGAAATCTGGTGGTGAATTAAATACAAGCTCTCCATTTGAGCCATTGATAACCAATAGTCCTTCATCATTTGAGGTACCAAGGCTATAATTGACATCCACATCATCTCCATTACCCACATTGGCGTTAATGTCTATGATGGTACCAAAACTATTCTCAGCGAAAAAAGCAATATCAGGACTGGTAAATACGATTGGGCACTCTCTTTCGTCCAATGTGATGTTCCAGTTGAAATCGTCTATAAGCGATTGACGTGCCGATTCGCCTAGACAGTACTTTACATTTTGTGCTCCTAAAGGTACATTCAACTGAAGAGTTGGTAAAGAGGCCCAGCCTATTAGCGTATTATCATAATTCTCAATTGAAATCCCACTAATTGAAAAGATACTACTCATATCTGTAACCAGCCCCACATTCCAATTGCCCAAGTTTTGATCAAATGCAATTGTACTTCTGAAAGCATTGGCCATCGAAGTGACGTTGGCAACGTTCCAGCCCGCAATATTCTGATTGAAAGCCTGTGCACTATTAAAAGTGTTATCCATGTTTGTGACATTACCAACATCCCAACTACTAACATCACCGTTGAAAACAGTGGCATTCGCGAAGGCAAATGAAAGGTCAATAACACCACTGACATCCCAGCTATTTAAGTCTTGATTGAATGCGTTTGAATTCTCAAATGTGCCACGCATATCGGTAACATTACCCACATTCCAACTAGTTAGAGGCTGATTAAAAGCAGCTGCCTGTTTGAAAGTATTTCTCAATGTAGTAACACTTGATACATTCCAATTGTCAAGTGGCTGGTTGAAGTTTGATGCCAATAGAAATGTATTAGATAACGAAGTAACATTGCTTACATCCCAATCCCCTATGTTCTGATTGAATGCACTCGCTCTTTGGAAGAGGTTTAAGAACGAAGTGACCTGACTGACATTCCAACTACCGATGTCTTGGTTGAAGCTGCTTGCGCTCCCAAACATGTTCGACATACTTGTCAAATTATCCAACTGCCAATTTCCAATGGGCTGATTGAACATGGTTGCAAATAGAAACATTGAACTCATATTGGTTACATTCGAAACGTTCCAGTTTCCAATTTCTCCGTCAAAAACAGAGGCTGCGCTGAACATAGCGCTCATATCGTTTACTTGGCTGACATTCCAACTATTCAGGTCTTGATTAAACAGCACTGCCCCTCTAAACATCATTGACATATCAGTAACACTCCCAACATTCCAAGTATCCAATGGCTGATTATAGGCAATGGCATTTCTAAACATTTCGCGCATTGTAGTGACTGCTGCAACATTCCATAAACTAATGTCTTGATTAAAGCTAGAAGCTCCTTCAAACATGCTTCGCATAGAGGTAATATTGCTTACATCCCAATTTGAGATCGATTGATTCATTGAAATTGCACCTTCAAACATTGAAGTTGCATCACTAACAGCACTAAGGTCTGGTATGTCAGTTGCTACGATTGTCATATTTGCAGTGCCTGCAAAAGCACCATTCATGGAGTTCCAAGACACATCCCCCCATTGATCAATTGTCAATAGGTCAGGCCCATCATCCGAAGTACTCATAGAAATCGATGTGATATCAGCCCCAATACTTACTGTGTATGTTGCTGCAGAGGCGTAGGTGTGAGATATATCGCCAGTGGTAAGCCCAGTATCAACCACACCATCTCCCCAATCAATACTGAAATTTGTACCGGCTAATGGTAATGTCAATTCTAGATCATCGGCAGGGATTGACCAGGTAGTGACAAAAGGATTTGTACTACCTCCAGGAAATACAGAACCTCCAAAACCATCAATTACATCAGGAGGAAAGGTAAATGCACCCAATTGCCAGTTAGCAAACGTATTGAGTGTAATTGCTACATCCGTGATTGTACCATTAAATTCATCGGGGCCATTGTAATAGCCCTCACCACTACCAAGGTCAACGGCCGTACTACCTAAAACCAACCCTGTACCTGTTAAAGTATTAGTGCTGCTTCCATCTAAGGAGGAGTTCCCCACAAAAGCCAGAAAGACACCCGGTGTGGCTCTAGTACCAGTAATGGCAAAAATCTGATCGGCTGTAACTCCAGTGGTAAACCCACTCTCAACCTCAGATGCTGAACCACTGGAGGCAGATATGCCCAGACCATTGTCATCAGCATCTTCAATATTCACGACCGTTCCAATGGGCAAAGTCGCACCTGAATCATTGATCCATAAGACTTCTCCTTCACTCGTCAGAGAATTAAAGGAGGTTCCATTCCAACCCTCATCTGTAAAACGTATTTCCGTACCCGTTGGACAATCATCCAATAGAACAAAGGAAAATCCATCATCATTATCATGATAAGCTACAAATACAATATCTCCTGGTGCATCAATGACACCGTTCATATTTTGGCCTAGTAACTGGTGGTAGGAGATGCTAGAGATCAGAAGAAAAAACATCAGGTACCTAAAGAAGCCTGATAGCCTCAAGACCCGAGTAAAAAAGGTATTAGATCGACATATTGTTGAGAAAGTTCTGAAATCAGTGCTAGCACTGGTTGATAAAAAAGTACCATCAGACACTTCCCTCTTGGTTGAAGAGCTCATATTATGTGTGTTTGTGTTAAAAAAGAAGCCCCAAATTAGAGACCTCAGCAAGCTGAAAGATAGTCACAATAAGTCATCGCAGTCAATACCAAATTTTGGGTATTTATTACCTTCATTTACGAAGTAAAAAACTATTCATTCTTAATCTATTGATTGAGCTCATATGCTAATTGATGGAATGACAAACGATATCAACGTTTTGGCTAAGTGGTTTTTTGTGATGCGCTATTTTTAGCTAGCTTGTTCTCAGAAACCATGGGCTCCGACCCCTTACTCAATGCAAAAAATCAAAAAAGTCTGCGTTTACTGTGCCTCTAGTGATAAAATCGATGAAAAGTATTTTGAGGCAACACGAGTTATTGCAAAGGCACTAGTAAAGAATAATACTACTGTGGTATATGGTGGTGGTGCCAGGGGGCTCATGGGGACTTTAGCTGATACGGTAATTGAAGAGAGTGGAAGAATTATTGGCATAATGCCTCATTTTATGAAGGAAGTCGAATTTCATCATAAGGATGTTAATGAGTTCATATTCACTGCCGATATGCATGAACGTAAAAAACAATTCATGGTTGGAGTGGATGCCTTAATCACATTGCCAGGTGGATGCGGTACCTTCGAAGAACTCATGGAAGCGATCACTTTAAAACGACTTGGAATCTTCACTAAACCCATTGTGATACTCAACCTAGATGGCTACTATGATCCTCTTCTACATATGCTTGAACAGGCAATAGAAGAGGGTTTTTTAAGCGAAAACCATAGGCCCATCTGGACCGTTTTGACCGACCCCACACGAGTTCTTGAAGCCATTCAACAAAGTGCTCCTTGGTCTAAGGACGCTATAAAATTTGCACAAGTCTAGTCAGAAGGATACTCTTATATTATCAATTAAACACGAATGATTGGCTGAAAGCTGAAAAATGCTGAAATTCCATTTTCAAAAGTGCCCTAATGCACATTAATAGACTCTTACTCTTTTTACTACTCACCCTCAGCACCTTAAATGGCTTCGGACAAAGGAATTCTTTCCAGAACAGCCACTCCATCTATTCTGCCGATGAGGAAATAATTGAGGCAGACGAAATCTTGGTCTACCGTGATGATGAAAATAGACTAATCATTGATGATGTTCGTCAACTACAAGCATCTGATTTCATTCACCTGGACGACATCTCCATTTTCAATAAGGATGCTACCTATTGGGCTTACTTTCGGCTTGTAAGCCGAGCTGATCAAGACATAGACTTCGTGCTTCACGGTGGGCGAAATGGAAAGGAGACCTATTACCTGATTCGGGATGAAGAAGTCAGCGTAAAGAAAACCGGTTATCATTTCCCAAGTGGCGAAAGAGATATTAGACAGGGTTATCCTACCAGAATAAACATGACCCTGCCGGCTGAAGAAACCGTTCATGTTTACATTAAAGTTGAAAGCACAGACTTTAACCCTATTGACATAAGAGCTTCTTTAGTACCCAAAGATATATGGACTAACAGGCTTGAGAACATGAATCTGCTTGAAGGAATCTTTTCAGGCATACTGTTTGTCGTGATCATTTTGGCCTTTTTCATTTTTGGATATACGCGCGAGCGGGTTTTCCTATTCTTTGCCATATATGCTCTTTCTAACATGGTCTATTTTCTCAATATGCATGGCATCATTGAGCTTTATGTACTAACAAACTTAATAGATCCGATACCCTCATTGTGGATTTTACCACTATTGAGTGCTGCTGCCTACTTCACCTTCTCGCGCTTTTTCCTTGAAACGCACATCGACCAACCTAAATGGGATAGGCTACTCACAGTGTTGTCTTATTTCTCGCTGGCAATGTTTCTGGCATTATCCACTTACCTGTTTCTAACTGGTAACATGTATTTCGCCATAGCTGTAATGCACATAACGATTCTAGTGCTTTCAGCATTCGCTTTGGTTTTAATTGTTCGGGCAGCTAGAACCAATAACATCATAGCCAAGTATTTTGCCTACGGTACCATGTTCTTTTTGGCTTCTGTACTTATCGTGGTAGTTGGTCAATTAATTGAAGCTTCAAGTAACATCCCTATCCTTGTCCAAGGAGGCATCATTGTAGAAATTGTGGTCTTTAGTCTGGGAATAAGCCATAAATTGAAACGCCAATTTGAGGATCATGACATTACTCAGCGATCGTTAATTCTACAGTTAAGAAAAAATGAGCGGTTACAAATTGACATTAATCAAGAACTCGAAGAAATAGTCGCTGACCGAACGCAACAGATCAAGAAACAGAACCAGGCCTTGAAGGAAGCCCGGCAAGAGGCTGAAAAAGCTACCAAAGATAAGTCAGACTTTTTGGCTGTAATGAGTCATGAAATTAGGACACCTCTCAATGCCATCATCAGTCTGTCCCATATCATGGAGATTGACAACAAGGACAAAGAGATGAAGGAGTATATCGATGCGCTCAAATTCTCAGCTGAAGGTCTTCACTCTTTGATTAACGATATTCTAGATTACAATAAAATTGAGGCGGGTAAGCTTAGATTGGAGTCTACAGAGTTCTCGCTTATAGATTTACTAAGAAACCTTGGAGAAAGCTTTAAATATAAAGCCAACAATAAAGGGATAGAACTCAAAATTGAAATTGGGGAACACCTACCCGATCGACTCTTCGGAGACCCTACAAGATTGACTCAAATACTGAACAACCTTATCAGTAACGCCATCAAGTTCACTCATGAAGGTCATATCCATATAAAAGCTGTGCTAGCCGGAATTAAAGATGAGACAGCAAAAGTAGCCTTTAGTGTGGCTGATACTGGTATAGGTATACCAGAAGACAAGCTTCAAGCTATCTTCGAAGAGTATGAGCAAGCGAGTGAAGAAACCACCAGAGAATATGGTGGTACGGGATTAGGTTTATCTATTGTCAAGAAGCTACTCGACTTAATGGAAAGCAAAATACAATTGAGGAGTATCGAAGATAAGGGCACCACTTTTGGTTTTGAGATTGACTTTAAGATAGACCCTGAGTTTGACATGATCGACTTGCAACAGCAAGACAGAGACAAGGATTTGAATCAGCGAAAAATACTTGTGGTTGATGATAATGACATGAATCGCTTGGTCCTCAAGCGATTATTTCAAATCTGGAATGCCTCTTTCGATGATGCCGACAATGGTTATGATGCACTTGACAAAATCCAAGAGACTGAATACGATGTGGTCTTAATGGATATCGAAATGAAACCAATCAATGGTTTTGACACCACAAACCAACTCCGAAAAATGCGTCCGGATGGCACCCCAAAAGTCATTGCAATGAGCGCACATAATGCTTCGGAATTTGAGATAGAATTGAAGCAGTTCGGTTTTGTCGACTTCGTTCATAAACCATTTGACCCAGAAGATCTTTTTCAAAAACTAAACCTCTACACTAATCGACAAAATGAGCAATAGAACAAACTATTCATCCGGTAGCCCTTGGGAAGATATCGTTGGGTATTCTAGAGCGGTTCGGGTAGGCAACACCATAGAAGTAACAGGTACGGTGGCTGATCACGAAGGTGAGTTACTCGGAGGCGATGACCCCTACCTTCAAACCAAGTACTCATTAGATAAGATAAAAGCGACTTTGGAGAGTGCCGGAGCAACACCTGAGGATGTGGTGAGAACAAGAATGTTTGTGACTAACATAGATCACTGGGAAGCGATCGGCAAGGCACATCAAGAGGTATTTGGTGATATAAAACCATGCACCACAATGGTGGAGGTTTCCCGATTGATTGACGATAAATATCTTGTGGAGATTGAAGCGACAGCTATTATCGATCAATAGACAGCTATTATCGATCAATAGATTTCATCGATAAGATGGACCAATTCGCTTAATATCATTGCGGTAGCTCCCCAAACCACTTCACCATCAATATCAAAGTACGGAGACTCTATGGTATAAGGTGGAAAGTGCATAGTCTTCGTACTTCTTCGGTTTGTATCCCTGAGTTCAGTCAAAGAAGGGGTCAGTACTCTGATCACTTCTCGAGTATCCGGGACAATTTCTGGCTGTGACCGGACCACTCCAACCGTTGGGTAAACTTTGAAATTGCTCGCAATTATAAACAGCTCGGATAGCTGACCGATAACTTCGATGGATTCATTTTCTACACCGATCTCTTCCTGAGTTTCCCTTAGTGCAGTATGGACGATGTCTCGATCATTCTTTTCTACCTTTCCTCCAGGCAAGCTAATCTGACCACTATGCGCGCCTCGATAAACAGGTCTTTTGGTCAAAGGAAGATATATGTCACCATTCTCGGGGTAAAGCAACACCATTACGCCTCCAGGTCTTGCCGGATTATTTGGGTCTTCGCTAAACCTCTTCTCATCTATTGGCCTGGGCGCCATAATTTCTTGAGCTTTCCTACCAGGTAGCGGCTCGTTCAATCTTCTTGAAAGACTTTGTACAAAATGGTCGAAGGTGTTAGGGCTCACTTAACAAAAATGTGTTTTATTACTGATAATTAAATATAAACTTCAAAGACTATTAACCGTTCCAGTATTAAGAAGTTCCCAACCTCAGATAAATGTTAAAGAAGTCAGCACTTTCATTGTTAATGCTTTGTCTCTCATTAAGCCTTTTTGGTCAAAAAGAGCAGTTGAAAATGGCCAAGCTCAAATATAATGGAGGGGGCGATTGGTATGCCAACAAAACCGCTCTACCCAACCTCGCCAAGTTTTGCAATGAAAACCTAAGGACATCATTTGATACTCAGGATGCCATCGTTGAGGCAGGAAGTCCTGAAATCTTTGAGTATGCTTATGTCTACATGACTGGCCATGGAAATGTGGTCTTTAGTAATAGTGAAGCAGAAAACATTAGGAACTATCTGCTCGCTGGTGGCTTTCTCCACATTGATGATAATTACGGTCTTGATCCCTACATAAGGTTGGAGATGAAAAAGATATTTCCAGAACTAGAATTCATACAACTCCCCTTTGACCACCCCATTTACCATCAGAAATTCAAGTTTGAAGATGGACTGCCAAAAATTCATGAACATGATAACAAGCCACCACAAGGTTTTGGCCTGATTTATGAAGGGAGGTTAGTGTGCTTTTATTCTTATGAGTCAGATCTGGGAAACGGTTGGGAAGACAAAAGAATACACAATGACCCAGAAGAGGTACGACTAAAAGCACTTCGTATGGGAGCGAATATCATTTCATTCGCACTCACCCAATATTAGGCTGACCATTAGCAATAAAAACTAACAGGTTAGTTTGAAAACTAGTTGGATAGTTGTATAATTGATTGATAGTATCAAAACAATAGTTATGAAGGAATTGACAAAGGCAGAGGAACAGGTAATGCAAATTTTATGGCAGATTGAAAAAGGGTTTGTCAAAGATGTATTGGCAAAAATGTCCGAACCTAAGCCAGCATACAATACCGTATCTACAATCATCAGGATTCTTGAAAAAAAGGGATTTGTAGGCTACAAAGCCTACGGAAAAACCCATGAGTACTTCCCTATTATTGACAAGAAGACCTATAGTAACTTTTATCTGAAAAATTTCATCGGTGGATATTTTGGTGGATCATTTCAAAAGCTAGTTTCATTTTTTGCCAAAGAAAACGATATGGACATCAATGATTTTGAATCATTAATGCAGCATGTTGAAGACAATTTGAAAGACAAAGATGAATAAGAGCTAATGGGGAAGCATCCAACCATAGAACTATTAGAAAGGCTTAATGACGCGCTCATTTATGCCCTTGAATCAGCTACTTGCTTGGCTATACTGTATCTGGCATATTACTTTCTACTCAGGAAAGAAAAGAGCTTTCAATACAATAGATTCTATTTGTTGGCAGCAATATTATTCTCGGTTTCTTTCCCATTACTGGAGATCGATTACAATCCTGCAAATACTCCTGCCGTACTCAATTCTATACACCAGGTGGGTAATGAAGTAGGGAGTGAACCAATAATTGAAGCAGACAGAGCCTACTCTTATACCATAACAGCGCAATCGGAACGCCCATTCCTGCTCTGGTGGGAAGCACTATTAGTGCTATATGTGAGTGGAGTGGTCATTGGCTTATCCAAATTGCTACTGCAGATCAGGTCGTTTAAGGAAATCATTTGGTTTAAGAGACATAGAACACGGTATAAAGTAAAAGGAGACTACTTTCTCGTAAAAACGGATGGCTCCATGCCTACTTTTTCATTCTTCAAGTATTTGTTTTGGGACAATACAGTTTCTCTTACGCAAGAGGAGAAGCAACAGGTTATGGATCACGAAATGGTCCATATTAAAGAGAAGCACTCTTACGATATCATGCTCATAGAGTTGTTAAAAGTGTTTTTCTGGTTCAACCCATTCATGTACCTATACAAGCTATTGCTGGAAGAAAGCCATGAGTATCTAGCCGATAGAAAAGTCGCCCTAGAAAGAGGCAAAGAAGTGTACAGCAGACTATTGGTAAAGACGGTGTTCCGTAAAATGGGCTTAGAATATGGAAGTTACTTTGGCAAAAATCAAACAGTCAAAAGAGTTCAAATGTTGGCTAAAACCAAGAAGGTAAACTTCTTGAGATTGCTAATTCCTCTTCCTTTGATCGCATTATTGTTCTTCATTTTCTCTTTCGAAGCTGCCTTGCCTGATGGTTTGACTATCAATGGTTACCAGATTGAAAACAACACCTTTGGGGCATCTGATATTGCTCCAGCACCAGTCAAAGGGGCTAAAAACTGGGAAGAGTTTATCGAAGAAAATATCGCATACCCTGGTGAGGTGATTGCGAATCAATTGAACGGTGAAGTCGAAGTAAAATTCACTGTAAACAAAGAAGGTCTTCTAGAGAACCTTCGCTTTTCTCAGAGACTTGGAGCGGAATACGAGAGACAAGTTATAAATGCACTTGCAAGAGCAGGTAAATGGACACCAGGTATTAAAGATGGCGAGGTTCAAGAGACGAACATTGTCCTTCCTATTGAATTAAAAAGATCTTAATACTTTCGATTGAAAACCTCAGAAGCCACAAAGGCTTTCTTTGCATCATCAAGACTTGAAAACATCTCTCTGAAATCTTCTTGATCGACTTCCTCCTCTATCTCATACCCTTTAAAAGAAGCCATAGGCTTATCCATCTTTCTTAGAGCAGGTTTTGGAGCTGGCTTAGGTGTATCATAAACCTTGACAGGGGGTGCAGGAACTTCCGGGACAGGCTCCAACTGAGGTTCTTCACGAATCGTCCTTTGACCAGTAAATTCTTCCAGAAGTTCTTCAAAAGTAGGCTTCCTTGAGACAGGTGGTGGGCCTACCGTTTCCGGGTCAGAATGTCGCCCTCTTTTCGGCTGACTTTTACCCTGCTGATTCTTCTTTTTAGCACCAGTAAAAATAAAATATATGATTCCAAGAATTAGATAAAGAGCGGTGCTAAAGTCGAAGTCCATGACACTAGCAAATCTAAGAATTAATTCTAATTTTGCTAGCTATACCTATTTTTTACGGATTCTAGTTAATGCAACTTACCAAACTTGAAATAAAAGGATTTAAGAGCTTTGGAGACAAGGTAGTAATCAATTTCGATGAAGGTATTACAGGCATTGTTGGCCCCAATGGTTGTGGAAAATCCAACGTTGTAGATTCCATTCGCTGGGTTCTGGGAGAACAAAAAACGAGGATGCTCCGGTCTGAAAAGATGGAGAACATCATCTTTAATGGTACCAAGAAAAGAAAGCCAACGCAACTCGCTGAAGTTTCGCTTTCCTTTAAAAACACAAAGA
Organism: Roseivirga sp. 4D4; assembly: GCF_001747095.1. Taxonomy (NCBI): domain Bacteria; kingdom Pseudomonadati; phylum Bacteroidota; class Cytophagia; order Cytophagales; family Roseivirgaceae; genus Roseivirga; species Roseivirga sp. 4D4. The sequence continues at coordinate 1,786,956 of NZ_MDGP01000001.1, forward strand.
ACCTCCTCCCTACCGAATACACAGAAGTGACCATTACCAGACGCTATTACCGATCAGGTGAAAGTGAATATCTATTGAATGGTATTAGTTGTCGTCTAAAGGATATCAATAACCTCTTTATGGATACGGGTATAGCCTCTAATAGCTATGCCATTATTGAGTTAAAGATGGTTGACAACCTTTTAAATGATAAGGACGACTCCAGGCGCGACCTCTTTGAAGAAGCTGCGGGTATCTCAAAATTCAAAAAGAGAAAGAAAGAGACCCTTAGAAAACTCAAGGATACTGATGATGATCTCGATCGTGTAGAAGATCTACTCTTCGAAATAGAGAAAAACCTGAAGTCTCTCGAAAAACAAGCCCGTCAGGCCGAAAAGTACTACAAGCTCAAAGAGGAATACAAAGTTGATAGTATTCAACTGGCAAGAAGAGCGGTCTCCGAGAAAACTGACAACTTCAAAAAACTGGAAAATGAGATAAAGCAAGAAGGTGACCGTAAGATTGAAATCGGTCAAATGATTGCCAATCAGGAAGCGAATATTGAAAAGGGTAAAACGGATCTCATTACAAAAGAAAAGCTCCTCGCCTCACGTCAACGCACCTTAAACGAACATGTCAATAAAATCAGGCAGTTCGAAAGTGATAGAAAAATCAAAAACGAGCGACTTACCTTTTTAGAAGACAAAAGCGACAATCTCAGAGAACAAATCGAGGCCGATCGCAAGAGCAATGAACGAGCCGCTTTTAGCCTGGAAAGCCTGAGAAAAGAACTTGATGAAGCCGAGAAGGAATTGCAATCCATTACCAATGAAGTAGGTTCGTTAGAGAAGATTTATCAAGAGCAAAAATCAATGTCTCAATCGGCTCAGGATGAGTACGAGGAAAAGAGACGAACTTTTGCCGACAAACGAGAAAAACTTTACACCCTCAAGAAAGACATTGAGATAAAGGAGATTCAGTTAGAGACTTTGAAAACTGAGTTTGCCAAGACAGAATCTGATACTTCTGAGCAATCAGAAACCCTTGCTCAGTTTGATGAGAAGCTCTCAGGCCTACAAAAGGAATTTGATGAGAAAAAGAAGCTGCTTGACGATAGAAAGGCAGCTGAAGAAAAGCATACCAAAGCCGTTCAGCAAACATCGGAAACTATCGATATTATTAGAGAAGAACTGACCGGTGTAAGTAGAAGCTTAGATTCAAAAAGAAACGAGTATAATCTTACTAAGTCACTCGTTGAAAACTTAGAGGGTTTTCCAGAAGCCATTAAGTTTCTTAAAAAGAAAGCCAATTGGAACAAGTCGGCCCCTCTCCTTTCTGATATCATTACCTGTGACGAAAAGTACCGTGTGACCATCGAGAACTATCTCGAAACTTATATGAATTATTATATAGTGGACACGGAACGTCAGGCGTTTGAGGCGGTGAATATTTTGAGTGATGCATCAAAAGGAAAGGCAAACTTCTTTGTGCTCGATGCTTTTGACCACTACGAAGCTAAGGAGTCAAAGCTCTTTGAAAACACAGTTCACGCTACTGAGATAGTCGAATATGAGCCAAAGTATAAAAAACTAATAGGCTTCATTCTCGAAAACGTCTTCATCGTTAATGGCGGTCCTGGAGATATACCTGTGGATGATTCAGCTGTTTTCATTACCGAAAGTGGGCAATATACCAAGCGTAAGTTTAGTGTATCGGGCGGTTCGGTAGGACTCTTTGAAGGAAAGCGGATTGGTAGAGCAAAGAACCTTGAAAAGCTGGAAAAAGACATCAAGTCACTTGAAACTAAATCCGTTGATATCAAGGAAAAACTTGAGCATCGTCAACAGGAATTAGCACGTTTAAAATCAGATACCTTCCGGTCAGAGATTGATCAGCTACAGACTGATTTCAACCGGGTTAATGAAGAGCTCATCTCTATCAAAACCAAGAAAGAGCAACTCGCTCAAATGCTCTCTAGTAGGGCCAATCGTAAAGAAGATATCGTTGCTAACATTGATAAAATCAGTGCATCATTAGATCAGCTTACTCCAACCGTATCCGAAGAAGAAGCATCTTTTGCTGAGGTAGAGGGCGTTATTGGAGCCCTAGAGGAAAAGGCGAAATCTGAGTCCCAAAAGTTAGCTGAGAAGTCTCAGGCCTTTAATGAACGAAATATCCTTTTCCATCAGAAGCAAAACAGAGTCAGTTCTGTGAATCAGGAAATTGGCTTTAAAGAAACGGCCTTTGAAGGTAGCAAGCAGCGGATTGAAAAGAATCAGCTTGAGCTAAGTAATAACGAAGCCGAGATCAAACGTCTCATTGCCAATACCGAGTCCAACGATGACGAACTCATTGAAATGTACGATGAGAAGGAGTCTATCGAAAAAGGTGTCAATGAAGCTGAAAAAGACTATTACGCGCAACGTGGTGATATAGATGTATCAGACAAAACACTCCGCGAGCTCCAGCGCAAAAGGGAGCACTCTGATACCCTCATGATGGAACTCCAAAACAGATTGAATGAAACAAAGCTGGAGCTAAGTTCTGTCAAAGAAAGACTTTCAGTAGAGTTCAATGTGGATCTTGATCAACTACTCCTTAATGAGGAAGAAAACTCATCAGAGAAATCACTCGATGAGTTAGAGAGAAACGTATTGAAATTGCGGGAAAAGTTAGAGAAGATAGGGCCAATCAACCCGATGGCCATGGAAGCTTATGACGAAATTAAGGAAAGACATACCTTCATTACCGAACAACGTGATGATTTGATTTCAGCTAAGGAGTCCCTATTGGAAACCATCAGTGAAATTGACACCGTTGCAAAAGAGACTTTCCTTGAGGCATTCGAAAACATCAAGTCTAACTTTATCAAGGTTTTCAGATCACTCTTTACTGAGGAAGATGATTGCGACCTGAGATTAGTTGACCCTAATAATCCTCTTGAGTCAGGAATTGAAATCATGGCTAAGCCGAAAGGTAAGAGGCCTTTGACCATCAACCAGCTTTCAGGTGGAGAAAAGACTTTGACTGCCACCTCTCTCCTCTTTGCTATTTACCTACTTAAACCAGCTCCCTTCTGTATTTTCGATGAGGTGGATGCGCCACTGGATGATGCGAATATTGACAAGTTCAACAACATCATTAAGAAATTCTCCGGGGAGTCTCAGTTCATTATTGTGACGCACAATAAGAGAACAATGGCCTCTACAGACATTATTTATGGAATCACAATGATTGAACAAGGTGTTTCCAGAGTAGTACCAGTTGACTTACGAGAGTTAGCTGACTAAATTAGAGAAACACTTATTTTCTTATGATCAAAAAGCTCAAACTGCTTTTCGCGCTGGCCTTACTCTTCTCAACAACGACTATCATGGCACAAAAGACATACCTCGCATTGGGCGATTCCTACACCATTGGTGAAAGTGTAGATATATCTGAAAGATGGCCTGTTCAACTGGTGAAAACGCTCAATGACCAAGGCACTGAGATGGCCGAGCCTAAGATCATCGCAACCACAGGCTGGCGAACCGATGATCTCCAAAAAGGTATCAGGGAAGACAAAGGGCTATTAGAAAACTATGACCTCGTGTCCTTATTAATTGGTGTGAATAACCAATATCAGGGCAAAGCCATTGCTCAATATAAAAAAGAGTTTGAAGAGCTGATCAATACCGCTATCAAGTTTGCAGGAAACAATCCAAAAAAGGTTTTTGTAGTCTCTATTCCAGACTACGGCAAAACACCATTTGGTGCAAAAAAGGAAAAACAGATCGCAAAAGAGCTCGATGAGTACAACCGAATCGCAAAGCACATTGCCCTGTCTTATGGCATTCCATTCTTTAACATCACGCCCATTTCTCGTGAGGCGAAGGAACGTCCCGAATTAATCGCTAAGGATAAACTTCACCCTTCGGGAAAGATGTATTCAGAATGGGTAGCACTATTTGCAGATGACGTAGCTAAAATTGTAAAGCAATGAGAATATTACTAAGCATTACTGCCGTTTTTATCTGCCTGGGACTTAGTGCCCAAAAGCAAACCACCGGACCTGAAAAGGGCCATTTGATCATTGCTGGAGGGGCATTGCGCGACCCAGGCGTTTATGCCAAATTCATGGAACTCGCTGGTGGAGAGGAGTCACATATTGTGGTGATACCTACGGCAGGTGGTTATGAAGTCACTAAAGAAAGAGAAGAAGGCTTGATCAAGTCCTGGCAAGCACGAGGTGCCGCAAAAGTGACTATCCTCCACACCACTGACCCAGAAGAAGCGGACACAGAAGCCTTTGCGGGAGTTTTAAAGGAAGCAACAGGTGTTTACCTGCCTGGGGGAAGACAATGGCGCTTTGCTGACTCCTATCTCAATACAAAAGTTCAGGAATATTTATTTGATCTTTTGGATCGTGGGGGTGTCATAGCGGGTAGTTCTGCAGGTGCCACTATACAAGGATCCTACTTAGCCAGAGGCGATAGCAAAACCAACACCATCATGGTCGGTGATCATGAAGAAGGTTTTGGCTTTGTGAAGAATATTGCGATCGATCAGCATACATTAGCTCGAAATCGCCAATTCGATATGTTTGAGGTGCTGAAGGTCTACCCTGATTTACTAGGCATCTCGATTGATGAAAACACCGCCATACTGGTGACTGGCGATGAATTTGAAGTGATTGGCCAAAGTTTCACCCTTATTTATGATGGAACACACTGGGATCAAACCAAAAACCAGTTTGTAAAGAATCAACCAGGCCAAGAACGATTTCACGTACTTCGAAAAGGCAGAAAGTATGATATGGCCGAAAGAAGGGTGATTCGTTAAATACCAGTTTAGGACACTCCCTAATTGTACTGTCTAGGTCTTCAAGACCATGTACAACAGAAGAATTGCAAGCTTTTCGATCAATAAAAGGCGATTCTTATCTTTTTCTTAAATTCCTTCAAACTTTTTCAAAGCCACTGTCATCATAAAGGCGGAACGAAAACCCATGAAGGAAATCGACCTGATGCCACAAACCAACTTCTTAGTCACAGCAGCCAAGTCGGGTGATGTCATTGCCATGAATCAGTTAATTAAACAATGGCAAAAACGGATCTACAACTTTGCTTACAAATACTTCAATGATTACGACCTGGCAATGGAGGTGACGCAAAAAACCTTCATTTCTATGAATAAGAACTTGAAGACCCTGAAGGAAGAAGGTCGGTTTAAATCATGGATTTATAGAATAGCCGCCAATTACTGTCATGAAGAAGTAAGAAAGCAGCAGAAAAGGTGGGTTTTCCCTTTTATGAAGGTGCAAAACAATCAGGAAAATGTGCAGATCGAAAATTCGGTGAGCGCAACCAGAGGTGAAAACCCTGAAAAAGTCTATGGCAATGAGGAACTAAAGTCCCTACTGAAAAGAGCTTTGGCCACATTACCAGAAGAACAACGAATTGTGGTCATCATGAAAGAATATGAGGGCTTAAAGATTCGTGAAATCGCTGAGATAGTAGACATCTCAGAAAACACAGTAAAGTCAAGACTTTACTACGCATTGGGCAGTCTTAAGAAACTACTCGATCAATGGAATATCAATAGAGAAACGGTGCATTATGAAGTATAAACCTACCGAAGAGATATTAATGGCCTACCTATATGGCGAGCTTGACACAGATCAGGCAGGCCTAGTGGAAGCCTATCTAGAGGAGAACCCTGAAGAGAAACAAAAACTCAAAGCGTTGAGCGACACCAGGGTGATCTTTAACGAGCTAGAGGACGAAGAACTTCCAGGCCAGCTGGCGTTTATGGAACCTGCCAAAAACGAAGAGTGGCTCTACTGGAGAAAGTATGTAGCGATTGCTGCTACCCTACTACTCATCTTGACTTTTGGTTGGGCCACGGGCTTTAAAGTGAACTATGATGATGAAGGACTCTATCTTGGTTATGGAGAGATTGAAAGAGGCCTCTCTGAACAGGAGATATCAGATATGATCTTTGAAAACAACGCATCTATGGCGGCCTATCTGCAAGACAACATGAAGTTGGGTCAAGACAGTCTGAATCTAAAGATTGATGCCTTACAGGCCAATAACGATAATGAGGAAATTATTAAAGGAATTTTCGAAAGGGAAAAAGATGCCCTCATCACACAGATGGTCGGATTAAATGACAAACTCAGTGGTGACTATCGTGATATCCTTAGACAAATTGTGGTCAACTTTTCAAACAATATTGAATCCCAGCGCATCGAAGATTTAAGAGGCATTCAAGCAGCTTTCACTGAACTAGAAGATGCTACAATCAACAAGCAATTTCAACTTGAAAATGCTCTGGTAGATCTGGAAGAAAAGGTGAACACCGTGATTGCCAATAATTCAAACAACAAATAACAATGGTCAAATACTCAAAATATCTTTTCACTCTTGCAATACTTCTATGCGCAATTAACGTTGGAGCTCAATCCTTCAATGCGGTTCAGCGCGATATGGAAATAACAAGAGTGACCTTAGAGAATTTTCTTAAAAAGTGGGATGGTGATCCGCTACTCAACAAAATCACTAACACAGAAGCAGAATACAAGAAAGGCCAAGGAGTGACCTTTAAAGTAGATGCCCCGAATGCCGATATTCTAATGAATACTCAAGGCGGTGTTTTCAGGAGCGGTGATCAGGGAATGATGGATACTTTCTATACACCAGAAATCATTTCACTTCAGCAGCAGCGTCTGTTGGATGCGATCATAAAGTTTGTCACAGACTTTTATAGCTACATACCCAATTTGGAGGGTAACGAAGACTTCAGGGTAATTTTTGAAGTCAAAGATTCAGAATTGAAGAAGAACGGTAAAGTGATCCCCCCATCACCCAAAGCCAGTGAAAGAGCTTACTTGATTACTGCCAAATGGAATATGAAGGATTTAAAAGATTTAAAAACAGGTAAGCTTGGAGCTGTCCAATTCGCAGAAAAAATTACAGTAGAAAAAGATTAAAATCGAAATATCAGAATTATGAAAAATCAAACAACAATAGGAAAATGGGCTTTGATAGTCATCGCACTATTTGCACTTAATATGAGTCCACTTGCCCAAAATGCATACACAGTGGCAGGGGTATCCGACAGCAGAAATACTCAAGATATCGCCAAACTGCCAAAAATGGAGAGGGATATTATCATCTTGCAAAATGTGCTCAATGATTTATTCAGCCAAGGAAACCGTTTTTACTCTGCCAGTAGAGGTGCCAAAGGAATTTATGTACCCGGCAAAGGAGTAATCTTTAATTTTGGATCGGCTAGCAGAAGCAGTTATGATGTGATTTTTGCTGAAGAAATTATAGCCTCACAAAATGTTTCAAAGGAAGCAAAAGACGAGCAAACAGCAGATGAGAAGAACAAGGAAAAAGAAGACAAAATCAAGTCACTATCCAAAGACTTCTTGGTCAACTATGGCAGTATTCTAAGTGATCTGAAAGCTGGAGAAAAAGTAATGCTTAATGTTAATTACTCCACGTTGAGACCAACTAAATCAGGCCAAAATGGGGTTACTGTTCAAGGAGGCTCCAATATAATTTATCATGGTGGTGGTAAAACAGATAAAAAGAGAATGGTCTCTTCCATTGATTTCTCCACCATTACAAGTTACCTAAATGGTAAAACAAGCCTTCAGGCCGCGAACTCTGCTATAGTTCAACGTAATGTAGAAAGTGAAATAAATTCAGTTCCGGATGCTAAAATTATGGCAGGAATTCTCGATGATCTATTCCAGTCCAACTTTGACGGAATTTACCGTAGAAGCGGCAAAACCAACTGGACCTATTTTGAAGGTTTTGGCTTAATGTTCGATATGAACTTAACAGGGGCTCGTGGTGGCGTTAGATTTCTATCGGCAGACGCGGTAACTGTTACAGGTGTAAGAGCATCGAGCAATGATGAAAAGAATAAGGAAGTTGAAGAGGCCAACAAGAAAGTAGAAGAAAATTTTGATGACCTGATTGAGCTGGTAAAAGAAAGTTTAGTGACTTACGGACGTACCTTAAGAAGCGTAAAAAGCGATGAGGTTGTTATACTAAACCTTAACCTAGGGTCTGCCTTTAGAAAAACTAAACTACCTAAGGCAATCAGGCTCCAGGTAACCAAGAGCCAAATCGAAGCTTACTCGAGAGGGCAAAAGTCAATTGATCAGCTAAAAAAGGAGATTGACATCACCACTTTAAAAGCAAGTACTGGAAGCTTCTCCCATTCGGGTTTCCCAGAGGCCATCGTCTATGAAACTGCTCCTGACCATGAGGATCACCCAGTAGAAGTAATAGGTCATACAAGTCCAAAGAAAAAGTCTAATTAAGACGTTTCAACAAACAAAAAAAGCTCGGCTGGTCACCGAGCTTTTTTTGTTTGTTCTCGTTTACATAAATTAAAGTCAAATCAGGGCCATGAAGAAAGCACTTAAATACACCTTTGGAGCAGTTTTAGTCTCACTCGTTGTAATACAATTTATCAAACGCCCGGAACGGATTAGTGAACCTGCTAACGATGATGATATCATCAATGCGCTCGAAATTGAAGGCCCCATAGCTTCCCTACTGAAATCAGCATGCTATGACTGTCACTCTGACCAACCGCGTTATCCCTGGTATGCCAGTGTGGCTCCGGTGAGTTGGCGGATCGCGGAGCACATTGAACATGGCCGAGATGAACTGAATTTTTCAAAATGGGCCACCTACTCCGCCAGACGAAGAGATCATAAACTTGAAGAAATGATCGAGGAAGTTGAAGAAGGTCATATGCCCCTACCCAGTTATGTCCGAATGCACAGTGACGCCAGACTCAACACAGAGCAGATTACATCTCTCAAAACCTGGATAAATACCGAAAGAGAAAAAATTGCCGCTGAGCGGGCCCAGTCTAACGATTAAGTGCTTTTTTCAGCCTGCTGATTACTTCAACAGACAGAGTTCTTTAAAAAAATTTAAAACTAACGTTGTAGTTTTAAACAGTATTTCTACATTTGTAGAATACAATTGACAAAAGTAGAATGAACTTACCCAAGTCTGAAGAACAGTTGATGCAATACCTATGGCAAGCAGGGCCTTCATTTATGAAGGATCTGATAGAAGCCTACCCTGACCCCAAGCCAGCCTCGACTACCGTTGCCACCCTGTTGAAGCGTCTCCAGGATAAAGGAGCCATTGGTTTTAAGAAATATGGAAATGTCAGAGAGTACTACCCTATTCTTAAGAAAGAAGAATACTTCTCAAAGCACTTCAACGGGGTAATCAAAAACTTCTTTAATGATTCAGTATCTCAATTCGCATCATTTTTCGCTTCTGAAAAGAACCTGACTGATGCCGAACTAGAGGAACTTCAAAAAATAGTTGAGGCACAGATAAACAAGAGAAAGAAATGATGATCTATATACTCAAGTTTATTGGTTGTTCAGGCCTACTGCTGCTTTTCTACTACGGTGTGTTGCAAAACGATAGGCTCTTTCGCTTTAACCGTTTTTTCCTACTTGCCATAGTTGCCATCGCATTGATAGTGCCGCTGACGGTCGTTAAAACCAAAATCATCGAGGTGCCAGTCGCTCAAGAAGTTCAGACATATGACAATCCGATCGGCATAGAGTCACTGAATTATGCACCGCCTCTTACCGAGCTTACACACGAGCCCGAAACTGCCTTCAGTATCCCTTGGGAGTCCGTACTTTGGGCCATTTATGCATTAATCACAGCGATCCTACTCATCAGGTTCACTCGCAATCTTCTTACTATTACCCGACTAAAAGACAAGGCACATATTATTTCAGACAAAGGAATAAAAATAGTCTTGAGAGAAGATATAAGGGCTTCATTCAGCTTTTTAAACCTAATGTATACGAACAAGATGCGTTACGAACAAGGCAATTTACCGGATGAGATCATTGAGCATGAAAAGCATCACATCACACAAAAGCATAGCTACGATATCATCTACATCGAGTTTGTTCAGTGCTTGCTATGGTTCAATCCCTTCATCTACTTTATTAAGAAAGCGATCAAACTCAACCATGAGTTTTTGGCAGATCAACATGTCTTGAAGCGTCAAAGCTCAGCTTATGAGTATCAAAAAATATTACTTGACATTACACGCAAGCAGCTAGCCCTGACCCCTGCCTTTGCGAGTAATCTCAATTACGGTTTTACTAAAAAACGATTAAATATGATGACTAAAAACACAAACAAATTTAAGTCTATGATCAAGCAGATTGCAGCTGCTGGTATCATAGCAGGCACCTTCTGGATTGGTGGAGAAACACGCCTTATTGCTCAAGAAGTTGCCGTTGACCTTAATGCGAAACTTGAGCCCAATGTAAAGCTTGATACTCAAGCAAAACTAATGGTAAAGTCGAATTTTCTGGATAGCATTACACTGGATCTGAAGCCAAAGCTGAAATTCGAACTCCAAGACACCACAAAAGGCGTGCGCATAAAACAATTCGGGGTGATTTTAAAAGGAAGGCGAGTCAGGTTTAATGACGAAAATGGGCAACAGATAGAAAAACAATACAATGAGCTATCCGAGGCTGAAAAGGAAAGATTTAAGAACCCAGATGCTAAGCCACAGTTCTACTTGCCCCCGCCACCCCCTAGCTATATGGATCAAAAAATATTGGATGACTTTTTTGATACCGAGAAATATGGCGTTTGGCTAAATGGGAAAAACGTTGAAAACAGTAGACTAAAGGATTATTCTCCTAATGACTTTTACTACTATACCAAAAGTAGACTGGGTAGAAATGCCAAAAACTACGGCAAGCATGTATTTCAACTTGACATAGTCACTCGCGAACATTATGAGACACTACCGAATTCTAAAGGCTCATGGATTGATTATCAAAGGCCTATAATTATTGAAATACCCGAGCAGAAATCAGCTAAAGAAAAAGTAAAAAACAAGCCTCAAATCAAAGAAATACCGGAGGTCAAGGAGCTTAAAGAGGTACCAGATGTCTTTGAAATTGAAGAAGTTCCAGAAGTCTATGAAACTGCGGAAGTCCCAAGCAAGGGGAAGCCTCAAAGTGTGAAAGAAAAACCCGCGGTGATTAAGGTTAAACCAAAAGCAGACTTAAAGGAAGTACCCAAAGTCAAAGAGGTAAAAGCAAAAGAGAAGAATCAAGCAGTAAGGGAAAAGGAAAAAGACTTAGATCAGAGACTTGCTCATTTGATTCCTCTCACTGTTAGGTTCAAAAATCGAAATGGTCAATATGTTGAAAAAAGCTTTGGTCAACTCAGTCTAAGTGAAAAAGAAGTCCTCATAAGCGAAGCAGGTGAGGGAAAATATCTAGTAGGTATCTGGAAAGAGAAATCGGTCAAGAGTGACCAACTTGAAAAGCATTATGATCAGGAAAAATACCGATTGAATATAGATGATAAACAGGCTAATCTTTCACAAATAAAGAATCTAGATGCGGAGTCTTTAGTCTCTTTTTGGATTGCACCTTCATCTGGCTTTTTACCACAAGAGCTCATAACAATTTGGACTGAAGCATATTTCAAGGAGAACTATGAATTGACAGATAAAGGCCTGCTTTGGGCTAAACTATCAACCATGGAACTATCAGGTATTTAGAAATATGGTGATTATTCTTGTGTCCAAAAACAAGGAATGATATGAGGTAATAAAACAAAAAGGGGAGCTTGAGCTCCCCCTTTCTGTTCAACTAAAAACTAGCAATTAAATAGTGTGGGTAATCCGAAAGGATTTATTAAATCTTCACTTCATCCATCAACAACTAACTCTACTTTTCAAATCAAAGATCGTACCTTCCGGTACCCACACTTGATTGTCTTACTTATCTATATGATAGTATTACTATCAAGATACTTATGTAACGATTCCCAGTTTTCAAAGTTTAGAGTTTTAAGTCTTATTTTTAATAATCCCACAGACGGTTGAATTTTACCGTAAATGGTCAAAACCTCACTCAATGAATAAGTTAAAACTCTTTTTACTCACTTTCATCCTTTGTGCATGTAGTGCAGAAAATGATCAGTATTTTGGACAAACACCTCCTGGAAATATTCCTGAAATGTTTATGTCAGGCGTGATTTCCAAACGTGACACCATTGAATTTGGCTCTGTTTTCTCAAAAGATGGTAAGTCTTTCTACTATGCAACTGGACCATCAGCTCGTCACGAGATCCACTTCAGTGAATCTGTTAATGGTCAGTGGACTCCTTTCGAACTACTCCTTAAACATCCTGATTACGGTTTCAACGACCCATTCCTTTCCAATGATGAGCAGCGGTTATTCTTTATTTCTAGAAAGCCCAGAGACGAACGTGATGTCCCTTCCAATTATGATATCTGGTATATTGAAAAAGAGGCTGATGGCTGGTCTGAACCGATCAATGCTGGACCTCAAATCAATTCAGATAAGAACGAGTACTATATCTCCTTCTCAGAAGACGGTAGCATGTACTTTTCATCCAACAAGGAGACTGATTCAGACAGTAACTTTGATATCTACAGAGCAGAAGCAACAGATGACGGATGGGAAGAGCCAGTTAGACTAAGCGATGCTATTAATACAGAGGCCTATGAAGCTGATGCTTTTATCGCTCCAGACGAGTCCTACCTCATTTTCACTTCCAGAGGAAGGGAAGATGGTGCGGGTGGTATTGATCTATACATCAGTTTCAAAGATGAGGATGGGAATTGGCTCCCTTCTAAAAATCTTGGCAGGCCCATAAACTCCAGAGGCCCAGATTATTGCCCTTTCGTCACGAAAGATGGTAAATACCTCTTTTATACCAGTTATAATGATATCTATTGGGTGAGTACCAAGGTGCTTGACCAGATGCGATAATTTAAAAGCTATGAAAAACACAAAGTATATCCTCTTAGTCATTGGTATTCTTGGAATGGGTGCTGGTGTATACGCTATTGTGACAGGAAAAGGTCCAAGTGAATATCTATTAGGGTTGATTTGCGGGGCTAGTCTGGTATTTGGTTACACTGAACTGAGCAAACAGGCAGAATCTAGAAATGAATGATAATGCTGTCAATTCAGCAATAACTATCAAAAATTTTTTATGAAATCAGCCTATCATTGCTTTATAATTAAAGCTCATGAACCGCATTAGTGTTGAAAAGTCGATTGCCTATATAGAGGCAAACCTTCAAAACCCTTTATCATTGGAAGCAGTAGCAGATGCTGCATGTCTTTCCAAGTATCACTTTTCCAGAGCCTTTAAATCAGCTACAGGAGATAAAGTTAGTGACTACATCAGAAGACGAAGGATAACCCAGGCCGCATTCGACCTAATCAAATCACCTGATAAGATTGGCCAAATTGCTATCGACTATCAGTTCGACTCACAGGAGTCTTTTACACGATCTTTTAAAGGTGTCTATGGACTTACCCCTAATGAATATCGCAAGAATGGTGTCAACATATTGGCACATAGACGCAGTAGCCTATCTGCAGAAAGAATCGAGCATCTTCAACAGAATGTTTCGTTAGAACCCACCATAGTTACCGAACCACAGCGTAAGCTTATAGGGATACACTGCCAAACCTCTTCGGTACAGAACAACATCCCTGTGCTTTGGCAGGTATTTATGCGAAGGCTACATGAAATTGACAACAGCCTAGATAATGGTCGATTTGGGATCAGTGGATATAAAGACTTTGACCCAACTCAATTCTCAGCAAACGCAATGGTTGATAAATGGGCAACTGTAGAGGTAAGTGCTATTAAGGAAATACCTGAAGATATGGTGGCCTATGAACTCTCAGGAGGCACCTACGCACGATTTAGTCACCGAGGTGGCAAACGTAATGTACAAATGACCTTCGAATACATCTACAGTACCTGGCTACCCAATTCTATCTATGAAATCGATAATCGAGAACATTTTGAACATTATCCTAAAGACTACCAGGGGCCTGAAAATCCTGAGTCAGAATTATTTATCTTTCTTCCTATCAAACTGAAGAACCAGGTTGAATGAAAGAATTAATTGAAGACGAAGAGTTCAAGGGAATAGACTTTTCAGCAAAGAAATTTCAGCATGCTGATTACGAATACTGCAATTTCATCGGGTGTAGCTTTTCGGGCGTTGATCTCTCTAACCTTAGTTTCCTAGAGTGCAGCTTCAAAGACTGTGACCTCACCTCAGCAAAAATACTTTCCACCAGCTTTAAGACCGTAAGCTTTAACAGCTGTAAGTTGTTGGGGCTTCATTTCGATCATTGCAACCCATTCTTACTAGAAATGTGCTTTGAGCATTGTCAACTTGACCTCTCCTCTTTTTATCAGCTTTCGCTCAAAAGGACTTTATTCCAAAGTTGTAGCCTCAAAGAGGTAGACTTTGTAGAATCAGACTTAACTGAAGCTCAATTCAATGACTGCGACCTGTTAGGAGCAATTTTTGAAAACACTAACCTTACCAAAGCAGATTTCCGTACCGCCTCAGATTACAACCTGGATCCAACTTTGAATAAGGTGAGTAAAGCCATGTTCTCCATATCCGGTTTACCTGGATTGCTCAATAAATACGATATCCATATTGAATAATTGAATTTTTCTTTCGGCTATTGAGTTTTATCATCACAAGTTTGATAAGACTCTATCATGGCAAAGAACTTTACCAATTTCGCATTTACGGATAGTGTAAAAGCAGAACAAGAGGCCCGAGGATCCAGGGCATCCTATGCTCGAATGGAAGAAAAGGATCAGTACAAGCTTTCTTTCAGAGAAACGACCTTCATAGACCAACAGCACGGATTCTATATGTCAACAGTGGGAGAAAAAGGATGGCCATATGTCCAATTTAGAGGCGGACCGACAGGCTTTCTAAAGGTAATTGATGCACAAGCCCTGGCTTATGCTGACTTTGGTGGAAATATGCAGTATATCAGTACAGGAAACTTGAAAACTTCCAAGAAAGCCATGTTATTCCTGATGGATTACTCTACCAGAACACGACTCAAAATCTGGGCAGAGACTGAGATTCTTGAACCGAAAGACAATCCTGATCTTTTGGAGATGCTAACCGATCCAGGCTACAAGGCCAAGGTAGAACGGATCATTGTCTTCCATATCAAAGGCTTTGACTGGAATTGCCCCCAGCACATTACGCCCAAGTTTACTATTGATCAGATGAAAGACTTGGTGAAACAACACCCAGATCTACTGGAAGAGCTAAATAAAGCTGCAGAGGCATGATCATATTAAAGTATCCCGAGGGTTCTAAAGAGTTAAGTAATTGGAAGTCGAGGCTTGCAAGAATGACCGTGCCTCACCTGCTAGTTGAAGAGTCAAATAGGCAACCATCCATCAAAGAAGGCAATAAGGCAGAAATTGTTGGAGCAGCCGCTATCGACTTATTCCTAAATCAATATGAAAGGGATTTGAAGTCATGGAATCAGGATCGATGCGATATGTGGTTCTTTGACGAGAAAGACTAGTTTTCAATTTCACTTCTACATCTTCCAGTACAATTCTAGAGAGTTCTTTCCACTTATCTGTCTTCTAAATCTGGTCATTTCTCTCTTATGCATTCGTGGCATAAACACCAGCCGAATAAGCAAAAAAGCCAGACCTATTTCTAAGCCTGACTTTCTTAATTCTAGCTTCTAGCTTCTAGCTTCTAGCTTCTAGCTTCTAGCTTCTAAAGAAAACTAGTTCTGTCCACCTTTTGTCTTCTCAAGCTTAAGGCTCTCGCCTTCTTCTACTTTCTCCTTAGACTCATCTATCAAGTCATAGCGCAATGTTCTACCCTTTAGCTTAGCCGGTAGACCATAGGCCATCCACTCTGGCATTGGTTCTCCCTTAAGGTAATGGTTGAAGAATTGAGCCATTCTGATAGAAAGGTCTTTACGATTCTTACGTCTTCTCAGGTTGTGTGCCTCATCGTTATACGAAACCATCCAAGCTGGTTTTTGAAGCCTTCTCAGCGACATATAGAATTCAATACCCTGATACCAAGGTACGGCTCCATCAGCATCGTTATGCATAATGAAAAGTGGGGTTTCAATATCCGGTACTTTGAACAATGGAGAGTTCTCAATGTAAAGATCAGGTCTATCCCAAAGTGTAGCTCCTAATCTACTTTGTGTTTTTTCATACTGGAACATACGGCTCATGCCACTGCCCCATCTTACACCACCATAGGCAGAAGTCATATTTACAACAGGAGCACCTGCACCTGCAGCTTTGTAAAGGTTAGTTCTGGTCACCATATGTGCTACCTGATATCCACCCCAGCTTTGACCTTGAATGGCCATATTATCTTCATCCACAAAACCCATGGCCATAACAGCCTTAGTGGCAGGTACCACGTGATTCATGGCACTTCTTCCAGGATGACCCAATTCATACTTGATATCCGGAACAAGTAACAAATAGTCATTGCTCACATAGTAAGGGATGTTCACAGTACTGGCACTCGGTGCCGGACTTGGGTGACTATGCAAAGAATTTGATCTACGCTCATAGAAGTACACAATCATTGGATACTTCTTATTTGGATCGAAGTTCTCAGGCTTGTAAAGTATCGCCTGCATGGTTTCACCGTCATAGGTATTATCGAACTCGATCAACTCGGCAGTACCCCAGTTGTACGGATCTTCCTGAGCACCCACATCACTAAGTTTCTTGAGGCCAGACATATCAACACTGTTCGCAGCATACAGCTCACCGTATTCCTCATAGGTTGACTTTCTGACTAGCACACGATCGGCATCTTTAGCTTTAATCAGACCATAGATACTCATATCTTCCATCACAACCATTTTCGGGTTGGCAGAACCCATCATGTCTGCAGTAACAAAACCAGATGCTTTTGTCCACTCGTTGAAAGCACTAAG
This sequence comes from Roseivirga sp. 4D4, assembly GCF_001747095.1. Lineage (NCBI taxonomy): Bacteria > Pseudomonadati > Bacteroidota > Cytophagia > Cytophagales > Roseivirgaceae > Roseivirga > Roseivirga sp. 4D4. The sequence continues at coordinate 1,803,769 of NZ_MDGP01000001.1, forward strand.
TGTGGCAGGACCATCGGTAGCAATTGTTCTTGCTTCGCGATCCAAACGCTGATATCGCATTGTAATCTTATTCTCACGACCATAGCCATTGGTCACGTTCACTGGATCGCCTCCCTTAGGATCGAACCTCCAGATATCGTAGCGATCATATAGGAAGAAAGCCGCATCGTCATCGGCCCATCCTGGACCACCATATTGTCTGGCAAGTGATGGTGAGTCGTGCAATTCATTTGAGAAGGAAACACTCATTCCAGCAGTCAAGTTTTTGATATCTCCTGTAGCCACTGACATCATGTAATAATCGCCATCCTCAGGATTGTGCCAAGTCAGGTAGTTTCCTCCAGGAGACAATGAAGGAAAGCCTTTCGCTCCTTTAATCAACAACTCTGCCTCACCAGTCTCAGTGCTAACTTTGTAAAAATCTCTAGGTAGCTGGGTATCCCAAGTCATTTGAGTACGGTAGGGCTGATCGTTCATTGCCAAAACAAAATCGCGATCGCTTCTATAATCAATGGTAATAGATTCCAAATCTGGACCAGCCAACTGCACAAGCTTGCCAGTTTTGGTGTTAAGCACTACATCATAGGATCTATTCTTCTCTCTACCCGCCTGAAGCTTCTGCATGGGCTGGATATAAGGATCGTTATAAGACCAAACATCAACATCTGGACGATCATCCTTCAACAAGGTGGTATCTGCTTCATAAGCATATTCAAAAGGCCTTGGAGCGGTACCAAAGTAAAGTCGTTCGCCAGATTCAGAGAACCTGATATTACTATTACCACTTACCATCCAGTTTTCTGGAATACCCGCGGAAGTTGTATCTGCCACAATACTCGCGCTGGCATTGCCTGCGCTCCAGTGCATCAGGCTGAAATATTTGTGGTCATCATCTTTTTCATTGGCAGAAGCAAAGAAGGCAATTTGGTTTCCTGCTTCATCAGTAGACATCTTCTTGTAGTCCGTCATTCCTTCATTCAAGGTTACTAAAGCACCCGTTGCTGTATTCATGGCATGAATACCAGAAGGATTCAAGGAGTCTACCTTATCATATTCAAAGAATAAGTGATTGCCTTTATCGGTCAACTTATATTCCATTACGCCAGTAATGCTCTTTGACTCACCTGTTTTCAAGTTGTAGAGTACTAATTCAGTGCCTTTAGACTTAGCACGAGGATCTTTAGGAGCTTCTGGTTCCTTTTTCTCTTCCTCCTTAGGAGCTTCTTTCTTCTTATTTCTTCTCTTCTTTTTCTTACCCTCTACGACAGGCTCCTCTTTTTCCTTATCATCATCTTTCTTAGCAGTCTTTTTCTTAGCACTTTTCAATGGCTTCTCATGAATCCATGCCATCCACTCTTCCGACTCGCTCGGTAGCTGGTAGCTTTTTACACGGGCTACTTTCTTGATATCACCAGAGTTGAGGTTGATAATATAAAGAGAGTCCTTTGGCATCTTAGAAGCAGCCGTTTTCTTTAACTTCAACTCTCGTGTTTCCAGGTATGCTGGCTTGATCTCGGCAGCAACATACAGGCCATTGGAGGAAAAAGAATACCTTGAAACCCTATCAACGGAGATTGTCTCATTGGTATTGAGGTTTTTTAGTTCTAATACGGCATCGCCCACTTGTGGATTGATACGATAACCAGCCCAAACACCATCATTGCTAATGCTGACGGATGCCAGACTCTTCCAATCATCATAAACATCGTGTGTAAGTGGCTTTTTTTGTGCAAAAGCCAGAGACACTAAACACATGAGGCTCAGCATCAAAAGGGATTTTCTCGAAAACATAAGTCTAAATTTTGATTTAGTAACCTCACAAATATAATTGTATGGTTGTGTTTGCAAAGACTTCTTATATTGATGGCATCGGATAAATTTTAACCTGAAAAAGAAATGCTGAAAAAATCACTTATCGCAATACTGCTTTGCCTTTTTACCACAGTGTCCTTCGCTCAGAAGACAATCGCTGAGCTGACAAAAGGCATGACCAAAAAGGAAGGCTACTTTGATTACTACTGGGATGAAAAAGGTGGCAAAGTCTGGCTTGAAATCGAGAACCTCGATTCTGAATTCTTATATGTCAACTCCCTTTCCGCAGGTATCGGTTCAAATGATATTGGTCTAGATAGAGGTCAACTAGGAAGTACGCGTATAGTGGAATTCAGACGCGTTGGGCCGAAAGTAATGCTTGTTCAGCCGAACTATTCCTACAGGGCCATTTCTGACAATGCAGATGAAGTAAGGGCTGTGAAAGAAGCCTTCGCTGAGTCAGTGTTGCAAGGCTTTAAAATTGCCGGAGAAAGTGATGGAAAGATTTTAATTGATATTACTCCCATGCTGCTTAGCGATGCGCACGGAGTGGCAGGTCGTTTGAGAAGTCAGGGAAGCTATCGCATGGATGCCAATCGATCGGCCGTCTACCCTCCTATGCTCAAAAACTTCCCGAAGAACTCCGAATTCGAAGCAACAATAACTTTTGCAGGTACACCTACAGGTCGGTTTATCCGAAGTGTAACACCTACCTCAAGCGCTGTGACGGTGAGAATGCACCACTCTTTTATAGAGTTGCCGGACGATAATTATCAAACGAGAAAAGCAGATCCCCGATCAGGTTATGGTTCAATTCGTTATATGGACTACGCCACTCCTATTCAAGAAAACATTGTCAAGCAATACATCCGAAGACATAGGTTAGAAAAGAAGAATCCTGGAGCCAGAATGAGCGACCCTGTAGAACCCATTCGCTATTATGTGGATCGAGGTGCACCAGAACCAATCAAATCAGCATTGATTGAGGGTGCACGCTGGTGGAACCAAGCTTATGAAGCAGCGGGGTACAGAAATGCATTCATCGTTGAAGAGATGCCGGAAGGTGCTGATCCGTTAGATGTACGCTATAATGTAATCCAATGGGTGCACCGATCGACTCGCGGATGGTCTTATGGATCGTCAGTGACAGACCCTCGAACGGGTGAAATCATTAAAGGTCATGTGAGTTTGGGATCATTAAGGGTTCGTCAGGATTTCCTGATTGCGCAAGGTCTTTTGACGCCCTATGAAAATGGTACAACTCCTGATCCAGAACTATTGAAAATGGCCTTAGCACGACTCAGACAACTTTCTGCACATGAGGTAGGCCATACAATTGGACTCATGCACAATTATGCTTCCAGCGTAAACGACAGGGCTTCGGTTATGGATTATCCTCACCCAAGAATAGACTTGAAAAACGATCAAATCTCATTGGACAATGCCTATGATGTTGGTATTGGTGAGTGGGATAAGGCCGCTGTGACTTGGGGTTACCAAGATTTTCCTGACAGGGTGAATGAAGATGAAGCACTTAACAAACTCATCGAAGATCAAATCAAAAATCAACTGTACTTTATTACTGATGCCGACTCTAGGCCTATCGGCAGTAGTCATCCTGAAGCCCACCTGTGGGACAATGGAAAGAACCCTGTGGATCAACTGAATCATTTGATGAAAGTGAGAGAGAAAGTATTGGGTGACTTCTCTGAGAAGAACATCCCTGTTGGCGTGCCAATGGCTAAGCTAGAAGAAGTCTTAGTACCCATGTATATGATTCATCGCTATCAGCTAGAAGGCGCTGTAAAAGTAATTGGTGGCACCTATTATAACTATAAGTTAAGAGGCGATTCACAGCCTGAACAACGTACTGTACCTAGAGCTGAGCAAGATGCTGCCCTCGATGCACTTCTTAACGTAGTCAACCCAAGAAATCTTGCATTCCCTGATCACATTATTGCTATGATACCTCCACGCCCTCCGGGAAATGGCAGGTCAAGAGAAACCTTTAAAGTAAGAACAGGATTGAACTTTGATCCAATTGCGCCTGGTGAAACTGTCGCGGGTGCAGTTATGAGTTACATCTTCAACTCACAAAGAGCGACAAGACTAGTACAGCAAAAAGCACTTGACCAGAGTCAAATGGGCCTCACGGATGTTATCAATAAGGTATTAAATGACATTTCTGGCAGGACCTACAGCAACTATTACTACCTAGAGTTAAAACGTGCTACCGAAAAGCAATTAGTAAATGCACTCATGAATCTTTATAACAGCAACAGTGCTTCTTCTCAAGCTAGAGCTGAAGCTATGCTAGGTTTGAAGACCATTGCCAAACGTATGGATAAAGCAAACAATGATGGAACTGCGGATGAGGCTCACAGGATGTACATCACCAACCTAATTACAAGGTTTTTTGATGATCCAGGAGACCTTCAGATACAAAGAGCATTGACGCCTCCTGACGGTTCACCGATCGGAACAGATTTACAAGATTGGTGCTCATTCGGCACTGGCCATTGATAATCATTACCCTAAGGAAAAATCGTCACCCTGAATTCATTTCAGGGTCTTCGGAAAATTGGTAACAAACTGAATAGATTCCGAATCAAGTTCGGAATGACGTGTAGAGAAGCCTTAGGGTAATGACTTTTTTATATTTTCACGTTACTTTTTACCACGTTGGTACGTCAATAGCTTATTGAATTAGACTTTATGAACGTTAGAAACATCATTGCCTTTGTATTAATCATTGCCTCATTGCTTTGCCTCTACCCTGGCTTGACCGAACCGATGCTAAGCATACGCATTGCAGCAAAGATTCCACTCATAGGTGATTTTGAATTGTTTGAACGTACACAAAGTGTAATTGAAGCGATCCGATCACTTTACGACTTCGATAATAATCTGGTGGCTACACTCATTCTGATTTTCTCTGTGGTCATCCCAGTGCTTAAGGCCGTATTGCTACTTATCGTCCTGGCGGCTAAAAAATGGCGATTTAGAAAACACCTATATAGATTCGTTGCAGCGATCGGTAAGTGGTCCATGGCTGATGTCTTTGTGGTAGGTGTATTCCTGGCCTATCTGGCAACGGCTTCTGAAGAGAGTATTTCGGCCGAAATATTTGTTGGCTTCTACTATTTCACAGCTTATTGCATTATCTCAATCCTTGGCATTCAAATCATGGATTTAAGGGAAATCAAAAAAACTTTGAGTCCTTATAATAACTAATCAGTTTCCTAGTAGAGTTTACCTGTTTGTATAGTGAGCAGCCTTTACTTTAAAATAAAGGTATTAGTATGTGAATGCTTTATATTGAGTTCAAACTTCACAATTGAGTATTCTCTAGACCTTAGATTAACAAATCATGGAAACAGTTTCAGCAATCCCTTGGTGGGCTTGGGTTCTTTTTGGCCTACTCCTCGTTGTAATTCGCGATGTCCTTCAAAAAAGGCATGCTATTAGTCACAACTACCCTTTAGTCGGTCACCTGAGATATCTACTCGAAAAAATCGGGCCTGAACTCAGACAATATATAGTCGCTAATAATAGAGAGGAACTTCCTTTTAACCGAAGTCAACGATCTTGGGTCTATGCCTCATCTAAGAGACAAAATAATTATCAAGGGTTTGGAACGGATCAAGACCAAAGTGCACCTGGCTTTATTTTCATCAATCCGGCCATGATTCCCCATAAATTGGAAGAGGGACACCCCAACTTAGAGGATAAAAACCTTTTGCCCTGTGCAAAAGTAATGGGCGAGTTTAATCAGCGCAAAAGGCCCTATCGTCCGAAATCCATTGTCAATATTTCTGCGATGAGTTATGGGTCTCTTTCGGCTAAGGCGGTAGAATCTTTAAACAAAGGTGCTGCCCTATCCGGTTGCTATCACAATACAGGCGAAGGATCCTTATCCAAACATCATCAACACGGATCGGATATCGTTTTTCATTTCGGCACGGGCTACTTTGGCGTTCGTGATGACGAGGGCAATTTCTCTATGGATAAAATGATCAAGTTAACCCAGGATTTTCCACAAGTCCGAGCCATAGAGATAAAGCTCTCTCAGGGTGCCAAACCTGGAAAAGGTGGCGTTCTACCAGCTTCCAAAATCACCAAAGAAATTGCTGAAATCAGACATGTGAAATTAGGCGAAGATGTACTGTCGCCTGCCAGTCACACGGCCTTTTCAAATATTCCTGAAATGCTCAGATTTATTGAAGATATAGCTGATCACACAGGTTTGCCCGTTGGCTTTAAGTCTGCCGTGGGTAAGCTCGAAATGTGGGAAGAATTGACCGATCTCATGCTCAAAACTGGAAAAGGGCCTGATTTCATAACCATTGACGGTGGCGAGGGAGGAACAGGTGCCGCACCTCCAGCTTTTGCTAATCATGTGGCCTTGCCATGGGTTTATGCATTTGCGGCTGTCTACAAAATCTTTGAGAAAAAAGGACTCACGGATCGTGTGGTATTCATAGCTTCTGGAAAATTAGGTTTCCCTTCCAATTCATTAATGGCTTTTTCGATGGGAGCTGACCTCATCAATGTGGCGCGAGAGGCAATGTTGTCTATCGGCTGTATTCAGGCCCAGGTATGTCATACCAATAACTGCCCTGCAGGAGTTGCCACACAAAAGAAATGGCTTCAAAATGGCATTGACCCCACCCTAAAGTCGGAACGCTTTGCCAGCTATGCTCGGACGCTCAGGAAAGAAATCCTAGAAATATCGCATGCTGCCGGTTACGAACATCCTTGCCAAATGACCATGCAAGATGTCGATATGAGCATGGGCGATAATAATTACACTACCACACTGGAAGACGTATTCAAATACAAAAAGACGCCAGTTCCTTTTAGAAGTACGCAAGCACTCTTGGATTGCGAGCATTTGGGAAGCAAGCACACCGACTTAGCAGTACATGCTTAGCTAATCAGAATTATCGGTAAATTGGTTAGGCAATCAGCGCCTGACTAATGAAAAAGACTCTACCCATAATTGCATTGTTCTTCTTGAGCAACAGTTGCTTCTTGTTCTATGATAAATATGACACGCTCTTATTGAACGGGCTGGTATTTGATGGACAATCTCTTTCAGAGCAACCCCTTGATGTAGGTATTAAGGATGGTAAAATAATTGCCATTGGCGATTTGGAAGGCCAATCTGCTTACCGTACTGTCATGCTCAACGGTACGGAGATCATCAGCCCGGGCTTTATCGATGTTCACGCTCATATTGAGAGAATAATGCGTATGCCTGATGCCACAAGCTTTATCAGACAAGGTGTAACAACAGTTTTGGCTGGCCCGGATGGTAGAGGCCCCTCTCCTATGGGCGAATACCTTGATAGCCTGGAAACCTACGACTTAGGCATCAATACTGCCTGGCTAGTTGGACACAATACCATTAGAAGAAAAGTAATGGGTACAGAGAATCGTGCCCCCTCTAGTGATGAACTTCAAGCCATGAAGGATCTGGTAAAAGAGGCCATGGATAACGGTGCTTATGGCATCTCCACGGGTTTGAAATATGTACCCGGCTCTTTCTCTTCATTGGAAGAGGTGATTGAATTATCGAAAGTAGCCGCAGCACAAGGGGGCATCTATACATCTCATCTCAGAGAAGAAGGGCTTGGATTGATTGAAGGTGTCAGAGAAGCATTAGTCATTGGAAGAGAAGCCAATATTCCAATTGTTCTTACGCATCATAAGGCCATAGGCAAGCCTATGTGGGGTGCCAGTACTAAAACTTTAGCCATGGTGGACTCGGCAAGAAAAGTCGGCATTGACGTCATGATGGATCAGTACCCCTATACTGCTAGCTCAACAGGCCTTTCCGTATTGATTCCTACTTGGGCAATGGCCGGTGGGCAGGAAGAGTTCAAGAAGAGGGTCAACGATCCTGTTACTAGGAAACGCATTCATCGAGAGATCATGTTCAATATTGAGAATGATCGCGGTGGGGCGGACTTGAATGTGGTACAGTTTGCAAATGTTAGCTGGAAACCAGATTTGAATGGAAAAACCCTGAAAGATTGGGCTATTGAAAAAGGTCTGGATCCGTCTTTTACCATAGGCGCTGACTTAGTCATAGAAGGCCAACTAAATGGCGGAGCCCAATGTATCTTCCATGCCATCGGTGAAGAGGATGTTCAGCGGATTATGCAACACCCACTCGCTATGGTAGCCTCAGATGGAGGTTTGGTAGAACCAGGAAGAGGACATCCTCATCCTAGAAGCTATGGCACCTTCCCTAGAGTATTGGGTTATTATGTGAGAGATAAAGGAATTATAAGCCTGGAGTTAGCCCTCAGAAAAATGACCTCCCTCCCAGCCGAAAGATTGGGATTTGAGGATAGAGGTTGGATAAAAGAAGGTATGCAAGCGGATATCACCGTATTCCACCCAGGCTTAATAAATGAAAAGGGTACATTCGAAGACCCACACCATTACCCAGAGGGCATTTCTATGGTATTTGTGAATGGTAAACTGACCTATCAGGGAGGTCTGGAGGGACCTCAATTTGGAGGTGAAGTACTACGAAAAGGAGATGATTAATTAGTCTCCAATAAATTTATTCTGAGAAGTCACCAGTATTGTAATGGACTCTTGGTTGGCATCAGTAATCACAAAACTCAGTAAAGCGTTTCCTTCGAGATCCAGGATACTGACTTCATTTCTTTCATCATTGAAACTCCACCGTCCCTCTTGTAGATAGTGGGCATCATTACTTGCCAAGACCAGATAATCACAAGTAAAATCAGCACGAAATTCAAAGACTTGCCTAAATCGGCTTGCCGGGAAAGATTGACTTTGGCAACCGCGATAAATACCATCGCCCTCTTCATATGAATTCGTCCAGCAGCCAACCAAGGCACTTTCATCTAAAGATTCAATGGATAATTCATCCTCATTTTCACAGGAAAATGATCCACCAGCGATGAGCAGAATTAGGAAGACATACTTTATGGTTTTCATCGGTTTTGTTTACCCTTTTCTCCTTTGACTACACAAATGCCAAAATGGTTGTAAATTGAATCAGTCAATTTAGCCTTTAAAGCCATGAAGAGATTCTTGATTCTTTTACTTACTGTCTTACCTCTGGCGCTTACAGCCCAGTCAAATGAAGCAATAGCTGACGAAAAGCTGCAAGCGTTTGTCGAAAGAACCAAAGTTCCTGGATTGAGTATCTCAATCTCTCAAAAGGGAGAGCTGGTCTACTCAAAAGGCTTTGGCTATGCCGATCGTGAAAAGAAGATTCCAGTCGATCCATCAAAGTCTAAGTTCCGCATAGGAAGCGTATCCAAGACACTCACCGCAGCAGGACTTGCCAGGCTGTATGAAGATGGGAAGGTGGACCTGGACGCACCTATTCAAAAGTATGTGCCAGCATGGCCAGACAAAGGTGAAACTATAACATTGAGAATGCTCGCAGGACACTTGGCTGGCATAAGGCATTATCGAGGTGCTGAATTCATGAGCCGTGTGAAATACGAAGATGTGGTTGACGGACTTGCTATATTCATCAATGATCCACTCATCAATAAACCGGGAACGGAATACTCCTACTCATCCTATGGTTGGAACCTGATTTCTGCTGCCATGGAAAATGCAGCAGCCCCCCAAGCCAGCTTTCTCTCCAGTAAAAACTTCTTGTCCATTATGCAACAAGAGGTCTTTGATGCCATTGGAATGAAAAACACGGTACCTGATCATGCGGATCACGATATTGCCAATAGAACACAATTCTATCAGAAGAGAAATGGTGAGGCAGTGATTGCACCCTATGTAGACAATAGCTATAAATGGGCTGGTGGTGGCTTCGTGGGCACTACCGAAGACCTTTGCAAGTTTGGTCAAGCACATATGAAGGCGGGTTATTTAAAACAGTCTACTCTAGATGAATGGATGACTTCTCAGACAACCACGGATGGCAGGGAAACCAATTATGGAATTGGTTGGAGAACCTTAAAAAGACCAAGCGGTAATACATTTTATGGTCACAGTGGTGGATCTGTAGGAGGAACCACATTTTTCATGATCCACCCAGAAACCGAAACGGTCCTGGCAATAGTCGGAAATATGTATCCATTGAACTATGGTGGACTCCAGTACGAGCTGATGGAACTCTTTATCAAGTAAGCCAGCAGACCTATAGGGACAAAACCTGATCAAAATGACTTGATTATGTGACTTAAGTCACATAATGATTTGGTCACATTGTTGAAATTCATCCCATGAAAAGTAAAATCATCAAGTTTTTGATGGTATGTCTGATCTGTACAGGCATCATTTTCGGTATTTCAATTTTGATAGAAACCTTAAAATAAAAAGCGATGAAAAAGAACATGGGATCCATTGACAGAATCGTGAGATTAGTAATTGTAGCTGCGTTAGTAGCACTCTATGCCACAGGAACTGTAACGAGTCTTTGGGGTACAGTCGCGCTCGTTGCCGCAGGTATCTTCACATTGACAAGCTTAACAGGCTTCTGCCCTATTTATGCCATTTTCGGTGTGAAAACATGTAAAGTGACTTCATGACAAACGAGCCATACCTCGGTGTGGCTTTTTTTTGTAACAATTAACTAATATATTAGTTCTGTATTTAATTAATTAGTTAAACAACCCTGCTATGAAAAAACTATCCCTATTATTAGCCATTGTCATTATTGTTTCGTGTGAAGATGCCGAAATGTTTGTAGAACCCGAAGGAAGCGATTACGAAGTCGGTTCAACAATTCACGAAAAGCCTGCAGACGACAAAGTCTTTCTGGTTGTTGAGCAAGATCCTACCTTCCCTGGAGGACTAAAAGCTTATAGAAAATTTCTTGGTGAAAACTTAATCTATCCTCAAGAAGCAAAAGAAAAAGGCATTGAAGGAAATGTATATATGACCTTTATTGTAGAAACTGATGGATCACTGAGTGATTTTAAACTACTTAGAAACCCTGGTGGTGGATTAGGTGAGGAAGCACTAAGAGTGTATATGGACGGCCCCAATTGGGTACCTGGCACGCAAAAGAACCAAGCCGTGAGAACTAGATTGACGGCACGAGTTGCTTTTAGAATGAATGACAAAAACCTCAGCGTAATTCAAATCCAAGAACCGAAGAAAGTGGACGAGGTGATAGTCTATGAACAAAAAGACAAAGCAATCATCTACGAAACAGAAGAAAACAATTGAGTCCAAAGGTCATGGAATAAAAAAAGCCTCTTATGAGGCTTTTTTTATTAGCTATCCTTTGCTGCTTCCATCTCCTTCAACTTTCTCCTGAGAATCTTCCCGACATTGGTCTTTGGGAGTTCATCGACAAACTCGATATACTTCGGCTTCTTATACCCGGTCAGCTCTTCTTCGCAGAAATCTCTTAATTCTTTCTCGGTCAGAGATGGATCACCTTTAACTACAAAGGCTTTTACACATTCAGAAGACTTTTTGTCAGGAATACCGATAACAGCCACCTCTAAAACCTTCTCATGATCGGCAATGACGTTTTCTACTTCATTCGGGAATACGTTGAAGCCAGACACATTAATCATATCCTTCTTCCGATCGACAATCTTGAAGAAACCATCTGCGTCCATTTGTCCAATATCCCCAGTCCGAAACCACCTACCTTCAAAGAAGACACCTGAGTTGTCCTTTTTCCAATAGCCACTCATTACTTGTGGACCTTTAATACAGATCTCCCCTACCTCACCCTGTGGTAAGTGATTGCCCTCATCATCACAAATCGATAATTCAGTTGAAGAAATCGGTAGACCAATGGTGCCCATCCGATGACTTCCATCCAGAGGATTACAACTGGCCACAGGAGACGTCTCGGAAAGGCCATAACCTTCGACCAAAGGAGATTTCGTTTGTTCTTCCCACTTCTTAGCCACAAAATCTTGCACTGCCATACCTCCACCGATAGCTCCTTTTAAATGACTCCAATCCACCTCACCAAAATTTGGTTGATTTAGCAGTCCATTGAAAAGTGTATTTACTCCCGTAAACAATGTGAAAGGATGCTTCTTCAATTCCTTGATAAAGCCCGGCATATCCCGAGGGTTGGTAATCAAGACATTCTTGGCTCCAATGTGCATCATGAAAGTACAGTTTACATTCAGAGCAAAAATGTGATAGAGCGGAATGGCAGTAATCATCAATTCTGTCTGTCCTTCTTGAAGCAATGGCGTAAACCAATTGTTTATGGCGAAAGTATGTGCCACTACATTACTGTGAGACAAAGTAGCGCCTTTCGATACTCCAGTAGTTCCGCCTGTATATTGTAAAAAGGCAGTATCTGATGACTGAACTTCTGGCTTGGTATATTTCATCCGTGCCCCTTTCTTCATTACCGCATTGAATTTCTTAGCCGTTGGTAAAGAATAGGCAGGCACCATTTTCTTCACATTCTTCACCACAAAATTCACCAGCTTACCTTTCAGGCCACCTAGCAAATCACCCAACTCTGTGACGATCACATGTTCAATTTTAGTCTTGTGAAGTATTTCCTGGAGACTATGGGCAAAGTTGGCAATGATGACTATGGCCTTGACTTCGGCATCGTTGAACTGATGCTCCATTTCACGAGGTGTATACAGCGGGTTAGTATTTACAACGACACAACCTGCCTTTAAAGCCCCAATCAGGACAATAGGATACTGTAGACAATTAGGCATTTGAATGGCAATACGATCCCCCTTCTGGACATTAACTTCATTTTGTAGATATGCCGCGAAGAAATCTGACTGAAGGTTGATTTCCTGAAAGGTTAAGACCTTTCCCATGTTTTCAAAGGCCTCTCGGCTTCCGAAGCTTTTGAAAGCTTGATTAAACAGTTCAAGTAAGTTTTCCGGTCTGTCTTCTGAGATTTCTGCCGCTATCCCCGCGGGATAATTGGCGATCCAAGGGTGAGTACTCATTCAATAAAATTTGGCTAACACCAAATATAAGAGAAATGTAGTTTCATCAATTCAATATCTTAACTCACTTACTCCTTCTTAAGGCCTGTGCTGCCCGGGCATTCATTTCAAAGTCAAAATCCGATACCTGGCTATCGATCTTGCCCATAATTGATTTGATGGCTGAATAAACCTCACCTAAATGTGCATAGTTGTCCTTGACCTGAGGACTCCCTGCATCTAAACTTCTTTCTTGGCACCAAACATAGTAATCATCGGCATATTCATAGCCTTCCAATTCCCTAAGTACCAAACAGAGGTTGAGCAGTGGATAGTTGTTTCTAAAATCATCATACTCATCATCGACAAACAGGTGAAATTTTTTGCCTGAGAATTTAAAATCCACTCTTGGATAATATTGCTGATCACCCAAAACCTGGCTTCTATCGATCTTGATATAAACCTGATGGGCAATGTAGATATCATTTAGGGCGACTATCTCCGGATAGTTAGAATCCATAACACAATCTATTTCATCTGTAATAGGAAAGCAAGCAGCAGGATTATTCGCACTCATAAGCTACGTAGCACGCCCCCTGGTGTCCCGAGACCTCGGGATCAAACCGAGATTCTCGTCTAAAAAGAGTATAAAAAAAAGAAACCGAAATGGCTCCCTTTTTAAGATGCTGTAGGAGAAGGATTACTCATACGCGCAAGGCATGCCGCACTGCCCCTCGTGAATCTTCGCTGCGCTCGATGTCGAACCGAGGTTCTCATCCAAAAAGAGTGTATAAAAAAGGAAACCGAAATGGTTCCCTTTTGAATGGCTGTAGGAGAAGGATTCGAACCTCCACGGAGTGATTAGGCCGATTGGCTTTATTTCAGAACCTCCACCCTCGAGAAAGGAGGGCACGGCTGCCTGTTTCGTCACCCTACAGTGTTTCTCAACATTGAGTGCCTGATTGCAAGACACTCACTATTGATACTAATCATACTAAAACGTTATGCTGTAGGAGAAGCCTGCCTGTAGGCAGACAGGGACTTCTTTAGAAGGCCCCAAATCTCCAATAACTTTTATTCACTCCCTTCAGGAATGATCTTCATTGTGCTGTAGGAGAAGGACTCGAACCTTCACGGAGAGATTAGCCTTACTTAGGTAGTTTAATTTATTTCTTGTTCTCCACCCCCGGGAAAGGAGGGCACGGCTGCCTATTTCGTCATCCTACAGTGTGTCAATTCAACGTGTTTCTCGTTTGAAACTGTTTCAAAGTTAATAGATCAAACGATTTTGATATAATATCATTAACATAATAGCTTAATTTTTACAGATTAATTAATTAATCATTAATTTTGATACATATACCATAATTTAGATAGTCAATCATGCCCGATAATTACGAAATCGATAACGTTGATCTGAAGATTCTATCGCTACTACAGCATAATGCGAAGAAACCATACACCGAAGTAGCCAAACAAGCCTACGTCTCAAGCGGTACTGTCCATGTGCGAATGAATAAGCTTGAAAAATTGGGCGTGGTCAAAGGGGCTTCACTCGATTTGAATTTGACTGCCCTTGGTTATACAGTTGGTTCATTCCTTGGCGTCTTCCTTTCTAAAAGCTCTCTCTATGATAAAGTAGCAGAACAGCTAGCCAAAATCCCTGAGATTACCTCCATTCATTATACCACTGGTAACTATAGTATGTTTGTAAAGATTTATGCTAAAAGCACTGATCACTTAAAGGATATACTACATGACAAAATCCAAAAAGTAAGTGGCATCGAACGTACAGAAACATTTGTGATTTTGGAGGAAACATTAAGTAGAAGTATCGAGTTAGATGGCTAGTCTTAAGGCATTTTTTAATTAACAATTTCTATATCCCATTTATAAAAAAGAAAGTCTGAAACCTTTCATTACGGTTTTAGGTTGTACCTTTGTATTTGAAATCATTCTAAATAAGATTTGATGAGCAATGACGACCAGATTTTAGAAGAATTCACCTCGAAAGAGTATGAATTTGGCTGGACAGTAGACTTAGAAGCAGATGAAGCTCCCAAAGGGCTCAATGAAGATATTGTTAGATTCATTTCCGCTAAGAAGGAAGAGCCAGAATGGTTGCTTGAATGGCGACTTGAAGCCTTTAGGACTTGGCAAAAAATGACAGAACCAGAGTGGCCTAATGTTGACTACCCAAAAGTCGATTATCAAGACCTTATCTACTACTCTGCTCCCAAACAAAAGGTGAAACCAAAGTCACTAGACGAAGTTGATCCAGAGTTATTGGCGACATTCGAAAAGCTTGGTATTTCATTAACAGAGCAAAAGAGGCTCACTGGAGTAGCCGTAGACGCAGTGATCGACTCCGTATCTGTTGCCACTACATTTAAAGATACGCTAGGTAAACTTGGTATTATTTTCTGCTCATTTTCTGAGGCAGTAAAAGAGCATCCAGAACTAGTAAGAAAACACATGGGTACAGTAGTACCTACTTCTGATAATTACTTCGCTGCATTAAATTCTGCAGTCTTTTCGGATGGCTCATTTGCCTATATCCCCAAGGGAGTAAGATGCCCAATGGAGCTTTCTACTTATTTCAGAATTAACGCTGCTAATACAGGTCAGTTTGAACGAACACTGATTGTAGCAGACGAAGGGTCTTATGTAAGCTATCTAGAAGGCTGTACAGCACCACAACGTGATGAAAACCAATTACATGCCGCTGTAGTGGAGATTAAAGCTGCTAAAGATGCGGAGGTAAAGTATTCGACTGTTCAGAACTGGTACCCTGGTGATAAAAACGGCAAAGGAGGTATTTACAACTTTGTGACCAAGCGTGGTATTTGCGAAGGCGATAACTCCAAAATTTCTTGGACGCAAGTTGAGACCGGTTCAGCCGTTACATGGAAGTACCCGTCATGTATCCTCAAAGGAGATAATTCTCAAGGTGAGTTCTATTCCGTTGCGGTAACAAACAACTACCAACAGGCGGATACAGGAACAAAAATGATCCACATAGGGAAAAACACCAAATCGAGAATCGTTTCGAAAGGTATTTCAGCTGGTTATTCTCAGAATAGTTATCGTGGCCAAGTTCAGGTGATGAAACGTGCCGAGAATGCAAGAAACTTTTCACAATGTGACTCATTATTAATGGGTGACAAATGTGGAGCGCACACTTTCCCTTATATCGATATTGAGAACTCATCTGCACAAGTAGAACATGAGGCAACGACATCGAAAATCGGTGAAGATCAAATCTTCTACTGCCAGCAAAGAGGTATCGATGAAGAGTCAGCAGTAGCCCTTATTGTAAATGGCTACGCCAAAGAAGTATTGAATCAATTACCAATGGAGTTTGCCGTTGAGGCACAAAAACTACTCGCATTGACCCTAGAAGGCTCAGTGGGATAATCACACTCCTATTTCAAAAAGACAAAAGAGTAAAATGTTATCTATAAAGAATTTAGAGGCCAGAATCGAAGAGAAAGAAATTCTCAGAGGTATTAATCTAGAAGTAAAACCTGGAGAGGTTCATGCCATCATGGGACCTAATGGATCGGGGAAAAGTACACTTGCTTCTGTACTTGCTGGTCGTGAAGATTACGAGGTTACTTCGGGAGATGTTGACTTCCTAGGTAAGGACCTTTTGGATATGGATGCGGACGAAAGAGCACGAGAAGGTATCTTTTTGGCATTTCAGTATCCTGTAGAAATCCCAGGAGTTAGTACTACTAACTTCATGAAAACAGCCATCAACCAAGTCAGAGAACATCATGGCGAGAAGCCATTAGATGCAGTTTCTTTCTTGAAGTTGATGAAAGAGAAGATGAAGCTCGTTGAAATCGATCAGTCATTACTAAGCCGATCTTTAAACGAAGGTTTTTCTGGTGGTGAAAAGAAAAGAAACGAGATATTCCAAATGGCAATGCTCGAGCCGAAGTTGGCCATCCTTGATGAGACTGATTCGGGCCTCGATATTGATGCCCTTAAGATTGTAGCAAACGGTGTGAATGCACTTAAGTCTAAGGATAATGCGACTATTGTTGTGACACATTACCAAAGACTACTGGACTACATTGTGCCGGATTATGTACATGTATTGTACAAAGGGCGCATCGTTAAGTCTGGCACCAAAGACTTGGCCCTTGAATTAGAGGCAAAAGGCTACGATTGGATTAAAGAAGAAGCTGACGCAACTGTTTAAGCAATGGACAAATTATCAGGTCAATCTATTTTAGATGCACTGACTGGTAGATTCGAGGCTTTTGAAAAAAGCTTAAACGGTCAGAGCAAGTCAGCCATTCATCAGGTTAGGAAAAATGCTTTCGAAGCATTGAAGGCCAATGGCTTCCCTGCGCCTAAGGATGAAGAATACAAGTTCACTAACCTCACCAGAGCCTTAGAAAAGAACATAGACTTTCATACGCAGGCCTCTGCCCCATCGATCACTACCAAGCAAATCGAAGGCGTTAAGATTCCAAATCTCGATGCATACAACTTAGTATTTATAAATGGAGAATTCTCGGCAGAGAAATCTGATGACTTCTCAGTTGAAGGCTTAGAGGTGAATACTTTCGAGCAGGCTTCAAAGGAAAACGCGGACCATGTAGCTGATTACTTTGGCAAACAGGCAGATTTTGAGAAAGATCCATTCATAGCCTTAAACACGGCATTCAGTCATAATGGAGTAGTCATAAATGTTGGAAACAATGTCGTTGTCGATAAGCCAATTGCATTGTATTTCGTCAGTGATAGTTCTAGTGAACAGCCTATTTACAATACAAGAAACATTGTCGTTGTTGGAAAGTCTGCCCAAGTGACTGTTCTTGAGAAATTTGATACGCTTGGTAAAGAGAAGTCATTTACCAATGCCGTTAATGAGATCTTTGTTGCGGAAAATGCAAACGCCAAATACTACAAAGTAGAGAACGATGCCGATGCTACTTATCATATTTCAAATGTGAATGTAGCGCAAGACAGAAATAGCAATTTTACAGCAAATACTATCGCCTTAAATGGTGCCATGGTACGTAACAACCTCGACATCAAACTGAATAGCGAAGGTTGCGAAGCACACATGAACGGGCTTTATGTTTTGGGAGGAAAAACGCATGTTGACAACCACACCACGGTTGATCACACTATGCCAAATGCCTATTCCAACGAGCTCTATAAAGGCATTATGGACGACAAGTCAAAAGGAGTTTTCAATGGTAAAATCTTTGTTAGAAAAGATGCTCAAAAAACTAATGCCTTCCAGTCCAATAAAAACATTTTAATGACCAATGATGCCACTGTGAACACTAAACCGCAGTTGGAAATTTGGGCTGACGATGTAAAATGTTCGCATGGATGTACCACTGGCCAGCTTGATCAGGATGCGTTGTTCTATTTGCAAGCCAGAGGTATCAGAAAAGAAAGAGCAAGAGCCATACTATTGCATGCTTTTGCAAGTGATGTAATCGAGAACCTAGAGATTAAGGCCATTCAAGATTACGTAGAGGAGATTATTACAGCCAGGTTAGAAAAGTAATCATGTCAAATACACTGACTGATCACCATATCGATGTAGAGCGCATTAGAAAGGAGTTCCAAGTACTTGATCAAGAAGTCAATGGAAAGCCTTTGATTTATTTTGACAATGCGGCTACCAATCAAAAACCTCAACGGGTAATTGATGCATTGGTACATCATTATCAAAATGATAACGCCAATATTCATCGAGGCATTCATACCCTTGCAGAAAGATCTACAGCAAAGTTTGAAGAAACCAGAAAAGCGGTTCAAGAATTCATTGGTGCCAATGAGGCTGAAGAAATTATCTTCACAAAGGGTACTTCTGAAAGCATTAACCTTGTCGCTAGTTCATGGGGACGAAAGTTCTTGAACCAAGGTGATGAAGTATTGATTTCGGCCATGGAGCACCATTCCAATATCGTGCCCTGGCAAATGATCTGTGAAGAACGAGGTGCTATTTTAAAAGTAATGCCCATTAATGAGGCTGGAGAGATTATTCTGGAGGAAGTAGAGCAACTCTTGACAGAGAAGGCCAAAATGGTCGCTTTCAACCATGCTTCCAATACGCTGGGCACCATTAACCCAGTAAAAAAGATCACCAAAATGGCGCATGCCGTTGGTGCAAAAGTGCTGATAGACGGTGCACAGTCTACCTCTCATCTAGAGGTGAATGTAAAAGATTTGAATGTTGACTTTTTTGCCTTTTCGGCACACAAAATGTATGGCCCGACAGGCCTTGGCGTGCTTTATGGTAAGAGAGGCATTCTAGAAAAAATACCCCCATACCAAGGCGGTGGTGAGATGATCAAGGATGTTTCATTTGGTGGAACGACATACAATGACATTCCTTATAAATTTGAAGCAGGTACTCCTGACATTGCCAACGTCATCGCTTTGAAGAAGGCAATCGAGTTTATCGATGAGTTGGGCAAAGAGAACATTTCGGCTTACGAGGAAGAACTCCTCTCCTATGCGACAGAGCAGTTGTCAGCAATCGAAGGCTTAAGGATTATTGGGACTGCACAAGAAAAGGTCAGTGTTGTTTCTTTTGAAGTAGAAGGAATCCATCATTTTGACCTTGGTATGTGGCTAGATGCGAAGGGAATTGCTGTGAGAACTGGCCACCACTGTACTCAACCATTAATGGATCATTATTGTATTGAGGGAACTGCCAGGGCTTCGTTTGCTGTTTATAATACCAAATCTGAGATAGACACTTTTGTGTCAGCTCTGAAAGACATAATCACCAAATTCAAATAATGAGTCAGGCAATCAACCAAATACAGGATGAGATCATAGATGAGTTTTCTATGCTAGATGGCGATATGGAAATGACCATTAGCTACATCATGGAGCTTGGTGAACAATTGCCTGAGATGACCGAAGCAAACAAAACTGAGGACAACATAGTGAAAGGCTGTCAGTCAAAGGTTTGGATGAAAGCTGGCCTGGAGGATGGAAAGGTAGAGTTTGAGGCAGACAGCAACACGGCCATTACCAAAGGTTTAGTGAGTTTACTGGTAAGAATTCTTTCGGGTAAATCTCCTCAGGAGATAATCGATGCGGACTTATACTTCATTGATAAGATTGGTTTGAATCGATTCATTGGAACGCAAAGATCAAATGGCTTTGGAGCAATGATGAAGCAGATGAAAATTTATGGCTTAGCCTTTTCTACCAAAACACAAAGTGCTTAGTATGGCGGAAGGATTGAAAGAAAACTTGAGAGACGAAGTCGTTGCTGCGATAAAGACAGTCTACGACCCTGAAATACCTGTAGACATTTATGAATTGGGCTTGATCTATGAGATCAATGTATTTCCAATAAACAATGTTTATGTGTTAATGACACTCACCTCTCCCTCTTGCCCAGCAGCAGAGGTTATTCCGGAAGAAACAAAACAAGCAATAAAAAAAATAGAAGGTGTAAACGATGTTGAGATTGAACTGACATTCGATCCGCCTTTCACCCAAGACATGATGTCTGAAGAAGCCAAGTTAGAGCTCGGCTTTATGTAATAAGAATATAAAAAGTAGAGATATGTACCCAGAACATTTATTAGTCCCATTTAGACAAGAATTGACTGAAGCGGGCTTTTCAGAATTAAAAACAGCAGAAGCTGTTGAAGAGCACCTATCAGATCACAAAGGAACATCTTTGGTAGTAATCAACTCAGTATGTGGATGTGCAGCTGGAACGGCAAGACCAGGTGTTAAAATGGCCTTAAAGCTTGCTGATAAACAACCTGATAACTTAACAACTGTATTCGCTGGTGGCGACCTTGAGGCTACGGCAAAGGTGAGAGAATTCCATTTACCTTTCCCTCCTTCGTCTCCTTCAGTTGCGCTTTTTAAGGACGGTGAGTTGGTTCACTTTGTAGAACGTCACCATATTGAAGGTAGATCTGCAGAAGTAATAGGAAACCACTTAGCAGATGTGTTCGAAGAGCACTGCTAATCCAAAAGCATAGATCATAAGAGAGCCATCCCGACCTGTCGGGGTGGCTTTTTTTATACCCATCAAAATTTCTTTAAAAATCTTAGATGTTTGTACATATACTATCCTGTCGTTCACACTCAATTCGTAACTACTTACAGACAAAAAGTCCATTTCGGGGACCCAAGAGCCTTTTTTACATTTGGTTGGTTCACAAATGCATCTTATAATTGTTGTACCCTAAACATCTGAGATTACTTTGTACACTCAGTAAAATTCGAAAGAGGGTTGCCATTAATTTGGTGACCCTCTTTTTTGTAAGACCAGTCACATGTCTCTTTAAACAAAAAGGGCGCTCAATGAGCGCCCTTTTTGTTATAGTCTGAATAACCTTACAAATCCAGTCTATAGTATTTAATGTTATCATACTCAGTTAAGAAATCACTCGCATTCAAAAGCTTTCTTAAATGCTTATTCTTAGCCTGTTGTAATTTTCTGATTGGTGCTTCTAACAACAATTCATCGTTGTTATCATATACTTTAATAATCTGAAGCGGTTGAACTTCCTCGAACATTCCCTCTTCATCAAAAACCAATACTGGTTCGTAAGTTGCGAGTTCCAATTCTTCAGAAATCATAGAAATTAATTCTTTGGCTTCTTCTTTTGTTAACCTTGCTCTGTCCTCAATCGGATTCGCAAGTACCATTGTGCTTATTCCCACTAAGATTCCGATTGCTAGTATGAATCGTCTCTTCAAAGTGCTTAAGTTGTTTAATGCTATTGAGTTCATGACCTTTTGTTGTTTTATTTTGAGTTTCGATCTTTTAGTGTTGCTGACCAAAGCAACTGACCTGCCATTCTAGTTCCAATGCTTGTGCCAAAAACATTAAAATACTGATTATCAATTGTTTATATAATTTTCTTGTGCCAGAACGACTAGATACTTGTACAAAAACGTACACTTATTGTCACATATGATACAGTGTAACATTTACCTAGGTTTGTCGTCAAGGCATAAAAAAACCCCGACAAGTCGGGGTCTCCTCCATTTTAAAATTGCACTTTTAATCTAGAGTGATTGTATGATAAAAGCTTCTGCCGTCTGCAGTAAACTGAATATTATATTTTCCTGATAGCTTAGACACATCGTATCTTTTCAAGGCGCTACCTGCTTCTACCTTATCTTTGAAGGCAACATCGCCATACTGGTCTAATACTGTAATTTTCATGCCAGACTCCCCTTCTCCGAAGTAAATTTTCATTGATTCACCGTTATGCTTAACAATTGGCTTCTGGAAAACCTGCTCACTACCTGATTTTATTGAGGCAGCACTTTCTGTCACTTCAATTGACATGATTTCAAGCGTCTCTTCATTTTCGATTTCCAATTGTAATTGGCCTTTTTCTAAACGTGACAAGTTGAAAACTTTACCATACTGATTTGCATCAGCTTTGTCTTCGAACAAGAGCTTACCATTTTCATCTCTTAAAGAGATTTGGGTTCCTGCCTTGATGTTGTTCATTTGTAGGACAACTGCTTTTTGATTTTCAGTTGACAATGAGATTTCTCTTTCAGATTCGTTAGCTGAGGCCAAGAATCCACTAGCCAATAAAACGATGGCTGCTACTGCTTTTGTGATTTGCTTTTTCATTTTTGTTGTTTTTGAGTTTTTGTTGTATTTGATCTTCATAAGTCTTCGCGATAACCTTTTTGCGAATTCTTATTCAAATGAACGGGGGTTTCGACAGGGGTTTGTCATGGAAGGGTAAACGAATGTCACAAGATGTCACAAAGCCATCTTAAGTTGTAAAACTGTCCTTGAATAATCACGAAAATGAAGGAAATAAGTCTTAGGGCATGGCCTTACAAAACCTCATAAACACCTTACTACCAACCTATTAAGATCAATACCACTTGCCAAAAAATCTTTTTTTCATTAAACTTTGACTAAACGGTTATTTTTTCAACAATCCTCTACCAAAACATGAAAAAGCACGTCTTCCAACTCCTACTTTTCATTTTTTCTCTAGCTTTTGTTGCTTGTAACAATAAAACCAACCCAACGGTAGACGCCAGTGACGCAATAATTTCCATAGATGAAAACCCTCAGGCGGGCATGTCTGTAGTCACAATAAACGCCAACATAAGTGGCGGAAACGTGCAGTTCAATTTAGTCTCACAGTCTGTTTCTGGTGCATTCAACCTGGATTCCAACACTGGAATCCTTTCAGTGGCCGACCCTCAGGCTTTCGATTTCGAAACTAACCCTACCCTAACCGCCACAATTGAAGCCTCAATCGGAAGTGTTACTGACAATGCGACCATTACAGTAAATCTTAATAATGTATTGGAGGTAGTAAGTACACAGGATGAAACGATTACGATCGATGAAAACCCATCGAATGGAGACATTTTAGTTACGGTTACAGGAACAACAGATTTGGGATCGGTAAGCTTTGATCTTGATGATGAGAGCGTAGCAGGAGCCTTTGCATTAGACATGAGCACTGGAGTATTGACGGTGGCAGACGCAAGCTTATTCGACTATGAATTAAATACGAGCCTCACTGCCACCATCAACGTGTTTAATGGATCACTGAGCCAGACATCTATAGTGACAGTTAATCTTAATGATCTCTTCGAAATAGCTTGGACGCAGGCAACAGCCAATGCGGCTTTCGGAGGATTATACGGGCATAAAATTGTCGACTTAAATGGAACATTATTCTCGATAGGCGGAATAAGGGGAATTGATCGAATCAATGAAGTCTGGTCCAGTACTGATGGGATTACTTGGACTCAAGTGAACACGACTAATGCCTTTGCGCCACGCAACGGGCATGAAGCTGTAATTTTTGATAACAAAATCTGGGTTATAGGAGGCTTTACTGCCAATGGCAGAACTAATGATGTATGGTCATCACCTGATGGAGCTAATTGGACACAGGTAAATACACAAGGTATCTTTAGCCCCAGAGCAGACCATGCAGCAGTTGTTTTTAATAACAACATCTGGGTTGTTGGAGGAAGTGATGGGGCTTTCAAAAACGAAGTATGGATGAGTTCCAATGGATCAACTTGGAGCCAAGTGACAACAACCGGAAATTTATTTACACCAAGACTAGGTCATTCATTGACGGTGTTCAATGGCCAAATGGTCCTAATTGCAGGTACCGATCTGGATGGCGATCAATTACAGAGACAACGCAATGATATATGGATGAGCACTGATGGTATCAGTTGGACAGAAGTCTTCGTAAGCGGCAACCTCTTTGTTGAAAGGTGGTTACACGGAGCCATAGCGTACAATAACCTCTTATGGGTTATTGGTGGGGATGATGATACAGGCAACCGTTTTAATGACGTTTGGACTTCCCCAGACGGCCTGAATTGGACTCAGCAAGACACGAACCCAATATTTGATGTTCGAGATCAAATGGCCATTTTCTCATTTAACAATTCCATTTGGGTGAGTGGTGGAAGTAACAATAGTGGAATCCTTGAGGATATTTGGAGGACTAACTAGATCATCTCCCCTATTCTATTTTTTATTAATGCCTAGCTGAACAATTCTCTACCACCTTGTGTTAAAGGACCAGTGAAACAAATTGAGTAGTAAGCAAACTTCTTACTCTATAAAACAATCACGAATGAAAGTAGCGGTTTTTAGAAAGGAGCATTTTAATGCTGCCCATAGATTGCACAATCCCAATTGGTCGGAAGAAAAGAACGAGCAAGTATTTGGGAAGTGTAATAACAAGTATTATCACGGCCATAATTACGAGTTAATTGTCAAGGTAAGTGGTGAACCTGACCCTGAAACGGGTTATGTATATGACATGAAGGTATTGAGCGACTTAATCAAGGAGAATGTTTCTGACAAGCTTGATCATAAGAACCTTAACCTCGATGTCCCTGAGTTCGAAAACCTAAACCCTACGGCTGAAAATATTGTTGTCGTGATTTATAACATCCTAAGAGAAAAAATCGAGCCTGAACTCGATCTGAAAGTAACATTATATGAGACAGAACGAAACTATGTTGAATACCCAGCTTAACGGTTTGACAGTAGAAGAGATTGGTGATGAGCATATAGGTACTAGCTATGATACCCCGCTCAAGGAAGGTGCATTCGACATGGATGATAACCTAAAGATGAACTTGATCGAAGATAAGTTCAGAGATATTATGGAAATCATGGGCTTGGATTTGACTGATGATAGTCTGAGCGGAACTCCAAAAAGAGTGGCCAAGATGTATATCCAAGAAATCTTCAGCGGATTAAACCCAGCCAACAAGCCTAAAGTGGCACTATTCGAAAATAAGTACCAGTACAATGAAATGCTGGTTGAAAAGGATATCACTTTCTATTCTAACTGTGAACATCATTTTGTTCCTATTATAGGAAAGGCACATGTCGCCTATATATCGAGTGGTAAGGTAATTGGACTATCGAAAATCAATCGCATCGTCAACTATTACGCAAAAAGACCGCAAGTGCAAGAGCGACTTACTGTCCAAATTGCCAATGAGCTCAAAAGCATTCTTGAAACAGAAGATGTGGCAGTCATAATTGACGCGGAGCACTTGTGTGTGTCTTCTCGTGGTGTTCAAGATGTGAACAGCAGTACAGTTACTGCCCAGTTTGATGGGAAATTTAAGGAAGACAGCACAAAGAACGAGCTTCTGACTTACATAGGGAACAAACTCAAATAGCCAATTTCTATAATGACGAGTGAATCAAACTGTCAAGTGACAGTTTGATTCACTTGATTTCGAATTCTTAATCATGGATTCATATTAAAAGATTACCTTTGCGGCTTCAATTAGAAAGCGCTCATGCAAAGCATCAGAAATATCGCCATCATTGCCCACGTTGATCATGGCAAAACTACTCTTGTAGATAAGATTATCCACGCCTCTAAACTCTTTAGGGAGAACCAAGAGTCTGGAGACCTAATCCTGGATAACAACGACCTCGAGAGAGAAAGAGGAATTACCATTCTTTCAAAAAACGTTTCTGTAACCTATAATGGTGTAAAGATTAACATCATTGACACTCCAGGTCACGCAGATTTTGGTGGCGAGGTAGAACGTGTTCTGAAAATGGCGGATGGTGTGCTCTTGTTGGTCGATGCTTTTGAAGGTGCTATGCCACAAACGCGATTTGTACTTAGCAAGGCTTTAGCCCTTGGCCTTACTCCTATTGTAGTGGTTAACAAGGTGGACAAAGAAAACTGCCGACCTGACGAAGTGCATGAACAAGTCTTCGACCTGATGTTCAACTTGGATGCGACCGAAGAACAGCTTGATTTTGAGACCATGTACGGATCTTCAAAAATGGGTTGGATGAGTGATGATTGGCAAAAGCCTACAGATACCATCACTCCTCTTTTAGATAAGATTATTGAAGTAATTCCTGAAGCACCATCTCCGGAAGGAACACCACA
This sequence comes from Roseivirga sp. 4D4, assembly GCF_001747095.1. Classification (NCBI taxonomy): domain Bacteria; kingdom Pseudomonadati; phylum Bacteroidota; class Cytophagia; order Cytophagales; family Roseivirgaceae; genus Roseivirga; species Roseivirga sp. 4D4. The sequence continues at coordinate 1,829,888 of NZ_MDGP01000001.1, forward strand.
ATTTCAAGTAACATCTCTTGACTATTCTTCCTTCGTAGGCCGAATTGCAATTGGCAGAGTCTACCAAGGAACATTAGAAGAAGGAAAATCAATGGGCTTGACAAAAGCCGATGGTTCAATTCAGCGTGTAAGAATCAAAGAACTTCAAGTATTTGAAGGTTTAGGAAGACAGAAGGTAAGCTCAGTGAAAGCCGGTGATTTATGTGCAATCGTAGGGCTTGAAAACTTTGAGATTGGTGATACACTCACCGACTTTGAAAACCCAGCTCCTCTTGATCGTATATCAATCGATGAGCCAACGATGAACATGCTTTTTACAATCAATAACTCTCCTGGTTTTGGTAGCGAAGGTAAATTTGTGACCTCGCGCCACTTGAGAGATCGCTTGATGAAAGAAACTGAGAAAAATCTGGCTCTTCGTGTTGACCCGACTGATTCTGAGGACAAGTTCCTTGTTTATGGCCGTGGCATACTCCACTTGTCTGTTTTGATCGAAACCATGAGACGAGAAGGCTATGAATTAATGGTTGGGCAGCCTCAAGTGATCTTTAAAGAAATTGATGGTCAACGGTGTGAGCCTATTGAAACCCTTGTGGTAGACGTGCCAGATGCGGTTTCAGGTAAAGTAATTGAACTTGCTACTCAGCGTAAGGGAGAGCTAAAGATCATGGAGCCAAAAGGTGATCAGCAGCACTTAGAGTTTGACATCCCTTCTAGGGGCTTGATTGGCTTGAGAAACAATGTATTGACTGCTACAGGTGGCGAAGCGGTAATGAATCACAGGTTCAAAGAGTACCAGCCATTTAAAGGTGAGATTAAGGGGCGTATCAATGGATCGCTGATCTCAATGGAAAATGGACCTGGAACACCTTATTCAATTGACAAGCTTCAAGATAGAGGCTATTTCTTTGTCGCACCTGGAGAAAACCTATATACAGGTCAGGTAATTGGAGAGCACAATCGTGAAAACGATATTGTTGTGAACATTCAAAAAGGAAAGCAATTGACTAACATGCGAGCTTCTGGTTCGGATAGTAACTCTAAAATTGCCCCTCCAAGAAGGTTCTCACTAGAAGAATCCATGGAATACATCCAAAAGGATGAATACCTTGAAATCACGCCAAATAACATCCGTATGAGAAAGATTTACTTAGATGAGCATACAAGGTCAAAAATGGCTAAGACGCTAGCCTAATTAAGATATTTAGATCATAAAAAAGGGAGTGAATTATTCACTCCCTTTCTTTTTTGTCTTCACGGGTCTCGTTTCAGTTGATATCCAATATATCTTCTACTCGATAATATTGAAAAGTCTTGTTATCAGACATGGCTACGAAAATACCTTTCTTGAAAGTGGCGTTGAAACTGACATTACTGATTTCGGAACCATCACTCTCATTCGTTGAAACATAAACCATCTTTGTGACTTGATGACTATGTGGATCAGTCGCTGTTCCTTCTCTCGGAAAAATATGAAAGGCATTTGCCTGTTGATCAGACACTAAAATAAAACCTTTACCATTACCTGAATCAAAAATCGATATTCCTTCATGATCCTGTGCAAAGCCCTCCGTTCCAAATAGTGCCAATTCTTGATTACCTTTTTCGGGGTCAGCATAGTACTTTCTAACTCCGACACCTTCGTCAGAATAATAGACATATCCTAACTCGTCATCCACAGCAATCGCCTCTATTTCAAATTGACCACTGTATTTGCCAAACTTCCTGACCAATGTAGCCTTTACTAAACCTGTTTCAGTACCCTCAAGGCGATATTGCCATAAGTAAGTGCCATCTGTCGGTCCAGTTTTTCTTCCCATAATAACAAAGACCGCCCCATCTGAAGAACGTTTATAGAGTGCAACACCCATTAGGTCTCTATATTCCACTTCAGTTTCCCCCACAAACATAGGTATCCCTCCGCTGTCAATTGGTTTCATATCAGGAACTGAAAACACTCTTAAATTATGTGTGAGTCTCTCGCCAGTTACCGCTATATCAATCGTGTCATTTCCCAAAACAAAGCCATGAACTAAGTCAACATTGTTGGGCCTTTTTAAGCCTCTTACTACCTTGTCTTGAACAATTTTTCCTTCGAGATCGAATGCATAGAGTGCACCATCTTCATTCTTGTCGGTCCCAATAATCAGACTTTTAGATGCATCCTGTGGGTTTACCCATATTGCAGGGTCATCGGTATCATATTTCACCGACTCAGTAATAATTACCGGTTTCACGGCATCCTTATGAATTTTCGGACCACTACACCCCGCCATAATGAGGGCAAGGCAGGTCATCAGAGCTTTCTTTTTTATCATACTATTAAAAAATGTGTAGGAGGCGACCTAAGCCACCCCCTACCATCATTAAAGAGCAATATATGATGATGAATTTCTAGTTATTGAACAGATCAAACTTCAAACCAGCATTGAATCTCACATTGTAATATTCAGCTTGCATAGTCCTAGAACTGATCCCTTGATAATATCTCAATGGTTGGTTCGTAAGGTTGTTCACCTCGAAGAAGAATCTCCAATTAGGTTTGAATGCATATGAACCATTCAAGTCTAAGAAAGTCTGCTTATCGTAAAAACGATCTTCGAAAGCCTCGCCCCCTAACTCGTCAATATAATCGCTGGCGTAATTCAGAGACGCTCTCAATACCAGCTTATCCGTTTCGTAAGAAAGAGAGGCATTGAACATATTCTCGGCAGTACCAGGAAGTGATAAGTCATCATTCTCTCTTCCTTGAATACCTGTCGTGTTTGATTGAGTATAGGTATAGTTCAAGTAGATACCCAAGCCCTTCCAAATCTGTCTTTGGAGAGATAACTCAAATCCATAAATTTCAGCTGTACCACCATTCTCAAATGTTGTGAACTCAAGGTCATTGCCAAACTGTGGATCGTTGAAACCTTCTTGAACCTGCTCATAGATAAAGTTATCAATGTCTTTGTAAAAGAAGCCTCCAGAGACAATACCGATGTTTTGGAAGTAGTTCTCATACATCAAATCAAAGTTGGTAGAAGTAGCAGCTTCCAAGTTCGGATTACCTCTTACGAGTTCCTCATCGTCCGGACTGAACTCCGCATAAGGTACCAAATCGAAATAGTTGGGTCTTGCAATGGTATTAGTATAGGCAAACCTCAATACTGAGTACTCAGAGAAATTATAGTTTAAATGCACGCCCGGCATGAAGTTACTGTAATCCTGAGAAGCTGATTCTTCAGTGAACGTATCATTATCGACATCCAATAAAAACCCTGAATAATCAATGCTTGTAGACTCTAACCTTAAACCTACAATACCAGACAGCTTATCACTGAATTGAATATCAGACATCACATAGGCACTGAAGATGTTCTCGTCTGCATTATAGTTACCTGGTAAATACTCACCTATTTCATCTGATTGATCAAAAAGAGAGGCATTGGTCAGGTCTAGTCCTCCTAAGAACTCCGGGCTGACAAAGTTTCCAATTTGGTACTGACTACCAGCAAGGTAATCAGCATCAGAAAAATTAGTGTTTGGAAGATCTCCAAGGGTCGCACCAAAGGTATTTAGGTCGACCGGTTCGTAAGAAAAGAATGAATTGGTTCTTACCTTATTTTTAGTTCTCAACCGAGTTCCGAATTTCAGGATGGCCTTCTCAGAAACTGGCAAAGTGAAATCAATTCGAGTATTGAAATCCTCGTCATAAGTATCTTGAAACTCCTCAGTGATTTCGTGGAATCCGATATTAAAATTATCATTAGGATTGGTCAACGTGGCAATCGGAAACTCAGGGTTTCTTAAATCCAAACTCACATTTTGACCACTCTCTCGATAGCTGATGTAACGTTCATTAGGCCTTTCTTCAGAGGCTCTTGCATAGGTAGCAAACCAATCAACCTTTAACTTATCAAATTGATGCTCACCTTTAAGTGTCACATTCCTGTTGCGCTGATCTTCCAGTCTTCTATTATCAACTCTATCGTTTCCAATACCACCTTTAGTTTGGTATTGAACCCTTGCCGGTAAAGTCCATTGATTTGCACCGGTAAGCACTGCATCTCCATCACCAAAGGCATCATCAATCTGCGAAACACGCATTCTATATCTATTCTCCCAGTCGTCTCTCCAATTGTAAGTTCCAGAGAGGATTAGCTTATGGTTATCATTGATCTCGTAGTCCAAAGCCAGGTTAAAGCTTCTTCTTACTCGCTGAACACGATATTCTCTGATATCAAACTCTTCGATAAGCGCTTCGCCATTATCACCTTCGAACCAGACTGCCTCTACATTGTCCGATCCAAAATTGTGATTGTTGTAGCTTGCAGAAAATACAGCTCCTAGTTTATTATCTGCAAAACGATCGGACAAAACCACCGTGCCTGTCCAAATCGGCTTATTAGATAAGAAGTTATATCCTGAAGCTAGAGTTCCGGATACTCGCCTACCAGTTGGTGCCGAACGCGTCACTAGATTCACCGACCCACCGATTGCGTCAGCATCCATATCAGGTAGCACTGCTTTATTTACTTGAATAGTTTGAATAAGGTCTGAAGGAATCAAATCCAACTGAATATTTCGATTGTCGCCTTCGGCAGATGGTATACGCTCACCATTCAACATCACAGAATTCAATTGAGGGGCCAAGCCTCTAATGATGATGTTTCGAGCTTCTCCTTGATCGTTTTGAATCGTGATACCAGGAATCCTTTTCAATGCATCTCCAATATTCGCATCTGGGAACCTACCAATTTGATCAGCAGCTACCACATTGGTAATATTCGCATTGGTGCGTTGTTGATTCAAAGCCTTGGCTTGGCCTTTCAGTCGATCGCCTAGGACAATTACTTCACCGCCTGCCGTAAATCCTGGCTCCATCTTTATGTTGATGACTGTTGTTTCCCCAGCGATTACTGTAATGTCCTGTTCTATTCTCTTGTAGCCAATAAATGTGGTTATCAGTTTATAGGTACCTGCGGGTATATCCACAATAGTATAATTACCATTGTCATCAGAAGGCATTCCCTTCTCTATTGATGTTATCATTACACTTGCACCCGGTAATGGTAAACCAAGCTCGTCTGTAATTTTTCCTCGAATAATTCCGTTTTGAGCAAACCCGAATGTGGTAAACGTCAAAAGAAATAAAAGTGTGGTTAAGGTTCTTTTCATGGGTTTTAAAATTTACCCAAAGGTGTAAAGCACCTTAGACTTGAATGTGTGCGATTCTTTAAGAAAAGAATTAAGAAATCAAGTAGGCTTGACTCAAATGATAACTTTCTGTGAAAATTGTGAAGGGAATATTAAGAAGGCCACCTATCCATCTGATTATTAAATACTTAAAATCAAATAAGCAAGAAACATCATGAAATCAATCGGTTTGTAAAGCTGTATTTACATTCTATGATTTACCGAAAAGCTCAATGCATTTTTTGCTAAAACTCGGTCTTTCTTAATTGACGTTTGGCTTTCCAATAGCCCCAAAGTAGCTTGGGGCCTATGACTTTTTTCCTCTTCCGGCTTCTAGCATATCCCACATGGCCTGTGGTACTTTTTCCAGATGACTAAATTCGCCAGCGCCCATCAGCCATTCTCCCCCATCGATGGTCACCACTTCACCATTCACATATGCAGAAAAATCAGACATAAGATAGGCCGCCAGGTTGGCTAGTTCCTGATGTTCTCCTACTCTGCCTACCGGAACAAGCTTGGCCGGATCAAATTTATCAATTAGGTCACCTGGTAATAAGCGACTCCATGCACCCTCCGTTGGGAAAGGACCTGGTGCGATGGCATTGAGTCTGATCTTGTATTTCGCCCACTCTACAGCCAGTGAGCGTGTCATAGCCAACACACCAGCTTTTGCACATGCTGAGGGCACGACATAACCCGAACCGGTCCATGCATAGGTCGTTACTATGTTGAGAACGGTACCTGCTTGCTCAGCAGCGATCCAACGCTTGCCTAAGGCTAGTGTGAAATTGGTAGTTCCCTTCAGAACAATATCAATAATCGTATCAAATGCTCTGTTGGATAACCTTTCGGTAGGACTGACGAAATTTCCTGCCGCATTATTCAAGAGGCAATGTATTTGCCCAAAATGCTCCTCAGTCTTTGTGAGTACATTTTCCACTTGGTCATAATCTCGGACATCACACTGTACTGGTAATACTTTTCCTCCAGTCTCGGCTTCAAGTTCTTGAGCTGCCTTTTCCAAAACCTCCATCTTACGACTGGTGATGACCAAGTTGGCCCCCAGCTCTAAAAAGTACTTACCCATGGCACGTCCAAGGCCAGTACCCCCACCAGTAACTATGATCGTTTGGCCCTTCAGGGCATCATCCTTTAGCATTCCATCAGTTCTCATAACAAAGCTTTAAATCAGTGGCTTTAAGTTAGAAAATATTATGCATGCAGCATAATTTTAATAATGGCCGATGAGTATATAGCACATGACAATCTCAACCGAATTGAGCATATTTGTACAACCCAAATCGATCTTATGAAGACCTTCTATAAAAAAGCTGCACTCTTGACAACCTTTGTAATCCTCTTAGGTTCCTGTGTTGCTAAAAAAGACTTCGATACAGTTGTCAGCGAAAAGAACGCCTTAGAAAATGACAAGACAAGACTGCAAGAGCAGCTTGCAGTGGTAAATGAAAAGGCAAAACGCCTAGAAGTTCAGGTCGAAGATTTAAAAGGAAAAAACACAGCCCTTCAGAGTGACTTCGATCTAGTAAGTAAAGAATTAAAGGACGTTCAAGGGGAATACACCCGTATCAAACAACTTTATGACAATCTGCTTACCAATAGTAGTCAGTTAAATACAGATTTGGCCCAGCAACAGCAGCGGCTATTAGCAATTGAAGATGATTTGGAAATTGAGCGAAAAAAGAATGAAGAATTGGCTATTGACCTTTCAAAAAGAGAAGCGAAGGTGGCAGAGCTTGAGCGATTGATTTCTGAAAAAGACAAAGCTGTTCAACAACTGAAGAAACGAGTAACAGATGCTTTGCTCAACTTTCAAGCAAGCGATCTATCGGTAGAAGTGAAAAACGGAAAAGTCTATGTATCGCTGGCCGAAAAACTACTTTTCAATTCAGGAAGCACCAAAGTAGATGCTAAAGGTGAAGATGCCCTGAAACAACTAGCCAATGCCTTAAGCGGAAATACTGACATCAACATTATGGTTGAAGGCCACACCGACAATGTACCTCTATCAGGGTCTGGGAAATTTGCCGATAACTGGGACTTAAGTGTGGTAAGAGCCACCTCTATTGTAAGAATCTTGGTCAGCAATGGCATTAGTTCAGAAGTAATCACTGCCTCGGGGCGCGGTGAATTCTCTCCAGTAGCAGAAAATACTACTGCAGAAAACAAGGCGCTGAACAGGCGTACCGAAATCATCTTAACCCCAAAACTGGATGAGCTCTTCCAATTATTAGAAACCTATTAAACAATTCGGTTAAGCAGGTAATTTAAGAAGCATGTCAGATCAAAACGAGTTCTCAAACCACAGCATAGAAGAACTAAAACAGAAACAAAAGAAGTTCAAGGCAATTCAAAAAGTCATTATGATCTTATGCCTGATTACGGCTTCGATTGCCATTGCAGTGTCTATTTGGAAAGAAACCAGTGAGCTATATCCCGTTATAGGTTTGATGCTCATTATTGGCATAGCCTACCCTATTATGGCTTTTGGACCAATGCAAAAGAAGATACAAGCAGAACTGGATAGTCGACAAGGCATCTAAGGAGAAACGCCTGCCATCAATTGAGCACAAAGCAAAGCCCCATAAGTTCCAAGCGCGTAACCTAAAACTGCCAACAGTACACCTACTGGCGCCAAAGCTGGACTGAAAGCCGAAGCCACTACAGGTGCTGATGCTGCTCCACCAACATTGGCCTGGCTGCCCACAGCGACAAAGAAGAATGGTGCCTTGATCAATTTGGCTACAACGATCATAATGATCACGTGGAAAAGCATCCAGGTGATACCGATTGCGAAGAGCCCTAGGTTATCAAAAACCTCCCCTACGTTCATTCTCATTCCAATGGTCGCCACAAGGATGAAAATGAAAACACTACCTAATCGCGAAGCGCCCGCTCCTTCGTATTTCCTCATCTTGGTAAAGGAAAGACCTACTCCGATGGTCGTAGCAATTACCACAAGCCAGAAAAACCCTGAGGTAAGTGATTCTAAACTATATTTTGCGAGCCACTCACTCCTTGCTTCCATCAATGGGGCAATGACATCCGCACCCCAATGCGCCAGGGCTGTTCCACCAAAAGCGATCGCGAGAATTGTCATCACTTCAGAAAGGGTTGGAATTTTGGCGATACTCGCCTGATAGTGCTCCACTCTATCTCTCAAATCATCGATTGCGGTTGTATCAGATTTCAGCCACTTATCAACTTTTTGGGTCTTACTGGCCCCGTATAACAAGAAGCCCGTCCATATATTTGCACAGATAACATCCACCACTATCATAGTCGCAAATAAGCTATCGCTCACTCCAAAGATCTCTTTCATTGAAGCTTGATTAGCTCCTCCACCAATCCAACTTCCGGCCACCGTGGTTAAACCTCTCCACACTTCTTCACCACTTCCCACGTCCAATACATCAGGTGCCACGGTAGAAATAATGAGTATAGCCAAAGGTCCGCCTAAAACAATACCAATGGTGGCCGCAAAGAACATTATGACTGCCTTGGGGCCTAGGTTGATGATTCCTTTGATGTCAATACTTAGACAGAGCAGTACCAAACTAGCAGGCAGTAAATATCTTGAAGCAACAAAGTATAGATTCGACTCCTCTCCTGAGACCAAGCCTAGGGGCCAATTGAGTAAGCCAGGTAGAAAGTAACACAAAAGAATACTAGGTACGTAAGTGTAGAACTTTTTCCACTTCGGGTTCGAAGAAGAAGATGTATGAAATACAGCAGCAACGATGATGACCAATAGTCCGAGAACTACTGCGTCATTGGTAAAGAATGGTTCCATGAAGTGATTTTCAAAACACCAATAATAGCTGTTTTTCGTGAAAGTTGTCGATTGCATTGTTCCTTGAGTGCTCATTCCATCCAATTCAAGCATGTCAGAATTGTCATATCAGTATTTACAGCTACTTTTTTGATGAATAGGAACAATTGAAAACAAGAATCCCATATATTCGGATTTCAAAATTTTTCAGAATGGCACCTAGAGGAGGTTTTTCAAGTAGAATAGGTTTTATCGCAGCTGCAGCAGGTTCTGCTGTGGGTTTAGGAAACATTTGGGGCTTCCCATTCGAAGTAGGTGAAGGCGGTGGTGCTGCTTTTGTAGTCATCTACCTGATGTTCTGTTTTATTCTTTGCTTCCCGGTAATGGCCACTGAGATCGCTATCGGAAGAAAAACTCAGAAAAACCCTGTGGGTGCATTTACTGCCTTAGGTTATAAAAATTGGAACTGGGTCGGAAAACTCGGAATCCTAGCTGGCATTCTTATTCTTTCATTCTATAATGTAATCGCGGGTTGGGCCTTTGGGTACATCTTCGAAATGGCTGCTGGCCATTTTGGCGGTGGTGAACAGTTTGGTGAATACACACTCAAGATATTTAAAGTGGGTGGTTATGGACTCGCTTTTATGGCTACTACGGCACTAGTGGTTTCAAGAGGTATCTCAGGTGGTATTGAAAAAGCCGCTAAGATGCTTATGCCAACACTTGTGGTTATGATGCTGGCGATGGTTATTTACTCTCTGACATTACCTAATGCCATGGATGGTATTCGCTTTTACCTAGTTCCGGACTTTTCTAAAATTAATGCAGGGGTTGTTTACAATGCCATGGGGCAAGCCTTCTTCTCATTATCGCTTGGTATGGGTGCATTGATCACTTATGGTAGCTATGTTAATAAGAAAGAGAATATCGTATCAGCAGCTGCGCTGATCACGCTAGCAGATGTTGGTATTGCAGTAATAGCCGGTTTGATGATTTTCCCTTTAATAGGTTTTATGAGCGGAGGAACTATGGAAGGTGCTGCCGGTGGACCAGGACTGATCTTTGTTACTCTACCTACCATTTTTGGAACACTAGGCTCAATTGGCCCGGTAGTAGGAACTTTATTCTTTGTACTGCTTTGCTTTGCAGCTCTAACCTCTACCGTTTCACTTCTTGAAGTACCGGTAGCCTATGCTGTAGACGAATTAAACATCAAACGAAATAGAGCGGTATGGATTGTTGCGGGTATCATTTTCGCGATTGGTATTCCTTCGCTGTTAGGCTTCGGCTATTCTGACTTCTTTAGTACCGCATTCACTACTTATAAAGAAGGAGGGACAGATACCGATTTTCTTTCTTTTATTGCCTCTCTGGCAAATGATAGTATTCTTCCACTCGGTGGATGTATGATAGCCTTCTTTGCAGCTCACGTTTGGAGGAAGCATAACTTAGATGATGAGCTAGCTGAAGGTTCTCCAAATTATAAGGGTTCATTTGTTCAAAAGTACTTGAACTTTGCCGTTGGTTATCTTGCTCCATTTGTATTGGCAGTTGTGTTTGTGCTGACCGTGTTATTCAAATTCTTTGGAATCAGCATATTCTAATTAACTCACAGATAAGTACTTACCCTTTTAATTCTAGCGAAGATTAGATATCTTGAGGCTAGTTATGCATCAATCAAAACTGACGGATAAGGTTGTTTTCAGGAACCACACTCTCGCATTTGTGTTCCTGTGCCTGAATTTCCTTTTCTTTTTAAGTTGTGAAAATGAAGAACCTCAACCTACTGTCCAAGATGCGGATAGGATTGAATTCGCCAGTAGCGCTACCTTCTTGGTTGCTGATGGAAGCTCAACCGCAACTTTCGATATTGGCTTTTTCGATCAATATGGTCGTGTTATTGAGGAGCTTCAAAGTATATCTTCCGTAGTACAGAATGGACAAGTTGTTTCCAGTGGGGAAAGAGAATATAGCTTTACGCCTGAGACTCCGGGTAGCTATAAGTTTCAACTCTTAGTTGATAACGAGATTGTAGCCAATCACATCATATATGTATTGGAAAACCAAAAAGTTGAAATACCTGTCATCTTCCATGTATCAGAAAATGAACCTGGCGATATCAGTGAACGGATGCAGGAATTCATTGACAAACTCAACGCAAAGTTCTCATTCCAACCCCTTGACATAAGCAGTAGCCAAAACTTACCAAGCCAATTCAGTTTTGTTCTGGCAGAAGTTGACGAGGCAGGACAGGCTTTGAATGAAATAGGAATCGATAGGTATAACAGTCAGCATGAAGTCTTTTCTCAGTCTATAGAAGTATGGCAACGAGAGTATTATTGGAATCCGGAGTCCTACGTTAACTTCTGGATTGGAAAAAGAGCTATTAATGCAGAATCTGCGGGCAGAACGCATTTTCCTGATGACTATCATTTCTCATTGCCCGATGTTGAACTTCCACAACCCCGTTGGGAGTATAGAATTGATTATGGAGATACTCCACCCACTCACCAGCCAGAGGGCATCAAATATGGCTATAGAGATGGTCTGGAGGAACTGACCGAGAACAATTCTGTTCTGAACTATATCACGCTTCTGACAGGTAAGTTTATGGGCCTTGAGGTTCAGGTGACGACTAATGAGCTAAGTGAATCGAATTATATGGCGTATTATGGTAGTGACCAAAAAGACCACTTTACAGCAGGACAAAACGGACGAATGTGGTTCATAATTAATTATGCAAGGTGGCGTGCACGAAAAGGACTAGTGCATATACCGATTAATTAATTCAACCCAAACCAAGCATCTATTATTCAATTGGTGGCTTAGATTTAATCAGTTTTTAGGATATTGAACCCATTCCAAAATCGGAATATGTTTATCCATGAAGAAGTTTCTTACCCTATTATTCATTTTGGCCATTACAAATACATGTTTGGCCCAAATTAAATTGATAGAAGGAAGAGCTTATGCTGCCAAACATACCATTGACAATATCTCGGTCGATGGACTCGGAACAGAGGCGTCTTGGCAAAAAGCCTCTTGGAGTGAGTATTTCGTTGATATAGAAGGTAGTAAGAAGCCTGCCCCCTATCACAAAACCAGAGTTAAAATGCTCTGGGATGATAAGTACTTCTACTTCTATGCTGAAATGGAAGAACCTCATATATGGGCCAAACTTACCGAACGTGACGCAGTCATTTTCCATGATAACGACTTTGAGATTTTCATCGATCCTGATGGAGACACTCATAATTATTATGAATACGAAGTCAATGCCTTCAATACTGTTTGGGACCTTCTATTGACTAAACCTTATCGAGACAATGGTCATGCCATCAACAATTGGGATATTAAAGGGCTTAAGTCTGCTGTTGATATTATAGGGACTATCAATGATCCAAGCGATCAGGATGAAGGCTGGTCATTGGAAGTAGCAATTCCCTGGAAGGCTTTGAAAGAAGCGACAAGGGCTGCCGTACCTCCAAGGAACAATGATGTTTGGCGAGTCAACTTCTCCCGAGTTCAATGGGAAACCGAGATCAAAGGAAGGTCCTATTTAAAGAAAAAGAATCCAGAAACCGATAAGAACCTGCCAGAACACAATTGGGTTTGGTCTCCTCAAAGAGCGATCGCCATGCACGAACCTGAATTCTGGGGGATGGTTGTTTTTTTTGATGTCCCTGTGGGTGAGAACATTGATTTTGTATCTGACTTTGGATCGGAAGAGGTGAGACAATTGCTCTTTGATGTACATAGACAGCAAATCGCTCTGAGAAGAAAAAAAGAACCTTATAGTAATGAAAAAGAGTCCTTGATCAGGCACAAAGTTTTTAATGTAGGCCGAACAATACAATGGGAAATTGAAGCTGACAATTATGGATATCATGCCATAATGCAACACCCATTTAACAAGTCTATCGTTTGGCACATTAACGAAACAGGTAGGCTTTGGAGAGAAATAAAAAAGTAATGAACAAAAGAAAATTCCTTAAGCAACTGGGCCTCGGTTCTTTCGCAATAGCCGCTACCCCTACTCTCGTTTCATCTTGTGAATCAACTACACCTGAAGATTTCAAGCTTTGGATGTGGGTTGGTGGTGGAGCCAATAAGCCGGAGAAAGAATGGCGTGAGCAATTTACCCGACTTAGTGAATTAGGATTTTATGGAGTGCTAGCTGGTGGGAATGTTGAGACACTAAAGACAACCGTACCATTGGCTAAGTCATTAGGTCTAGAGATTCATTCCTGGCAATGGGTAATGAATCGTCCCGGAAATAAGGAGGCCATGGCACACCCGGAATGGTATGCTGTAAGCCGAAATGGAGATTCAAGCCTGGATGTGAATCCCTATGTTGGATATTATCAATGGCTTTGTCCTTCCAAACCTGAAGTACAGGACTATATCATTAAGGGCATGACTGAAATAGCAGAAGTTGAAGGGCTGGATGGTGTACAGCTCGATTACGTTCGTTATTGCGATGTAATTCTGCCCAGAGGGTTATGGGAAAAGTATGACTTAGTTCAAGATCATGAAATGGCAGAATACGACTTCTGCTATTGTGACACTTGTAGAAATAAGTTTAGGTCAGAAAGCGGATATGACCCCTTAGATCTCGAAGACCCAAGTCAGGATGAACAATGGCGGCAGTTTCGATATGATTCTATTACGAATCTAGTGAACCGAATTGCCAAGGAAGTTCATGCCAGAGATAAAAAGTTATCGGCTTCGGTATTTGCAACACCAACCTTGGCCCGCAAGTTTGTAAGACAAGCTTGGGACGAATGGGATTTAGACTTTGTTTTCCCAATGATCTATTATGATTTCTATGCTGAACCGATCGACTTTGTCAGAACGGCTACAGCAGAAGGAGTCAAAGCACTCAAAGGTTCAAAACCGCTTTATACAGCCCAATACCTTCATGACAAGACTACCGAAGAGGTCGCTGTGATGATCAAAGAAGCAAAAGCCGGTGGATCGAATGGCTTAGCATTTTACGATTATGGTTTACTCAATGAGGATAAGGCCAAGGTTCTTGAAGACCTCAAGAATACAAAATAAAAAAGGCCCCGACCCTCAAAGTTTCGGGGGTCGAGGCCTTTTTTATTTTATTAACTGAGCCTATTTCTTTCTCTCTTTCAAGATAATGGCATCAACAGATTTGTCTTTTACTAGCTGATTGAACGCTGGTAGATCATTTTCCATCAGCCCTTTCAGCGTAGCCAACTCTGCATCAATCTGCTTGGTCAACTCAACCCTCACTGTTTCGGCCTGAGCAGTTGGTCTCCATTCTCCCCCGCCAGCAACACCAAGTAGTGCAGCTAGCTTGTTATTCAATCGAATTGGGAAGTTCAATGGATCTTGACCAGACCTGTTCTTGGTCTGATACAACGCCTCTTCAACAGCGGTCATCTTCTTCATCAGTTCTTTGCCAGACTTGACTACATCTTCATACTTGTCATCACCTTTGATTTTAGCCATCAGGCCATCCATTTGCTCTCTTGCAGCACGGATATCTTTAATGGCTCGGTGTGTCTCAGTCACTTTATCTCGAACTTTCATCAAGAAATCAAACTGTGCTTGAATATCAGCGTCCGTTGATGGGTAACGAGGGTCTCTAATCAATTTGAATTTGGTTTCTTGAGACTCATCACCCACAATAAGCTTAGCCGTATACTCTCCTGTAGGAGCAGCTGGCCCAGGCCCTCTGATAGAAGCAGCCCACATGATAAGACCTTCAAAACCTTCTGCATTTTCATATCGCATGTTCCAATTGAAGGAGTTCATTCCTTTTTTGGCCTTCTGCTTAAATGACTTCACTAGTTCACCTTTCTTGTCGTAGATTTCAATTGCGACCTTCGTCCCTTTTTCTACTTCATCTTTCATGTAGTAGTAGATCATAGGTCCAGCAGGCTTATTCTTACCATAAAGCAATGATGCGTTTCCACCACTACGCCCGAAGCGACCTCCGCCTCCACCAAGCCTATAGGCATCCATTGGCTTAAACATATGGAAGTTCTTAGCAGCTATTTCATCTGATAACTGGTGTAAGATGGTCAAATCATCGATCATCCAGAATGACCTACCTTGTGTGGCCGCGATAAGGTTATCGTTTTTAATAGCCAAATCCGTGATCGGAACGATCGGCAAATTCATTTGGAATGGCTTCCAAGAAGCTCCATCATCAAAAGACACAAACATTCCTCTTTCTGTTCCAGCATAAAGCAAACCTTCTTTCTTCTGGTCTGCTCTAACAACCCTTGTGAAGTAATCATTTGGAATACCGTTGGTAATCTTGGTCCAGGTTTTACCGTAATCCTTTGTCTTATAAAGGTATGGCTGATAATCCCCTAACTTGTACTGAGTACCTGCGATGTAAGCCCCTCCTTTTACAAAAGGATCGGCATCAATACTATTGATCATCAAGTATTTAGGAAAATCAGGAGGTGTTACATTCTCCCAGTTCTTACCGCCATCTCTGGTAACATGAATAAGACCATCGTCAGAACCAGCCCAAATCAGATCCTTCTCATAAGGTGATTCAGTTGCGGCAAAAATAGTCGCATAGTATTCAACTGAAGTATCATCATAAGTAATCGGACCACCTGATTTACCCAATTTGTCCGGCTCAGCTCTTGTAAGGTCTGGACTAATCAATTCCCAAGACTGGCCTTCATTGTATGTTACATGAAGGTGGTTTGAAGCGGTATAAAGCTTATTAGAACTATGTGGCGAGAAGAAAATCGGGAAGTTCCACTGGAACCTGTATTTGTAATCTTCAGCCCCATGCCCCATTGGATTATCTGGCCAAGCATTGATATTTCTGCTTATGTCCTTATCATGATCTCTTCTAGTCAAAAATCCACCATAACTACCACCATAAACAATATCTGGGTTATCAGGATTTGGCGCTATGTGAGCACTCTCACCTCCTGCTGTTGATTCCCAATCATTCTCCGTTATCGCAAAACCGAAAGAACGGTGTGCAATTCTAACCGTAGAGTTATCCTGCTGAGCACCATAAATTCGGTAAGGAAAGGCATTATCGGTAGTAACTCTATAGAATTGTGCTGTTGGTTGGTTGTTATAAGTAGACCAACTGTCACCGCCATCATATGATACCTGAGCACCACCATCATCAGCGATAACGAGTCTCATATTGTCCTCTGGAGCAATCCACAAGTCATGGTGATCTCCATGAGGCGCACCCCGTCTGTCGAAGGTCCTGCCACCATCAGTAGAAGTATGGTAGCCCACATTCATCACATAGACTTTGTTAACATCCTTTGTATCGGCATAAATTCTGGAATAATACCAGGCACGCTGTCTTAGTGCTCTATCGGAATTAGTATTTCTCCAAGTTTCTCCACCATCGGTAGACTTGTAAACGCCTCCTTTATTGGCTTCAATGATTGAGTAAATGGTGTTAGGGTTTACAGGAGAGATCGAAACTCCACTGATCCCAATCGGGCCATTTGGCATACCTGATTTCTCCATTAGATTCTCCCAGGTTTCACCCCCATCTTTCGATCTCCAAACACCTGAACCATCACCACCTGAGGTAAGACTATAAGGTGTTCTTCTTACACGCCATGTGCTGGCCATCATAAAATCTGGATTATTTGGATCAATCGATAGATCGACTGCTCCTGCATCTGCATTGGCGAATAATACTCTGCGCCAGTTTTGACCACCATCAGTGGTTTTATAAACACCACGAGTTTCACTTGACTTAAAAAGGTCTCCCATTACGGCAACCCAAGCCACATCAGAATTTTCAGGGTGGATTTTTATTCGACCTACATGCATGGCGTCTTTGAGCCCCATATTGACCCAAGTTTCTCCACCATCAGTAGACTTCCAAATGCCTTCAAAACCAGAGGATACATTCCCTCTTACAGTTTCTTCGCCTTGTCCAACATAGATTACATTGTTGTCAGAATGGCTGACTGCGACTGCTCCAATAGAACCGCCAAAGTAACCGTCAGAAATATTCTTCCAGGTGGTTCCACCGTTATCGGTTTTCCAGACGCCACCACCTGTGGCACCCATATAAAAAAGTTTAGGTTTCCCAGGGACACCTGTTACTGTGGAGGCCCTGCCGCCCCTATATGGTCCAATTGATCGCCATTCTATGCCTTTGTATACTTCGGCTTTGGGATCAGGCGTATTGGCGTTATCTGCGGTTCTATTTCTCCTATTCCTTCTTTGAGCCTCAGCATCGTAGACAAAAGAGAAAAGAAGCATACATACCACAACTAATACACCTTTCGTTGTGAATCTTTTTGCTATCATAATTAATAGTTTGATTAAGGTAAATGTACTCTAGGTTATTGTTCTAAAAGTTATGAACAAAGCCCCACTTACAGAAGGTGTAGACCGTGTTTTACACGAATGGAAAAAAGAAGAGTCGACCCAAAAATGAGTCGACTCTGCTATGAATCTGTATTTAAACTTTATCCCCTTACCTATTAGTTGATTCTGTAAAGGCTTGTATTGTTATAAGACGTCAAAAACTCTGCTCTATTCAATAGCTTTTTAGCTTCCGCATCTTCAATTACATCATCATTACTCAGTACGATAGATCTTACAAGATTATCCTCACTGTCATAAACTTTGATTGTCTCAAATGACTCAACTTCTAAATCGAAATCGAATTCATCCATAGTAACGTCACTGTAAGCTCTCTCCAGAGATGCTTCTAAGTCGAACATTACGTCCTTTTCATTATTCGAGATCTCGTAAGACTCAATGCCCGCAGTTAGCGTTACTGCTGCGGCCAATGCCAATGCGACTATCGCTGACATTGTTCTCTTTGTGTTTAACTTTCTTTTCATGACCGTGTTGTTTCGAATGTATTCTTTGTGTCTAGGTTGTTAATCTTGTGATACCAAATATTATTCTTTTTTATACACTTATTTAGACGACAAAGTTCATGAAAAGTTTAATTTTAATCGAAAAAAAAGTAGAATATTTTCCCAATCGGTCAAAACCACGGATGAACCGTAGAATATAGGGACTGAAATATCGGGCACAAAAAAGCCCACTTGTCGCGGGCCTCTAAATCGAAATATTCTTTGGGTCAGCCGATCGCCTGTTCGAGGTCAGCAATCAAATCATCGGCATTTTCTATACCGACACTGAGCCTTATCAGTGAATCTAGCAGTCCAACTTTCATTCTTTCTTCTTTTGGAATCGCACCATGCGTCATAGAAGCAGGATGATTGGCCATAGATTCTACGCCTCCGAGTGATTCTGCTAAAGCAAATAGCCTGAGATTCTCTAAGACTCTGAACGAGCGTTGCATATCATCTTGGTGAAAAGTGAATGATATCATTCCACCAAAGCCTTTCATCTGCTCTTTGGCTATCTGGTGGTTAGGGTGAGATTCAAAGCCTGGCCAGTAGACTTTGTCAATTTGCGGATGTTCTGACAGGTATCTTGCTACCTTGGCTCCATTCTCACAGTGTCGCTCCATTCTTAAGTGCAACGTTTTAATACCTCGAAGCACCAAGAAACAATCCTGTGGACCGGGGACAGCTCCGCAAGAATTCTGAATGAAGGCGAGTCTTTCGTAGAGCTCGTCATTATTCAGTGCTAATGCGCCCATTACTACATCTGAGTGCCCGCCCAAATATTTGGTAACTGAATGCATTACGATGTCGGCACCTAAGTCAATTGGACTCTGGAGAACTGGTGAGGCAAAAGTATTATCTACCCCTAATAGTAGCTTATGGCTTTTCGCTATGGCGGCAACAGCTCTGATGTCGATGATGCTCATCATGGGGTTAGTTGGCGTTTCTAGCCATATGAGTTTTGTGTTGTCATTCACGTACTGCTCTATCTCAGCAGCATTATTCATGTCAACGAAGCGGAATTTTATACCGAAGCCTTCAAAAATCTTCGTGAATATTCTATAGGTTCCACCATAAAGGTCGTTACCACTGATTACCTCATCTCCAGGCATTAGTAGTTTAACTACGGCATCAATAGCGGCAACGCCCGAACCAAAGACCAGTCCGTGTTTTGCGTTTTCTAATACAGCAATACTCTTCTGTAAAGCAGACCTTGTAGGGTTTTGTGATCTCGCATATTCAAACCCTTTATGATCTCCAGGAGACTTCTGAACGTAGGTAGAAGTCTGGAAAACAGGTGTCATGATTGCACCTGTAGATGGATCTGGCTCCACACCGGCATGTACTGCTTTGGTATCAAAATGCATTGTGCTTTACTTTTTATTTAGCTTGTCAAAGTAGGCCTCCAACTCCTTATTCATCTCCTCCTCGGTCTGATTATAATTAGGGGTCAAGGAAAGCTGACCAGGGGTTTGCTCTATCATCAATGTTTGTGTTGGGAACGCAAAGCGAACACCTAGATGCTCAGCCAACTTGTTTACCTCTAGCATTATTTCCTGACGACACCTTAGCTCAGCTGTCCAATCTGGTACTTCAAAGAAAATATAGAGCATAACATCCAATGAACTGGCAGCGTAATCATTGAGGAAAATATTGTAGTAGTCTTTTCTAGTTTCTGGGTGATTCTGAACAATTCTTTCAATACCCTTAACAAAAACTTCGATCAGTCTTGCAGGAGAATCATATGTTATCGAAAGCTTGGTGTAGAACCTACGGTACTTTCTTAATCCATGATTGTCAACTGTACTGTTGGAAATAATACTATTTGGCACATACATCACCGAATCCCTAAAAGTCCTGATTCGAGTAGACCTGAAACCTACCTCCTCGACCGTACCATCAATTTCTCCTGAAGTCACCCAGTCTCCGATTTGAAAAGGGCGATCTATAAATATCATTAGCGACCCAAAAAAGTTCTTCAGTGTATCCTGAGCAGCCAATGCAAATGCCAAACCTCCAATTGAAAGCCCCGTAAGTAGAGGCCAAATGTCAAATTTGAAACTGCTAAGAATCGCGATTATGCCCACGATCACGACAAAAACCCTCAATATCTTTCTTATGAGTGGTACTAACTGATCATCCAGTGTATTGGCAGACTTATCAGCCATTCTCTCAAAATACAGGCCGAGAATATCAACCAGCTTGTAAAAGAATATGGTGGCAAAGAATGGAACCAAAGCCCTAGCTACTAAAATCAGATTTGCGCCTACAAACGGTGGCAACTGAAGGGTGGGTACCAATATCTTAGAGACTTCAGCCACTACCATGAGACTGAAGGGCTTAGCCGCAGGTATGAGCACATCTCTTGCCAAGTCGATCTTCCCATAGCGATGCATAACACGCACCAGAAACGCCTTGATTAAGAAAACAAGTACAAAGTGCAGCATAAACCCTAGAGAGACTAGAATGAGTATACCCAAGTACTGCCACAAATGAAGCCCCAAGTATTTGTTGTTACCCAACTTAGGAAGCAGGTTTAAAAGTTTATCGGTTCCAAAGGGATAAACCTGCTTATGGATATCGTCTATTTCAGTAACTGTACGTTCTGAAAAGAGCCATCGATCTCCATATTTTTGAACATAAATATCTGGAAAGTCAGAAGTCAGTATGTATCGATGCTTTTGTGTCAGAGAATCGAAATAGTTGGTGGTACGGGGTAAGTCTTCAAGCCTTATGTAATTACCTGAACCATCAAAAATTTGCTTTAACTCTACAGCTAACTGTCTAAGTTTAGCAGGACTTCTACCCTCAGAATAGAGCGACTTTGCAGCTTGAGCTTCATTGCGTGACCCTTCCTGTAGATATTGAAGATGGTTATAAATAACATCATAAGGTGTACTAAAAGAAGAGGGAAGCTCAGACTCTTGCCCCTTCAAAGTCGTGGCTCCGAAGATGAAAATTAATGCCAGATAGGCTCGCAATGGTTTAAAGTGGCTTAATCGCATAAATATTGAGCTGATCTGCGAAGTTAACAAACACTTCGTATTCGAGTCTATTCTGATAAAAAAGTATGCTCACGGGTTGGCTGGCTGGTATCAAAGACGTCAAGAACCTACCTTCCCTGTCCACTAATCTAAAGACCTTCTCCTTCAAATCCCTGACTGCAAAAACCTCTTTACCGTTCCGGAAATTATACTGATCGACAGCAATCGATCTTGAGTTAGGGAAGTTGAGAGAAAAACGTTCGTCTCCATTCTTGTCAAACAAGGCAAGGACCCTACCGTCATTCCGAACAATACTGAAAGTTGTTTTTAAGGCATCATCAACCAAACTGAATTCACTTCCTGACGCCCTGAGTAGCTGATTGCGATTCACCAACCTACCGTTCAGATCAACTTGGATTAACTCTCCATCGACAGTACTCACAGAGATTAGACTCTGATCGAAATTTGCTCCCTTAGTGAAGGCTACTTTTCCGGAAAAACGCTTATCGATGTTCACAGGAAAACCTTCGTACTCCTCTCCTCTTCGATTGAGTAGATGAATCCGACCGGTGGTTTCAACAACCACAAAACAATCACGTCCTCTTACTCTGGTGTGAAAAGGTATTTGAAGCAGATCACTACCTATTGATTTTGGTTGCCACCCCTCCAAAGGCAAACCTTCCTTATTATATAGGTACAAATTTCCACGCCTATCTTTCGTCAAGTAGCGATAGCGCTTATTGTTATCATAGTCGATTATGGCTGTGCCATCAATCGGTAAACCCTGATCATAGTTTACGGGAAATCCACTGACATTATCTCCATTTCTATCAACTAAATGGATTAAAGAATCTGTGAAAAACAGGTATTGCAGTTTCTTGTTGTTGTAGAAATCAATTTGGTGAATCTCTCCACTCAGTGCACCGTCAACATCTCTTTTCCAAAGCACTTCACCCTGCTTATTGGCTAGATAAAGCTGTTGATCAGCGTCTTGGAAAAGAACTTCCAAGCTCCCATCATTATGGTTTCTGACCACATGTGCTTTGGAAGTCAAATCGGCATCACCAAAAACATTCGCCTTGACGACCAGGTCTTCTTTTGTATTTACATCGTCTTCCAGTCTTTCAAAAACAGTATTGAAGGAAAGATCGCCCGCGACTAATACATTCTTGTTGGTACGATTGAACTGAAGCATTAGCACATTCAAAACAGAAAGTATTTCTGGACTCTTTTCAACAAAAGACTTCCACTTGGGCTTGAGTCTATTCCTCAAAGGATCGGCCGCAAATTCAAAGTCTCGAACCAGGGTCAAATCTGTTTCTTGAATCATCTCGTCAATGGTCCTTCTTCTGTCTACTGACCTACCCCAAGTGCTCTCGTTTTCAAAATCATTGAGAACCATTTTCAAAGCATCGTTGTCATCAGACATTATCAAGAAACCTTGATTAACTGTGTAGTAAGGTGATTTGAATGTTGTGGTATTGTTTGAAAGCAGTTCATTCAACAACTGACTATTATCAATAAAACCAATATCTGAATTAACAAATCGCTCTTTATAAATCATTGAGTCCTTCTCACTTAGATTCTCCTCGGCAAGGCGATCCATTACATTTCTCAAATTCGTAGTATCGGTGACTGAGAATACAAAAACCTTACTTGTCACCCTGCCACCTTTATCAATTTCAATACTGCATAAATCACCTTTGAACAGGTTTTGCCAAGGGTCTGAGTTGATTTCTATTGGCTTCCAGAAAAAGGTATTTGACGTGATGGGTATCAGGTTTTCAGCGAAGATTGAGGCCGGCTTTCCTTGCCTTGAAAAATTTTGTCCATTACCTCGGAATGCCAGCCCATCATTCTTAAAGTCAACATCCACTATCAGATTTCCATCCGTAGGCGTATCGAATTGAAATGAAGTAAAGGATTCGAAGAACACCGCGCTCAATTCGGACAGCCTGGAACTGTTCACTACTATGTTCAAATCACCTGTACTGCCAAAGCCCTCTGTTTCTTTTAACAAGCGACTTTCCGGTTCTTGAATGGCACGAACCACATCTTCTACGAGCACTGCATTCTTAGAGAAAGCCAAATATTCACCTTCGATTAGAGCAGAAACGCTAAATTCCTGCGATTGAAAAGTCAATATTTCTTTTCCATCAAATTGCTGATTACTCAAATCAACATCTCTGCTCAGCAGTTTACCGAGAAGTGTCTTTAGGTTATCGGGGGTCCAATCGAATCCGCTACTCTTTAACATGAAGAGAGCTGATAGATCATCACTAGAAGTAGTATGCAAGCTTATCCATAAGGGTAGTTTGGAGATTTGAGAACTTAATGCACCGGTGCTTTCCAGCGAGTCAATCTTCTCAATTCCTAACTGCAATCTTTCTATCAGTGGAATCGACCGGTAGGCTTTATACCAACCTAACTCTTCAAGGGTAATTAGAGTCTTCTGTGGGTTCTCAAGTTGTAAGGCAATGGACGCTGTTTCAGGGATAAGAAGCTTCACATTCGCTTTAGAACTGGTAAGTGAAGGGTACAGAAAATACCCAAGTACAGCCACCAAAACCAAAACAAAAAATAGACCCTTTAACTTCAACGCTTTTCGAAATTTTAAACCTCTAACGTTCAAAATTACAGACTTGTGTATTCAAACCTACATACGTGTTGTTTTTAATTCACCGTTTAAACCATTCTTAAACCAACTGTGTCAAAGTAAAAAGAAAATAATGTAGACAAACTGTTGACAATTGGTCAGTTACAAAGAATAAGATGTAAACATTCTTTTTTTGTATTGTATATCTGACACTTTTAATGGAATTTTACGTTATCGACTTGACACTTGACTTTTGATTGCAGATATCAATAGGCTGACAAATGCTAATTGATAGTTTGATTAATCAAAAATGACTGATAATGAGGATATTACTGACACAATTAATAGCATTAGCTGTGCTATTTTCACCTGTGAACTCCAGCTCTGACAAAGTTCTAATTTCAGAAGTAGAATTTGCCAATGGACTTTACAAATTTGATGATCGCCTGATCACAGGAGAGATCATTGACTATTACGAAAACGAGACCCTAAAATTTCGATATAGGGTTCTCGAAGGGCGTCTGCATGGTCTTGCTACCGAGTTCTTCTCAAATGGAAGTGTCAAAAGTGAGCGAAATTATACGTTTAGTAAACTTTTTGGATCCTTCAAAGAGTATTATGAAAACGGTGATATTAAGGTTCAGTTCCAGGTAGGACTAAACGCCTACGGCTCCGGTGAAAAGGTGACAAATCTTGAAGTAGCTTCTGGCAGCAAGCATAAACTAAAGTCCAAAGAAGATGCGGTCATCTACTTCATTGACAGTCAAGATAAGACTTTAGAAACGAGCGAAAACATCTCCATCCTGAGTCAGAGCAAATACAAACTCATGAATAAGAAAGGAAAGACTATTTTCGAAAATTAGAAATTAGTTAAACGACATTAAAAAACCAGATGCTTCAAACGAAACATCTGGTTTTTTCTTTATACACTGATTGAACTTAAAGCAATCCGTTAGTTTTTCTTACTGCCTCAGCGCTAGCCGTTAAATCTGCTTGTTCAGCATCACTTAACTCAATTTCAACAATTGACTCTACACCTTTAGCTCCAATAATAGTTGGCACTCCAATGCAAATATCATCAAGCCCATATTCGCCATTAAGCAAGCATGAACAAGGGAACATCTTTTTTGAATCATTGGCAATTGCCTGAACCATTGCCGATACCGCTGCACCAGGA
This sequence comes from Roseivirga sp. 4D4, assembly GCF_001747095.1. NCBI lineage: Bacteria > Pseudomonadati > Bacteroidota > Cytophagia > Cytophagales > Roseivirgaceae > Roseivirga > Roseivirga sp. 4D4. Next base: position 1,854,474 of record NZ_MDGP01000001.1, read on the forward strand.
GCATACCACGCAGATGTACCCAAGAGTTTTGTCAAAGTGGCACCACCTACTTTTGTCGCCTGCTTTACTTCCTCTAGCCTATCTTCGCTTACAAATTCTGAAACAGGAACACTGTTACGTGTTGCGAGTCTCGTAAGTGGAATCATTCCAGTGTCACTATGACCACCAATCACCATTCCATCAATATCAGATATTGGTGCTCCAACTGCTTCTGCAAGTCTATACTTAAAACGAGCTGAGTCAAGAGCTCCTCCCATACCTATCACACGATGCTTTGGAAGCCCCGTAGCCTTGTGGGTAAGGTAGGTCATTGTATCCATTGGGTTCGAAACCACAATGATGATCACATCAGGAGATTCTTTGATTAAGTTTTCAGCTACCGACTTTACAATACCGGCATTGGTACTGATCAATTCTTCACGGGTCATACCTGGTTTACGTGGAATACCTGAGGTAATGACCGCTACATCACTTCCGGCCGTCTTACTGTAATCACCTGTCGTACCAGTAATTTTTGTATCAAAACCATTCAATGATGCGGTTTGCATCAAATCCATTGCCTTACCTTCGGCAAAGCCTTCTTTGATATCAATTAAAACTACTTCAGCAGCAAAATCTTTGATCGCAATATATTCTGCGCAACTTGCACCGACTGCTCCGGCACCGACTACAGTAACTTTCATAATGAATATTTGATTTAGGTTTTAAACTCGCGCAAAGGTAGTAACCTAGACGCCTAAATAAAATGCTATAGAAATGATTCTTGTGTTTTTTTGATCAAATACTAGACACGGTCAGCAAGCTGATAGTGCAATATGGACTTGGTGTCCTTATCCACCTTAAACTTATCTGAAATTCTAAGACCCACAACCCAGACAACCTCACCCTCAGAGCATAACACATGTACAGATTGTTTTTCAAAACGAGATAGCTTTGAATCTATGAGCAAATCGCTTACTAGTTTTTGACCTGTCATTCCCAGAGGCTGAATTCTGTCACCCTCATTCCATTTCCTAAGGACTAGAGGGAACTTCAATTTGTCTAAGTCCAGCATTGCATTGCTGGAAGCCTGATCAATTTCTTGATTTGGATCATCATATATCCATACTTTATATTCACCCCTCTGAACTGACAGCACGTCTCCCAACTCGATCAGTAGCTCTTCCTGAAAATTTGTAGAAATGTGTCTAATGTGAACTACCTCTCGATCTACGAGTAACTCATAAGAAGGACTTTTGAAAACTTTACCAGAAATGCCTGATAGTCCAGAAATTATTTCTTCACATTGATAATAGTTGAAACCAAACTCTTTCAGAAATTCACTTAATACATAAGGTCCTATCTCCTGCTCGGTCAAATCACGCTTTCTTATGGAAAACCCATCACCGATTTCCTCTAATAGTTCGGCTTTGAGCTTTTCAATGTTTAGGTCAGCAAGTCGGGCAACCTCCATATTTTTAACCATATTCCTTTTCATCGTGGTTAAAAAATCTGGATTCAGGGTCTCGAGTTTAGGAATGATCTCCTTCCGAATAAAGTTTCTTTTGTAATAGACTTCCGCGTTGCTGCTATCTTCTCTCCATAGGATGTCATGGCTTATAGCAAACTCCATAATTTCCTCCTTACTCGCATCGAGCAATGGACGTACAAGCTTCTCGCCAAATGAATCCATTCCCGTCAAACCCTTTATTGACGTCCCTCTAATCATGTTTAGCAAAAAAGTCTCCACATCATCATTTGCGTGGTGCGCTAAAAAAATCTTTTGATAGCCCTCTTTGCTACATAACTCATCAAACCAAGCATAGCGTAATTCTCTGGCTGCCATTTGAGTCGACACCTTATTAAGCGTGGCATAGGACTCAGTATCGAAACGTTTTGAATGAAATTGCCGGCCTAATCCTTTAGCCCTCTCTTCAATAAATGATTGATCCCTGTCGGAAGCCTCGCCCCTCAACTGAAAATTACAGTGCGCAATTGAATAATTAACATCGGACTGTTCCGCTAAATGCCATAACACCATTGAGTCCACCCCGCCACTAATTGCCAAGAGGTATTTATGCTCATGGACATTAAGGGCATGTTTTTTGATAAACTGCAAAAAGCGTTTGTGCATGGGTCAAAAATAGCATAAATCGCTAATTTTGCGGCTTGTTGAAATGAGGAGAACCTTCTTTTATTTTTTGTTTTTGGTATTTCACCTGAGTTTAGTTGGGCAGTCCACCGTTCGGCTTGTTTACTCTGGTAAACTTAGGTCTGAGATTATTGATGGACAAAATGTACAGAAGCTGATTGATAGCGTGCATTTGGTTCAGGGCAATACTGAAATTTTCTGTGACTCTGCTTACCTGATTAGAGCCACGAATTCTGCTTTGGCCTTTGGCCATGTACGGATCATTGATACAGTGGACATCATTGATGTAAAAAGTGATTACCTCGAATACAATGGCAACACGCGGGTTGCTTTCTTAAGAGATAATGTCATTATGAAAGATGATAGCACTACGCTATACACAGACAATCTCGATTACGATCGAAATACACAAGTCGGAAACTATTTCAATGGTGGTAAACTGATTGACAATACCAGTAAGCTAACTAGCAAAACAGGTTATTACAATTCGGTAAGCAAAGAATCCCGCTTTTATGACTCCGTAAGAATGGTCAATGAAGATTTTTACTTAGAAACAGACACACTTTTTTACAATACGCTCGATACTAAGACAAGAAGCTATGGCCCAACCTTGGGGATAACGACTGATGGAGACACTTTGCAATCGAGCAAGGGACTATTGTACAATAGACAAACCCGCTACTCCGAAATTTATCAAGGTAGAATTTTCAATGCTGAATTTGATATAGAGGCTGATACGCTCATCACAAACGACAGCCTCCAGGTTTATGAGGCGTTCAACAACATTACCATGCTGTCTAAGGAAGACTCCTTGACCATATATGGGGACAAGGCCATATACAATAAAGCCAACAATACTGCCTATGCCTATGAGAATGCCTACATGAAAAGCATGATGCAGGGAGACTCCTTATTTATTAAAGCTGACACGCTGTTTTCCGACCAAAGCGATCCTGAAAACAAGTATATCACTGCCTATAAAGGAGTACAGATGTTCAAGTCGAATATGCAAGGAATCGCTGATTCAATGAGCTATAATTTCTCAGATTCCACCATTTACATGTATCAAGACCCAGTGATTTGGTCTAATGATAGCCAAATCACTGCCGACTCCATTAATATTGAGATAGTGAATGATAAAGTCCATAAAATGAATTTGGCCATTAAATCGTTTGTGATCTCACAAGACAGTTCGAAAAACTTCAATCAGGTTTCCGGGAAGACCATGGAAGTGTTTTTCAAAGAAGGATTCGTGAGCAAGACAGATGTCAATGGTAATGGAGAAAGTATATACTATGTTGTTGACAACTTGGGAGCCACTTCCATGAATAAACTCAAGTGCTCGTCTATGACACTCTTCTTTGAAGAAAATGTAGTTGTGGAGATCAGGACGTACAGAGAGGTAGACGGCCAGGTTATCCCTGATTTTGAAATCAAACCGACCGACAAAATACTAAGAGGCTTTAATTGGCGTTTTGCGGAAAAACCAAAGCTCAGAGAGATTGCCAGACACCTGAGATATGACCGTTAAAAAGGGTTAAACGCTTATTATTAAGCTAAAAACTAATTTTCTTTGATCATTGATTGTCAACCCCCAGAGATTGGAATTCTGCCGATATACTGGTAACTTTGCACGCTTATGAAAAAAGCCCCCATTTTATTGACTTTATGCTCATTGATATTGGTGCTCTCTAGTTGTACTACACAGTTGGCAAAACTAGAGCGGTCCAATGAGTATGGCGAGTTATTTAATGGAGCCGTAGCTTTCTACGAAAAAGGGCAATATAGCAAGGCTAAGGTCCTTTTTGAAAGAATTCAACCCTTCTATCGCGGATCGGAATATTCAGAAAAAATCAGGTACTACTGGGCGTATTGTGAGTACTACAGCGGACTATATCAACTGGCCGCTTACCAGTTCGGTGTTTTCTACGGAACTTATGGAAGAAGTCCTTTGGCAGAAGAAGCTCAATTCATGGAGGCCTATTCATTATATCTAGATTCACCAGGACCTGATTTAGAGCAAAGCAGCTCTGAGAGTGCAGTAGTAGCGATGCAAACCTTCCTGAATCGTTATCCAGCGTCTCAGTATTATCAAGAGGCCAACGATATAATTGATGAGCTTCAGGTTAGGTTTGAAACCAAAGCCTATCAAACTGCTAAGCTATATTATAGACTCAGCACCGGACTTTCATTTAGAAATTATCTGGAAGCGGCATTAACGACATTTCAATCTTTCAAATCTGACTATCCAGATTCTAAGTACAATGAGGAACTCATGTTCTTAAGTGTTGAAACAAGTTTCAAGTTGGCTGATAATAGTATTTTCTCCTTGAAGGAGGAACGATTTGACAGAACACTAGATTTATATAAAGACTTTATAGAGCGATTTCCGGTAAGTGAATACTCGGATAAAGCAAAGGACTATTTTGAAAGGTCTACGAACGAATTAAACAAACTGAAAACAAATTAATTATGGCAGCAAGTCCATCAATCATTACAAGAGATTCTGATAAAATCGCAGAACCAACCGGTAACATTTACCAGTCTGTAGCAATCATCTCTAAAAGAGCGAAGCAAATTGCAAGCACCATGAAAGAAGAATTGAATGGTAAACTCGCAGAATTCGCTTCTACCGTTGATAACCTTGAGGAAATCTTCGAAAATAGAGAGCAAATTGAAATCTCTAAATTCTACGAAAGAATGCCGAAGCCTACAGCAATGGCCGTGGAAGAATTCATCAATGGTGAAATCTATCACAGGTTCAAAGAAGCTGAAGAGGCTGAGGAAGAAGCAAATAGCTAATCTTTCATGTTGAAAGGAAAGAAAATATTAGTCGGGGTTACCGGCAGCATAGCAGCCTATAAGGCTGCTTTTTTGGTTCGACTATTGGTCAAAGCTGAAGCTGAGGTCAAGGTCATAATGACGGATGCTGCCAAGGATTTTATTACTCCTCTTACACTTTCCACCCTTTCTAAAAATCCGACTTTCTCCAAGTTTACAGATGGAGACCAAGGTGAATGGAATAACCATGTTGATCTGGGTCTTTGGGCCGATGCTATGTTGATAGCGCCAGCCAGCGCTAACACTATAGGCAAAATGGCCAATGGTTTGTGTGACAATCTATTGCTGGCAACTTATTTATCCGCTCGATGCCCGGTCTTTTTTGCCCCGGCTATGGACCTTGATATGTATCAGCACCCTTCTGTTTTAAACAACATTGAAAAGCTAAAATCTTTTGGCAATCAGATCATTGAGGCCCAGCATGGGGAACTGGCTAGCGGACTAATCGGCACAGGCCGAATGGCAGAACCAGAGGACTTGATTGAAGTTTTAGAGACACATTTCTCAGCTGACAAACCACTTACAGGTAAGAAGGTGCTCATTACTGCTGGTCCCACCTATGAAGCCATTGATCCAGTTAGATTTATTGGCAATTATTCAACAGGTAAAATGGGGTATGCTATTGCCAAGGCTGCCGCTCAGGCAGGAGCCGAGGTGAACCTTATTTCTGGTCCAACACATTTAGAGATCGATGAGCCCAATGTGAAAAGGGTATCGGTCCGTTCTGGAGAGGAAATGTACCGAGCCTGTGATAAGATATTTGCAGAGACTGATATTTCGATCTTTGCTGCAGCCGTAGCTGATTATGCACCTAACGATGTAGCTGATCAGAAAATCAAAAAGCAGGGACAGAGCATGTCAATCGCCTTATCCAAAACGGTCGACATTGCAAAAGCACTTGGCCAAAAGAAAACTGAAAGTCAACTTAACGTGGGTTTTGCCTTAGAAACGAACAACGAGTTGGATAATGCCAAAGAGAAAATTGAGGCCAAAAACTTTGATCTCATCGTTTTAAACTCTCTTCAGGATGCTGGAGCCGGCTTCGGCCACAACACCAACAAAATTTCAATTATTGACAAAGCCAATAATATTGAGCACTTTGAGTTAAAGACTAAAACAGAAGTCGCAAAAGACATTGTCGATGCCATCATTAAGCAGGTTAGCTAGTCTCCTTTTTTTACTCCTCCTCATTTCCCCGATCAAATCGATCGGCCAAGAACTAGACTTCACGGTTAGTATCAATGCCGATGTTGTCCAAACTACAGAACGAGGGATTTTCGATGAGATGAGGACTGCTTTCCAACGCTTTCTAAACGATACAAAATGGAGTGACGATCGGTTTCGTAATACTGAAAAAATTAAAGGCAATCTTCTGCTTACCATTCAAGACCAGCCTAGTATTGGACGTTTTACTGCCAATGCACAAATACAATTGATAAGACCTATTTATGGAACTTCTTATGAGACTGTACTATTAAATTTTGCTGATAGAGATTGGGATTTCCAATTCACAACTTCTCAACCTCTGCAGTTCAATGAGAATAACTTCAGTAGCAACATCACGTCTCTCCTGGCCTACTACGCCTACATTGCTTTAGGCTTAGATTATGACTCTTTTAGCCCGTTGGGCGGAACACAGTTTTACGACAAGGCCTTGTTGATTGTAAACAATGCCCAAAATTCGGGATCTACTGGCTGGGGCCAATTCCAGAACAGAAGAAATCGTTACTGGTTGATAGAAAACTTAAGAATAAACAATCAGTACGAGCCGATAAGGAGAGCCATTTACAAATATCACCTGCGGGCATTAGATAAGTTTCAACGGACACCAGATGATAGCAGGGCAATTATTCTGGAATCACTGAAAGAAATTCAGAATGTAAATAGAATTCTTCCCAACTCCATTCTTATCATAGCCTTCCTTGATGCTAAGAATGATGAAATCATCAACCTCTTTTCAAAAGGACAAATGGATGTACGAAGGAATGTCTATAACGAACTCTTAAAACTTGATCCAACCCGAAGGTCCAAGTATCAGAAAATCGTACAGAATTAGTATTGTACTTGGCTGCCTGAATTGATACTTTTGTTCAATGCTCACGAGCCTTTCCATAGAGAACTATGCCCTTATCAAGCACTTGCAAATTAGTCCCGACAAGGGATTGAATATAGTAACGGGCGAAACAGGCGCGGGTAAGTCTATCATGCTTGGAGCACTGGGTCTATTATTAGGCAATCGTGCCGATACCAAAGTACTCCTTGATCAAAGCCGAAAATGTGTTATTGAGGGAGTTTTTGACATCTCTGCCTACGCATTAGAACCGCTCTTCGAAGAATTTGACATCGATTTTGACCGAGAGTGTATTGTCCGAAGAGAAATTAGTGCCTCAGGTAAATCTCGAGCTTTTGTAAACGATGGTGTTACCAATCTGGATTTTTTGAAGCAATTGGGTATCAGGCTCATGGATGTGCATTCTCAACATGAAACCCTTCGCCTGGCCCACAATCACTATCAATTAGAAATCATCGATACGGTCGCTTCGACTTCCGAGCTTCTAAACGAAGTGCAGGAGGCGTTCAAAGCTTACCAGGAGAAACACAGGATCTATAAGAGCCTCATTACTGAAGGAGATCAAATTAGAAAAGAGTCGGATTATAATCAGTTTCTCTTTGAGGAGTTAGACAATGCCCAACTCGACAGTGATGAGCAAGAAAGTCTTGAGGAGGAATTAAATAAGCTCGAAAACGCTGAAGAAATCAAGACTAAACTCAATGGGGCATTGAGCATATCTGATCGTTCTGAGATTAATTTGACTAATATGATACAGGAGATGAAAACACTCCTTAATCAAATCAGTCAATTTAGCCCCAAATATGCCAGCTTATTGGAAAGAGTTGAGAGTACAAGGATAGAACTGAAAGACATTGTTAGTGAGTTAGAGACTGAAGAGGACAGTGTTGTCTACGACCCAAATCGTGCTGAAGAAGTTCAAGAGCGACTCAACCTGATCTATAAACTTCAGCAAAAGCACCAAGTCGGCTCAATTGAGGAGCTGCTATCCATTTACGATGAATTGGGCAACAAAGTACTGAAAGTAGAAAATCTTGATGAGGCCATAGAAGAGGCTAATAGGGCCAAGCAAGAAGCTTATCAAAAAGCTTTGAAACTTGCGCAAGAGCTTTCTGGACAGCGGCAGTCCGTATTTGAAGGCTTTAGCGATCAAGTAATCAGCCTACTATCGGAATTAGGCATGCCAAACGCCACCATCTCGATGGATCATTCAAACACGGAACTAAATGCCAATGGGATAGATCAAATTGATATCCTGTTTTCAGCTAATAAAGGAGTTGCACCTCAAGTCTTAAAACAAGCAGCATCTGGCGGAGAGTTCTCAAGACTCATGTTTTCTATCAAGTACATCTTGGCTAAGAAGACCGCCCTACCCACTATTGTATTTGATGAAATTGACACGGGAATATCAGGCGAAATTGCCATCAAAATGGCTCAAATGATGCTTGAAATGGCTAAGAGCCACCAGGTTATCACAATCACTCACCTCCCCCAAATTGCTGCCAAAGGCCAATCTCATTATTTTGTCTTCAAAGACGAGAGTACTGATATCACAACAAGTCAAATCCGTAAGCTGAATCAAGAAGAGCGCCTAAATGAAATTGCCGAGATGATAGGTGGAAAACAAGCTTCTACTAATGCCTTTGACTCTGCAAGAGAGTTAATGAAAGTCTAATATCTGAATAAAGCCTATTTAGAATTATTCTGACAAAACAGTCTACTATATTCGGTCGGATGGAAATACTAATAGACTGAATGCTCGGAAAGCGATCCATTTTTGGTGCCTCAATACTTTTCTTCCTTGGCACAACACTGAACCATCTAAACGCACAGTCACTTGAGTATACCAATGAAACCATTTACCTCTCGGAAGTTCTTGCTCATACTTCAGAGAATGAAGGCAAGGACTTACATTTAATAGGTTGGTTACTCAACACCTCAAACCTCAGCATTAGTGAAAAACACAGCCTTAATCTTGGCTTAATGCTTACACACGGTGGAGAACCTTCTGCTAACATAGTCGGTGATCTACAGACCTTTTCAAATATCGAGGCGGGCTTCTTATATGGGTTCTATGAAATGTATTACCAATATTATACGGATGATTTTTGGTTGAAATTCGGTCAACAGGATTTAAATACGGACTTTTTTGTATCTGAAAACGCTCTGCTATTCACCCATAGTTCTTTTGGTATAGATCCCGTAGCGACCATTAACATGCCGGCTCCTACCTACCCTGTTGTCGGTGCTGCCTTGACCACTGGTATTCGACTAAATGACAAGTTAGATCTGAAGCTTGGTGTCTTCGATGGACAATTCGCTGTTCCTCGAGACAACTTCCTAACCGTCAACTGGGACTTACCCAATGACCAAGGCCTTCTCTATTTAGTAGAACCTGAATTCAGGTTATTTAGAGACAGGCTTATTCAGAAAGTCGGCTTTTTTCATCATTCAGGTCAGTTCACAAATAGAGAAACACAAAATACGACACGTGGACTTTCCGCCTTTTACCTTGTCTCAGACCTCTTGATCTCAAAAAAGGATGAAAAAACGGTCAACCTATTCTTTCAGTTTAATAGTAGTACTAAAGTGGTTAGTGATTTAAATTATTACTATGGCCTTGGTCTACGTCTTTCGAATTACATTGGTAAGAAAACTAACGAAATTGGATTGGCCCTAGGCCATGCTAGACTCAACAATGAATTCTTGAGTGTTAGGAGTAAATATAACTTGAAAAGTGAGACGATCATCGAAATCAATTACAAGCAAGAAATATCGGATTGGTTAAGCTTGCAACCCTATTTTCATTGGATCGGGATGAATCAAATCATCGATAATCAGAAAAACCCTATCATTATTGCCTTGAGAGCCTATATTAAGTTCTAAAGCGAATTATCCATTACAGATGCAATGGGCGGCTTAAGTGCATCACTATTTAAAATCTAATCCCTATTTTTACGACCGAAATCAAGACGAACAAACTATGTCACATAACCTACTCAAAGGAAAAAGAGGAATCATTTTTGGCGCTTTGGACGAGCGTTCTATCGCATGGAAAGTAGCTCAAGTTGCAAAGGCGGAAGGTGCTACCTTCACGCTAACCAATGCACCAATTGCAATGCGCATGGGAGCCATCAACCAGTTAGCTGAGGAATGCGGGGCTGAAATCATTCCGGCCGATGCTACTTCTGTAGAGGACCTTGAAAATCTGTTCACTAAATCAATGGAAATCCTGGGGGGTAAAATCGATTTTGTTTTGCACTCGATAGGTATGAGTCCGAATGTTCGTAAAGGTAGAGAATATGGTAATCTGAACTATGATTGGCTACAAAAGACACTAGATGTTTCTGCCATCTCATTCCATAAAGTAATGCAGACAGCAGAAAAGCTTGATGCAATGAATGAGTGGGGTTCCATCATGGCCTTATCTTATATAGCTGCTCAGAGAACCTTCCCTGATTATTCAGACATGGCCCATGCTAAGTCAATGCTAGAGTCAATTGCCAGAAGTTATGGTGAGAGGTTCGGCAGGCTAAAGAATGTAAGAGTTAACACCATTTCTCAATCTCCTACCATGACAACTGCCGGAACAGGTGTTGGAGGCTTTGATGTATTCTTCGACTATGCTGATAAAATGTCCCCACTGGGTAATGCAAGTGCAGAAGACTGCGCTAACTATACAGTCATGTTCTTTTCAGACTTTACCCGTATGGTGACCATGCAAAACCTGATGCACGATGGTGGTTTCTCTTCCTCAGGAATTACAGATGCACTGATCGACCAATTGAAGAAAGATTAATAAAACCAAGCGCCATGCTTAGAGAAGAAGCTGAGACCATTGCTTCAACTAGGCATGGCGCTTTTTAGAATGATTACCTTCCCAAATGCCAAGATCAATTTAGGCCTGCAAATCACAGGCAAACTACCCAACGGTTATCACACCATCAATACTGGCATTTACCCCATCCCCCTCTGTGACGTGCTCGAGGCAGTTCCATCCAAAAAGACCTCATTCGCGTCAAGTGGCATTGAGATTCCTGGCAATCCCAATGATAATCTTATTCTCAAGGCATATAAACTACTCAAGAGGGACTACCCTCTTCCTGAGCTAGATATTCATTTACTCAAAACTATTCCCATGGGAGCTGGCCTTGGTGGAGGGTCATCGGATGCTTCTTTTATGCTACATATGCTAAATGAGGAGTTTCAGCTCTTTCTAGATGACTCTATTCTAGAGGAGTATGCTGCTCAATTAGGAAGTGACTGCCCCTTTTTCATTAAAAACAAGCCTGCCATTGCTACAGGTACAGGAACTGAGATTAATCATCTTGATTTGGACCTGAGTGGTTGTCACCTTTTAGTTATTAACCCCGGAATCCATATTTCTACAAAAGCTGCCTATGCCGGCACTAGTCCGCAGACTCCAAAGATTGACCTAAAAGAGATCTTAGAATCAAAGGATTTTGAGCTTTGGAAGCGATCTTTGACCAACGATTTCGAAGCTTCCGTTTTTGATCAACATTCAGAATTAGTTGATATAAAGGCCAAATTATATGATTCAGGGGCATTATATGCAGCTATGAGTGGGTCAGGTTCCACACTATTTGGTATATTTAGTAGACCTGCTGACACGACTGACTTTGAGGATACCAAATACTTTACTAAAGCTATGCCTTTATAGGCGATCCTTTTGGGCTTTATTACTAGCCCTTACTGTCACTTCATTATCCGCACAAAAAACCATCACCATTTACGATACACAAGTAGGTCAGCGAGTTCTGCTATATGCGGACAACCCAGACCCCTACCCCTACACTATCAGATTAAAAATAGACTCTAGAGGACTTCGTCTTGATAAACCGTTACCAGAGTTTATCGTTCTACCCAGCAATGAAAAACGATTCATCATCGCCACCTTCCACCTGCAACAAAACATCCCATGGAAAGTGAATTATGAGTTTCAGTATATGGAGGGCAACGGCAATGCTGTTCATGATGAAGATTATGTCTATCAACTCCCATTTGAAAAAGGAAAGCGATACTTAATGTCGCAAGGTTATAATGGTCCTTCAACACATAGAGGGATCAACGCGCTTGACTTTACGATGCCAGAGGGTGAAACCATTCTGGCGGCCAGAAATGGGACTGTAGTAAAAATAAAAGAAGACTCGGATCAAGGCTGTCCTTCCAGAAAGTGTATGTCAGACGGAAACTACATCCGTATTTTGCATGACGATGGAACCATGGCAGAGTACCACCATCTACAATTGAATGGGGCAATTGTCGAGGTCGGTGATGTAGTGGAACAAGGTCAAGCAATAGGCAAATGCGGAGATACTGGTTATACTACAGGATCGCATCTTCACTTTATTGTCTTTAAAACGGACGGCACTCGCCAAATTACATTTAAAACGAAGTTTAAATATCAACCAAACAAGATTGGATATTTAAAGCAAGGAAAGATGTATTCCGCTTTTTAACTGACTAGGCTAATGCTTTCTCTGCTTTTTTCTCTGATACCTTCTAATCATAGGATATGAAAACACCGCCACCATGATTATCAATGTACCCAAATAAAACCCTTGGCTCATTTCCTCACTTTCCCCATAAATCAGTAGGGCCATTAAAATACCATACACGGGTTCCATGTTGATGGCTAGGTTCACAGCGAAAGCTGATATCCGCTTCATCAGTTCAACAGATGCAGAAAACGCATAAACCGTACAGACCACGGAAAGCAGTACAAGTAGACCCCAATCCTCAAAACCCGTAGGAACAGCATAAGCTGCTGCCTCATCCAAAAAGTAAACTTTATAAAACGGTATAAAGGTCATGGTAAACAGACAGGCTGCCAACATTTCATACAATGTAATACCGTACTGAGAATGCTTTTTGGCAAAACCTGCATTTAGCACAGAGAATGTAGCGGAAAGCATGGCAGACAAAATTGCCAGTGATAACCCCAGTACGTTGTCTATCTCAAAGCTAAAAACCACATAGAGTCCACCGATTACCACCAAACCCAAGAACACCTCAATTGCATTTACCTTCCTCTTGGTGAAGATGGGTTCTATCAAGCTCGTCCAAAAAGTTGTGGTAGCCATCCCAGCCAGACAAACGGAAACGGTTGAAACTCTCGCAGACTCAAAAAACAGAAACCAATGTGCTGCAATCACCAAACCGGTAAGTGCGAACTGAATCAGAACCTTAGTAGGATAACGTAGAGGATCTTTTCTGATATACATGTAAATAGCCACCACTAATCCCGCCATTCCTGTACGGTACATGACCACATCTGCCGTAGAGATGGTCAACTCCTTTCCAATAATGGCAGTAAAGCCCCACAGAAACACTATGAAGTGAAGCTTAGCAAAATCTTTGAAAGTGGCTGTCATTATTTGGGCACGAAGCGATATAACAAGGCGCCTAAGATAGAGAATACTATGTTAGGCAGCCATATGGCAAGTATAGGATTCATCGAACCTGTTTCGGCATTACTCTTTGCAGCGATGAAAAGTAAAATGTAAATAAAGGCAATAAAGAAGCCCAACGCGATTTGGAATCCTACCCCTCCTCTCGTCTTTCTTGAGGATAGAATTACCCCAATGAAGGTCAATATGATGGCCGTAAATGGCGACATATACCGAACAAGTTTTTCAATTTTATAGATGGCAATATTATCAGCACCCTTCATTTTTAGCTCGTTGATATAGTCATCCAGCTCATTAATTGTCAATGTCTGCTCGAAACTCTTGGTATTCCCAAAATCCGCTGGCGTCATATTGATTTGAATGACCGTATCTTTTACATTTTCGTATTTGTATATCTCTTTAGGTCCATTAAACTCTCTCAAACTCCAATCCTTCAACTTCCAGCCCATCTGCAGTGTATCCCAAGTAGCATCCCTGGCGGTCAACTTCCAGAGCACCTGTTTGTCCTGAATTTCCTCTAACGTAAATCGAAAACCAATATCCCTCCGGTTGTCATAGGAAGCTACATAGACATACTTTGTTGGTGAAACCTTAAAGTGGACATCCCGGTCGCTGAAATTAAACTCCTTATCGAAGTACTTAATCTCGAATGCCACCCTGAACTTATTAGCGTCAGGAATGATCCAACCAGTGAAAACAAAGCTCACTAATGCAATGATCAATGAGCCAATAAAGAATGGTTTGAGCATTCTGGGGTAACTCACTCCTCCACTTAAAATCGCAATAATCTCTGTGTGGCTCGCCAGTTTAGAAGTCACAAAAACCGTAGCGATGAACACTGTGATTGGGGTGATCAGGTTGGCGATATACGGAGCGTATGACAGAAAATACTGAAGTATCAGACTTGCAGGAACATTGTTTTTGATGAAACTCTCATTCCTTTCTGAGAAAGTGATGATCAGTACTATGGCCACAAGAATAGCAACCACAAAAACGAAGGTCGTTAAGAATTTTTTAAGGATATATCGATCTAATATCCTCATCATAATCTTGTCACCAGCTTTTTAACCATGACGTTCTTCCAATCAATAAACGTGCCTGCCTGAATATGTTTTCTCGCTTCTTTAACCAACCAGAGATAAAAAGTCAAATTATGAATACTGGCGATCTGTGCAGCTAGAATTTCCTTACTGTGAGTCAAGTGCCTTAAATAAGCTTTGGTATAGAAACTATCTACATAGCCATCCAAGTTTGGATCAACAGGTGAAAAGTCATCTTTCCATTTCTCATTTCTGATATTGATGATCCCTTCGGATGTAAAGAGTAAGCCATGGCGTGCATTCCTGGTTGGCATTACACAATCAAACATATCAACACCCAAAGCAATGCATTCCAGTATGTTCTCTGGCGTACCCACTCCCATCAAATATCTTGGTTTATCCTTAGGTAGGATATCACAAACTACCTCGGTTTGCTCATAAAGTATTTCATGAGGCTCTCCTACCGACAAACCACCGATCGCATTGCCTTCTCTTTCAAAAGACGCTATCGTCTCGGCCGATTTCTGTCTTAAGTCTTTATAAGTGCTCCCCTGTACAATCGGGAATAAAGTTTGATTATAACCATACTTTCCTTCGGTTTGGTCAAAACGGTCGCAACAGCGCTTCAACCACCTATGGGTCATTTCCATAGAGGTTCTCGCGTAACCGTACTCACAAGGGTAAGGCGTACACTCGTCAAAGGCCATAATGATATCAGCACCGATAGTTCGTTGAATATCGATCGCATATTCGGGAGAAAATGTATGCTTAGAGCCGTCAATATGTGATTTGAAGGTAACACCCTCCTCTTTGATCTTCCTTGTATTGGCGAGTGAATAGACTTGATAACCTCCAGAGTCGGTTAGCAATGGTCTATCCCAACCATTGAACTTATGAAGCCCCCCAGCCTTTTCTATAATTTCCAACCCAGGTCGAAGGTAGAGGTGATAAGTATTACCAAGGATGATTTCAGCCTTAACATCCTCTTTAAGTTCTCTCTGATGGACAGCCTTTACTGTTCCTGCTGTTCCTACAGGCATGAAAATGGGCGTTTCTATTTTGCCATGATCGGTAGTTATGGTTCCCGCTCTGGCTTTTGAGCCTTTATCTTCTGTTTCTAACTTAAAGTCCATTCTCACATTTTGACGGCACAAAAATAGCAGTATTGGTCAATTCTTGTTTCTTTGAAACTTATTCTTTCCCCAATGACGGAGATCATACTGGTGCTTTTTTCAGTCTGCCTGCTGGTTCAGATTCTATTTCATCAACTGGTATTTAGAAAACTCTTACAAAAGGAAGATACACCCGAAAAGTCTTCCCAAACACCCAGCGTATCCATAATCATTGCCGCTAGAAACGAAGATGAAAACCTTGCTAAACTCATTCGCGCTTTGCACGATCAAGATCACCCTGACTTGGAGGTGATCATTGTGAATGATAGATCAACAGACAATTCAGAGACTATTATTGAAACATCCATAAGGAATAAACCCCATTTTAAACAGATCAAAATCGATCACCTTCCCGAAGGGTGGACTGGCAAAAAACATGCTTTAAGCCTGGGTATTCAAGCAGCTAAAAATGACATACTACTTTTCACTGATGCCGATTGCATCCCCAAATCATCACAATGGGCTTCTTTAATGGCAGGAGCTTTCAAGGAGACAACAGCCATTGTACTTGGCTTTTCACCTTATCAAAAAGTAGCCGGGTTCTTAAACAGATTCATTCAATTCGAGACTTTGTTAACTGGCTTGCAATACTTGGGACTATCGGCAATTGGAAGACCTTATATGGGAGTAGGTCGTAACTGGGCAATAAGAAGAAACTCCTACGACCTAGACTACTTAGCTTCGATGGCACATATTGTCGGGGGCGATGATGATCTAATGATTAATCATATCGCGACCAAGGACAACACGATTAACATCACCCTACCGTCCAGCCAAACCATTTCAAAACCAAAGCACACTTGGCACGAATATTTAACACAAAAAATTCGTCACTTATCAGTCGGTGTACACTATCATAAAAAAGACAAAACGCTTTTAGGAGTTTTTACGTTAAGCTTTTTGTTCGGATGGATTTTCTTTTTCTCGTTGTTGGTAAGTGCAATTAACCCTTATTTTATTTTGGCGGCTTTTGGTCTAAGGAGCTTGTCATTTTATAGTATATTTGCCCGCATTGGTCAAAAATTCGGTTCCCCTATTATTTTTTGGGCACTTCCTGTTTTGGATCTTTGTTATAGTATTTACTATCCTGTTGTGAGCCTCCGAGCGATATCAGCAAAAAGTATTAAATGGAAGTAGGTAAACAGTTTTCTGATAAGGCACTTCAAGATTTTCGCCTGATAGACTCTGCCGTTGACGGTCAGGACCAGCAAGCATATGCTGACCTAATGCAACGGTACAAAAAACCTGTCTATCATATGATACTGAAAATGGTCAGAAATGTTGATGATGCAGAAGACCTGACCATTGAAGCATTCGCAAAAGCCTTCAAGAACCTTCATAAGTTTAAGAAAGACTTTACTTTCAGTACTTGGTTATTCAGAATTGCCACAAACAATACCATTGACTTCATCAGGAAAAAAAGGCTGGATACCATGAGCCTTGACACTTCTTTCAAGGATGATAATGGAGATTCTGTGACGATTGACGTTGCTGACAGAAACCTTAATCCTCAAGAGGAAGCGATTAAAAGTCAGAAAATAGAGCTCGTCCGACTATTTGTAACAAAACTACCGGCCAAATACCAACGGCTCGTTAAGCTAAGGTACTTTGATGAACTCAGTTATGATGAAATTGCTAAAGAGTTGGAAGCACCATTAGGTACCGTAAAAGCGCAACTTCACAGAGCACGTGAATTGATGTATGACTTGGTCAAAAGTAAAAAAGACCATATATAGCACTTGATTTAGGGCTAACCTTTTTCAATAAACCATTCCCTGATCAATGGACATTCTTCTTAAGTACTTTCCTGACCTCACAAAGGAACAAATTGATCAATTCTCTCAATTACAGTCATTATATGCCGATTGGAACGAGAAAATCAATGTAATTTCCAGAAAGGATATTGAAAATATTTATGAGCGTCATGTACTTCATTCCTTAGGGATTGCTAAAGTCATCAACTTCAAGAAAGGCACTAATATTCTTGATGTTGGTACGGGCGGAGGTTTCCCAGGCATACCATTGGCCATTCTTTTCCCAGAAAGTAACTTTCATTTGGTGGACTCTATAGGCAAGAAAATCAAAGTGGTCAATGCCGTGAGTGAAAGCCTTGGATTGACCAATGTGAAAGGCGAACATGCCCGTGCTGAACAAATCAAGGATGAATATGACTTTGTAATCAGCCGTGCCGTCACCCGTTTGGTTCGCTTTTATCCATGGATCAGGAAAAACTTCAAACCGAGGTCGAAGCACAAACTAAAGAATGGCCTCTTATACCTAAAAGGAGGAGACTTGCAGGAAGAACTTCAAGAATCAAAACTCAAAAAAATAGCCACCCACAAGTTGAGCGACTATTTTGAAGAGGAATTCTTTGAAACCAAGAAGGTAATTTACCTTCCTGCTCAATAATCTTCTTCTGGTTTCTTTGCGGTAAACACCAAAATGCAATAAATACCCAGTGCAGTTCCGACAGGGAAGTTAATGAGGCTCACCACACCGTATACTAGTGATGGAATATTAGCCCATTTCTGACCACTCACTAAGGCTATTCCCAGAATCAACCTTGGTATGAAAAAGAGAATAGTTAGTCCCCAAAAGATTGAATTGATAATATCAAAGATGAAGAACACATCTGGGTCTCCTCCCGATTCTTCCATAGCACGGTCTACGAAAAAATCCATGAACGTATCGAAAAACGCCATGGACAAAAGCCATAATGCACTAAAAACGATAAACGAGATACCGATTACCTTTTTATGGACTGGGTCTTGAAGATTCATAGTTGTTGAGATTTGTGAACTTCAAGATAAAAAAAAGCCCGACAAGTCGGGGCTTTTTCATCAGCGGCACAAACCGCTTATTCAAATCTTAGCGACTCTATAGGGTCAAGCTTGGCAGCTCTTTTTGCAGGCACATATCCAGAAACAACTCCTACAATCACACAAACAACGAGTCCGACAGTAATCCATAACCATGGAATTACGAACGCACCTCCTAAGAAATTGGCAATGAGATTGCCGACAATAATCCCCAAGATTGCTCCAACAATACCTCCCATTTGGCAGATTACCACAGCTTCAATTAGAAACTGTTGCAGTATTCTCTTTGGCGTGGCGCCTAAAGCCTTTCTAACTCCGATTTCTCGAGTTCTCTCCGTAACGGTCACCATCATGATATTCATGAGACCAATAGCAGCACCTAACAAAGTGACAGCCCCAATACTGAAACCTGCCCATCGCATACCATTAGTAATGTCGTCTAGTGCTTCTGTTACAGAATCACTTCGCTCTAATTCAAAGGAGTCTTCCTCTCCAATCTTATCACCTCTAATCTTACGCATGAAACCGGTCGCTTCGCCCATAGCATAATCAATGTTTTCTGGGTTGGCGATCATAGTGGTAATGCTGTAACGCATACGACCGCTTCTGTCTAGACGTTTGGCATTCAATAACGGTATTATAATGTTTCTGTCTTCTTCAGTATCCCCCCCAAATCCACCTTTCTCTTCAAGCACACCAATTACACGATAGTTATTACCATAAAACTTGATGGTCTTATTCAATGGGTCTTCATTATCTTCAAAGAGTTTCTTAACCACTTCGGTACCGAGAATACAGACGTAATTACCATACTGTGTTTCAAGCGAAGAGAAGTTTCTACCTTTTTCTATTTCAATACCCTTAATGACAAAATAGTTTTCATCACCTCCGGTGATCGTTACATTAGGGTTGGTCTTTTTTTCTTCATACTTGACCTCAGCGATACCACTTGCTCTGGTAAAAACGGTGGTCGTAGATGGATAATCAAAATCATCTTTGAATCGCATAGCATCATCAAACTTGATCGGCTCAAAAGATTTAGATTTCCGTCCATTTCTATTGCCACGAGCAAATTTTGAGTTAACGTCAAAACTATTCGCTCCCAAATTGGACAAACTAGCATCTATTTCACTTTTGATACCATCCACAGCGGTAAGCATACCTACAAGTGAGGTAATCCCAATTGCGATAATTAGTCCTGTCAGGACCGTCCTTAAGATGTTGGACTTAATAGAACTTATCCCTTCGCTAATATTTTGTCCTAGATTCATTGGTCATTTTGAGTTTTAGCTCGTTACAAATGTACCTGACCACTGGTCAGATTTTAGTAACTAATACGTAAATTAAACGATTCCACACTTAAACGGTTTAAAATCCTGTTCATGATGAAGAGAATTCTTTCCCTACTCCTTTTGACTGCCATTACTAGTTTTGGGTATGCGAATAAGATCCTTGTACCAATGGATCAATCTCAGACCAATCATATGAAAGCCTATGGCGTAGCCTATTGGGTTCTAAGTCAAGACGAACCAATTGACTGGATGTTAAATTTTAGGGGAGGAAGTTTTTTATTACCTGCCCGAACAGGAATTCAAAATGAGTTGATCATTCGTGGTGTCTCCTATGAAATGATCTCCGATGCGGATGCAGCCAGATACGAGCGAGAACTCTCATCACCCTCGACTAACATGGATATGATGCGTCTGGAAAAAGTCCCGAAAATTGCCGTTTACTCTCCAAAGAGTAAGATGCCATGGGATGATGCTGTGACGCTTGCACTCACCTATGCAGAAATACCCTATGATGTTGTCTACGATGATGAGTTGATGGCTGACGAGCTCACTACCTATGATTGGCTTCACTTGCACCACGAGGATTTTACAGGACAATACGGAAAGTTTTATGCATCATTCAAAAACTACAGCTGGTATATACAACAACAAAAAGATTATGAAGCCATGGCCAAAAAACATGGTTTCAGAAAGGTCTCCCAGCTAAAACTTGCTATAGCACAAAAGATTCAGACTTTTGTAGCAGGTGGAGGGTTTCTTTTTGCCATGTGCTCTGCTACCGATAGCTTTGATATTGCATTGGCTGCTGCCGGAACAGACTTTATTGAAGCCATGTACGATGGCGATCCTGCAGACCCATCTGCCGAATCTAAATTCGACTTTTCACAAACCTTGGCATTCGAGAATTTCAAGATCAAGAAGGACCCGATGGAATATGAGTTCTCTAATATTGATAATACAGATGCCAGAAGAATCAGATCTTTAAATGAAAGGAACGATTACTTTAAGCTATTTCAATTCTCGGCAAAATGGGACCCGATTCCCACAATGCTGACTCAAAACCATATCAACCTAGTAAAAGGCTTTTATGGTCAAACCACCTCCTTTAAAAAATTCACTGTAAAGCCAGATGTGGTGATTATGGGTGAAACTACCGCGGCTGATGAGGCCAAATACATTCATGGGGTATATGGTAAAGGTTTTTGGACATTCTATGGAGGACATGATCCAGAAGATTACAGACACCAGGTAGGTGAAGAACCAACCGATTTGAACCTATACCCAAATTCACCGGGTTACAGGCTAATCCTTAACAACATCCTGTTTCCAGCGGCAAAAAAGAAAAAGAGAAAGACTTAGTGCATCCGATCGCCCCGCACTTCAAGTGACTGGAGAATTTTCGCTTCTTCTAGTAAAAACTCTTTCCAGCGATCTCTCACGTAGTCTTCGGGCATGTATTCTTTGGCAAGGCTGATAAAATTTTTGTAGTGCCCAGCCTCAGAGACCATAAGTTCGTAATAGAACTTCTGAAGTTCCTCATCTTCTATTTCCTCATGCAATAACTTGAATCGCTCGCAACTTCTCGCTTCGATTAAGGCGTTCATCAGCAGTTTTTCGACTAACTGGGCTTCCCGACTTCCTCCTTTCTTGAGAATGCCTGAGAGCTTAATAACATATTCGTCTTTGCGCATCTTGCCCAAAGCCATACCTCTCTTCTTCAAGTGTTCGATCACCCGCTCGAAATGACTCCATTCCTCAGCCACTACTGGCGTCATCATTTCCACAAGTGCTTCTTTCTCAGGATACTGAACGATTAGAGAGATACATGACGATGCCGCCTTTTGTTCACAATAGGCATGATCCACCAATATATCTTCGATGTTCATCTGGGCTATATTGACCCACCTGGGATCTGTTGGAAGTTGCAATCCCAACATGTTATTCTTGAACTCAGTCTCCATACTGCAAAAGTACTCTTAGTCTCCTAAATCGGAAATATTGAATATTCACAATCTAAAAATCCATTCTTTTTTGATAATCCTGATATAAACTTCATTTTTGCAAATACATCAACAACTCAAATAAAAGCATGAAAAGACATATTCTAATAGCGGTATTGCTTGTCGCTGCAGTTACGGTTCAGGCCCAAGATGCTGACTCCGTCACCATTGAAAAAAAGGGCTCTTGGGGAGTGAATTTTGCTAACGTTGGCCTTTCCAACTGGGCTGGTGGTGGAGAGAATTCTCTAGCCATTGGAACTGTGTTCAACACTTCGATCGTGAGAAAACAAGGAAATGGTACTTGGAAAAATCAATTCGATTTCGCCCTTGGTGGAGCTAAAGTTGGTGAGCAAGACTTCAGAAAAACCGATGATAACATTATTCTCCTATCCCAGTATAGTAAGTCAATCCGAGAGAATCTCTCATGGAGTTTAACGGGAATTTTGAGAACACAGCTGCTAGTGGGTAACACTTTCGAGGATGATCCGGACAACCCGGGAGAGGAGCTCGTAACAAAGATTTCAAACTTCATGGCTCCTGGCTACCTATCCATCAACCTAGGTATTGATCATCAGATAGGTAAGCACTTGAGTATTTCATTCGCACCTGCTGCAGGGAAATTCACTTTTGTTTCGGATGATGATCTTGCCCGTGTAGGAGCATATGGTGTAGACCCAAATGAGAATGTAAGGGCTGAATTCGGTACCAACCTTTTGGCGAGTCTTAGTCTTCCATTGATGGAGAATATTACATTTACTAGTACAGCAAACTTCTTTACGCCTTATTCTGATACTTTCGGAACTATTGATGTGAACTGGGAAACACTATTAGTAATGAAAGTGAACAAGTGGTTCAATGCCACATTCGGTACTCAGATGATTTATGATGCGGACATCTTCTTCACGCAAGAAAGTGGCCCTCCAACGAGAGAGTTACAGTTCAAGCATGTATTGAACTTCGGTGCAAACTTTGCGCTCTTTACTTCTAATTAGTCGTAAAAAGACCATCTAACACCCATATCAAGTGTTCTACGAGTGCCGGTGAATAACGGACTTATGAAGTAACCGTCACTCGTTACACCTTGATTCAAATGGGCAGATTTCAAGAAGAAAAGGAAGGTCTTAACCTTAAAGTTCAAGAACAAGTCGATTTTAGCAAAACTACCTTGTTCAAAACTATTCTGAAGATAGAATTGCTGTGAAGTCGGATCGTATGCTTGTCCAAAATAAGCACTTCTAAAATGCACGTCCATTCCAGTTTGCACAATCATTTTTCCATCAAATAACACATTCTTGTAAGCTATTTGAGCAAGTGCCATTGTCTCAGGAATCCTAAACGTGCTAGTCGCTCCTCCACTCACGTTATTGTAGTAGAACGAGCTACTCCAATACCATTTGTCAGAAATCTTCCAGTCCAGGTGAAAACCAGGTGACAACAACAACAATAAATCACCTGTTGCTTGGGCAGCAAGTCGGTTTTCATCAAAATAAGTGTAGTTAGAAACTCTGTTGAACCTTACGAAAGGCCTGAAACCGACATTCCCTGAACGTAATTTGATAGTACCTTTAAGGTTGTCCGAGATTTGATTATTAAAAGCATTAGTCCACTGTCTCTGCTCACCTTCAAAACGTTCGGCCAGAAACGAAGGCTTATTATTGATACGACTATAGGTAGCATCAAAAAAATCACTGGTGAATTTTCCTTCGGCATAATAGTTCCCTCCGGTCAGCAGTTCACCGGAGGCCGTTAGAAACACTTTAGGAGTAATTTGTTGTCTAAATGTTCCACCTAAATAGTGTTCTGTTTCATTGATTGTGTTAGCAATTTGTGCCACATCATAAGTCAATAGTCTGTTTTTATAGAATAGCGTGTATGAGAATTTCTTTGTTCTGCCCTTCAGCCCTACTTCATTCAAGAGTTCTCTGAAAGTGGTTCTCTGAGCAATAGTCCCAGAAATCTCTCCTCCAACTGATTCATAAAGGAGAGAATCTGAACCACTCAATGTATAAAAGTCATCATACCTGGTGATTTGCTCCAGATAATTAAAGGTGTGATAAACCTGAAAAATAGAATCTAAGTCATACTGTTGATAAATATGAAAGCCTCCTCGTTTGTCTTTGCTAAAGGCATCGTCAAGAATAACATTGGCATCCTGATAGTCAAAAAATGTCGCTTCAGGGTTAGATGTATCGATACTCGGGTCGATAATCCCTCCCTGCTCCGTCACCTCATGATCTAACTGAGTCATATTAAATAACAGCAAATACTTGGGCAGGCTTTTTGGACGTAGGAACCCAAAAATATTCCAGTCGTTGTTCTTTACTTGCCGATCGCCACGTGTCAAAAAAGCCAGTTGTTTGTCTGACCTGATGCTATTAAAGTTGAATCCAATATTGAACTGAACACTATCATTCAGCGTGAAGGTCACATCTGTTACGGCTCTACCACCTCCTCCAAAAGCAGCAAAAATATCTGTATAAGGTGATCGCGTATCATAATACTTAATCTGGTCAGGGCTAGTATAGAAATGATCATAAACCGAATAGCCCGAGGTTCTTCCAATGGTTTTTGAGGGTTCAAAGAAAAGCGACCTTCGGGCCGTACCAATATTACCAAGGTTTTGGATTAGGTAATCACTTCTTTCCAAGTCTGAAAAGCGATGGAGGTTGTCAGGAATTGTGTCGGGAGTGGTGAACTGAATATTATTGAACTTAAAGTTCTCTTCGAATGTAAAGCGCGTGGTATGTGCCCCATAGTTCCCGGTTTTCTTCTGGCGCTCCTCCCTGGCCTTGCTACGAGCCTCTAAAAGTGAATCTGTTTGAGCGTTACTAAACGAACTCAAATTGTTTACTTGTGCCAAAGCCCAAGAACCAAAACTGACTAAACCAATTAATAATAGAATTCCCTTACGCACGGCCAAAAATACAAATTCAGTTTACCTTTCCCTTATCGAATCACCTTCATTAACCCCGATAAAAAATCATCTTCCCGATCTATCTTGAACTCAATAGGTAAGTAAAACAAATCGATCTTTTGAAACAGAGGATGCGATTTGAAAGGCAAAAGTCGTACCATATCTTTCTCTGTTGTTACGAGTACTTTGGTTTCAATTTTTTCTAGTGTCTTTAACATCTCATCCAAATCGCTCGATCTGAAATGATAGTGGTCTGCGTATTCCAGATGCTTCAAAACATTATAAGAATTCGAAAGGTGATCGGCAATCGGTTGAGCCTTTGCAACACCAGTAAGGAGCGCTATTTCTCCAGATACTTGGGCATCCCCGAAAACAGGTAAAATCTTCTGATAGGCAATTTGAGAAAAGTAAACAGGAGCAGAATCATTATAGGCTCGAATGGATGAAATAACCTCTTCTTTTTCCTGCTGGCTTAAATTTGGGCACTTAGTTATTATAATGGCATCTGCTCTGTTTGCCCCAGAACGAGGTTCTCTGAGATTACCCGTGGGCAAAACATAGTCATTATAGAAAGGATGATGGTAATCAGAAAGCATGATATTATAATCGCGAGCTACTTTCCTGTGTTGGTAAGCATCGTCAAGCAGGAAAACCTCGATATCGTCCTTTTCCATTAAGATCGATGGAATGGCAAGGATTCTCTCCTCACATACAGATACAACAACATCTTTACCAAACTTACGATAGAACTGCAATGGCTCATCACCTATGCTCTTAGCGTCATCAGAATCAATTGCAATCCGAAAACCCTTAGTGTGCCTGCCATAACCACGACTCACTGTCGCCAGCTTATATTGATCTTTCAGCTTACTAATTAAAAACTCAATCATCGGAGTTTTTCCTGTTCCGCCAGTAGACAAGTTACCGACCGATATTACTACTCTGTCGAACTCAGTCTGTGTACGCTGACCATTATCAAACTGCCGGTTTCTGGCCAGCATCAACCAACCATAGAGTATTGAAAAAGGAAAGAATAAAGCTCTGATGAATTTCATTCAGTTCAGCTGATTATCTTTAGAGATTTAAAGGCTGCAAATAAAGTCAAATATGACGAAAATAAAGGATATCATTTCTGCACTTGAAAGCATCGCTCCAAGGGGATATCAGGAAAGCTACGATAACTCTGGGCTAATTACGGGTGCATTTAACACGGAAGTAAGTGGCGTACTCGTCACATTGGATTGCATTGAATCTATTGTTGATGAGGCGATTCGTAAAAAGTGCAATCTCATTATTGCACATCACCCCATCGTGTTCAAGGGCCTGAAGCAGCTCAATGGTAAAAACTATGTCGAAAGAACCGTCATAAAAGCGATAAAAAATGATATCGCCATCTACGCCATACACACGAATCTAGACAATGTTTACAACGGGGTGAATGCAAAAATCGCAGAGAAACTGGAGCTTGAGAACCTTCAAATCTTGGCACCTAGGGCAGACACACTTTTGAAACTTGAGGTTTTCGTTCCAGCAGAATCCACTGACAAACTCTTAGAGGCCCTACATCAGGCGGGCGCAGGAAATGTCGGAAACTACAGCCACTGCAGCTTTAAAGTGACAGGAATAGGCACATTCAAACCTAAGGATTCTGCCAAGCCCAGCATTGGGGAGGCCGGCAAACAGGAAACTGTAAAAGAAGACCGAATTGAAATGATTTTACCCGCAGTACTTAAGCACAAGGTCATTAGTGCTATGCATTCTGCCCATCCCTATGAAGAAGTGGCCCACTTCATTCAAGCTGTTGAAAATACAAACCAGCAGGTAGGTGCTGGTATGATTGGAGAATTACCCGAATCAAAAACGCCTGCAGAGTTCCTCTCCTACCTAAAAAACAAGATGTCTCTAAGTATGATAAGGCATACTTCATTTGATGGAGAACAGATCAAAAAAGTTGCAGTTTGTGGAGGTGCTGGGAGCTTCTTATTGAGTCAGGCAAAAGCACAGTCAGCGGATGCTTTCGTAACCGGAGATTTCAAGTATCATGAGTTCTTTGACGGAGAGGGAAAAACCCTGATTGCAGACATTGGACACTATGAAAGTGAAGTCTTTACAAAAGACTTGATTGATGGGTTTATCAGAGAAAATTTTGCTAATATTGCAACCTATTTATCAGAGGTGGATACGAATCCCGTAAAGTACTTCTAAAAAAACCGTCAATGGAAAAAACAGTTGCACAGAAATTAGAGGCGTTAAAGAACCTACAATCGATTGACTCTCAATTAGATGAGATCAAAAAAGTAAGAGGAGCATTACCTGAAGAGGTAGCAGATCTTGAAGATGAGATTGCAGGATATGAAACGAGAGTTGAAAAGTTCAACACTGAACTTGCAGAACTGGAAGGCAATATTTCTGATCACAAGACTCAAATAAAAAATTCTGAAGGGCTCATAAAAAAATATGAGGAGCAGCAAATGAACGTTCGTAACAATCGTGAATACGATGCCATTACGAAGGAAATGGAGTTGCAAAACCTTGAAATTCAAATCTCTGAGAAGAGAATCAAAGAAGCTCACGCTAAGATTGATCTTAAGAAAGAAGAAATCGAAAAGACCCAAGGTGAGTTGGCAGAAAGACAGAAAGATCTTGAGACTAAAAAGTCTGAGCTAGAAGTATTGACGAAAGAAAGTGAAACAGATGAGAAGAAACTCTTAGGAGAAAGAGATAAGGCTGCGAAAAATATTGAAGAAAGACTTCTGATCTCTTATACGAAATTGCGTACAAACGCCAGAAACGGTTTGGCCGTTGTTCCTGTTAGCAGAGGAGCTTGTGGTGGTTGTTTCAACGTTGTTCCTCCGCAAAGACAAGCTGACATTAGAGACAGCAAGAAAATTACTGTCTGTGAGCACTGTGGAAGAATTTTAGCCGAAGTTACTGATGAGATTGTAACGGAGGAGAAACCAAAAAGAAGCAGAAGAAAGAAAGCATAATCGTTGAAGCTTTCAACAAAATACAGAAGATGGATAGGCTTGTTAGTCTATCCATTTTTTATGCTCTCTACTTTTTTGACGGCCAGCGGACAACATGTTGGTAGAGCTCCCCTGCTTAATCTGGACTTTGAAGAAACACGCCTTGCGACTGCAAATTCCAAAGTCCCAATGGATTTGTACTACGCCAACCTGGCAGACATCCTAGAATTGATACTTCTTGAAAGCGATGAGCGCTTTGACGAACTAGAGGATAACGAAAGTATCAGACTCAAAACCATCAAAAATTTAGATAAACCTTCCCCATGGTCAGCATTTGTTCAAGCGGAGATTAAACTGCAGTGGGCATTCGTAAAGTTCAAATATGGGAAAGAATGGGATGCTTTCTGGAGTTTAAGAAGTGCTTATCGATTGGCAAAAAGCAATGCCAAAGATTACCCAGGTTTTGAACCAAACCAAAGAACGCTTGGAGTCCTGAATATCATTTTTGGCAATGTACCGAGCAAAAACCAGTGGCTCATGAACCTATTTGGCCTCAGAGGTGATGTTCTCACCGGACTCAACCAACTAAGTACCATTGGTGCGGATTATCCTGAATTGGCAATAGAGTCAAAGCTAATTCTTGGTATGACGAACGCGTATTTATTGGAGGATTTCAGAAAAGCCGCTGACTTCATTGACCAAAGCAAAGCTGGTGACGAACCGCTGTTTCGTTATGTAAAGTCTCTGGTCTATTCAAAGGCACATAAAGCGATCGTTTCACGTGAATTGTTATCCAATAGCGATAAGCACTTTCCAATACATGATTACCTGATCGCGGAGACCTACTTTCAAGCTGGTGACTATCAAACCGCCATTAACCATTACGAAAAATTTCTTAACTCATTCACGGGCAAGTCTTATATTAAAGACACCTACCTTAAACTCAGCATTTCATATGGGTTGATTGGTCAAATAGAAACCTACGAACGGTATTTAGATAAAAGCAGAAATGAAGGCGATGATTACTCTGAAGTGGACAAAAACGCTGCAAAAATTGCTAAGACACTTGATACACAAAACCCAACAGCCTTAAGAATACGCTTTGCCATAGATGGTGGTTTCTATCAAAAAGCCGATAGCCTGATTACATTACTTGGAAAGAAAAAAGACCTCTCAGAATACGAGAGATTAGAGTTGACCTATCGTAAAGCTCGCCTCAACCACCTCCAAGGAAATACTCAGGAAGCTAAGGCTTTCTATCAACAAGTGATCGGCAGTGCAGCGCTAATTTCTGAGACTTATTACGCCCCTAATTCATTCCTTCAACTGGGCTATCTTATGAAAGATAGTGGTGATATAGCAAGTGCTAAGATGTATTTCCACGAGGTACTTTCATTCAGAAAACATCCTTATAAAAGTAGCCTTGATAGTAAGGCCAAAATTGCGCTTAAACAGATAACCCCGAAAGGTGATTGACGTCATTATAGCGGTCTAGAATAAACATAGAACCGGTATAGGTCAATTCGTATAAACAGAGATTGGTATGCTCGAATAGATCCATACATTTTAATGGATAATTGAGCATGACCGCCAACATCACGCGCATTGCCCTTCCATGCATACAGATCAGGATGTTTTCTTCATCAGGTTGATTAAGAATATGTTCAAGCGCACGCTTCATTCGAATGGCAACTTGTTCCGGGTTTTCACCCCCATCGATCGCCACATTTGTTCGTCCCTCCTGCCACGACCTAATCATATTCTGATAGTAGGCATTACCTTCCTCATCTACAGGCATTCCCTCCCGATCACCCCAACTGATTTCATTCAAGTCCGCGAGCTTTTCATGTGTCAAGGGACTTTCTATGAAATTAGCTACAGATTGGTAGGTCCTCTTGAGCGCAGAGATGTAGACCTTATCAAAAGGCACATGCTTATAAGCATTAAAAAAGGCCTGCCCCTGGGCCTTTCCAAGGTCATTTAGGTCGGAGTCTATACCACTACCCTGCACTACCCCAATCTTGTTATAATCAGTTTGTCCGTGTCTCGTGAGGTATATTTTTTTGATCATCAATTTCTCCTATTTTTGCCTTGGCCAGCGCAAAACTAAAAATTAATCTGAACCTATATGTTTCAAAAAGGCATAACGCTTGACGCCATCAATCAGATGTGCCAAAATACTCTCGTTGAACACTTGGGTATTGAGATTATCGAGCTAGGGGAAGATTACATTATCGCGAAAATGCCAGTCGATCACCGGACCCATCAACCCATGGGTTTGTTACATGGAGGAGCTTCTGTTGTCTTAGCTGAAACCATTGGAAGTATTGCTGCTAGTCTTACGCTAAACCAAAAGCTACAACACTGCGTTGGCCTAGAGGTGAATGCCAATCACGTGAAAAGTGTGAAAAGTGGGTGTGTTTTTGGAAAGACCAAGGCGATTCACTTAGGGAAACGAACCCAGATCTGGGAGATTAGCATTACCAATGATCAAGACGAACTGGTTTGTATTAGCAGGCTCACAATGGCGATAATTGACAAAAAGAACTAATGTCCTCAACCCAAAAGGATAAAATACTAACACTAAACATTAACTCCTTTTCTAAAGAGGAGATTATGAACGCTGCTCTAAAGGCCGCTGTCGATTTGGACCTTCCTATTGCAGTTTGGCGTATACCGCATCAATCGGAAATTCATTTGGTGATTAGCTCTAAAGCTCCAAGACAACTTGAACAAATAGATATAGAAGACCTTGGAACTGGTTTTGTCATCGCACCTTTCCACCTTGGCCAATTACCTGCGCACTTCATTGATGCGGACTTCTCATTGTCATTTGACTTTGACGAGGTGGTCCAAATGCAAAAAACCCAGCAAGAGGAAAACTTAGAAAAAATTGAGCAACTGAAAGCCCGTATTGAGCAATTTCTCGATCAATCTATCAAAGCAAAATCTTACCACGTCAAACCAAAGGACTCTTCAAGCTCTAATGATGACTATCATCAACTGATAGAGAAATCTGTCATGGCGATTAAACAGGGGGCTTTCGATAAAGTAGTCCCTGCCAGAACAAAAGAGATTGAACTTGAAGAAGACTTCCATGCTATTGACCTTCTTTTAGACTTGTGCGACAGTTATGCTAATGCCTTTGTTTCCTTTGTTTCGCTACCGCAAATAGGGACATGGATCGGTGCAACACCTGAGGTCTTAATAGAAAAGAAAAAAGACAGTTTTAAGACGATCGCTTTGGCAGGAACACAACGGTTCGATCCAATCATGCCAATCAGTGATACTAGCTGGACGCAGAAGGAAATTGAGGAGCAGGCTATGGTTAGTCGGTATATCATTAATTGTTTCAAAAAAATTAGACTGAGAGAGTTTGAAGAAGCAGGACCCAAAACCGTAAAGGCGGGCAACCTCTTGCACCTGAAAACCTCGTATAGCGTCAATACCAAAGAGACCAATTTTCCAGAGTTGGCCACTGTCATGCTCAAATTACTACATCCCACCTCAGCAGTAGCCGGAATGCCAAAAGAGGAAGCCATGGACTTTTTGAAAGAACATGAGGGAATAGATAGAGAATTCTTCAGTGGGTTCTTAGGGCCGGTAAATATAGATGGCCACACTAACTTGTTTGTGAACCTTCGTTGTATGCAATTGCTCGAAAACAGGGCAAGACTCTATGCTGGTGCGGGAGTTACTTCTGACTCTCAGCCTGAAAAAGAGTACCAAGAGACTGAACTAAAGTTCAAAACTCTACTTAACATTCTGAACAAGAAGGTTTGATCCTTGAACATATCAACGATATCGTTTCGGTTTGTGCTGGGCATGGTGTTCAAACTGCAATTATTTCACCTGGCTCTAGATCAGCACCACTTACCCTTGCCTTTAACGCACACCCAGCTATAGAGGTCAAAATTATTGGTGATGAAAGATCTGCGGCCTTTATTGCTACTGGGATTGCCCAACAACAGAAAAAGCCAGTTGTTTTAGTCTGTACCTCAGGCTCGGCTGTGCTCAACTATGCACCTGCCATTGCAGAAGCATATTATCAAGAAATTCCACTGATTGTCATCTCAGCAGATAGACCTCCAGAATGGGTTAATCAATACGATGGCCAAACCATTCAGCAATCAGGAATACTTGGCAAACATGTAAAGGCAAGCTACGACTACCCCGTTGATGGAAATCACCCTGATGCTTTTTGGCATGGCAATCGAATTTCCAACGAAGCGCTGATTGCATCGATGTCTTTCCCCCAAGGACCTGTTCATATTAATGTTCCACTCCGCGAACCATTCTATCCATCTGACGGAGAGCATATCGAATTCCCTGAAACAAGGATCATAAGACATACTCAGGCTAATCTCGAATTATCGAAAGAGACTTTTGAGGCACTCAAATCCGAATGGGATCAGTATGAAAACAAAGTAATCGTCATAGGACAACATGAACCAGATGAAGCGTTATCATCTGCCATGCAAGCCTTTGCCGAAGAAACCGGAACCGTTATCATCAACGAAATCATTGGCAACCAACATTTAATACCGGGTGCTGTTCAACACCAAGATGCCTTTCTTCAACCCACTGCTCAGAAGGCTCTAGAAGGTCTCAGTCCAGATTTAGTAATCACACTTGGCAAGTCGTTGATTTCTAAAAATTTGAAAGTCTACCTAAGAAACAAGTCCCCTAAGGCCCACTGGCATATTAGAAACTCAGATCGAATAAATGATGGATTCAAACACCTAACAAGGTGGATACAAGCCGATCCAGTGGTTTTCTTTCAAAATTTCAATCCAGGCAAGGACAATACTTCCTTCAATGAAAAATGGAAGTCTGCGGATGAAACTGCTAGTAATTCGATCTCCGACTTTCTTGCAACTTGTGATTTCGGAGAGTTAAAAGCCGTTTCTAAATGTATTGAAGCGCTCCCTGAGCATAGTCAACTGCATCTCGCAAACAGTATGGCTGTGCGCTATGCTAATTTCATCGGCCTTAAAAAGAACATTGAAGTATTCTCAAACAGAGGTACCAGCGGCATAGATGGCAGCAACGGAACCGCAGTGGGTGCAGCGCTGAGTCAAGACAAACTAGTAACCCTAATTACGGGTGACATGGCTTTCTTCTACGATAGGAATGCATTTTGGCATGGATATGACCTGTCAAAACTTAGAGTGATTGTATTAAATAATCATGGCGGAGGTATTTTCAGAATGATCAAAGGCCCTCAAGACCAGCCTGATTATGATAAGCTGTTTGAGACACATCAACCATTAACTGCTGAGAACACCGCCAAGGATTACAATTTTGATTATAAGGCTTGTTCGGACTTAGAAAGCCTAAATACGGCTTTGGAAAGTTTCTTTCAGCCGGTTGGTAGGCCGAGACTCATAGAGGTCTTCTCTGAGAGCAAGAAGAACACAGAGATCTTTAATGAGTTCAAAAAATTGTTTGCCCTTTAATTCCCTTTTTTCGGACGATAGTCCAAAGGAATCATCTCGGCTATTTTCTCAAATCCCCAATAACCAGCTGAATAAAAGGACACCGGATTGTAAACGTAACCGTTCGGTTCAAATTCGATGGCCTCATGACCTTCCATAATCGATATCCAAGACTGTTGGGGCTTTTTCTTATTTAACTTACCAACTGATGCATGCCCTATATTGCGCCTGCTTTGAATTTCTTGATATTCCTTAGACTCGAATTCTTTGTCATAAGTAACGTAAAGAAGGTTGTCGAATGGAAGCGCTTTTGAGATGTCTGTCGTGCCGCTTTTTAGAAACTGATAAACATTGGCATCCTTTGGGTCAATCACTCTTCCTAATCCTGTTACATCCTTCGCTACTTGTACATAAAAGCCATCCTCTTCAAGCTTATTTTCGTATAACGATCGGAAAAAGTGGATTGTCGAACCTTCATAGGCCTTTTGGCGATTAGCCTCCCACCTTTTCATCCTTCTGTCGCTCCTTGACTTGAGCTCTTCGTAGACGGTATAACCATAGTAACTACTCATGTTGGCTTTATAGTCTACCACAAACTGTTCTAAATAGTATTGGATTTTGTAGCCAAGCGCCTTATTCTCAATGATAATGGGTTCAGCAGAAAAAGCTTCCAAGACTACATTTTCTTCGTCATAGATGAAGTCTATCACTTCCTCGTTCAATATTTTGCATTGTCGTGCATTGGCCGACTCGCCTAAGAAGATAAGTCTGAATTCACGCATGTGTTCCTGCCACCTCGCATCTTTCCGAGCTGTCACTACCACACTACCCAGATTTTTGGCGCCTGACTTAATTAAAACATCATAAGTAATCTCCTCCTGGTCCCCAAGTTTCAACTGTGCGGCAAATGTCTGATAACCCACAAATTTCACTATTAAATCGTAGGTCCCTGGATCTGAAACCGTCAAACGATACTGCCCCTCCTCATTCGTAACAGTACCATAGGTTGTTTCAGCAAAAAAGACAGTAGCGAAAGGCATAACCTCTCCTGTTGCAGCATCTTTTACCGTTCCCCTTACCGTATAACGATCTTGTGCCAAACTTTCAAAACTTACCAATAAGACAGTTAGTAATATGTATAGTTTTAATCTCATTTCAATTCGTTAAACTTGGGCCGTGGAATGTACCATTTCTATCCATAACCACTCATATTCTTTAACTCAATTTTCGCAATTGGGTTTAGGGAAAAATGATCATTGGGCGCTTTCAGCACAAATTTTTATTAGGCAATGGCTTAACAATCAAAAGACTTTTTCAATCACCACGTCTGGTTCTACTGGAAGTCCCAAAAAGATAAACATTACCAGAGAGCAAATGATCGCCAGTGCCTTAGCGACCATTAAAACGCTCGATCTTTCTGAAGGAACACAGGCATTAGTTTGCATTAACACATCTTTCATTGGTGGGCAGATGATGTTGGTCCGTGGTATCATCGGCAATTGGCAATTGGAATTGATCGAACCCTCTATGGAGGTAAACTCCTTTTCGCCTGATGAGGCCTATGATTTCGCTGCCTTAGTACCGCTGCAGGTTAGCGCATTGGTTAAAACCGAACATGGTAAAAACTACCTTAATCGAATCAAAAAAATCATCATTGGAGGAGCTCCGGTTTCGAAAGATCTGACAGATAAACTTCAACAACTCGACTGTGAATGCTTTCATACTTACGGCATGACTGAGACTGTCTCTCATGTTGGTTTGAAAGCATTGAATGGACCTAATCGGTCAGAATGGTTTAGCATTGTCGGGGATACTAAAGTCAGAACTAACGAGCAAGGTTGTTTGGAAATCAAGGGAGCGGTCACCCAAAACAGATGGATTACCACAAATGACTTGGTGGAGCTCAAAGGAGGCAAATTCAAATGGCTGGGTAGAGCTGATTTGGTAGTCAATAGTGGTGGCGTTAAAATCCTAATTGAAAGCGCGGAAGAGTTGATTAAAGGACAATTACCTCAGGAATTATCGGGTACTATTGCTTTGTGGAAAGAAGAACATCAAGATCTTGGAGAAAGCCTGATCGGCATGACGAATGATAAGCAGACTCTAGAATACATACACAAACACAATGACGCTATAAAACAGGCTTTACCCAAATACCATCTCCCCAAAACCTGGCGATTGATACCTTCATTCCAGTTTACCCCAAGCGGAAAAATTGATCGCGCTTCTTCTTTGGCAGCTTCAAAAGCCTAGAAACCAGTCAACTGCAAGACATTCATAGCAATCCATCATATCATTTCTCCTGAAGATTGATTAAATTAATGAAGCAATCAACCTTCTATGAAAAAGCTCATTCTACTTTGCTTTTCATTTTTGTGCCTTACCCAAACAGGTATAGGTCAGGAATTATATAGAGAAGGATTTATTCTCACCAGTCCATTTGACACCACCCGCGGGCAGATTAAGTATTATAGTTATAACAAGGCGGCCATTCAATGTGTGTTTAGAAATGGTGATACAGGAGAAGAGAAGGTTTATCAACCTGAAGACATTTATGGATATGGTATAGAAGACAAGCTTTTATTTAACTCCAAGCAGATCGATAACAAGCAGGCCGTTTTCCTGGAAGTAATTTATGAGGGCACAATGCGTCTCTATGGCTATCGCGATCGGTTCAGAAGAAACTACTTCTATTTGGAAAACACCACTACCGGAGATTTCGAAGCACTCACAGAAAAAGTAATTGGAGACAAACTCCGCAATCGGGTTTTCAAACCTTATTTAGATGTGTTGAAACTCATGCTTGACAAGAGCGACCTGATACTAGACAGGATAGAAAAAACAGCCCTGACCCATAAGTCACTCACCAACCTTTTAGTAGAATACGATAAACGTTACGCCAACTTTAAGGGCAAAGTGTTACTAGGCTCTAAAGAGCAATGGCCACCAACTACTGGCTTCTATTTGATTCAAGGTAATGCACAGCAAAAACTTGGCGACTACTCGGGTACCGGGAACTCTTATCTGGCCGGAGTAGGAGTCAAATTCCAAAAGGAGATATCCAGAGGGACTAAGAGGCTGTATCTCGACTTGGATCTCAGCTTGTCATACGAATCCTTTAGCCAGACATATAAGAGAACGGAAGAGGTGACTGATCAATCCATTGTGACGAATGGGCTGAACTTTGCATTCATTTCTACGAATACTGACATTCGGGGAGATGTAGATCACGAAACAACTGTAGACTTAAGGCGACTTAATTTGGGAATGCCCATAAACATCAAATATGTATTTCCTGGCAAGAAGTGGCTTTTTACTATCAATAGTGGTATTAACCCGCAACATGCTTTAACGAAGAGTGGTCAGATACATGGAGTGCTCCGTCAAAATGAGAGCGTACTGATAGACATTACAAGTCAAGAGGATACCGAGCGATTCAGAATGGCCGTAAATGTCGGTTTTGGTATTCAGTTGAAAACCCAAAGGACTTACTTCCTAGATTTTCAGCATTCTCCCTCGTGGTTTAATCAAGGTATTCTGAAATACAAGTACAGCTTTGTACGAATTGGCCTGCTGTTAGACAAATAGGAACAGCATCTAGTTTTTCAGTTTAATAATCTCTTTCTGCAGCTCCAGCACGATATTTTTAAGATCATCGAAATTCAGGTCATCTTCGGTAGACTCAGGAATATCCATGCTAATAAATGCCTTTGCCTCCCAAATCTCGATAACGTCCGAAGCATCAATTCTATATGGAGAGTAGGCTTTGTTGTCCGATACGAGAAACAATTGTCCGTGCTCTTGCGTGTAGTCAAACACTCTTTTATAGACAATCCCCTCCTCTTTGGATAGAACAATGTAGCACTTACCATTTCTAATATTTGACAAACCATCCATATACTCACCAATCACGACAGTTCCTGGCTTTATTGGCAACATAGAATCTCCAGTAATTTCAAAAGCCCTGTATGTGGCATTACGAGGCAAGTTCGGCAACTGAAACTTAGGCATCTCCTCTAAATAATGAGGATCAGCATAACCATTCAGATAACCAGCTGAAGCCTTTTGAGGGATTAGATCGATATATTCCTTATCGTCTTGATCAACCGTAATAGAGAGCACTTTCATATTACCATCTGCCTCATTTAAGGCCTCAATGACTTTCAAATCCATTCTGGTTAGGTCCTTGGTCAGTAGATTATCTACAGAAACGCGAAACACCTTGGACATATTCAAAAGGTTGTTGAGCCTTGGGTCGGCTCGGCCCTCTTCATAGGCACCGACTAGCGATCGCTTAATACCTATTCGATCCGCGAAGTCACCCTGCGTCCATTGATGTTGCTTTCTCAAATGCTTAATATTGCCTGAAATGGTGCTCATAGCTTATCAGTTTGCCTAAAGATAGTAATATTCACTAATATTTTTAGTTAGGTGTCAATATTTTTAGTTTAATTTTGGCATGTAATTGGCTAGAAAAGAGGTGCCAACACTTCAATCATGAGAACAACACTTTTAATCATCGGTCTATTTATTACTTCTCTGCTTTCGGCACAGAACAACTCTACTATTGGATTTCATCTCCATGGATTTCTTCCTACCGGAGAGCTTAAAAAAGATGCTTCGGAAATTTGGGGAGGTGGCTTCGGAATGGAAGCAGCATTCCAAATCAATGAGTCACCTGTTTATCTCGGTGGTCTAATCGACTTTACCAGATATGGCTCTAGGGTAAGGAAAGGTTTTCACAATGCCGATCTGCCAGACGTTCGTTACAGGCACCATAATGAAATGGGACGTTTGCTCTCAGTAGTTAGATTCAAACCCGAGACGAAGACGCGACTGCTCCCCTATGGCGACTTCAATTTTGGTTTTGGCTATGTGTATACCCGAGCCAGGGTATTCGATCGAGAATTTGATGAAGTGGTAGATGAGTTTTTCGAATTAGACGACTTCATTTTTACTTATGGCTTCGGTGGTGGTATAGAATACATCATTGACGAATCGATTAGCATTGACTTCCATTTTAGGAATACATATAGTACCCGTGGTGATTACCTAACACCCAAAACGATCCAGTATGATCCCGATATCGAGAACTATCAACTCGATATTCAACGCTCCAGATTTAACTCTATCACCTTTGGATTTGGAATCAAATTGCTTCTACGCGAAATGTAGACCGGTTCTACAGCCATTCATAACAACATACTCGCGCTCTTAGAATTTGGATTTTTGCATTCATTTTCTTGGTATACTTTGAAGGTTATATCAATCAAAACCAAGAATCTAATGAATACCTTGAAACTTCAAGATTCCTATTTCAAAAGAATCTCTCTGATTTGTCTATCGATGCTGCTCAGTGCCCCACTCATGTTTGGGCAAAAAGTAGACATGGACTTATTCAAAAATATGAAAGCACGAAGCATTGGTCCGGCTGCCATGAGTGGACGTATCACTGCGATCGATGTAGTTGAAAGTAACCCCGATGTCATATTCGCGGGTGCTGCCTCTGGTGGCCTTTGGCGGACTACAGGTGGTGGACTCGATTGGGAGCCGTTATTTGATAAAGAGGCTGTTTTGGGCATCGGTGCTATTGACATTCACCAACCAAACCCAGATATCATTTGGGTGGGTACAGGTGAAGGAAACCCAAGAAACTCGGTAAGCAGTGGTTATGGAGTTTACAAATCAATTGATGGTGGTGACACTTGGGAATTGATGGGCCTTGAGAAGACCAGAAACATCCACAGAATCATTATTCACCCTGACGATCCTAATACAGTGCTCGTTGGTGCGATTGGTTCTCCCTGGGGAGAGCATGATGAAAGAGGTGTTTATAAAACTACCGATGGTGGTAAGACTTGGAATCAAGTATTATTCACTAACAACCTATCTGGAGTATCAGATATGGTTGCTGACCCAAGCAATCCTGACAAAATCTTCGTTTCTATGTGGGAACACAAAAGATGGCCATGGACATTTAAGTCTGGTGGTGAAGGCTCAGGTATTTACATGACCCTTGATGGTGGTGATACTTGGAAGAAAATGAATGGTGAAGGTGGTTTGCCGAAAGGCGATTACGGTCGTATCGGTTTGGCTATAGCAAATAGCAATCCTGATTATATCTACGCCTTGATCGAAAACAAAGCAAATGGCCTTTGGAGATCAACTGATGGTGGTAAGACTTGGGAAAGAAGAGCTGAATCTTCTAAGCAACCTAATATGGGTAACCGTCCGTTCTACTACTCTTCAATTTATGTGGATACCAAAAACGAAAACAGGCTTTACAGCTTGTACTCAATGGTTTCTCGATCTGAGGATGGAGGAAAGTCTTGGGAAGTAATCATCCCTTACTCTGGCGTTCACCCAGATCACCACGCATGGTGGATTCACCCAAATGACCCAACTTTCATGGTTGATGGTAATGACGGTGGATTGAACATCACTCGTGATATGGGTAAGACTTGGAGGTTTACTGAGAAGATTCCTGTAGGACAGTTCTACCACATCAATGTGGATAATGATATGCCATATAATGTTTATGGTGGAATGCAAGACAACGGTTCTTGGGTAGGTCCTGCTTATGTTTTCAACTTTGCTGGAATCAGAAACCATGACTGGCAAGAACTAAGCTTTGGTGACGGATTTGACGTGGCTCCTATTCCAGGTGATTCTCGTTACGGATATACCATGTCTCAACAGGGTAATGTTTCACGATACGACAGAGTTTCAGGTTATAACAAAACGGTAAGACCTACTTCGCCTGACACTTCAATCAATTTGAGATTTAACTGGAATGCTCCAGTAGCGATCGATCCGCATAACCCTAATGGCGTTTATTACGGATCGCAGCACTTGCACTACAGCTCAAATCGTGGTGATGACTGGGAAGTACTTTCTCCAGACTTGTCTACCAATGACCCAGAGAAGCAAAAGCAAAATGCAAGTGGTGGTATGACCATCGATGCAACAGGTGCTGAAAACCATACTACTACCCTAGCGATTGCGCCAAGTCCAGTGGACAGAAACGTAATTTGGGTAGGTACTGATGATGGTAACGTTCAGGTAACTCAGGACAGAGGCGAAAGCTGGACGAATACTGCAGCAAATCTTCCTGGATTACCTGCGGGTAGCTGGATTCCTCAGATTGTGGCATCTCGATATAATGCTGGCGAAGCATTTGTAATCGCTAATGACTATAGAAGAAATAACTGGTCAGCTTATGCTTACCATACGATGGACTACGGTCAAACATGGACTAGAATTGTTGACGACAGTGATGTATTTGGTTATACACTTTCTATTCTTCAAGATCCAATTGAGCCTAACTTGATTTTCTTAGGAACTGAAAACGGACTTTATGTAAGTTTTGACAAAGCGCAAAACTGGAATAAGTGGACGCATGGATATCCTTCAGCTTCCACTATGGACCTTGCCCTTCAGGAAAGAGAGCATGACTTAGCTATTGGTACGTTCGGTAGAGCTTTCTACATCTTGGATGATATTCGTCCTTTGAGAGAGTTTGCTAAAAGAGGTGCTGAGAATGCAATGAAAGAAGACATCATTGTCTTTGACGTAGCAGATGCTTACCAGATGACCTACAGACAACCTGCGGGTATGAGGTTCCCTGCAAGTGGCGGACCATTTGAAGGACAAAACAAATTCGTGACTTCAGCGCAGATCAAATACTACGTAAGAGATGACAAGGCCAAAGAAGCTCCAAAAGAGGAGGCTAAAGGCAAACGTAGAAGAGGAAAAAAGGAAGAAGCTACTGAAGAAGCTGCTCCTAAAAAGCTTCCTTCTAAAATCAGTATGACTGTATTGAATATGGCTGGAGACACTATCAGAACTGGTTCTGGTACTGTTAAAAAAGGTCAGATCAATACATTGAACTGGGATCTAAGAAGAAGAAATCCATTCCCGATTACTAGATCTGCAAATGTTCAAGTGCGTGGTAGATTCGGAGGTGCTCAAGGTGGCGGTGGAAGAAACCGTGAACAAGCTGCGGGTGCTACTCTACCAGGTGATTACAAAATCCATATTGATTATAACGATCAGAAAATAGAGAAGACAGTGAAAGTTCATTACGATCCGCGTATTGAAGTAAACATGTCTGACCTTAGAGCCAAGCAGCAGTTCGAAGATGAAGTTTTAGAAATGAATCAAAAATGGGCAGCGGTAACTGGAAGAGTAAGAGATGCTCAAAGTGTACTTTCTAAAGTAGAAGCTCAGATGAAAAATGCTGATAAGGATGCTGTAAAGGACTTGAAGAAAGCCATCAAAGAAATGAATGAGAATTTCGATGAAGCTAAGAAAGTTACTATCGGACTTCCGAGAGACAGAGCACAAAATGCTCCTCGCGTCAACTACCCTAATGCGGGTCAGTGGGTTGGACAGGCAAGAAGATATGCCAGTTCAAGACTGACAGCTCCAGGTTCTAATGAGCGCGGCCTATTGGAAAACGCTGAAAAGATGATGAACGAGGCGATCGCCATTGTCAACGAATTCTTTGAGAATGAGTGGCCTAAATTCAAAGCTGCTTATGAAGCCACTGATATGGGCTTCTTCAAAGACTTTGATGATCCAATAAAGAATTAATTCAGACTAGTATCATAAAGAAGGTCGCCAAATGGCGGCCTTTTTTTATGCATACTCTTCAACGCTCCTCATCAACTATTTGCTTTAAAAGCATTTATTAGTATATTTATTATATCAATTTAGTTTTTTATTCATATACTTATACACATCAAATTGACTGCCCTGCTAGAGCAATAATAGTACCTTCTAGACAACACACCTGTCAATTAATCTTGTTTAAGCCAGGCAGACACCAGAATTAAAATGTTGGCTTTTTTCAAACTGTTACGCATCCTGTTTTTGTCTGAATTCAACCTGCTCAAGATTAGGAATCCAGGCTTGGAGAATTACCTAATGACCGTTGAAAGAATAGAGATATTTTTTGAAGATATTTTTGAGGACTACCAACTAATCCTTCGCCCCATGGACGAAGAAGATCCTACAATTGAGTATTGCAATGAAACTATCTCGCTCAAATTTCTTGACCAAAGATATGATGGTTATGAAATGGAGATAGAAGTAAAGGGCTACGATAAAACATCTTTAGGTGAGCTTCTAGGGTTTTATTTTGATGGCTACAATTACCGAAAGAATCTTATACCACCCAATACCCTCACATTGGAACAAAAAGTTAACTTTCAGCTAACGGCATGGCGCTACCATATCCTCAGATATTGGAAGATATTTTTGGACAACGATACTAAAGAAATACAAAAGTTCATTGCATGGCAAGAATTGAATAATGAACAAATTAGGAAACACCTATCTCACAGAAGAAAACAACTATGATCAATAACCAAATAACTATTAAGTTCATTTCCGTTGTAATCATACTATTTATATGCTCCAGCACCTCCTTTTCCCAAACCAAACTTGACACGGTTTACTACGACAGCAATATGAAAGTCGTAGAAAACCTAGGCTTAGCAGAAACGTATGAGATTCGGTTTATCAGAAAGGGCAAACCACATGGCCTCATTAAACGGTTTAATAAGCAAGACGATGTGGTTGAAAGTACTACCTATGAGAAGGGCCGAAAGACTGGACCTTATACTCTAGTAAAGGGCGACACACTTATAAAAGGAACCTACAAAAAGGGAAAGAAAGTGAATATCTGGACCTATGAACACATATTAGATCAAAATGCAAGAATGGAGGTATTTGATTCTAGGGGTAATCAACTACCGTCCATGGACTTACCAAATTTCAGTACTCAAGGAAAAGACGTACAATATACTGTCGAGAAAGACGCCAGCTTTCCAGGTGGCCCAAAGGCATGGAGCATGTTTCTAAGAAAGAATTTAAGATACCCCTCCGCAGCAAAACAGGCTGGTATTCAGGGACAAGTACTTCTTAAATTTACGGTGAGCAAAACAGGATCCTTAGAAGAAATAACTATGGTCTCAAGTCCCAGTCATGACTTGACGCTAGAGGCACTCAGGGTACTGAAGAAGAGCCCTAACTGGATCCCCGCAACGGTAAAAGGAGAAGTAGTCAGCTCAGAAATGACCATAAGAGTAGTCTTTGGCTTAGGTAGGCGTTAATAGCCTCCTCCCCTTTGCTAATCTTTGCTTTAGCTGTATTTTCGCAACAAACCCACTGTTATGAGTAAAGTAGCCTGGAAAACCGTTAAGGAATATCAAGACATCACCTACAAAAAATCCGGTGATGGTGTCGCTCGGATTGCGTTCAACAGACCTGAAGTCAGAAATGCCTTTAGACCCAAAACCGTTGGTGAACTATTCGAAGCATTGCTCGATGCCCGTGAAGACACTTCCATTGGCGTGGTGCTTCTATCAGGTGAAGGTCCATCAGCTAAAGATGGAGGTTGGGCATTCTGTTCTGGTGGTGATCAAAATGCAAGAGGACACCAGGGCTATGTGGATGATGATGGCATGCCAAGGCTCAACATTCTGGAGGTCCAGCGCCTGATCCGGTTTATGCCAAAGGTAGTAATCTGTGTTTGCCCAGGCTGGGCAGTAGGTGGTGGACATAGTCTACATACCGTATGTGATCTAACCCTAGCGAGTAAGGAACATGCCATTTTCAAACAAACTGATGCAGATGTCACGAGTTTTGATGGTGGCTACGGTTCGGCTTACCTGGCAAAAATGGTGGGTCAAAAAAGAGCCAGAGAGATCTTCTTCTTAGGAAGAAACTACTCTGCGCAAGAGGCTTTTGAAATGGGTATGGTCAATGCGGTAATTCCTCATGAAGAATTAGAAGACACTGCCTACGATTGGGCGCAGGAAATCTTAGAAAAGTCCCCTACCTCTATTAAGATGCTGAAATTCGCGTTCAACCTTACGGATGATGGCATGGTAGGTCAGCAGGTATTTGCTGGTGAAGCCACTCGCCTCGCCTACATGACTGAAGAGGCCAAGGAAGGAAGAAATGCCTTCTTGGAGAAAAGAAAGCCGAATTTCAAGGATATCAAGTGGATACCATAAAGGTTCAAGACATTAGATACTAGATTGAAGAGTATAAGAAAGTCAAATTACTCTACACCTTTCCTGTAAGGGTGAGGCTCTTCAGAAAGATGTAATTCATCATGACAACAATTAATAAGGCAACAACGACCGATTATGCAGAAATCCATCAGATGATTGTGGACTTCGCCACTTTTCAGAAAACGCCTGAAAAGGTTTCCATTACACTGGATCAAATGCTCGCCAATTCTGAGGATTTCAAAGCATTGATCATAAGAGATGGAGACAGGGCCGTTGGTTTTGCCACTTACTACTTCGGATTCAGTTCTTGGTCAGGAAAGCACTTATTCC
This sequence comes from Roseivirga sp. 4D4, assembly GCF_001747095.1. Lineage (NCBI taxonomy): Bacteria > Pseudomonadati > Bacteroidota > Cytophagia > Cytophagales > Roseivirgaceae > Roseivirga > Roseivirga sp. 4D4. The sequence goes on from NZ_MDGP01000001.1 coordinate 1,898,943, forward strand.
TGGATGACCTTTATCTCGAAACAGAGTATCGAAAGCAAGGACTTGGCGCACAAATCATGGATCAGTTAGAATCCATAGCAAAAGACAAAGGCTGCAAATCTATGCGCTGGTTAGTCTCTAGATGGAACGAACCTGCAATCAACTTTTATAAGAAAAGGGGAACCATTATCGAGGACACTGAGATGACCTGTCAGTTCAAACTCTAAGCCATTCTAATTCCCTCTTATACTCCCTGAAAGCACACTAATATTTGGATTGATTGGATTCCCAGACATCCTCCGCATCAATACGACCTGACCCGTATGATAAATGGCGTCTGAAATAGGACCATTGATGGCATTCCAAAAAGGGAACCCTACTCCATTAGCAAACTTGATATTGTAATCAGCAAAATCCGAACTCTCGCTGCCTTTTAGAATTTTAACTGCTTTCTCAAAGTTCTCCAGTGTTTCAGTTCTCACCTCCTCAAAAGACATCTCTCGGGCATTACCAGCATCAAAAACCTCATTCTCCAAAGCACTCAACAGAAACCTCGATAAGCTGTATATATGATCAATAGTCTGCCTTGAACTTCTCCCCTCTTCCACTGGATCAAATTCCAAGTCTTCAGCTCTCAAACCTTCAGAAGCCCAGTAATATCTAAACCCGAGACCTTCGACCATTCGAGCAGCAATGTTTCCTGAATTGAATTCGCTTTCTGTTTTAGATATATTCTTGAATGGTGAATCCTGACTTTGGCCAAGGTTGAAAAGTACCATTAAGCAAACAATCGTAATAAGATATCTCATTTTGAAAAAGTATTAGGTTTCGATTCTTAATGACTGAAAGATCGTGATTAAGCCTTTGGTCTACCAACAAATTCTATTCAAAAAGAAACAAAACTGTTCAATGATCATAAGTAAAGATTCCATTCACCTCAAATACTATGAAATAATAATATTTAGCATTAGCTTCTCTTCTGGCTAAAAAGGAATAATACAACCTCATCCCAAAACAAGATATTTTGATTTTTGAATTTCACAGGTTAACACCTCCTCTCGATCAATGGATCGAATCGATTTTCTATTACAAAGATTTTCAACCCGACCACTCCATTGAAAGAGTTGTACCTACAGGACATGTATTCATTATTTTCGAACTGGATGGAATAAAGAGAAACACTTTTGATAACGAGTCCTTAGTGGTTAAAGATACTTTCGAAAAGGTCTGGATATCTGGGGTTCACAAAAACTACCTTTCCATTTCTGCTCACCAAGACTCTGAAATGCTTGTGATACAATTCAAGCCACAGGGGTCACTTCCTTTTCTCCATACGCCTGTTCATACATTGAATGATAAGGTTGTTCCTGCTCAAGATGTTCTGGGAGATACCATACTTTCGTTGAGAGATGAGGTTAAGAATCAAGATAAGTATGAGCATAAGTTTAGTGTAGTTGAGCGATGGTTAAATCGCAGGTACTTCGAAGCATACACACCTCCCGAAAGTCTACTAAGCATTGTGTATAATCTATCAACAAAGCCATTCAATAAACACAAATCGGTAGTAAGCGAGTACCCTCAAACTCAGAAAAACCTTATTGATCAGTTTAAAAAGCATTGTGGATATACACCGAAAGTCTTTCATAGGATTTGTCGTTTTAATGAGATCCTGAGACAAATTGGTGATAAAGAGAAAATTAATTGGTCCCAAATCGCCTACGAATATGACTATGCGGATCAATCACACTTCATAAAAGAGTTCAAGGAGTTTTCGGGCTTTAGCCCTGAAGAGTTCATTAAGAATGGGTTTCACAATGATGAGCCGAACTTTTTCCCTTTAGACCGAGAAGGTTAATTTTTTTCTATCTACATATGCACTACTTGCTTTTCTTTGAAAGCAAATGAATGTCATGAAAAGAATAATTCCCCTCATCCTCATATTGACCTCTTGTCTGCAACTATCTGGACAAACCACCAACGACTCCAGAGTAAAATCATGGGTTGATTCTAGCTACGCCAATGAATTAGTCCTTATACAGGAATTTGAGGTAAACGTTCCACTAGAAAAAGTATGGGATACCTATACAACAAAAGAAGGCTGGGAAAGTGCCTTTGTCGCCCTAGCCGAGGTAGATTTCAAAGTTAATGGCACCATCAAAACAAGTTATAATCAGGATGCAACTATAGGAGACAGTTCAACCATTGTCTTGCATATTGTCAACTACGTGCCTAAAAAGCTCCTCACGCTTCAAGCCGAAATCACTCAGAATTTCCCAGACTTTATGAAAGCAGATGAAAAAGACTTGTTTAATATCATAAGTCTGGAAGAACTGAAGCCTTCCCTTACAAAGGTCACATCTTATGGGATTGGTTATAAGAACAACCCCAAATATCAGTCACTTATGAAGTTTTTCATTGAGGGTAATGAACTGTCTTATAACAACCTTATTCTCTTCTTAGAGACAGGTAAAAAGGCCAAATACTGAGCTTCGTTACTACCAAAAAAAAGTGCTCTCGATTTCTCGAGAGCACTTTTTTGTTTGCATATTAATTATCCTAAAGGTCTCTTTTGACAACCAATCTGGTAGTCGCCCAGTAGAACAAGCCGCCATAGAAAAGCACAAGGGCCAATTCAGGCAGTGCTATATAGTCTTGAATTTCCATCAGCGCATACTTTTGGAAAGGCACATGAATCAAGGCATTAATGGACTTCACAGGAAGAAAGTATTCTACCCATTGTTGGTTTTTAACTTGTCCCCAAACAAAAAGTCCATTCTCAATTAAAACTACCCATAGAAACATTAGCCCCATGGTCATAATGGGTTTTCGGATAAGTGTTGCTATGAATTGTGTAAACAGAAGGAATGCAAACAATTGTAGCGCAAAGGCAAGCAAGAAATGCATATCCTCGAAGACGAGCCCAAAAGAAATTTCAGAGGAATAGATAAACCCAGTGATCAATCCCATTACGAGCAAAGCAGCCGCAGAGGCAGCACTTAAGAACCCCGCCATGATAATCTTAGACCAGATAAACTCCTGCTTGCTTAGTCCATCGATCACATTTTGCCTGATCGTTCTATAGGTATACTCATTCGTGATAGAATAAATGAGCCCCAGCGCCAAGAGTATTTTGAAGTAAATTGCAACACTCGTCAGATTCTGCCAGATGTCTGGAAACTCATAAAAAGGCAAGATTGTCGGGTCAATTTCATCTGCATCAAACTCGGCAAACTTATTTTTCAACCATTGTAAGAATGGCATTACTCCCATACTGATAAGGAATAGAGCAATGATATACAGCGTTGACAAGACCTTAAAAGATCTATTGCTACGCACCTTGTGCAGTTCAATTTTTAGTAAACGTATCATTGACTACCTCCTTCTTGTTCTGCTAATATTTCTAAGAATTGCTTTTCTAGGGTTTTCACCTTCACGATCAAGTGTTTTGCGGTAATACCCTGCTTGAAAAGATATTCGTTTACGTTTGCGGCTCCATATCCATTTGACATGGTCAAGGTGTACTTATCAAGCTCCCTTTTGACGCCACTGGCCATTCCGGAAGATTCGAGCACTTCTTGAAGGTTATCAGCATCTGCTTTTACCTCAATGAGTGTTGCTCCCTTACCTACATCTTCAACCAGACCATCATGAATCAGCTTGCCCTGCTGCAACACGCAGAAGTGAGTACAAACCCGCTGTACCTCATCCAACAAGTGACTTGCAACAATAATGGTCTTACCACTATTGGCAATATCAATGATAAGATCTCTTATTTCGGCAATTCCCTGAGGGTCTAAGCCATTAGTAGGCTCATCTAGAATCATTACTTCCGGATCGCATAATAAAGCAGAGGCGATAGAAAGCCTTTGCTTCATACCTAGTGAGAAGGTCTTGAACTTATGATCTTTTCGAACCGCCAGGCCAACTTGTTCCAACACCTCATCGATACGAGCATAAGGAACTTCCTTAATATCGCATACAATCTTTAGGTTCTGAACTGCAGTGAGATAGGGATAGAATATCGGATGCTCCAAAATGGCTCCAATCTTCTTTCGAGTGTTTTGTGTGGCTGGTTGCCCAAACCATTGAAAGTCTCCACTTGTCTGGTTGATTACACTGAGAATTACCCCTAGTGTAGTTGTCTTTCCACTACCATTTGGTCCAAGAATTCCGTAAACACTTCCGCGCTTGACTTCAAGCGACAGGTTGTCCACGGCCTTGATCCTTCCATAGTGTTTAGAAAGGTTTTTTATTGATAATACAGTATCCAAATCGTGTTGTTTTTGAGTAAAAAATGAGCCGAGGCTCGATATTAACTTATCTAAAGGCTTCTTTAAGGCCCATACTAGATCCGTTGCTATTCATGAATTCTGAGAACTTAAGAATATTCTGAACGTCAGGGTATCCTTCGATATCAATGATACTATACCCTTCATCCATGGTGATCAGAACGACAAACCCTTGAGGCTTACCTCTCCTTTCCTTCATCATGACATTCATGTTATTGCCTTGAATTCTTGCCGACATCATAGATTCGTATCCCTCTTCTTCTATCCTTGCCTCAAGTGAATTGAAATCAGAACCATTGACGCTATGCCGATCGTCATCATCTTCGAAAAGGAAGAATTTCACCTTCTCTATGCCACGGATCATATCACCAATGGGTGGCATATCCTGAAATTCACTGACATCTGCCCCGCCTAGAGCACCTAGATCAATCCTGGAAATCATTTTGAGGGTACTCTTATAGAAGAAGAGCGTTGTCGAAGGACGGTTGTCCTGACGGAATTTTTCGACACTCCGGCTTTGAGCAAAACCGCTAAGTGTCATACTAAAAAGTAGACTAAGTATTAAAAGCTTCTTCATACATCCAATAATTTTGAGCTTTGACCAATAAAAGCAGAGGGCACCGAGGCACCCTCTGTAATCATGATAGTAATATTCTAGTTACCATCCATCTTATCAAGGAATTCTAGTTCCTCGAAACCTTCCATGCCGATAGACTTGGATAGTTTGTAGATAGCGTTCAAGTCGATGCCATCTCCTACGATACTCAAAAGACCGAATTCATTCTCGCCTCCCATTACCATAAATAGCTCATCGATCTTGTTATTCTTTTCTTTGATCAGGAATTTGATGTCTTTGTCATCTTCTCTAAGCGACATTAGCTCTTCAAAATCTTTCCCATCAATTAAGCCTAAGGCTTCCTTGTACATTTTGCGACCATCGACATCCTTGTCTTTGCCTAAAACTTGTACCCTTTTGATTTTACCTAAAGACTCTTCAACCATCTTCTGCTCATCTGGATCATCAAATTCTAATTGAGCAATCATTTGGAACATTTTGCCACTGAAGTTCAGGTGCATAAAAGACTGATCATCTAAATACTTATCAAAATACTTTGAGATCGCATCACTCTGGGCACTTGCAGACATCGCAAACAAACCCAATACCATTGTTAATACTAACTTTTTCATTATCTATTTTCCTCTAATTGTTTTTTACATTCATTTCACTCAGTAATTCCAGACCTTCAGACGCCTGACTCATTTTTGTCAAGTCCTGAACCTCCGTGCCAGCTTTACCAAGACTGGCTAATTCATTCATTGTATTATTTCCTTTGTTCATGTAGTTAGACACTACAAGTAATTGTCTCTTTAATTCAGCGTAAGCTTCTTCAGGCGTTTCAAAAGTATCTTCTGAAGTATATTGATTTTGCTGCTGTACAAACATGTACCCACTTACCAGCATTACAATTACTGCCGCTGCTATGCTGGCGTATTGTTTAAAGTAACCAGAGATACTAATCACTTTGGTTTCTTTCTCTTCGGAGATCATCGCTAGAATCGAATCATCAAATGCCTCATCCAATTCCACCTTGGCTTCCGAATCAAAATGATCGAACAGTGCCTTCACCTCTTCTATCTCCTCAGTAGCCTGGGCTTCTTTGATCAACCTTTTGAGTTCTCTCTCATCTTCAAGGTTGGTTTCAGCCTCCCAGTACTTTTCTAATAATTCTGCTCTTCTAGAGTCCATAAGCATCAACTTTCATTAAGCTCTCTTTCAATTTCCTTCTGGCTCGGAACAAGTTCGTCTTTACCAGGTTGATATCGATATCAAGGTTTTCAGCAATTTCTTTATAACTAAAGCCTTCGATATCTCTGAGCTGCATCACCTCACGTTGACGGTTCGGCAGTGCTTCGATCAACCCTTTGATTCTACTCATTAGGTCTTCTCGCTCAGTCACAACAAATGGGGTATCACGTTCTTTTCTCGTATCGAATTCAACTTCAAATAAGTCTGTCTTCTTTACATGCTTCGATCTCAGTTTATCCAGTGCCTTGTTACGGGTTATCTGCATACACCAAGCTTCCAGATTCTGGATCAGATCGACATCCGATCTTTTTTCCCACACCTTGATCAGACACTCCTGTACAACATCCTTTGCCAACTCTTCATCTCTTACAATGTTGAGTGCAAAGCGGTACAGTTTATTCTTCAAGGGTAAAACCTCTGCTTTGAAGCGTGATACATCCATAATCAAAAAATAGACGAGCCTATGTTGTGGCTTGTTAACACAAATAGAATATTTTTTCTTTAAGCTAAAGAAAGTGGCCGTTAAGGAAGAATCTGAGGGTTTCTGAAAGAAAGGAGTTTCAAAGGAATGGAAGGTCGAAAAGCTACTTGCAGTGAAAATCAGTTGCAAGCTAGACCCTCCATGGTCTCGGGCCTTATCTCATCCGGTGCGGTCTGCATTTTAGCACAAGCTTCTTCGGACCTGCCGGCCGATTTGAGCGCGGCAACCCAATAATCAAGCATCAAAGGAATTTTACCTTCAAGCTTTTCAGCTCTTTCGAAGTTCCTGATAGCTCCTTCGTAGTTCTCTTGCATAAATAATAGAATCCCTCTATTGCGATAACCCCAGCCATTATCAGAGGCACCGATGATGGCTCTTCGGATATCAGGACCTGCTTTCACCAGATCCCCTTTCATCAGGTAGACAAATCCGCGGTTGTTCAGAAAATAAGGATTAGTAGGGTCTAGCTCCAAAGCCTCTTCAACCAAAGTAAGCGCCACATCGTAGTTTTCTTTGCTGGTCTCTATCAGCGCTTGAGTATTGTAAATATTGGGTTCCGATGCATCAATCATTTCAGCCTGCTTTAAAAGGTCTTCCGCCTTGGTGAAGTCTTTAAGCATAAAATAACCATTGGCAGCATTGATCAGGATTTCAGGGTTACCCTCATCTTTTACCAAAGCTGAATTGAAAGCATCAATTGATTTGGAGAACTCCTTCATCTCGTGATAAACCAAACCACGATTGAAATCTATATAAGCAGAATCTGGAAACAGTCTTTCTAAACCGTCAAGGTCCTCCAATGCCTTATCATATCGCTTAGCATCCAAATAAGCATTTACTCTATTGCGCTTGGCATCTGTAAAATCCGGGTCGATCTGTAGGAGGATGGTCGTGTAATCATTAATAGCCTCAATGTACTTCCTATCCCTATAGTAGGCTACTCCTCGATTGTTATATGCCTCAGTGTATTTGTCATTCTTGGCTATGGCTTCTGAATAAAGTCTTACAGCCTCATTATATTCACCTTTGTTCAGGGCTTCGTTTCCCTTGATAAAGAAGCGACCTGCCTTATTTTCATCACTGTCACAAGAAAACACCAGACTTAGGACAAACAACACCAATACCTTCTTCATCATCGAAATTTTGGTCAAAATAAAGGCTATAATGACTCTTTAACAAGGGAAGAATTAGTTAAGAGCATTTGTTTAATTTTATACAGTGAGTGGTTTCAACATTCGTGATAGAATTAAAAGCTTTGGACATGCCATTAGGGGCATACGGATCACTATTTGGGCGGAGCACAATTTCAGAATCCATCTGGTTGCTGCGCTAATCGTAATTGCCCTTGCAACCTATTTCGAGGTGTCTACCAGCGATTGGCTTTGGTTAGTTCTATCAATTTCTTTGGTCTTTATCACCGAAATGATCAATACGGCCATTGAACGATTGGTGGATATGGTGGAACCTGACCAAAATCCTCTTGCAGGAAAAATCAAGGATATTGCAGCTGGTGCTGTTCTTCTATCGGCTATCACTTCGGTTGTCATTGGGGTGCTTGTTTTCTGGCCATATTTTTGCTTGATAATCGCCTAAATCAACTCTTATGAAAAAGCTACTAGTAATCGCCATTCTTTCTACGATGTTCTTACCCCTCAGAGGGCAAGAAAGGCTGTTGAGTCCATTCAATGAGGAAAAGAACCCCTTACTCGTTATCCAATACAACACAGAAAAAATCGAGTTTCATGATCACAATTCTAGTGAGCTGCTAAAAGCCATTCCTACCGAAGGAATAAGTTCTATTGAGGTACTTAAAGGTAATTCGGCCAAAGCCCTCTATGGAGATAGCGGAAAAAATGGTGTGATTATGCTGACCTTATCAAAAAGCGATAGCAATGACCTCTTCTTTAAAAAGCTCCAAGCAGGAAAACTACCTTCTCCACAGATAAAAATTGACACAGACATTTCAATAAGCGAAAAGTCAAGCTTTACGCTCGACCCCAGCAGGTTTTTCGAAGATGGTCAACTGAATATTAGAGGTAAGTCCCAACTAGTGAAGGACGGTGCTATTCCATTCATTATACTGAGTTTGGGTAATGAACAAATTGAATTAGACAAACTTACTGACCTGGAAGGACTGGATGCTAAATACCTCAAGTCCATTAATGTGATGAAATCCAAAACCGACAAGGATGATGCCGACACTATCGTTGTCCAACTGGTAAAGAACTCAAAAACCAAGAGGCTTTTCAAAAAGCTTAAGCGCCTACAAAAGAATTAGAGCATCCATTCAAGTAGAATCACTAAATCGTTTTTCCTAAATTGGAGAAACGATTTTTTTATGGCCATCAATTCCTTGTTACACCGGCTAACCTTCCTAATGCTCCCATTGCTTTTTTTCGGGTGTAAAGAAGAGCAAGATGCTCCACCACCGAATATTATTCTTATCGTAGCGGACGACTTGGGTTATGGTGAACTGGGCTCTTATGGTCAAAAAATCATTGAGACCCCTCACCTCGATGCTTTGGCTGCTGGTGGCATGCGTTTCACTCAATTCTATGCAGGCTCACCCGTCTGCGCTCCATCCAGATATGTACTAATGACGGGCATGCATACGGGCCACTCATTTATCAGGGGAAATGATGAGTGGAAAGAGCGAGGTAATGTCTGGAATTACAAAGAAGCCATCAAAAACCCGGGCCTTGAAGGTCAGCGACCAATCCCTGATAGCACCCTTCTATTGAGCGAAGTAATGAAAACAGCTGGTTATGAAACAGCAGTTATTGGCAAATGGGGATTAGGCGCCCCATTCACCGAAGGCGAACCCAACCAACAAGGCTTCGATTACTTCTATGGTTACAATTGTCAAAGGCAAGCCCACAACCTCTACCCTGCTCACCTCTGGGAAAACGATCATAAAGTAGCGCTGGCCAATGACACCGTTCCCCCTGGAACCAAACTTCCAGAAACAGCCGATCCCAATTTAGATGCATCATATGCCAACTATTATCAGGCGGACTACGCTCCTGCCAAGATGCAGGAAAGCGCCCTCGACTTTATTAAAGATAGAGACACGAACAAACCCTTTATGCTCTATTATGCTACCCCCATTCCACACGTGCCGCTACAAGTGCCAGAGGAATACGTGATGAAGTACCATGAGATTATTGGTGAAGAAGAACCATACTTGGGTCAAAAGGGCTATTTCCCACACAAATACCCCAAGGCGGCCTATGCCGGAATGATCAGTTATTTGGACGATCAAGTGGGCGAATTGATTGCCACACTAAAAGCAGAAGGTATTTACGAGAACACGATTATCATGTTCACCAGTGATAATGGCCCCACATATGCCGGAGGTGTTGATGCCGATTTCTTCAATAGTGCAGGCATCTTTCCGAATGAGTATGGAAGAACGAAGGGCTTTACTTATGAAGGTGGTATTCGAGTTCCTATGATTGCATCCTGGCCGGGAAAGATAGCCCATGGTACCACTTCAGACCACATCAGTGCTTTTTATGATATTATGCCCACACTATCCGAGCTCGGAGGCTTAGCATCACCGAAGAATATTGACGGTCTAAGTTTCGCTGCGGAATTAATGGGCAGACCACAATCCGTGCATGATTACCTATATTGGGAGTTTCCCGAGTACAAGGGGCAGCAAGCCGTAAGGTTAGGTGATTATAAAGGTATTCGAAAAAATATGTTTGAAGGAAACTTAGAAATAGAACTTTATGACTTGGCCCAAGACCCTACAGAATCTAATGACATCAGTAATTCAAAGCCCGAAATTGTAGCAGAAATTAAATCAATTATGGAAGAGGCACATGAAGATGCGGCACTTCCTAACTTTAGAATACCGATCATCAATAAATCAAAAGAAGACTAATGGCCAAAGCGAAGAATAAAACCACAGAAAATGATGCCAGCGTTGAAGACTTTCTGGCAAGTGTTAAGGATGAACAGAAGAAGGCTGACTGCCTTGAATTAAAATCCATGATGGAGCGTATAACGAATACTCCGGCAAAAATGTGGGGGACGTCCATTGTTGGTTTTGATCAATATCACTACAAATATGATAGTGGCCGTGAGGGTGATTTTATGAAAGTGGGCTTCTCTCCTCGAGCGCAAAATGTTACGGTTTATATTATGCCCGGTTTTGAGAGATACCCTGAACTGATGGAGAACCTCGGCAAGCATAAAACCGGAAAGTCATGCTTATACATTAAAAAGCTTGACGATGTCGATCGTGACGTACTAGAAGAGCTTGTACAGGGTTCTTATGATTACATGACAAAGAAGTATGGCTGAGCAAAAACTCAAACCGAACTGGATGATCATGCTCATGTTCATTGGTGGGCTTTTTTATCTGATTAACTTTGTAGACAGCCTTTTTAAACCTGAAGACAGTGAATTCGAGTTTCTAAGCTTTGATCTTGGCAAATGGCCTCATGTAATTTTCTGTTTGGTATGTGGCTATTTGTTAATGAACTTGGCTCTTAAATGGTATAAAGAAAAACGTAATGCGAAAAGTAGTTCTTAGTCTGTTCATATGTCTCTTTTCTACTCTTCTGTGGGGCCAGACTGCCTTTGACCATATGGCCATTGTGGTAAAAGACCTGGAAGAAAGTAAAAAGTTCTATGTCGATGTCCTGGGTTTCAAGAACATCGAAGACCCAACAGGCAACCCTCTTATCGATTGGGTAGAAAATAATAAAGGTCAACAAATCCACATGATTGAGGCTGATATGTCATCGATCAAACTAACCAAGTCAGTACACTATAGCTTCTCGGTAGAGGCGCTCAGGCCATTTATCGCCAATCTAGAAAACAGAAAAGTCAGCTTTGAAAGCTGGGAAGGTGAGTTGGGTGGCATAACGATCCGGCCTGATGGTGTTCGGCAAATCTATCTTCAAGACCCTAACGGTTATTGGATAGAAATTAACGATCGGCAACTTTAGACTTACAAGTCATACGCCATTGCCTCACCAGTATTCAATTCACCACGGGTAATATTCTTGACTGATATCCCTGGACAAAACTGTTCTGCGATTTTGGAAAGGAGCTCTTTCTTGTAGTCATCAGTATTTAAGCCGAATATTAGCTCCTTGACTTTGACCTTTACAAAGGTATCATGTTGCTTAAACACTCTACACTCCTGTTCATGACCCCATAGTTTGAGTTTGCGACTAAGGATATGCTTTGGCAAGTTTCCTTCATGGCCTTCTAACCTGAGTTCTTCAACATATTGCACCTCCTCTATTTCCGTATTGTTGTCATCTATCTCCACACCTACCACGAACCCCGTGTGACCTCCAGCATAATAAGACCACATTAACATATTATTTGGTACATGCCCGAGCGAAAGAATATTGTATCGGGCCTTGGAGCCTCTAATCTCCATTAAATCTCCAGGCCTGAATAGCCCTTTTGTATAGACAAACCTACCCTCCATTGGATCATTAAGATCCTTGAAATTTGCAGCGAAAAGTCTTTGGTTGATGAAGATATCCAATGCGAATTCCAGATTGTTGAAATCGCGATATTTATAGAGTACCATATCTAAGTCATTGTTGTGTCCATTTTCAAGATATGATTTACGCAGGACATTCGTAAAATTGCAATGTGAAAATTCAAGAGGTTTCTACCCTATCCGATAGTCAAAAAACCGCAATTGTGGCATTGTGGAATCAGGAATATCCGATTCAAGTGCATTACCAAAATGAATCTGAGTTTGATCAATACTTGAATAATCTATCCGATATAAAACACTTTCTCCTTTATCCTGAAGCAAACAAACTTAGGGGCTGGGCCATTACTTTTTTAAGAGATAATGAACGATGGTTCGCGATTATTATTGACACAGAAATACATTCTAGGGGATACGGACGCTCACTTTTGTCCAAACTTAAAAAGGACAACACGGTTCTAAATGGCTGGGTGGTTAATGAAAACCAATATAAAAAATCGGATGGTACTGTCTATCAGTCTCCTCTACCCTTCTATCTTAAAAATGGTTTCGAATTACTACCCTCAGAAAGTATTGACAAGAAAATATCGGCTATTAAAATCCGATGGACTCAAAGCGATCCGGAAAATCACCGAAGTCCTTGATTCATTTCCAACTCCAAATCTTCCATGGATACTTTTGACGCTATCAGGTCTTGGTAACTCCAGCCTTTTGACTCCAATGCATATTTAACCAAGGTCAAGTATTTAACATGCATTTTTATGGTCGACTCGCCATTCTTGAAGTTTAGCCAATCAAAGTTCCCCTTGGGTGATTCTAAAGCTGTCATCAAGTCATCCATATCGTAATGCTTACCAATGACCTGGTAATCAACATAGCCTTCCCATTTCCACTGTACATGATTTCCCAAAGGATTGGCACCAAAAAATCCATGATATCGATACTGATAGTTGTGCATCAGTCCATGTGCTAAAAACTGATCAAAAGACAAAGTCTGACCCCATTGCCTGAACTTGCCGGCTTCTTCGTATTTACCAAGGACCACAACCTTATTGGCAAAGGCCGCAAAAACATCAGAGCCCAAAACACTTTCGACCAATGCTGGATACTTCGAACCATCATTTAAGCACAGGTCATGCTTCATATTGGCATCGTAAATCTCTGAAGAAGAAACCCTTTCCAAGGCACTCTCAATAGTCGTCCTTAATTCCGCAGGTAGTGGTTGACTATGGTACACTTCAATATTCCCAATGGCCGTATGATTTGCATAAAGTATTGATGGAGTGGTTAATAGTATAATGAGGACTGTCAGGCCGGTACCGAGGGTTAGCATCCCCCAAAGCAGAAATTTCTTAAGTCTTCTTATCATCATGATTCATCATGGTTATCAATCATATAATCGTTTTGGAGCTTTATTTGAAGTCTCCTTAATATAAACAAACCAACTTGTTGCTCCTCTTCCATCTCCTGGTTGACCAACAAGTGTATCTGCCATGTAGTCTACCATGAGTCCAGTCGAATACCCATTGGTGCCCCGTATTGTCGTCCACTTATTATTCGTACGAAAACGGATTTTGGTTCCATCTGCTTCTCGAGCCGGTGCCTGACCAATGATCTGAGTGATTTGAGCAAACACTTCATCACCATCAAGAATACTCAAGAATTGGGCATCAGCTACATGTTCAACTGAGCGTGTAGAATCTATCCGGCTTCTTCCTCCAAAACCAATTCTGATGGGCAATCCATTCCTCACCGCATCCAGCAATTGGGATTTATCGCCAAAGACCGTATTTCCTTCAGCGTCATTCCGATAGACTAATTGCCAGGTTTCACTCTCAGGCACCTTGAACGAACAGCCATAAGACAGTAGCAAGATTGCTAAAATGGAAAAGAGATTACTGTTTTTCATATTCACTTTCATTGATTTTATCCAAAATAGGGTATTTGAAGGTTGGCCATTTCAGTAATCGACCAACAACTGAATTATTCCAATGAACAACAACTTGCTAATTCAAGGCTTGCTCTATTTCACTTGTTTCTATTCGGAGAATAATCTTTATTGGCTTTATGGATCTCGCTTTTCGTAAAGCCACTTCTTCAGACATCAAACATATCGTAGAAATGTTGGCTGATGATGAACTAGGTAGCCGAAGGGAAGACTACCGACTCCCAATCCCCGTGAGTTATCTAAATGCCTTCAAAGCGATCAACAATGATCTAAATCAAGAGTTAATTGTTGTCCAACACCATGAAGAAATTATCGGTACGCTGCAGTTAAGTTTCATTCAATACCTGACTTACCAAGGTGGCATCAGAGCTCAAATAGAAGCCGTGAGAATTAGAAAAGATCATCGAGGACAGGGACTAGGAGAGCGATTTTTCGAATGGGCCATTCAACGAGCGCAGGAAAGAAATGCGCACGTGCTACAACTTACTACTGACAAGCAAAGACCTGATGCAATCAGATTTTATGAGAAACTTGGCTTTAAAGCCTCTCATGAGGGAATGAAGCTTCATTTAAAATAAATTCTTATCTTGGAAGTAGGGTATTCGTTGATAGACGCGTACCTATTTTGACAATGAGAAAAGTCTTCACCTACCTTTTCGCCCTAGTGCTCTTCATAGCGTGCGCTATGAATGACAGAATTGCCCCTCGCAATATCTCAGAATCTGTATTCGGTTTTGTAAAAAGAAATATCCAAAAGGATCGTAACGAACTTTTTGAGGATATGAAGAAAATCACACAAGAAGGTTTGATTCACTTTGAAGTATATGACGAGGCTGGTAGGTTAATTGCCACACTTCGCAAACCTTCGGATTTCAATGAGGACTTCGAAAGGAACTTCCACATTTCTAAAATGTCAATCAAGTCAGTCAGTTCTGCACAATTGACACTACCAACAAGCTTACCTTTCCAAGATTAAACAGCGACTTTTGCAGCCCATTCGGGCTTTGTAGTTCTAACTTTAGCCTTTAATTCGTTTAGAATATTATAAAGGCCGAAATAGGTTCTGTTAATATAGAGACCATCTCTTGCACCTCTGGCCTTCTCTGATTCTCTAAATTTTTTGGACTCAGAAATCACTTCACCCATCTGAAAAATCTTTTGGAAATAAGAGTCATCTCCAAAATCAAACTCGTCTTGATGGAACGGTTGGCCCAATAAGCCCATCATATCTTTTATAACTTCTGAGAAATATGCTTTGTCTTCAGCAGTATCTGAGTCATAAATAAACTGAAGCTGTTTGAAGGTCTCTTGTAGTCCTGACCCCGCAGTCAGCATGTCCTTTCTGATCAGGCTAAAATAAGGCTCATAGAACTGGTCTGGTATGACTTTAACACAACCAAAATCAATCACACCGAGAATACCATCATCACTGATAATAAAGTTACCAGGGTGTGGATCGGCATGCACCTGCCTTAAAGAGTGAATTTGATAGTCATAGAAGTCCCACATGGCCTGACCTACCCTATTTCGGGTTTCTTGATCAGGGTTAGACTGGATGAACTCCTTCAAAACTTTTCCGTCTAACCAGTCCATGGTAATCACTCGGCCAGCAGAATATTGCGGATAGTATTTTGGAAACCTTAGGTTTTCGATATGACTGCAAGCCTCAGAAATCTCGATCGACCTTTCCACTTCGAGCAGATAGTCAGTTTCTTCCAATAGTTTGGTTTCCACCTCTTCCATATAATGATCCAGATCCTTCTCATTCAAATTCATAAGACGAACGGCAAAGGGACGAACCAATTTGAGATCTGACTTAACGCTATCAGCCACACCGGGATACTGAATCTTTACGGCTAATTTCTTGTCTCCCTGAGTAGCTTCATGGACTTGACCAATGGAAGCTGCATTCCTTGCGTTCTTAGAGAAGCTATCGAAAATAGACGAAGGAGATTCCTTAAAATACTGCTGGAAAGTCTTTACTACCAAAGGATAGGAAAGCGGTGGAGCACTGTACTGAGCCATGGAAAACTTATCTTGGTAGGCCGTAGGAAGCATATTTTTATCCATACTCATCATTTGCGCTACCTTCAGAGCACTACCCTTTAACTCACTCAAAGAGTTATAGATATCCCTTGCGTTATCTTCATGCAACTCCTCTTTAGTCAATGAAGGGTTGACAACTTTTTTGGCATAATGCTTTACGTAATTGCCCCCAACCTTGGCTCCAGTTTTTACAAACTTTGCAGCACGCTGCACTTTTGAAGTTGGAATTTTCGACTGCTCTTTCATGCCTTTGTATCTAATGAATCTTACCTGTTCTGAAATAGGAACTTCCCGAAATCTACCATTGCGTCTAATGGACCACGACCCATTAAGTCAAACGCCAAATTCACAGACTTTTCGATCGCTGCATCTGTCTTTTCAAATGATTTACTATCATCTTTCATCCAAAAACCTAGGATAAAAAGAAATTGAAGCCATATAGCATCATCATACCGATCGCTGATCACTGGCCTAGTCGTTACTTCCTCTGTTTCTTTGGCTTCAAGCAATAAATCAGCGACCCAATCCTTAAATCCATGGCGAACACGCTCTAGGTAATAAGGCGTAATTTCTGGTCTCATTTTCTTTGGAACAGACTGCAGAATATAACTTCTGTTGGACTTTAGGTTCTCAATCCAAGTGTAGAAGAAGGCCAATAACTTTTCTCTTGCTGAGTAATCCCCGTAAACCTCTTCGGAGGTAATTGATTGGACAGTACTCTCGAACATATCAGACCAAATCTCTTTTTCAATATTTTCAAATGAATTGAAGTGGTCGTAAAACAACTCCTCTTTGACTTTCAGCTCTTTTACAAACTTGAAAATTGAGGCTGGTTTAGCTCCGTTTTCCAAAACGTATTCGATATACGCATCTTTGATTTTTTGTGCTGGATTTGCCTTTGCTCTTGGCTTTTTCTTAACTGCTGTGCCTTCCATATGCCGATAACATTTGATTAAGTGAAAAGGTTAGACTTATCATCATATATTTTCGGATTTGGCTGGCAAAAGTTGATGCCTAGACGGCTTTTCTTTGGATTATTTCAAAAAAAGATTCTCTATATGACTCACTAATTGGAATAAGCTGATCGCCAATCTTTATTTTACTCTTCTCAATACTATCAATGGCATCTAACGCAATCACAAATGACTTATGTACACGAACGAATTTAGCAGCAGGCAACACTGGCACTAACTTTGAAAAACTCTGCAAGGTCATCACCTTCTCCTCTTTGGTGACTATTCTCAAATAGTCCTTCATCCCTTCTATATATAAGATATCCGCAAGTTCAATCTTCTTGATTTTGTACTCGCTCTTAACAAAAATGTAATCAATAGCCTCAATTTCTATTTTGTCACTTTGCTTTTGGACCCTTTGTGCAGCCTTAAAGAAACGATCGAATGAAATGGGTTTTAACAAATAGTCGACTGCCTCTAATTCAAAACCTTCGACCGCATATTCATTATAAGCTGTCGTAAAAACGATGTCACACTTTCCTTTCACATGTTCTGCCAATTGAATGCCAGTTAGATCGGGCATCTGAATATCCAAGAACAACAAGTCAACCTTATTTTCATTCAGATAGCCAATGACCTCGATTCCTGTGTCAAAGGAGCCAACACATTCCAGCCATGGAATCTTCTGAACATAGGCTTGTAGAATTTCAATAGCCAGAGGCTCGTCATCTACTATTAGACATTTTATGTTCTCCATTTACTTGATGGTTAATGTTACTTTAAAACTATCAGACGATTCATTCACCGACAATGTGTGCTTTCCTTTGTATATGAGGTCTAATCTTCTTTTGATATTCTCAAGCCCAATACCCCCCACTTGATCCTTATTCACTGACATTCCCGAAGGAGGTAATGGGTTGGTAACTTCATAAACGAGTTTTGTACCAACAACTAGCCTAATGCGAATCGCCCCTTTTCTATTTAAGTCAAAGCCATGTTTGAATGCATTTTCTACAAAGGGCAACAAGATTAGAGGAGCAATTTGTCTTCGACTTATATCTCCTTCAAAAGAGAAGTCCACTATCTCCTCCGATTTAAATCGTAACTCTTGGAGGGCCACAAAGCTTTTGAGATGCTGTACCTCGTGCTCTAAGGGAACAAAATCCACGTCTGACTCATAGATCATATATCGCATAAGATCTGACAGTTTCATGATCGCCTCAGGAGCACCATCTGACTTCTTATATGCTAGTGTATGAATGTTATTGAGTGTATTGAAAAGAAAGTGCGGATTGATCTGTGACTTCAAAAAGGCGAGTTCACTGGATAGGTTTTGATTCTCCAATTCTCTCCGAATACGCTCGTTTTCAAACCAATCAAAGGTGAATTTACCGATACCCGCCATGGCGACAACAAACAGCGCTGCTAATGCGCGGATAAAAAAAACGACCTGAAATTCACCTGCTGCGATATTAGACAATGGCGTTGCATTCTCTGGGTACAGCCATAAGAACACATAATCTAATCCATAGCGACTTAATGGGTAGTTCAGAACAATGACCACAGTAATCAAAATGAACTTCCAGACCTTCCTGCCTACAAGCAATCGAGGAATTGCCCTCAAATAGTAATAGTAAAAAACGGGCAGATCCGTTAGAAGAATGGAAAAGAGAAAGAGAAGCGTAAATGTTTGACTACTTACGCGCTGTACATAAGTCGTATTATAAAACGATAAGTAAAGGACCCACGCTAGAACGTGGATAGCGACTACTGTTACTTGTCTATGATGAAGGCTCAACCACTTTTTCAGTGAAGACATAAGCTAAAAATAGTGTATTCTTTTCTTCCGGAATACTCATTGGTATTCGTCTAAAATGACGTAGCATAATTGATAGATGTTCAATTCCATTTGATATAGAAAACCCTCCAAGTGGTCGAGTAAAAAAATATGAAGTTATCAAAAGTAGCTTATTGCCCGTCATCTGATCAAACAGCAAAACTATGTCACAACCAATCATTCAGACCCATGGGCTTGACTTCTATTTCAAAGACTTCAAGGCACTGGATCAAATCAACCTTAAAGTTCCTAAGGGAAGCATTTATGGTTTTCTTGGTCCTAATGGTGCTGGTAAAACAACTACTATCCGAGTCTTACTCGACTTATTTCATCCAAAGGTTAACCAAGTCAAAATCTTTGGTAAAGAGCTCAGGGCGAATAAAGTTGAAATTCTCGGCAAGGTTGGGGCCCTCATTGAAAACCCATCGATCTATAAGCACTTAAGTGGAAGACAGAACCTGGAAGTAATTCGAAAAATGGTCGATGTACCCAAAGAACGTATCGATGAAGTGTTGAAGATTGTTCGCTTGATGGATAATGCTGATAAAAAAGCAAAGAACTATTCACTAGGAATGTGTCAAAGACTAGGGCTAGCCGGAGCTCTTTTGACCGATCCAGATCTATTGATTCTTGACGAACCCACCAATGGTTTAGACCCAAGTGGAATTATTGAGATGCGTGAATTGATCATAGAACTGAACAAAGAACATGGGAAGACTATTTTTCTCTCAAGCCACATTCTTTCAGAAATCGAGAAATTGGCAACAGATGTCGCCATTATTGATCAAGGTAAAATCTTATATCAGGGTAAATTAGAAGGGCTTCATCAAGATAACAGCGGTCTTGAATTGATTATTGAAACCAACGAGGTTTCTCAGGCTGCCGAGGTATTGAAATCCATGAACTACACCGTTTCAGAACACAATGGCCGTTCCATTCATATCCCAATCGGAGAAAAACAGGAGGTAGCACAAATCAATAGGGCATTGGTGGATAAGAATCTCGACATATATCAGTTGAAAACCTCCGAACAGAATCTGGAATCAATCTTTTTGAACATCACTAAAAAATTAGATCAATGAATGCTGCAATCGCTTTAAAAAGAGGAATATCAGCTGAGCTATATAAGTTTAGAAGAACCTTCATACTATGGTTTCTGATATTAGGCCCGGCCTTTATACCGGTAATTAATCTAATCATATTCTTAACACGTGGCGAACAGGTAATGGCTAACGGTGGGAACCCATGGCAAATGATACTCCAATTCAGTATTGAGCCAGGTAATTTCTTATTCCCATTCTTTGTGATGATAGTCGCCTTATTTGTCAACAGTATTGAGCACAACTCGAATACCTGGAAATTGATTTATACACAACCTTTATCAAGAGGTGTAATATACCTATCAAAGGTAAAAGTCTTTACTGTGATGATCTTTATGAGCCTAATGCTCTTTGGCATTTTCTCAGTACTGGTTGGCCAAATTGTGGGTGCACTTAAACCTGACCTTGGGTTCGATCAGGCTTTTGACAAGAGCCTCTTCTTCTCATTACCTTTTAAGGTGTTTTTAATGACAATGGGTTATGCCTCTATTCAATTCTGGATGAGTCAAAGATGGAAAAACCTAATGCTACCTTTGGGTATCGGCATTGCAGGTTTTATCTCCATTATGATTTTAGCTCAAGGCTGGAAATATGCCCCCTATCATCCATATGGCTATCAGATCTTAGGTCTCGGTAATGTTAGAGACCCAGAATTCCAAGTTTGGGGAAACATGGAATTTGTTTACAGAAGCCTGGGACTCGCAGTCATCATTTTTCTACTTGGTGGCGTTGAGAAGGTCAGAAAACGAATCATATGATCTATGTTATGAAAAAACATCAACCAAGGATTATCATTTTAATCAGGGTATTCCTTGGCCTAATATTTTTTACCGCTGGCATGTCTAAGCTCTATTTTGAGCATCAATTCCCCGGCCTTATCGGGCCTGTCTGGCTCGAAGAACGACTGGCTGAACATGACTTAGGAATGTATGCTCGATTTATTGCTTGTAGTCAAATTCTGGCTGGATTGCTCCTTTTTACACAACGCTTTGCAACCCTTGGTGCCATTTTATGCTTCCCGATCATACTTAATATTTTTATGGTTACCGTAAGTATGAAATGGCAAGGAACACCTTATGTCAATGCTTTCCTTGTATTACTCAATGCCTGGCTTTTGGCTTATGACTACCACAAACTCAAGTTTATTCTTACGGATAGTTTTGCTGAAGTAAAGAGGGTTCCGCTCGTGCGGAGAAACCTCAGGTCAGATTGGCTTTGGGGGTTTGCAGCAGTTGTAATCATTGCCTCAGTCCCGATTTCTTATTTAAGCCTTGAGTTGGCTTGGGGACTGAGTGCGGCTGGAGTAATTGGCATAATGATCAATCAACTAAACTCCAGAAAAAGAAAAAATGATCAGATAGAAGAAACATACACAAATTCTGATCGTCTTTAAGATATCCCACTTGTGGGATTTTATACATCCAAATCGTGCCCTGGCTGTTACGCGGCTGGGGTTCTTTTTTTATTAGGTGATTAGGTGATTAGGTGATTAGGTGATTAGGTGATTAGGTGATTAGGTGATTAGGTGATTAGGTGATTAGGTGATTAGGTGAAGTTCGAATTCTAGAAAATCAATCCTATTATTCATTATTAATTCTTCATTAAACATTCCAAGAGCTTCTAGCTTCTAGCTTCTAGCTTCTAGCTTCTAGCTTCTAGCTTCTAGCTTCTAGCTTCTAGCTTCTAGCTTCTAGCTTCTAGCTTCTAGCTTCTAGCTTCTAGCTTCTAGCTTCTAGCTTCTAGCGAAAAATAATTCTTAATTCTTAATTCTTAATTCTTAATTCTTAATTCTTAAAAAGGCTTCTTAATTAGAATTTCTAAATTGGTGTGTTAAGAAACACTGGATGACAGAAAATCAGGACATCAAAATCATTAAGGGCTTTGAGCATGTCAAATATGACCATGTGCACTACTCACATGAAGAAATGATAGCCCGTAGCCAAAAATTCTATAAATGGATGGAAACCAGGCGATCAGTTAGAGATTTTTCTGATAAGCCTGTACCTAAAGAAGTCATTGACAACATTCTGCTTTCTGCATCCACAGCTCCATCTGGCGCACATAAACAGCCTTGGACATTCTGCGTAGTGAGCAATCCAGAAATGAAATCCAAAATTCGTGAAGCGGCCGAAAAAGAAGAGTATGAAAGCTATACCAAGCGCATGAGCGATGAATGGCTGGATGACCTGAAGCCAATGGGCACCGATTGGGAAAAGCCATTTCTTGAAATCGCACCATACTTGATCATTGTTTTCAAAAGGCCGTTTGAATATGAGACTGACGGAAAAAAGCGGCAGAATTACTATGTAAACGAATCTGTCGGTCTAGCAGCAGGTATACTCATTACTGCCATTCATGATGCAGGTCTTGTTACGCTTACTCACACCCCTAGTCCAATGAATTTCTTACAAAAGATTCTGGATAGACCAGATAACGAAAGAGCCTTTCTTTTGCTCCCAGTTGGCTATGAAGCCGATGAAGTCTATGTACCGAATAACCGTAGAAAGAGTTTAGATGAAATGGCCGTCTTTTATGATTAAAAGAGGGTTTCTAATATCGCTCCTTTGTCTATACTGTATCGGGCTAAACGCTCAGCGATACCCTAAAAAGAAGATTTTAAAAGACCTTAAAGAACTTCCTGGATTCGAGAACGCTTTTATCGGCTTTACACTTTATGACCCTATAAAAGATAAAGTGATAGCAGAACAATATGCTGATCAATACATGACCCCAGCATCTGTGACCAAACTATTCACCTACGAGGCTGGCAAGAGTTATTTGCCTGATACGCTGCCAGCACTTGAATATGTGATTAAAGGTGACTCCCTCATTTTCTGGAGTACAGGTTACCCACTAACCTTGCACCCTGGTCATCCAGACTCAACTGTGATTGATTTCTTAGCAGAGAGCAACAAAAACCTCTTTTATTGGCCTCGTCCAATTGAAGATGAGCGCTTTGGCCCAGGCTGGGGATGGGATGACTATGCCGGTTACTATGGAGCTGAGAAATCTCTATTTCCGATCTATGGCAATAGTATTGAAGTAATTATAGATAGTGAGAACAGAACCTATTCCACTTCGCCAATCTATACTGGTTTGCGGTTCACCCAAAGTGATTCAATAGGTAAAAGAGCAAAAGTATCACGAGACGAGTTCTGGAACGAATTCGAAATCCAATACAAGGAGCTTCAGGATTCCGATTCGATAACAACCGATACACTCGTTCGTCCTTTTCGATATTCAAATCAACTTTTTCTGGATTTACTAGGTAAAGCCTCAAACAAGAAAATTCGACACATCAATGATTTTGAACGGCCAAACCAATTCAAGACACTCAATGGAGTTCCTTCTGACAGCCTCTACAAATGGATGCTTCAGCCTAGTGATAACCTGTTTGCGGAGCAAATCTTGATGATGGTTAGCGGTACTCTAAGCGATACTTTGAGTACAGGAAGAGGGATACTACAAGATGTTGGAGAGGTTATTACACATTCACATTTCACACTTAAAGAGAAGCTTATTTGGAAAGATGGATCTGGGCTTTCCAGATACAACATGTTCAAGCCTAATGAAATAAAGGACTTACTCAAAAGCCTCGACCTGAACAAAATGACTGAGTTATTACCTCAGGGCCAAAAATCTGGCACTTTGGATGAATGGTATTCACCAAATGTCTACGCAAAAACAGGCACACTCAGTAACAACCACAGTCTTGCGGGCTATCTCAGAACAGACAAGGGAAAGACGTTGATATTTGTGTTAATGGCAAATCACTACACCGCTTCTACCACTACTATCCGTGAAAGCTTCGGCATCATCCTAGAGAAGATCATAAAAGGGTTTTAGGTGATTAGGTGATTAGGTGATTAGGTGATTAGGTGATTAGGTGATTAGGTGATTAGGTGATTAGGTGATTAGGTGATTAGGTGATTAGGTGAAGTTCGAATTCTGGAAAATCAATCCTATTATTCATTATTAATTCTTCATTAAACATTCGAAGAGCTTCTAGCAAAAATTAAACATTCATAATTCCCCTATCACAATTCCATTACCACTCTTAAAAAAGTTAGCTCCGCCTTCAAGTCTGATCATTAAATTGAGGACTTAATTCAACCGAATCATAATGCTTAGAAAATCACTATCCTTTCTATGCGCGATGGTCTTATGCGCTCCGCTAGCTCTCGCCCAAAACATTACTTCAGAAACTTTCAATGGTCTAAGACTCAGAAATATTGGCCCTGCTACTATGAGTGGCCGGGTTGTTGACCTGGCTGTAGTTGAAAGTGACCCTTACACCTTCTATGTGGCCACAGCTACGGGAGGCATTTGGAAGACGACCAACAATGGCGTCAATTTTAAACCCGTCTTTGAAAGAGAAGCCACTCACTCTATTGGTGCCATCACCGTGCATCAAGCCTATCCAAACCATGTATGGGTCGGTACGGGAGAACGTGCCAACCGACAAAGTTCTGGCTGGGGAGATGGCGTATATAAGTCTTCTGACGGTGGTAAGTCCTGGACCAATGTAGGTTTAAAAGACTCACACCATGTGGGTAGAATTGCCCTTCATCCAACTGACACCAACACTGTGTACGTAGCTGCCATGGGACATTTATGGGGAGCAAATAATGAAAGAGGACTATACAAAACTACTGACGGTGGTAAAACATGGGATAGAATCATCTATGTAGATGACGATACCGGAGTAGTAGATGTAGCGCTCGATCCTGAGAACCCACAGATCGTTTACGCAGCCACGTACCAACGTAGAAGAAAACCCTTTGGCTTTCATGGTGGCGGACCTGGCAGTGGACTACACAAATCTACAGATGGAGGAAAAACATGGAAAGAATTAAGAGTTGGTTTACCTGAGGGTGAGTTTGGTCGTATTGGCATCACCATTTACAGGAAGGACCCTAACCTGATCTATGCATCGGTAGAACAAGGCTTTCAATACAATGCTTCAACGGCTTACAATGAAAGAAGAGCAGGGTTCTATCGCTCACTAGACAAAGGAGAAACTTGGGAATTCATGAGTGACTGGAACCCAAGACCAATGTATGCAAGTCAGCCATTAGTGGATCCTAGTGATGCTTCTCGCATCTACATGATGAACCAGTACAGTTATTCCAGCGATAGTGGAAGAACTTTTAGACCAGTACGTCAGTCGCTTCACGGAGATGACAGGATTTTCTGGGTTAACCCGAAAGATTCTCGACATGTCATGAAAGGCGATGACGGGGGTATTGGCATCTCTTATGATCGAGGTGTTAACTGGCTACTTGTCAGCAATCTACCTGTAAGTCAATATTATAGGGTAGCAGTAGATATGGCTGAGCCTTACAATGTGTATGGCGGTCTTCAAGACAATGGCAGTTGGGTTGGACCAAGCCAGACTTATCGTAGTGCTGGTATTCTGAATGAAGATTGGAAAAAACTTGGTGGTGGCGATGGTTTCCTGAACCTACCCCATCACACCGACCCAGATATCGTATATACTGAATCTCAATACTTAGGCCTTTCAAGGCTGAATATGAAGAATGGTCAGAGACAATCCATCCGACCAGGCGATCCACAAGGCAGAATTGGAGCACGAAGAAACTGGACTTCTTGGGGACCAGGAACTGAGGAGCCGGAACTAGGCAATGCTATGGAACCAGCCAACTGGGATGGCCCTTTCTTCCTTTCGTATCACGACCCAAACACCATCTATGCCGGAACAGAACAGCTTTGGAAGAGTACAGATGGAGGAGCCACCTGGAAAACACTTGGAAACTTGACCACACGTGTGAACCGTAGAGAATTGACCATTATGGGGCAAAGAGCTGACACCAGTACGCATTCACTGGATGATGGTATCCCCTACTACCCAACACTTACAGCAGTAGCCGAGTCAAAACAAAAACAAGGAATGCTTTACGTGGGTACGGATGATGGATTGATGCAAATCTCATCTGACGATGGAAAAACGTGGACTGATGTGACCTCAAGACTCTCAGGATTGCCGAAAGAAACTTGGGTAAACACAATCGAAACCTCTTGGCATCATGCAGGTACCGCCTATGTGGCAATCAATAACTACCGCAATGACGACTTTACAAACTATGTCTATAAGACCACTGACTTTGGTCAGACCTGGACATCGGTAGCGGGCGATCTACCTAAAAATCGTGTGGCTAGAACGTTGAGAGAAGATCCTAAAAACCCTAATGTATTATATCTGGGTACAGAATTAGGGCTGTTTGTTTCGATCAATGGTGGTAGAAACTGGGTTGAGTTGAAAAACAATATGCCAACGCTACCTTTCAACGATTTGGTCATTCATCCTCGTGATAATGATCTCATTCTGGCTACACACGGTCGTGGTGTTTGGATTCTCGACAACATTAGCGTCATTCAGGAATTGGCTGATGTAGCGGATCAAGAAGCCGCCCTCTTCAGCATTCCCGAGGCCAAAATGATCAATTACAATATTGGCGGTGCACATACGGGAGATATGTATTACCGTGGAGAAAATCCACGCAGGGGGGCTTCTATGGATATCTACCTGAAAGATACGGTATCAAGGAAAGACATCAGCCTATCCATTTTTGATCTGGAAGGAAACCTTATTCAGGAATTGAATCCATCTGGAAAGAAAGGAATTCAACGGGTCTATTGGAACTTCCAGCACAAAGCCTTCAAAGCCGCCAATACTGATCCATCTTCTAATCGAAGAGGAAGAAGAGGCTTCGGTCTTTTCGGCCCAGGTGTTGACCCAGGGATTTATGTGGCTAGACTAGAAGTCAATGGTAAAAAATACGAACAGCAATTCAAGGTCAGTGACGACCCAAGACTCAAAGTTGATATCAATGTTAGAAAAGTTTGGACCGCGTCTCTTTTTGAGATTGGAGCCTTGTATGAGCAGGTCATTGATGAAATGCATGGTGCTCAAAAAATGCAATGGCATTTGAACAAACTCGATAAAGACAATATCAGCTACAATGAAGGTGCAGTAGCTCCGATAAAGGAAATCAATAGAAAGTATGGTGAGTTAATGAGCCGAATCAGATCGCTTTATTTTGGGGTTTCAAGTTGGATTGGCCCTTGGAGCGGAGATCAGAAAGCACAATTTGAATACTATCAATCCATGATACCGAAACTAGCTAGTGAACGAGATGATGTTCTAAAAAGGACCATACCAAGGCTAAATAGAGGTATGAAAAAGGAAAATCGATTTACAGTACAAGACTAATAACTGATTTAACGAAAACAGAATCATGAAAATAAGAACCCAGCTCCTAGTGCTTTTATTAAGCACATGTTCCTTAATAACATTTGGACAAAGTCGAAAAATTGATGTAGAGTCCACTGTTGTAACCAACCATGAAGTGACCATTAAAGGGAAGAAAGTCCCCTATTCAGCAACTGTTGGTACTCAACCGGTTTGGAACAACGATGGTGACCCCGTAGCCACGCTGTTCTTCACCTTTTACCAAAGAACGGGCGTTAAGGATAAGGACACTCGCCCATTAGTCATTTCCTTCAATGGTGGACCAGGTTCGGCCTCTGTGTGGATGCACTTGGCCTATACGGGACCCAAAATTCTAAAAATTGATGATGAGGGTTACCCAATTCAACCTTACGGTGTAAAAGACAATCCACATTCTATCCTTGATGTTGCTGATATTGTTTTCGTGAACCCAGTAAATACGGGATATTCAAGAATAGTGGATCCTGAAGCTGACAGAAGCCAATTCTTTGGAGTAAATCAGGACATCAACTATCTAGCTGAGTGGATAAATACCTTCGTTACCAGGACCGACAGATGGAATTCTCCTAAGTTCTTAATTGGTGAAAGCTATGGCACCACCAGAGTATCAGGCCTGTCTTATCGACTTCAAAACAGTCACTGGATGTACTTAAACGGTGTGATTCTGGTTTCCCCTACTGGATTAGGCATCGACAGAGATGGACCTGTGAATCAAGCCAACAGACTTCCGTATTACGCTGCCGCAGCTTGGTACCATAAGCAGTTGCCTAGCGATCTTCAGAACAAAGATTTACTGGATGTACTTAAAGAAGCCGAGAACTATACCATGAACGAACTGTTGCCGACACTAGCTAAAGGAGCGTGGGCAACAGATGCTGAAAAGCAGGAGGCAGTAAAGATGTTCTCAAGATATTCTGGACTCAATGAAGAAGTAATTCGTCAACATAACCTGGACGTCCCTACCGGTTTCTTCTGGAAAGAATTATTGCGAGATGAGGGTCACACGGTCGGTAGGCTAGATTCTAGATACAAAGGTCTTGATCGAATGGATGCCGGTATGAGCCCGGATTTCAATTCTGAGCTCACTTCATGGCTACACTCTTTTACACCAGCAATCAATGGCTACTTTCAAAACTTCCTGAACTACAAAACCGATATCAAATACAACATGTTTGGTCCGGTAAGCCCTTGGGATAGAAGTGGGGACAATACGGGAGAAAATCTTCGGCAGGCAATGGCCATGAATCCGTATTTGCATGTAATGACGCAAAGCGGTTACTATGATGGAGCGACCACATATTTCAATGCCAAATACAACATGTGGCACATGGACCCTAGCGGGAAGCTGAAAGACAGAATGAGTTTTAAAGGCTATAGAAGCGGTCATATGATGTACTTGAGAGCGGAAGACCTGAAAAATGCGAATGAGGATATTCGAGTATTTATTAAGAATTCAATTCCTCCAGCAGGAACACCGGCCAAATACTAGACAAAAGATATAAAGCAATGACCTCATCCGAAATGCAAGCCAAATTCAATGAAGCCTGGGCTTTGAGAAATAAGGGCAATTCGGAGGAGGTCCTGCTCATTGCAGAACAGTACTTAAAGAACTCCAAGACTCCTGAAGATAAAGCACTTTTCCTCAAGTTATATGCCCAGGTATATAGCGATACGGGACGTTTGAGAGAGGCCCTAGCCCACTACAAAGAGATTGAACGCATATACATCCAAATCAAGGATGAGGCAAAGCAAATGCATGCCTTGAGACATGTTGGTGATCTATATCATCAATTGGGTGAGTTCGAATGTGCTCAAAAATGCCTTGTTCAAGTCGTAGACTACAATGAAGAGCACGAGGTTAACATCCTCGAAAAGGCCAATACGCATAGGGTATACGCCTTAGCGGTAGAAAATTCACACAATGCTTCGGAAGCAAAAGTTCATTGGCAAAAGGGTGAGTCCTACTACGCTCAGTTGGGAATCGAAGAAGGCGTGAATGAATGCAGAGATCATTTAGAGTGATCAACTCACTCTACACATCATGCAACGCACACTGCCTCCACCATACTTTTCAATGGTAGGAATATCAACCGACAATATTTTGGAATAGCGTTGAATTGTATCTTTCTGATCTTCTGAAAGGCTATTGAATGCAGTCGAAGACATGACAAGGACTGAATTCCCCTCACCATCTAGTACTTCTAACATATTACCTGCAAAGGCATACATCTGATCCATTGAGAGTGGGATTATCTCATGTCCAGTGGTTTCAAGTGCTTCGACAACAGTGTCTTGCTCTTCTTCAGGTATAGAATCTAAACAGATCACTGCATACTTTTCTCCAATGCACATGATCACGTTTGTATGATAAACTGATAGGCCTTCCTTATCAAAGGCATCGAAAGTAAAGGCATCAAAACCGGTTACTTTGCAGAATTCCTCAATGACATCGATATCCGTTCTGGAAGACAAACAGGCATAAGCCAACTCATGCTCATAATCCAGCACCATACTTCCGGTACTCTCTAAGAATTTCTCCTCTGTTTCGAACCTAGATAGATCAATAACTTCTCCGATAGCAACTCCCTCATGTTCCAATTGCTTCAGCACCTCTGATCTTCGTTCCCATCGTCTATTCTCTGCTAGCATGGGATAGAGTAAAGTCTTATCTCCGTGAAAAGAGACCCAATTGTTTGGGAATACGGCATTCGGCTTAACCGGATTATCTGTGTCCTCAATGACATGTACCTTGATTCCATTGCTCCTCAATTCGGAAACAGCAGTGTCAAACTCAGCAATGGCCTTATGGCTAATTTCGTCAACGGCATCAGCACCATCCTCATTTTGGAAAGAATTTGACGATGCTGTGGTTTGGTCAAAACCGAAGTGTTTCGGTCTTACCATCATTATCTCTCTTGATCCTTGCGTTATCATAAACTCGACTATTTTCGCTTCGCAATATTCGTACTTATGCCAAATCCAAACAAGGTATCTGGTGCAAGCTCTGACATGGCAAAGCCTCCGAAGAAGTCAATCTGCAGGTTGGGACCAAGTAAATACAGTAAACCAAAATCGATACTTTGTTGAGAGCTAACATTCTCCTTGAAGCCATAACCCTCCAAAAATACAGTCAACTTTGGAGACACTGTAAAGCCTAAGTTCAAGGTCCAAAGTCCAACATTACTTGAGTTCTCAATTAGTATAATTCCAACGTTATAACTGATGTTAAATTTGTCTGAAATGTTGTTCTGAAAATTGACTCTCAAGTCTGCAGTTGTTCCGCCTCCACTGGACAAAAACTGACCACCCACATGGCCATTCAAAGCCACTGCCGGACGCCATCCATCCTCCTCTACAAATTGATATTTTACACCAATAGTTGTAGGCCCAAAAGAGGCATCAGATTTTTCGGTAATTACGTCATCAATCAGCTCTCGAGTGCGTCCATATTCCTGATTCAATCGGAGCTCTAATTTGTCAGAAATTCCGTACCTAAGAAGTAGACTATTGTAAACTATATTCTGAAATTTGAAGTCAACGCTATTGGCAAAATTAATAACTGACTGATTGGTTTGCTGCTGATAAAATCCCGTTTCAATCTGAAATAATCCGGGCGTGATGACATAAGGAGAAGTAGTTTGCGTAGGCCGATCAGTTGCTATTGTAGAAGTAGAATTATCTTCTACTTGTGCAAGAAGTGGTAGCCCCAAAAACCATAAAAGAGAAACAATGTACAGTCGTTTCATATTCGAACATTAAGATTTGTCGACAAGTAAGTCAAAAGCCGGTAAAACGTAATAGAAAGACTTACAAAAGTCAGATTTCAATTTTTAGACATGTCTAAAAATTCTCTTTAAGGTGTTTTATATCAATAATTTAAATACCTCTTACTTATGTCTTTCTTTAAGAATTTGAATTACATCCTCCAAAGTAAATTCTTTTGCCTCTAGTAGCATAAGAAAATGGAAAATCAGGTCGGCCGCTTCGTTTTTAAAGAGTTCAGCATTGTCATCTTTGGCTTCTATCACCAACTCGACAGCCTCCTCACCCACCTTCTGCGCAAGCTTGTTAATTCCTTTTTCAAACATGCGTGCGGTGTAAGACTCGTCTGGCGACTGCGTCTTCCGTTCTCTTATTACCTCACTGAGATAGTCAAGAAATGAAGCGCCAGTTATGTTCTCTTCACCCCAACAAGTATCATCACCGGTATGACAAGTTGGGCCCTCAGGATTCACTTTTACAAGCAGTGCATCCTGGTCACAATCGACTGAAATACTGACCAGGTTTAAGTAGTTATTTGAGGTCTCACCTTTGGTCCATAATCGCTGTTTTGAGCGACTAAAAAAAGTCACCTTTTGAGTGCTCAAAGTCTGCTCAATTGAAGCTTCATTCATATAGCCAAGCATCAGCACTTTGCTGGTTTGAGCATCTTGAATTATCGCAGGAACCAACCCTGAGTTTTCGTCAAATTTGACTTGGTTAATGGATTCGAATTTCCTCATTGTGTAAGCCTTATAGGGATGTCTTTTGAAGCTAAATATGTCTTAAGTTCCGGAACGGAAATTTCTTTAAAATGGAAGATACTCGCGGCCAAAGCAGCGTCTGCCTTTCCATGAGTAAACGAGTCTACAAAGTGTTCCATATTACCAGCACCTCCGGATGCAATGACTGGTACTGATAGCATTTGTGAAACCTCACAAGTAAGCTCATCCGCAAAACCTGCTTTGGTGCCATCGTGATCCATAGAGGTCAATAAGATCTCACCCGCGCCTCGTTTTGTAACTTCCTTGGCCCACTCCAGGGTTCTGAGTTCAGTAGGCGTTCTACCTCCTCTTACGTGAACTATATGTTCTCCATCCACAAACCTCGTATCAATAGCTACAACAACGCATTGACTTCCAAACTCCAATGCCAGCTCATTAATCAGCTCCGGACGTTTGACAGCAGAAGAGTTAATGGAGATCTTGTCTGCTCCAGCATTAAGCAGTGCAGATACATCCTCAATAGAACTTATACCTCCACCTACTGTAAATGGGATATTGATTTGAGCTGCAACCCTTCTTACAAGGTCTACCAGCGTCTTTCTCTTCTCAACTGTCGCTGTGATATCCAGAAAAACCAACTCATCGGCACCCTCTTCGGCATAACGGGCCGCCAGCTCGACTGGGTCTCCGGCATCTCGAAGGCCAACAAAGTTGATGCCCTTAACGGTACGGCCGTCTTTTATATCCAAGCAGGGTATGATTCTTTTCGTTAGCATAACTATTCAAATGAAGCTAGTTCTTCAAGGCTTATACGTCCTTCATAATAGGCTTTGCCCACTATTGTTCCATAAACACCCATTTGTTCTAATCGTTTTAGGTCTTCCATAGAAGATACACCACCACTTGCAATCAGTTTAAGATCAGGAAAAGCCTTGATAATCTTTTCATATAGATCAAATGAGGGCCCTTGAAGCAAACCATCCTTACTAACATCAGTGCAAATACAGTCGGTAATACCCAACTCAACATACTCTCTTAGAAACTCAAAAAGGTCAAGACCTGAGTCTTCTTGCCATCCGTTAATGGCAACCTTCTCATTCTGGACATCAGCACCTAAAATGATGGTTTCAGCCCCATATTTAGCAATCCATTCCTTAACTAGGGACCTATCCTTTACAGCAATACTCCCTGCTGTCACCTGGTGAGCTCCGGCCTTTAGAACTTCTTCAATTGAGGAATTGGATTTAACGCCTCCTCCAAAGTCTATTTTTAGTTCGGTGCCCTTACTGATTGCTTCCAGGACGTTCAAATTGGTTGGCTTACTGGCTTTGGCTCCCTCCAAGTCAACCACATGCAGCCGATCGATTCCGGCAGACTCAAAAGCCCGAGCGACCGCTAATGGATCATCATTATACTCGGTCTTCTGGTTATAGTCACCTTGGGTAAGCCGGACGGCCTTGCCTCCTATTATATCTATTGCTGGTATTATCTTCATTTTGAATGATTAATGTTCAATTATGAATGTTTAGACAAGGCTTTTTGACTTGATTTGACAATTGCCGTAAGCATACGAATCAATTCTTCATTCTTTTCCAAAATTGACTCTAAATCCAATTCGACTAAACCACCATATTGACTCAATAGCAACCAGTATTTTGTCTCACGTGCCTCTTTTGACGAAATGGACATCTTATGGGCAAAATCTCTCTTAGAGATTGCCGCCTGAGCTTCTTGGACATTAGCACCTATGCTTGTTCCTGAACGTAGTAACTGCTTAGACAGAATAAATTCCTTTTGAGCCTGCATTTCTTTATACTTCTCGATTATCATTAATGAAAACTCAAAACTCTTCTTTTCAATCGGATTGCCTGAAAACTCCATATCACTAGCATTATTTTTAAATAATTAAATTTAAAATTCAACACTAATAATTCATAATCCCAAGAAATTAGCCAAGATCTTCTCACCTACTTTACCACTCTTTTCAGGGTGCGCCTGCAATGCATAGAAATTATCCTTGTGCAAGGCTGCAGAAAAGGGATTAATGTAGTCTGTCACAGCGATAGTTTCGTTACTTAGTTCGGCATAATAGCTATGTACAAAATACACGTATGGATCGTTTGGAAGATCATTAAAGAGTGGTGAATCCATTTGTGTCAACGTATTCCACCCCATTTGCGGAACTTTCAGCTTTGGCTCAAATCTCTTTACCTTAATATCAAAAATGCCCAGACATTCAGTATCATTCTCTTCGGTATGAGAACAAAGCAGTTGCAAGCCAAGGCAGACACCGAAAACAGGTTGTTTCAGATCCTTGATTACCGTATCAAGTTGCTTTTCCTTCAAGAATCGCATGGCAGTACTTGCCTCACCAACTCCGGGAAAGATTACTTTATCTGCAGACTGAATAACCTCACTGTCTGCAGAAAGCACAGGCTCAACTCCCAGTCTGTTTAAGGCATGGGTTACAGATTGCACGTTACCTGCATTGTAGTTTACAATGACTACGCTCATAGCTCTAGAAAACTCTCCGTTTCACAAAGTGTTTAAACAGTCGCTTCTCTTGCTTTTAAGCGCTCTTCTATCTTAGACTTGATCTCTGGCAATGATTCGTAAAGCTGCTCGTATGAGTCAATAATGAAGTAGTTTTCCTGCATATTATCCTTTCTATAAGGCGTATCAAGAATAGTATCTACATCATATTCGAAATGGTTCGGCTCGTCAGAAAGTGAAAACTTAGTTTCACCAGATGATGATAGAATGCCAGCTCCATAGATTTTCAATTCTCCCTCTTCTCTAATCAGGCCAAATTCAATCGTGAACCAATAAATTCTCGACAAAAGGTGAATTGCCCACTCATCGTCAATCCACTCTTGCCCGAACTTACTGATCGCCTGCAAGAAGTCTACGAATGACTGATTAGCCAATAATGGAATATGTGCGAACACATCATGAAACATATCTGGCTCTTCCAAATAATCCAGTTCGCTCATTTTTCTCACCCAAGTGGTGGCAGGGAACTTCTTATTAGCCATTAGGTCGAAGAAAAGCCCATCTTCAACTATACCTGGCACTGCGTAAATCTCCCACCCAGTAAGTTCACGCAATAATTTGTTGGTTTCCTCAAAATTAGGAATGGCCTTACCATTAAAGTTAACTTTATCCAGGCCGATCAAGAATTCTTTGGTTGCTGCCTTTGGTAAAGCTGGGAATTGACGATCGAAAAGTATATTCCACACTTTCTGATCTTCTGCTGTGTAATTTTCGTAATTCTGTTTCATTGCTACGGGTTGTAATGTTTTGTTCTTGGATTTGGTTCAAATCAAGAGCCCGGTCATAAAAAAACCCGGCTCTTTCGGAACCGGGTTTTATATTTTCAGTTAATTATTTCTTTTCTGATTACATATAACTACCGTTCCGCAACAAGTTGTTGTGATAATAGTGGTAGTGATATGCTTTGTTTTTCAACATCGATTCAAAGGTAATACCCATTTCAGATTATCCAAATGACTTAACCAGTTTTTTAAATCAACGGTCAGTCAACCGATATTATTCGCTCCTCAATACTTTGGACGGATTTACCAAGGCGGTTCTCACCGCTTGATAGGCAATTGTCAGCATAGTTATTAGGATAGCGAAGACTGCAGCCACTATAGCCACATCAGCACCGATATTAATGCGATAAACATAATCGCTTAACCAATCTCCCATAAAGAAATATGCAGTCGGCAAACCTACCAATAGAGCTATCACTATAAGCTTTAGAAAGTCTGCGGATAGCAAAAACAAAATTGACTTAAAGGACGCCCCTAAGACTTTACGAATCCCCATTTCTTTAGCCCTATGCAGAGCTATGAATGAAATCAGACCAAACATTCCTAGGCAAGCAATGAATACAGCAATGCTGGCAAAAGTAAGAAATACATTACCCAAGCGGGATTCAAACCTGTACATACGATTGTAATAGTCATCCATAAATTCATAGTCAAATGGTAGACCTGGTGCCGCTTCTATCAAATTGGATTCTATAAACTGCAATGTTTCAGGCAAGTCATTGGTTTCCAACTTTACATAGCCCGTATAAGACTGATTAGGGTTGTATAAGATCACAAAAGGCTCAATGCGTTGCTGCATGGATTTGAAATGAAAGTCTTTCACCACCCCTTGAACAGGCCCTTCATAACCTCCAATGACTACATTCTGCCCTACAGCTTCTTCGGCCGACCAGTTGAAGAGTTTAGCAGCAGTTTCGTTGATAATATAGGTTGGGTTCAACCCTGCCGTGTCAAGTTCATTGAAAGGTACTGCTCGTTCCATAAGACTAAGTCCACTTAACAACTCCATACCCATGAGATCCATAAATTCCTTATCGGCACTTAAAAAATAAATCAATTCATAGTCATCTTCGGTGGGGCCAGTTTGGATACCGTGTGCCGAACCAACACTTACTGGCACATTGGAGGCCATGCTCACGGACTTAATATTAGGGTTAGTCATGAGTGTGTTTTTGAAGGACTCGTAGTTCTTCTTCAAATCTCCATCTGCCGTAAAGAAGATCACTTGTTCTTTATCCAAACCGATATTCTTGTCCTGGATGAAATTCAGCTGTTTCTTGACCACAAGTGTTGCCACCACCAAGAAAGCCGAAATAGCAAATTGTACAATCACTAAAAACTTTCGTAGTCTATTCCCAGACCCAGAGTGAGTGAACTTACCTTTTAACACTGTAACTGGCTTAAACATTGAAAGCACCAAGGCTGGATAAATACCTGCCAGAAATGTGATTATCAGTCCAAGCCCACATAAAAACAGAAGAAACTCTGATTTAAACAGGTATACGGTATTCAGTCTTTCTCCTGCCAGATCATTAAAATAAGGTAGCAGCCAATAGCTAAAAGCGATAGAAATTGCGAGCGATAGAAATACGAACAAGAATGACTCTCCTAAAAACTGACCTATAAGTTGCCTCCTGTGCTCGCCAACAACTTTACGGATTCCTACTTCTTTGGCTCTTTCTAAAGACCTTGAGGTTGCCAGATTCACATAGTTAATGCAGGCTATCAATAAGATGAGGAAAGCCACCACAGAAAAGATGTAGACATATTGGATATCACCTACTCTCCCTAGTTCATAATTGAGTTTAAATCTTTTCTGAAGATAGATGTCATTCAAAGACTGCAAGTATGTACCACTATCTTCACTTTCTGTGGGCATATCTAACTCCACATTTACTTTCTCTTCTACTTTTTGTTCAAAGGCAATCGGATCAACATTATCTTCTAACCTTAGAAAGGTTTGAAAGCTCCAGTTTGACCAGGTTTCTCGCTGTGCCCATCTTAGTTCTTTAAAAGGGATTAAGAAATCAAATTGCATCATCGAATTGGCTGGTGGGTCAAGAACAACTCCGGCAATAGCATACTGCTCTCCCTCTCTTATCAATGTCTTTCCAACAACATCCTGAGTGCCATAGTATTTCATGGCAGCTTTTTGCGTGATAACAAGCGTCTTTGGCTTAGAAAGAATTCCCTCTTCATTTCCTTGGAGTAAGGGGAAAGTAAAGACATCGAAGAAAGCAGTATCAGCGAAATAAGCGTTAGTTGTAAATGGTTGATTGTCAATTTTCATGATTTGACCTCCAAGTTCAATCACTCTGACGCTGTGCCTCACCTCTTCTTCAAAGTTTCGCTTGAGGAAGGGGCCCACAATGTTTGGGGTGATGGCGTCCTCACCATTAGTTACCCTGAAAATTTTGTCCTTTTGTTCGTGAAATTGATCAAAGCTCAGCTGATGTTGTACGTAGAGGACTATCAGAATAAAACTAGTGAGACCAACCGCAAGTCCTGATAGGTTAATGATAGAATAGGCTTTGTGCTTTTTGGCGCTTCTAAAAGCGACCTTGAAATTGTTTTTGACCATAGCTAAATTGTTTTGAGAATATCTTTTTGAGTTTCTTCTTTTGAGGGTATGCCACCTTATAAACTTGAGCACATTGAGCCAGTACTTCTTTTTGGCCTGGGCCAAGCCATACTTTTCACAATGATCTAGAAAACGCTCTTCAAGATCTCCCGCAATCTCTTCCTGCAATGGATCGTCACAATACCAATGGAAGATCCTCTCTGCTAACCTTGGTGGTTTCTTATCTTGAGTCTTACTCATGATTGGCCTCCTCCGAATACATAGTCTGGTATTTTCGACCAGAGGTACTGTCTGTGTTCTTTGGCTTCCAGCAAAGCAGACTTTCCTGCCGAAGTGACCTCAAAGATTCGCTTGCGCCTCCCGCCCCTTTTTTCGGAGGCACCTCCTAAGTCAGACTTCACATAGCCCTTTTCTTCAAGCCGATAGAGCGCGGTATGTACTGAACTCATATTCACCGATCTACCCAACTCCTCTTCAATCACATTAGTGATTGAAAGGCCATAGGCTTTACCTTGTTGTGTAGCCACCACGAGCAGTACTGTTTCTTCAAACTCGCCTAAAAAGTGTCTTCTTTCCATTGATTCAATATCTTACCCATTAGTAAAACTAATAAAAACAAGCATCTACATAAACTAGGATGCACTCAATCAGTAATTCGTTGCACTGAATCGCATATTATAATAGACGAAGTGTTGTCAGGAACATTACGTCTACGTTTTGTCTAGCGGGGTATGGAACATACTTAATCTATAAATTCTTACATTTGCTGTGACACTACCACTACATTGACATGATTAAGGCGGCTAAACTCTCTCTCTGCGCATTGGTTTTGACACTTTGCGCGTGCAGCAACTCCATTGACGTTGATCCTGATACAGGATTTGAAATATTCACAATTCCTGCAGGCTCACATAATTCCATTGTTAGAAGCGAAGCATTCACAGGTTCTGGAATAGATATCAAGGCAATATTTGATAACAGTGCGGAATATACCTTAGAAGTGACTTCTGATCAGGCAGATATCAACAAACTCATCGGCTTCTCAGATTGCGCTCAGCATCATCAAAGTGAAAGTGGCCGTATTGGTTGGAGATGGTTCAACAATGAATTACAAATTTTAGCCTACACCTATCTGGAGGGCAACCTTTCATTCGAACTTATGGGAGCGATTCCTTTAAATACCGAAGTAGATTTATCCATAAGAATTGTTGGAGATACTTATCAGTATTCAGGCACAGGACTTGAGTCAGTCACCATGCAAAGAAGTAGTAATTGTGATTCAGGTGAAAACTACTGGCTGTGGCCATATTTTGGTGGTAACCAAACCGCACCACATGAAGTAAAAATTCAATTGAAAAGAACTGTGATTGACTAGTTCGGCTTTCCTTAAAAAAAGGCCATGCAATTGCAATTGCATGGCCTTTTTCTTGTTCTATTGTTTGTTTATAATCATTCGTGCCTTAGCGCATTTACGGGGTTGGACTGTACTACTTTCCAAATCTTTCCGATTACACTTAAAACAGCTAGAACAAAAATCAAAAGCAATGGGCTAACGAAGAACCACGCGCCCAATTCAATTCTAAAGCTATAACCATCCAGCCAATTATTCATTAGGTAGTAGGCTACCGGCATACTTACAATCCCAGCGACCAACACCATCACAGCATACTCTTTTGACAACATCTTCATCAAGCTGAAGCCACTGGCACCCAGCACCTTTCGAATACCCACTTCCTTTATTTTCTGATTGACTGTAAGTGCCGTCAAGCCGAATAACCCTAAACATGCCACTACAATTGTGACAATTGAAAACCCGGTAAATATTTTTCCGAAACGGACATCCTCCTTGTATTGCTGATCAAAACCCTGATCTACGAATGAGTACTGCATTTGATAGTTGGGGAATACCTCATCCCACTCACTTTGCATCTTGGCGATCATTCCATTCAACTGATCCTTTCTATTAGCCCCTGAAGACTCGTCTATTCTCAACTTGAAGAAGTAATATTTAGTCCATCCGCTAAGAATGTAAGCGATCGGCCGATAATCATTGTGTAAAGAAGTATGATGATGATTTTCTAGAACTCCTCTTACTTGCAGCGGGGCAAAAAAGCCTGCTATTTTAGCACCAACAGCATCTTCAGGGTTACTGAAGCCCAGCTCTTCTGCTAGTTTCTCATTGATCACCACATCGCCTTTCGACCATGGGTCATCATCTTGTCTTAAGGCCCTACCGGCAACAATATCTATTCCAAAAAACTCTGGGAAAGTATAACTCATAGAGATCAGACCCGTGTTTACTGCCGATTCTTTCGGCTGGGTATTCAAATATAAAGCACCTCCCCAAGTGATCGGTTGACCGGGCACCTCTCCCGCTGTAGACATGGACTCAATACCTGGATATTTTAACAACTCCGTAGTCATTGTTCTAATCCTAGCTTTCTTTTGCCGATCGTCAGCATTTACATCAGAAGGTGGAGCTTCAACCATTAAGATATTTTCCGTTTCAATACCCAAGTCCGTGTTTCTCATATATTCAATCTGCTGAAAGATTGTTATAGTACCAGAAATCAGTAGAAACGTGACAGCAAATTGCGCCAGCACCAACACCTTCCTTGATTTACCGCTGGCAGCCTTACCGCGTTTTCCAACAAGTACTGACGCCAGGTTAAATGACTTCAACAAGATCAATGGATAAAACCCTGTAACTAGTGTACCCAACGTGGCAATCAAAAGGAGAAAGCCCAGGACGTCATAACTCAAAATATTGATCATTGGAAGCGCGGTAGTCTGTTCCAAATAACCGCTTGTCAAGTTGATCAAAACGATTGTAATGCCCAGTGACAAGACATTCATCACCAAAGACTCAATGACAAATAAGAGTGACAATTGATGCTTGGATGAACCTAGACACTTCCTTACCCCCATTTCCTTCATTCGGTCCAGAGTCTTTACTAATGATAAGTTCAAATAATTAATCCATGCCACTACGAGAATCACAATGGCCACAAGGGATAATATCCAAACCATCCGTTTATCGATCGTCACGGTGTCATCCAAAGGTATCTTACTGTTTAGGTGAATATCTTGTACGTTATTCAGACTGAAAGATACCTTGTCACCACTATTCTTAAGTGTCTCACTGTAATTCTCGAGAAATATTTCATCTACAACTTGAGCAACCGTTTGCTTATCTGTGAAACTATTTAGAAGCACATATGTGCGGAAAGCCTGTATTTGCCAATTGTTCAAAGATCCGAGATACTTCTCAGCTGATGGATGACTTAAGGCCAGCTCGAAAGTGAAGTGTGAATTATTCGGCAGATCTTTCATTATACCCACCAACTCATATTGCTGCGCACCGGCATTGGCTTTTAGTGTAAAAACCTTACCAATGGCTGCTGCCGGGTCTGAAAAATACTTCTTACTAGCCTTTTCTGTCAGTATAGCTTTGTATGGCTCATCAAAAGACTGATAACCACCAGCAACGAAGCTCGTGCTAAACATATCAAAAAAGGACTTTTCAACAGAGAAGACACCGGGCTGCTTAAATGCCACTAAGTCCTCTTCAATAACAAATTCCATCGAGGCATTCAAATAATTAAAAGAGGCCACCTTAGCAGTCTCTTTAACTAAGGGAGACTTTTCCTCCAGAATGGTGGATAAAAGATCAGCATGTGAAGCACTGTATGAGGTGTTATTATCTACCGACTGGATAGCACGTTCCAATCGAAAGAGTTGATCTGCATTTTCATTGTACTTATCAAATGAAGTATGAAAGGAAACATACTGGTAGATCACCAAACAAATGGCCATGCCAAAAGAGAGGCCAAGTATATTGATAAATGAGAAAAGCTTGTTCTTGAAGATTTGTCGGAAGACAGTGGTTAAATAGTTTTTGAACATAATCTTGTCTTAAGGATAAAAACAGATGACCAAGACATATGCCAAAAATTAAAGCGCTGAAAATCAGCACTTTAATTATTTTTAAACAATTTGGATAGTACGATTCCGAACGAAAACTAATTTTTTGCGTTCAAGGCGATCACAAAATCAGAACTATCTTTTAGAAAAACTACTCCCCCTCACCTAACAACTCGGCCATCTCAATCAGTTTGATTAGTTCGGCCCTGTAACCTTCTTCATCCTTGCCCTTAGCTCCCTTGGCCAAACGGATCACATCGCCAAACTTCAAGTCATTTGAATAGTCAGAATCTCTCAGCAGCATGCCAAATCCAGCTACAGCAGCTGACCATCTAAAGTTGTTGGAGGTCTTTCCAATCTTTATTATTTCATTCTTGATGACCGTATCCAAATAGATCGACTTGTCTTCGTCCGGCTTCTTGTATCTGAGCTTGACAGTCATCAAGTCTGATGCATTTCCACTCAGCTCGATCTTCTTTTTCTGACCATACTTCAGGTCATCCAGAGGTTTAAAGTTACTTTCAACTCCTACCGGGATCACTTCATAAAGAGCCGTCACACTGTGCCCTGACCCAAGTTCACCAGCATCCTTCTTATCGTTATTGAAGTCTTCATCATTCAATCTTCTATTCTCATAACCGATAAGTCGGTAAGCCTGAACTGTTGCTGGATTGAACTCTACTTGAATCTTAACGTCTTTGGCAATGGTAAAAAGCGTGCCTCCAAACTCTTTAACAAGTACCTTTTTCGCCTCAAGGATATTGTCGATATAAGCATGATTGCCATTTCCCTTGTTGGCTAGCACTTCCATTTTAGAGTCCTTATAGTTGCCCATTCCATAGCCAAGTACTGTCAAGAAAACTCCACTCTTTCTTTGCTTCTCGATCAAAGCCTCCATGTCATCATCACTTGAAGCTCCTACATTAAAATCTCCATCAGTAGCTAGAATTACCCGGTTATTGCCTCCTTCTATGTAGTTCTCTTTGGCGATTTTATAAGCAAGCTTTATTCCTGCACCGCCAGCAGTAGAGCCACCAGCATTAAGCTTGTCCAAAGCCTTAAGGATTTTCTTCTTCTCGTTACCCGGGGTGGATTCCAGTACTTCTCCCGCTGCCCCTGCATACACGACCATCGCCACACGATCTTCAGCTCTGAGCTCATTAATCAACAGCTTGAATGACTTCTTCAAAAGCGGCAACTTATTGTGGTTACTCATTGATCCCGACACATCAATCAAGAAAACAATGTTAGATGCTGGAAGATTGTCCATCTCAATTTTTTCACCTTGAATGCCTATATGAACTAATTTATGATCCTCATTCCATGGTGCTAAAGAAACTTCATGCTCAACACCAAATGGATGCTTGCCTCTTGGGGATTGATAATCATAATTGAAGTAGTTGATCATTTCTTCAATCTTGACCGCATCTTTTGGTGGCAACTGGCCTGAATTGATAAACCTTCTCACATTACTATATGACGCAGCATCTACATCAATAGACAGTGTACTATATGGATTCTTCCAGGGTGATTTAAAGCCATTTTCATCAATCTTTTTGTATGACTCGTTGGATGGATTATAGTTATCGAAATACATCGACCTTTTATATACAGGAGAAGGCATTGAGGCCACATCCATTTCGTATTCCATGTTAGCTTCTGCGACTTTACTTACACTAAAGGATAATCGTTTGACTGAGGTTATTGGTCTTTCACCTGTGACTACCACCTCCCCTAGTCCAGTTTCATCGGGCACTAGAGATACATTAATCACTCTCTGATTGCCTACCTTCCTTTCAATCATGTGATAACCCAACATTCGAAACACCAAGGTAGAAGAGTCATTAGGAACAGTAATCGTATAGTTACCTGCTCTATCAGTTGATACCGCTTTGGTGCTGCCTTTAATAAATACGGCTACAGAAGGGAAACCTCTCCCAGAAATCGCATCTGTCACCTGCCCAGTGACTTTTATCTCTTTTTTTTCAATCGGATTATGGAATCCAATGAAAAGTGTCATCATTATGATTAATACCTGCTTCATGATTATATGATTTAGATTTTCAATTCTTTATTCACATGATGCGGCATGGAACTTGATTCCATAAATACTTGAGAAAAAAATTATTGACATTGTGAAGAAGACTGATTCAAATAGTTTTGAATCAGGTTAATCTCAACGTCACCCTGAATTCATTTCAGGGTCTTAATTGAATAGATGCTGAAACCTGCCTTTGTCGGCAGACAGGCGAGTTCAGCATGACGTCAACTTTCGGTTTTGGCTAACACCAACTTGAAAAACAGAGCACTACATATCGACCAAATCACTGATCTAGAGCTTATTTCGGCTTACAAGCGAAGTAAGGACAAGGAGTTAGTGGGCTTGCTATTCAAGCGCTATATGCCCTTGGTTTATGGTGTATGCCTGAAATATTTGAAAGAGAGGGAGGCTTCTAAGGATACGACAATGCAGGTATTCGAAAAGCTACTGCTCCGCCTTGAAGGTCAAGACATAGTCAATTTTAAAAGTTGGCTTCATGTACTTACAAAAAATGAATGCCTCATGCTTCTCAGGAAACAATCCAGTCAAAATGAGAAAGCTCAAATTGTTAATGGAACTGA
The DNA here is from genome assembly GCF_001747095.1 of Roseivirga sp. 4D4. NCBI lineage: Bacteria > Pseudomonadati > Bacteroidota > Cytophagia > Cytophagales > Roseivirgaceae > Roseivirga > Roseivirga sp. 4D4. The sequence goes on from NZ_MDGP01000001.1 coordinate 1,943,051, forward strand.
TTTTATGGAATTATCCATTGCAGCGCATCATGAAGATGAAGGACTTGAGGAAGACGTTGAGAAGTTAGGTACTTGTATTGATAGATTAAACGAAGAACAGCAACAATGCATTAAGCTGTTTTACCTTGACAAAAAGTGTTACCAAGAGGTTTGTGACATGACAGGTTACGATATGAAGAAAGTCAAAAGCTACCTTCAGAATGGACGAAGGAATTTGAAATTATGTATTGAGAAACTCCGTGGACAAGAAGAACAAACATATTGATCGGTTAACACCTGAGGTCATAGAGGCTTACCATACTGGTAAACTTTCCCCTGAGCAAATGCATCAGGTGGAAGTGTTGATGCTTGAAAATCCTTTGTATGCAGAGGGCATGGAAGGGATTGAATCCCTTGGCTTGGCTGACCTTTCCGCAGACCTTAATGAATTGACTGCAAGATTGGATCAAGCTACGGACTCTAAGGTTGCTCCATTCTGGACGTTATACAGAAGAGTAGCTGCAATCGCACTCCTACTGATCACCTCTGTAGGTTTATTCTATTTATTGGATGACCAACCTCCCCTTCCAACACAAGATTTAAGTGAGGCAAAGAAGCCTGATATTGAATTACCTGAAGACAGTGTTTCGAATGAGACAGATAACAATCAAGCTGGTCAACAATCAAAAAAAGAACCAGAGATAGTCAAAGAGGGAGAACCTGATCTTTCTGAAAGTGATGAAACCCTGGAGCCAGAAATTGTTACTCAGCCATCTCCACTTCGCGGAAAAGTGGCAGGAATTAAAGCAGAGTCTACTCAAGAAATTACCATACCTATGACCTCGTTTGAGCGCAGTGTAGATAGTATGCTAAAAAGGTCCACAGATATTGACACCAGTCCAGAATTATCCCTTCAAAGCAAGAGAAAACAGAATTCACAGACCAGCAGAGCATTGAGAAACACTGCTTTTGAGGCGAACCAAGGCACAGTTCGATCACTCACAATACGTGGCGAAGTCTTGACTGCAGATGATGGTTTCCCACTTCCATTTGTTTCCGTTTTCAAAAAAGGAACTACCACTGGAACGCCAACTGATACTAAAGGGCAATTCGTCATCAATGATATTAATATTAAAGACACTTTAGTTTTCAGGTTTCTCGGTTATCAGACTCGGGAAGTTCCAATTACCGGTGATAGCATCTTAAATGTAACTTTAGAGCCAGATTTTACCAGTTTAGGAGAGGTTGTTATTACAGGTGTAGCTGCAGCTACACCTGAAAAGAAACTAGCGTTTTCGATATCGAAAGTCGAAACTGGAGATTTATCATTAATTTCTGATGACCCAAACATGGATTTATCCAGTTATGCGTCTGCTAAACCTGAAGGAGGATTTACCTCCTTTAACCGCTACCTCCGAAGAAACCTTAAATACCCTGAAGCAGCCAAAGAACAGAAAATACGTGGTAGGGTTACGCTTGAATTTGATGTAAGTGCTATCGGTGAGCTCTCAAACTTCAAGATTATCAAGGGCCTGGGCTATGGTTGTGATGAAGAAGCCATCCGCTTGGTAAAAGATGGACCAAAGTGGAATCCAAGAACAGAAGGAGTCGACAAACGCCCCGTCAGTTCCACAGTTAAGATCAGAGTAAGGTTTAGGCCTTAGGAGCCTCATCCCTAGCCCTTCTCCTCAGGAGAAGGGAAAAGCCCCTCCTTTGGAGGGGTTTAGGTAGGCTAGAAACTCTTTCTCAACTCAAAAGTCTTGCGCATACGATCGATTAGACGATTTGACTCATTGTAATTCAAAGTCTGTTGTCCATCTGAATACGCTTCTTCGGGAATCTCGTGTGACTCAAAAATCACTCCATCAGCACCGGCCATAATACTTGCCAAAGCGATCGGCTCAACGTGCGCTCTTATGCCAATACCATGTGAAGGATCTGCAATTACCGGAAGGTGTGTTTTCTCCTTCAGTACAGCAACTGCATTCAGGTCCATCGTATTTCTAGTGGCTTTCTCATAGGTTCTAATTCCTCTTTCGCAAAGCAAGAGTCTCTCATTGCCGCCACTAAAGACATATTCGGCTGAAGAAAGTAGCTCGTCAATTGTTCCAGAGATACCACGCTTAATCATTACGGGCTTGTCGGTGCCCTTCCCCAATTCGTCCAGCAGGTTGAAATTCTGCGTATTTCTAGCACCTACTTGGTAGATATCGACATAAGGATCCATTTCAGCAATCTGAGAAACCTGCATTACCTCAGTAATGATTTTCATTCCGGCTTCTTTGGCCAACTCATACCACACTTTCAGTCCATCAATTCCCAAGCCTCTGAAGGCATATGGCGAACTTCTGGGTTTATAAACCCCTCCTCTCATAATGGAAATTCCCTGAGATTTTAGATGCGCAATGGTCTTGCGGATCTGATCTTCACCTTCGATAGAACAAGGACCTGCCATGATTTGGAATCCGCCTTCTTCGATAACCACACCATCGCCAAGATCTATTACTGTAGGATTTACTTTCCACTTACGGGAAACAAGTTTAAAACCATCCGATACAATATGGATGTCCTTTATTCCTTCCATTGATCCGATAGATCTGATATCGAATTCCTTGCTTCCTGTACCTACCAGGTAATCCCCTTTTTGGGTCTTCACTTCGGTTGGTTTGTATTTGAGTCCTTTGACTCTATTAATGATTGCCTCTTTTTGGCTCTCTTCTATTTCTTGTTCGAATTGTATGATCATTTCTTATAAGTTTCGAGCTATGAGCCACAAGCTTCAAGCTCAGTTTGTTTAACCCTTTACAGATTGAATAAATTCATTAATGTTATTCGCCACCTCTCCTTCTTGGGAGATTGCTTTAATAAATGCACTTCCAATAATAGCACCATTGGCATTTTCACATGCCTTATCGAATGTTTCTTTATTGGATATCCCGAAACCGATCAAGGTTGGGTTCTTCAAATTCATTTCCTTAATTCTGGAGAAATAGGCTTCCTGATCTTGGCTTATTCCTGTCTTGGCTCCTGTGGTACTTGCAGAAGAAACCATATAGATGAAGCCGTTTGAGTTTTCATCAATCTCCCTAATCCTCGATTCGGAAGTTTGTGGAGTGATCAAAAAGATATTCAGGAGACCATGCTTCTCGAATAAAGGCTTGTAGACTTCAAGGTATTCGAACATGGGTAGGTCTGGTAGAATCAATCCATCGACTCCCACTTCTTCACATTTTTGACAAAAAGCCTCAATACCGTACTGAACGATGGGGTTGATATAACCCATCAGGATAATCGGGATATTGACTTTCTCCCTCACCCCTTCTAGCTGTTCCAAAAGGAGCTTCAAGGTCATTCCATTGTCGAGTGCAATACCATTGCTTTCCTGAATGGTAGGACCATCAGCGATTGGGTCGGAAAACGGAATACCTATTTCGATTAGGTCTGCACCGGATGCTTCCAAGCTCTGCATTATACTGACTGTATCGTTTAGGGTTGGGTAACCAGCCGTGAAATACACGTTCAGTACCCGTTCTGATTTTCTATTAAAAAGTTGTTCTATTCTATTCATTGTATAAGCGTATTGCGTAGTACGTATTGAGTATTGCGTAATGGGTACCGTGACGTCCCAATACTCACTACTCCTATCTCATTACCCATTTAATACTTTCCCCATTTGATATAAGTCTCCAAATCCTTATCTCCTCTACCTGAAAGGTTGATGACTACGATATCATTGGGCTTAAATGTCATTCGGTCTAATGCTGCAAAAGCATGAGCCGTTTCGATGGCCGGAATTATCCCTTCAAGCCTGCTTAACTCAATACCTGCTTGCATGGCCTCTTCATCGGTGGCGCTGTAGAATTGCGCCCTACCCGTTTCAAACAAATGTGCATGCACTGGGCCAATACCTGGATAATCCAAGCCTGCTGAAATTGAGTAAGGTTCTACTACTTGTCCATCTTCAGTTTGCATAAGCAGTGTCTTACTTCCATGAAGTACACCCGGCTTACCCAGTACGGTTGTTGCCGCAGACTCTCCAGAATCGTTTCCTAGACCCGCAGCTTCCACAGCCACTAATTGCACGTCTTCATCGTCATAGTAATGAAAAAAGGCTCCAGCGGCATTACTACCACCACCTACACAGGCGACTACATAATTTGGCTTTTCGGTACCCTCATGTGAAAGCAATTGCTTTCTAATTTCTTCGCTAATTACCGATTGGAAGCGAGCAACCATTTCTGGATATGGGTGAGGTCCAACCACGGATCCTATGATATAGTGTGTATCTGTTGGATTGTTGATCCAGTGGCGCATGGCCTCGTTCGTAGCATCCTTGAGGGTCTTACTGCCACTCTCCGCTGCCCGAACTTCTGCACCAAGGATACGCATGCGTTCGACATTTGGCTTTTGACGTTCCATGTCTACAGCTCCCATATAAACGATGCATTCTACACCCATCAGCGCACAGACTGTGGCTGTGGCTACTCCATGCTGGCCTGCTCCAGTTTCTGCAATGATCTTCTTTTTACCTAAACGCTGGGCCATTAGAATCTGACCTATCGTATTGTTTACCTTATGAGCTCCAGTATGGCAGAGATCTTCTCTTTTTAGGTACACTTTAGCCCCGTACTTTTGTGAGAGCCGCTTAGCGAAATACAATGGAGTGGGCCTTCCAACAAAGTCTTTCAGCAGTGACTGAAACTCTTCCTGAAAGTCTTCGGACTGCATAATTCGCTCATAGTTGTCTCTCAACTCCTCCATATTAGGGTATAGCATTTCAGGGATATAGGCTCCCCCAAAATTTCCGTAATACCCTCTCTCGTCAACTTTTACTTTCATGTCAATTCTTTTACGTCCTTGCGATCCCTATTCATCGGGAGAAGCCTGTCTAGCTAGAAGCAGGCTCGCAGTGACGATGTTAGTTGTTCAATTCTTTCTATATCCTTTAGCCCAGGAGCTAACTCAAACTTAGAGTTCACATCTATGGCATGAATGTTCATTTCGCCAAACCCTTCTAAGGCATATACATTATCTAAATCAATGCCGCCACTAAGGAAGAAGGGCACCTTTTGATTGTAGCTTTTTAATATCTCCCAGTCAAAGGCTTCACCATTACCTCCTCTTGCCTTTCCTTTAGTATCGAACAAAAAGAAGTCGACAAAGGGATTATAAAGGTCTAAACCACTGAAGTCAAAGGCCTCACCAATTGAAAAGACTTTGATCACCTTTATTCCCACAGCAAAAAGCTCTGCAACATATTCGACAGACTCATCACCATGCAGTTGAACGTAGTCTAAACCATAAGTTCCCACCTTCTCCTTTAGCTCTTCCAGATCAGCATTTACGAATACTCCTACCTTTTCAGTTTCCTTTGGAAAGTTGTTTAGCAACTCAGCATCCAGTACTTCTTGGACATCGCGAGGTGATTTATTATAGAAGATAAACCCCATATAGTCAGGTTTTAGCGCAAGCAATTGCACTATATTCTTACTATCTCGCATGCCACAAACCTTTAGTCTAATATTCAATCTTTTAATGTTTAATGTTCAATCAGGATGTAGTTCAAACTCTATCTCCTTCGCTCCGCTACCGATTTCTCCAAAGCGCATGTAGACGTTGGCTCCAATCATGAAGTCATGACTCAAAAGATAGCTTCGTATATGCTTAAACAATGCCTCAATTTCTGTACTGTACATATAGAACGACCCATCAGACAAATCCATGGCAATTTCATGTCCATCATATTCTCCCAAATTGGACTTTTCAACCAATGAATCTAGTCCGTCTCTCATTTTATCGAAGTCGTCTGGCGAGTCTTTTCCATAGTCAAAATGGATAATCAAGGCCTGCTTTCTTGATTTAGGTGGTTTAAAAAGTTCTTCCAATATGGTCTTACCGAAACTCATGATTGATCATTCTTCATTCTTCATTCATAATTTGCGAAGCCGAGAGATAAACTCTCGAGCTTCAACCTCCGGTCTAGCAGTTTTCATAAAGGTTTCTCCAATAAGAAAGCCTTTGTACCCATAACCTCTCAAGTCAGCAATTGACTCTGGATCACTAATCCCACTCTCAGATATTTTCACAAAAACATCAGGGATTGCCGAAGCCAAAGCCTTCGAAGTTTCAATTGTTGTCTCGAAGGTTTTTAAATTTCGGTTGTTTACTCCAACAATATCGAGCTGTTCAATCAAGTTGTTTTCTAGCTCCTCCCTATTGTGTACCTCCATCAGGACTTCAAGTCCTAAACTCTTGGCAAAAGAGGCCAATGATTGCAGCTTTTGAGGAGCAAGTGCCGCGGCTATAAGCAAAATGGCATCCGCACCGATTGACTTGGCCTCAATGATTTGGTATTCATCAATGATAAAATCCTTTCTAAGCACTGGACAGAAATTGTACTTTCTAGCCTCACTCAAGTCCTCGTTCTTACCACCAAAAAACTCAGTATCCGTTAAAACCGAAAGTGCTGAGGCTCCTGCCTGCATATAACCAATGGTGGTTCTTTCAACCTTGGCATGAGAGTTAATCATTCCTTTAGAAGGCGACTTGCGCTTAAACTCAGCAATGATACCTGACTTGTCTTCTCTCAGTAGGTATTTCTTCAAAGAGACAGTTTTGCCCTCAAAATACACACTCTGTTCGAGTAGTTTTTCAGGGAAAAGCGCTCTTCTATTCTCTACCTCGGTGAGTTTGTGCGCTATGATTTTTTCTAGTATATCCATTTTTCTCGTTTCGTCTTTGCGATCTCGATTCATCGGGAGAAGCAATCTCCTTGTCTAATTTGGGAGACTGCTTCGTTCCTCGCAGTGACGTATATTTTATAATTCCAATATTCTTTTAAATGTCCTAAGTGCCTTACCACTTTCTAAAGATTCTCTTGCCATGCCCAAAGCATCATCGGTCGATACACCTTTTCCACATTGGATGGCCATGGCCGCGTTCGCGATAACCACATTATTCTGTGCAGTAGTTCCATCTCCTTTCAAAATCGTCTCAAAGATTTTTGCCGACTCCTCAACGGTTTCTCCACCATGAATTTGCTCTTGTCTTATGGTTTCAAAACCCAAGTCCGCAGGATTGATAATGGACTCATTTCCATTAGAAATCTTCTTAAACCCGCCAGTCAGCGATATTTCGTCATATCCATCTAGTGCATGTAAAATCACAAAGTGCTTATCGGTCTTTTGATACAGGTAGCCATAGAGTCTTGCTAACTCTAAGCTAAACACCCCTACCAGCTGTTTCTTAGGGAAAGATGGGTTTACCATTGGCCCTAACATATTAAAGAAAGTTTTGACCCCAAGGTCTCTCCTAATTGGAGCAACGTTCTTCATAGCAGGATGAAAAAGTGGTGCATGTAGAAAGCACAATCCACATTCGTCAAGACTTTGTCTCAGTTTGCTAATGTCATTTGTAAACTCATAGCCAAAGTGTGCCATCAGATTCGAAGATCCTGAAACAGAAGACACTCCATTATTTCCATGTTTAACCACATTCTGGCCAGCCCCAGCCACAATAAATGACGATAGCGTTGAAATGTTAAAGGTGTTTTTACCATCACCTCCCGTTCCACACAGGTCGATGGCATCATACTCAGGAATTTCAACAGGCACGCACAATTCCAGCATAGCGTCTCTGAAGCCTTCTAACTCTTCAACAGTAATACTCCTCATCAGGTACACTGTAAGGAATGCCGCTACCTGACTTTGGTTATACTCACCTTGCGCCAGGTTTTTCAAAATCTCCTTGGCGGTGGCTTTGTCAAGCGACTTGTACTCGAATAGTTGGTTTAGTATTTCTTTCATTTTTTAGTTCGTCATTGCGATCCCGATTCATCGGGAGAAGCAATCTCCCTATCTATTTGGGGGATCGCTTCGTTCCTCGCGAAGACGTTTAATTATTAATCCAATTTTTCAACAATTGATGCCCATGTTCTGTCATAATCGATTCTGGATGGAATTGTACTCCCTTCACATCATACTCCTTATGGCTGATGGCCATGATTTCACCATACTCGTCTATAGCTGTTACTTCCAATTGGTCACCTAATTTTTCCCTATCCACATTCCAACTGTGATAGTGACAAATCTTATAAGTCTGCGGAAGACCACTAAATAGCCTATCATCAGTTTTAGTCACCTGCACTTCGCTCGACACGCCATGTAACACTTCTGGCATATTAAACAGCTCGGCACCGTAGGCCTCGGCAATGCCCTGATGTCCCAGGCAGACACCCAGGATACTCTTTTCTTTACCATACATTTTGATGAGCTCCGGCATAATACCTGCCTCCTTAGGAATGCCTGGACCCGGAGAGAGTAATATTTTATCGTATGCACCAACTTTCAGAAGGTCAATCTGGTCGTTTCTAAAAACATCCATATGATCGGCATAACCCAGCTCCCCTAAGTAGTGAACCAGGTTAAAAGTGAACGAATCGTAGTTATCTAGTACTAATATTTTCATTGTTTCCTCTTTGGTCTCATCCCTAACCCTTCTCCAAGGGAGAAGGGAAAAGCCCCTCCTTTGGAGAGATTTAGGGAGGCTTATCTTATCTCTTTTGCCAGCTCTATCGCCTTACGTAATGCCGCCAGCTTATTATTAACTTCCTGAAGCTCAGATTCCCGGTTCGATTTGGCCACAACTCCAGCTCCAGCTTGGTAAAAGAGTGTATTATCCTTGCTTAAGAAAGACCGGATCATAATCGCGTGATTGAAGTCTCCATTGAAACCCATAAAGCCAATGGCTCCTCCGTAATAGCCCCTTCTTGTTGATTCATACTCGTTGATCAACTGCATGGCTCTCACTTTAGGCGCACCACTAAGCGTGCCTGCTGGAAAGGTGCCTGATATCATCTTCGTTTCGCTCATGTCATCACTCAGGGTCCCAGTTACTTTCGATACCAAATGAATGACATGAGAGAAATACTGGACTTCTTTGTAAGTATCTACCTCCACATTAGAACCTGCACGACTTAGGTCATTTCGTGCCAGATCTACGAGCATGACATGCTCTGAATTTTCCTTGGGGTCTTCATGAAGTTTTTTTGCCAATTCGGCATCTGCCTCATCATTTCCCGTTCGTCTGAAGGTTCCGGCAATAGGATGTATCGTAGCCTTACGATCCTTAATCACTAATTGGGCTTCTGGAGAAGAACCGAAGATCTTGTAGCTACCATAGTCGAAGTAGAATAAGTAAGGGGATGGATTTACCGATCTCAATGCACGATAGACATTGAATTCGTCACCCGAAAAGTTATCCTGAAACCTTCTGGACAAGACGATCTGGAACACGTCTCCTCTGAAGCAATGCTGAATTCCTTTGTCAATAATCTCTAGGAACTCCTGATCATTATAGTTGGAGGACTCTTGTTGTGCAGGTGCAAATTCGTAGGAAGGGTAATTTTTATTATTGACCAAATTCTCGATTGCCTCAAGACCTTTGGGTGCCGAACCTTCTGGCGAATGCTCGAAGATATAGAGCTCATTTTTGAAATGATCTATGGCGATCACGTAGCGATAGACGTGGTATAGAATATCAGGAATACCATATTCATCCTCTTGATGATTTCCGACAGGAATGTTCTCGAAATGCTTAACTGCGTCATAGCCTATGTACCCAAAGAGTCCATTATTAATAAACTTGAATGGGTTCTCATCTGCTTGAAAAGAGGCAACAAACTCATCCAGTTTTTGCATTACATCACTCCCTTGAACCTCACCTTCGGTTATACCTTCAGGCAGAGACTGCTTATAGTGATTGTCTTTCACTTCAAACCTAGCGATAGGCTCACAGCAGATGTAGGAAAAGCTATCATCTGCACCATGATAATCCGAACTTTCCAAGAGGATCGGATTCTCGAACTTATCGCGCAGCTTCAAGTAGATACTCACTGGTGTGACCGTATCGGCAAGCAGTTTCTTATATGTCGTATTAAGCTTAATCATTACTTGTTTTTATTCTTTGTCATTGCGATCCCGATTCATCGGGAGAAGCCTGTCTGCCGACAGGCAGGCAATCTCCCACTTTAATGAGATTGCCGCGGTCGTTCTACGAACTCCCTCGCAATGACGAAAGTCCTGAAACGAAAAAAGCCTGCATGAACTGCAGGCTTTTGATTTATATTTTTAGCTATAGCACTTAGTTCACGTTATGGGAGTTCCGTTACGTGCCACCACCAAGCGTTATATCTGTTTGTTCTTTTCATTGCGTCAAATGTAGAAAAGGATTTTTTTAAAGCAAATGGAAATTTTAGAATTTGATAGAAAAGGTAAAAATCTGTGATGAGTTAGTCAATTCCATGACGAACGAAATCCAATAAAAAACCGCCCGAAGGCGGTCTTGATTAATTTCTGCTTTCAATCGAACGATATTTTATTTCATTGTAGGATTGAATATGACCCGCAAAATCCCTGAACTTGGGTCTTCTTCTCTGACCTTTAATCAAGTCAGGCTCATCGGCAAACAAATCAGCAAAGGACTTTTTGAAAGAAGCCTTTCTTACGATCATTGGTTTGCCTTCTCCCTTCACAACCCAATAAGTTCTTTCTTCACCTCCTACTAGTGCGACCCCTTGAACACCGATCGGCATAGACTTAGAGCCATTGCGATGATCATATACTTTGATGTATTGATCAAAACCCGGGTTCAATAGTTGAAGTAGTGCGATCTTGTTCTTTCTTCGAGGCATATTCTGTGCATCGAAATAGATCCACTCACGATCCAATATATCATTCTGATCAGTATTTAGGATGTGCCTCACAGAAGTTGACTTTTCTGATAGGGTCGACAGCTTAGCAAACGACCCTGGCCGAATGGCAAACCTTTGAATGTCTTCAGCTTTGAATTTATAAAGCTTACCGTCTTCATCCCTGATCCTTAGCCGTGTAATAAAGCCTCTGGATTCAGTAGCGCCTCCAAGACGCCCTATGATGGTTTCCCCATCGTTTGTGATAACGTAACATTCCCTGTTACTGACAAAATCAGAAAAGGGTTCTACAAAGCCTTGAGCCATGACTGGGCCCAGACCAATAAAAAATAGTGAGATTAATAATTTGAGTTTTTGCATTGTCTAATAGGTTTACCCTCTTTAGACAATCTTTGTGCCAAAGTGATCAGATAACCAGATTCGAATCTTCCTACTGATCGGCCCTCAGCCTTACTAATACTGGTCTATGATCAGATATAACAGCATCATAGGTAGAAACACAGTTATCTACAGAGATCACCTCAGTAGAAATCTCATTGTCGAACAACTCATCAGTAATAAGCACATTATCAATTTGGCTTGGGAAGGATGGATATGACCAGCCATTACTCGGACCTTCTGCAACCGGTAATGTAGTAAACTTGTAGTTTTGTGGATCGTCCAGGAATACCTGAAATACATTGTCAGTATCTATAATGTCGTCATTGTAATCCCCCAACATTAACACCTCCTCAGAAGCCAGATTATTATCAATATATGCCTTCAAGAGGTCAGATGCAGCTCTCCTTCTATCCTGAGAACCATTGCAGCATTTTAAATGAACATTGATCAGATTTACACTAAGTCCATTGGTGTGATTGACCTTCATTAGGTACGGTCTTCTGAAAGCTGTAAATGCATTGTTATTCTCAGTAGAGGCTTCTTCATAAAGATTCATTGGGGTTCCATCCACCGTGACTTCACTTTCCTTATAGAGGTACCCAAGCATTAGATTGCTTCCATTAAACTGTGTAACAAAGCCCGACCAACCCCCTAAGGTTGAAACCAGTGCGTCAAAGGCACCGGTACTCGTTATTTCCTGCAAGGCAATTACATCAACATCATATATCTCTATGATTTGCTCAACCATATCAGCTGTCGCATTTGTCTTTGGAAACTGCTCAATATTCCAAGTCAGAATATCGAAGGTCTCACTGGAAACTGTGACAGAACAATTAGCCAATGACAAAGGTATGGGTGTATTGTCGTCATTATCTGGTGTAGAATCATCACTTCCTCCACAGGAAGTAAAAATCACTGCAATAAGGAATAACCAAAAACTCTTTTTCATAGAGCAAAGATAATCGGTGTAAAGTGAATTGAAATGGTTCTGCTTTTAGGGTTTCGTTAAGCTATTCTCTCCTTCTGAACTTTTAGGAGACCAAAGACCAAAGTGATCAGGGCCAAGCTGAGTATGACTAATTGCGTGTTGCCCGCAAATGAAAATTGACCACCAAACACAGCGTACCCAGCTTTAAAAACATTTATAAAGCCGAGCATGGCGGTGACAAAAACGGTAATGGCCATAAATACATTAAGCCAAAGGCTGTTTTGGTTATCCTTCATGATGGTAGCGCGATTTACCATCATCCAAAGTATAAAAGCCAAAAGTGGTAATATTAACCCGTTAGCTGCCTGTGCAAGAATGATCACAGGTATCGGCTTGATATTCGAAACGCCAAAAACCAACCCGGTCAAAAGGACCAACATCCAAATTCGTTTGAATTTCCAAGTGGCTTCATCAGGTTGTGTTTGAGTTGCGCTTTTTATGGTAATAGCACCTGCAAGAGCAGCTGTTATGCTTGAAGTGAAACCTGCGGCAAATAGTCCAATGGCGAAAACGATACCCATCAATGCGCCATAATTCGAGACTAGATTCTGGTAGAGGTTACCAAAGCCAAACTCGCCATTAAGTGAGGTACCAACCACTAATACGGCCATGGAGATAATCCCCCCGAGAATTATTGACGGTATCATGCCTGAACGCATTTGCTTTATTGTTTGTCCTTTGGCCAGTCCTGAGCCTAGAAAAATGTTATAAGGAACTATGGTGGTACCCACCAAACCGAGGGTAAGTAATGCGCTCTCTTCTGAAATCTGCGGGATCAAAAGACCTTGAAAAAAGGCACTCGCATCAATTTTCAAATTCAAAGCTGCATACAAAAAAGCTAAGCCCATAATGGCGACAACGATCCCCAAAAAATTGGCCACCTTATTTATGCTTCCTTTATAAAGTACCGCTGCAGCAACAACCACAATGACAATGGTAAAAATCCATGTGGGTGGTCCGGTAATGATTAAGGCCAGTCCTGAAATGGCCCCAAGAATGTTACCTGCTTCATAGGCAGCGCACCCCAGGAACACCGCAATAGCAATAAACCAAACGAGACTTGATGATTCAAAGCGGCTTTTAATTGCCTCACCAAGACTCAAACCTGTAACAATGCTGACCCTTGCCGCTGCCTCTTGTAAGACCACACAGGCAAGTGTAGAAAAGAGTAAGGCCCACAATAATTGGTATTGATGATTGGCTCCGGCTGAAGCGGCCGTGGTCACGGTTCCCGGTCCAATAAATGCGGCTGCGATTACCAACCAAAAAATGAAATTCCAGAACTTCGATTTCATCGTGGAAGATACAAATTTAACCGAACCATGATCGTTCAACCGAACCTCCTCCCAGTCTTTTCAAAAAAATGAACGGCTATTTATGAAAATTGTAATCAGTTGACGTTCTTCAAACAAAGAATAATTGCTGACCATGTCAAAGCTTGAATTGGCCATAGTTTTTGGAGGAAAATCCACAGAACACGAAATCTCACTACTATCTACCAGAAGTATTCTGGATCAGATAAATAAAGACAAATACGCCATTTCATTGATACACATTGACATCAAAGGCAACTGGTCGTTGGTAGATGATTTGGATCAAAACAAATCTACAGCGATAACGCTCATACCTGGTGAGCATGGGACCTCAATTTTAGCAACAGATACTGGCAAAGTATTAAAAACCTTGGATGTGGTCTTCCCTGTACTACATGGTGTTTTTGGTGAGGATGGTACCATTCAGGGTTATCTCAGGATGATGAATGTGGCCTTTGTTGGTTGTGATGTGATGGCATCATCTGCCTGCATGGACAAGGACATGACCAAGCGCATCCTAAGAGATGCAGGGATTGGTATTGCGCCATATGCCGTGGCCACACCGGAGCATAAACCCGGCTTCAAGAAACTTGAGATGGATTTAGGCACTCCACTTTTCATAAAACCGGCTAACCTCGGTTCTTCAGTGGGAGTTTTCAAGGTGGAAAACGAAGAGGAATATCTGGAGAAACTTGATGAAGCGCTAACCTATGATAGTAAAGTGTTGATCGAGAAGACGATCCTTGGTAAGGAAATTGAATGTGCAGTTTTAGGGAACGAAAAACCAAAAGCCTCTCTTCCCGGACAGGTAATCATGAACACTGAGTACTATGACTTTGAATCCAAGTATGTGGACAAAGATGCATCTTCTACTCAAGTTCCAGCTGACCTTACCGATCAGCAATTAGAGGATGTAAGACGAATTGCCATCAAAGCTTATCAGGCCATGGGCTGCGAAGGACTTTCCAGAGTCGACTTCTTTGTGACTCACGAAGGCGATATTTTAATTAATGAGATTAATACAATACCTGGGTTTACAAGCATCAGTATGTATCCGAAAATGTGGGAAGCAACTGGTATCCCGTATGCAGAATTGATTGATATTCTTATAGAGCTCGGCATAGAAAGATATAAAAGGGATGCACAGCTCAAAATCGTTGCACAAGCTGTAAAGTGAGTCTTTTGCTGTAAACCGTATTAATTTATTAATACTAGTTTATTGACTTTTTAGAAAAATATGCTTGATATTGCTTTAAGGAACGAAATCTAAGCGCATGTCAACACCTAACACCAAACCACGTGTAATTAAAGACTTCGAAAAACTTGACCTAGCCATTCAAGAACAAATCAAACTCGAGTACCCAGAAGGCTTCGAAGACAACCTAATTTCTTTTACCAATCAAGAGGGCAAAAGAGTTTCTGCCTTACCCTTTGAAACGGATGAAAAGTATTATCTGGTAAGAATGACCATCGAAGAGGCCCAGCAAATCATTGAAGATGATGATGATTACGATGATGATGGTAATTTAAAGGATGATATTAAGGAGGAATATCAGGACAAACATGAGGAGGAAGACGAAGAGCATGATCCTTATGCCGATGATAACAATGAGGAAGACTAAGACGTCTTCTTCGGTATACCATTAGAAAACTTACTCTATGAGATTGGGAATTATTGGCGGCACGGGTATGCTTGGCCATCACATTGCTATTGCGGCTAGCTTCAAGCAATATGAGATTGTTATCATCCACCGTAAGGGTTCCGATCTTAGTAGAATTAGTGATCTGAAATATGAATCCAGAACTGCGGACCTGAGTGACAGAGGCAGCTTAATCAAATCTTTTGATGGTCTTGACTATGTAGTCAATGCAGCAGCCTATTACCCCACAATACCAAGGCCTCTTGCCGCTGAAATCAAAACGGCACGACTTCAAATGCAGTTTTTTATTGATGCTGTTCGCGAATCAAATGTCAAAAGGGCGCTTTATGTTGGAGGAGCAATTGCTATTCCGAAGTCACCAAGCGGAGTGGCCGATGAAACTGGGTTTTATAAAGGTACGCCTGAGAACAGTGCACCATATGTCCAGGTCAAGTGCCTTATGGACGAAATGGCAAGAGAAGCAGCCAAAGGAGGTTTGCCCATCGTCATTGGAATCCCCTCTATGACCTTCGGGGAATATGATTACGGACCCACAACAGGGCGACTCATCGTTGAATTAGCGAATCAAACCTTACCTGCCTATATAAAGGGAGATCGCAATGTGGTTTTTGCGGGTGATGCCGGACGAGGACTACTCATGGCACTTGAAAAAGGGAAGTTTGGGGAGCGCTACCTGATCACAGGAGAAAATACCAACACCGATGACCTTGTGGCTTTGATTTGTAAGAAGGCGAGAGTCGACCCCTTGAAGAAAATTCTCTCACTTAAACTGGCCAAGGTCATTTCGAAAATTCAAGAAACCAAATACACGCTTTTTAGAGGCACACCACCTACCCTATCTTCTACGGCAATTGCTGTGCTTTCGGGTGGACAACATCTAAATGGCGACAAGGCCAAGAATGAGCTGGGTTATACCCCTGAACTGAGTGCCGAAGATGCCGTGCATCGGGCGTTCGCTTGGCTCCAAAAAGTAGGCTATATCAAGTAAGGCTATAATTCTGCTTCTCTTCCAACCCTTTTCAATTTGATCAGGTCTAATAAGGAAACAAGCTTTCATGAGAAAACTCATTTGCACCCTTTTTTCTCTATTATTAATATTAACTGCATGCTCAAACTCAGATGAGGATGTAGATAATACGAGCTCCTGTCCCGACAATATAGCCTGCACTCAGGTTTTCATTTCATTGACTTTTAGCCCTAAAACAGCCAATGGAGTGCCGATCTTTCTGGATAGTTATTATTCTCAAAACCTGGACAATGGCGAAACCTACAGCATTCTGAATAGTAGTGTTGCAAGCACTGCCAGCTATGTAGTGATCAGTGATGAACAAATTGAACAGATTAATCAGGAGGGTACCAATATTCGTTTTATAGGTCTACAAGGAAATCAAATTGTTGTCCAGCAGGACTTTCTCGTGGGTCATGATTGCTGTCATGTAGTTCCTCTAGGTGGTCCATTTGACGACCAATAGTGTAACTACTCCTTACAAAGTCAGTTAGCCGAAACATTAACTCACACAATTTTCATAGATTCATAGCCTGAGACCAAAACCGACTATGGATTCTGTAGATATCAACTGCGATATGGGCGAAAGCTTCGGCAACTTTAAAATTGGCAATGACGAAGCCATCTTCCCTCATATCACATCCTGCAATATAGCCTGTGGCATTCATGCCGGAGATCCTTATCACATAGAGAAGACAATCAACTTGGCACTTGAACATGATGTTCAAATTGGTGCCCATCCAGGCTACCCTGACCTGCAGGGTTTTGGACGAAGGGTAATCCCTATTGCGCAGGAAGAACTCTCCTCCTTCATCAAATACCAAGTATCTGCCTTGCAGGGCATGGTAGCCAGTGCTGGAGGTAAACTCGCTTATGTGAAGCCTCATGGTGCGCTCTACAACGAAATTGCAAACAATCGTGTGGTGGCTGAGACAGTCTATAGGGCCATCAAAAAGATTGATCCCAAGTTGAAAATTATGGGGCTGGCCGGTAGTCATGTTGAGGAGATACTAGACACTGTGGGTATGGACTACATACCAGAGGCCTTCGCAGATAGAAGATATGAGGCAGATGGTAAATTAAGGTCAAGATCATTACCGTTGGCGGTGATTGATGATGCTTCTTTTGCTGCCCAACAAGTTGTCTCTATAACTCAACAAGGCAAGACAACAACCTTGGATGGAATTGACGTTATGCTTTCAGCGAAGAGTTTCTGCATTCATGGCGACAATCCTGCCGCTGTAGATATACTAAAAGCAATTGAGACGTTATTAGCTCAAAATCAGATTGACAAAAAGCACTTCTGATATGAAAATCCAGCCTTTTGGAGAAAGTGCCATTCTAGTATCCTTCGAAAAAGTGATTTCGGAGGAGGTAAACCAAAAGGTCATATCATTATACAATGCGCTAGGCGATGAAAAGGGAATCACCTACCTCATTCCTGCCTATAACTCACTAACCATAGGTTTTGAACCTGAAAGTTGGACTTTCGACTCAATTTCAAAGTTGATAAAGGAATTAAACCAAAGACGTCCAAAAGAAGAGGCAGAAAAGGCGCCAAAGGTCTACTCGATCCCAGTCTGTTATGAGCAGCCTTATGATCTGGATTCTGATGAAGTCTGCACACAGACAGGCTTAAGCAAGGAGGAATTGATCCAAGTACATACCGATCAGGTCTTCCGGGTTTATATGTTGGGCTTTGTAGCCGGTTTTGCCTACATGGGAAGCTTACCCAAACATTTAGCCTGCGAAAGAAAAGCAACACCGCGGTTGAGTGTTCCAAAAGGTTCGGTGGGTTTGGCGGGTCTACAAACAGGCATCTACCCTACCGAAGCTCCAGGAGGTTGGCAGATCATCGGGCAAACGCCACTCAATATGTTTGATCCGAATCGAGAACAGACCAGCTTACTGAAACCCGGGGATTATGTAAAGTTTCGATCAATCGGATTAGAAGAGTTCAAAATCATTCAGCTAAAGATTGAAACCGCCATTTTCCAAATGGAAGAAGCCCATGTCTGATGTATTGAAGGTCACATGTTTGAAAGCGGGACTCTATACTTCCGTCCAAGACGAAGGCCGAATTGGTTTTCAAGATCAGGGAATTCCATTCTCTGGTGCCTTGGACAAAAGCTCGATGCACATAGTCAATAGCCTCGTTGGCAATCCTTCAACTTCACCCGTTCTGGAAATGACAATGTTTGGGCCGACACTCTCGTTCCAGGGCAATGGCCAAATTGCCATGGCCGGAGCTGACATGAAAGCAACACTCAATGATAACGTGATTGAAAACTATACTACAATTAATGTAACATCAGGTGATATTTTGGCCTTTCATAATACGGCCCATGGCTGCCGCACTTATCTGGCGATCGGAGGTCTGTGGCAAACAAAACAATGGCTAGGTAGCTATAGCGCATTGCCAAGTTTGATGCAAAACGATGGCCTGCCTTCCAAGATCAGAGATGGTTTCAGTTTTGAAGTCATTACAAGAGACGAATTTGCTCCAAAGAGAATTCCAATGCACCAAAGGCCAATATATGCTGAATGCTATATCATTCGGGTAGTCACAGGGCCTGAGTTTCACCGATTCGAAATCGATGTGATTCAAGCGTTCTTTGAGCAAATCTTTATTGTGGATGCTGACTCTAATAGAATGGGATATCGATTGAAAGGACAGCTTGACGATTATAAACCTGTAGGTGAGGAAATATCATCGGGAATTACGATCGGGACAGTTCAACTCAATAATGGAGGTAGTCCTATCATATTAATGGCCGATGCACAAACCACAGGTGGTTACCCTAGAATAGCAAACGTGGTTCAAGAAGATTTGGAGTTAGTGGCCCAAATGAAGCCTGGTGATGAGTTGAAATTTATGCTAGTCAGTTTAGAAACCTCTTAAATGCGAAAAGGCGATCTCCGTTCGAAATCGCCTTAATCAACCTTAAACTAAAACTACTAACTAATTATTCAATTGATAATATTCTGTTCCTGATTGCTCAGTAAGCAAATCAGCTTGTCTTAAAATTTGGAGCTGATCCTGATCCAACTCTGATCTTTCTCCAGCAACTAACAATTCGTTATTAGCATCATATACTTTCACATATTCGCTGGTTTCGAAAAGCTCGTCATCCATTTCTTCATAGTAGTCCTCCACGTACTCGTCTACATATTCTAAGTAGTGAGCCTCTTCAATAGTAGGGACTTCCGATAAACTTGCAACTGAATCTGACTTGGCAGAGGTAAGAATTGTTCCTGCCAGCAGTAGCGCGAAAAGCGCTGAGATATTTCTTTTACTAACTGTTTTCATGTTGTTCTGATATTTTGAGTTCCGCCCTAAGACGGAAGATTGACCTAAAAATTGACCGTTGTTTTTGACCTGCCAATCTATTTCCAATCGCTATGCCAAAAAAATTAAACAACTGTAAATCAGGTACTTATGCATTTTACAGATTTTGAACATGTTCGGATATGTCCATTTCCGTTCATAAATGCGGACAATTCTGTTCGAAATGGGGTCCAAAAAAAGTTGCATGAGGTACCAAAAAAATGTTTAACGGTCCCTCAGGCGGATAAATTGAAGTTTTGACTTTAATTTGCCGAAGCATTATGAGCATACCAGAATCACCTGATTTATCAGTATTCAATTATCATCTACCCGATGAAAAAATAGCCAAACGCCCTCTAGCGAACCGTCATGATTCCAAGTTGTTGCTATATGAAAAGGGATACATCAGCGACAAGGTATTTAGAGAAGCACCTGAATTTCTCGATGAGCGCACAACCCTCTTCTTCAATAACACCAAAGTAATCCCGGCAAGGCTTCACTTCCAGAAGGACACTGGTGCACAAATAGAGATCTTTCTACTCAAGCCTGTATCACCAACCCCAATTATTAGCACGGTGATGGAATCCACTGATGAAGTTATTTGGGAATGCATGGTAGGCAACCTCAAAAGGTGGAAAGAGGAAACAGTTCTTAGAAGAACTCTAAATGATGGAAATCAGGAGGTACAACTAAAGGCAACTTTGGTCAATAGAGATGAAAGGCTGGTATCCTTTAAATGGGATAACAAGGATTATGCTTTCGCGGAGATAGTAGAATTAGCTGGGCAAGTACCTCTGCCCCCCTATCTGAATCGTGCTGCCGAACCAGAGGATAAACCTCGGTATCAAACGGTTTATTCTAAAGAAGAAGGTGCGGTTGCTGCACCAACCGCTGGTTTACACTTTACAGATCAAATACTAGAGCAACTCAAGCAAAACGGTGTGAAAGAGTCCTTTCTGACGCTTCATGTGAGTGCCGGCACTTTTCAACCGATAAAGGTTGATGATGCTCGAGAGCACCCTATGCATTCGGAACAAATTGAAGTCACCATTGACACTATTAAGGACATAGTCGAAGCAAAACGTGTCGTGGCGGTGGGCACCACATCTATGCGATCTTTAGAGAGTCTCTATTGGTTTGGTGTTCGTTTGGCAAATGGAAATGAGCAATTTAATATTGAAAAACTCGAGCTCTATCAAGCAGGTGATTTACCAAGTCGAACCGAAGCATTTCAGTACATTCATGACTGGATGATTGATAAAGGAATTGACAAGCTTTCGGGCAGTACTGAAATTTTTATTATGCCCGGCTATCAATTTAAAGTATGCGATGGATTGTTCACCAATTTCCATCAGCCTGGTAGTACCCTCATGCTTTTGGTGGCTGCATTCATAGGTGAGCATTGGCAAAAAGTATATGATCACGCATTGCAAAACGAATACCGTTTTTTGAGTTACGGAGACTCGTCACTTTTGCTTCCTTAATCTCAAAAGATAACTATATTCGGGTATGACAAAAGTCTACGATTGGCTGATCAATTATATCAACTCTAACATCCCGCTTTTGGGTGAGCCAATCCCAGCCTTCGGAGAAGGTGCTTCTTTTACGGCCACGGAGATTATCATACCGATCGTCTTTCTATTTCTGGTGAACTTATTGGGTAACCTTGTCAGGGCCACACTGATTAATCGGATACTTCCTCGATATGTTCACGATCGTAAAACAGTGCTTTCCATTGGCAATACGACTAAGTATACATTGCTTGTGATAGGTATCGCCTTTTTACTCACGGCAATTGGACTCAATGAGGACTCAGAACTTAATTACTCCTTTACAAGAGACGAAGATGGAAAACCAGACCTAACGCTCTTCAGCATAGCAAGGCTGGCTTTCTTTATGACATTGCTGGTTTTCCTTTCGGGGAAGCTGAAATCTATTTTCGTCAAACAGATATTATCCAAATACTCTGATGATATAGGGGTCAGTCAGTCCATAGGAACCATCATACAATACTTTATTATCATAGTAGGTGCTTTTGTGGTGATTCAAAACTCAGGAATTAATTTGGGTTCGTTGAACGTGCTAGCCGGTGCACTCGGTGTGGGTATTGGTTTTGGACTGCAGAACATTGCCAACAATTTCATTTCTGGTCTAATCATTCTTTTTGAAAGACCAATTAAGGTAGGTGACCGCATTGAGGTTGGGAGTGTAACAGGCGATGTTGTGAAGATCTCTTCCCGTGCAAGTACAGTGAATACCAATGATAATATTTCCATTATCATTCCTAATTCAGACCTTATCAACAAGCAAGTCATCAATTGGAGCCATAATGATAGGCGTATTAGATACCATGTGCCTGTAGGGGTGTCTTATAAGGAAGATCCTGCGATCATCAAGAAAGTGTTGCTAGAAGTTGCAGATGCCAACAAGGACGTATTGAAAAGGCCGGCTCCTGATGTGCTATTTGTTGGCTATGGAGATAGCTCCATCGACTTTGATTTGCTCATATGGACAAGTAGTTACATCGACAAACCGATCATTTTAAAGAGCCAGCTCTATTACGAGATTTTTGAGAAGTTCAAGGAACATGGAATTGAAATTCCTTACCCTCAGCGGGATTTACATCTAAAATCTGGTTGGACAAATACAGACAAACCGCTGAAGTAGGATTTAGTAATCAGCGTCAATTTGAATAGTTGTAGATGATTTTTTCATAAATTTGTCCACTTTATAAGGAATTCGGATGAGAGTTATTATTGCGGGTGTTGGAAATGTGGGGTTTCATTTGGCTAAACTTCTCTGTCAAGAGGGACAAGACATTGTCTTGATTGATAGGGCTGCAGATAAATTAAAACAGGCAAGTAACACTGTAGATGCTGGTACGATTAAGGGTACTTCTACCTCCTACGCTGTTTTGGAAGAGGCAGGTGTAGCAGATGCTGACTTGCTTATAGCCGTTACTTCGTCCGAAGAAGCCAATATTGCTACAGCGATTATCGCGAAGCACTTAGGTGCAAAGAGAACCATTGCACGTATTTCCAATACAGAATTTCTTTACCAAAAGGATAAGCTTAATTTGAAGCACCTCGGTATTGATGATGTGATTTCTCCTGAATCGCTTGCCGCCCGTGAGATTAAGAGATTGCTTAAGGAAGTAGCCGTAACCGATAGCTTTGAATTCGAGAAGGGTTTACTTCAATTGATTGGTGTTAATATTGATTCTAAGAGTCCGCTCAAAGGCAAGTCAATGCTCGAGGTGGCCAAGATCAACCCAGATCAGTCATTTATGACAGTGGCTATACTTAGAGATAATGAGACTATTATTCCTTATGGCGATACCTGCTTTGAAGAGAATGATCATGCCTATTTCATTGCACAACCTGATGGAGTTGAAAAACTACTTTTCCTAACCGGGAAGAAAAAAGAAGGTGTCAAGAGTGTTATGATCCTCGGTGGATCGCGTGTAGGCTTTCATGCAGCCAAGTTACTGAGTGCTCGATACAATGTCAAATTGATAGAACGTGATGCCCAGAAGTGCTTCGAACTTGCCGATCAATTGCCTGATGCGATGGTAATCAACGGTGACGGTAGAAATGTCGACCTCCTTGAAGAAGAAAGTATCAACGAAATGGATGCCTTCATTGCTGTGACGGGTGATTCTGAAACGAATATCATTTCTTGTCTGGTAGCCAAAAAAATGGGTGTTAAGAAAACTATCGCCATGGTGGAAAACATGGATTACATACACCTTTCGCAGAGTATTGGTGTTGACACCATGATCAATAAGAAACTAATAGCAGCAAACTTTATCTTCCGTCATATTCGTCAGGGAGAAATTGTGTCTATCGCCAGTATTCATGGAGTAGATGCAGAGATCTTAGAATTTGAAGTGCAGGAAACCTCAAAAATTACGGAGCAAGAACTGCGTAATCTTGAATTCCCCAAATCTGCCATTATCGGTGGTGTTATCAGAGATGGCAAAGGATTGACCACTCCAGGCAACTTCAAGTTTCAACCCAAAGACCGAGTGGTCGTACTGTCCAAGCTAGAGTGTATCAAAAAGGTTGAAGATTACTTCATCTAGAACGATCTCATGAGGTTCAACTTAAAAGTTATCGGTGACATACTGGGGATTCTTCTCCTGATCAATGGTGGCTTTATGGCACTGTGCCTACCCATCTCACTCTATTACGGAGAGCATGATTGGATTGCGATAACCACCTCAAGCATTATTACCCTTGGTTCTGGCTTCCTATTGAGATACATCACCAGAAAAAAGAAAAGCAAAGAACTTAAAAAGAAAGACGGTTATCTGATTGTAACTGCAGGGTGGATAGTAATGTCCATTTTTGGCGCTTTACCCTACATCATCAGTGGGTCTATCCCCAACTTTAGTAACGCATTTTTTGAGACTATTTCTGGTTATACTACTACCGGAGCATCCATATTAACAGATATAGAATCGGTACCGAACGGCATTCTATTCTGGAGAAGCTTAACGCAATGGATAGGTGGTATGGGAATCATTGTACTGGCCCTTGCAATCCTACCCTTCTTGGGTATTGGAGGAATGCAGCTATTCGTTGCCGAAGCTCCTGGTATTACTCCAGATAAACTTCAGCCTCGTATTCAGGAGACTGCCAAGCGGCTTTGGTTTCTCTACGTAGGACTGACATTGGCTGAAGCCATTGCACTCTATTTTGCAGGCATGGACCCTTTCGATGCGATCAATCACTCCTTGACCACGATGGCTACAGGGGGCTTCTCAACTAAGAACGATAGCCTTCAGTTTGTGGATCCTTTGATTCAGTATATCGTGATCTTCTTTATGTTCCTGGCGGGAACAAGTTTTACCCTTACCTATTTTGGACTTAAAAGGAATTTCAAGAAGGTATTCAAGAACGAAGAGTTTTTAGTCTACCTCAGTTTTACAGCGGTGATCACTGTAATTGTAACGGTAACACTGCTTGTTGTTAATGACAAACCCTTTGAAAACTCTTTCAGAGATGCACTATTTCAAGTAGTCTCTTTGATTACTACCACTGGTTTTGTATCAGCTGACTATACTTCATGGGCACCATTCTTATCCGTATTATTCTTTATTCTTCTATTTGTAGGAGGTTCTGCCGGATCTACTGCGGGTGGGGTAAAAGTAATACGGCATGTGGTATTGTTCAAAAACTCCTTTCTAGAGTTGAAAAGGCAACTTCATCCCTCTGCCGTAATGCCTGTAAGAATTAGTGGTAAGGCAGTAGAGCAAAGCATAGTATACAATGTCCTTGCCTTTATTATGATTTACATTCTGGTCTTCTTGGTCGGAGTGACTTTACTCTCCTCGATGAATGTAGATTTTGACACTGCCTTTGGAGCTGTGGCTACCTCTTTGGGTAATGTAGGTCCTGGTATCGGTGATGTAGGCCCATTGAATAACTTTGCTGGCATGCCCACCGGTGGAAAGTGGCTACTCTCGGCTTTGATGTTACTCGGTAGACTCGAACTCTTTACAGTCTTGATGCTACTCTCTCCTCACTTCTGGAGAAAGCGATAATCGATATTAGAAGGAGAATAAGCCTTTCTTTTCCTTGATTTCGAAACCCGCAGATTTCACTAAGTTCTCTACCTCTTTCTTATCTAAGTTAGCTCCCGAAACAGTCAGCAATTTATTTTTAGAGTCTGTATCTACAGACCAGTCTTCAACGCTTTTGGCTTGTTCCATAAAGGGCGTTACTGTAGCTATACATCCACCGCAGTTAATATTTGTCTTATAGATGGCTTTCTTCATTTTCAGTCAGTTTTATTGCTCCATCGATTGATCTTAGTATCTTTCGAAAAGGCTTCCTTATGGCCTTACAAATCTATTCAAAATATAGTTCAAGCTTTGACCTTTACAGAACTCAATTTACATGAAGATGTGCTTGCAGGATTGGATGCAATGGGGTTCGAAAAACCAACTCCAATCCAAGAGGCCGCCATCCCTACCATCATAGCCAACAAAGATCTTATCGGTTGTGCACAAACAGGTACTGGTAAAACAGCAGCTTTCCTGTTACCTCTGATGCATAAGATAGCCGAAAGTGGAGTATCTGATGAGCATATCAATACCATGATTATCTGTCCAACACGGGAACTGGCTGTGCAAATTGATCAGCAGTTAGAAGGACTGAGCTATTTCAGTGGCATTACCTCCTTACCCGTCTATGGCGGTGGTGACGGAGCTGGTTTTACCAGAGAAAAGAATGCGCTGGCCAAAGGAACCCACATTGTGATCGGCACCCCGGGCAAGCTAATATCTCACCTCAATCTCGGTTATGTAAAGGTTGATCAACTCAAGCATTTGGTCCTCGATGAGGCCGATCGAATGCTTGACATGGGTTTCCATGAGGATATCATGAAGATTATCAATCATCTGCCAAAAGAGCGTCAAAACCTTCTTTTCTCTGCTACCATGGCACCGAAGATTAGGAAAATGGCCAAAGAGATACTGAATGATCCAGAAGAAATCAACATCTCAATTGCGAAGCCATCTGAAAAGATCACCCAAGCTGCTTTTCTTACCTATGATTCTCAAAAGATTGATCTCGTAAAGCACTTATTGAGATTTGGAGATATTCCTAGCCTGATTGTTTTTACTTCCAGAAAGTCTAAGGTAAGAGACATCACTCGTGCCTTGCAAAAAGAAGGTTTTAAGGCGAAAGGAATTTCGAGTGACCTGGAGCAGTCAGCGAGAGAAGATATTCTCAGAGAATTTAAGAATAAGCAATTGCCGATCATTGTGGCTACGGATGTAATCTCTCGTGGAATCGATGTGGACAACATCGATATGATCATTAACTATGATGTACCAAATGATGCCGCAGATTATGTGCACCGTATTGGTAGAACGGCCCGTGCTGAGTCAGAGGGCGAAGCGGTGACATTTATCAATGAAGATGATCAGGAGAACTTCCAGAAGATTGAGCAACTGATTGAAGCTGAAGTACGAAAAGTGCCTATGCCTGACTTTTTGGGTGACGGCCCAGAGTATAACCCAAAAAAGTTTGCTGGTAGAGGTCGTAAATCTTACGGAGGCAAAAAGAAGCACTTCAAAAAGAGAAGGTAGACTTATCTGGTTCGTACTTGCAGTGCGTTTCTCTCTGGTTCGCACTACAAGTGCGAACCGATCTTAAATTATACAACCATTATAGTCCAAGGCCAAATAATATCAGTCCATCTGGTTCGCACTTGCAGTGCGGACCTATCTTAAATTATGCAAACATCAGAGTAAAGCATAAAATAAAACCAGCACTTTACACCAAAAAGGAGTAAAATGCTGGTCTATACTTGAGTTAATTATTCCCTATTCGTACCTCAGTGAATCAACTGGATTAAGTCTTGCGGACTTGATTGTCTGGAAACTAATAGTCAATAAAGCTACTGCTAATACAGCGAGCAGCGCTAATCCAAATACCGCAATGTCGATTGTGGTTCTATATTCAAAGCCCTGCAACCACTTGTCCATCGCAAAGTAAATTATCGGCCAAGCGATAACATTGGCAATCAAGATCAGCACGATAAACTCTTTGGAAAGCATATAAAAGACACTCTGGACAGAGGCTCCCAAAACCTTTCTAACTCCAATTTCTTTAGTTTTTTGCATAGCCGTAAAAGCTGATAGGCCAAATAATCCAAGGCAACCTATGAGAATGGCAAGTACAGAAAATACGGAAAACATGGATTGAAACTGTTGTTCCGACTTATACTGATTGTTAAAGAATTCATCAAGGAAAAAGAAGTCAAACGGATTAGCCGAATAAGTGATGTTCCATTGCCTTTCAATAGCAGCCAAGGCATCTGGGATTGAGCCATCGACTCTAAATAAGAAGTACTCTGCCCACTGTGGATCTAGCAAGAAGATTGAAGGTGCCGCCTTAACTCTTAATGACTCATGATTATAATCTTCTACTACCCCAATTACAATTGCAGTAGCACCGAAA
This sequence comes from Roseivirga sp. 4D4, assembly GCF_001747095.1. NCBI lineage: Bacteria > Pseudomonadati > Bacteroidota > Cytophagia > Cytophagales > Roseivirgaceae > Roseivirga > Roseivirga sp. 4D4. The sequence goes on from NZ_MDGP01000001.1 coordinate 1,970,388, forward strand.
TTCTCGACAACAACAGCTTGGTTAATGATGTCTTCAGGATTATCATAGCCTAGCAATGGTACCGATGAGCGACTAACCAAAACAGCTGTATCTCTATCATTAGGAAAGTCCCTTGAAAAATTACGTCCGGCAATGATTTCCATTCCTAAGGTCTCAATTAAGCCATAATCTCCTCCTACTGCATCCATGGGATGTACTTGACCTGCCTGTTGATTATAAGCCCTCACAGCACCTTTAAATCTAATCTTCTTTCCAGGCACCATTCCACTACTCGATACAGACTTGATATTTGCGTTTGCTCGAAGTTGCTCTTGAAAAGTCTCAAGGTTTCGATTCCTAACCGCTCTACTTGTATCGGCAATAGCCGCTCGCTCAACAACAATGGTCTGTTCCAAATCAAAACCCAAGTCGGCAGACTGCATGTACTTCATTTGTTTAGAAACTGTGAGCGTACCCACAATCAACGCAGCTGAAGTTGCAAACTGAAAGATGACTAACCCTTTTCTGAGCAATACACCTGTACTAGAGTTTCTAAATTTACCCTTGAGTGTGCTTACAGGCTTAAAGGACGATAGGACCATGGCTGGGTAGAAACCTGATACAATTGAACCGAACAAAAAGACACCCGCTAAAAGCAACCATAAGGACTGGTTTTGCCAGATGACAACACTGTCAGGAATACCGCTGATTACATAGAAAGACGGCAATGCCAAAGCAACAATTCCTAAGGCTAGCACAACTGCAAGAAGATTAATGACCACAGATTCAAAGAGAAATTGTCTAATGAGTTGGGCACGCAATGAACCGAGTACTTTACGAATTCCAACTTCTCGAGCACGATCAAGCGATCTTGAAGTAGCAAGGTTTACATAATTCACCCAAGCGATCACCACTATAAAAATGGCAATGATGGACAGGAAGGTAATTGGCTCAGCACTACCATTCAATTCTGCTTCATCTGACAAGTGTGAGTCAAAGTGAATCCTGTTTAAAGGCTGCAAATGCATTACATGTCGTGCATTTTGATCCGCCAAATCTGGCATATTCCGATCGATCATTTCTGGAAGTTTGGCCTCCAATGCCTTGATATCAGTCCCTGGGCGTACCTTTACATAGGTATAGAAATCCTTTCTTACCCAACCGGTCTTGTATCTTGTCAAGGCACCATCCCATCGACCGTAGATAGTTCCGGTCGAGATCAGCACATCATATTTTAAATGTGTATTAGCGGGAAGATCTTTAAAAACACCCGTTACCAAACAGTTTTCATTGTTGAAGTCGTCATCACGCAGCCGCAAACGCTTGCCTAACGCGCTTTCATCGCCAAAGTACTTCTTAGCAGTACTCTCTGAGATTACGATACTGTACGGTTCATCCAATGCGGTGGCGGCATCTCCTTCCACCATTTGCGCTGAGAACATAGAAAGCGTACTAGGGCTCGCATAAAGGAACTTCTTGTGCTTAAGCTTAATGGGCTCACCTGGACTTTCCTCATAGGTAATGACCACATTATTCTTTGCACCCATATTATATAGGTGTGCCCATTCTATGACTTCAGGAAAGTCGTTGACCATAGTCTCTCCCACAGGTGGATAGTTTTCGGCACTATGGTAAACGAATTCGCCATTTCCATATAATTCTAGGCTTACCCGATACATGTCTTCCGAGCCTTCAATGAACTTTTCATAGCTAGACTCAAAACTGACATAATGAAAAATCAGCAAAGCACCTGCAATGCCGATCGCCAAGCCTGAGATATTAATGAATGAATACACCCTGTTTTTGAGCAGGGCTCTAAGCGTGATTTTTAGATAATTTGAGAACATGATTCTTTTGTTTGAGTGTTGACCTGATAAAAATTTCTCTTTTAGTATATAGACTCTGAACGATCGGAGAACCGTCCAGAAGTAAATCGTTCTTGCCTTGTTGAGTCCCTTCTCCTCAACATTTAGTGCGAATTCCTCTTCTAAATCTCCTTCTATCTCCTCCAACCAATGCTTGGTGCAGAATATATGAAGTAACCACAGCGCCAGGCGCGGTGGAGATGGCACATTATTTTTGTAAGACATAAGTTGGTATTGAATTCCAAATGTCCTCTCGCAGGGACTTTGCTTCCTTAAGACTTTTTACTCCATAGGGAGTGATGTAAAAAATACGCTTTCGCTTACCTCCCCTCACTTTTGTGGCTTCCCCAAGTCTAGAGTTTAGAAAACCCTTCTTTTCCAACCGATACAAAGTCGAGTGAATCGCACTAAGGTTAATCGTTCTTTTAGTTCTGAGTTCTACTTGTTGTTTCACTGATATACCATAGCCCTCATCTTCCAACATGGCTACGGTTAACAGCACCACCTCTTCAAACTCTCCCAAATATGTGCCTTTCATATTTTACTATTATGTAAATAATATAACCACAAGTTTAACGAATTATTTTAACCTAGCTACCAAGTCCTTGGAAAGATTCCATATGATAATGACGAGAAAGACCTTATGACTGTTACTTTCAAATTTCAATAACGTTACAAGACAAGTCCATTTTTTCGTATTTCCAGCTTCCACTCAGCGGAAATCTCTTCCACAGAGCAGCCGAATTAAGACGTTCTTCATCTTTCATTGAACCATGAGGCTCATTCTTCAGACTTTTATACTACCAAAAACTCAACACCTTTATCATGAAGAACTTCACACTTGCCATTAGAGTACTGCTAAAGAACAAGTTTTACTCACTCCTCAATATCCTGGGTCTTGCAGTCGGCCTAACGGTCGCCATCATTATTTTTCTATTTGTACAAAGCGATATGAGCTTTGATAAGCAGTTTGGTGATTATGAGCGCATCTATCGTGTAGAATCGAATTTCATTGTGGGTGAAAAGGAAGATCGATACGCTTTCGTATCTCAATTTTTACCTAAAGGCCTAAAGGCTGATTATCCCGAAATCGAGAATTATGTGCGTTTCAGACCTGCAGGAAAGGTCCTTTTCGACATTGATGGAAGAAAGTTCTATGAGAACAACATCTTCTATGCCGATACTTCTGCCTTTACCGTTTTCAAATATCCACTGATTCAAGGGGATCCCGAAACGCTACTTGATGAACCAAACGCTATCGTACTCTCTGAAACTCTGGCTAATAAGTACTTCCAAGGACAAGATGCCATGGGTCAGACCTTAAAAACGGCTACTAACCAGTTTAAGGTGACTGGTGTGATGAAAGATATGCCGGAGAACGTCCACATGACTTATGATGCTTTTATGTCATATGAAACGGTGCAAACGAACAAAGAACTGCTTGCTCAACAGGAACAACAAGGCGGATTATGGAGTCCTTCTGATTTTGCTTACCTGGTCTTTGCGAAGAATTACAACCCTCAGGACTTAAAGGACAAGTTTCCTGAGTTCTATGAAAAGTACATGGCCCCGATCGCCAAAATCATTAATTACCAAGGGGTATTCATGATTGACCTCACCAATATTGCAGATACACACTTTAGCTCCCAACCGGCTCAATTTGACTTTCCTACCGGCAATAAAACTTACACCTACGCTTTTACAGCGATCGGCATATTCATTTTGCTCCTCGCTTCGATCAACTATATGAATTTGGCCTCGGCCCGTTCAACCAGCAGATCCAAAGAAGTGGGTATTAGAAAGGTAATGGGTTCTACCAAAGGAGCTTTGGTTACTCAATTCCTAAGCGAGTCCATCATTATCGCATTAGTTTCCCTAGTACTAGCCTTTGGTATTGTCGCACTGCTTATTAACGGTGTTGGTATAGGAGACATCATGGGAAAAACGCTGGTCTTTGAGCCTATGTCGAACCTTACCATGACCCTTGGAGTGCTAGGCGTGACCTTCTTGATTGGTATTCTGTCAGGTCTTTATCCTGCTTTCTATCTATCTGCTGTGAGCACCATTAAAGCGTTAAAAGGCATTGCCAAAAGTGGACCTGGCAGCATGAATATGAGAAAAGGGCTGGTTGCTTTTCAGTTCTTCATTTCAATTGCTGTGATCATTTCCACACTTTTAATGAAAAACCAGATTGAGTTTTTAGCAGACAAAGACCTTGGCTTTAACAAGGACAATGTGGTAATCATTAACATGCAGGACACTGCCATGAGCAACCGTGTAGACTTTATCAAGTCAGAGTTGAAGCAAAACCCTAATGTCATCAGTGTTACCGATGCGATTGTGGTAGGGGGTGACTCTAACTTGGGGAACAACTTATTAGGGGCTTCAAAGTCATTGATCAGAGCAGAATCCGCTGATTCGATTAGCAGAGATGATACTTACCCGGTTATGTTTGTGGGTGATGATTATGTCAAGACCATGCAACTAGAGCTTGTAGCTGGACGTGATTTTGACAAGAACCAGCCATCTGACAGAACACTAGGGGTTTTGGTTAATGAAACCATGGTGAAGAATATGGGCTGGGCTGATCCAATCGGAAGAGAACTGGGCTTACCGATACCTGGTGTTCAACCGAGCAAAGTGATCGGTGTCGTGAAAGACTTCAATGCCTTCTCTTTACATACAGCTGTTGAACCGATGGTCATGTTCCATTACGATTTCAACCCATTCTTAAAGGCTCAAGGTGCTTTGCCGTCCTTTATGATTCATGTGGATGGAAAGTCCTTGAGGCAAACCATGGACTTCATTGAGCAGAAGTTTACAGAGCTTGACCCTGGCCATCCATTTGAATACCGATTCTTAGATGGTCGTGCGGAAGAGCTTTATAGAGAAGATGCTCGTCAAAGTAAGCTCACGGGGCTTCTCTCTTACATCTGTATCTTCATCTCATGTCTTGGGCTATTGGGGCTTGCTTCTTTCAGTACCTCACAGCGTATCAAAGAAATTGGGGTGCGTAAGGTGCTTGGCGCATCGATCTTCCAGTTGGTCTATATGATTTTCAAAGACGTATTGGTATTAATCATCATTGGTTTTGTGATTTCTATACCTGTCTCCTACTACATTATTGAGCAGTGGCTCCAAGAGTTTGCATACCAAATGCCTTTGGCACAAATGCTGGCTTTCGCAGCTATACTTTCAGGGGTACTCTCGATCGTAGTCGCATTCTTGACGGTGAGTTATCATTCGCTAAGGGCCGCAAGTCAAAACCCAGTAAGGGCTTTGAGATACGAGTAAGACTTTTCCTTTAATTGTTCAGGCCGTTTCCTTTGATTAGGAGCGGCCTTTTTTCATGTACGTTATCGTTCATAATCGAGTTCGAATACGCACATAAAACGCGTTTTCACAAAGAGCATTAAAATATAAATCGTTGTTAAACAATTAGTTACATACAATACTAGTTTCTGGTATGCTTCATGTATTGGAAGGATCGTTAACATTTGCCAACCTCTCATATGAAGAATATCGCTTACGCAATTCGAGTATTGCTTAGAAACAAGTTCTACTCATTCCTCAATATTTTCGGCCTTGCCATTGGCCTTGCGGTCAGTATAATCATCATGCTCTATGTACAGAGTGATTACAGCTATGATAAATCCCATGAAAACTGGGATCAGGTTTACCGCATCGAGTCCAAATTCTACATCCCTCCTAAGAATGATGAGTTTGCCCTCACCTCAACCGCATTGGCAGAAACCATGCAAATGGAGTTCCCAGAAATCTTATCCTTTACAAGGTTTCAAAATACTGGACAGGTGCTTTTCAGAATAGATGACAACAATTTCTATGTAGATGATGTCTATCTGGCCGATTCTACCACTTTCGATATTTTCACCCATAAGTTCATTCAGGGCGATCCGAAAACCGCTCTTGTAGAACCTAACAGTCTAGTATTAACAGAAAGTACCGCCCAGAGGCTTTTTGGAGATACAAATCCTTTGAATGAGCTGGTGAAAACCGATCAGAATACATTTACTGTAAAGGGGATTATTGAAGATGTCCCAGATAACGTACACCTACGATTTAATGGCCTGATTTCCTTTACTACTGCTACTTCAGGACAACCTCCTTTGAATGCCCAACAACGGTCTGGAGCGCTTTGGAATATTGCCTTGTACTCTTATGTCAAACTGCCTAAAGGATATGATGTAAACACCATTTACAACAAGTTCCCGGAGTTCTTCGACAAGTACATGGCGCCAATCGCGCAATTTGCTCCTTCGCTTAGAGAGGCTTCTTTCTCGCCAAGATTGGTACCGTTAAATGAAGTACACTTCAACTCAAAAGTGCAGTATGACTTGCCGACAGGCAATAAAGCCTACACTAACGCCTTTATGGCCATTGGCCTTTTTGTGCTGATTCTGGCCTCTATCAATTACATGAACCTGGCTACAGCTAGGGCCACAAAACGTTCCAAAGAAGTTGGTATTAAGAAAGTTCTCGGCTCAACAAAAGGGAGGTTGGTTGGTCAATTCTTAAGCGAATCGATCGTGATCACTTTCGTTTCACTGATTGTCGCGATCGTGATCGTCAACCTGCTGATTCATGGTACGGGCCTAAACGATTTGTTGGACAAAGAACTTGAGCTTCACTTTCTGAGTAATAATCTATTGCTATTCGGATCACTAGGCATTACACTACTGATTGGTTTGCTTTCAGGACTTTACCCTGCTTTCTATCTGTCAACGATTTCGGTATTGCTAGCCATGAAAGGCTCCGTAAAATCAGGTCCTGGCAGCCTCTTCTTGAGAAAAGTATTAGTTGCGTTTCAGTTTTTTGTATCTATCGGTGTGGTGATCGCCACCCTGCTTATGGGCAATCAAATCAACTTTATGCGGCAGAAAGACATTGGCTTTAATAAGGATAATGTCATCATTATCCCAACGAGAGATACGCTGGTAAGCCGAAGACTGGAGTTTATTCAGAATGAGCTTCGTGAAAATCCGAATATTATTGATGTCACCACATCCACAGGTATGAATACGGGTACTTCCAATTCTGTCGGCAATCGCCTGATTGGAGGTGGTCGTCAGGTCATGATGGTTGAAGGTGCAGATACCCTTATGGTGACTGACACCTACAACATGATGAATATCGGAGAGAATTTCGTGCGAGCCATGGAAATGGAAATCATAGACGGAAGAGATTTCGATGAAAATATACCGACCGACATAACGAATGGTGTACTCGTTAATGAAGCGATGGTGGAAAAAATGGGCTGGGAAAATCCGATTGGTAAAAAAGTCCAGAATGCAGGACCTAATGTGCCTACATTCAGGGTGATTGGTGTAGTCAAAGACTTCCATGCCTTCTCGTTGCACGTAAAAGTCGAACCAACATTAATCTTCCGATATGAGCGATTTGCGACCATTACTCAGGTACAGCCCGCTGTTGTAGTACACGCGAAAGCCGGTAAACTTCAGGAGACGTTAAACTATCTGGAAACACGCTATGCCGAGCTTGATCCAAGTCATCCTTTCGAATATGGATTGCTTGATAGTCAGGCAGAATTGCTTTACAAGTCTGATAAGAAGCAGAGTAGACTCACGGCAATTCTATCCTATATCTGTATCCTAATCTCTTGTCTTGGCCTTCTGGGACTATCATCCTACACAACTGCCACACGCATCAAGGAGATTGGTGTGAGGAAGGTATTAGGTGCTTCGGTCTTCCAATTAGTGTTTATGATTTTCAGAGACATTATGGTCCTAGTGACAGTCGGTTTCGTCATAGCGGCACCAATTGCTTACCTATTGATAGAAGATTGGCTACAGGTATTCCAGTATACCATGGACTTGTCTACTATGATTGTAAGTGCGGCAGCTGTTGCAGGTATTATGGCATTGGTGATTGCTTTCTTGACGGTGAGCTTCCATTCACTAAAAGCCGCCAACCAAAACCCCGTGAAGGCTTTACGCTACGAATAAGGCTTAAAAGAAATAAATTCAGTATCGTCATTCTCGCGAAAGCGGGAATCTCCAAATCTATGGCACCAAGCCTAAAGGAGATTCCCATTTTCATGGGAATGACGTTCTTTTTTAGCTTTTGATACAAGCTCAATTTTTATACTTTCGCCTCATGTTCGATGGCCTGGGTTTCCCCAAATCACTTGATGAAGATACTTTCGACCAATGGTTGGTTGAAGGTCGAGAGAGTAAGATCAATTATGAGTTTATGCTCGTCATTTGGGAGGAAGGAGAACAGGACTTCTCCCCTGTCTACCTAGAGCAACGAACGGAAATTGAAAGTTATCAGAACGGTCATTCAACCATTGTGGCTGCTTATCATCTCTTTTCAGAAACTAAGATTAGCCTTCATACGGCTTAGGAAAGGGATTAACTGCGTTGATCCCTTTAGGGGTGGCTGCAATGAACCCTGCTGAGCAAGCTCAGCTTAGAGGGGGATTACTCATACGCACAGGCATACGCTATACCCCTCGTGAATCTTCGCTACGCTACGATTTCGAACCCATGGGTTCTCACCACATAGACAAAGTAGAAGAAAAGGATTAACTACGTTGATCCCGTTAGGGGTGGTCTGCAATGAACCCTGCTGAGCAAGCTCAGCTTAGGTTTTTTGTTTTATGGCACTTATGAACAAGTTCAACGTGCTAAAACAAAAAACCCCTGACCTTCGGTCTGGGGTTCATTGCGGAGAGAGGGGGATTCGAACCCCCGGTACGGTTTCCCGCACGCATGTTTAGCAAACATGTGGTTTCAGCCACTCACCCACCTCTCCGTGGATTCTTTGCTGTATTTGATTTGCTGTCAAATGCGCTGTGAATTTAAAGAAAAAACCTTTTAAACTCGGGTCATTTGACAAAGAAAAAGCCAGTCATAAACTAGCTTTTTGTGTCGGGGTGGCAGGATTCGAACCTGCGACCTCCTCGTCCCAAACGAGGCGCGATGACCGGGCTACGCTACACCCCGAGCCCAATGATTTGCGATGTAACTCCCAAATCGGAGTGCAAATATAGAGGGATTTTTTGTTTTGCAATAAAGCCAGAACGATAAAATTTCAGATTTTTTGAGACTATCCAAACGCAACAGGATTCGGTGGACAAAACCTGTTAAAAGCTTACCCTAGTTATCGGTAATGGCTGTATTAATAAAGTCTAACAAAGGGACGATCGCCAGGTAGGATTCTACCACCATTTCACTAAAATGATTCGAATAAACGTCCTTTCTGGTAATCTGTCGAAAGGCAGCCAAGGTCTTTAGCCTCAACAACTCAATATGCTCGTGATCTTTTGGATATCCCTTGGGCGTGGTCTTGAGCGTATCTAGCTTATATAGCTCAAAAGATTTATTAAAAGCGTCAGAATCGAGTATAGCCGACAGTTTATCTCCTTCATAGTCAATCTCCATCCTTACCTTCTTCAGGCGTTCACTATCCGGATGCCACAGTCCACCTGCTATCTCGGTCTCTCTCACACCCAGGCCTACATAGAAGTCTGCTAAGCCTTTGCCATAGCCAAATCCAACTCCAAAATGATCTTTGTAGGTAGGACGATCGGGGTGAAACATCAGGTTATTATTGATTCTACCAATGGCTCTACGAGCATTGGGCTGTACGATCCTTGGATCTACACGCTTGATTTCTTCGAGTATGGGATCAAATAAGTCTACCACCTCACCCTTAGTATCCTCATACCAAGAACGATTCTTATCCATCCATTCCTTGGAATTATTGGCAGTGAGCGCTTCCAGGAATTTAAATATGTTCTGTTTTGCCATTAAATCAGCACTAGTCAATCAATGAAAGTCCGTTCAAATCGGTTGTAAGCATTTCGGTCATCACATCAAAGAATGGTCTTAGGGCCGCAAAAGTACCCAAGGCTTCTTTTAGAAAGTTAGGACTCAGCACCTCCTTATCACTGAAGTTTCTAAACACATACATGGACTTATACCTGAGCAAGTCAATACTGGGATGCTCCTTATCAAAACCCTTGGGAGCTGTCTTCACTTGGTCCCCTTGCAGTGCTCCAAACACTTTCTCGAAGGCCGAATCATTCAACACATCTCTTAAAGGCTGATCATCTTGCGCAATTTGATCTCTGATTAGCTTGAGATCCTCAGGCGCTGGTCCGTAGAAGCCTCCCCCAATCACTGTTTGTCCTGGCTTTAAGTGGAAATAGTAACCTCCACGCAAATGTGGTTTTTGTCGGTTAAAACTACCTGCCCAGCGTGGATTGTAAGGGGATTTATCTTTTGAGAACCTCACATCGCGATAGACTCTCATCAAGCTCTTCTTTCCGCTTACAGTAGTGATCTCATCATTTTCCTTGAGTCCCTGCAGCATGGCCTCAGCAAAATCGCAGACGTTTTGATGCTCTTCCTGATACCAGGGTTTGTTCTCATTGAACCAATCACGGTTATTATTTTCCGTGAGTTGATTTAAAAAATCGAAGGAGGACTTATTGATTTGTGCCATTGACTTAGGTTGTTTAATTATTGAATCTTCCAGATGTATGAACGTTCGGTTACAGCGTATTGGGACAAAACCGAATCGTTAAGATAATGGTTTCCAAAGTCCGATCTATACCACACGAAAATAGCCGAACAGTCGATGCTTTTATTAACGTGATCAACGATGAATTCGGATGCCGAAAAACTAGACTCCGCAAGGCCCAATTGCTCATCGATTTTATCACTGGAATAGAAGGCGATTGGAGGACAAGAAACACTTCCACAATTGAGCGCAAAGTGGACACGGAAGTCCATGTTTTCAAGCATGAGATTCAGCCTTAAATCACCATCTGAAAACTGCCTTGGTTTACCATTTTTTCTCGGGCCATTCTTCCTCAAAATCCCATGTTCAATAGCGTCCAATGAAAACCGAAAACCACCTAACTTCAGCAGCTCATCTCTAAAGAAATCTTCTTTCTCCCAGACAGATTCCTTCAATTGATTTTTGACAATTTGATAGTTCGTCAGACCGTTGTAGACATTGATCCAAAATGCCTTTTTATCGTCATCATCAAGAAGCGATGCTAAGTCAAATGATTGCACATTTTCCAGAAACTCCTCTAAGCTGTTGATCGAGTAATCATCTCCGTTCAAGTACTGACTCAGGATAACTTTTGCCGATCGCGAAAATGATTGATGATCCATTTTCATCTGTGCTTCGTGTATACATTCGGCTTGAGTAAGCCACTCAATTCAGCGATTGATTCAGGTGAAAGTTTCGGAGCATTCACTGTACCTAAAACGTCCTTCAATTGGTGCATATTTCTGATGCCAACCACTGCTGTTGTAACAGCTGTATTAGATAGCACCCACTGCAATGACGCCTGAGCCAATGACATTTTCTCAATTGAGAATACTTTTATCTTATCTATCAATGATTCAACATCTTCTGATATGTAACCTAAGTAATCACTTGAATCTTTTCCAGCCAATATACCACCTGCAAGCCCCCCTCTTACCATCACACCAACGTCAGACTTTGACAATACCTCTAGCGCCTCTTCCTCCGGACGCCTGTCGAGCAGACTGTACTGCATCATGTTACTAACGATCTCGGATTGAAGCACAAACCTTCGAATTACGTTAGGCCTGATAGATGAAATTCCGTAGTGAAGTATGAGCCCCCTCTCGTGCAGCAAGTCAAAGGCCTCAATGGTTTCTTCCCAGTTATCTTCTATCATCCCACCGTGTAGCTGATAGATATCGATGTAGTCAGTACCTAATCTTTTCAGGCTCTTTTCGACTGCCTTCAGTATGTAACTTTTTGAAGGGTTCCACTCCCAGTTTCTGCCTTCGACATTCGGTACGTTTCCCACCTTGGTAGCCAAGATCACCTCTTGACGAATTGGTTTCAAGGCCTTCCCCACTGTCTCTTCATTGAACCCATTTTGATAAATATCAGCCGTGTCAAAATAGTTAACACCTCCGTCAAAAGCAGTATGAATTAAAGACTCGTTTTCTACATGATTTGAACCAAGGGACATGCATCCGAAACTGATCTCAGATATGTCTAGATTTGCTCGCTTGAGTCTCCTGAAATTCATAGTTATTCTTTGGGGTCATCTTCCTCTATATATCCATTCTCTGTCATCATAATTGCGATGGCTCGAGTGGACGGAAATTGAGCACAAATAATGACTGCTACGGAGATAATTGGAACGGATAATATCATACCTAAGATCCCCCAGATTGAGCCCCAAAATGACAGGGCAATAATCACGACAAGAGGACTCAAGTTTAGGGTTCTTCCCATCAGCTTAGGCTCCACATAATTCCCCACAAAAATCTGTACCACTTCCACTGTTAAGAAAACCCAAAGGAAAGGCCAAAAGGATGCGAACTGAAAAATCGCAAAGATTGAGGGCAATAAACTGGCCACCAGAGAACCGATATAGGGTATATAGTTCAAAATAAATATCAGAAAGGCCCAGAGCACAGGAAAGTCTACCCCATAGGCCAGTAATATAAAATACCCCACCACTGCCGTGATAAGACTGACTTGGGTTTTGACAGTAAAGTACTTGTTCACTGCACTCACAACCCGACCCAAAATACCCATCACATTTTGGCGATTAGCCTCCTTTTTAAAAAGGTTATCTAACTTTTGTCCGAAGTAGTTCTCTTCTATCAAGAAGAAGATGACATAGACAATGACAAGCGCAAAATTACCCAGTACAACACTCACTGAGTTGAAAACACTAGAAACTATAGACTGATAATCGAGCTTATCAATGGTCTCCTGAACGTCTATTTCTGGTATATAATCACTATTTGCCTCTGTGAACTCCTTAATCTGGTTAATAAATATCTGCAGGTTATCATCATAGCTGTCTGCATTTGCGCTAATGAGCTTTACATTGACGGAAACGATCTGATATAGACCATAAAGCAAGGACAAGGTCAGAATGAAGGCAATGATACGCTGCAGAATTCCCGGCAGTGCTTTACCTCTGATTTTTATCTTTCCTACATACTTACGGGCTGTTCTAATCAGGTACCAAACCACCAACGCCAGAACGATCGGTTCTAGAAAAGCCCTGAAATAAATAAGCCCAAAAAAGACACCAGCGATAATTATTACCCAGTAAGAAGCATTTCTAAGGTTATCTCTGGTAAAGTCTGTTTTCATAGGCTGATTATTCTTTTGAAAGTAATCATTCTCTTTCGAAAATAAAGGCATAAAAAGAGCAAAGATTTTCTAAATCTCATTGACTATGAAAAAGCTATTTCACTATATTTGCACTCGCTTTTGAAAAAGCCCGTTGGTCTGCTAGCTCAACTGGATAGAGCAACTGCCTTCTAAGCAGTAGGTTTCAGGTTCGAGTCCTGAGCGGATCACCCAGAAAGACACTTCATCATGGAGTGTCTTTTTTTATGCTCTTTAGACGGCAAGCCATTATAATTTGTTACTGGAATCTTTAACCAGACGGCTTAAACCAAAAAAAGCCACCCCTTAGGGGTGGCCACTTCGAGCACTTTCTAAACAATCGTTTAGTCAAATCACTGTCTTAAACCAATCAATCACACACACAATCAACCAAAACTAATTCTCGTCTGATTTAAGTGATCTTAATGCTCTTCTTAAAGCTTGTAGCAAACCATCCATTCTGTGTGCTTCTTCCACCATATCATCCAACATTGGCTTATGGCGATTGATTACAAACGGTTCGTCACGCAGTTCTCTAGCTTGCTTTTCCAGGTTGCCTAAGGTGAAAAGGAGTTCCTTTGATAGCTTTGTAACCAAGATTGGTTTGGGCTCAACTTTCCCGTCTACATTCTGTTCTTCCAACTGCTCTTCCATACCCTTCTTCGATTACGATACAAAAGTATGAAGCCCAAATGGGCTTAAAATCAGGTGAATACGTAAATAAAAGAATAGGTGATTCCCTTAGAAGTCTTCAAAAAGCTGATGATCCATGGCGTAAATCACAAGTCCAGCGATGTTCTTGCTCCCCGTCTTTTCCAGCAAATTGCGTTTATGTGCCTCCACGGTTCGGGTACTGATGAACAGCTCTTCACCGATCTCCTGATTCGATTTTTGCTTAAGAATCAGATAGAGAATCTCCTTCTCCCTATCTGTGAGTTCGGTAACCATGCTTACTGCGGGCTGGTTACCACGAAGCTTGTTCATAATCACTTGTGTAACCTCAGGTGAATAGTATTGCCCTCCACCATTTACAAAATCAATCGCCTGGATCAATTCGGCTTTATTGGCACTTTTTAGCACATACCCCACCACACCCAGTTGCAGCATCTTTTTAATGTATTGTACTTCGTTGAACATGGTCAAGGCAATGACTTTTTGCTCAGGCTTATCCTGCTTTATCCTTTTGATCAGCTCTGCTCCATCCATCATAGGCATTTGGATGTCCGTGAGAATAACATCCACCTCCAAAGACATGAGTTTTTCCAAAGCCTCAAGTCCATTGGAAGCCGACCCTTTAATCTCGAAACGATCGGCATCATCGAGATAACCTTTTAAACCATCAATAATCATTGGATGGTCATCTACTATAAAAATGCTTATTGGTGTGTTCATAATCATTCATTTAGTGGAATTAATGCAATTACGCTTGTCCCATGATCGGGTCGCGAATCAATAGTCAAACTACCGGAAAGGGCTCCAATCCTATTTTTCATGCTGGTCAAACCATAACCAGTTTCGTACAAGTCAAGTTTATTCTTGTCAAAGCCTATGCCATCATCTTCAATCATCAACTGAATGCCTCCTTTCATCTTGACAAGCTGAGCATTGACATGTTTTGCTTTGGACGACTTGATTACATTATTCAGCGCTTCCTGAGCCATTCTATATAAACCTAATTCGACCTCCGCCTCAAGTCTATCCTTTAGATTGCTGTAGTACTTACACTCAATATCCGCAGCAGCTTCTACCGATGCAAGCAAATCTTGCAAGGCTCTATCCAGACCAAGTTCATCAATGGACTTGGGCATCAGTCGATGGGCGATACTTCGGGTTTCAGCAATTCCCTGCTCTAAAAACGCTTTGCTTTTCGCAAACCGATCCCGGCTTGACGGACTGAGCTTGTCCACCTCATCTTCAAGGTAATGCAGGTTCAGGGCACTTACACTCAAGGTTTGTTGAAGCCCATCATGCAGCTCAGCGGCAACTTTTCTCCTTTGATTATCTTCTGCCCGATAGATGGCCTGATGCTGTAATTCTTGATTTCTGACTACAGGACTAATATCAAAAATACACCCTTCCAACGCACTCAATTCTCCATCTTCATTCCGAACACCATTTCCTTGCTCCCAGAGCCATTTCTCCTTACCAGATTTATCTACGATCCGATAGATAACACGGAAAGACTCATCCCTTTTCAAGGCAGCCTGCACCTGATCCCATACTTCAATCCGATCGTCCACATGTATTAACTCGCCATAAGTAACATCTCCAGGATCTCCATAGAATTCTTCTGAAGTATATCCGGTAATGGTCTCACAGGCACTACTCAAATAATACATTGTCCATTTCTGATCGTTCAGGCAGCGGTAAACCATCCCAGGCAGATTATTCACCAGGTTATTCATTCTCCGATGACTCTCCTCTACCTCTATCTCAGCCATCTTTTTGTCGTGAATATCCTCATGGCTGCCTACAATTCTCACCACATTACCGGCTTTGTCCCATAGGGCCTGCCCTGTAGACTTAAACCATCGGTAATCTCCTGGCTTTGTTTTAAGCCTGAACTCAACTTCATAAGGAGTTCTCTCCTTCAGATGCTTCTCAAAACGCAAACGTGTCTCATCAGCATCATCCGGATGAATCATATCAAAGAAATTATCCTTCGGAACAGGAATTTCATCAGGTTGATAACCCAATTGCTCAAACAATCGAGGAGACCAATAGGCTTTATCCTCTTTGGGTTGCCAATCCCAAATACCATCTTGCGAACCCTCAATGGCCAACTGAAACCTTTTTCGACTGTTCTGAAGTTCACTTGTTCTTTCAGCCACTAGCTTTTCCAATCCTTCTTCCAAGATATTTCTGCAAACCGCATTGCCGATAGAATTGGCAAACGATAGTAATAAGGCTTTCTCCGAGTCGGACCAACCTCGTTCCTGATGAAAATCTACCAATCCAAAAATCCCCCAAAAAGTATCTTCAAAATGAATGGGAAACAGAATCACCGACTTGCTCCCATCAAAACCCATATGAGCTTTGAGTTCATCTTTAGCCTGAGAATAGGTAAGCTCAAAACAATCTCCGTTTGATAAAACAGGTAATATTTCTCCAAGCTGATTTTCCCCGACATTTTGGTTTCTCTCCAAGCGTTCCTGATTTGAATGAGGAGTCCAAGCATATTTCATAGAAGTTAAAAAACCTCCCTTTTCATCTTCATGATTAACAGACACGAAGCCGGCATCTACACCCAAAGGCTTAGAGAGTGCTTTTAGTGCCAGATTAATGCCCTTATCCAGTTTTTCGGCAATCAATGCATTGGTAGCACTGGCCACTCCCAATACCAGATCGTCAATATTGTTGGTGTGAGAAGTCAAATCACAAGTATCTATTCATTCGCTATACAGATAAAAATAAAGAATAACTCGTCTAAACTGATCTCCACTCTTCACATTAATTAACAATCTTTAACTGCTCCAATGCGTAAGCTATTTATGAATGGTATTCATAAAGTTCAGGGCTTGATTATATTTGCTCGTTCGAAGATTTAAAGCATGACTTGGTTTAAGAGTATTGGAATGATTGAGGGGATTTTTGTAGGCCTCTTCATTGTGGCATATCTGGTCTACATTTTCCGACTTCTTCGCTTAGCAAAGCGGATGAACACAACTTTTCGACCACTCCTCTTTAAAATTTTACTAAGGTCATTGGCGCTTTCGCTATTAATCATTGCCTTACTAGGCCCCTCCTTCGGAGAAACAACAAAAGAGGTTAAATCTGAAGGCAAAGATATCTATGTAGCTGTCGACCTCTCACAATCCATGAACGCCTTCGATGTTCAGCCCACTCGATTGGAAAAGGTAAAGTACGAACTGAAAAAGATCATTGAGGCTTTCAATTCAGATCGAATCGGACTGATCATTTTCTCTTCGGAAGCATTTGTACAATGCCCATTGACTTATGACCAAAGCGCATTGAACCTATTTGTCAATACGCTGAATACAGGCCTAGTACCCAATGCGGGAACCGATTTTGGATCACCCCTGAACATTGCTTTAGAAAAACTAGAAGACACCGAAGCTTCTGTAACACAACAAAAGGCCCAGATCATCTTGATGATTAGCGATGGTGAAGATTTCGGTGACGAGACACAAGAGGCTGTAGAAAAGGTAGTGAGATCTGGCATTCAACTCTTTGCACTGGGCGTAGGAACAGAAACAGGTTCGAAGATTCGACAGGGCAACGGCTTCAAAAGAGATAGACAAGGTGGCGAAGTAGTAACAAAACTAAATTCAAAGTCGTTGAGAAAGCTGGCGGTAGATACTGGTGGTAAGTACTTCGAAATCAATGAAGACCAGAATGATGTAAACCGATTGATTCGTGCCATCAATGAGGTGGAAGGCGAATTGAGAGATGCCCGAGTCATTGATGCTTCGGCTAACAAATTTTATTACTTCCTGATTGGTGCGATTGCCTTGTTGGTTTTAGACGCCATGATCAGAAGAAAGACATTAAGAATATGAAGTATTTATTGAGTATAGTTCTTCTTTTTACAAGTGTCACAGACCCTGTGACTAAGATTGCTAAGTCTAACAAACTCAAGAAAGAGGCTAGTGAAGCTTATTCGGAGGGAAACTTCGAAGAGGCTATTACATCATACCAGATGTTGCTCGACTCAATGGAAATTGAAGATGATGTAGCTCGACTCAACCTAGCCAATGCCGCTTATATCATGTCTTATGGTGGTGAGAACATGGGCCTGCTAAGCGAAATCAGTTCTGGAGAAACTATGGTCGAAGATACTGCTGCTCTGAATGCCATAAGCGATGACATCAGGTTTTTTGATATCGCTGACTCGAATTATAAGCGCGTTAAAGATGGATCGAATCCTAATCTGGCCTCAATGGCACACAATCAACTGGGGATCATTTCTTACAAGATGGGTGAGCAATCTCCAGATGAAAAAGAGTCCTTTACCCAATCTGCTCTTAATAACTTTAAACAAGCGCTGCTGAAAAACCCTCAAAATGATCAGGCAAGATACAATTATGAATTGCTGAAGAAACTGATCCGCCAGCAGCAGCAACAGGAACAACAGCAGAAAGATCAGGAACAAAAAGAAGATCAAAAGCAGGATCAGGAGAAAAAAGATCAAGAGAATAAGGATCAGCAAAAGAAAGATCAACAAAACCAGGATCAAGAAAAACAAGATCAGGAAAAGAAAGAGAATCAAGAGCAACAGCAAAACCAAGATCAGAAACAGGAGCAGGAAGAAGGAAAAGAGAATCAGGAACAGAAAGAGGGAGAACAAAAGGAAGATCCGCTGGAAAAGCTAAAAGAGAAACTGAAGGAAATGAATATCCCTTTAGAAAAAGCTCAGATGATTCTTGAGGCGATGAAAAACAACGAAACCCAATACGTTCAGCAAAAGAAGCGCAAGGCCACACAGCGCAAACGCTCAGACAAACCTGATTGGTAGATTGGGTATTGGGTATTGCAAAACTTGATCTCAGATAGGAAGGTGACATTCGTAATTCGTAATTCGTAATTCTTAATTCCTATTAAACATTATGCGGAACTTCTAATAGGGTATTCTCGTTCCTTTCATTAACTTTGCTAACAGTCGTTAGGTAAACTAATAATCAATGAAGGAAGTATACATCATATCCGCTGCCAGAACACCCATTGGCAGTTTCGGAGGAAAATTATCAGGCTTCACCGCCACTCAGTTAGGATCATTCGCCATTAAAGGAGCTTTGGAAAAAGCCAATGTTGCTGCTGATCAGGTACAAGAAGTTTTAATGGGCAATGTTGTCTCAGCAGGTCTGGGTCAGGCACCAGCGCGTCAGGCAGCTTTAGGAGCTGGTGTTGGTGAGAATGTACCTTGTACTACCATCAACAAAGTATGTGCTTCAGGAATGAAGTCTGTGATGCTCGCGGCTCAGTCTATTATGGTTGGTTCTAATGATGTGGTAGTTGCCGGTGGTATGGAAAGCATGAGTAATATCCCTTACTACATCCCTAAAGCTAGATATGGTTACAAATATGGTAATGGTGAATTAGTAGACGGCCTGGTAAAAGACGGTTTATGGGAGGTCTATAATGAATTCCCTATGGGAAATTGCGCTGACAATACAGCTAAAGAGATGAATATCTCACGCGAGGCACAAGATGAATATGCCATTAACTCCTATAAAAAAGCAGCTGAGTCTACAGCTGCTGGAAAATTCAAAAACGAGATCATTCCGGTAGCAATTCCTCAGAGAAAAGGAGACCCAGTAATGATGACGGAAGACGAAGAATTCAATAATGTGATCTTCGAAAAGATTCCTAACCTTCGTCCTGTATTCAACAAAGACGGATCAGTGACAGCCGCAAATGCCTCTACCATCAATGACGGTGCATCTGCCATGGTGTTAATGAGCAAAGAAAAAGCTGAAGAGCTTGGCGTGACTCCGATTGCAAAAATCATTGGATTTGCTGATGCAGCTCAAGATCCACTATGGTTTACTACTGCCCCTGCTAAAGCAATTCCTAAGGCCATGGCAATGGCTGGTGTTAGTAAGGATGACGTTGACTACTACGAGATCAACGAAGCATTTTCTGTAGTAGCTATAGCCAATAATCAAGAGCTTGGACTTGACGCTTCAAAAGTTAATGTCAATGGGGGCGCTGTTGCTTTGGGCCACCCGCTAGGAGCATCTGGAAACAGAATTGTGACTACTTTATGTCATGTGCTTGATCAGAACGATGGAAAAATAGGCGTTGCTGGCATCTGTAATGGTGGCGGAGGTGCTTCGGCCATGGTGATCGAGAAATTATAAGATTAACATACTATTTCTGAAAGCCTTACGTAATTTTACGTAAGGCTTTTTTATGCGCAACACAATCTACACCCTACTACTTCTGCTCTGTGGCTCCGCTACTCTTGCTCAACAGAAAATCACCACCTATTACCCACCGGATTATAGAGTAAAAAAAGAGACTTATACCATTCTGAATGGAGACTCTTCCATGATTCATGGTGCTTATACCAAGTACTTTCAAGAGGGTTCCATTGCCATGGAAGGCGAGTTTGTCAATGGCAAGCCGAATGGTGTATTTACTGAGTTCTATGAGAATGGAAATGTACTCTCAAAAACCACCTACCAACAAGGCGTAAAGACAGGCGCTTTCGAAATCCTCTCGAAAAGCGGAAAACCTATTCAAAAAGGAGCTTACGTGGATGGAAAACTAGATGGTATTGTCAGTGGCTATTTTGAAGATGGTAAGGTCCGAACCAAAACGACCTTCAAAGAGGGAACTCCAAACGGACTTACAGAGGAATTCTATCCTAATGAAAAACTGAAACAAACTTTTAGCTACCTCAATGGCACACAGGATGGTAAAGCGAAAACCTACTATCAAAACGGTCAGATTTCAGCCGAGTTTACTTACCAACAAGGAGTAATCAATGGCTTATATCAGACCTACTATAGCAATGGTAAGAAAGAGTGGACCTATCAATACGTCAGAGGTTATAAAACAGGCCCCTATGCTCATTTTAATACCAAAGGCCAGCTGATTGATGAAGGCTTTTATAATGAAGGCGTTCAAACTGGGGTTCGCAAAACTTACTATGACGATGGTGCCAGAAAAGAGGTCTTTAACTACCAAACTGGAGCAAAAATTGGAGAAAACTTTGTTTACTACCCTACAGGTGAACTGATGTGGCTGGAAAACTACACCAAAATAGCTAAGGACGGAATCCTTACAGAATACTATAAGAATGGCCAGGTTAAAACCGAACAATTCTATGAAGGAGGTAGAAAGAACAAGGACTGGAAGACTTACTATGAAAATGGTCAGGTGGCAACCAAATCTCCCTACCTGGAAGATGTCATCAATGGCAATGTAGAAATGTACGCTAAGGACGGTACACTTGAGAAAACCGTTCCTTACAAATTTGGAAGAAAGACCGGTTCAGAAATCACCTATTACCCAGACAAAAAGAAACGAACCGAAACCAAGCTTTTAAATGGTCAAAAGTCCGGTCGCTATTACGAATACTATGAAAATGGAAAGGTGAAAATCAAAGGAAATCACCTCTATGATGTACGTCAGGGTACTTGGGAATACTATGATGCTAAAGGCAAAGTGACCAAGACCGAAAACTATTCCAGAGGTAACCTGATGAGCAGTTCAGAAAATTAATTTCCAGCACGCCTAGATTCAATTTTTGACTATTTTTACCCGATGATTGAAGGCATTAAGGAAACCAACTTTCAGTTTCCAAATCAACAAGATTTTTATCGCGGCAAAGTAAGAGATATCTACTATTTCTCAGACCTATTGGTTATGGTTGCCTCTGATCGAATTTCAGCTTTCGATGTGGTGCTTCCAAGAGCGATCCCTTTTAAAGGCCAAGTCTTAAATCAGATCGCCTCTAAGTTCCTCAAAGCCACCAGTGACATAGTACCGAATTGGATTACAGCGAGCCCTGACCCAACTGTTAGTGTGGGGCTTAAATGTGAACCTTATCAGGTAGAAATGGTCATCAGAGGTTATCTTGCCGGCCATGCCTGGAGAGAGTACAGAGATGGCAAAAGAATCCTTTGCGGGGTACCTCTACCTGATGGATTAAAAGAAAATGACAAGCTTCCAGCCCCTATCATCACCCCTACTACAAAAGCTAAAGAAGGTCATGATGAGGATATTTCTAGAGAAGAAATATTGGCTCAGGGGATCGTGGATCAAGCGGAATACGAGCAGCTTGAAGCTTACACTCAGGCCCTGTTTGCCAGAGGAACAGAAATGGCTGCAGCTCAAGGGCTTATTTTGGTCGACACCAAATATGAGTTTGGAAAACTGGATGATAAAATCATTCTGATTGACGAGATTCATACGCCTGACTCATCTAGGTATTTTTACCAAGAAGGATACGATGACAGACAGAAGGCTGGAGAAAAGCAAAAACAACTCTCCAAGGAGTTTGTTAGACAATGGCTGATAGAGAATGGATTTCAAGGCAAAGAAGGTCAGACAATTCCAGAAATGACTGACGAAGTTGTAAATTCTATCTCCGAAAGATATATTGAGCTCTTCGAGAAAGTAACGGGTGAATCATTTCAGAAAGATGGGAACCAAAACGTACTCGAGAGAATTGAGAATAACATTACGAATTACCTACAGAATAGATAACAAGACATTATGAAGTTTAGCATAGATAAACAAGACCTGTACACAGTATTCAAACTAGAAGAAGAGAAGCTTGATTCTACTTTATCTCCTGACCTGAAGTCGGAACTTGTATCATTACAGGCACAGGGGACTCAAAATCTTATTTTGAACCTTTCCACCACAAAATATGCCGATTCATCAGGGCTAAGCGCATTGCTGACGGGTAACAGAGCATACGCAGAAAACGGAGGTGCTTTTATCCTTTCTGAAATCACTCCTTTTGTAGATAAGCTATTGACCATATCACAGCTCAATAATGTATTGACCATTTTGGCCACTGACGAAGCTGCTATGGACTTGGTACTCGCCAATAGCCCTGAAGACGGAGAAGCATAATCTCCGTTTTGGGTATAAGAGTCAAAATATTAGGATCTAATTCCGCAGCGCCTGCACATCGCAGACATCATACCGCCCAACTCATTAACATTGAGGGCAAGTATTACTTGATGGATTGTGGGGAGGCCACACAACTTCAGTTAAAGCGCTATAAACTCCGAGCCCAAAGAATCAATAACATCTTTATTTCGCACCTTCATGGTGACCACTACCTTGGGCTAATGGGTTTGTTATCCACCATGCACCTTATGGGTAGATCTCAGAAGTTAAACCTTTATGGACCTAAAGGTTTATCTGAAATCATCACCATGCAGCTTAAATACTCTCAAACGGTATTTAACTACGATATCAATTTTGTAGAAGTCGATACCACTCAAAACAAGGTGGTACACGAAGACAACTTTGTAGAAGTATACAGCATTCCATTGAATCACCGTATTCCATGCTGTGGATACCTTTTTGCCGAAAAGAAGAAGAACCGAAGGATCAAAAAAGAGGTACTTCCAGATGACTTTTCCATCAGAAATATTATCAGACTCAAGCATGGCGAAGATATTATGGACGAAGAGGGGAATTTACTTTATAAAAATACGGCTCTAACATTACCGGCTAGGAAGTCCTACTCTTATGCCTTTTGCTCAGACACCAAATATGATGAATCCATCATCCCCATGATCAAAGGAGTGGACCTCCTCTATCATGAAGCGACTTTCCTTGAAGAGCATGCAGACAGAGCAGGAAGTACCTACCACAGTACAGCCAAAGAAGCGGCTACTATTGCCAAAAAAGCTGAGGTTGGAAAATTGATCCTTGGCCATTTTTCGGTGAGATATAAAGAGTTGGAACCAATTCGTGAGGAAGCCCAGACCGTATTTGAGGATTCGGAACTGGCCATTGAGGGGGAAGAATTTATACTAGTCTCATAAGCAATGGGCAAGTCAATCCTAAGCGATAAGAAAACAAACCTATTCATTATTCTCAGTGGGATTTTCATCACCAATGCATTGATTGCTGAATTGATCGGTGGTAAGATCTTCTCAGTTGAAAGAACGCTGGGCTATGAGCCATTAGACATCCCCATGTTTGGGGACTTTGTCCTTCAATTTAACCTTACGGCTGGAGTGGTTCTTTGGCCGATCGTTTTCATTACAACCGATATCATCAACGAATACTTTGGTAAAAAGGGAGTTCGAAAGATCACCTTCATAACCGTAGGTCTTATAACCTACGCTTTTATTGCCATTTACCTAGCTATGCGTCTGGCTCCAGCTGATTTCTGGCTAAGTGTTTTCGGTACTGATGAGAATGGTGCCCCTTTTGACATCAATTACGCATTCCAGCAAGTTTTGACCCAAGGGTTGAATATCATTTTTGCCTCACTGGTCGCCTTTGTCATTGGCCAATTTGTAGATGTTTACGTCTTTCACAGGCTTAGAAGACTCACGGGTAAACATAAGATCTGGCTGAGAGCCACGGGCTCAACACTTATTTCACAGTTGATAGATAGTTTCGTTGTGCTAATTGTTGCTTTTTACTTTCTGGGGGGGTGGTCCCTCAGTCAGGTAGTAGCGGTGGGTACTACCAACTATATCTACAAATTCCTGATTGCGATTGCCTTGACCCCACTGTTGTATATAGCACACTACTTCATTGATCGCTATTTAGGAAAGGAAAATGCCGAGATATTGATGGAAGAAGCGAGTAAAGAAAGTGGAGAATCTCTTTTCTAGCGGAAGAAATTATCAAGCAAAACCGCTGTTGCCACGGCAACATTCAGTGACTCTGCCCCTCCTCTACCCGGTATATAAATAGGTTTTGTTAGCAGTGGTTTGAGCGATTCACTAATCCCCTGAGATTCGCTCCCCATGACCAATACTCCATTGGGTACTAGCTCACGGTCACGAATGGAGTCACCATCAAGTAATGCACCATAAACTGGTATGTCGGTTGATTTGATCAAGCAAGCCAAATCTGTATAATGAACCTGTACTCGAGTAAACGATCCCATGGTAGCATTAATGACTTTTGGATTATAAACATCCGCAGTCTCCTCGCTGCAAAAGATGTTTTTCACCCCATACCAATCAGCGATCCTAATGATTGTACCAAGATTCCCCGGATCATTCACCCCATCCAAAGCCAAACTGAGCTCTCCTTCGGGAACATTGATTGAAGCCGGTTCTGGCATACTTACCACAGCAATGGCAGCGTTATTTGACTTAAAGGTCCCAACAGCTTCTAAGTCATTTGACTTGCACACAATGGTTTCTTGGGCAGCTGCTCTCAACGGTGCATCGAGTGTATCTAAAAAGTCGGAGGTTGCTAACAAGTTTTCTACTTGAAAACTTGATTGGAGTACCTCCAAAACCCCTTTTGCACCTTCAACCAAAAACTTTCGCTCTTGCAGTCGATATTTTTTTAATTGCAGAGATTTAAAGTACTTACTTAATCGTTTAGAAAGCATATTTTTACTTGTTCGTGAAGACTAGCACTCGTTTTTTTCTCTTCCTACTATTAGTGCCTCTCCTTTACGCCTGCTCCGGTGTCAGGCATTTGG
This sequence comes from Roseivirga sp. 4D4, assembly GCF_001747095.1. NCBI lineage: Bacteria > Pseudomonadati > Bacteroidota > Cytophagia > Cytophagales > Roseivirgaceae > Roseivirga > Roseivirga sp. 4D4. Next base: position 1,995,513 of record NZ_MDGP01000001.1, read on the forward strand.
AAGATGGGGAAAAATGGCTTTACAAACAACAAGTAAAAGGGGTAGATAAAAACCTTGAGAATGAGATCAATAACCTCATCACCCTAAAACCCAATACACGCATTCCTATCATAGGTCCCTTAGGGGCTGCAATCTACGAGCGTGGCGAAGACAATTTCGATACGGCACGGATCAACCAAAAAAAGCGAAGTGCTATTGCAAAGGTTGATGCTAAGATTCAAGAGCGCACTGAAGCCGGAAAAAGCACCACCAAACTCGAAGCCAAGAAGAACAGAAAAATTGCCCGATTTGACAGAAAATTGAAAGATGGAAATTTTCGAATGAAAACGGGGACACCCCTATCCGTTTTCGATAGTACTATTGTAGAGGATACCAAAGACCGAATTAATTCCTTCTTGATCAATTCGAAGGGTTTTCGCAAGGCTAATGTCACAACTAGTTATACCGAAAAAAACAGAAAAGTATCACTTACCTATCAGGTAGATACTGGCCCTAGGAATACCATTGACAGCTTAATTACGCGTACAGGCGATCCAGCATTAACCACTTTACTCCAGACGAATCAATCTGGTTCTTTTCTAATTAAAGGTTCCGACTATGACAGATCATTACTAGATGCAGAAAGAGATCGTATTGAGTTACTCCTAATAGAAAATGGTTATTATGGCTTCAACAAAGCCTATATAGAATTTCAAATTCTAGAAGATCCATCTACAACCGACCTCTGGGTAGCAACGATAATCAACAAACCAGCAGATCAGGAGACTCATAGATCATTTTTACTGGATTCCATAGTCATCAATACCAATGGCAATGATCCCATTACCGAAACTCAAGACTATTTCGGTGTTAAATACAACTATGGCAACTTCAAATACTCTCCTAAATCCTTGGATGCGAGATTGAGATTTGCACCAGGCCAGAAATACAACTTTACCGACTTTGAAAACACACAAAAGCAGCTGCTGAATATGGACATGTTCCGTTTTGTTAACACCTATTTTGATACAACAACTGTCCCTGGAAAATCGATTGCTAATTTTTACACTGCTCCTTTGCAGAAGTTTCAGCTAACACAAGAATTAGGATTTAACGTTACAGAAGGACTTCCTGGTCCGTTATACAATGCGAGTCTTAAGAACAGGAATATATTTCTTGGCTCTGAAATTCTTGAAATTGGAATATTTGCTGGTCTGGATGGAGTAAGTTCAGCCACCGATCAGAGTCAGGTACTTAGAACCATTCAATACGGTGCCAACGCTTCTCTGACCTTCCCAAGGTTTATCACACCTTTTAAGTCACGTGGACTGAATAAAATGACCTTCAATCCAAGAACACGCGTGTCACTGGGTTTCAACTTTATAGATCGACCGGAATATGTAAGAAGTAACCTCAACGGTACTTTTGCCTATACATGGCAGAACCTAAAAGGCAATAAAAGCTATACTTTCAACCTAGCGGATATCGCTTTAATTGATACCGAAATCGATGCTAATTCTGGCTTTCAGGAGCAGTTAGATGATTTATTTCTCCAGGGAAACACGCTGGCCTTTTCCTTCAACCGTTCTTTTGTATCCAGTTCTTCCTTCAATGCCACATATAACTACGATTATGGGAACCCATCAAATCCTTCCAGTTACTTAAGGTTCTTCTTAGAATCAGGTGGAACAATTTATGATATCGTGGGGCGTGCACTTTTGGAGAACAATGACCTTGAGAATTACCAATTTTATAAGGTACAAGTTGATTACAGGCGTCAGGTTCCTCTTGGTATTGATAAATCAGTGGTGCTGAGGGTCAATGGCGGAATTGCGGATCCCTATGGAGGAAACAATGCCCTACCCTATGAGAAGTACTTCTTTGCAGGTGGTAGTAGCAGTAACCGTGCATGGAACCCAAGACGATTAGGACCGGGTTCGGCCTTCCCATACGAGCTTGATGAGAATGGTCAAAATATTATTGAAAACGGAGAACTAAAGGCCAATAGAACTGGAGCCGATAGCTATCAGTTTGAGCAACCAGGGGAAGTACTTATTGAGATGAATGCGGAATATAGGGCCAAAATCTCAGGTTTCTTCGATTGGGCATTCTTTATTGATGCCGGCAACATCTGGAGATTAAGAGAATTTGAGACTCCACTACCTGGCGAGGTCGTGAGAATATCTCAAGGAGCCAAGTTTGAGGTCAATGACTTTTATAAAGAGTTGGCGATTGGAGCAGGTATCGGTTTAAGGCTCGATTTTTCCTTTCTCGTATTCAGGCTAGACGTTGGCCATAAAATTAGAGACCCCAGATTTCCTGAAGGGCAGCGCTGGCAAAGGCTCTTCAAAAGACCCAACCAAACGGTCTACAATATAGCTGTAGGTTACGCCTTCTAGTAGTTCAGCAAATCACCGATAACGGCCTCCACTTTCTCAGGAGTTGGTAACATTGCTTTTTCAAGGTCTACATTCAATGCAATAGCTGGCAAGTTCTCTGCACCGTAAGCCATTACCGGAGCATCTAACTCCTGGAAGCAATGTTGTGATATTCTACCTGCCAAAGACTCAGCAAATGAGTTCATCAGTGGTTCTTCGGTCAAGACCAAAGCCTTATTATGCCTCTGTACGGATTCCATCACAGCCTCCCAATCTAGAGGGTTAAGGGTTCTCAGGTCAAGAATTTCCACTTGCCCCTTATAGGCTTTACTTGCCGCCTTAGCCCAATAAACACCCATTCCATAAGTGATTACCGCACAAGATTCACCATTTTCCATGGCTTCTTCAGATGCCTCCTGAGCTACTAATGCCTTACCCAGAGGAATAATGTATTCTGAATCAGGTTCAAATGTTTTGGCTTCTTCCGTCCCAGGTACCTTCGACCAATACAGGCCTTTGTGTTCCAGCATTACCACCGGGTTAGGGTCATAGAAAGCCGCCTTTATCAAGCCTTTCATGTCAGCTGCATTAGATGGATAGACAACCTTAATACCTCGGATATTGAGCAAGGTAGACTCCACAGAACCTGAGTGGTAAGGACCACCACCACCATAGGCTCCGATAGGTACTCGGATCAGTGACTGTATTGGGAATTGACCATTAGACAGATAGCAACTCTTAGAGAGTTCCTCAACCAATTGGTTGATCCCTGGCCAGATGTAATCTGCAAATTGAATTTCTACGATAGGTTTGGCTCCAACGGCACTCATACCAGCAGTAGACCCAACAATGTAAGCTTCTTGAATGGGTGTATTGAAGATTCTACTATCACCATACTTCTGAGCAAGTGTAGCTGCCTCTCTAAACACTCCTCCGAGTGTTCCTCCCACATCTTGTCCGTAGAACAAAGCCTCAGGATTGTTTCTTAAAATATCATCCACTGCATGTAGTGCAGCATCTACCATCACCACTTTTTCGGCACCTCTTGGTTTGCGTTGACCTTTTTCTTCGGTGATAGGTGTTGGTGCAAATTCGTGATCAAGCACAGTCGCAGGATCAGGATCATCTCCATTTAAAGCCCTTGCATACTCCGCCTGAACAAAGACCACCGTCTCATCTTCAAGCTTAACAAGGTCAGATTCTTTATATCCAGCCTTCTTTAGTGCTTTTCTTAAGGTTGGAATTGGATCCGATTTCTGGTGATCTTCAAGATCGAAATCTCCTCGGTACCACTCTTTTCTTACTCCAGAGGTATGATGTCCTAATAGCGGGGTTTTCGCATGAACCAAGATGGGAGCTCTGTGCTCGCGCACAAAATCAAAGGCCTTTTTCATGCCCTCATACGAGGCAACAAAATCTGCTCCATCGATCCGTATACGCTCCATACCCTTAAAGCCTGCTGCAAACTCATAAGCATCCATGGCTCGCATTTCTGCCCCCGTAGCGGATATTCCCCAATCATTATCTTGAATGAGATATACTACTGGGAGTTTATGGAGCACAGCCATTTGCATTGCTTCAGAAACTTCACCTTCCGTAACCGAGCCATCTCCTAGTGAACAAAGTACTACTGGCTTATTATTCGAAGCCAAAAGTCCTTGCTCCTCGAGGTAATGAAGTCCGTGTGCCATTCCAGTAGCTGGAATCGCCTGCATTCCCGTAGCTGAGCTTTGATGTGGAATGGTAGGAAAGCCCTCTCTTCTCAAAGATGGGTGACCATAATAAGTTCTGCCTCCTGAGAATGGATCGTCCTTTTTACCCATAAGTTGTAGCATCAACTCATTTGGTTGCATACCGATCCCCAATAGAATGGACTCATCACGGTAGTAAGGAGCAGCAAAGTCATAAGCTTGCAATTGAAACGCTGCAGCTAATTGAATAGCCTCATGCCCTCTGGATGTACTGTGAACGTATTTACTGCAAACAGCTCTGTTCTCATCATAGAGAATTGCCATGTTTTTGGCAGTCTGCATTAAGCGATAGGCCTTTTCTAAAGTCTTTTTTGGAATATTGATATCGTTGCTTTTAGAGGTACTCGTCTTTTTATCCTTGGTCAATTCCATAGAGTAATTGGCGTTTCGATTCAAAAATAACCAATAATTTAAAGGCTAATAGAAAAACCTACCGATCGTTAGGTTATCTTTCTTTTAACTCCCAGAATAGGTGTACAGTTTAGCTTTTCTTCACTTTTAATTTACCATCAGAATATTCTGATATTTTTGCATCATGCCGCATATCGACAAAGAACATATAGCCGGAGTTTTTAGAAACATTCAGGATCATATCTGTGCAGAACTAGAAAAAGCCGATGGACTAGGCGAATTCCAAGAAGATAAATGGACCAGGCCTGGCGGTGGTGGTGGCAGAAGCAGGGTTTTGCGTCATGGAAACATCATCGAAAAAGGAGGTGTCAACTTTTCTGAGGTCCATGGTAAGACGCCTGAGAAACTTTTGAAATCTTTCGGCCTGACCGAAGGTGAGTTCTTTGCTACAGGTGTGTCGATCGTTTTGCATCCCGAAAATCCATGGGTTCCCATAATCCATATGAATATCAGGTATTTTGAAATGTCTACTGGTACCTATTGGTTTGGTGGCGGCATTGACCTGACCCCTCACTATGTCGATCATGATGATGCGAGCTTCTTTCATGAAAAGCTAAAGGCCGTATGTGACAAACATGACTCCTTTTACTACAAAGAATTTAAGGACTGGGCTGACAATTACTTCTATATCAAACACCGAAAAGAAACCCGTGGCATTGGAGGGATTTTCTTTGATCATAAGTCGGGAGACAAGGAACATTCGAAGGAAGACATCTTCAACTTTGTGAAAGACGTTGGACTGTGCTTCGCGCCTATCTACACCTACTTTATGCAGAAGAATGCGGGTAAACCTTATGGATCGAGAGAAAAGAACTGGCAACGACTAAGAAGAGGTCGCTATGTAGAATTCAACCTGGTGCTAGACAGGGGAACCAAATTTGGACTCGAAACCGATGGAAGAACAGAATCCATTCTGATGAGCTTACCGCCTGAAGCAGGTTGGGAATATGACTATGAGCCGCCTGTCAAGTCGCTAGAATCTGATACCCTAAGATTACTCAAAAAAGGAATTGATTGGACGGCATGATCGATCAGTTAGAACAATGGGATAAATCACTTTTCAAGTTCCTCAATGGAGCACATAACGACCTATTCGACTTTCTGATGCCATGGATCAGTGACAAGTGGGTTTGGATTCCACTATATGCCCTACTCATCTACCTTTTGGTTAAACATGAAAAAGGCAACCTGGCCTTCACCCTTATCGGTATTGGAGTCTTGATCTTAATCAGTGATCAAGTGGCATCTGGTATTCTAAAACCATGGGTCGGTAGGCTAAGACCTTGCCATGACCCTGAATTAGCTGACAGTGTCCATTTACTTAAAGGTTGTGGCGGTCGGCATGGGTTTGCTTCTTCACATGCCTCAAACTCCTTTGCGGTAGCCATATTTTGCTGGGTGCTTTTAAAAGATCATGTCAAATACATTTGGCTATTAATACCATGGGCAGCCTTAGTGGCCTACAGCCGTGTCTATCTAGGTGTTCACTTTCCAGGAGATATCATCGCAGGTGGTCTGATCGGCATAGGTGCAGCTTATTTTGTTTTCTTCTTGAAGTCTCGTTTAGAGAAATTAAAACCGTTGAAAAATGGGTAAAAAAGACGCTATCGTTTATAAGTATTACAAACGTGTATTTGACGACTATAAAGTCTTAGTGGCCGTGAATCCGATCGACCTTACAGGAATCGAGTTAATCGTTCACCCGGATGAAAAAGTGGAAAAGACGGACATGGAGTTTGATGAAGACATTTACGAAGACCTGGAAGTAGATGAATTCAAAGAAAGCAGTCCACTGGAGTTTCAGCTCTATATGAAGAAGGACTTTTTCGAAAGAAAGGACGACTAGACCAAACCGTTCTCGATAGCAAACTTTACAAGACCTGCCGTATTCTTCACGGCAAGCTTGCTGACGATATTTTTCCTGTGCGTGTCTACCGTATGTGTACTAATGGCCAAATCCGTGGCGATTTCATTGGTTGTGTATTCGGAAGCGATTAAGCGGATAATCTGAACTTCGCGCTTGGTTAGCTGTACTTTTTCTACCGCCTTTTCAGTCTTTTTGACATCAGCAAAAAGCGTTTCCGTGACATCTTTACCAAAGTAGCGTTCCCCATCGTTCACATCGCTGATAGCCTGTATCAATTCTTTTTTGCCGGCATTCTTTAATACACAGCCCTCCACATCCAGCTGTATTAGTTGCTTAGTGAATTGTGGGTTGTTATGCATGGTAAGAACCAGTATGCGGGTCTTATCTTCTCTTTTTCTGAGCTCCTTGATGACGGAAATACCGTCCATTTCAGGCATATTGATGTCGAGCAGTAGCACATCTGGAGAAACAGATTGAAGCTGATGCAAGGCTTCCTTACCATTTTGCGCACTGCCGCAGAATTGGATGTTGTCGTCTTCCGAAAGAATGGAGGACAAACCATCAATTACCACCTGGTGATCGTCAACAATAAAGACTCTAATCATTTTCTACAGGAATATCGATGGAAATGGTGGTACCCGCACCCAGACCTGAGTCAATATGCAAAGTACCGTTGAGCTTAGACACTCTTGCTTTTAGATTGGTTAAACCAATCCCGGCATTGACATCTAGCTTTTCAGGATTAAACCCAACTCCATCATCTTCGACAATCAAGTTAACACTATCCTCATTCTCGTTCAACTGGATATTGGTTTCTGTTGCCTCCGAATGTTTAAGGATATTGCTCATGAGCTCCTGTACAATTCTATACAGTTGTAGTTCCTGCTCACCATCTAGTGAACCGTTGATATTGCTGGTATAAAGGTTGACTTTGAGTTTACCTGTTTCCGAAATCCTGGATTTTAAATCTTCTAGTGCCGGTATCAAACCGAATTTGGCCAATACTCCTGACATCATGTTGTGGGAAATATTGCGCACCTCTCCTGCTGCTAGGTCAAGCAATTCTGAGGCCGTTAAGAACTTCTCTTTGGTTGGATTTGCTGGATCGATCTTCTCTTCTACTGCACTGAAGTGCAACTTAACCATAGATAGAATTCCTCCAAGCCGATCGTGTAGATCAATAGCCACGCGTTTACGTTCGGTCTCCTGCCCTTCTAAGACGCCCTGAAGGGAAGCAATCTCCTGCTGCTGAAGCAATTCATCAATCTTCTGCTTATTGATCTCATCATTCTTAGCCGCGAGTGCCTTGATATTCTTTCTCCGTTGGTCGACAACATAGAGCCAAATGGAAATCGCCACTACAATGGCAACAGCGATAATTACAGTAAATGCCTGGGACCTCCTTCTTCTTAAAATCTCATTTTCTTGTCGTTCAGTTGTCAATTCTAGTTCCGCAGTTTTGTATTGTTCTCGAATCTCAAAAAGTCGATCTTGATAATCCATCCTATAGATGCTCTGAGAACCGGAGTAGTATCTTTTATAATAACCAATTGCTTTTTCGTATCTCCCATCAGCCTCATAGAGGTTAGCCAGATTATTCATTACAGTCAATCCCTTGTCTAAAAAACCCAATGAATCTGCCAAACTGAGAGATCTCAGAAAGTAATACTCAGCGCTATCTGTTTGAGATATTCTATAATTGACCAGACCTAACTCAGCAAGTTCTCTCGTTTGTCCAAAGTAATTCTCAATGTCTACGTCTATCGCATATGCTCTAATAAGATTCTTCTTAGCCTCTGAATAGTCCTTTTTGATGCTATTCAGCAAGGAGGAATTATAAAGAAGGATAGCCACTTCTTCCTTCATGTCCAATTCCAGCATGGGCTCTCTTGATAAGTCATAGTAATAAAGTGCTGAATCTACAGCAGTCTTCTGAGTACTGTCAAGTCTATATAACTGCTGAAAACCAACACCCACACCGAACATTGAAGAGTTTTGATATCTGGGTAGATTACTAATTTTCGATAGCCTATTTGCTTCTTTATAAGACTCAATCGCCAACTTTGGCTTTTCAGTATCGATATAAAATGCACCTAGGCCCATGTAGGAAGCAGCTTGATAAGGAATGTTGTCCTCTTTTTGAGCTTTTAAGCCTAAGTCTAAAAAAAGAGATAAGGCCGAATCATACTTTGACTCAGCCCTATATTTTTCTGCTCTAATTCTAATCTTTTCTAATTCCTCCACTTGTGCTCGTAAAGAGAGTGAAGTGAATAATAGAAAGGTTAAAAGTAGGTTACTAGTTCTCATATAATTCTTCCAGGGCCATTGCCTGTACCAGGGCCTGACTCACCTCCGCCATCATCATCACTATCAGAATCTGGATCAGGGTCGGTTAAGTTAGCCAATTGGCTGGTTAAAACAGTTTTAAATTCTACATCTTCCGATGCATTCAATTGTAGTCTAAACATATCTCTAGTTGTTTAATGGTGTAAAAAAATTAAAATGTCTCGTCAGTAAAGCTCCACCGAGTGGTGAAGAATCGTGTGTGTATACACAAATTAGATTCAAATCCTCGATTAAAAAAATACCTACTTTTGGGTATTTTTTTAATCTGAAATTTTCCAAAAACGGGCTTTCCAGTTCACAAATTCTTGATACCTTTGTGCCCGGCAAAGGGATGCGACCAGCTCCTACTGAACTCCCCCAGGCTGGGAACAGAGCAAGGGTAAGTGGTTGAGCGGTGCGACATCCTGATGCCTTTTTTTATTCCCTCCTAAATCGTATCATTACCCAACGATTTTTCTAAACTCATGTCAGTTTATCTTGCAGAATTCATTGGTACGGCCATCCTGCTCTACTTCGGGAATAGTGTTAATGCCGCCACCACATTAAATCATTCATATGCTAAAGATTCCGGTTGGATCATTACCACCATCGGTTGGGGTCTTGCTGTGACCTTTGGTATTTATGCCGTGGGCCAAATCAGCGGGGCGCATATAAACCCAGCCGTTACCATCGGCCTTGCTGTTGCCGGTGAAGTAGAGTGGAGCATCGTCCCGGGCTATATTATCGCACAAGTGCTTGGCGCCATGTTAGGTGCTACCCTCACCTGGCTACAATACTTGCCTCATTGGGGCAAAACAGAAGATCAGGGTGCCAAATTGGGTGTATTTTGTACTTCAGGAGCTATTGATCAGAAAGGTGCTAATCTAGTAAGTGAGATGATGGGTACTATGATTTTAGTCTTTGGTCTGATGATGATTGGTGCGAACGAGTTCACCGAAGGCCTAAACCCCTTAGTCGTGGGAGGCTTAATCGTCATGATTGGCATGGCACAAGGTGGTAGCACAGGCTATGCGATCAACCCAGCACGTGATTTTGGACCTCGACTTGCGCACTTCCTACTGCCTATCAAAGGCAAGGGCGATTCTAATTGGTCTTATAGCTGGATTCCCATAGCCGGACCTATACTAGGTGGTGGTACAGGAGCAGCACTCTATTACCTTTCCTTTAAGGATGGTACCAACGTACTGGGTTGGATTTGTGTAGGTCTTGCGCTCATCGCCATTATCTATGCTATTATCGAAGAGTCAAAAAAATAGCCTCTCATATCGATAAACCGTTTTGGAAAAATTTCCCAAAATGGGATCGATTTATCCTTAAAAACTACACGTAAAGTTCATTTAAAGTACTGGCAAGCCTTTTGAGTCTTAATAGATGACTGACATTACTATTATGACTAGCACGCATGACTCCCTGAATCACCAAGAGAAAAGGAGAAGGAGATCAAAACCCGGTAAAAAAAGACACTGGCTCGTTTGGGTTTTCTTTACACTAGCTACAGCAATCATTTTGTGTAAAGCATTTGATGCAATTAATGGAGCACTTGCCTAGCAAGTGCTCTTTATTTTAACCCGGCAATACAGTCGATCGTTTAGCTTCATTCAACACAAATGAGCTGCTCACATAGCTTACTCTGGGAACCTGAGAGAGTTTCTTAGAGTAAAACTCATGATAGTCATCCAAATCCTTGACCATCACCTTGAGTAAAAAATCGTACTCTCCACTCATTAAATAGCAATCTAAAACCTCGGGCAAGTCCATTATTCCAGCGTAGAATTCTTCCGTTTGCTCAAACTTGCTTACCTCTAACTTACCAGAGATAAATACCAGTATAGAAGGTGCTAACTTCTTCCGGTTGACAATGGCCACATATTTATCAATTATCCCTTCACGTTCCAATCGTTTGATCCGTTCATATATAGGGGTCTTGGTGAGGTTAAGTCGAATGGCAATCTCTTTAACATTCAGTTTTGCATCCTCCTGAAGTAACCTCATTATTTTTCGATCTATAGAATCTAAAACTGCCATGGTGTTTTTTCCTTATTTGAGCATTCATTCACTGAAGCAAACGTACTAATTCCTATTCAATTTTTCCATTTAGGAATATCATCTAATAATTATCGATTATGTAGATTTTATTATCCATTTCATGAGTTTTGTAGTGATAAACGCTTTACGGATTCAATTGAAAAGATTAATACTTCTACTACAAATGACTTTGATACTTGCCTGCACCAGTACTCCTCCAGAGACACCAAATGATTACCAGAAAGCCACAGAAGAATACTTCAACCAGATAAAAGACCAACCGCATCTACTAAGAGAGTTCCTTTGGGCCATGCCCAAGGGTGGAGACATTCATCATCATGCACTTGGGGCAGTCTGGGCAGAGGATTATCTCAACATTGCCTCAGAAAAAAATTTCTTGATTAACCCAAAGACCTTCCGACTTTACGCCAACCAAACAGTGGCCCTATCCAATGAGGACACCACTGCAATAGATCTCAACCAATATCTGGACGAGTCTCCTGATCACAGAGATATGATCATTGACAGCTGGTCTATGAGAAACCAAAGCAAGAACTCATTGAATGGACGAGACCACTTCTTCAATACCTTTCAAAAGTTTGAAGAGGCTATGTCTGGAAATGAGATAGCGCTACTCTCTAAGATTTGCGAAGCTGCTGCAGCGGAAAACATTCAGTACCTAGAAACTATGGTTGGCGTACCTAGTATCATGAATCAGGTGGCCGATCTCACTGTAGACAAAGCATGGAAACCGGGCATTTCCATTAAAGATCATTTAGCAGACTGGTATGCGTACCTGGAGCAACAGAACATTGATACATGGGCCGACTACAATGCAGAAGTCATGGATCATTGGATAGAGAACATTGATAGCAAGAGCGTGCATTTGGCTTTTCAGACTGTTGGAATGAGGGTAATTCCAGACCTGGCAGTGGTCTTTAGTCACTTGGTACTTGCCTTTAAAACAGCAGTACTCTCTGAAAATGTCGTAGGCGTCAATTTCGTGGCTCCGGAAGACGATCCCACAGCCCTTCAAAATTATTCGGCACATATGGCCATGTTTCGTTTTCTGACGTCTAAGTTCCCCCAAGTATCTCTATCACTCCACGCAGGAGAGCTTAATGAATCAGTCAAGGAGGACAATACCAAAGACCATATCTATCAGGCCATAAGTCTAGCGAATACGCAACGTATTGGTCATGGCTTCGACATCTTACATCAGGACAATTATCTGAAGACAATGGACCTAATGAAAGCGAAAGGTGTTGCAGTCGAGATCAATCTTGAAACCAACAAAGTGATACTCGAAAGTGATAGCAGTACACATCCTTTGAAAGCCTACTTAGCCGCTGGCGTGCCTGTCTGTATTAGCTCAGATGATCCTGCCATTTTGAGAAGTGATCTGACCAATCAGTATATCATGGCTACTCAATATGTCCCGAACCTTCGTTATGCCATGATTAAAGACCTAGTCTATAATTCCATCAATTATTCCTTTCTGGATAGCAACAGAAAAGAAGAACTTCTATCCGATCTCAAGGAAGCCTTTGAGAGATTCGAATTTCAGATCATGACAAAAAATAAAGGAGCGCTTGGACTCCAAGCACTCCTTTGAACCTAGTTCGGTATTAAATCTACTTCTTAGCCCCTAGCATTAATAGCTCATTGAGATTAATCTCAGTGACATAGCGTTTATCACCTTCTTGTGTTTCATAAGAGCGGTGTGTCAGCTTACCTTCCAAAGCGACCTCCTGTCCCTTGGTCAGGTACTCAGCGGCAATCTCACCTACCTTACCCCAGGCTACGATATTATGCCACTGCGTTTCTTCAACTTTATCGCCATTGGCGTTTCTGTAACTATCGGTAGTAGCGATTGAAAATGTGGTGAGCGACTTCCCCGATGTCAAAGTTTTTGTTTCAGGGTTTTGACCTAGTCTTCCGATTAACTGTACTCGATTTCTAAGATTTTGCATGATTATAAATTTTAACGTTTAACATTCGACTTGATGTCTGTTTCGATTTGTTCGAATTGACGATGGCAAAGTAAGAGTAGGTCAAAAGTTAAAGTCGGTTGCTAAGCGCTTGTAACCGATTAACATTCGTTTGTAAACGTTTGTAATTGGATATATACCTGTTTTTCAATAGATTGTGGGATAAATAATAAATAAGGAAAATGGAAGAAAGATTATGTTTGGAGTGCGGAAAACCTGTTTATGGAAGAATAGACAAGAAGTTTTGTGACGATCAGTGCCGTAATACTTTCAATAACAAGCAAAATTCCGATAGCAATAATTACGTCAGAAACGTGCATAACATCCTTCGAAGAAACAGGCGAATACTGGAGGAATTGAATCCAAAAGGAAAATCAAAAACGACCCGCAGCAAGCTGACCGAAAAAGGCTTTGACTTTAATTATCACACCAGTACTTATACCACAAAAGCGGGAGCCACCTACTACTTCTGTTATGAGTATGGCTACCTACCCATTGAGGGGGATTATTTTGCTCTGGTGAAGAAACAAGAGTACGTGAATTGATATTTTCAGCCCCCCTTACAACCCCTTCAACTAAGTCTGTGTCAAAGAAGGAAACACAAAGACAATATGAAAAAGTATTTGCTCCTAGCACTCAGCTTAACCTTCATCTACTCTTGCGAAAATGACGGCATCATTGACCCCAACTTCACCGGCAATTTTTTAATATCTCAAATTGTCTCCCAACAAGGTGACCAGAGACAGCAGCAGGGCTTCTCCTACAACAGCAATGGAAGACTGCTCTCGGTAATAGACAACCGCAATACAAACAACCCATCCAACGAATATGTAGAGGTGACCAATTTCATTTATGCAAATGATCAGTTGATTTTAAAGACATTTCGCTACCAACCCACGGATGAGATTCATAGACAAGACTCTATTACTTATTATGGAAACGGTTTAATCCACGAAGTTCATTCTTCATACAATTCAGAGGGTACCATGAAGCCTAGTTGGGTGAGTGAATACGTTTACAATGATAATGGTACATTACGATCAAGAACCTCATACAATCCAATTTCTTTAGATACTGAAGTGAGCAATCGTTACTACTGGGAAAATGGAAATGTGGTGAAAATTGAGCACTTCTATGGTGATGCACTGCAATATGAATCCTTCTACTTATATGACAACGCTCAGAACTATAAGTTAGGCAATCCCTTCTTTAGCGATTATGAAATTAGCCTTGCCACACAAAACAACATTACTCAAGCCAGATACAAAGACTATTCAGGTCTGTTGGACTTAGCCTGCAATCCATGTAATACTTCCTATGAGTATAACGACTTTAACTTACCTAAAAAGGTAACCTATCACTGGGGTACGGAACTAAGTATCTCCTATGACATTGAGCAAGGTGCAATAAACTAAATCTTGAATGAGCTATTTTGAGAAGCTGGTCAGGCTAGTCCCGACCAGCTTCTATTCTTCACTTTTAAAGTAGCCATGGCCCGAGCCTTATAGCTATTCTTAATCTGTTGCCAGGTCCATACACCGGGCAGGTTCCACCAATTAGCCGGTGGTTGATGATTGTGAGCTGAAGCCATTCCGATTTTCCTAAAACCTACTCCATCCAGACCAAAAGCCTTATTAGATTCCAGAGTTAAGACTTTGTCCGTTTCAGGGTGATGATCTACTATGATAAAGGTATGTCCACCGGACCATTTAGAGCCAGGTACGTTATCCGACTGCTTCGACTTCCAACCTTGAACTAATGTCCATGGGGCGGGTGCCGCTTCAACATCTTCGACCTCCTCTCCCATTCCGCTTTCCACTGCCGCTGTAACAGGCGAGAAATAGTCATCGGTTGAAAAGATCATCATTTGTCCATGGCGATGATTATTCCATTCAAAGGAAGGAAACTGATCAGACCAAGCCTTTACAATTAAGCCTTCGGCAAAAGTACAGCAGTTGTTTTGTTTTGTTTTCGGAGGAGCCAAAGGCAAGTTCACCCCGGGAAGATCATATGGATAGGCAGGATCATGCAGGTCATAGGCAAACCCATCGTAATCTTTGACTATTTCTACCAACTTAGACTCCTCCACCGCGTCATCGTTGCTATCGAAGTTAATACGTGACACAGCGCCAACGGCATCCAAGAATGAATCGGGCCCGTCATCTGAAGGTAACGCTGGAGCCGAATGCGTTTCTGTATATTGATTCTCTTTCCAGCGAGAACAAATCCAGACTTTGCCAGCAGGGGTTTCTATCTGGGCATAGTCGGTATCCTCATTCGGAAAGTTAAGCTTGGTCGATAGTAATGAGTAGTTACCCGCTTCAACAAAGCCCCTCTTTTCAGAACTTGTATCAGCCGAGGTAAAGCTCATCAGCTTCTTGGCTAGTGTAATGTGTTGTGTTGACATGGTAGTAGTGTATTTATTATTAATTGGCTAAAGTTCAAGCTATTGAATCTTCTACTATGAATCAAGATAATCTTTATCACCACCAGCGCTCAAAAGCAACTTGTTCAAAACTTCATGATTTTAAGCCTCTTCTAAGGTGAGAATGTTTTAGATTTGTGCATCCATAAATTAAGAAGCAGAACCTATGAAATTCTTTATCGATACAGCAAACCTAAATGATATTAAAGAGGCCTATGACCTTGGGGTTTTAGATGGCGTGACCACTAACCCATCGCTCATGGCCAAAGAAGGAATTTCAGGGCACGATAATGTGATTGCCCACTACAAAGCGATCTGCGACATTGTGGATGATAATGTCAGTGCCGAAGTAATCGCCACCGATTTTGATGGCATGATTAAGGAAGGAAAAGAGCTTGCGCAAATCGATGACAAAATCGTAGTGAAAGTTCCAATGATAAAAGACGGTGTTAAAGCGATCAAACATTTCACCAATGAAGGTATTCGTACCAACTGTACTTTAGTATTCTCTGCTGGGCAAGCTATTCTGGCAGCTAAGGCTGGTGCAACATATGTTTCTCCTTTTATCGGTAGACTTGACGATATTGGCTATGATGGTCTTGAATTGATCGAGCAGATTGTTCAGATTTATGACAACTATGGCTACCCAACTGAGGTATTAGCTGCTTCTGTAAGACATACTATGCACTTAATCCAATGTGCTGAAATTGGGGCAGATGTAGCAACTTGTCCACTCAAAGTCATCACGAGCTTGCTAAACCACCCACTAACTGATAAAGGCCTGCAACAATTTCTTGCTGATCATGCAAAAGCCAATGGCTAAAACATTAACGCCTACTTCTGGTTATTCCCCAAATGACCCGATTGTTTTTACGGAAATGTATATAATTAAGGTAAAGGGGAAAGCCAAAATTCCAGACTACATACAGCTCAGGGACGAGAACTTCGTCCTTATTGCCTATTTCAGAGCTGATCGTCCTTTAAAAAAGTTAGAGAAATATGGACTGGAGGGCAAGGAAGTTGCGTTAGAGAAAGTAATTAATAACTTGCCCTTCGGTAAACTTCAAAAACTCGAAATTTAGCATGCCTTTTTCAGGAGAACCAATTGTTCAAATTACTGACGCCAGTATTTTTCAAGAAGATCAAACCGTTCTCAACAACATCAACCTTAAGATCGCCAAGGGAGAGTTCGTTTACTTAGTGGGAAGAACAGGAAGTGGAAAAAGCTCTTTGCTCAAAACACTCTATTGTGATCTGCCACTCCACATGGGGAGCATTCGCATATGTGACTTTGAAATAGAAAAGATCAAGCGAAAAGAAGTACCTATGCTCAGAAGAAAGCTGGGCATTGTATTTCAAGACTTTCAACTCTTACCTGATAGAACCATTGCCGAAAATATCTTTTTTGTGATGAAGGCTACAGGTTGGAAAGACAAAGCTAAGATGAAAAGCAGACTGGCTGATGTACTGATGAAAGTAGGCTTAGGAGCCGTTTCGAATAAAATGCCGCATCAACTTTCAGGTGGAGAGCAACAACGGGTAGTTATCGCCAGGGCCTTGATTAACGAACCTGCAATTCTTATTGCAGACGAACCTACGGGAAACCTTGACCCTGAAGTTTCAGAAGGCATCTTCAAAACCTTTGAAGACATCAATCGAAGTGGTACTGCCATTCTAATGGCAACCCATGATTTCAAGCTGATTGAGAATTATCCTAAACGGACCTTGACTTGTGGAAACGGTGAAGTGCTAGATTCTGCGGCTCAGCCTGTTACATAGAAATATCAACTTTCCCTTTCATATCCTCAGGAAGCTTATCACGCTCAAGAATATCTAATTGACTATTCAGGAGGTGAATTTTCTGACGCAATAAGTGCAAAAGTCTGTCCAGTACTTCTTCAGATTGTTGGCTCTCAAGAAATACTTCCTTTAAGTCATTGTAGATAACATCTAGTTCCTGAAGATCTGCCTCCAGAAAATTAAACACTTTACCTGTTTCGAGTTCTTCAGAGACTTTAGTTCTTTTCTTGGAAATTATTGAAGTATAAAAAACTTCAAGGTCTTCAAACTTCTCCAGATTATTGGAGGCCAAAATTTCACTCTCGTCAAAAGAAGTCTCACTTTGTGATAGCGGCAAATACTTATCTCCTAACAAAAATGCCACGGCTCCAATTAGAAGTATAACCGCAGCCTTCCAATACCAGAGCGTAACCGTCCGATTGGGCCTGAGTTCAGCCTCAATATTCGTCCAAACATCTTTATTTGGCTCTTTGAGATCAAATGCTCCCTTATTGTTTTCTATAAATCTCTCTAAGTTGTCTTTATCCTGCATACTGCAACTCCTCCCTTAGTATTTCTCTCAATTTCTTCTTTGATCTATTAAACTGTGATTTTGACGTTGATTCAGTAATCCCTAATACCTCTGCTATTTCCTTGTGATCGTATCCTTCTAACAAGTACAAGGTTAGCACCACACGATAACCATCTGGTAATCGAGATATCCCTTCATTGACAACCGCAACATCATAACTTACATCTCTGGATTCTGTTTCAACTACCCGATCATCAAACTGACCGATATCATCGACAGACTCCAAATCAAGCCTTCGCTTCTTAACGAGGTTAATGGCGTTATTCACCACAATACGCTTCAACCAGCTGCCAAACGAAGCAGTGCCTTTATAGTTTTTAAGATTCTTAAAAGCACTCAAAAAGGACTCTTGCAACACATCTTCTGCATCCATTTCGCTTCCGGTAATGCGCAAGCATGTATTGTACATAGCTTTTGAATAGAGCTTGTACAATTCATATTGAGCTGTACTGTCCCCAGCAAGGCAGCGATCAATAATGGGTTGATGTATATTCTGGTATCCTGTTTCCAACGTCTGAAATCATACTAAAGACATTACAACCTATAAAGGGTTGCATACTGAAAGATAAGCATAAAAAAAACCCCGACTAGTCGGGGTTTTAGGAAAGTGTTTTCTTATCGCTTAGCCTTTGTTTAAGGCTTCTAAACTCGTTTTAGCTATTTCAAAATCAGGACTTAGTGCCAGAGCCTGAGTAAAATGTGTTTTGGCCTCCTCATTTTTCCCCTGCTCTATCGCCATCAAACCCCTTAGGTTATAAATGGCCGCTTTAAAAGAAACCTGTTGGGCACTGCCATCACTCTTATTTAACGCGATCTTATCTTCATCCTTAACCTTAGACTCTATAACGCCTAAGTTGGCCTCGGCTTCGGCAAAACGCTGTAAGGAATATTGAAGATAGGCAACCTGATACTGCACTTGAACATCTTCTGTCTTTAGCCATAATTTCTCATAATACTCAACCGCCTTATCGTACAACCTTAGGTTCTCGTAACTCAAGGCTACAATTTCCAAGGCAATCTCATTGTTGTTGTATTTC
This sequence comes from Roseivirga sp. 4D4, assembly GCF_001747095.1. Lineage (NCBI taxonomy): Bacteria > Pseudomonadati > Bacteroidota > Cytophagia > Cytophagales > Roseivirgaceae > Roseivirga > Roseivirga sp. 4D4. The sequence continues at coordinate 2,014,094 of NZ_MDGP01000001.1, forward strand.
TGGAGAAAGTCCAAACCAACTAAAGCACTTGATGAAAACTGAGAGGTGTTGTAGTACAACTCTGCCAACATTCTCATGGCAGCCGAATCAACTGGGTTTAATACTAATATATCTGTAAGTGCCTGCTTCTGGATAAGCACATCATTGTATTGCTCGGCTTTTCTAAGAAGGGCAATGGCCTTCGCATACTCATTAGAGATATAAGTACTGTCTTGTGCCAATACACTTTGGCTTCCAAACATCAATGTGATGGCCAGTACTAAAAATTTAATCTTCTTCATTTTATTATTGGTAACTAAATTATTTCAGTGATTTAACAACATTCAAGCCAAGTTCCCTACCTAGGTTAAGTAGGTATTCGTATGACTCATCAAATTCATTTCTGATTTTACCTTCCAAAACTGCCTCTTTCAACGCTTCCTTGATATCTCCGATGGTCTTACCTGGCTTTAATCCAAAGACCGTCATGATCATTTCTCCGGTAATTACGGGCTGAAAGTTACGAACTTTATCCTTCTCCTCTACCTCTCGCATGCGCTTTTCGACTTTATCAAAGTTCTGGAGGTAGCGCTTAACCTTATTGTTATTCTTGGAGGTGATGTCTGCTCGGCAGAGTGTCATTAGTGCCTCGATATCATCTCCAGCCTCGAACAGGAGCCTTCGCACAGCCGAATCTGTGATCTCATCCTTTACCAGAGCAATGGGCCTCAAGTGGAGACGTACCATTTTTTGAACAAACTTCATGGACTCACCCATTGGTAGCTTCATTCTCCTAAATATGCCTGGTGTCATTCGCGCACCCTTGTCTTCATGACCATGGAATGTCCAACCTACTCGCTTATTAAAGCGCTTGGTTGCAGGCTTGGCGATATCATGCATGATGGCGGACCATCTCCACCATAGGTCGTCCGTATGCTTACTGATATTATCTAATACCTGAAGCGTATGATAGAAATTATCTTTATGCGATTTATCCTCTATACTATCGACTCCCTGCAAGGCCACTAACTCTGGAAAAATGAGTTTGAGCAACCCACAATGGAATAGGAGCTTAAACCCATAAGATGGTTCATCCGAAAGGATAATCTTATTCAGCTCTACAATGATTCTTTCTTTGGATATAATACTGATACGCTCTTTCATATCAATAATACCCTGGAAGGTCTCAGCATCAATATCAAACTTCAATTGTGATGCAAAGCGGATAGCACGCATCATACGCAGAGGATCATCCGAAAAAGTCCTGTCCGGCTCAAGCGGTGTTCTGATAAGTCTTTCTTTCAAATCATTTACTCCTCCGAAAGGATCAACCAATTCGCCATAGCTTCCTTCGTTGAGGCTAATCGCCATGGCATTGATAGTGAAATCCCTACGATTTTGATCATCCTCTAGGCTGCCGTCTTCGACAATGGGTTTTCTCGAATCCCTTTGATAAGATTCCCTCCTGGCCCCAACAAACTCAAGTTCCAAATCGCCATCCTTGATCATGGCAGTACCAAAGTTCTTGAAGACTGATAATGGCACTTTATCACCAAGTGCTTTTTTCACTGCTTCTGCCAGTTGAATACCGCTACCCACACAAACAAAATCAATGTCTTTTGATGATCGGCCCAACAATAAATCCCTTACATACCCTCCAACAACATAGGTCTCTAAGCGCTCATTATGAGCCACTTGGCTTATGGTTTTGAAAATGGGATCTTTAAGTTTTTTGGTCAGATTCATTGATCGATCTCCTTAAAAGGCAGGCAAAGTTAGCAGTTTATCTCAGGGAGTTCAAAACGAACAAAAAGACATCAACTTAAAGATTAAAAATTGCCGACCAGATTAAATTGAAATCCTTACCTTTGTATCCCATAAGTTAATTTCTCTTATCACACTTATGGCATCTGCGAAATACATTTTTGTTACTGGTGGTGTTACTTCTTCCTTAGGAAAAGGAATCATTGCTTCATCACTCGGCAACCTTCTTCAAGCTCGAGGATATCGGGTAACCATTCAAAAATTTGATCCTTACATTAATGTAGATCCAGGTACACTCAACCCTTATGAACATGGTGAGTGCTATGTGACCGATGATGGCGCGGAAACTGATTTGGACCTTGGTCACTATGAACGTTTCCTAAATACACCTACTTCACAGGCAAACAACGTGACGACAGGTAGAATCTATTATGATGTGATCACCAAGGAAAGACGTGGTGACTATTTGGGAAAAACTGTTCAGGTAATCCCTCACATCACGGATGAGATCAAAAGAAATTTCTTTCGTCTTGGCGAAACAGGCGATTACGACTTTGTGATCACTGAGATTGGTGGATGTGTCGGTGATATTGAATCACTACCCTTTATAGAAGCCGTAAGACAGGCGCGCTGGGATGTTGGTGAAAACAACTGTTTGGTAATTCACCTCACGCTAATTCCATATCTAAAAGCGGCAAAAGAATTAAAAACTAAGCCTACCCAGCATTCGGTTAAGCAACTCCTTGAAGCTGGTATTCAGCCGGACATTCTTGTATGCCGATCTGAAAAGTCGTTACCGAACGATATACGCAAGAAGTTGGCCCTGTTCTGCAATGTGCAGTTGAACTCTGTTATTGAGGCCCTCGATGCAGATACCATCTATGATGTTCCTCTTTTAATGAGAAAGGAGAAACTAGATGAAAGAGTACTCACAAAACTCAGGATGCCTTCTAAGGACCAGCCGGAAATTGATGACTGGAGAAAATTCTTAGGAAAGTTAAAGAACCCAACCAATGAAGTTAACATTGGCCTGGTGGGTAAATATGTGGAACTTCCAGATGCTTATAAGTCAATTGCAGAGGCTTTCATCCACGCTGGAGCTCACTTAGAGTGCAAAGTGAACGTTCACTGGATTTCTTCAGAGTCCGTAACAAATAAATCCGTACATAGAACCCTGAGAGATATGGACGGGGTATTAGTAGCACCAGGTTTTGGGGAACGTGGCATAGAAGGTAAGATTGAAGCGATAAGGTATGTCAGGGAGAATAACATCCCATTCTTTGGTATTTGTTTGGGTATGCAATGCGCTGTTGTGGAGTTTGCCCGAAATGTACTTGGCCTTTCAGAAGCAGCTTCAACGGAATTAAATGCCAATACACCAGATCCCGTGATCGGTCTTATGGAGGATCAGAAGAACATAGAAGACTATGGTGGTACTATGAGACTAGGTGCTTACGATTGCAAGGTGAAAAAACCTTCCAAAGTATATAATGCATATGGTGTTGTCAACGTGGCCGAGCGCCATAGACATAGATATGAATTCAATAATGAATACCTCAAAGATTTCGAAAAGGCTGGAATGAAAGCTGTAGGTGTGAATCCAGAATCAAATTTGGTAGAAATCGTTGAGATTTCAGATCACCCCTACTTCGTGGGCACACAATTTCACCCAGAACTAAAAAGTACTGTGATGAACCCTCATCCACTATTTGTAAGCTTTATAGGCGCAGTAGTGAAAAACAAAAAGAATTAATTTTACAGAAATGGATAGAAATCAGACCATTGGTCTCGTTTTAATAGCGGTCATACTTATTGTTTACTCAATAGTCTACAGACCACCTGCTCAAGAAGAACCTTTAGAATTCGCTGACACTACATCCGTAGAAAGTGTGACTCCACAAGTTCCGGTTCAGGAAGCTCAACCGGTAGAGGTAATCGATGAGACCCAGACAGCCAATGACCTTTCTGCGCAATACGGAGCTTTTGGCGCTGCTATGCAGGGCAATGAAGAGAGCTTTGTCATTGAAACAGATAAGGCCAAGTATACCTTCTCTAATAAGGGTGGTGCTATTACAGCTGTAGAACTCAAAGACTACGTAACATTTGACCAAAAACCTCTTATCCTGTTCGATGAGAATACCAGTCAAAGGGTTTTGAACATCCCTACAACTAAGGGAAATATCGATCTCAACAACCTCTATTTCGAGTCCAATAGCTCTAATCGCACTGTTGCAGCGGATGGTAGCGCAACTATCAGGTTCTCTGCTGACCTTGGCAACGGCAAGTCAATTGTACAGACATATGTCATCAATGCCAACAACTACGAATTAGATTATCAGCTCAAGTTGAATGGTCTTCAAGGTGAAGTCATTGGAAATGAAGCTACGATGGCTTGGGCGGTGGCCATGCAGCGCTATGAAAAGAACCTTGAGGATTCAAGAAACAAGACAACCCTCAGGTATTACACACTTGACGAAGACTCAGATAACCTAAGTGCCACCTCTAGAGACCCTCAAAAGGAGACCATTGGAGGTGTGAAATGGCTAAGTTTCTCTCAAAAGTTCTTCAACTCAGGTATCATCTCTGAAAAAGGATTTAACCAAGCCACCATAGGCTCTACTGTAGGTCTTGACTCCACGATAGTCAAAGAAGGCCTCATGGAATTGTCTATCCCAATGGGCGATGTTTATGCAGGTGCAAACTTCACCTATTACTATGGCCCAAACAGTTATAAAGGTCTAAAGAAAGTAACTGAAGCATACGAAGACAATGTTTACATGGGCTACAAATTGGTGAGCTGGGTAAACAAATACATCATAGTTGAGCTATTCGGCTTTTTGGAAAGATACATTGGCAACTATGGGGTGATTATTATGATCATAGTGCTGATCGTTAAGCTTGTTCTTTTCCCATTATCAAGAAAATCATATCTCTCAATGGCCAAAATGAAGGTTTTAAAACCTGAGTTGGATGCTATGAAAGAGAAGGTTGGTGGAGACCAACAGAAGATGCAACAGGAGCAAATGAAGCTCTATAGAGAGGTTGGAGTTAACCCGATCAGTGGTTGTATACCGCTGGTACTTCAAATGCCGATCTTATTTGCGATGTTCTTCTTCTTCCCTAATTCGATTGAGCTGAGACAGCAGTCCTTTTTATGGGCAAATGACCTTTCTACTTATGATGTTTTGTTAAACCTTCCGTTTACAATCCCTTTCTATGGATCTCACGTCAGTGGTTTTACTTTACTCATGACCCTTTCTACATTGCTTTATACTTGGTCCAATAATCAAGTAAGCTCTGTACAGGGACCAATGAAGAGCATTGGCTACGTAATGCCAGTCATTTTTATGTTTGTGTTGAACAGCTACTCTTCTGGTTTGAGTTTCTATTACTTCGTTTCAAACATCATCACGTTTGGACAGCAAACACTGATCAGAAGGTTTGTTGATGAAGACAAGATTCGTGCAACACTGGAGGAGAACAAGAAAAAGAATGTGAACAAAAAGAAATCTAAGTTTGCATTGAGACTTGAAGAGGCCATGAAAGCCAGCCAGGAAGCACAAAGGCAAAAACAGAAAGGAAAAAAATAAATATAAAGGAGGTTCAAAAGCCTCCTTTTTTATTTGGCTCTGAACAACAAAAACTAGTCTATGAGCTGAAGGCATAATCGCATTATACTTTCGACTAAACTTATATCTTTGTAAGCTATTCGTCAACCAAATAAAACCTACTCCTAAATGAAATTTACCTTCTTTGGACATGCCTCTTTTTTAGTAGAGACAATGGGAAAGAAACTACTTTTCGATCCGTTCATTACTCCTAATGAATTGGCTAAGGAAATTGACGTAGATGCGATAAAGCCAGACTATATTCTTTTGAGTCATGGGCATAGCGATCATGTGGCCGATGTGGAAAGAATTTATGATAATTCTGAAGCTACTATCATCTCTACCTACGAAGTAGTTGGGTGGTTTGGAGCCAAGGGATTAGAAAGAGGTCACCCTATGAATCATGGAGGTTCCTGGGACTTTGATTTTGGCAAGGTAAAGCTTGTCAACGCAGTACATTCCAGTTCTATGCCTGATGGTAGTTACGGTGGGCATCCTGCGGGCATCGTCATCAAGAATGAAGAAGGGTGCTTCTACTATGCTGGAGACACGGCTTTGACAAAAGACATGGAATTAATTGGAGAAGAGTTTGAACTTGATTTCTCCATTATGCCCGTTGGTGACAACTTCACTATGGGAATCTCAGATGCGATGAAAGCTGCAAAAATGGTAAGATGTGACAAGGTGATCGGAGTACACTTTGACACTTTTCCTTACGTTGCCATCGACAGACAAGAGTCAATGCAGATCGCTGCCGAAAACAAGGTACAATTGACACTCCCAGAAATTGGACAAACACTTTCACTATAAATAACAGATGGGTAAAATTATCGCGATAGCAAACCAAAAAGGCGGTGTAGGTAAAACTACTTCGGCTATGAACCTGGCTGCCAGTCTGGCTGTATTGGAATATAAGACATTGGTGGTTGATGCTGACCCTCAAGCCAACACCACCTCTGGTTTGGGACAAAACCCCAGAGAAGTAGAGCTGAGTATTTATGAGTGCATGGTGGGCAAAGCCAACATTCAGGATTGTATTGTACAAACTGATGTTCCTCATTTAGAATTAGTACCATCTCATATTAACCTTGTGGGTGCTGAGGTAGAAATGGTTAACCTGACCAACAGAGAAGAAAAAATGCGTGGTGTACTGGGAGAAGTTGCTGACAATTATGACTTCATCTTAATTGACTGTGCTCCGTCTCTTGGTCTCATAACGATCAATTCGTTAACAGCTGCGAACTCTGTGATCATACCAGTACAATGTGAGTACTTTGCATTGGAAGGACTAGGTAAGCTTTTGAATACCATCACCATCATTCAAAAACGTTTGAACTCGAGTCTTGAAATCGAAGGAATTCTATTGACAATGTATGACGTAAGGCTGCGTTTGTCTAATCAGGTGGTAGAAGAAGTACAGACTCACTTCAAAAACATGGTTTTCGAAACCATTATACCGAGAAATGTAAAATTAAGCGAGTCACCAAGTTTTGGTATTCCGGCCATTCAGCATGATGCGGATAGTAAAGGTGCACTTGCATATTTAAATTTGGCTAAAGAAATCGCTGATAAGAATCAGTAATAATACTTTTTAATATGGCATCTAAAACTCCAAAGAGTAGAAACGCATTGGGAAGAGGTTTGGGAGCACTTTTGGAGGATTCCTCAACAAACGCTGCAGAATCACTAAACAAAAATCCAGTTGGATCAATGAATGAAATCCAACTAGATCAAATCCAGGTCAACCCCTACCAACCTCGTACCCATTTTGACAGGCAAGCACTAGAGGAACTAGCTGAGTCTATAAAGGTTCAAGGCATAATTCAGCCGATCACAGTTAGGAAACTTAGTGATAATGAATTTCAGCTAATCTCAGGTGAAAGAAGGTTTCAGGCTTCCAAAATTGCAGGTATTGAGAAAATCCCTGCTTATGTAAGAACGGCTGACGATCAACAAATGCTAGAGATGGCATTGATTGAGAACATTCAGCGTGAAAACCTTAATGCCATGGAAATTGCATTGAGCTATCAGCGCTTACTAGAAGAATGTGACCTCAAGCAAGATCAACTGGGTGAACGTGTTGGAAAAAACCGAACCACGGTCAATAACTATTTGAGGTTACTCAGGCTTCCACCGGATATCCAGGCAGGCATTAGAGATAAGAAAATCTCAATGGGACATGCCAGGGCAATTGTTAATGTGGATGATATCGACAAACAGCTTCATATCTATAAAAAAATCGTTGACGAAGAACTTTCCGTAAGAAAAGTCGAACAACTGGTACGAGATTTGATGTCTGGAGACAGCGATAAATCTGGTAAAGAAAAGAAAGGAAGCACACAGCACAGAAATTATGAAGTGCAACAGGTTCAACAAAAGCTTTCTTCACATTTCGGTACTCGGGTTGGTCTTAGGGCAGATAGTCAATTTAGGGGCGAGATTAAAATCCCTTTTGTATCTACCGAAGACCTAAATCGCATTTTGGAAATTATTAACATGTGATGCGACTTATAACTTCTATTGCACTTTGTCTCTTACTTTCATTACCTTCTCTGGCTCAGGATAATAATGCCGTTTTAGAAAACGGAATTATTACTGGAAAAGAGATCAAAGTGAACCCCAATCAGAAGTATTATAATCCTAGAATCGCTTCCAGCAGATCCGCGATCATTCCTGGCTGGGGGCAAATCTACAATGACAGTTGGTGGAAAGTCCCCGTACTCTACACAGGTTTTGGGGTGGCCATTCACTTCATTGGAGTCAACGAACGGAATAGAAATGAAAATCTCGATTTTGCAGCAGAGGAATTAGCAAAGGACATCCCAAACGAAAACTTGGTAAGGATTTACAGAAGACGAGCAGATAATTGGCGAAAGAATAGGGACTTGGTCATTCTTACAATGGTGGGCATATATGCCCTACAGATCATAGAAGCAGCCGTAGATGCTCACCTCAAAGGTTTCAATGTAGATGAAGACCTTGCATTAAATATTAAACCAAAGCTTGGAGTTATTTCAAATGGAGCCCCCTATCTCGGTTTTGGTGTTACCCTACCCATCGGAAGATGAATATTCTATTACTAGGTTATGGAAAAATGGGCCAATTGATAGATCAATTGGCTACAGAAGCTGGACACCAAATAGTCGGTAAAATCAGTATTGACAATAGAGTAGAACTTGATAAGCTTGATACATCCTTGGTAGATGTCGCTATTGATTTCAGTCAACCTGAAGCGGCCGTAGATAACATCAAGTGGTGTATCGACCATGAAATTCCAGTGGCCGTTGGTACCACAGGTTGGTTAGAGAGAAGAGAAGAAGTCAATTCCTATTGTAATGAAAAAAGCGGTACTTACCTCTATGCTTCTAATTTTAGTATTGGCGTAAACCTCTTTTTTAAACTGAACAAGCAGTTGGCCATACTGATGAATAACCAAAAACAGTACAGCGTCAAGACAAAGGAGATTCACCATACCCAAAAACTGGATGCACCAAGCGGGACTTCAATAACTATAGCAGAGGGCATAATAAAGGAATTGGACAATAAAACAAGCTGGGTGAACCAAGAGGCTTCCTTGCCGAATGAACTAGAAATTATATCGGAACGTGTTGACCCAGCACCGGGCACCCATGAAGTGAGCTATAGCTCCACCGTTGACACCATAGAAATCAAACATACTGCACATTCAAGAGAAGGTTTTGCCAAAGGTGCTATAGCCGTAGCACAATGGTTAAAAGATCAAAAGGGTGTAAAGTCTATGGAAGATTTTCTTCAATTTGACTGATTACCAATTGATCGGTTGAAGGCCTTTTGATTCTAAATAGGCATTCGCTTTACTGAAATGACCTCGCCCGAAAAAACCTCTATGGGCAGAGAGTGGAGATGGATGCGGAGACTTCAAGATGAGATTATCAGTAGCACTAACGATAGCCGCTTTCTTTTGAGCGTAACTACCCCAGAGAATGTAAACAATGTCTTTTCTGGTCTTCGCCAGATGAGTAATTACAGCATCGGTGAATATTTCCCATCCTTTTTTCTGGTGAGATCCAGCCTGGTGAGCGCGCACTGTCAATGTCGCATTGAGTAAGAGCACCCCCTGCTGAGCCCAGCCCTCTAGTGAACCATTAGGAGGAATCTCTCGACCCAGGTCATTCTTAATCTCCTTGAAGATATTCACAAGAGAAGGAGGAAAAGGCACGCCCTCATGCACTGAAAAACAGAGGCCGTTGGCTTGGCCCGGGCCGTGGTATGGATCCTGTCCCAGGATAACCACCTTCACTTCATCAAAAGGACATGCATCGAATGCTCGAAAAATATCTCTCCCTTTGGGATAAATTGTATGTTGTTTATACTCCTCTTTTACGAAGCCAATCAGCTGTTTGAAATAATCTTTTTCGAACTCTTCTGACAATACCTTAGACCAACTTTCTTCAATTTTTACAGCCATTGAATTTTCTTCAGGGGGGTTAGTTATTTTCGAACTAATCTATAACTTTAAATCACAGAAGTAAACAGAAAATGATTGTTACAGCGACAACTGAGGGCATCAAAGTTTGTGTAGAAACAAACTATCAGGCGGAATATTCCAGCCCGAGCCAGTCGCACTATGTGTTTACTTATAGAATCACCATTGAGAACGAAGGTGATTATACCATTAAGCTCCACCGCAGGCATTGGTACATTCATGATGCCAATAATGTAATGCGTGAAGTAGAAGGCGAAGGCGTTGTTGGCCAACAACCCATTTTAGAACCAGGCGAAAAACACCAATATGTTTCGGGTTGTAATCTAAGGTCTGGTTTTGGCAAAATGTATGGCACCTACCTGATGGAAAAAGTGGTTGACGGAAGAGAATTTGAAGTTGCCATTCCTGAATTCAATATGGTAGTGCCCTATCTGATGAACTAGTTTTGTTCGAGATACTTTCCTTTTTTAATTATTGGTTAAAAAGAGTTGATCAGCATTCGCTGCACTCCCCTTTTGTGTTTGACCTTTTCACACAAGTAATATCTAAACCATCTAATAAAGACCGTGAAATTGAGGCTTTGAGATTTCAGTTGACGCACTCGAGAAAGGCTATTGAAATAACCGATTTTGGTGCAGGATCAAGAGTCACTAAGAAAACCAACCGATCCATCGGTGGCATTGCCAAGTTCGCATCCACTCCTTCCAAATTCTCTCGATTCTTAAGCAGAGCTATCGATCACTTTGGCTATACAAATATTATTGAGTTGGGAACCTCTTTGGGGATCAACACACTTTATTTAAGTCAAAATGAGGATAATCAAGTCACTACTTTCGAAGGTGACCCAACCATTGCCATAATAGCTCAAGAACATTTTGACTCTTTTGGTCGAAAGAATATTAAAACTATCGTTGGAAACATAGATTATACTCTTCCAAAACATATTCAGAGTCTAAATCATATAGACCTCGCCTACCTAGATGCTAACCATCGCTATGATCCCACACTTCACTATTATGAATTAATTCAACCGCTGACGCATGAAAAAAGCATGATGGCCATCGATGACATTCACTGGTCGAAAGAGATGAACAAGGCATGGCATGAATTAAAAAAAAGACCTGAAGTAACCCTTTCTATAGATTTATTTGAGGCTGGGCTTTTATTCTTTGATCCTAATCTTCAGAAAGCCGATTATATATTAAAGTTCTAAAGGAGTCATCTTGATAAACAACTCACTGCCAGCTCTGGCAGTTATCGAGTTATAGGCTTCTTCCATAATATCAATGCTAAAGCGATCGGAAAACAACAACCTATATTCGCTTTCATTGCCACCAAAAGGAGGTCGATCATCAAACAAAGGTATTTTGAACATAAGCCCCACCAACACTCCATTTGGCCTCAGAAGATTATGCATTTTCTCTACATACTGGGCTCTGAGCTTGGGGTCAAGTGCACAAAAAAATGTCTGCTCAATGATCAGATCGAAGCGATCCTCTAACTGAAAGAAATCTACATTCAGTAACTGATCCTTAGGAAAATCAGGCACACGCTTGATGAATCGAGTTAAAGGTTCTTCGGAAATATCAACCACGTAGACATTTGTAAACCCATTGTTCCAGAGATATTCCGCCTCATATGCATTACCGGCTCCAGGGATCAGTATCTTGAGGCTCTTATCATCGATTTGATCAAAATAACCTTTAAGTGGTGTAGAGACATACCCGATGTCCCAACCCATTTGATCTTTCTGATATTTATCAGTCCAGAACTGTTCATTCAAGTCAACATTTCCGGTTTCTCTTTTTTCCGACATTGAATAATTAAAAAAAATGTGAGTACTTCGCCCAATAATCAAACGACCCAGCGTTTTTAAGTTGGTTGGCAAATCCATTTGGATCATGAGTGAAGTAACAGGTAAAAGTAACAGAGATATTATCAGAATCGTTCTAATCGTAATTCTGATTGGTGTAGTAGTAGGAGGCGGTTATAAAATCAATGAAGACAGCAAGGAAAGGAAAGCACTTCAGGCTGAATATGATCTTACCCGTGAAACGCTAACAACCAAACTTGACAGTATCTCTGTGGAATTAAGTGGAAAAATATCTGAGATTTCTGAATTAGGAGGAAATATTGACTCATTGATCATTCTAAAAGACTCCATTACTGCTGAAAGAGATCAATTACAAAGAACCAGAGTTGCTAACAAAGCGCTGATTCAAAGATTAGATCGAAAGGTAAATGGCTATGAAGAGCTCCTGTTAGCTAAGGATGAGGAAATTGTTCAACTTAAGAAACTGAATAACGATTTATTGGAGGAGAACAACGATCTAAAAGTTGACAAAAACGAACTTAATAAATCCCTAACCGAAGCAGCTCAACGGGAAGAAGCATACAAACAAAGAATATCGCTTGCTGCTAAACATCGCGCTGAAAACATCAAGATCTTCAACATCAATAGTAGAGGTAAAGAGCGCGAGGGTGACTTCCGAAAAAGACAAGCACAGAAAATCAAAGTCACTTTTAATTTGGCCCCTAACGATGTAGCACCTGTGGCAGGTCATCAAATTCTTATACAATTGGTTGACCCACTTGGCAATGTAATCTTTGATGTTGCGAGGGGTTCTGGCTCTTTCCAAATAGATGGCCGCGAGGAGTTCTACACTGCGATGCAAGAGATCGTGTTCGATAACTCTAAACAAGAGCTCTCATTTGTTTACGACAAAGGTTCTGAATTCAATCCTGGTGATTACAAAGTGGTGATTTTAGCTGATACTTACGAAATAGGCCAAACGACCTTTAATGTAAGGTAAACTCGGATTTTTTGCCCTTCTCTAGCATAGTCTAAAGGAACGTGCAAACGTTCGCATTTCCGTTTCGGGCCGAAAGCCTTATCTTTCTTTTTTGGTAAAAGCCCAACCTTCGCTATGCTTCCTATTCAGAAGAATTTCACAAAGTCATTTTTTGTAATACTTAGTCTGCCAGCCACAGCCATGGGCTTTGCACTTTCTGTGCAGATTGCAGCACTGAGCTGGATTCTAAATACCAAATTTGGCTTTGATTTACATGAGATCGGCCTTGTATGGGCAGCTGGCCCCTTGGCTGGAATTATTGGTCAGGTAATCATCGGACTTATTAGTGACAAAGTTTGGTTTTGGGGAGGTCGCAGAAGACCCTTCATCCTTATCGGTGGATTGATTGCTGCCTTGATGCTGCTAGCGTTACCAAACATCGACTTGATAGGAAAAGCTTTGGGTGTTGAAGAATTTCTAGGTGTTGCTATTGCTGTAGCCCTTTCTCTCGACTTAGCAATCAACATTAGTTTTAACCCCACAAGATCAGTCATTGCTGACGTAACTACTGAAGGTTCAACGCGGACCAAGGGTTACACATGGATGCAAACTATCTCTGGTTTTTTTGGAGTAGTTGCCTATTTGATTGGTGCCTTTGTCAGCAACTATATGCTCATCTATACAGGAGCTGCATTGGTCTTTGTTTTTTCAATTATACCCACTCTATTTATTACAGAGCCAAGACAACTGAATGCCTCTGATGACAATGCCGAGGAAAGTAAACCGGGCAGTACCAACATGCCAGAGTTCTTGAAAATATGTGTGGCCCATGCATTTACCTGGCTAGGCGTACAAACCATGTTCGTCTACACCTTCGCTTACATTAAGGAAGTCATAATGGGCTTTGGCACCACAGAAACACTGGCTGAGGCCCAGAACAATGAAATTGGATTTATTACGGGAATCTCCTTTGCCGTACTTAACACAGTCGGGTTCTTATTACCAGCTTTGGTATTAGAGCCAATAACCAAAAAAATTGGCCGAGTTAAAACGCATATGCTGTGCATAGCGATTATGTCCATTGGCTATGTTTTAATAATCCTGCTAGGTCAGTCATCCACTATGCTCTTTGTTCTGATGGCTGTGGTGGGAGTTGGATGGGCTGCAGTGGTTAGTTTGCCCTTCGCCATTATGTCTGAAACAGTAGACCAGAGTCGCATGGGATTGTATATGGGGCTATTTAATTTATCCGTTGTGATTCCTCAACTCGTAGCATCAAGCTTAGGAGGTTTTATTGACGGACAGGCTAACAAAAATAGCATCTTCATCATCAGTGCTATTGCACTTGGTATTTCAGCCGTTCTCTGGCTCTTTGTGAAAGAATCAGGTACAAAAGCTTCAAAATTAAGCCCTTCTGGCGGTCATTAATCAATACACTATGAAACATCTTTTACGATCAACAGCTTTACTCTTCCTTATTATGTCAGCTTGTGATAAAACACCTCAGTACGAAGCGCTAGAGGACTACCCGGTATATGAAAGTAATGACTTGGGATTTACCTATACTCCTGAAGCAACATCATTCAAGATGTGGTCGCCTGCCGCCCAAGAAGTGATGGTCAATATTTACGAACAGGGAAATGGTGACAATTTAGAAGGTTCGTTTAAAATGAAAAGAGGTCGTCAAGGGGAATGGTCTTTCACCTTGAATGGCGATCAGAAGAACAAATACTATACCTATCAAGTCCGACAAAACGGACAGTTATTACAGGAAAAGCCTGATTTATACTCCGTTGCCGTTGGCGTTAATGGTCAACGCTCCATGATCGTATCGTTAAATGAAACTGACCCAGCAGGGTGGGAAAATGACAAAAGACCTGCGCTTGAAAACTACACAGACATTATTCTTTATGAATTGCATATCAGAGACATGTCCATACATGAGTCATCCGGATCAGAGCATAAAGGAAAATATCTCGCGCTGACAGAAGAAGGAACAAAAAGCCCGAATGGCCTAACAACGGGACTTGACCATATTAAAGAACTTGGTGTTACTCACGTACACCTTCTACCTACTTTCGACCACAAATCAATAGATGAGACTCGACTTGATGAGCCTCAGTACAACTGGGGTTATGACCCTCTGAATTACAATGTTCCGGAAGGCAGTTTTTCTATAGACCCATATGACGGGAGAACGAGAATCAAGGAATTCAAGCAAATGGTACAGGCCTTCCATAAAAATGGCATCCGCGTTATCCTGGATGTGGTATACAATCACACCGGACAGACAGAAGATTCAAACTTCAACCAACTTGTACCTGATTATTTCTATCGGCAAAGACCTGATGGCACTTTTTCAGATGCATCAGCTTGCGGCAATGAAACTGCTTCGGAGAGAGAGATGATGCGTAAGTACATGGTAGAGTCTGTCAAGCATTGGGTGAATGAATACCATTTAGATGGTTTCAGGTTCGACCTTATGGGAATACACGATATGGAAACCATGAACGAGATAAGTACGGCAGTAAGAGCGATTGATCCTTCTATTTTCGTTTATGGTGAAGGATGGAAAGCTGGTGATTCTCCTCTACCCGATAATCAACTTGCCCTTAAGGCCAACACCTACCAAATGGAACAAGTCTCTGCCTTCAGCGATGATCTGAGAGATGGTTTGAAAGGAAGTGTTTTTGAGCACGAGCAGAGAGGTTTTGTTAGCCAAGGAAATGGAACTAAGGAGAGTATTAAGTTTGGGGTTGTAGCTTCAACTCAACATCCTCAAATCAATTATGAGGCTGTTAACTATTCAAATGCTCCCTGGGCAACCGACCCTTCCCAGACGATAAGCTATGTTTCATGCCACGATAACCATACGCTGTTTGATCGCCTTCAAATTTCTAACCCTGAAGCTTCGGAGAAAGAGCTTATTAAAATGCATAAGCTGGCTGAAACCATTGTTTTAACCTCGCAGGGAGTCCCATTCATCCATGCAGGTATGGAAATGCTCCGTACGAAAAACGGTGAAGAAAACTCTTACAACTTACCGGATGAAATCAATCAAATCGTTTGGACTCGAAAAGAAGAATACCAAGAGGTCTTCGACTATTACAAAGGCTTGATTGCCCTAAGAAAAGCTCATCCAGCATTCAGAATGCCAGAGACCAAAATGATTCAGGATCACCTAGAGTTTTTGGACATAGAGGGAGAAAACTTCCTTGGATACAGACTTAAGGACAATGCTAATGGGGATACCTGGAAAGAGATATTGGTTCTACTCAATGGAAGTGACCTCAATAAAACCCTGGCTTTGCCGAAAGGAAAGTGGACTTTAGTCGGAAATGGAGAGGTAATCAATGAAAATGGAATTGGCCGATCAAGATCAGGAAGTATCACAGTGCCCGCCATGACCGCGTTCATCCTGAGCCAGGATTAGATATTTAATTCTGACTCAAAGACCTTGACAGCATAACCTTCAAGAATAACCCTACCTCCTCGTAGCTCAGTCGTCATATGGCCCGAGCGTTCGGATGCTTGAAATGCTTTGAATTTCGTTTGATTCATTCTGGAAGACCAGTAAGGGGTCAGTATAGTATGCATAAAACCAGTCACTGGGTCTTCTTTTATTCCGAGGTTTGGGGCAAAGTACCTTGATGCGAAATCATAGTCATCACTACCTGACCATGCCGAAACGATTACGCCATTTACCGCCAGGCTTGCGATGATGCCAGTATCGGGATTTGTATTCAACAGCGTAGACAGCTCGTTAAAAACCACGATCAACTCATTTGGAACTGTCAATACCTCCTTGATTTCTCCTCCAAAAAGCCCCTCAAGTTCGGCCACGGAACCCTCCCATTTTTCAGTTGGCATCAAAGATGGGAAGTCCATGGAAAGACTGTCATCTTCATTCTGAGTCACGATTAGTTTGCCACTTAGCGTATTAAAGACAATTGGTTCATCTAAGGGTTTATACCCCTCATTGAATAAGACATAAGCTGTTGCCAGTGTTGCGTGGCCACATAAAGGCACTTCTCTGGCAGGCGTAAACCATCTCAAATCACAAGATTCTGCACTAAGCCTTACAAAGGCCGTTTCAGACAGGTTCATCTCTGAAGCAATCTGCTGCATCTGTACATCAGTCAAGGCTTGATCAACAATACAAACCGCAGCCGGATTACCCTTGAAAAGCTCCTTAGTAAATGAATCAATTTGAAATAACTTCATTCTTCTTTCTGTTCTTAAATGCAACATTAAGGATCACACCAACCAACACAGCTGACATACCAAGATAGGTCAGGAAGTTGAAAGTCTCATCGAAAAGGACATATCCAAAGCCTAAGGCATAGATAATACCAATAAAGTTAATATTGGCCACCTTGGCCAACTCTTCTGACTGGTACGACTTAGTCATGAAATATTGTGCTACCTGGGTTAACGCTCCAATGGCCAAAAGAATAATCCATTCCTCACCCACCGGCATCACCCAATTAAAGCCAGAATAAATTCCGACAATAGGTAGTGTGACTAATGGAAAATAGAAAATGATCACCAGTGGATGCTCAGACGTCTTAAGTTTCCTAATCATATTGTAGGCAATACCAGAGAAGAATGCAGCTCCAATACCAAGCAAAGCCATTTCAACTGAAATTCGGGTGTCAAAGCCCTTGATCATAACAATGCCACCAAATGATATGGCAAAAAACAGCCATTGTAACGGGTTTACTTTTTCCTTCACAATCCAAATACCCAATATAGTGGTGAATATTGGACTCAAGAACATCAGAGTAACCGCACTTGCCAGAGGTATCTCCTGAAGTGTGATAAAGAACATGATCAAGGCTATCGCTCCGGCTAGGCCTCGAATCAAAAGGGTTTTCCGATTCGTTCCAAAAAGAGGTACCCGCTGATATTTCAAAGCCACACCTGACATTACAAACGAAACAATTGAGCGAAACAAAATGATTTCTACAGCAGGTATGTTAGGAACGTATTTTATCAGAACGTTCATGACCGCAAACACGAATGTGGCCAAGAGCATGTAAATCACTCCTTTTGAAATCATGTGCGAAGGTCTGTTTTTAGTGTAGATTTAAAAATTAATAGACAGAAATACTTATGGCATTAAAACCAGGCGAGAAAGCTCCAAATTTCGAGCTCAAAAGCACGTCCGATCAGAACTTCAAATTAGCAGACAATGTTCCCTGCATCATCTATTTTTATCCAAAAGACTTCACCCCTGGCTGTACTGAAGAGGCATGTAGTTTTAGAGATGGTTTTGCCGAATTAAGAAACCTATCTATCGATGTTTACGGAATTAGTAAAGATTCCATTTCAACACACAAAAAGTTTCGAGAAAAGAATAAGCTCCCCTTTCATTTACTGAGTGATCCGGATGGGAAGGTATGCAAATCTTACCAGGCATTAATCCCGGTTGTGAGAATACCGAAGAGAATAACCTACCTTATTGACAAAGACATGCGAATAAAAGCCGTTTATGCAGACCTTTTTGGATTTAAGAAACACTTAGAAAGTATGATTCGCGAATTAAAAACTGAATAAAAGTCAAAAATATTCGTTCGAATTATAAATTTGTACCTCCTATGCAAAAGAGTCTCATGAGGAAAACCGTGCTGCTAACTTTTTGTCTACTATTGAATGGATGGGCTATGGCCCAGCAGTTCGTGACAACAGGCGATTTTGATCGTATCTCAAAAGCAAGTATTGGCTTTGGATTGAACACTTATATTGGAGAGTTAAGGAGGATTTCTGACTCGAAATTTCAATCAGGAGCAAGCGTAAGTATCGGCTATGAGCATCTTTTCACTGACAACATTGCCATTAGGACTTCCTTCAGCGTCTATAGAATTCAGGCAGATGATTCACTTTCGCCTATTGCGGCCAATAGGCAGAGAAACATAAATTTCAAAGCTGTTAATGTAGAATTTGTGGCTCAGGCCATGTATTATGCATTTAGACATCCAAGATCAGGATACAAAGACAGATCTTTCATAAATCCTTATTTCCATCTAGGCCTTGGGGTAACTTCTAATAACCCCAAGACATCTGTGAACCTAACTGATTACAAATTAAGGCCACTCGCCCTGGAAGGCGTGCAGTATGGCGGGATAGCATTGGCAATACCTTTTGGGGTGGGCACAAGCATTTACGTTTCAAGGTATGTAGACATTCAGTTTGAGGTTCAATACACTATAGCCTTGACTGGATACTTAGATGATGTCAGTGGAGTATATAGAGATCCGTCATCATTTAGTGATACTAACGGTGTTGATGCGACAACCTTGGGCATCTTATCAGATCCAAGGGTTACCCTTTCTCCACCACTCGCTCCAGTATCGGCTGGAACAGCACGTGGCGATTTATCAAATGATGCTTACGTGAGATTTGGCTTTAGGATTGGATACTACCTTCCGAAGTCATTATACGGCAAGTCATCCATCCGTTGTAAAGTGGTCAAGAGGACAAGATAGATCCGTCTACTATCTCTACTTTTCTGTCCGACATTTCAGCTAGCTCACTATTGTGAGTTACGATTACAAAGGTTTTATTCAATTCATCGCGTAAGCTGAAGAATAAGTTGTGAAGTTCTGCTGCATTCTTCGAATCTAGATTCCCGCTAGGTTCATCAGCAAAAATGATCGAGGGATCATTAATTAAGGCACGCGCAACCGCTACACGTTGTTGCTCACCTCCTGAAAGTTCAGAGGGCTTATGGTCAAGCCGACCAACTAAACCAAGCATACTTAGAAGTTCATGAGCCTTCTTCCGTACATCAGTTTCCAGTCTATCGCCAATAAAGCCTGGTAAACAAACATTCTCCAAGGCAGTAAACTCCGGAAGCAAATTGTGAAACTGAAAGATGAAGCCTATCCGTTTATTCCTAAAGGCTGCTAATTGTTGAAATGACAACTTAGATATTTCCGTCCCGTCAATTTCGAGCGACCCCATATCGGCAGAATCGAGTGTTCCTAGAATATGTAGTAGCGTGCTTTTGCCGGCACCCGAGGCACCAATTATGGACAAAACCTCTTCCCTTTCTACGGTAAGATCCACGCCCTTTAAAACATTCAAGGCACCATAAGACTTTCTTAGATTAGTCGCTTTTAACATAAGCTGATCCATAGCTGGTCAAACATAATGATTAATGTCGTATTGTTCCTAAATGCTTGAATGTATTAGTATGAATTCGCTTGTTATTATAAGCCCAAAGATTTAGCTTCGCACAAAATTTGAGACATGAATATTCACGAGTACCAAGCCAAAGAATTACTTAAAGGATACGGAGTTAAGATACAAGAAGGTATTGTTGCCGATTCTGCAGATAGTGCTACTGAAGCCGCAAAAAGACTTAATGCCGACACTGGTACAAGTTGGTATGTAGTGAAAGCCCAGATTCACGCAGGTGGAAGAGGAAAAGGGAAAGTTCAAGAAACAGATTCTAATGGTGTAGTGTTAGCCAAAAGTTTGGACGAAGTGGGACCAAAATCAGCAGCCATTCTTGGAGGTACCTTGGTTACTCACCAAACTGGCCCAGAGGGCAAAAAAGTTAATAAGGTCTTAATTGCACAGGACGTATACTACCCAGGTGATTCTGAACCAAAGGAGTACTACCTGTCCATATTGCTGGACAGAGCGAAAGGGTGCAACGTTATAATGGCATCTACTGAAGGAGGAATGGACATTGAAACCGTTGCTGAAGAGACTCCGGAAAAAATCATTAAGGAATGGATCGATCCTAGAGTTGGATTGCAAGGTTTCCAAGCCAGAAAAGTCGCTTTCAAACTTGGTTTGGAAGGTCAAGCCTTCAAGGAAATGGTGAAATTCATTTACTCCCTTTATACGGCTTATGAAGATAGTGATGCCTCTCAATTCGAAATCAATCCCGTTTTAAAGACCTCAGACAATCAAATTCTCGCAGTTGACGCCAAAGTAAACTTGGATGACAATGGTCTTTTTAGACACAAGGACCTGTTGGAGTTGCGAGATATTACTGAAGAAGATCCGTCTGAAGTAGAAGCTGGTAAGTATGGCCTCAGCTATGTGAAGCTTGATGGAAACGTTGGCTGTATGGTTAACGGTGCTGGCCTAGCAATGGCTACGATGGACATTATTAAGCTTTCAGGTGGGGAACCTGCTAACTTTCTGGATGTTGGAGGTACGGCAAACGCGGAGACTGTTGAGGCAGGCTTCCGAATCATCATGAAAGACCCTAATGTGAAGGCTATATTGATCAATATCTTCGGTGGTATTGTGAGATGTGATAGAGTAGCTAATGGAGTAGTAGAAGCTTATAAGAAGATTGGTAATATTGAGATACCAATTATCGTAAGACTTCAGGGAACAAATGCCGAAGAAGCAGCCAAAATAATTAACGAAAGTGGTTTGGCAGTACAATCAGCTATTGTATTGAAGGACGCTGCACTAAAAGTACAAGAAGCTCTTTAAGAGTTTGCACCCGTAGCTCAACTGGATAGAGCACCAGATTTCGGCTCTGGGGGTTGAGGGTTCGACTCCTTCCGGGTGCGCAAAAGTCCTCAAGAATGATCTTGAGGACTTTTTATTTTTCTCAATTAGTTGTAGTTTTGAGTTCCTCGACCGAGATTTTTTTGCTCTAACCCCATCATTTAATTAATTTTGTATTAATTGAGTTAATCTCGATGAGAAAATTCGCTTTCATCTTATGCCTGTTTCTAGTATTTGCAGAGTTTGCAGATGCTCAGAGTTTCTACTCCAGAAGAAGAGACCGCTTGTGGATGCTATCCTACGGCATAGGATATTCTCTGTACAATGGAGACATGTACGATTTCTTGTATGACGGCTTCTCTGCCGCTGCAAACCCTACCATTGGTGCTGGAATAAGAAGGAAATTTGGTTCACAATTATCATTAAGATTTGATGTGAACTGGTATCAACTAGGTGGTAATGATGCCGAGGGTGGCGCTAGTGCAATAATCAATCGTCCAGCAGGAAGAGCTTCTGGCGAGGCCGATACACGCTTTGTTAGAAACTTAAATTTTAGAGCTCGAAACTTGGAAATGTCTCTAATGGCTGTTTTCAATTTAATCCCTGTAGACGGAAGTTATACTCGAAGACCAATTGTAAACCCTTATCTAATGTTCGGTATTGGCCGGACAACAAATCGACCAAAAACTTATCTCCCCGGTCAAGAAGGCAATTATACTGTTAATCTATGGGAAATCCAGACTGAAGCGGCTGCTCCTGTATCCAGTTACCCAAAAAATGTCACTGTCATCCCCTTTGGGATTGGAGTTAGAATCAAAGCCAGTCGTCAAATTGACATACTTTTAGAAGGCGCTAGACGCTTTACTTTCACCGATTATTTAGATGATGTTGCGACTGTTTATCCCAGTGTGGATGAGATAATTGAATGGAATGGTGGAATTGGTTCACCACAGGCCCAAGTGGCATTGCAAGTATTTGACCGATCGGTAGAGGGTGGGTTTGAGCAACGAAAACCTGGTAATACAAGGGGAAGGGAAAACAACGATGCCTATTATATATTCCAAATTCGACTTGAAATGTATTTGCCTGACAACTTCCTTTCCGAACTGCTTTCCCCTTCTCGAAGAAAGCCAAAGTTCAGGTAATTGTTGTCTAGTCTAAGACTTCGAACTGTGAAGCCTTACTCTTATATTCCGCTATAAAAGATTTTAATTGACGAACTAGGTCAAATTCAATTTCGGTACTACCTCCTTCTAAAGTTTCGGAAATGCTGTCAATGTTTGCCTTAACATCTGAAAACTCAATAACCCTCGTTTTGGCAATCATTATCTTCGGATGATGTGTGGACATATTGTTCTCCTCATTGTCCAACAACTCTTCAAAAAGTTTTTCACCAGGCCTAAGACCAGTAAAAGCGATTTCGATATCTTTTCCTTCAACCAAGCCTGATAACTGAATCATTCGTTTGGCTAGGTCAACGATCTTCACAGACCGTCCCATATCGAATACAAAGATCTCACCGCCATTGCCCATAGTAGCAGCTTCAAGTACTAGGCTACAGGCTTCAGGAATGGTCATAAAGAATCGAGTAATATCTGGATGCGTAACCGTAATTGGACCACCATTTTGAATCTGCTTCTTGAAGATTGGGATAACTGAGCCATTCGATCCTAATACATTGCCAAATCTGGTAGTAATGAACTTAGTGCTTGTTGTCTTGTCTAATGTTCCAAGAAAATCGTTCAAAGACTGTACATAGATTTCAGCCGCCCGTTTTGTAGCACCCATTACGCTAGTGGGGTTCACGGCCTTGTCTGTAGAAATCATGACAAATTTTTGAACATTAAACTCTACTGAAACATCAGCGAGGTTTTTGGTTCCCATGACATTACATTCAATGGCCTCTGGAACATTAGTCTCCATCATAGGAACATGCTTGTAGGCAGCGGCATGAAATACCATATCTGGTTTATATATATCAAAACAAGCCCTTACTCTTTGGTCGTTTGTCACGTCTGCAACGAAGCAAACGAGTCGTTCCTCAAGCTTCAAAATAGATCTTAATTCATTCTCTATTTCAAACAAACCTGTCTCCCACTGATCAAGTAATATGATTTTTGAAGGATTGTACCTAACCACTTGCCGTGCTATCTCACTTCCAATTGACCCAGCTGCTCCAGTAATGAGCACCGATTTATTCAGTACCTCTCTGGCAACATATTCATTGTTTAATACTATCGCACTTCTTCCCAGCAAATCTTCGATTCTCACTTCCTTGATTTGTGAGATATCAAACTCGCCACCAATCCACTTGTCCGTAGATGGCACGGCCGAAACTTTAATACCAAACTCCAAACAGCGATCTACTAAGTCATTCTTTTTCTCTAGGGATAAATTAGTGACAGCAATAATTAACTCAGTCGGGCTTTGTTTAAGTACTACCTTTTCAAACTCCTCAGTAGCAGAGTATATCCTTACCCCACCGATTACATTTCCGATTTTCCGTTCATTATCCTCAAGGAAGCCAACTACTTTGATATTTGACTTTGTATCATTATCAAGCAGTTGCTTAGTCATCATTCCGGATCGGCCTGCCCCCATAATGAGTATCTTTCGCTGGGCCCTCGGAGCTGTTCGATAAAAGGCAAAGAGTTCTTTTACCAAAAGCCTGTAACTTATTGATATCACCAAGGAGACTAGAAAAGCAATCAGAGCTACAGAATATGGCAAAGAGTTCTCCGACAAATAGTTAACCGCAAAAACGATCAGGAGAGTAACCAAATTGGCATAAAGAACCCTGAGTGTATCTTGAATGCCAGTATACCTTATAATACCAGCAAAGCTTCTCGTAATCAATGAGGCGATAAACCCTGAAATTGTAAAGATGAGTATCCCCCTTAGAAAGTCAAATTCATAGAGTTGATCAACAAGAAAATTAAGCCTTAGTAAGTACGCCACCAATGCAGACACAGAGAACACGATCAAATCAATGAAGACAATGATCCACCTTGGAAGTACGTTCAGGGTTTTAATTCTACTTATCATCTTTTCAAAAATAGCCTATTTAAGCTCTTCTCAATTCTGGCCCGTTCCAGATCTCCGAGGTTCGATCCTGAAGGCATACACAATCCAATTGCAAAAAGGCTCTCAGAAAGTCGGTCTCCGTAATATGGGAAACCCTTGAATACAGGTTGGGTATGCATAGGTTTCCACAGAGGGCGCGATTCAATATCATCAGCTAAGAGATGTAGTCGCATTTCCTCACGATCGAAACCCGCAATACGCTTGTCAATAGTCAGTGCTGTAAGCCAATGATTTGAGAAATAATCAGCATTTGGCTCACTGAAAAGTTCTATCCCGTCAATCTCTCCAAAAAGGCGTTGATAGAATTCGTGCATTTTTCGCCTCTTCTCGACCCATTGGTCTAACACAAGCATTTGGCCTCTGCCAATACCCGCGATTATATTTGACATCCTATAATTATAGCCAAGAGTACTATGCTCATAGTGCACGGCTTTATCTCTTGCCTGTGTGGCTAGGAAACGAGCTTTGACTATCCAATCTTCATTTTCTGATAACAGCGCTCCTCCTCCTGAGGTGGTTATAATTTTGTTACCATTAAATGAGTAAACACTCAAGTCACCGAAAGCACCTAGTTTTTTACCTTTATACGAACTCCCAAGAGCTTCAGCTGCATCCTCAATAATTGGTATTTCATACCTTGTACAAATCTCGATGATCTCGTCTAGTTTGGCTGGCATTCCATAGAGGTGAACCAAAATCAAGGCTTTTGGCTTATTACCAGTTTTTGCTATTCTGTCAAGAATCGCCTTTTCCAAATACTGAGGTGACATATTCCAAGTATCTGGTTCGCTATCTACCATAATTGGGATAGCTCCTTGATAAATTATTGGATTGATTGAGCCAGAAAAAGTAAAGGTTGAAACTAACACTTCATCTTGCTGTTTTATTCCTAGGATAATTAAGGCGAGGTGAATTGCCGCTGTACCACTCGTTAAAGCAGCGGCATGAGGAACTCCAGAATAATTCTGAAGGTCAGATTCAAAACCATCCACATTTGGTCCTAATGGCGCTACCCAGTTTGTATCGAAAGCAGATTGGACAAACTCTTGTTCATGTCCTCCCATGTGTGGTGAAGACAGCCAAATTTTCGGTAATTCACTCATTATACCTAATCATCCTTCCTGGATTTCCGACCACGACCGCTCGATCTGGGACATCCTTAATAATAACGGTACCTGCGCCAATAGTGGCCCATTCTCCAATTGAGAGATTCGGTGCTATTGTAGCACCTGCTCCAATGTGTGTCCCCTCGCCAACTGTCACTGTTCCACAAAGGGTGGCATTCGGTGAAATATGTACATAATCAGCAATAGAACAATCATGATCTATAGAACACGCGGTATTGATGATCGCGTGATTACCTATTTCGGTAGAACTATTGACAACAGCCGCTGCCATGATTACTGTGCCTTGACCAATTGTGACATCATCACCCAAAATTGAAGATGGATGCACTGCCCAGCCAAACTCGCTTTTCAACTGTTCGGAAAGCTCTTTTCTGATCTTATTATCGCCTATAGAAATAATAATCTCCTGATCGAGGAGATACGAATCGATTTCCGATTCATTAATAACACGATAGGATTGAAGAGACTTGATTTCAGGGTTTGCATCGACCAAAAAGCCGACCTCAACACCCTGCTTTTCCAGAATATCAATAATCACCTTAGCATGTCCTGAAGCACCAAATAATATCATCTTCGATTTCCAGTAAATTTTTCCATTGTTGCCGAAGTGGCTGAACTTATCTCCTTTGTCCTAAATACTTTTAAGAATGTTAAAAGTAAGATTTTGAGATCTAAGCCGAAAGATAAATGATCAACATACCAAACATCGTATTCAAACTTCTTTTCCCAGCTAATTGTATTTCTACCATTAACTTGAGCCCATCCAGTTATACCTGGTCTCACACTATGCCTTCGACTTTGTTCCTCACTGTAGAGTGGTAGATATTCTACCAGAAGAGGCCTCGGGCCTACAAACGACATGTCTCCTTTTATTACATTCAATAGTTGTGGTAGTTCATCCAGTGAGAGCTTTCTAATGATTTTCCCCAATCCTGTTAGACGATCCGCATCCGGCAACAATTCTCCATCTTTTCCTCGTTTATCATTCATTGTCTTAAGCTTGGCTATTGTAAATACCTCACCAAACTTTCCTGGCCTTTTTTGAAAGAAGAATGGCTTGCCTGAATTAGCAAACGAAAGAAGTATGACCACAATGATAAAGAAAGGGAAAGAGATGAACATTAAGATTATTGCCAGAATCAAGTCGATTAGCCTTTTAAAGAATGATCTATACATTTTTCAATCTCATAAAGTCTAACAACTGTTCATTGATCTTATGGACATCAAATCTCTCGATTGCCATTTTATAACTCTCCTCTCCCATTCTTTCGATTTCAGATGGGCTATCCATAAAATATTGCATTGCTTTAGCTAGGGAATCAGCATCATTAATTGACACCAAAAACCCGTTACTACCTTCTTCAACAGTCTCTCGGCAACCGGGATGGTCCGTAGTAATAATTGGTTTACCCATTGCCATTGCCTCTTGAATAGTGCGTGGTAAACCTTCATTGTAATAACTAGGAAGTACGAAGACGTCAGCAGCATCCATATATGGACGGATATCATCTGTTGTTCCCAAGTAATTAATCAAACCAGATGCATGTAGGTCATCAATTTCCTTTTTCGAGATACCTCCTGGATTAGGATCAATCCAACCCAACAATTGTACCTCAAAGCCTTGATAAATCTTTTTCAATAATGCAGTCGCCTCTAAAAGCTCAGGAATGCCTTTTTCTCGAATTAACCTTGCTATAAAAAGAAAAACAACCTTGTTACCTTTTTGCGCTTTGTCTGTTCTTAGATAGTGATTCAAATCAACCCCGGTTCCCTTAATTACAGTAGACCTAGACACTTTCGAAAGAATTCCTTCTGATTCAAAGAACACCTTATCCTGATCATTTTGAAAAATAACACCATCTACCGATCTCAAAGTGCTCCGGTATAGAAACTTTACAAAGAATCTAATTATTCGATTCTTGAAAGTTGATTGATCAAACCCAGAGCCTTTTCCTGTTATCAATGCAAACCTTGAAGCATTTGTAAATTTTGTCGCCCTTAGACCAAAAATTACTGGCTTGATGGTATAAGCCAAAACATGATCTGGCTTAACACTCTTCAATTGTCTTTTGAATCTGAAGTAGGCTTTGACATCCTTGATTGGGTTCAGCCCGGTTCTATCAAACTCTGTAGAAATGCACTGAACGCCTATATCTTCAACTAAACTTCTTGTTTTTGCATCTATGAAGGGGGCTGCTGCATAAACCTCAAAATCCTTTACTAGTCTCTTCAGCAAAGGCCCTCTAAAGTTAATCAAGGATGAGGCAAAGCCCCCTATTAACAAAAACCTAGGCTTTCTGGAGTTTTGCAATACTATCAAGTTTGTTTTGATACAACTTGCGCCTTTTTCTTCTTACAAGGGCCATCCTCTTGTCTGAATATGCATAGATGACCATAAACATAAATGGATATAGGATAATTCTCTGCCTCGCAATCAGTCCTAAATTACTTAATGCTAAGCCGGCACCAACAGAGAAAAGCAATATGAAGATTATACTGAATGCGATCAAACGATCCTTCCTTATCATTCCAATCGATCTTCTTACGGCTTTCCAATTTCTGAAAGCCATGAACCAAATGATATAGATATCAAAAAAACTAATGATTTGAAGAATTCCACCCACTTCCCAAGGAAAAGGCCTGAAAAGTATATTAACTGGAGCCTGGACAAAGGCTAAAGGTCCTTGAACAAGAGTAATTTCACTCCCACCATATGATGATTTTCTCCTTTGATCAACGGCAAAATCTGTAACCTCTGTTATATCACTAACCCCTACCACTGAAAGAAAATAAAGTGCTCCTGCCGAAGCTACTACTAGGATAACTACATTCTGGAATGTGAACTTTTTAAATGACCCCAAAAAATAAGCTCCTGCAAGAGAAAAGGCTAACATTGCTGCAACTTGTGGCCTAACGAGATAACACCAAAATAGACCGAAAGCCATTACGACAATGCTCTGCCTTCTCTGTTTATTTACCATGCCCAGCAAAAATATTCCTACCCCAAATATCATCCATGTATCCTTACTAACGTTGGCCGTCCAAAACCAAAGGGATGGGTAAAGTAGCACTGCAAAAAGGTAATTTTTATAATCAGTTATGCCATAGGCCCTGAAAAATACTTTAGCAAAATAAAGTAGTCCAATCGCGCATAATGATGAAAACATTAGCCAAGTACCTCGAAAGCTCTCCCCTACCAATAAAATCATAAGGGCAGATGGGTAACCCACAAAGTTGGTACCGGTAAATGCCGGCCCACGCCAAGTAGATTTATCGAAGAAAGGTGAAAGATCAAACTGCTTGAAATAATCTGCAAAACGCTGACCCCATCTGAAATAGACAACAGGATCTGCCCCGCCTCTGTATATAGCAAAAGCAACAAAAGAGTAAGCAAGGACTCCTATTATTCTAACAAGAATTGAGACCCCAATAACACTCCGGTTTTGTGCTGGCACATGTCGTTGTCCAAAAAAATACACCAAAACCGAGAAGAAGATAATGGCGATAAAAAAACCTGGAAACTCAAATGAGGCCATTTACTCTTCTATTGCCGTTTTATAGAACATAATTGTCTCCTCTGTCATCCTAGAGAGATTGAAGTAACTAGTCAGCTTTAAGTAAGCCCCTTCAGTTATTGGACCTTGACTTTCTAGGTTCTCAAGCACGTCAATTATCTGATCGGCAAGTAAACTAATCTCATATGGTGGGACAAGGTATCCTGTCTCATTATGTTGCATTAACTCGTTGCCAGCAGGTACATCCCATGAGATCACAGGAGTTTTTGATGCAAATGCTTCTAAGAATACTACTCCGAAACCCTCAGATATTGAGGGGACGATAACGACATCTGAATTGGCCATATAAGCTCCTACCTCCTTGCTATATCCTAGAAACTCTACATTTCGAATTAACCCTAATTCCTTAACCTTTGCCCTTAGTTCACTTTCTAGGGCTCCAGTTCCGGCAACTAACAATTTAACATCATCTCCAAATCGTTCTCTCACTAAAGTCATAGCCGACAATAAATAGTTATGCCCTTTAAAAGCTACAAGCCTTCCCGCGATAATCAATTGTTTTGAGGATAGTCTGTATTCTTGTTCTCCTTTTCGGAGAAAGTGATCTTCTAAATCAAAGCCATAGTGGATAAGCTTCATCTTTCCTTTTCTGGTCAGTCCAGTCTCATTGAAGAAGTTAAGTAAACCATGTGAAATTGTAAACGAAGACTTCATTCTTCTTTCTGCCCATTTGCTTATTACAAAATAAGGTGTCATCCTTTGTTTTGTTGCATCAAAACCATGACGAGACGTAAAACTGTTGTCATAGCCATGCTTGGTAGAAACTAGACAAACCTTCAATCCTAAGAGAGTCTTAATCAAAGCTAGATGAAAATCGGCATGAATGAGGTGAGTGTGAACAATATCAAAGTCTCCATTATCGACAACTTTCTTAATATATCTTAGGGCTCTGAGTTTAGGGTATCTCCCGATATTAACCTGATGTGTGTTGACATTAAGTTCTTTTAACTTTTCAATAAAAAGTCCATCTACCCCACCTTGATAGTCAGTATACAATCTGAGAAATTCTATCTGGATACCTTTGGCTTGTAAGCCAGGGATAACTTTCAATTGATAGTTCTCCGCACCAAATATTCCTCCTTCTTTCTGGACAAAGAGTATCTTCATTCTTATCAATTACAAGCCCGCTGATTTAGTAGATATCATGATCATTCATCAATAGCATAAAATTTGAACTAAACAAGCTGATGTGTATTACATTTTCTTTATGTGGATACACCATTATAATACCGATCTGTTCCTTAACTAGAAGAAGCTTTAACTGGTATCACCAACTAAATCTCTTACTTTAAGAATCCCCGCTCCTCCAAAACAGAAATAAGTAATCGATTAAACTTGTCCACTCCACTTTGCCTCAAGTGATGTAAGTCATACAAGTCCTCAGGATAGGACAGGTTCATCAGGTTGTTTAGGTTAATATAATCTCCTTCTGATTCAAACACCTTATCAATTTCCTCTTGGTTCCTAATTGACCTAAAATTGATGCTATCTACAGGCGATTGAATCATTAAGAAATCAATATTTTTCATTTCTACAAAATCCGAAATATCAGATAGAAGATTGAGTTGGTCTTGACGTAATTTCCATGACGACTTCTCCCTACGAGTCTGTTGTCGCGTATAATTATCACTTTTTTCCACATAACCTCCAGAAACATACAAATCATCTCCTCTAGTTAGAGGTTCTTGATAAGAGTCGTAGAGACCCAATGATTCTACAAAAACATCGAAAATTAGTGTATTATATGTTTTTAAATGATTGACTGTCAAAGCCATGTCTATTGTCCTCCAATTGAGTGGCTCATTTGCAATAATATCTAGAGATGATTCAACCCCGTCATGTTGAAAAATACCCGGATAAACTTCGTAAATCACCAACTGAGGATTCAATCGATCAATGTAAGTTTTCAACAAAGACAGTGCTTGCTTTGGTGTTTGATTACTTGAACCCATATTAAAAATTTCAATCCCACTTTCACGAAAAATTCGAGGATCAAAACCTCTATAAGCGTGAGATGATCCAAGTATTAGAACATCTATCTCTTTTACTTGTCGGACTTCTTTCATCCTTGTATGCATATGACCATAGGAGCCTACTCTATAATTCATATTTTTCTTCAATGCATCGAATGGAATTAGATATGACCAAACGCATAAAATAAGGCAGTAGCCTATGCCTGTAAACCCTAAGAACAGAATGAAATTCTTAAGAAATCTGTCCATCAGAATTGGAAATAAATAAAAGGTGATTCTTTAGTTTCCATAAACATTCCTATTAAAAAAATGATGAAAGTATATGCACCCCATCTGGCAACTCTTGGATAGCTTTCAAAAAGACATTCAATTGCGAATTGTCTTCTTCTACCAATCCATTCTACAATGACGAAACCAGCGATGAGAAGGACTGCGACAAACATTTTGGGAGAAAATAACCCCTGAGGAATGGAAAACAAGGTCTTACTAAATATGGCCTGGTAGATCTCGATTGCATGATGAATATCCTCAGCTCTAAAGGATATCCAAGCAATGGTTGCTAGAAAAAAGGTGCTCAAAATCTGAACAAACTCTCTCAAGCTAGGTAGGTGACGATTCCCACCGGCTATTTCTAAGTTAGATCTATTTCTATTGAGCAAGAGCAAGGGGATAAAATAGAGTGCATTGAGAACTCCCCAAAAAATGAATGTCCAATTGGCACCATGCCAGAAACCGCTTACAACGAATATTACAAAGACATTTCTCACTTGTCTCAACTTTGTACCTTTGCTCCCCCCAAGGGGTATATATAAATAGTCTCTAAACCAGGTTGAAAGTGAAATATGCCACCTCCTCCAAAACTCGGCAATGTCTCTTGAAAAATAGGGAAAGGCAAAATTTCTCATTAGATCAAAACCAAAAAGTCTCGAAACTCCAATAGCGATATCTGAATAGCCGGAAAAGTCACCATAAATCTGAAAGGCAAAAAACACTCCACCTAAAAACAAAGCGCTTCCACCGTAACCTTCTGAACTATTAAAAATTTGATTTGCATAGATGGCGCAAGTGTCCGCGATAACAAGTTTTTTGAAGAATCCCCATAAAATTTGTCTCATCCCATTAACTGCTAGCGAATAATTAAAGACCCTTTGTCTACCAAACTGCGGTAAAAGATGTGTTGCCCTCTCAATTGGACCAGCAACCAATTGAGGGAAAAAACTCACGAAGGCAGAAAAGGAGATAAAGTCAGAGGTTGGTTGGAGCTTACCCCGATAGACATCTATGGTATAGCTAAGTGTTTGGAATGTATAGAAACTAATACCTACAGGTAGCACAACATTGAGCATGGTGCCACCTACTTCAAATCCAGCAAATGAAAATGCTGATTGGAAGGTATCAAGGAAAAAGTTGAAATATTTGAAAAAGCCCAGGAATCCAAGGTTAATAGAGATACTCAGCCAGAGTAATCTTTTCCTCTGGACACTATCTTTCACAACTCCCATTCTTCTTCCAATCAAATAATCTGCAAGGGTGCTGAAAATAATTAGGGATAAAAACCTCCAATCCCACCAGCCATAGAAGAGGTAACTAGAAACTACTATCAGGGCATTTTGAAGCCTTAGGCTATTTTTAAATACCCACCAATAGAAAAGGAAAACTATTGGTAGAAAAATTGCAAAGTCAATGGAATTAAAGAGCATTACTAATTCTCAAATAGTTTCAGGTGTTGTTCTATTACCGCAGCCTCTCGGTACTGCACAGGCACCGAAGCCCTTATAAATTCCTCATCCAATGCATCATTAATAATCAATTCGCACAATTTATCGATTTTCATAGCAAGGCTTACGTGGTCGCCACGCCTGGCAACGAGTCCATTCAAGCCAGGTTCGATTAAGTTTAGTGGGCCAGCACAATCGGTTGAAACCACAGGTAAACCAACATTGAAAGCCTCCACTACAGCATTGCCAAAAGTCTCTGATAAAGATGGTAAAATTAGAAAATCGTATTTTGAGAGTGTTTCATCTACATTCAATACCGGAGCTTTAAATTCAATATTGCGAAGCTGCAATTGGTCAATCCTTTTAACCAACTCATTTTTCAAGGGACCATCACCGAAAACATCCACTTTCACATCAAACTTGACCAAAGAGAGCGCTTCAACCAGAGTCTGAATCCCTTTTTCAACTGAAAGCCTTCCAAGACAAATCGCGTTTAATCGAGAGTCCGATCTGATATAAGACCTTTTTGGAGCCTCTGGAAAAAAATTCGGTATATGCCTTACATTTCTAGTCTTAAATGATTGCGAATGTTCCTTTTTCTGGTTTTCCGACATTGCCAGAATTCTCACTCTGTTCTGGCCGAAAAGCTGTCTCATCTCAAACCTCTTAAACATTGAAAGAAAAGAAGGCTTGATGATAATATCATTGTGCAATCTAAAAATCAACTTCCATCTCCTTGAAAAGAAATTTAGACGTGCCAATTGCCTGAAGTTATTAGGGCCATTTACAAATACCATTGAATCGCGTTCAATAGTATTCTTCATTTTTCTATTCAAACCCAAAAGCTTGATCGGATTATTCGTGTTTGGAATCTTGAACTGCTGAACTTGCACATCTTCACTGAGCAACTCTTTTAGTGATCCATGATCGTCAGCAACTAAAATTGTGACAGAATGGCCTTTTCTCTGGTAAGCATTAGCCAGTTTTACTACAAATTTTTGAGCTCCTCCAAAAGCGAAATTCCAGATAAGTATATAAACTCTCAACCCAAAATTCGATTTAAAAAATTTGCAGTTACTTCTATTGGACCATGGTTTTTCCTTGTCAGTTTTAAGGAGTTTTGACCCTGGCTGACAATACGATTTTTGTTTTGAATCAACTCTTTCAGCTTTGAGACTAACTCCCTGAGATTCCCTTTGGGAATAATAAACCCGTTGAAACCATCAGTTATATATCCAGCAGAACCGTCTACATCCGTAGTCAATGTTGCGAGACCGTATGACATAGCCTCGAGGACCGTGAATGATGCAGGGTCATGATTAGTAGGCAATACAAATATATCGTGACCTATGTATAACCTCTCCATTTGTTGTTGTGGTTGGTTAATTAGAATGTCAACGTACTCCTCTGCTTGGCTGTCTCTCACTTTTGCCAACATCTCATTAAAGTAAGGTCCATTGTCATCTCCTGTACCTACTATAGTGAGCTTTATTCCTGTTTCTGTTTTGAGTAACTCCAAAAATGCGTCAAGCATCAATTTTGGGTTCTTGTTTTCGAAATATTTGGCTACACACAAAATGTTGACTCTGTTTCCATTGAAGTAATCACGCTCGTTTTGATTGGACCTGATTGTAAACGGCATATAAATTAATCGCTTAGAACTCAATTTATAACGCGATTCATCTCCTCTACATGGGGAAATCCAGTACGCTCCTAATAGAGTCATAAATGATTTAAAGGCAATAAGCTTCAAAGGGTCGAAGTGTCGATAAATCGCTATTCTGGAGTGAAATACAACTTTGACCCTTAAAAGAAGACTTAGGGCAAGTAGAAGGTAACCAAATCGAGTAAAAACGGGCCTGATAACGATCACATCTGGTTTACATGTTCTGAAAAACTCGTAAAGATTACGAATAGATGGAAAGTAAAATGGAGAGAAAGAGTCAACTCCATCACCACGGGTTCTCTTTCTCTTGTTCATCAATTTTTTTGACAGTTTTGAAGGCTCGAGAAATGTAGATTTCGGAAGACCTTCAATGTCTTTATCATCGGGACGGTAAACAATTAATTGGACATTTGCCTGATTCCCTTGCAGGCCTTCAAACCATCCATAGAGGTTGGAATGATATCTATGTTGAATAAACAGAATATTCAATTCAGTATCTTTTTTACCTGTTCTTGCCACAAAAAGTACTTGGGGCTTGCATGTCGCACTTCATTTTTCCTTATCAATTCTTCAGCTTGATCCAAGCTAATCAAGTCTTCAGTATTCTTGAAAATCTCCTGCATTGCGGTCCTGTGATCCGATATAACCGTACAATTCGATAAGGCCGCCTCAAGTGCGGGCCATCCAAAACCTTCTGTTAAAGAGGGAAACAGTAGATATTCAGCAGAACTATACACCAGTTTTAGTTCCTCATCACTAATATTCTCTACACTCACTATTCTGTTTCGAAGACCTAGCTGATCAATCAATTTCTCATTCTCCCTAGAAAAATCGCCTACTCTCAACATGGTGTAACCATCACCGAGTTTACCCAATAAATCTATAGACCAACTATTATTTTTATACCACGCATCAGTGCCCACAGAGGCTAATACTATTTTATCTTTCAACTTAGGTGACCATTCAACCTGCTCCCTTTTCAATTTCGCAGGCCGCAACCAAAAGTCTTCTATACCGTTGTGAACTACCGTAAGACGGTCCGGTCTCCTGACGTTGCCAAGGAACCTTTCCAGATCCGATTTGGTATGATTAGAAACACAGACTACCTTATCAGCTTTCAGCATCAATTTCAAAAAAACTTTATAAAGCAATTTATGAACGAGTGGAGTTCTTGCTTCTGGATAAAGAGTATGCAAGTCGTGACAGATAACAGTAGCTCTATTCTTTAAAAACGGCAATAAATAAGCATATCGTTCACTGATAATAATATGTTGACCTCTTTTCCCATAATTCAAAGCCAACCTTGGATAATGATAATACTTACCTACTAAGGTTTTTAGCTTTGGCTCTATAACTTCATACGAAATTCCATTTCTCTCAAAACCAACTTTCAGCCCTTCTAAATACCTTTTCATGCTGTAACTTGGCCCTAAGCTTGGATATAAATAGACTTTTTCTTCTCTACTCATTAGTGAGTTACTACGCTGACATTAGCACCCTTAACCTATCAATTGATTTACCATCAAGGGAGTAAAAATAGTCCTCAATAAATTTATCCACATGACGACCTTCTTGAATATGCAGGTCTTGGCTTGATAAAGTACCATTCTCAAAATCATGAATCCAGGCCATTTTTAAGCTCTTTATATGATCGAGAAATATAGAAGGAGAAACTTTGAATAAAACGACTGGTTTGTAAAGCATTGCAGGTAAGGCTAGTGTGGAAAAAAAACTTGAACAACCTTTCGCACCTGCAATCAAAGAAGGTAGGTCATGATGCTGTCTGATATACTTGATATTCGCATCTTGAGGGAACCAACCTCCACTATAACTTTCAGGGTGAAGCTTTATTAATAACCTTAATCCTTCTTGCTTACAAAAAGCATTGAGCTTTTTGTAGAAATTAACCATCTGGACTTTGCTAAATAAGTGTTCTCCATATTGATTCTCTGCCAGAGGTTGGTCAATATGTAAATAGTACTCTTGAAAATTGTCCTCTTGTAGGTTTAGGTTGAGAAACTTATCCAATTCAGGGTTTCCTATATAATGGAACTTTGTTTCTTTGGGATTGTCCAGCTGTCTATGGTATTGAGCATTCACGCTGGTATAACATATATATTTGTCTGGTATTCTTGCAGAAAATCGCACCCATTTTGCTGCGAGACGTTCATCGAATTTGTTTCGAAGGATCAGAAAAGGAATCAACTTCCAAAAGTAAAAAAGGTCACTTTTTCTGATAGACTTTTTAAGGAATCCAGTGGCACTAAATGATGATATTTGTGGCTCTGTTTTCCTTAATGATTTACTTTTTTCAATGGCTTGGTTTAGATACAACTTTTGTCTTTGACGATACTCTCTATAGTCATTGAAAAAGCCGTGTTGCAGAATGTAAGTAGATATACCTTTTTTTCTTGCTACATAGTTGAGAGCAATAGCCACCACTGAAGATAAATCCATAAAAACCACCTTATCTGGCTTTATT
This sequence comes from Roseivirga sp. 4D4, assembly GCF_001747095.1. NCBI lineage: Bacteria > Pseudomonadati > Bacteroidota > Cytophagia > Cytophagales > Roseivirgaceae > Roseivirga > Roseivirga sp. 4D4. The sequence goes on from NZ_MDGP01000001.1 coordinate 2,050,808, forward strand.
TGATCTAATAGGTCTTGAGCACTTTCGAACTCAGACCAATAAACCTTTTTCTGATGAGTATTTGAACTTACCTCCTGACGCTGATCAACATAGAAGATATAAGTAATGTCAAAGTGATCAGTAAGTCGCTCTATGGGGTAAATCCAACTACTTCTAGAATACCCAAAATTAAATAGTAATTTAAGCTTGCTCACTTGCAACTAGGTTCATGTAATACTCCGCCAAAACCCAGTCAATCTCCGTATCGAGGTCTATAGAGTATTTCTCTTCCATTAGATATTTGATCATATTCACACCGAACAGCCCATGTTCTTTAAAGGCGTCAATAGAGAATATATATATTGCCCCATTGAACTCATAAACCAAGGGGCAGTCTTGTCTCCTGTTAAATTCTCCCTTTTTAGATTTCACCAGAAAAGCACCTTCATTCTCTTCGTATAATGAATAATAAGGATTAGCCTTGCTTAAATTTACTGAGACAACCATTTCCTTTTTTTGCTTGTATACATCAAGTGCTTCCTTAACATGACCTTCAGTTCTTAGCGGGGAAGTTGGCTGGAGTAATACCACTGTTTCGTAACGTAAACCAGACTGTAGAAAGTGATCGATAGCATGCTCTATGACTTCTTCCGTACCGGCTTTGTCAGTGGCCAATTCGGCTGGGCGTATGAACGGAACATTCAATCCATAACTCTCAACTACTTTCTTAATTTCCTCAGAATCAGTTGACACACAGATGTTTATATCTTCAGTCAACCCCCGAGCAACATCAATAGTATGGCAAATGAGTGGCTTGCCGTTAAGTTGTTTAATATTCTTGCCAGGAATCCCCTTCGATCCACCTCTGGCTGGAATGAGAAAAAGAGTCTTCATTAAAATCTAATATTCTTTATGTCCTCTTTTGCCTTATCAAAATCTTCCTTCCTACCAATGTCCAACCAATATCCTTGAAAGTTAAAAGAAGAAACTCTCCCCCCGCTTTTCATTACACTTTCCAGTAGATCAGTAGCATTGTAGAAAGTACCCTTAGGAATTCTATCCAGTATTCGGCTTTTAATTAGGTAGATTCCAGCATTGCTATAATAAGTATAAGTTGGTTTCTCCTTAAAACCCACAATTAGATCATCACCAGTCTCAACCACTGCATATGGTATATTTACTTGATATGGGATTGTGACAACTGATATATCGGCTTCCTGATCCTGAAAGTGCAGATAGAATTCTTCATAGTCCAAATTGGTCAACAAATCTGAATTGGTCACTAATACAGTATCATGTTTGTAGTCATTCTTGCCAGCCAATGCCCCAATCGTGCCTAAAGGTTCATCTTCGTTTAGATATTCTATTTCTATATTTTTATCCGAGCCATCTTTGAAATAATCAACTATTTGAGCGCCTAAATACCTAATACTTATAGAAAAATGGTCTATACCAAAAGTCCTCAATCGATCCAGGTTATGCTCAATAATTGGTTTATCTCCAATACTTAACATAGGTTTTGGTGTGGAATCAGTCAGAGGTTTCAGCCGAGAACCTCGACCTCCAGCCATGATCACAGCATGAATCGGGAGGTATGATTTGAAGAAGTCAAAGTTGACGACATTGACAACCTGTTTAGACTTATTAAGTACTGGAATAACACGAATGTGTTGCTTTCTATAAGCTATAATTTCTTCAAGAGTAAAACTGTCCTTTCGAATAAACCTTGGCCTATCATTCATGAACTTCTCTGGTTTATCTTCGAGATTTAGGCCTTTTATTAGTCCTCTTCTGATGTCTCCATCTGTAATAGCACCAAGTAGTCTATTTTCTTCATTTACCAAAAAGACAATTGCCTCTGATGCAAGGAAGTCTAGCCGCAAAAGTATCTCCTTGACGGTGTTGTACTTTGTTACCAAGTGTTTCGTATAGTTACTCACCTTTACTCAAATAAGAATCCACTTCTTGCATGATCAATTTAGAACTGCCAGTTCTATGATAAATATTTCCACCCGTATAAGGACTCATGCCTGCCAGGTTTTCAACTTTTCTCATGATAGCTTCGGTATCAAAATCCACATGATGGACATTATCACCTGAGATACGTCCATCTTGTCTTTTACCCAAATTAATGACATTCTTTTCAAATGAAGCTGCCTCAATGATGCCACTAGAAGTGTTACCTAAAAGAAAGCTGCAGTATTTCATAGATGTGAAATATGACTGCGTGCCAAGGTTTTCAATTGTAAATACAGATGTTGAATGCTCAGCGGCTAGTGCTAAAAAAGCCTTACGATATGCCGAAGCCTTAGTATCAGCGTTAGGCATGGTAATTAGTAGTTGAAATCGATTTACTATGTGTTCTAAACTTTTAATAAGTTCATCAGCAAAGTGTGCATTATTTTCGTACTCTATGGTCTCAGGATGTACTGTGACCAAAACAGTAGGCTTTCGCAAATCAACCCCCCATTTTTCGAGAAACTCTTCAGGCGATAAGAGCTTTACTGTTCCAACATTCTCTAAACTCAGCGCACCTACAATATGAATATTTTCACTCGATTCAATCAATTTGGAGACCCTAGAGGCATATTCGGGCAAGGAAGTAAAGTGAATTTTGGAAAAATGAGATATACAGTGTCTGAAAGAATTGTCCATAGCACCTAGAGTTTTTTCTCCTCCATGAACGTGGGCAAAGGTAATGCCATAAGGAACTGCTGCTAGAACAGCGGCAAGCATTTCAAACCTATCTCCTAGGCAAAACACCAAAGCAAATCTACTATGATGTACCTCCCAAAAATCTGAAAACTTTAAAAGAGTAATCCCCATACTCGTGGACACATCGTTTGGTTCATCGTTTCCAGTTTGAGTTTTTAATTTATAGTCAACTTCAAAGCCATCAGCTTCGATAGCATCTATTGTGTATCCATGAAGCTTTGATGTATGACTCCCAAATGCGATTAAGCTTAGGTCATATTCTGCTGAATCTGCTATTCTCTTGAGCAACGGGTAATAAATACCATAGTCCGCTCTAGAGCTAGTCAGTACACCAATAACCTTTTTATGCTTTGAAATCATCTAGTTCGAGTTTGTGTCCGGCATCCAAACTTTTATTATAGAACATGCCGATATAATCTTCGAAATTCATTGGCGACAGCCCATCACCCGGTCGAAGCATAATAAAATCGTCCTTCTTCACTCTCTGTCCCTCTGTGACCGGATTAGATAAGTGAATACTCTTCCTGGCAACAACCATATTTGGCCTTTCTGACGAGCTGACCTCCTTATTGCTACTACCCATTGCCTGTTCAATATTTCTAATACTTCTCACCATACTAATCAATTCCTCAGGCTCGAGCGATGCTTTATGATCTGGTCCAGGAAGGCTCCTATCGAGCGTGAAGTGTTTCTCAATTACCAAAGCTCCTAAGGCCACTGCCGCTATTGGCACTTCTATACCCATGGTATGATCTGAGTAGCCAACTTCAACGCCAAATGTATTTTTGATGGTGAGCATCGCATTCAAATTCACGTCTACCATAGGTGTTGGATATTGAGTATTACAGTGTAATATGGTAATATCTTTTTTATTCAAACCATTCTCTAATAATACATCCAATGCATCCCGAATCTCGATAAGGTTAGCCATTCCGGTAGAAAGAATAACCGGAAGGCCTTTAGACGCCACTTGCTGTATCAATGGTTTATTCGTTATTTCCCCTGATGGAATCTTGAAAAAATCTAGGTCATATTTTGTTAGCTTATCTACACTTTCTAGGTCAAAACCTGTGGACAAGAACTTTATATCTACTTCTTCACAATGTCTCTTGAGAAGGGCATGGTCTGAATCCGATAATTCAAGTCTTCTCAGCATAGAGAATTGGGTATCCTCCTCTTCACTCTGTTCTAATTGGTAGGTTGCTTTTTTCGCAAGTTTACTGCTGATTTTATCTGCTTTGAATGTTTGAAATTTTACATAATCAGCACCTGCCTTTTTTGCTACATCGATCAAGGCCTTTGCTTGATCCATATCGCCATTGTGGTTGACTCCTGCTTCTGCTATTATAACTGTTCGACTCACCTTCAAAGACTGTCTATTCTTACACTACTTGGAATGTTGACCAAACGTTCTTCCAACCACTTACTGTTTGCGAGACCGTCATGTTGACAATCACTAAACATGTCAAGCTCGTTCATAAGAATCCAGGCTGGCCTAGTCATCACACCATCAGCATTTGTCTCATCCAGAAAATCATTTCTCGCCATGAGATCTTTGAAAATTAAAACATTCAGCCAATAATTCGCCTTGCTCCCTTCATTTTCAGTAAAGAATTTCATCTCTTTTTGCTGAATAAAAAAATCGGCATAGCACAAACCTAATTCACGCTTGTTTTTAATAAATGAGTCAAGTTGTTCTAATTGAGCACATGCGAGTGCTGCATTTATATTTGGCATTCTATAATTGTATCCTATTTCGTCATGCCTGAACTCCCAGCGGTGTGGTACCTTAGCCTGGGTAGTCAGGTGTTTGGCTTTTTTTGCAATCTCTTCGTCATCTGTCACAATAGCGCCACCGCCACCACAGGTTAGCGTCTTGTTCCCGTTAAAACTAAAAGTCCCCATAATTCCATATGTACCAGTATGCTTGTCCTTATAGTGACTACCTAGAGATTCCGCTGCATCTTCTATGACAGGAATACTGTAATGATTGCAAACGCTCACTATTCGGTCTATTTCACATGGAAAACCATATGTATGCATAGGCACACATGCTGAAATTTTCTTTCCTGTGACCTTATTAATCAAATCATCACCAACCTGCTCTGCGTTTTCGGATAAGAAAGCCTCGAGTTTTTCCGGACACATACCCATTGTCTTCAGAGAAACATCAGTAAATACTGGCTTGGCTCCCAGATAGCTTATGGCATTGGCTGTAGCAACAAAGGTAAAAGCCTGTGTAATTACTTCATGACCTGAACTGACACCTGCAAGCTTTAATGCGATGTGTAAAGCACCTGTACCATTAGCTATTGCAACTGCATATCGAGCACCAGTAAGGTCAGCCATTTCATCTTCGAATTTATTGACATAAGCACCAACAGATGATACAAAAGTTGAATCAATTGCATCTGTCAGGTACTCTTTTTCTCTACCAATAAATCGAGGTTCGTGCAAGGGTATAAAATCCTGGCGAGGATAAAGGGTTTTAATAAAATCAATTGTGTCTTTATACATTCTTGTATTTTGGGTCATCAGGATTCAAGATAAAGCCTTCTTTGAGCACTTTAATAGTCTGTCTTATTCCATCTGGTACCTTGAGCTTAACTTCAAAGTCTAACCTTTCTTTGATTTTATCAAATGACACTCTGTAATCCCTAGGGTCTTCATTTTTAGACACATACTTGACTTTTGCATCTGGCAATTGTTTGACTATCTCATTCACAATCATTTGCTTTTGATAGTTCTCAGAGGTGTCACCTACATTAAAAACATCGAAAGCTACTTTTTCTTGATCAGCTCCGATAGTCGCCATAACTGATCGGCACAAATCCAAGACGTGACAATAAGGTCTCCAAAACTGCTCACCAAAGACTAACAATTCTCTTCCTAGGGCAACCTCTTTGGTAAATTCATTGACTGTAAGGTCAAAACGTGGTCTGGGAGATAAGCCATACACTGTAGAAAATCTCAGGGCCGTAGGTTTACATTTGTTTTCCCGAGGTTGTTCCATTAAGAATTGTTCAAATGCCACCTTGGTTTCTGCATAAAGAGAGACTGGAGCAAGTGTAGAACCCTCATGTACATATGATTCTGGGTCATCCATTTTACCATAGTTGCTGCAAGTAGAAGCGAAAACAAACCTACTTGTGCCTTGATTTTCGGCCGCTTTATATAGCAGTTTACTTCCTTCCAAATTGGTACTTCTTGCTAAGTCTGGACTTTTTGCGCATGCCGGATCGCCAACTATTGCGGCCAAATGGGCTACCGCAAAAACATTTTGGGTAGCCATGGTAACTGATTCAGGATCGCGAACATCTCCCTTGATAAACTCAAAATCTTCTTCATTTAGCAAATCGATGATAGGCTCACCTCCATACATAAGGTTATCAAGTACCCTTACCTTATAGTCATTTCTTAGTAATAGTCTGCATAACACTGAGCCTATGTAACCAGCCCCACCAGTAACCAAAATTCGTTTCTTCATCTTATCTATTTGTTCGTCTTTATTTTTTATTTCAATAAGTCATCTACCAGCCGTGCCCTTCAGGCTAGCAAAAAAAACATGTAGATAGCTTTTTAAAAGGGTAGCCATGGGTACTCGAGACCTTTTTTTTGAACCAGTGCCCTGCTGAAGGTATTGGATCATTTTTTCACCTACCTCTTCACTATTTTCAAATACTTCACTAAAATTATTTAGTTGCTCGGTTCTGACTTCATCTATATTATCGTTCATTTTTTTCAAGGCTGCTCTTAGGCTATTCTTATCTCTAGCTTGTAATGTCAAGCCTAGCTTGTCAAAGAAAGAAGTCTGCGCATTATCCCTAGTTCTTAACCACAAACTGCAGCTTCCATTGAAGCTAAAATACTCGATAGTCGGAGTCCCAATTGCAAGAAAATCTGTAATTGCTGAGGACCAGAAACTCACTGAAAAGTCGGTCATCCTCCCCAAAACAAAGGTATTATAGTCCACAACCTTGAATCGATTTTTAGGTAAAGAATCAAGATATTTTTCAACTTCCGAAATATCTTGTCTAGGATGTGGTTTGACATATATAAATGTGTTTGACATATTGGCAAACTCGGTAATTGCCTCGGCCATTAAGCGTTGATAATCTTCTTCAGACAAATATTGACCGTTTGGTCCACGTAAAATAAAAGCAATTACTTGATCAAACTTGCCGGTAAATTTCCTTTCTGCATCTACTAAATCTTGAGTTTCCATAGCAACTATTCGCTGCCACCAAGCAGAATAACCCAATGGACCCAAAACTTTTATTCGATCATGCGCAATACGTTCCGACCAATAATTGATATCATAAGCTGAATTCAAAACAAGGCCGTCATACACTAGCTCGTCATGCTTTTTAGAATTATGTATGTAAGGACTTAGTTTGTTACTTACACTGTACAGAGCATAGGCATGAGGATAAAGTATCAGCTGAGCACTTGAAGAAATACTCCGGATAGAAGCAGCAAGGCTTTTACTGGTAATCGGCCAAAAATCCTTGAATATGTAGGCAATTCGTGAGCTATTGCCAAGCAGAAAACCCAAGAGTTGACGTTTTCTTATCACCCTAGAATTCTGATCAAGCATCTTGTAAAGCATCCCTTCATTTCTAGCGCTCTCAAGTAATTTATCAGAAAAGAACAATGTGACGATATCGTAATTATCCTGATTTTCCTTTAAATAGCTTATAAAAGGAAGTATCCAATTTAGCTCCCCAAGTGAACTATGAATGATTACAAGTATAATCTTCTTTGGTGAATTCATGTCACTGGCTATGCCCAGCAAGAACCATCTTTACTTGGCTTAACTGATCAATATAGTATTGACCAACACCTCTTAGTTTTTCATTATTGTAGCCACCAAATAAGATCTGATTTTCATTTGCAGCTTCATAATCGTTAATAGAATCGCCTATAAGTATAGTCTTTTTCCTATCATACTGATGCTCGGCTAAAACCTGTCTAACAAGGTCCTTCTTCGTGGTAGGTGATCCCTTTATAGACACAAATGACCTACTCAATTCAAGGCTCTCACAAATATGGATCAGCTCGTTTTGATCAGAGCCTGAGACAATATGCATCTTAAGTTGATCAGCATACTGTTTTACAAATTGATTTGAATCGAACAACAAGAGGTCAGGGTTGATTAAGGATTTAATCATTATGCTGGAAAACTTTGAAGCCCACTGATTCACTTCTTCATTTGTAATCGGTTCTTCTCTAATCTCTTCAAAAAAGTACCTGAACTTGACATACCTGGATAGCCCTCCATTTGCTAAATGAAATTCCATTAATGAATCTACCTGATCCTTAGGATAATCAGCCAGCACTGTTCTAAAACCTGCATTTCTTACAGGCATAGAATCCATAAGGACACCGTCAAAGTCCCAGAAAATCGCTTCAAGAGGTCCTATGCTTCTCATATATACTCTCTGCAATTAAAAAATCGTCTCCCCAATCAATGTCAAAGGATGTTACGGTGTCTTGAACATGGTATCTTTTCCTCTTTCCGATACGATCATGTAAGTCTTCATATACATTCAAAGAAGTAACAAAAGCCACGTGATTAACTTCATAAAGTAAATCTAAATCTTGTGTCCTAGGCCATCGACCTGACTGACCTTTCAAAGAATTAATCATTTCTCCAGTTTTAGGGTCAATCAAGAAATTCTGAAGTTCTTTTACTGTGACCAAAGAGTCATAACCCTCATCACAACCTTTGAAGTAATTGTCTATTATGCGATCATATTCCTGACCTTCGACAAAAGGTGTCGTTACGTGCCCCCAAATGACATGTTCGCACCTGACCACTTCAGGGACATATTTAATCAGTGCTGTCAGAGGCGTGGTATCAAGACATAGTTGATCCGGCCTCTCAATAATTCTTAACCTCGGGTCCTTAAACTTTGAGGCAATTTCAATACATAACTCATCATTGGTAGAGAGAATAATCTCTCCAATGAGCTTCGAACCTATCAATTGAGATAACTTTAGGGCCAAGAGCCCACCATCAATACCTGCAAAACTGCGAGTATTCTTGTTTTCAACCCTGTTACTTCCTTTACGTGTAGGAAGAAAAAAGGAAATATCGCTCATTGATCAAATGTTGGAGTAAACTGAGTCTTCATCTAGAATTTCATATCTGGTAGGCGTCAGAGATACAATTTTCACACCTATATTCTTGAAGTCATCGAACAATTGTTCATTTTCATGAGACAATTCGATCTCCACTTGTTTCACTGAGTCTCCGAAATAGCCATCATAACCAGTTACAAATACCTCTGCTGCCTTAAGTTCTAATGCGGTTTGTAGGGCAAGAACTGTATGAGAGTCATTGACTTTGTTGGTAAAGTTGATTGTCTTTAGTTCAAAACACTTCTCGCGTAGGCCAGATGGTATATATGTTCCCATTTTCCTGGGAAAAGGAGGTAGAACACATTCTGAGACAAACTCAAAACCTTCTGCAGCATTAGATTCTAATCTATGCCCTTCATTGCCTACAAGACAAAAGTACTGTTGAATCGACATCCCCTTAAAAAAAATGGAATTCTTTGAGCTTGCATGAACTATAGCCAAGTTGTCCTGACTTTCACACCATTTCCTTAAGGCTTCTGCATGCTTTGATACAGAAGGGCCTCCACCAATAAGAAGAATTTTGTCATACCCTTCTTCGGGAAGAAAGGTTTCCAATTTGATGTTGTCTTCAACACCGATGCTCTGATTATGGAGTGTTTGAACAATACTGTTCATAGAATAGAAGCGTTTGCCCACCCAATCCATCACATCTTTCTGAGGAAGGGAGTTAGCACCAGAAACCATGTAAGGCAAGTTCGTACCCCACTTGTGCTGAGACTGCAAGTGTTCAAATGAGTCGACAACCGTTCCCAAGGCATTAAAATTCACGTCCCAGCCATAACGCGCATTCATTGTGGTAAGTAGTAATTCCGTTTTTAAATTACCCGCTCCCCTTCCCATACCGGTGACAGTGGCATCAACTATATCTACCCCTGCGTCAAGAGCAGTTAGTGTATTTATTAACCCTAACTCCAAATTATTGTGACCATGAAATCCAATTTTACAATCTAATCGGGCTTTTACTTTAAGGATCATTTCTTCCACCTCACTAGGTAAAACACCTCCATAAGAATCAACGAGATAAAAGTAATCTATGGTACCATTCAAAGTTTCAATCTGATCAAAAAAGCCATCAATCTTGGACCAATTAGACATGTACATAACATTGAAAGCTACATCAAAACCCATCTCTTTTATCTTCCTTGATACCTCAATAGCCCTATTGAGGTTTTCGGGTGCAACCGCAATTCTTATTAGGTCAATTAATCTGCTACAATCTTGAAGAAGCTCCTCAGCGTTTTCGGCAGGCACATCCTTTTCATTTAGAATAATGGCCAATTTCTTTGTTGTTTTAGACTTAATTTCCTCCATCACACTCTTGGGGCAATAGAAGTATTTCCCTAAGTACTCAGGCTTTTTAGGACTGCGATATCCAATCTCAATGAAATCAACCACTAGACTGTTCATTGATTTAAGGTATGCATCAACCAAGCTGTCTTCAAAATCCCAATTGGTATAATATCCTCCATCCCTGAGTGTACAGTCTAAAACTTGAATCTTTTTATTCATCATAAGCTTTCAGCACCTAAACCTACTTATATAAAATGTCTTGAATTTCTTTCTCTAATAATATTGGCGAAGTCAATATTAACTCTCTTTCATTTGGATTAAACAAGCGCTTAGGACAAATAAATTTGGCCGTACGGTAGGCTAATCCACTCAAAAAAGATAAACCCAACCTTCTCAACCAAAACTGAAGAATAAGATATATCTTAATCTGCCTCCCTGTTTTCCCATAATAAGTACTAGACTTTTTCCAATACTCATACAACAACCTGAAATCGTCATAACTGTGATATAATACAGATTCTTTTAGATGTTTTAAATAGTGCTTATCTAGATATTTTATACTCGCGCCTTTGCCAACTTGAGACAAAAGCTCCTCAATTTTAAGAAAGGTAGTAAATCGATTCATTACCCTTTTAGAAGACCCATTTTTTAGAGATATTCGATCCCCGTGTCCTGATCTAATGTATACATCGGGATCTGAATTTGCATATTTTACATATTTGGGTGAGTCTTGGAGGATTCTCAAATGATAGTCCCAGTCTTGAAGTGAAGCTGCGGTTTCATCAAAAGCATATTGCTTTGCAAATTTGGCGAGGAAAAATGTTGATGAAATACACCAGCCCTCAAGTCGCATGAAAGCCTCGGTGTCGTCCATATGCAAGAGTGAGCTCCAATATTTTTTAACCAGTTTGTGTTCTTTCCTGATAATTCCGGTTTGAGTAACAATAAAATCTTCATCCTCAATTAACCTTAACCTATTTTGGAGACATTGAGGGGCGAGTAAGTCATCTGAATCAAGGAACATTAAGAAGTCTCCTTTAGCCTTGCCAACACCAATATTTCTACATGTCGAAGCACCTTTAGGCTCCCTATTTCTTTTTTCAATGATGATCCTACTGTCCCTGATTGACCAATCATTTAACAATTCCAATGAACCATCAGTGGAACCATCATCCACGATAACCCATTCCCAGTTTTCATATGTCTGCTGTCGTACACTCTCAATGGTTAGCGAAACGTCCTCAACCCGATTGAACAATGGGGTAACGATAGAAACAATGCTTTCAGTAGTATACATTAGCGAGCTGAAATGAGCTTATTATATGCATTAAACATCTCCTCAGGTCTAAACTCTGCCATTACGTGCTGTCGGTTAACCTCACCTAACCTTATTCTTAGTGCTTTATTTTTTTCAAGAAAACACATTTGTCGCGCCAAGCCTCGAATGTCATCAAAGCCTGTCAATATGACCTTATTTTCTTCTGGTAGTACTTCTCTAATGCCAGGTATATCTCTAGCCAAAACCGGCAGGCCAGCTCCCATGTATTCAAGAACGGCATTAGGGCAACCCTCTGTTCTTGACGTCAAGAGACCAATAGATGCAATTGACAACAGATGTTGAGTTGCCCCAGTAGCACCCAAAAAAAACACCTGATCATCCAAACCATTATTTTTAACAAATTCTTGAGCTTCGTGATAGTTTTGACGACACTTGTCAGTACCTCCACCACCTACCAAAAGCAATAAAGATTCAGTCATATTGGACATTTGCCATGCCTTTAGCAGAAACGTATGGTCTTTCTGATCAAAGAAATTCGCCAACATAATAAACACAACCTTGTCTGACAAATCAACCTCAACTGGCAAGTGATCCGATACAGAGAGGTCTGGAATCACATAGGCGTTCGGAATGACATGAATTTTCCTAATGGGAATATTTCTAATTTTAGCTAAAGCAAGGGCGCCATGATTCGAATTAGCCACATACGTAGGTTGAGAGAGCTTTTTTAATCTTCTCAACCAATTCAGCTTTTCTCTTTTAGGATGTAAATACCCGCCTCTCTCAAAACTAAAACTCAGCTTAGCCCCTGTGAATCTCCAAACTGCATTCGTCAAATCATCAATGCGCTGGGTATACGGAGCAATAACGGAAGGTTTGAAACTCTTTAAAAAACGAATATAGTCAAACCAAAAAACACACTTCTCTACTACAGAGTAACTATCGTATCTAGTAAGCCTTTCCCCAATTTCTGGACTAAAACGAACATCAAATCCTATTTTTTTCAATAAGCTCAAGTACGACTCATCTTTCGTATGGAAGCCGACAATAGAAACAGTGAAGCCCCTCTCCCTCATTAAATAGTTACCCAATGATAATACCTGAGTCTGAATTCCACCTCGAGTAATGTTAGGTATTAAATAAAGAACTCTCAATTACGTGCTTTCATAAAAGTACCCAACGAGATGAGTCTCCATCCCACCCAACTTTTGACTCGCATGAGAAAGCTTAACTTCCTTTTGGGGAGCTCTTTATAACGAAGTTTTGATATAGAGATATTTGACGAAAGCTCATCGGCCTGATTCATATATTCTAAGAACAAATCTGATGATATCTCCTTCAAAGGATCAATGCTCTCTTCTAGATTTAAACTTTTAAAAAAATCAATATCAACCCTATATTCTGAACTCTTTTTACCTAATAGCCAACCCCTTAATAGACATTCTAACTCAGGAAAAGTAGTCATATTGTTAGCCCAGTAAGTAAGAAACCCAAAGTTTTCCTTATCACTTGAACTCTTTATTGAATGAAAATACCCTTTCCGAAAATAATCATGGTGAAATTGATAATAATCATGTAATCCAAAGAGATGACTATCAACGACCGTATAAATGCCTTGCTCTGCTAATGCCCGATAAGTATCTGACTCTGGTCTCAAAACGCTCACGTCACTTTTAACGAAGCCCAATGCATTCTTCAAGTAACTAGTATTATATAAATGTGGGCCACCGTCTCTTGCCCTACCAAAAACAAAATCCATTACATAACCTTGATAACAAAACAGTGGTTTTTTAACTTTTGATGCCAGAGTAATAAGCCTTTCTATCCCGTCTGAGCTGACTAAAACATCTGCATCTACTGCTAAAGTCCATTTTCTACCTTCTTCAACACCAATTTCAAATGTTCTTTTAACAGCTTTCCAAAAAGGTCTTTCATGTATTAAGAATACTTGCTCTTTAGGTACTTGTCGCTCAATAATATAACGACAGAGCTCTTCAGTCCTTTCTCCCGCAGCGCGAATGACAACAGTAACATCCATTACACGAGCTTAAGCTTTCTCTTGAGTTTATTAAACAGACTATTCCGGTTCATAAAGTTTTTATTATCAATAGCATGGCAACCTACCCAATCTTGAGAAGTGTCAAAAGTAGGTGTAGGGTCTTCAAAAGAAAAATGAAAAGGTATTTGGGCTTTGTATGGTGAATCTGGTTTTAACCCAATACAGAAAAGATATACTGAAGCATTCTTATGACCATTGAAACTCAAATAATGGAGGTCAAACCCATTCTCTTCATACATGTTTTTCATGACTAGCGGGGTAAATCTCCAAAAATCACCATAATCAGCATGCATTTCTTGTAAAAAAGGTACAACAACAATCACAACATCTTTTGATAGCAAGCACAGGTTCTTGAAGGCCTTTTGCACTTCATAAACATGTTCAAGTACAGTATGATTAAAAACCACATCAAAACGGTTTGATTCTTGTTCAGGTAAATCCGCAGTCAAATCTAAAAACACCTCATCTTTCCCACCTTGAAATCCACGTGCCTCAGATTTGTAATTAGTAATAGTGTAAGATTCAGCACTACTAAAATATTCACGATAATTTTTACCCTCTTTATCAATATCTTTCCACCCACTAACATTGGCAATATCACCTTTAAAAAGATGGGCAAACTTAGCTAACTCCCTGTTACTCCACACCCTTGGGAGCCTAAACCTTCTATCAATATAGGGCCCGTATTCTTCATTATTCTTCAGTGTCATAGATTCTGTTTTATCCAAATGGAGAGTACTAATAACTTAAAATTCATTAGGGGAGATAAATTATCATAGCTGAAACTATGATTAAAAATATTTGGCAACCGAACAAGTTGCTCTTCAATTAGCTGTTGAGATTCTTTTGATTTAAACCAGTCTAAGAATTGAAAACTAAACCCTCTTTTGGGTAAATTCAAAATAAACGAGGCTGGCGTATCATTTAATATTTTATTCAGAAATGGCTTTTTCGCATGCCTATCAAAATAAGAGGAAGGGTGTAAGCCAAAAGTAAATTCAAATAGTTCATGATCTAAAAAAGGAACTCTTACTTCTATCGAGTGTGCCATGCTCATTCTATCGGCTCTAGTAAGAGCCGGTTCTGGTAAAAAAGTAGCCATATCAAGGTACTGCATATCCTTAACCATGCTCCCAGTATCCCTCATGTTCCCTTTATAAAAGTCCAGTTGCCGTTGCTTAATTTTTTTTTCTATGCGTGGCTTAAATACTGACAAGTCTTCTTTGCTTAAAGTCCCCATAACTTTTGCATACCTTTTGGACAAGTAATTGCGATAACCTCCGCCTTTCAAAAATCTAGCTTGCTTCTTTAACCAAAACTCCCTTTCGGTCCTAGCTATATGGTAATGCCAATTGTAGCCTCCCAGCAATTCGTCACCTCCATCTCCTACCATCACAACCTTATTCTGATTAGAAGCCAATTTTGATACTAAGTAATATGGAATCATCGAACTAATGGCGTAGGGCTCATCAAGAAACCTCACTAATTCGTGTAAATCTCCAAGAACATCATCATCCTTATCTACTAATAGTGTTTGATGATTAGTTTTGAATTTGGAAGCCAATTCTTCTGCTACAAGATGTTCAGATCGGTCAGAATCCTTAAAACCAATTGAGAAAGTATTTATCTGTTTTACTCTTGATGACATCTTTGCTAAAACAGTGCTAGAATCGTATCCACCACTTAAAAAAAGACCAATTGGGACATCGGCCACCAAATGATCATCAATTGACCGATCCAGCATCGATTCGAATTGCTCACAGGCTTTATTAAATGGGAGTTTCACACTGCTAATGGCAAGTTCCCAATAGCGCTCCACCTTTAATATTGTTGTTTCTAACGAGTATTCGAAAAAATGAGCTGGAGGCAACTTATTACATGACTCCCAGATACAGTCTGGATTTGGCACATATCCTAGGTTCAAAAAATCTAAAAGAGCATTCTCATTTAATGTATTCTCTTCTCTCTCTAGTAACACTTTTAAAGACTTCAAGTTCGAGGAAAACCCAAATCCTTGAAAATCATTAGAGTAATAGAAAGGCTTAATACCAAAACGATCACGAGCTCCAATAATAACGCCTAACTCCTTGTCGTAAATGGCAAAGGAAAACATCCCCTTAATTTTATTCAAAAGGAGTGGCAAACCCCATTCCTTGTACCCGAGAAGTAAGACCTCAGTGTCCGAGTTAGAGAAAAAAACTTGCCCATCATTAATTAATTGATTTCTTAATGCCTGATAATTATAAATTTCGCCATTGAAAACGATAGAGAGTTTACCGTCATGACTTTCCATAGGTTGATGCCCAGCAGACGTCAAATCTATAATGGCGAGGCGCTTTTGACCTAGGTATATTTGATCGTTATAAATCTCTACTCCAGAATCATCAGGACCTCTAAACTCCATCAATTCTAAAGATTTCTCGAATAAGACCTTATTCAACCCTCGTTGCGTATCGTAAAAACCAAGTATGCCACACATTTAGATCAAAAAAAGAAGTATTGATGCTTTTTAAAAAGAGTCCTAAAACTGTTAGACGGAAGTGTCAATAACTCTTCGTAGGTTAGTTTGATACCAACAATATTTTCTTCAATACTGATATTCTGTTGATTAGCTCCTTGATGGATATGCATGGGAGCATCTATCCAACTAACCCATTTGACATCATTTTGAAGTTTATTCTGAACGAAAGTTTGAACAAAAAACAAGAAATCTTCTTTCTTACTCTCAGAGTATTGTATATCACCTCTAGTACTAAATGCCGGAAGTCTCACTTCCTCAACTGCCAAATTAGCTTCCTTGAGCGTTTCTAACGAAGTGGTAGAACCGTAAGTCCCGGTATAAACAGGCCTTTCCGACAAGAAGGCAAATCTATTCTGTGCAAAGATCACATCATAAGGAGAAAAAAAACTAGGATCTAGATTATATTCCAGCTTCTTGTCATCCACAAGAGAGAGAGTATACTTTTGAACAAATGGTGTATCATACCAAACTAGAGAAGTTGTAGGAGAAATTAAATAAGTAATAATTAGTAAAGAAACATAAGAAAGAAGGTAGCTCTTTTCCCCAAACTGGATCATATCAGCGTACCTCCATGTGAGTGCCATGAGAACAAATTCTAGAACTGCCCACTTCCAGAAAAAAATACCGCTTGTAATAAATACCGTTAGGTGAAAAACTATAAACGCACCAATAACAATTCTAAACCAGCTTCTTTTCCAAAATAAGATAAGAGGAAACAAAAATTCAATTACCAATGTTGCATATTCAATAACACCCCTGGAGTGCGAAAGTGTCTTTGCTAATACTGTTTTCAATTCTGGAAATTGATACAGCCAATCATAGGCCGTACTTGCCATAAACAGATTGTAAAGTGAATTATGATGTTGCCAACCAACAAGTATTTTTCCCAGGCCAGCTTTAAAATACCAATTGCATATAATAAGCAGAACCAGCATTGTAAAGGTAGACCACAAGACATTTTTAGCTATGGTAGTCTTTAGAAAATAGAAAACTGAAAATCCGAAAAGTATATCAAAGATAATTTGTTTATCGGTATAGGTATATGCTGAAGGTAATGCGAAGGAGAACTGCTTAGAGAGTAGATAAGCCTGCAAGAGAAAAACTGGAATGAATTGTGGTCTAAAGAAAGCAGCTAAACCAATTATTACAAAAAGTGCCTTGTCAAGTAAAAAAGACCGATCATAAAAATAGTTATGTTCTGAGCAAGCATACGCCCAGAGCAGAAGTAAAACGCATGTCATTACAACTACTTTGACCCAAGGAGGAATGCTACTCCAATCCCGAATTTTATTCCATGAAAGACTTAAAAAAGCAGCATAAGCGGTAACACATATAGCTACTAGTAATGAGAGTTTACTCAAAGACCAGTAGTTGAAAAACAATTGATCTTCTTCGAAAAAATGTTTATTCAAAGGTTTAAAGATAAATGGCTGCAGGTACCAAATAGATAAGAGTACTGTTAAAACGAAGCCACCTTCATAGAGTATTTTAACAGACTTAGTATTGAAAATCATTCTATTCTATCTATTCGCCATTCAGATTTCTTCGACACAAGAACACCATGTTTTTGTGCCTTTAGCATATAACCCGAGTTATAATAATCCGAGGTTAGCACATCGAATGCGGCTCCACTCACAACATAATCTAAAACATCACTGTTTCCAGCCATCCATAGATTCACTTGATATTCGTTGGGTAAGAGCATTACTTCTGGCATTGAGATACGAAGATTATTTACTCCTGCTGATAAGTTGATAGCAATGCCTTGAGAAACGTTGTCAATAACAGTTACACGCTCTTCAAAGCCTCTACAAATTGTTAAAGCAATTTGAACATTCGCAAAATTCTCCGTTGAGTTAATTACTAATTCAATGTCCAATGGCGTACCAATGTTCACTGGGCGTCCTTGATTGAATTTAATAGTAGAAAATAAGGCTTTCTGATTTCCTGTTCGGTTCGAGTTTTGTGATAAATCAGACTTAGCATTTGCCAAAGTCAACTTTTGATAAGTCGAGATCATTTCATTAACCTGACCTTCCGAGTGAATAGTCCCGTTCTCCAATACCAACACTCTTGAACATAAGCTCTCAACTGCTGCCATATTATGACTTACGAACAAAACAGTACGTCCTTCCCCCTTACTCACATCCTGCATTTTACCTATTGCCTTTTTCTGGAACTCTGCGTCACCCACAGCTAGCACCTCATCCACTATCAATATCTCAGGCTCCAAAAATGCTGCAACGGCAAAAGCCAAGCGTACCTTCATGCCAGAAGAATAACGCTTTACAGGAGTGTCTGCATACCGAGAGCATCCCGAAAAATCAATTATTTCCTCCAGTTTGGTTTTAATCTCGCCCTTGGTCATACCAAGTATAGCCCCGTTAAGAAAGATGTTTTCTCTCCCCGTTAATTCTGGGTGAAAACCAGTACCTACCTCTAGTAATGCTCCTATTCGTCCATTTGCCATGATTCGACCTGTAGTAGGACCTGTCACTTTTGAGAGAATCTTCAACAAAGTACTTTTGCCAGCCCCATTTTTACCAATAATGCCCAATACCTCTCCACGCCTAACTTCAAAGTTGATATCCTTTAATGACCATACGTAATCCGAATTTCCTTTCAGACTTCTGTCGTTAGTCTCTCCAATTTTTAGAAATGGATCCTCTTTCCCTCGAATTCTGGCCCACCATCTATTCAAATCATGGCTTATTGTACCAGTTCCTACCAAGCCCAAACGGTACTGCTTGGATAGATTCTCGACTTTAATTGAAGTGTTTGACATATTAGACTGATGTAGCTCTAGCTATCATAAAATCATACAGTATCCATAAAGTTCTTTTCGGTTCGATTGAAGATGGCCAAACCCAAAATAAATAAGGCAAGAGCAAATACTGTAGCATAGCCTAAATATAGGTAACTGAGTTGCCCTGAGCCCAAAAAGATAAACCGAAAAGTCTCAATAATAGGTGTCATAGGGTTGGCCAGTATAAAAACTTTATACTGCTCTGGAATGCTGGAGAGAGGATAAATTACCGGAGTCCCATACATAAGAAGTTGAACTCCAAAAGTGATTAAAAACTTAAGATCGCGATACTTTGTGGTAAGCGCTGAAAGGATGAAACCAAAGCCCAAACCCAAAAGCATCATAATCAAAACAAGCAAAGGAAATAGAAACAGTTCTTTTTGTATCCTTAACTCGAAACCTTCTACGAAAACAAAATAAGCGTAGAAACCAAAAAAGAGTACCAACTGAACACCGTATGTCACAAGGTTAGTGATGGTAGTAGAAATTGGCATTATGGCCCGTGGGAAATAAACTTTACCAAAAATTTGAGCATTTTTCGTAAAGGTCTCAGAGGTTTTGGTAAGAGAGTCAGAAAAGTACCTCCACGAAGTCACTCCAGCGAGGTAAAATAACACTTTGGGCAATCCATCTGTAGAAAGCCCTGCCACATTACCAAAAATCACAGTAAATGTGAGGGTGGTGAGAATTGGCTGAATAAAATACCAAAGAGGACCAAGTATGGTCTGCTTATATTGAGCCACAAGATCTCTTCTAACGAATAACAATAGCAGATCTTTATACCTTCTGATCTCCTTTATCTTTAGATCGAAGGTTGCCGATTTCGGCTCAATTATCGTATCCCAATCGGGGTGAATCAATTTTTGAAAAATTTAAATAGTGAACGTTTTTCGTTCAATTTCTCTTCATCAGAGTAATACCCCGAGCCGTAGCTACCGTAGCCGTAACCATAGCCATAGCCGTAACCATAACCATAGCCGTAACCATAACCATAGCCATAGCCTCTATTGACCTTGAAATCATTTAAAAGTAAAGTTGCATTCTTAACTAGATCTTTATTGGTAATATCATTTAAAAAGGGGAATACCTGCTTAGCTGTGTAATTCTGTCTGACAACAAAAATATTTAGGTCTGCCAAGGAAGTAAGGTTAAAAGTATCAGCCACTATACCTACAGGTGGAGTATCTATCACCACATGATCATAACTTTCTTTCAAATATGCTATCAAATCCCTGAGTTGATCTGAAATTAGGAGTTCAGCAGGATTCGGAGGTACCGGCCCCGCAGCTATTAAATCAAGATTCTCGTAATCAGTGGCCTGAATAATTTTTTCTCTACTAACGAAACCAGCCAAATAGTTCGAGACCCCAAAATCATTCGTAAGGCCAAAGTCATTGAATAACTTAGGCTTCCTTAGATCTAGGCCTATTAAAACGGTCTTCTTACCAGATAAAGCGAGCATCGAGGCAAGATTCAGAGAACAGAAGGATTTACCTTCCCCTGATGCATTTGAGGTAACTAGAATTGTCTTTATAGCCTTCTCGCGGCCAAAGAAGGCCATATTTGACCTGATTGCCCTAAAAGACTCCGACATGATTGATTTTGGGTGTTCTAAAATTGTCAAATTTCCATCGTATTTATTATGTCCTATCATTCCGATTATTGGAATTTGAGTATACTTCTCTATTTGTTTTCGGAATTCTATCTTATCATTCAACAATTCTCTTATGACCAAAAAGACTAATGGAATGGCCAAACCTAGACCAGCTCCTAGAACATAATTAAAAGGTTTATTTGGGAATATTGAACCTACATTACCGGTCGCTAAATCCACCACTTGGGCATTGGCCTCATTACTTGCTTTTGAAATACCGGACTCTGCTCTTTTCTCACTAAAGAAACTATACATACGCACATAGACATCATAAATTCTCTGAATATCACTGAGTCTGCGTTGCTTTTCGGGGTAGTTCTTGAAATCCGCATTTGATCTGAGAATCTCGGCATCTAAAATTTCAATTTCACTCCTAAGATCATTGATCTGTATCTCAGCGGTATTTCTTATCAAATTAACTAAACTTGTAATCTCAAAGTCCTTGGCCTTTACCAACTCATTAATTGGAGACAAGTTTTCTAGCAAGTCGTTTTTCTCAATTAGAAGCTGCTGTAGTCTACTGATATAACTGTTCAAATTTGTGTTTTGTGTTACAGAAATCGGTATGAAGACTTTTTGATAATTGGCAGTATCATTCAAAAACTCCAAGTTTTCTGATAAAGACCTTAAGGAAGCCTTGGCAATTTCTCTCTCTCCTTCAAGTCGAGTTAATTTGGCTAAGACTTTGTCACCGATGTTATCTAAAGTCAAAGTTTTCTCCTGAACTTTCACCTTATCTAATTGACCCTCATAAAGGGACAGCGTGTCATCCAAAACGTTGAGCTCACGATTGATATAATCTATCGTCTTATCAGCCAACTCATTCTTCCTGTCTAATTCCTGATCTCGATAAGCACTCATAATCTCATTAATAAACCTTGCTCCTTTTCTAGGTTCACTATGAGTTAATTTTAGGACGGCAATGGTGGTAAACTCTCTCAAAAAGGTCACATTTAACCTCTTATTCCACTCCTTGACTAGGCTTTCTTTATCGCGAAACCGAAATGTATAACTCTTACCTGTCAAAGAACTAGACTTATTAAAAAACATAGAAAAACTGTAGCCATCAGTTTCTATCAGACTATTTGGCGGATACAAGGTACTTTCTTCATGTCCATCATCATTAGCAAGTGTCAACCTAAATTGATTATTGTCATAAAAAGTGATAAGAAACTCGCGATTATATAGCTGACTGTGGTTTTCAGTCTTGATTATTTCAAAAGGCAATGTATTGTACTCTTCTATTGACTTAATTCGGCCCTTAGAAAAGTACTCGATATCAAAATCTAATGAGTCTATTGCCGCCCTTGTGATCCCCTCACTTCTCAAAACCTCCAACTCATTTAAAAAATTAGCCGCGAAACCACCACCAATGAAATCTTGCAGAAAGTTAGATGCTATATTAGGATTAGTCTCTGGAATTAAGATTGAACCTCTGACAGAAAATCGCTCAGTGGTGTACCTGTGGTAGGTGAACATTATAAGTAAACCCAGCAGAATCGAAATGAGTATTAATGGCCAATTTCGAACTACTTTGATCAGAATCAATATTGGGTCGATGGCTTGACTGGAACCTGAACTAGGCCCACTTTGGAAATCATCTAAAGAATCAAATTCGCTTGCCATTTTAGTTTGTCAATGTCTGTTATCGCGTCAAGACTCCAATGATAACAGCAGTACCTGATATCACACTAATGATAGTCGCGAAAGTCTGGAGTGCTGTCTCTCCAGTCCCTAACTCTCTTATTTTCAGGGGTGGTACATAGATAATATCATCGGGTTGAATGAAAAAGTATTCTGTATTAATAAACTCTCTTCCAGTCACATCAATCTCATGAATTCTAATCCCTTCTGGATATTGGCGTAGGATACTCACATGACTTCTATCTGCATTAATTGTAAGGTCTCCGGAAGCCGCGATAGCTTCAAGAAGATTCACTTCATACTGCCGAATCAGGTTTGGTCCAACACCATTTACCTCTCCATAAATCGTATAAGGAATACCGCTCAACTTTACACCCACTAAAATATCTGTAACACCATCTTTTTCTCTTATTTGTCGCTCAATTTCATATTTCAATTCTGAAGTAGTCAATCCTGAGGCTTTAACCCTGCCAAGAGCGTTAATTTCAATATTACCTTCCTTATCTACATTATAACCTGTTAAATAAGGATCGAGACCTCCTCCTGCTCCTGCTCCATTATTGCCCTGAGCATTTATACCTGAGTTTGGGCGAGCAAAAATTGGGTAGTACTTTTCAACAGCCTCTTCAACGCCACTATAAAAGTTGATCAATAAAATATCATTTGGTTGCAACCTATAGTCTATTCTTTTAAGTGCGATTAATGAATCGTTCACTAATTTTGGGTTTAATTCTTTATTCTGAAGGTATAGCACTTTTTCATTAGGAATACAGCCACTTGCTAGAAAAAGGATAAATAGGAAACCGACTACTAATTTTAGTTCAGATTTTTTCTTTGTCATTCAACTGAGTTTTGAGCTTTTTGGCCTAGTTCAAAGGCTTGCATACTCATTGTTAGAAAATCATTCATCTTATGCAGAGGAATCATATTTGGTCCGTCACTTAAAGCAACTTTTGGATCAGGGTGCGTCTCGATAAAGAACCCATCAACTCCTGCTGCGCCAGCCGCTCTAGCCAAGTACGGGGCAAACTCTTTTTGACCTCCAGAACTTCCACCAGCACCACCTGGTTGCTGAACGCTATGCGTGACATCAAAAATTACGGGAGCATATTGTCTCATAGTTGGCAGTGCTCTCATATCAACAACCAAATTGTGGTAACCAAAAGAAGCCCCTCTTTCTGTTAGGCAAACCTTGTCATTTCCTGTAGACTTGACCTTGTTGACTGCATACTGCATGTCTTCTGGCGCCATAAACTGTCCACGTTTAATTTTCACTGTTTTACCTGTCTCTCCTGCTGCTACCAATAAATCCGTTTGTCTGCATAAATAAGCCGGAATTTGCAATGCTTGCGCCACGTCACTCACAGGTTTTGCCTGATTAGGCTCGTGAATGTCGGTGACTATTGGAAGGTCAAATTCGCGTCTAATCCTGTCTAGTACGCTTAACCCTTCGTCCAACCCTACTGATCTGTATGAATTTACTGAAGTTCGGTTGGCTTTGTCAAATGATGCCTTAAATATATACTGAATATCCAGCCGTTCACAAGTTTCTTTAAGGCTTTCCGCAACCCTTGCGCATACGTCATAACTCTCGATTGCGCATGGCCCTGAGAACAAGACCATTTTACCTTTGCCAAGTGATATTTTGTCTGTTATCTGAAAGCCTTCCTTAAAAATCTCCATTGCTTGTTAAGTCATTGATTATTTGATCATAATAGCCTTGACTGTAGAGCACAAGGTCCGCCAATTCTCTTAAGACTCCTTTACCGCCCTCCACTTTTGTGATATGATCAACATATTTCTTTACTGCATTATGACCATCGGCTGGTGTGGTACTTAATCCACAGTTAACTAAGATTGGTAGATCGTTGATGTCGTCACCAACATAGGCCACCTCATCCTTTGACAACTTGAACTCGTCAAGTACTTTCTTGAATACGTCAACCTTGTTTTCGATTCCATGATGATGGAAATCAATCTTGAGTTCATTACATCGATTTCTGACCACTTGTGAATCACGGCCAGTGATTACTCCTGTGAGGATATTGAATTCTCTCAGGTACTTGATGATTTGTCCGTCCTTTACATTGAACCTTTTGTACTCCTGACCAGCATTATCATAGATAATACCCCCATCTGTCAGTACACCATCAACATCAAAGATGATTAGCTTAATTCGCTTTGCCTTTTCAAGAATTTCAGGCGAGATGTCCTTCATATTATGATTTAAACAAAAGTAAAAGGAAATTCCAGTTTGACCCAATAACAGACAATAGGATATCTTCATAATGTGTCGCTGCCGAATTTATTATATTAACGACTGTATCTCTTTCTCAGACCATGAAGCAATTTAAATTCATATTATCCTTAGTGTTGACTATTGCCATTTTCTATGGCATGGACAACAAGTTTGGATCCATCCCTCCTATCGGTAAATTCCTAAATCCTTATACTGGGGTTTGGCAAAATGAGACATCAACTGAGGGCTTTCAAGACCTACAAAATCTTGAAGGGCTTTCTCAGCCTGTTAATGTTCATTATGATCAAGCACTTATTCCTCACGTATTTGCTCAAAATGATCGGGACCTCTATCGGGCTCAAGGATATATAACGGCACAGCACAGACTCTGGCAATTGGAGTTTCAAACACATGCTTCAGCTGGGCGCTTATCTGAGATTGTAGGCAGTGCTGCTTTGGATTTTGATCGTGGGCAACGAAGAAAAGGGATGGTTTTCGGTGCTGAAAATGCCCTCAAAACGATGCAAGAGTTTCCAGAGCTAGTCAAAAACCTTGAAGCTTATAGAGATGGAGTCAATAGCTATATAGAAAACCTCTCTCCTGCCGACTACCCACTTGAATACAAGCTACTGGACTACCAGCCTGAACCATGGACATTGAAGAAGACGGCCTTACTGCTTATGTATATGACAGACATGTTGGCTGGGGGTGAATCTGATTTGGAATACACCAATTTTCTTAAGAAGTACGGTCAAGAAAGGTTTGACCTATTCTTTCCAGACTTTTATGATGTCAATGATCCTGTGATACCCTCTGAAAGAAATTGGGAGGATTTTGGGGAAGTTGAAGTGCCTGAAGTACCAGAGGGTGAGCTACCAAAAGAATATGTCTCTGGCCTGTTACCCAAACCACATCCTGACAATGGAAGCAATAACTGGGCGGTTGGACCAGACAAATCGTATTCTGGCAATCCCATCTTGGCCAATGATCCTCATTTGGGACTCAACCTTCCATCCATCTGGTATGCCATGCAACTCGCGACACCAGAAAAAAACACCTTCGGAGTAACTCTTCCTGGAGCGGCAGGCATAGTCATTGGGTTTAACAACGACATCTCTTGGGGGGTAACCAATGCTACTCGTGATGTAAAAGATTGGTACAAAATCAATTTTGAAGACGAATCAAGAGACAGATATCGACACCGAGATGCTTGGGCAAATACGGATAAAAAGATTGAGGAAATCATAGTGCGAGGCGGAGAAACTTATTACGATACAGTTGTTTATACACATCATGGCCCAGTGACTTATGATGCCAGCTTTTCTGGAAATAAAGAGCTGATCGGTTATGCCATGAAATGGGCGGGGCATCTTGGCGGTAATAATCAGCAGACACTGCTTGAACTAAATAAAGCCAAGAATTATGACGAGTATAAGTCGGCACTTAAGCATTTCGTTGCGCCAGCGCAGAATTTCATTTTCTCATCTCGAGAAGGAGATATAGCACTTTGGGTTCAAGGTAAATTCCCCAACAAGTGGAAAGGTCAAGGGAAATTTCTATTAGACGGGAACAATCCCGATCATGACTGGAGAGCCTTTATCCCCCAAGAACACAATGCGCATATCAAAAACCCTAAGAGAGGCTTTGTCAGCTCTGCCAATCAGCATCCCACTGATGCTTCATACCCTTATTATGTTTTCAATGATGGATATGAGGCTTATAGAAATCGAGTAATCAATGACTTTTTCAGGTCAAGAGAAAAGTTTGACGTGCAAGACTTCAAGGACCTTCACAACAACAATTACAATTTGAAGGCAGCCGAACTATTGCCACATATGATAGCAAACATTGACATCACTCAACTCAGCCCTGAGGAAGAAAAGCTATTCGGTGAAGTATCTAGCTGGAACTATTACAATGACATTGACAAAAATGGCGCGACAATTTGGGAACGCTGGTGGATAAGAATCAGAAATATGGTCTGGGATGAGCTCGCAGAAGATGATGTCGACATGCCCTACCCCTTTGCCTATCAAACCATTTATTTGCTGAAGAACAACCCTGAGGATAAGTTTATGGACATTATGGAAACGGATAAAGTTGAAACTGCAAACGATCTTTTCCTTTTAAGTTTTAAAGAAGCTGCCAAAGACATTAAGAACTGGAAAGAAAATAATGAAGGTTTTAACTGGGGTGACTACAAGTCTACTTATGTAGGTCATATTCTTCAGGCCTTACCGGCATTCTCAAGGTTCAATTTACCAATTGGAGGGAACAGTGGAATTGTCAATGCGACAAGTCGAAATCATGGGCCCTCCTGGCGAATGATAGTCGAGATGTCAGACCCACCAAAAGCTCTAGGCATATACCCTGGTGGGCAATCGGGCAACCCTGGCAGTAAATACTATGACAATTTTGTCGACACATGGGCCAATGGAGAGTATTTGGAAATTCTCTTCATGCAAGACGAGTCTAATACGAGTGGAATCATGTTCTCACAAACTTTAACACCGAAACAATGAAAAGCGCACTATCAAACTTTATTCTTACTATAGTTCTCGCCCTGGTGCTTTCCTTGTTTTTACCTTGGTGGTCTATCATGCTGGCAGCATTTATATCTAGTGCAATCGTTCGCTTAAGAAAAGCATCTGCATTCTTTGTTCCCTTCTTAGCAATAGCCGTATTTTGGATAATATACGCCTGGTTATTGAGCAGCGCGAACGACTTCATTTTAGCTAAAAAGGTAGCAGTACTACTTAGTCTTGGAGGAAATGCCTTGGTGCTAATTTTGGTCACAGGGGTCGTTGGCGGACTTGCTGCAGGGGTTGCAGGAGTTTTTGGCAACCAATGCCGGGCAATTTTTAGCCAGAACGATCAATGAATCAGACCACATCGGAAGTCCAGCATTTTGTAATTGATTTTGACAGTACATTCACCAAGGTTGAGGCCCTAGATATTCTTGGTGAAATCTCATTAGAAAACCATCCAGAAAAAGACAAACGCCTTCAGTTGATCAAAGATGTGACTGACAAGGGCATGGCTGGGGAAATGTCTCTAAGAGAATCCCTAGAATCAAGGATCAATATTCTTGATGCACACCAGTCTCACTTGGATGAATTAGTTAGGCGCTTGAGCAAATTGGTGTCAAAGTCGATTTCAAGAAATCAGACGTTTTTTGAGCACAATGCCGCCAATACCTTCATTGTTTCTAATGGATTCAAGGAATTTATCGTACCCGTGGTAACGCAACTCGGTATACGCCCTGAACATGTCTTTGCCAATGACTTCATCTTCGATGACAACGGTGCAATCATTGATTTTAATAGGGAAAATGTACTGTCCTCCAATGGAGGGAAAGTGAAACAAATAGAGCAGCTAAGCCTTAAGGGAAACGTCCATATGATTGGTGATGGTTACACCGATTATGAGGTAAGGAAAGCTGGTGCCGCCAATACTTTCTATGCCTATACAGAAAATATCGAACGGGACAGTGTGAAGGCGCATGCTGATCATATAGCCCCTAGTTTTGACGAAATACTATTCCATAATAATATGAGTGGAGCTTTATCATACCCAAAGAATCGAATCAAGATGCTC
The DNA here is from genome assembly GCF_001747095.1 of Roseivirga sp. 4D4. NCBI lineage: Bacteria > Pseudomonadati > Bacteroidota > Cytophagia > Cytophagales > Roseivirgaceae > Roseivirga > Roseivirga sp. 4D4. The sequence continues at coordinate 2,078,735 of NZ_MDGP01000001.1, forward strand.
TTATTGGAGAGCGTTCACCCCAAAGCCTTAGCCAAACTAAAAGAGGATGGGTTTTCAGTGGAAAGCTATCCAGCGGGATTAGATGAGGATGAACTATCGGAAAAGATAAAGGGTATTCGAGTGCTCGGTATTAGATCGAAGACCCAAGTCACAGCAAAAGTCCTTGATCATGCCGATAAACTCATGGCAATTGGTGCCTTCTGCATTGGCACCAACCAAATTGACTTAGAGGCCGCATTAAATAAAGGTGTGGCAGTTTTTAACGCTCCATACAGTAATACTAGATCTGTCGTAGAACTTGCCATAGCGGAGATCATTATGCTAATGCGTGGCATCCCTGACAAGAGCAAGGATATGCATCAGGGCAAATGGTCTAAAACCGCCAATAGCAGTTATGAAATCCGAGGTAAGAAGCTTGGCATCATTGGTTATGGCAACATAGGTGCACAGCTTTCAGTACTGGCAGAGAACCTCGGGATGAATGTTTTCTACTATGACATTGAAGAACGTTTGGCACTGGGGAATGCTACAAAGTGTAACTCCCTTCAGGAACTTCTTGAACTGGCTGATGTAGTTTCCCTACATGTCGATGGAAGACCTGAAAACAAGAACATTTTCAGAAAAGAGCATTTCGAAATGATGAAAGATGGAGCCGTCTTTCTAAACCTTGCTAGAGGACCTGTGGTGGATATCCCTGCCCTTAAGGAAGCTGTCTCAAGTGGGAAAGTTAGAGGAACTGGTGTAGACGTATTCCCTGAGGAACCAAAGAGTAATAATGATCCGTTTAATTCTGAGTTAATTGGATTACCGAACACAATTTTAACACCACACATCGGTGGCAGTACTCAAGAAGCCCAAGAGAACATTGGTGACTTTGTTCCAGGCAAAATCATGGATTACATTAACACTGGCAACACTGCGCTTAGTGTTAACTTCCCTAATCTCACCCTGCCTCCTCTCGAAAATGCGCATAGACTCATTCACATTCATGAGAATAAACCAGGTGTATTGGCGGAGATTAATAATGTTTTGGCCGCACATGAAGCCAACATTGTGGGGCAATACCTGAAAACCAATGAGTCTATAGGCTATGTGATTACCGATATAGATAAGGAGTACGGCAAAGACCTGGCAAAAGCACTGAAGAAGATCGAACACACGATCAAATTCAGAGTCTTATACTAAGTCACCGTTAAAAGTCTATTCCTACTTATTGACATAGTTCCGGTTGCGATCCAGTTAGAATTATGCTAGTTTTTAGCATAATTGAAACCTTAGACTATGAACAATAAATTCAAGCAACTTCTGTCTTTAGTTGCACTGGCAGCGCTTTTAGTTACCCAGGCCTGCTCTCCCAAAACTGGACCCGATACCATATTCATAAATGGCGAGGTCTACACAGTAGACAACGACAATTCCAAAGTCCAAGCAGTGGCTGTGACTAATGGAATGATTGAGGCTGTTGGAACGACCGATGAGATCAGCAAGCTGGCTGGGTCAAATACAAAGATTGTAGACCTAGCAGGAATGACGATGACACCCGGCATCATTGAATCACATGCCCATTTGATGGGAATTGGTTATAACAAGCTTGAGCTCGACTTAATGTATGTCAAAACATATGACGAGTTAGTAGAAAAAGTAGCTGAGGCTGTAGCCAAAGCTGAACCTGGTCAATGGATTACTGGACGCGGATGGCATCAGGATAAATGGATAGAAAAACCAGACGTAATGGAAAAAGGCTTCCAAACTCATGACAAGATGAGTGCTGTGAGTCCTGACAACCCAGTATATCTGCGCCATGCTAGTGGACATGCGACCTTCGCAAACGCCAAGGCTATGGAAATGGCCGGCATCAACCGTTTAAGCATTGAAAGCCTATCGGGCGAAGTTGAAGGTGGAGAAATTATTAAGGATAAGCTTGGCAACCCGACTGGTGTTTTCACCGAAAGGGCCTCCTCGATTGTTGGTAAGCTGGTACCACAAGAAACACCTGAGCGTGCCGATCAAGCCCTAGAAATGGCTATCCAAGAGCTATTAGAAAAAGGAATTACAAGTTTTCACGATGCAGGATCAGGTCAGGCTTTCATTGACAGATTGCAAAGGTTCAAAGCAGAAGGAAAACTAAAGGTCCGTCAGTATGTAATGCTTACAGGTCGTCAACCCGAGTTGCTCGAAGAATGGTATGAAAAAGGACCAATGATTGACCCTGACCATATGGTTACTGTGCGCTCGATCAAACTCAACTGTGATGGTGCCTTAGGCCCTAGAGGTGCTTGGTTGTTAGAGGCGTATACTGATCGTCCTGACCATTATGGACACGAGACTCTACCCATGGAAACGGTAAATACTGTTTCAGAAAAGGCCTTGGCCACAGGTTTTCAGGTTTGTTCTCATGCTATTGGCGATAGAGCAAACCGTGAAATACTGGATCGATACGAAGCCTCATTTAAGAAGTACCCTAACATCAACCCAAAGGATGTAAGGTTTAGAATAGAGCATGCTCAACACTTGAATGTGGATGACATTCCTCGCTTTGGTCAAATGGGCGTGATTGCGGCTATGCAAGCCGTGCATATGAGTTCTGATAGACCTTGGGCAATTGACCGATTAGGAAAAGCCAGAATTGAAGAGGGTGCTTATGTATGGCAAAAGCTATTGCAATCAGGCGCTAAGATTATTAACGGAACCGATGCTCCAGTTGAACCAGTTGATCCCCTACCATCATTCTTTGCATCTGTAGCCCGAAAAACACTTCAGGGCTTTCCTGAAGGAGGCTTTGAGCCTGACCAATCTATGTCAAGAGACGAAGCCTTAAGATCATTTACAATTGATGCTGCTTTTGGTGAGTTTGAAGAAGATTTCAAAGGATCGATTGAAGTTGGTAAAGCTGCTGATTTTACTGTATTCGATAAGAACATTATGACTATTCCTGAAATGGAAATTCTGGACACAAAAGTGGCTATGACTATTATCAATGGAGAAATCCTTTACGAAAAAGGAGAATAGTCACCATAAACTTCTGATAAAAGCACGACCCTAAAGGTTCGTGCTTTTTTTATCTCCTTTTTGTCAAGATCACTACGAGCTTTTTTAACTTCACCTTTGATGACGCAAGACCTGTTCGATCACTATCGGCTAACGAACTGCTCACTTAAGACCATGGAAGGTTATATAAGTGAAAACTACTTGGTCTCATCAGATCAAGGGAAATATGTATTGAAAGTGTATGATTATTCTGCTCAAACCGAAGCAGAAATTATTGCTGAAACAGAGTTTGTTAATCGTCTGACCCACCTTACAGCCAATCAGGTTTCACGGCCGATAAAGAATCAGGATAATGAATTGCTAACACGAACAGCCGATGATAAAATACTTAGGCTACTCTCGTTTGTAGAAGGCACCTTCTTAGCCGAAGCGCAACATACACCTGAGTTATTTCAGTCACTCGGCAGTTTTATGGCAGAGATAGATTTAAAACTGGCATCATTTAGAAATCCAGGCATAGAAAGCCGAAGGTTAGAATGGGATTTGCAAAACCTGTCGCTTATAAAATCGCTTATTGAGCACATCAAGGACCCTTCTCGGAGAAAGCTAGTAAAGCACTTTTTTATTCAATGGGATTTGAATGTGGCTCCTGTACGCCCACGACTCAGACAGTCGGTTATTCATAACGATGGTAACGATTGGAATGTCCTAACCAAAGACAATCGGGTCACCGGGATAATTGACTTTGGTGACTCAGTCTATACTCAATTGATCAATGAGTTAGCAATTACCATCACCTATGCCATTTTCGACAAAGAAGACCCATTGACATGGGCAGTGTATACCACAAATGGGTATCACCAAAAATATCCTCTTGAGAGAAGGGAATTAGAAGTTCTATACTATCTGATTGCCGGGAGACTAATTACAAGTGTTTGCAAATCGGCACAAGAAAAAACAAAGCAACCTAATAGTGACTATATCACCATAAGTGAAAAACCAGCCTGGGACTTGCTAGAAAAGTGGGTGAAAATCAACCCAATTAAGGCCAAAAACCAATTCCTTCGAGCGGCAGGGTTTGAGATTGATAAAGTCGAACCAATCGAAGAGGTGCTATCCAAACGAAAGCGCGTCACCGGATCGAACGTTTCCGTTAGTTACAAAACACCTATCTATATGGAAAGTGCAGCTTTCCAATATATGTTCGACAGATACGGAAATACTTATCTAGATGCCTACAATAACATCCCTCATGTCGGACATCAACATCCTGTAGTAGTAGAAGCTGCTCAGCAACAGATTGGAAAATTAAATACCAATACTAGATATCTATATGATAGCCTCCAAGAATATGCAGAGCAGTTATTAGGGAAGTTCCCGGCTACATTATCCAAAGTATTCTTTGTTAACTCTGGTAGTGCCGCCAGCGATCTTGCCATTCGGCTTGCTCAGAACTTTACTCAAAAGCAGGCTATAGCTGTTATGGAACATGGCTACCATGGCAACACTCGACTTGGTATTGACATTAGCCATTACAAGTATGGAGGTTCTGGCGGTTCGGGCAAAGTCGATCAGATTATTGAGGCTTCTATCCCTAATGTCTACCGAAGCAAGTTTGGAGAGGGAGAGAATACCGGTGTCCTATATGCCAAAGAATTCATCGAGAAATTGAAGTCAGCCAATGGTGATGTTGCCGCATTTATCTCCGAACCCATTGTAGGCTGTGGAGGACAGGTTCCTTTGGCACCAGACTACCTCAAAGAAATTTACCCTTATATCAGAAGTCAAGGAGGCGTTTGCATCAGCGATGAAGTACAAACAGGATTTGGCCGTTTAGGAGATTATTTTTGGGGATATGATATGCAAGAAGTAATTCCTGACATCGTAGTCTTAGGCAAACCCATTGCCAATGGACATCCAATGGGTGCAGTGGTAACCACTAATGCCATTGCAGATGCATTTGATAATGGCATGGAGTTTTTCAGTTCTTTTGGTGGCAATCCGGTATCCTGTGAAATTGCAAAGGCAGTTTTGGACGTTATTGAGGAAGAGGGACTTCAAGAAAATGCCAGAATGGTAGGTAACTATCAAATGGAATGCCTTCGTCAGCTACAAAAGGAGTTCCCAATCATTGGTGACGTGCGTGGATCTGGTTTGTTCACTGGTATTGAGATTGTTCAGGAAGGCACTTTGGAACCGCACACGGCACTGGCTCAGCATATAAAAAACACATTCCGAGATAATCATATCCTCATCAGTACTGATGGCCCTTATGACTCGGTTATTAAGTCTAAACCTCCACTTTGTTTTTCCAAAAGCAATGTGGATGAGGTAATTGAAGTATTGAGGAATACTTTGAAGGGATGGAAAAAATAAAGCCCCGATAAATCGGGGCTTTTATATTATCCCACTTTAAGCCTAAAGGTCTTTCGAACCTCTATGTAAGACAAGATTTGGGCTATCCTTTAGACTCGCAACAGTCCACTGTTATCCTTTTCCGAAGAACGAGGCCCCGACAAGTCGGGGTGAGGCCTTGTTTTGAGAGGGATTCACCCGGTATTTGAGTTATAATTGTAAAGTTCGAAAACTAGTCTAAGCTCAAATGGGAAGTCTTTGTCAAAACTGTTAATTACATACAAACATAACAGGTGTTTGGTTTCAAATAGTGCTTTTTATCAATAAATAATGTTACATTTTTCGTGGTCGATGCGTCTCATCGAATAAATGCACAAATCGGTATTTGGCATATAATTTCTTAGCTTGCACGCTTAATTAGGAGATCAAAAGGCACATTGAGTTTATCAACCGACAAAATTCTGACGCGAGATTACATCTTGCACTTCACCTCCTACTTCCTGATGGCTTCGGCCTTCTACTTCTTACTGCCTACGCTACCTACTTACGCTGAAGTAGCCCTAGGAGCTAAAAAGAATCAAATCGGATGGATCATCGGGGTTTATGCCGCATCAGCATTGGCCATACGTCCATTCTGTGGGTACGTCCTTGATGCCTATGGCCGAAGAGCTGTTTACTTGATCGCGCTGATACTGTTTACAGTACTCATGTGGCTTTATCACTACTCGTTTACCTTTTATATTCTATTGGTTATTCGTGTCTTTCATGGTTTCACTTGGGGAATTATTACCACAGGTGGGAGTACCATCGCTGCTGACCTTATTCCAGAAAGCAGAAGAGCAGAAGGGATAGGGTATTTTGGCTTGGCAATGACTTTGGCAATAGCCCTGGCTCCATTCTCAGGTGATCAAATCATGGGGCAAAACAACTTCTTCAATCTGTTTACGATTTCATTTGCCTTCGCTGTAGCCGCTCTCCTACTAGCGTTCTTAATCAAGGTTCCGAATATCAAAACCGGTGAAACCAAAATCGGTATTTCAAAGATGTTCGATAAGCGAGTCAATAGAATCGCCATAGTGATGTTTACTGGTGCATTCCCATATGCAGCCATCTTCTCATTCATACTCTTATACAGTGAGGAACTCAATATAGAACAAGGCTCTCTTTTCTTTATTTTTATGGCCGTTGGAGTTGCGCTCGCGAGAATTTTTGTGGGAAAAATCATGGATAAGCGCGGTCCATCAATGCTCGTCTTTGCTGGTCTGGCGGTTACCGTTCTTGGACTTATCTGGTTTAGTTATGTAGATACGTTTTGGCAGTTCATGGCTGTGGGTGTTTTAGTCGGCATCGGCAACGGTGTAATTATGCCTACGGTTCAGACCATGGCACTCAATATGGTACCTCTTGAACGCAGAGGAGCCGCCAACGCTACCTTTTTCTCCGCTGTCGACTTAGGCATCGCAGCCGGCTCAATATCATTAGGTTACATTGCTGAATATTATGGCTTAGCCAATATGTTTTTTGTCTCGGGAGTAATACTTTTGTTCCCGTTGATCTACTTTTTCCTATTTGTGAAAAAGCACTATGAAAGACACGTTGCTATACTTAAAGAAGCCGAGTTAAATGCCTAAGAAGATTTTTTTCACCCCTGGACCTTCAGCACTTTATTTCACAGTAGAAGAACATCTGAAGCAAGCTACCAGGGCTCAGGTGATGGAAATCAATCATCGCAGTAAGCAAGCTGAGAGTTATTACAAAGAGGCTTCTGACAACTTGAAAGCCTTAATGGATATACCTGAGGACTATCAAGTTTTCTTTTTGAGTTCGGCTACTGAAATTTGGGAACGACAACTGCAAAACCTGGTCATTGAAAAATCATTTCACTATTGCCTTGGGGCATTCTCAAACAGGTTTTATGACTTCGCTGTAAAATGGGGTATTAATGCCGAAAAATCCGAATCACCTTTCGGTGAATTACCCAATACGGATCCAGAATTGATTCCAGACGATACTGAACTCATTACCCTCGCGCTTAACGAAACCAGTACGGGCGTTTCATTCCCGCAGGAAGATATCTACAAAATTAGAGAAAGGCACCCTGAGGCATTGATTGCAGTCGATGGTGTCTCGGCCTTGCCGGTATTAGATTTAGACTTTAACAAGGTAGATAGCGTCTATTTCTCGGTGCAGAAGTGCTTTGGTTTGCCAGCAGGATTGGGTGTATGGATTGTAAGCCCAAGGGCAATTCAAAAAGCTGAGAAAAAACTGGCCTTAGGTCATTCCATTGGAGCATATCAGGCACTGCCTAACTTGTTGAAAAATGGTCTGAAAAATCAAACCACTTTCACCGCAAACGTGCTCAACATATTCTTGTTGTCGCGAGTGACCTCAGATATGCTAGAAAAAGGGATAGATGTAATCAAACGTGAGGCAAAATACAAGGCAGCGCTTTTAAATCATCTTGTCGAAAACCATCCAAAGCTCAATCATTTTGTAGCGGATCGAAAGCTAAGATCCAAAACGGTCACGGTTGCCAATACAATGGAAGGGTCTTCAGAAATCCTGGAGAAACTGGATCAAAAAGGATTTGTATTAGGCAATGGATACGGCAACTATAAGGGCAAACAGATCAGAATTGCCTCCTTTCCTACCCATTCAAAAGAACAAATGGAATTATTGGTTGACGTGATCAATGCGACAATCTAATTCGACAACTATTCTTATTTAGAATACGATTTCATTATTTTCAAGAAACCAATAATTCGTCATGCGAAAGAAGTGTTAATTTTGCAGAGAATTTTTTGAGCTTATGCCTTCAAGAGAAAAAATAATGGTTTTAATGGATACCTCAGATGCGGATAGAACGCTTCTGAAGTTTCTAGAAATTATTGCCACTACTAACGAGACCCAAGAAATCCATTTTTTCAATAGTATCAGTGAGATGAAAATTCCTGATGAAGTATTGAAGGAATTTCCTGAAATCAAAGAAAAGTCCATTGCTGAGAGGAAAAGCAAAATAGAGGTGCTTGCCAAGAGCGTTCTCCCTAAAAAGTTAGTAGATATAAGTCAGGTTCATATTAAAGAAGGTGCTCCCTCAAAGGCCATATTGAGATTTGTCGAGAAAAATGATATCGACCTTATTATTATGGGTAGACACAAAAACTTCATTGGAGGCGGTGTTCTATCTAATAGATTGGCAAGAAGAGCAGCATGCTCATTATTCATTATTCCAGAAGGTGCCGAACCGAATACTAGCCTTCTTCATGTTCCTTGTGACTTCTCTAATCACTCTCGAATTGCGATGGAAGAGGCGATAAAAGTGGCTCGCAAATACAAGGATGTAAAAATCATCTGCCAAAATGTTTATACCGTTCCAGGCGGATATCATTACTCCGGTAAAACTTACGAAGAGTTCGCTGAGGTAATGCAGAGTAATGCGGCAAGGGATTACAAACGTTTCATGTCAGAAATTGATCATGAAGGTGTGAGTTTAGAGGTGGTTTACTCTCTAGACACCAACGACAACCCTGTTACAGATATCATTGATTTTGCTCATGACAATCAACCTGGTGCTATTTTCATTGGTGTAAAAGGACGTACCTCTACGACAGCCCTATTTATTGGTAGTCGTGCTGAGCAATTAATTCAGTACAACAATGATATTCCAATGATGGTAGTTCGGCCTAAGGGCAAGAACGCTGGTCTAATGGACTTGATTAGAGAAATCTAAGTTTACTGACCTTTCAGCCTTTTCTCCTCTTTTTCAGCCCAAGCGAGTAGCGTCTTTGTCTCTTCATCAGTGAGTTTCATTTGAGGCCTTCTTTCTACTGTTCTTTTAGGAGGCATTTTACCTTCTTCAAGTACCTCAAAAAGTTCTGCTACTAGATGTTCCTGCTCTTCTTTATTCATATCAGGCACTTTAACCCACTGTAGTTTCTTTCTAGCTTTCTCATTTCTAGCATCGGGTTTATGGCACCCCATACACTTGGCTTCTATAATTTCCTTGACCTTACCAGTAATTTCAATTCCATCTTGATCTTGGATGTCATTACGCACTAAGTCACTTCTATTGGAAACAAAACCAGTGTTAAATAACAATACTACTGTAAAGGCTACTGAGGTTTTAATTAGTTTTTTCATAGGACTCATTTTATCAGAAGGAATTTATTCAATTAATCCCACTATTGGACCTCAATTTCTGTGAGAGGTTTAGTTATTGATAACCTCTTTGGCTGTCAATCGCTTTAGAAAGAACAAGGCTATTAACAAAAGAGCCATTGGAATCAAAGTATATGTAAAGGCCTGATCAGCACCTAGCTCTTTAAACAAAATGCCAATAATTCTTGAACCAAGAGTTCCTCCTAAAGCCGAGAAAATGATAATCAAACCAGACATTGGGCTGTGCAACTTCTTAGGCAAGGCACTCAGCACTACAGAATTTAATAAGGGATAAATTGGTGCAATGAAAAGACCCACCAATGGAAAGGCATAACCTATTGCAGGTACATCTGCCAGCGTCTCTACTAACCCAATATCAGCGTTAACCGCCTTTGGCAATACAAACAGTACCACAGCCATAGAGGCGAAAATGCATACCGTTAATACCCATACCCATGAAAATTTCTTTGCCAGTTGACCCGCCAATATTCTTCCAATACCTAGACTAATGGCCAGAATACTCGCCATCATAATGGCCACGTTCTCTGGCAGATCCAGTACCCTTTCATTAAAAGTAGGCAACCAGGTCATTATGCCCTGTTCTATCATTACGAATAGGAAAGCAGAGACCACAAAAACGATTACCAGAACTTTAGCGATCAACCTGAACATTTGCACGAAATCTTCAGCGACATTAGCTCCCGGTACCTCATCTCCTTCCTGAAAATCCGCTCTGAGCAGAAACACAAAAGAAAGCATAGAGAGCCCTGCAAGTAGCCAATAGACATTGAGCCAAGCATTAGGATCACTTTCGGTATTAAATGCTGGAAAGAGGAAGTAGGCCAAAGCAATTCCGAACATGAATACTCCCTCAATATTACTCATAAGACTGCCATGTTCCTTAGAATCAGAAGTAACCAAGCCAATCACTGAATAAACCGACACCTTGATAATTGCGAAACTTACTCCCACCGTAGCAAAAAGCAACTTGGCAGTCCAAAAGGAATTACCAAAGTACATACCTATGCATGCCAGTGAGACAAGGGCCAAAGCAACCAACATTCCCTTCTTATAGCCTATTCTTGGTAAGAAAGAAGCAATTAGAAAAGAGACTATGGCGATCGGTAAGTCTTTGAATGCCTCTAGTACACTGGCCTGTACTTCGTCAACACCATAGACATTCTGGGATTTGAGTATGACGATGCCAACACTATTCAGCAGAATAGCAAAGACAAAGTAGTTAATATAAAGCGAGAGCTTAATCGCATTGTTTTTCATAGCGCGTTCCAAGGTTGAAATGGAAGATAGCAAAATGTTGCGAAAGCCGAGGCCTGTAATCATACTCCTGAAGACGATCATCTTTGACGTCAATGGAGAATAAAGTGAAGGCCTCATCAGTTCGAAACCGATGAGACCTCCGTTTAAGCCAATTCAGGTTTATCCTCTCTTACAAACAGTTTGTATAGAATAGGAACTATAAACAATGTCAATAAGGTAGATGAAACCATTCCTCCGATGATCGTCCATCCCAAGGGTGACCATAGGCCGCTACTTTGCATAGTCAATGGCAAAAGCCCCAAAATGGTTGTTGCCGTTGTTAGAATAATAGGCTTAAACCTTGTAGCTGTCGCCTGATAAATGGCATCTAATTTAGTCATACCTCCACCCCTCAATTGGTTAGTGTAGTCCACTAATATGATTGAGTTGTTAACTACTATACCTACTAAGGAGATGAAGCCTACAAAGGCAAAGAATGAGAAGGACCAACCAGTTAAGAACAAGGCTACCAAAGAACCTGTAATTGCCAAGGGTACCGCAGAGAACACCACCAAGGGCTGAACCAATGAACGAAACTGCAGAACTAGGACCGCAAATATTCCAAGCATAGCAATGATTAAGAGCGTTCCAAGGTCTCCGAATGTTTCCTGTTGAGATTCATACTCTCCCGCCACATGGTACTCATAGCCCCTTGGCCAATCATAGGACTCCAGTTTTTCAATGATATTCTGCGTAATAGCTGTCACATCATCAGGATTTACTACTCCAGCTGTCACCGCTGTATTGCGCTGAAAATTATAATGCTGTATTTCATTAATCGCGGGTTCGAAATGAACATTTGCTACTTGCTTCAATGGCAGGGTTCCTCCTGTTCTAGTCGACAGGTAAACTTTATCAAAGTCACTAATAGAAGGGTCCTCCTCAAAAGGAATTCTTATTACCAGATCATATTCTTCACCGTTTTCTAGTGTTACGTCATCAACTTTCAGACCTGCAATACTGGCTCGAATAGCCAAATCGACATCACTCACTGGCACTCCTATCATCGCAGTTTTGTCTTTATTAATAGACACCTTTAGGTCAGTCCTACTTTGACTTAATGGGTTATCAACATTGAGTGTCCCCTCCGTCTCCTTTATCAGAACCTCTAGGTCGTCAGCTATGATTCTGAGCGTATCTAAGTCCTCACCAATGATTTTTATTTCGATTGGAGCTTCAAATGGAGGCCCATTCTTAAGTTCTGAAAATGTAATTAAGGCATCAGGGTATTGCGTAAACTGACTTCTCAGTGTAGCGAGGGTACCGTAAAACCGTTCAGGGTCCCACTCCTCAAAATTGACTAAGACTTGCGCGTGATTTTTCTGGTAGCTCTCCGGAACTCGATTGTAATAGACCTGTGGATTGCCGTGCCCTGTATTGCTTGAATAGCTAGTTACGAAATCATTATTAGCTAAAATTGATTCAACAAATGCTACTGCACGATCCGTCTGATCCAAGTTAGATCCATCAGGAGTATCTACTTCAATAAGTAGAAGCGGCTTGTCTGCATTCGGAAAAAAACTAACCCCAATTGCAGGAAACAGTGAAAAACTGCCGAGAAAAATCAAGAGAGCTCCTGGCAAAACAAGATACCATCGCTTCACCGCGCCTTTGAGCATTGGCTGATAAATACGATCGATGACCTTTGTTAAAAACGGCCCAATGGGACCTGATTTAAACTGTTTGTTACGTTTTTTCTTGAGAACTTTACTCGCCATGATAGGCGTAAAAGTCAATGCCAGAATAAGGGAAGCCACTAATACTAGGATCACTGTGATGGGTAGTGACCTCAAAAACTCTCCTGCTCCTGAATTGAGCAAGGCAAGCGGGGCAAAAGCCAAAAGGGTCGTAATGGTGGAACTAATGATAGCATAGCCCACTTCTGATGTACCTTTGAAAGCTGCCTCTTTCAACGTATAACCCTCCTGCTGAAAACGGACAATATTCTCAACCACCACAATGCCATTATCGACCAAAAGGCCTAAGGCGATAACAAGTGCGGCAATCGATATCTGTTGCAGTGCAAACCCGCTAGCATCAAGAGCCGCGACAGCAATAATGATAGACAATGGAATTACCACCATTATGATGGTAGATGACCTGAAACCGAGAAATAGAAAGATCACTACACCTACCAATACCACACCTTGAATCAGGTTAACGAAGAAATCATTAATCCGAGCTTTCACAGCCGGAGCCTGTTCAAAAGCCGTTTCAAGTCTTACTTCCTCCGGAAGAAATGACTCGAATTCGAGCTTTACTTCTTCAAACTGTTCGGCAATATTTACCAAGTTGACTCCTTCCTTAAGTGTCAAATTGACCCACACAGCTTGTTCTCCCATATACCTTGCCACCCAAAGATTATCTGCATAGTCCATGCCGACCTCGGCAATATCTCTCAGCTTAACAAGCTTTTCAGCATTCTGATGTACAACTACATCCCTTATCTCTTCCAGTGTCTTGATTCCCCCACTTGACTTTATATTGAATGATTTTACACTTGATTTTACATCGCCTCCAGGAATATTAAGGTTCTGACTTTGAAGTATCTGTATTACAGCACCTAGGTTGACATGCTGAGCCGCCATGCGCTGATAGTCAATAGATACTCTGATTTCTTCTTCAGGATATGCTTCTACTTCTGCATTTTGAACACCTTTGATCTTTTCCAACTGATAGGAAAAGTCATCAGCCAGAGACTTAAGTTGGGCATAATTGGCAACATCAGAAACAAGGGCGTACTGTAGCACCTTCACCTGAAGTCTGGGTCTAAATTGGTCTATGTCAAGGCTAAAGAGGTCGTCTGGTAAGTCGTCTCGAATATTATTGATCTCTCTTAGTATCTCATCATATAATGCTTCCGTATCAAGTCCAAACTCCCCCTCTACTCGTAAGATCACTAACCCTTCTTCTATCCGAGTTTCCACTTTCTTGATATCTGTGACTTCCTCTAGTGCATCTTCTAAAGGTTTCACTACCAATTCTTCTAAATCTGTAGGCCCTACACCAGGGTGAATAGCCACAATACTATAATTAGGGAAATCGGGGTTTGGGTCTTCACTTCTAGGCATAGAAGTGTAAGAAGATACTCCCATGAATATGGCTAAAGCGATCAGTATAATAACAAACTGATAATTCTCTATGGCAAGTTTCGGTAGTCTCATGGTTGCTCTTTTAAAATCTCCACAATTTCACCTGGTTTAGCGTATGCACTCCCTTGGGTGACCACCTGATCAATAGATATCGAGTTATCAGCAGATATGATAAAGTAATCATCTCCCACCACTATTGGGGTGACTTTCATCCGTTCGACCGATTGATCCTTAGGAATGTAGATTGTGGCCTCATCTTCATTCGCTTCCACCAATGCAGTCATAGGGATCTTGTAATATGGCGCTTGGCTCGAAGGATATAGTCTCAGTTTGGCTACGAAACCATCTTTGAATACATGTGTCTCTGATTTTAATGTAAGTTCGAGTTCAAAAGTACCTGTACGAGGGTCAGCTGCTTCTGCCACTTCTGTAACATTAGCCTTGAAGTATTGCCCTGGGTACGCGTCTAATTGAACCCTTGCAGAATCGCCCAATTGTACCTTTACCACATCACGATCGGCCACTCCAATTTTCAAGATATGCGATTTTGATCTTCCATTTAAGGCTACTTGAAATACTGGTTGTCCTGCTGCCAGAAGCTCTCCTCGTTCGGTCATTCTTTTAAGGACTTTACCATTTTCCTTAGCTACAATGGTAGCATAGGCCTTGTTATAACTAGCTACATCAAGATCAGCTTGTGCTACTTCCAGGGCAGTTGTAATGTTTTCTAATTGCTCTAGCGTAGCGACTGTATCTTTATACAACCTTAATACTCTGTCCTTGTCTCTCGATAGCTTCTTGACGTTTTCCTCTGCCTGCAATACACGGGCGTTGATCTCGGTAAGCTCCAACCTGGCCAATACTTGTCCTTTTCTAAAGGCATCGCCCTCGTCTACTAATATTTGGTCAACAATACCGCCTACTTTAAATGACAGGCCGGCCTGTGCTTTTGACTGAAGCACTCCACTAGCCTCAATGGGTATTGGGGCATTTGTTTTTTGCAGTCGCATTACTTTGACTTTTGTAGTTCTTTCTGTGTTCACCGAAGCCAATTGCTCCTGATAATTTGGCTTACAAGCTTGAAATGCAATGCCCAGCACTGCAACTATCAAGAATGATTTATGAATTTTCATGATGCTTTATTAGTTTTTCGAAATGACTTTTTTGAGTTCTGATGCCTTAATGAGTGCATCGTATGTGGTAATGGATTGGCTTAGCTGAGCACGAGTGAAGGCGTCTCTGGCCTCATAAAACTCGATCAGCAAGACTTGATTCTCTCGGTACTTTTTCTGAATGATGTTAAAGGTCTTCTCAGCACTTTCCGTACGCCTGGTAGCCGCGTTAATAGACTCTAAGGCTGCTTTATATTCATTGAAAGCAGTGATTACTTCAAATTCTACCTGGTCCCTTAATTGTTCCTTTTGACTAGTCAATTTCTCTAGCTCAAACAGAGAAGCTCTGACCCTGGATTTCTTCTCTCCTCCTTTAAAGATGTTCCAAGACATACTCACTTGTGCCAACCAATAGTCCTGTCCACTGTCGAACGTGTATCCGAAACCCTGAAAACCCGCATCCATCACGAGATTCACTTTCGGTAAGTATGTTGCACTTTTATTTAGGTCAAGTAGGTTTTGATTGGCTGCAATGGCAGCTTCTATCTGCTTAAACTCCTGTCGTTCTTGAAAGGCATCTGCGGATAGCATGCTCAGAGAACTTAGCACCAACAACTCGGATTTGATGTTCCCATCAACCTCAATACTATCAGAGAGGTCCCTATTCAATAAAAAGTTGAAGAAAGACCTGGTGACATCAATATCTTTTTGGGCTCTGATCACATTAGCTTCTACTTCGGCCAATGCAGACTCCGCGCTGTAGATGATGTCGTAAGTAGCCTTATCATTGGCTACCAGCCGCTTATTCACACGAACTAACTCTTCTATGACCAATTGAGAATCTTGATAAATTTTAAGGGCTTCAAGCGTTTGCAGATGTCTAAAATATGCAGACCTTATATCATGTGTAAGCTCGTTTCGAAACGCTGCTGATCTGGCCTCTTCCATGAATACTAAGTTTTCTTGGGCAAGGCGATTGTACTTGATATCAGAATTAAACAAGGGTTGAATGAGCCGAACCTTGGTATCATGAAAGTCGTCCGGAAGCAACTGCTCATTGACATTAGTGATAGTCGGAAATACATCTGATCCATTAATTCGATCCAACGCATCGTAGACAGGGTTCAGCAAGTCTCCTACTGGGAAGTCGATCGTCCTGCCTCCCTCAGCTCTTGAATAGGAAGCCTCAAAGCTAAGTTGAGGCAAGAAAAGCGCTTTGGCTTGATTCAATTGCTCTTGCCTCGTACTTATATCAAAACCCAATTGCTGAAGTGTCAGATTTGACTTCAGACCCTGTTCGACATACTTTTCCAATACTGGGCTTTGAGCCCATATCGGTATGGAAAAACACATCATTACAAATAGTAAGCTGATTTTTTTCATTGCTATATACATTGTATTTTTAATAAACACTGTTCATTTCAAAGTAAAATTTTTTTAGACTCTTCGGATTAAGTGCATAAATGAGCCTTTGGCATTAAACATCATATCTTCCCAGTCATCCTCAGGATAGAACCTCATTCGATCTCTTACCATCATGGAACATATGCCATGTACCTGTGCCCAAATCATAAATGATACAACTTCTGGCTTCAACCCTTTGAAATAACCCGCTCTAAGACAATCAGCGACAGTAGATGTTAAGATCTTATGGCTTGTATCTCCTTCTTCCCAATCACTTTCACTTTGGGAGGACTCCATAGGAGTTCGCATAATGAACATTAGATCATAATAACCTGGATTTTCGATTGCAAATCGTAAATACTGCCTACCAAGCTGATCAAGCCGTTCCATAGGCTCTTCTATCACCATCACTTTGCTGAGGTATTTAAAAAACTCTTGAAACCCTTTACTGTGAATCGCATGAAAGAGCTCACTCTTATCCTTATAGTAGAGATAAATAGTTCCCACACTGTATTCAATGGCTTCTGCAATATTGCGCATACTGGTTTTTTCAAACCCTTTCTCGATAAAGAGTTGAGTAGCGGTCTCCAGAATTAACTTCTGTAGTTCCTCCTTTTCTCGTTCTTTACGTTCTGAAATTCCCATTGCCACTAAGTAACGTAAAATTACTGAACAGCGTTCACTTTTTAGCAAGAAAAAATCAATTCGGCTTCTGAGGCATAAAAAAAGCGCTTTAAAAGCACCTTTTACTCTCTTTATCTTTTTGCTTTACTTGTCAGGAAAGGCAAACATTTCATCATTAACAGGCACATTCAATTCCATTTTTTGGATACTAATACTGAAGGCTGTGACCCCACCCATTTTCTGGGTGATTTTCGCGGGAACTTTGAGACCATTCATTTCCGTGTAATCAGAATAAATACTCATCGCCTCCTGACCGTTGGCTAATTCCTTTTTAGCCATTTGCAGGCCACTGGTTTTGTCAAAGTAATGAGTAGTTTCTTTTCCGTCCTTGTTAGTGAGTTTGACTAGATAACATGAAACACCTTCAAGATCTGCTTCTCCCTCATAACTTAAGGAATACCCTCTTTTCTTATAATCAATAAACTCATCCAAGAATTGTGCTGCAAGTGCGGATTCGGCCTGTTCACCTTGGAGTTTGGTGGGCTGACTAATCCCCTGAAACTGATTAATCGTCCAGGCTGTGCTTGCATCAGAGGCCTGTACCATTTTCATCCCATTAAATGCCAGTTCAAACCTTTCACGGTTTTTATTGTCTCCAATTATGAAACCTGGTATATCAAAGCCAGCTTGGTTAAGGGTAATGGTGTACTTGCGGGTCTTTACGTCCTTCCATGCTTTAGCCCCGCCAATTGCCTTTACATAATCGGCAGCGATTTGGTCTGGAGATTGGGCATTAGCTACTCCTAGTGTAACTATTGCAATCAAAAATGTAGTTAAAATCTTCTTCATGAGTTATTGGTTTTCGTAGTTTAAAGAAGGCACGAGTTTAACCTATAACGCATATTTAATGAATATTCGGTCGATACGGAGGTTGAACTGTTTCATAGATTGATAAGATAATCACTCGTTTAAGTAATTTAGGTCTATGAAAATACTCATTTCCTGCTTAACCCTTCTCATCACACTTTCATCTTTGGGACAAGAAAAGAAAAGAGCCCGAGACTACGGCATTGAATTCGGTGTTATGAAAACAGGGCCTTTGAACGCCATTACGGATGTAAAAGGAGTTAAAGTCGGTCATCAAACGCTCATCAGAGGCGAAAATATTCGAACAGGCGTAACCGCAATACTATCACATGGCGGAAACATCTTTCAGTCTAAGGTTCCTGCAGCGATCTATATTGGCAACGGCTTTGGAAAGCTCGCTGGAATTAGCCAGGTGCAAGAACTTGGAAACTTAGAAACTCCAATTATTCTCACCAATACACTGAGTGTTCCTATGGGTATTCAAGGCACAGTCAAATACACACTGGGTTTAAAAGGCAATGAGAATGTTCGCTCCGTAAATGCGATAGTCGGAGAGACAAACGATGGCTACCTAAATGACATTCGTGGGATGCATGTTTCCGAGGAAGATGTGATTGAGGCCATTACTGGTGCCACAGATGGAGTCGTGACCGAAGGTAATGTCGGAGCTGGAACTGGCACTGTGGCCTTTGGATTTAAAGGGGGTATCGGGACCTCTTCTCGTCTTCTTCCCGAATCACTGGGCGGTTATACTGTGGGTGTTTTGGTTCAAACTAATTTTGGTGGTGTCCTCAGCATCAACGGTGCACCAGTAGGCAAGGAACTAGAACGATACCCTTTCCGCAATGCAATTCAAAAAAGCGATGGGTCCTGCATGATTGTGGTTCTAACTGATGCACCCCTTAATGCTAGACAACTGGAACGCGTTGCAAAACGTGCTATGATGGGACTGGCCAAAACGGGAGGTATTGCCTCTAATGGTAGTGGAGATTATGTGATAGCCACCGCAACAGCCGAAAGTATGCGTATCCCCTATCAGACAAGAGAACGACTTGATAGAGGTGATGTTCTAAAGAATGACGCAATGTCACCCGTATTTCTGGCTACAATTGAAGCAACTGAAGAAGCCATTATCAACTCTCTATTTGCAGCAGAAACCATGACTGGTCATGATGGACATACTATTCAGGCAATTCCATTAGACAAGGTTATAGAAATTTTAAAGAAGTATGGAGTAATCAAGGGTTAAACACTCCTCAATTTATCAAGGCATTCATTCATTTGGTGAGCTTCGGAGTTAGTCAAGACTTCCATACGTTTCATCCATAGCTGCAGTGCATTATCCACCTCATTAAGCACAGCAAGGCCTTTTTCGGTAATCAAAACATCCTTAGCCCTTCGGTCTGTTTTGCAAACCGTTCGTTCTACCAATTGCTTATTCTCTAAGCGATCGACAATCCGGGATGCATTAGACATTCGATCTAACATTCGATCAATGATCATATTCACAGTACATGCATCGGGATACTGGCCTCTTAAAATTCTAAGCACATTATACTGCGGAGTGGTAATACCGTAAGGCCTAAAGATTTTAGTCTGTTCATCAACGATCCAGCCGTTGGTGTACATAATATTGACCACGAGTTTCTCGTAAACGTTGTCAAATTTCTTACCCTGTTTAATATCTTCCTCAATACCCATAAGCTTGGTAAGTTTTATTGGTACTAAATTAGTAATAAGTTGTAAATCAACTCTATAATAACGCTGGAAACGACAACTATTGAGTGAAAGGCTATATTTAACTAACCATTGGTTAAACTATTTGATCAAATGGACATCTAAATCAGGAAAGTAAGACACCAATTGGAAGACAAAGAAATACTTCAGGCCTTTAGGGTATCATCAAACAAGGATTTTGCCTTCAAAAACTTGGTGTCTGAGTATCAAGAACGTGTTTATTGGCATGTGAGAAAAATTCTGATTTCGCATGATGATACAGATGATGTAGTTCAGGAGGTCTTCATCAAGGTCTATAAGAACCTGGATACTTTTCGAGAAGCGTCTCAACTCTTTACATGGATTTATAGGATTGCCACAAATGAGGCATTGAACCACCTGAAGAAAAGACAACGAAGACAGGCTGTTTCAATGGATGACGTCTACCAAGAATTGGAAAACACCCTGAGCCATGGCGATCATATTGATGGTGATGAAATTCAAATGAAGCTGCAAAAGGCGCTTTTAAAATTACCTGAGAAACAGCGATTGGTTTTTAACATGAGATATTTCGATGATTTAAAGTATGATGATATCTCTGAAATTACGGGAACAAGTGTGGGTGCATTAAAGGCTAGCTACCACCTTGCAGTTAAAAAAATTGAAGAGTCTTTGAGTATGGGTTAAACCCTTTAACAGTTTGATTATCAAATAGAAAATGAATAATAAGGATCACGATAAGAACCCTTTAGAAAGGCCGGAACTAAAACGACTTCCGTTTCAGGTTGAAGATGGCTATTTCGATGGCTTGTCTGAACGTATTTCTGATGCTATTAATGCAGAAGAAAGCGACCTTAAATACAACCTACACCTTAAGAAAACTCCTTTTACGGCACCTGATGACTATTTCGATGGATTAGCAGGAGCTATTGAGTCGAAGCTCACCATAAGTGATAAAAAAGAAGTGAGTTTCTATCAGAGACCATTAATGCGATGGGTGGCTGTAGCTGCATCACTGGTACTGCTGATTACATTTTATTTCACCCGACCGGATTCAACAAGTTCAGATTTACTTTCTAATGTCTCTGATGAGACAATTATTTCATTTCTAGAAAGTGAAAATGCGCTTGGTGATGACTTACTTGTTGACTTGGAGGAGATTGACAGCGTTCTTGACGAGATTTACGCTGATGAGATTGGTATTTTTGTTAATACCATTGAGACCGAACCGGAATTAGATTACGATTTTGAATATTTTGACTATTAAAGATATGAGAGTCATACACATTAGTTTGCTGTTATTATTCTGTAGTGCACTGACATTTGCACAAGATGGGAATAGAAGAGGTCCACAAATGGACAGGGAAAAACTGCAGGCAGCTCGCATTGCTTTTTTGACTAATAGACTGGAGCTCTCTCCCGAAACTGCCAAGGTCTTTTGGCCAATTTTCAATGATTATGACAATAAAAAAAGTGCACTTTCGAAAAAATATGGGGCTCAGAAGAGACTTCTGTTTGAAGAAGGTACGCGTAACATTTCTGATGAAAACGCAGACAAAATGCTTGAGATCTATTTAGATCAAAAACAAGCGGAGCTAGATTTAGAGAAAGAGTATTTAAGTCGATTTAAAGAGGTACTTACTTTGAGACAAGTCTGGAGAGTCATCCGATTCGATTCAGACTTCAGACGATCTTTAATGCAAAGAGTAAGTCGAGGTAACCGATTAGAGGGTAAACCCAAACCCGATAATACAGGCGGAAATTAAAATTTAAGAAAACCTTAAAATCCTGTCCACTCGGCAGGATTTTTTGTTTGTCGCCACTACACTTTGGTGTAATTTGCATCATGGCCCAGTTAACGCTCTTCGAGCTGAATAACCTCATCAAAACGCAATTAGAGGCGAATCTCGATCCGAGTTATTGGGTAGTTGCTGAAATCAGTGAACTGCGTGTTAATCAAAAGGGACACTGTTATTTAGAGTTGGTTGAAAAAGAGAACAACTTTATTCAAGCCAAAATGAGGGCCAATATCTGGTCTTACACCTACCGCACACTTAGTGCACAATTTGAGCAAACAACGGGTACACCTCTAAAGGCCGGGATAAAGGTATTATTCAACCTGACCATCAATTTTCACGAGGTATATGGTTTAAGTCTCACTGTCAATGACATTGATCCGAATTATACAATTGGTGAACGTTCAAGACTGAGAGAGCAGACCATTAAGAGGCTAGAAAGTGAAGACTTACTCAATAAGAATAAGTCATTGGCCCTGCCCATCGTTCCACAAAAGGTTGCTGTCATTAGCTCTAATACTGCTGCTGGATATGGCGATTTTATCGAACAGCTTAATAATAACAGTGATAATTATAGCTTTTATACCCAGCTGTTTCCGGCTCTTATGCAGGGCAATGAAGCCGTAATATCAATAAGAAAAGCGCTTAAGGAAATTCATGAAAGTAAGACAAGCTTTGATGCGACCATTATTATTCGTGGAGGAGGAGCTCAGGCTGACTTAGATTGTTTTGACACGTATGAATTAGCAAGGGCCATTGCGCTGTTTCCCCTACCTATCCTGACTGGTATTGGTCATGAAAGAGATCAAACGGTAGCGGATTTAGTAGCACACACAAGTCTGAAGACCCCCACTGCCGTAGCGGAATTTCTGATTACAGGAATGAGCCATTTTGATAACTTGCTGTACGACTACTTGTACAGGATAGAAAAGGAATACAAAACCAGACTAAATACTGAGCAACAGAAGCTTCATTACCTATCCAGTCGAATAGATCATTCTGCCAAAGAAATCCTGCAATCTCATGATCATGGACTTGCACAGAAAGCCCTTAGTCTAAAGCATTTATCAGAACGACATTTAGAACGTGAAAAATCACTTATCAACCGATTGGATCAACAACTAACCCTAATCAATCCATCGACCATTTTAAGTAAAGGATACTCCTTGACCTTAAAAAATGGTAAGTCGGTAATGACACAAAAGATAGAGATTGGTGATATTTTAGAAATCAGAGCCGCCAATAAGACGATCAATAGTCAAGTAACCAAAGTCGAAAATGAGTAAAAAGAGTTTAAGTTATAAGGAGTCTATTAACCGCATTAATGAAATTGTGGAGGTTATCGAAAGAGGAGAACTGGATATAGATGAATTGACTGTTTTGGTAAAAGAAGCCACTGACTTGGTTGCTGGCTGCAAAGACAAACTTCAAAACGCGGAAATTGATCTTCAAACTTCCTTAGACAAATTAAATTAATATGACAGCTCAGGAGGCCCTCAAAGAAATTCAGTCACTCACTGAAAAAATCAACTATCACAGTGAGCTTTACTATCAGCAAAGCCGATCAGAGATCACTGACTACGAATTCGATCAATTGCTTGAGAGGCTCATCGCGTTAGAGAATCAATTTCCAGAACATAAATTCGAAGATTCGCCCTCCCAACGTGTAGGTGGTACTATTACAAAAGAATTTGAAACGGTTGTACATAAGTATCGCATGCTCTCCCTAGGTAATACGTATTCCAAGGAAGAGTTGATTGAATGGGACAATAGAGTAGCCAAGGGCCTGGATGGTGCTCAATACGAATACTTCTGTGAAATGAAATTTGATGGGGTGGCGCTCAGTCTTATCTATGAAAATGGTGTGCTCAAGAAGGCAGTAACCCGAGGCGATGGCACAAAGGGTGATGACGTAATTACCAATGCCAAAACCATTCGATCTATTCCTTTAAAAATCGACCAAAACGTTCCTGGTGAGTTTGAAGTTCGTGGAGAAGTATACTTTCCTAAACATGAATTCGAGCGTGTAAATCAAGAACGTGAGGATATAGGAGAAGATAAATTAGCGAACCCCCGCAATGCTGCATCAGGTACACTGAAGATGCAAGACTCATCAGTGGTAGCTAGCAGAAAACTAGATTGTTACCTCTATTATCTTCTAGGTGATAATTTAAACTACGCTACACACTCAGAAGCGATTCATCAAATCGAAAAATGGGGGTTTAACGTATCTCAGACTTATCGAAAATGCGAGAGTATTACAGAGGTTCTGGAATACATCGCTGAATGGGAAGAAAAAAGGCATACCCTCCCATCAGAAACAGACGGTGTTGTGATCAAGGTGAACAGTCTGAATCAACAAGATGAGTTAGGTTTTACTGCAAAAAGCCCTCGCTGGGCCATTTCATATAAGTACAAAGCCGAAAGTGCTTCAACCGTATTAGAGAGTATCTCCTATCAAGTTGGCAGAACAGGCTCAGTAACTCCTGTTGCCAATTTAAGACCTGTCTTGCTGGCCGGAACCACAGTTAAACGTGCCTCATTACACAATGCCAATGAGATAGAGCGACTAGGAATCCGAATCGGAGATGTGGTATCAGTAGAAAAAGGTGGTGAGATCATACCGAAAATAACAGGTGTTGATTTATCTCAACGTAATTCTTCCAGTACACCTACTACCTACATTACGCATTGTCCTGAGTGCAATACTGAACTTACACGTTTGGAGGGAGAGGCCAACCATTACTGCCCTAATGTGGCAGGGTGTCCTCCCCAAATTCAAGGGAGAATTGAGCACTTCATTCAACGAAAGGCTATGGACATTGATAGCCTGGGGTCTGAAACCATACGGGGCCTTTTGGATCATGGACTTATCAGCAATTACGCTGACCTATACTCCCTTACTTATGAGCAACTCAATGGGCTTGAATTCAAAACCTTCTCTGAAAAAAAGGGAGACTATAGTCTTAGAAGTTTACGAGAAAAATCTGCTCAGAACATCATAAAGGCCATTGAAGCCTCAAAAGAGGTACCGTTCGAAAGAGTACTTTTCGGTTTGGGAATTCGATTCGTAGGGCAAACTGTTGCGGAAAAGCTGGCCGAACACTTTGAGACAATCGATAAACTTGCGGAAGCTAACTTTGAAACTCTGATAGAAGTACCAGAAATCGGAGAACGTATTGCAGAAAGTGTCGTACAGTTTTTCGAGAATGAGGAAAGTTTAGGTCAGATTAACCAGCTAAGATCCGCAGGTCTCAATTTCGAAATTGTCAGAAAAGAAATCGTGAGTGAAGGCTCAAACTTGACTGACAAAACTTTCGTTATTAGCGGTGTCTTTACGGAATTCAGTAGAGACGAGCTTAAGGAGAAAATCAAGGCAAATGGTGGAAAAGTGGTCTCTTCAATTAGTGCTAAACTGGATTATTTAGTAGCAGGTGACAAGATGGGACCAGCGAAACTAGAAAAGGCCACTAAGCTTAACGTAAACATCATTTCAGAATCAGAATTCTTAGCACTACTTGATACCTAATGTCAGTTATTGGAAAAAAAATACTCAGCTTTTTAAACAATCCTAAGAAGAGAAAGAAGGGAGAAAAGAAGCTAGTACCCTTTGAGAAGGCTCAACATGTAGGAATCTTATACACATGGTCTAACGGTAAGAAAGAGGAGGTCTTGATATCACTAATGGATAAAATGGGCACTGAAAAAAAGGTAGAAGTATTATGCTTTAATCCCACTAAGGATCCAATTAACACTCCATACCCAACCTTCGATAAATCGATACTGACAAACTTTGGCAAACTCAATTCAGAGGATGTTCAACAGTTTATGAAAGCCCCATTCGACTACCTTTTCCATTTGGACTTTGAGTCGAACGAACTTCTCAAAAACATATTGATCCAGACGAACGCTAAGTGTCGAATCGGTGTTCATAGCGAAGAACATACTGGCTATTATGAGTTGATGATCGGTATCAACAAAAGTTCAGGCATTTCTAACTTTGCTGATCAAATGATAAAATACGTTAGAGCAATTCGGTAATGGAAAAATTTAAAGGTACAGGAGTGGCATTAGTAACACCATTCCACACAGACGGTTCGGTTGATTTTGATGGTCTGGCAAGGGTACTTGAACATACGGCCCAGGGAGTAGATTATTATGTAGTACTCGGCACTACTGGAGAGTCGGCCACGACTACCGCTGAAGAGAAGGCTGAGATTCTTCAATTTGTAAAGGATAACAATCCAAAAAAACTGCCTATCGTTTATGGTGCTGGAGGTAATAATACAGTCCAGGTAGCTCGTGACATTCAGAATGCTGACCTAAATGGTGTTGAAGCAATTCTATCTATCAGTCCTTATTATAATAAGCCAAGTCAGGCAGGCATTGTTGCCCATTATGAGTATTTGGCAGACAATTCTCCATTACCAATTATTCTTTATAACGCCCCTGGTAGAACGGGGTCAAACATTTCTGCAGAAACGACTCTCACCTTGTCCAAACACCCCAACATCATTGGCACCAAAGAAGCCTCTGGAAATTTCGATCAATTTCGGGAAATTGTGGATGGAATGGGCCCTGATTTCTTTCTAACCTCAGGTGACGATTTACTTACGACAGAAATAATGGAACTTGGAGGCATAGGTGCTATCTCGGTCTTGGCCAATGGGTTTCCAAAAGAATTTAGTGAGATAGCTCGAGCGGCACTTGCGGGTAATTTTAATAAATCAAGAGAAATCACTGCCTCATTTGAAGAGATTAACCCATTGATGTATGCCGAAAGCAATCCGGTCGGGATCAAAGAGGTATTACACCAGAAAGGCGTTTGTGGCAATCAAGTGCGTCTCCCTCTAGTAGAAGGTTCCTCCACTCTGAAGGCTCAAATAGCCGAATTAATCAAGTAAAGCCCATAAAAAAGGCCTCGACTAGTCGAGGCCTTTTTTATCTGGATTTTAGTTTCTTAGCCGTTCTTGATGTTTTGAACATCAATTCTAATTTCTTGTGCTAGATTCTTAAGCTCTTGCATGCCTTTTCTTACTCTAGTACCAGCAGCTTGATTTCCTTTGTCATAGAACTTTTCGAAATCGCCTTCTAAGGAATTTACTAAATCTTGAACTTTGCTAAATTGACTCATATTTATCGTGTTTTAAGGTTGTTGATAATAATGTCTAACTGCCAGCAATATAAAGCAAAATGTTCTATTATCAACAGTGAAGGCACTTTTTTTTGATTTTACTCACCAAAAGCAAGTGCGACTTCTTCTTTTTTATATTCTTCGCCCTTCAGCTTGCCTTTAATAGCCTCGAATGCTGCAATAGTTTCTTCGACATCTGCCAAAGAATGTGATGCAGTCGGGATTAATCTCAATATAATCGTGCCTTTAGGAACAACAGGATAAATCACTACTGAACAGAAGATTCCAAAGTTTTCGCGTAGGTCTTTACTCAAGGCAGCAGCCTCTCCTACCGTACCATTGAGTACCACTGGAGTAACTGGAGATTGGGTAGTTCCAATGCTGAACCCTTTTTCCTTTAATCCGCTTTGAAGTGCATTAACAATAGTCCAAAGCTTATTCTTGTGCTCCGGATTGTCTCTCAGCATTTCTAATCTTTTCAAACCACCAATAACGAATGGCATCGGTAAGGACTTGGCAAAGATTTGAGAACGTAGGTTATATTTTAAAAACTTAACAATCTCTTTATCACCAGCCACAAAAGCACCAATGGCAGCCATTGACTTGGCAAAAGTTGAGAAATAGATATCTATTTCATCCTGACAACCCAACTCTTCTCCTGCACCTGCACCTGTAGCACCAACAGTACCAAAACCATGTGCATCATCAACCAATAGTCTGAACTGGAATTTTTCTTTCAGAGCGGCAATCTCCTTTAGCTTACCTAGGTTACCGGACATTCCAAAAACACCTTCTGTAATCACTAGTATTCCACCACCGGTTTCCTGGGTCAATTTCGTGGCTCTTTCAAGCTGCTTCTCTAAGTTCTCTATATCGTTATGTGGGAAAACAAAACGTTTACCCATGTGCAGTCTAACACCATCAATAATACAAGCGTGAGACTCAGCATCATAGACAATAACATCCTTACGGTCTACTACAGCATCTATAATAGAAAGGACGCCTTGATAACCGTAATTCAGTAGTAAACCAGCCTCTTTGCTTACAAATGCGGCAAGTTCTTGCTCTAATTGTTCGTGATACTTGGTATTTCCAGACATCATTCTGGCTCCCATGGGGTAAGCCATACCCCAATCAGCAGCAGCCTGTGCATCGGCCTTTCTCACTTCAGGATGGTTTCCTAGACCCAAATAGTTATTTAGACTCCAGGTCAACACTTCCTTACCCATAAACTTCATACGAGGTGCAATTTCACCTTCCAGTTTAGGAAACATGAAGTATCCTTCAGATACATCAGAGTGTTTCCCTAAAGGGCCTTGATTAGTCAGTAACTTTTCAAATAAATCCAACTTCTTTTGTCTTTAAATATTAGCTGTCTTAGACTGGCTAAAACAAGTTGCGAAGGTAACACTATATACACCATTTATCAAAAATTAGAGCACATATAACACATTCATTGGTTCTGATTATGATTATTATTAATTAGCATTGCATGCTTATTAAGAAGAGATATGTCCTCAAAAAAAATTAATAAAATTCTTGTTGCGAATCGCGGAGAAATTGCCATTCGTGTAATGCGTACCGCTAAAGAAATGGGAATCAAGACTGTAGCCATCTATAGTGATGCCGATAGTAGTTCTCCACACGTAACCTATGCCGATGAAGCGGTTAATGTCGGACCTCCGGCATCATCTGAATCATACCTAAGAACCGATAGAGTCATAGATGTTTGTAAAGAACTAAATGTCGATGCCATTCATCCTGGATACGGTTTTTTATCAGAAAACGCCAGTTTCGCCAAGCAAGTCGAGGATAATGGTATCATTTTCATTGGCCCATCTGCTCACGCAATCGAAGTAATGGGTGACAAACTAGCCGCCAAAAACGCTGTTTCAGCCTATGACATTCCAATGGTGCCCGGAGTCAATCACGCAGTGACCGAAGTTGACGAAGCGAAATCTATTGCTGAACAAATCGGCTATCCTGTCTTAATAAAAGCCAGCGCTGGTGGTGGTGGAAAAGGAATGCGTGTGGTGGAACATGCAGACGAACTTGAAAGCCAAATGCAGCGCGCAATGAGCGAAGCACAATCGGCTTTTGGAGACCCGTCTGTTTTTGTAGAAAAATACATTGGATCGCCTAGGCATATTGAGATTCAAATATTAGGCGATCAGCATGATAACATTCTTTATTTATTTGAAAGAGAATGTTCTATCCAAAGAAGACATCAGAAGGTGATTGAAGAAGCTCCTTCTGCAGTGATAACTCCTGAGAAAAGAAAGCAAATGGGAGAAGCTGCAGTAGGTGTGGCGAAGGCTTGCGGCTATTATGGCGCAGGAACCGTAGAGTTCATCATGGATGAAAACCTCGATTTTTTCTTCCTAGAGATGAATACCAGACTTCAAGTGGAACATCCTGTTACCGAAGAAATCACTGGAGTAGACTTGGTTAAAGAACAAATCTATATCGCTGAAGGAAAGGCCATAAGCTTTAAGCAGGAAGACCTTAAAATTACTGGACACTCCATGGAAGTAAGGGTCTATGCTGAAAATCCAAGAGAAAACTTCTTACCCGACACGGGTACTCTCGACACTTATAAACTACCTCAAGGGCCTGGTGTTCGTGTAGACGATGGTTATGAGCAAGGTATGGAAATCCCTATCTACTATGACCCGATGATCTCTAAATTGATCACTTATGGGGCCAATCGAGAACAAGCGAGATTAAGAATGTTAAGGGCGATCAATGAATATCAGATTTCAGGTGTAGCGACAACTTTAGATTTTTGTGATTTTGCCTTGAGGCATGAAGCCTTTATCAGTGGAAATTTCGACACCAAGTTTGTCGACAAATACTTTACTCCTGATATGCTCGATGATAATGATCCTGAAAAAGAGGAGCTGGCAATTGCTTTGGCAGCACATATCTTCAATGAAAAAACCAATGGTACAACATCTAAAGACAGCGATCAGGCCATAAGCAAATGGAAACTAAGAGCTAGACAATAATTAATGGCCAAGATTCGTCCCTTAAGAGCCTGGAGGTATAATCGCGAGTTGTCCTCTTCGATTGGAAGTTTAACATCACCTTTATTTGATGTCATATCACAAAAACAACGCGATGCCCTTTATGAAAACCCTTACAATAGCATCCACCTAAGCGTCCCTTTGCATGGTGAAACACCTCAAGACGCTCATGAAACTATTGCTAAATGGAAAGCCGATGGAATAATTAAACAAGATCCGCTTCCAGGCATTTACGTCTATTATCAGCATTTTTCTCTGCCTGGCAGTAACAAGGACTATGTTAGAAAGGGCTTTGTAAGCTTTATTGAAGCCACTGACTGGGGTCAGCCAGATTCAGATATTTTAAGGCACGAGAATACAATGCCACATTCTGTATCTGATAGAGTCGAAGTGCTTAGAGCTACAGAACTCAACGTAAGCCCAACACACGGACTGTACTTTGACCCTAGTTTTGAGCTGGAAGCGTATATGGATGAAAGTATGCTCAACCCAATCTATGAAACCGAAGATTATCAGGGTGTACGCGATGTCTTGTCTGTCATTCATGATAAAGAGGTCATTCAAAAGTTTATCGATAAGCTTGGTAAGGAACGAGTGATTCTTGCTGATGGACATCATCGACTGGAAGGGTCTATTATCTACAGAAAAGAATTAGCCTCCAAAGGAAACCATACCGGTAAAGAGGGATACAATTACCATTTAATGTACCTAACCAATGGTGAAGCTGATGACTTAAGAATACTACCCACCCACAGGTTGATTAGTGGACTGGAAAATTTCGACAAAGCCGAGTTTTTCAAAAAGTTAGAGCCCAATTTTATCATTAAGCCCTTAGAAAATCCGAATGATGTAACGGAGATCATATTAGGTAAACCATGGGCTTTTGGCCTCTTATTTGGTGACGAAGCCTATAAGGTTCGGCTGAAACCTGAAGTTATTGATCATATCGAATGGAATTTTCCTGATGTAATCAAAAAACTGGACCTAACCGTTATGCACTACTTCATTCTAGAGAAGGGCCTTGGCATTTTGGGGAAAGACCAGAGAAAGTCGACCAATATTAGCTTTGAGCGAAATTTCGCCAACTGCCTTACCAAAACAATCAAGGGAGAGGCACAATTCGCGATCATAACACAGGACATAAATATGGAAACGGTAAAAAAAGTATGCTATTCAGGACATACTCTTCCACAAAAGTCCACCTACTTTTATCCTAAAGTCATTTGTGGCTACTTATTTGGATCAATCAAGAATGATGAATTTGAACTACCGCTTGATCCTGGCTTCTAAATCGCCCAGACGACAGGCTTTGTTGAAAAGTCTTGACTTAGATTTTGAAGTGAAAACGAGAGAGGTTGATGAAACCTATCCTTCTGACATTGCACCATTAGATGTAGCTGAATATCTAGCACGCAAGAAGTCCGATGCTTTTGGCGAACTCCAAGAGGATGCACTTTTAATAACTTCTGACACTACAGTCGTGGTTGATTCTACCATTCTTGGGAAAGCTGAAGACAGGGAAGAGGCGATCTCTATGATCCAGTCCTTATCAGGTCGTACACACAAGGTAGCGTCAGGTGTTTGTTTAAGAACAAGAGAAAAGTTTCTAAGCTTCACCGAGATCACCAAAGTCACTTTCGATGTCCTCAGCGCTGAGAGCATCTCATATTATATAGAAAAATATCAGCCCTATGACAAGGCCGGTGCCTATGGTATTCAGGAGTGGATTGGAATGATCGGCATTAACAAGATTGAAGGAGATTATTATAACGTAATGGGTCTGCCGGTCAATAGACTTTACAAAGAACTATCAAATTTCAAATAAAAAAGGGGCACTAGGCCCCTTAGTTTCTTTGGTACAATGAATCTGTTAGTTAGTGCTTGCTAAAGGCTTTTTACTAACTGTCTTTTCTACTAAGTCCCCAGTCTTCAGTCTTTTAGACACAACAAAGAATGGTCCTGATATCACCTGATCGCCTTCACTGAGTCCTGATAAAATCTCGATGTTATCATAGTCACTAATACCAGTTTTAACCTCCACCATTTTTGCAGTTCCTCCATCATTGATGAAAACCACTTCTTTGATATCTTCCTTCTCTTCTGGCTTAGCATTTGCATTTGTTAGCGTAGGTTGATTATCATCATCATCTCCGAATCTATTATTACCCTGACTCTTAGCAAGCTTAGGGTTTCTAGTAGTCACCGCGGCTAAAGGCACAGATAACACATTAGACTTGGTAGTAGTGATAATCTCAACACTTGCTGTCATTCCTGGTCTGAATGGTGAAGGACCTTGAATTTCGGATAACAAGTCGTTAAAACTTTCATTCAAAATTCTGATCTCAACCTTGAATTCTGTTACCGCATCTGCTGAAGTCTTAGGGTTAGCCGTATTAGCAATTGCTGTCACTATACCTTTGAACTTCTTATCCATTGACGTGTAAGAATCAACATCAATTATTGCTGTATCTCCCTCATTTACACGAATGATGTCGTTCTCGTTGACATCTACCTGAACTTCCATTTGATTCAAGTCTGCGAGTCTCATCATTTCAGTACCTGCCATTTGCTGTGTACCTACAACACGCTCGCCTTGCTCGACATCCAGTTTAGAGATAGTTCCTGTTGCAGGGGCTCTTACTGTTGTTAATCGTACGTTCTCCTCTGCTTCATCTACAGAAGCCTCACTCGACTTTATAATGAACTCAGCTGCTTTCACACTCTGTTCTGCAGCATCCAAGTTGAACTTAGCTACTTCATAGTTAGCTTTGGCTGTTTCATAATCAGCTTCAGAAATTACATTTTCTTTCCTCAGCTGCTCTGATCTCTTAAACGCCAACTCTGCCTGCTTCAATTGTGCCTCACTTCTAAACTTATTAGCCCTTGATGAAGCCAGATTAGCCTTTTGCTGATTCAAGTTTGCCTTTGTTCTGTCTAGTACAGACTGAAGGTTGTCTGGTCGGATTTTTACTAAAATCATACCCTCAACTACATCATCGCCTTCCTCAACATTAAGCTCGATTATCTCACCGGCTACGTCTGGACTAATAGCAATTTCAGTTACCGGTTGAACTACTCCAGAAGCAGTAACTTTTTCAACGATCGTTACTCGACTTGCTTCAGCAAACTCAACCTTGATGGTTTTTTCTCCACCAATAACGCCAGCCTGTTTTCCGACAATTGCAAACACCAATACTAGAACTACTAGTACAAGTAATATCCAAACGATCTTATTTGATCCTTTTTTCTTTTTAGTCATCTTCTTAATCTAATGTAATTGGGTTACCTAAATAAAAATCTAAAATCTTTACTCTAAAAATGTATTCATATTTGGCGCGAACTAAATCTGTTCTAGCCGCAAATAAGTTATTGCTAGCCACTTGATAGTCAACAAAGTTTACGTCTCCAACATTGTATCGTTGCTCCGTGGCTCTAAAGGACTCTTCAAGTGCAGTTACTCTTTTTCCTGTTGCCTCGTAAGACTTAAGGCTGGCAATGGCATTATTATATGCTGTCTCTATCGCTTGACGTAATTGGTTCTTGACATTCTGGGCACTGATCTCTGCGCGTTGCTTATTGATTTTTGCCCGTTGCAGATTAGAAGTATTCGAAAGCCTACTGAAAATGGGGACATTAAGATTTACCCTCACAGATTGACCAAGGTTATCATTGAATTGGTCAAATGTGCTATAGCTATCACTAAAAACAGGAACTGTCTCCTGACTGGCGTCTAAGAACACTCGATCTCCTGTCCCCTGAACAAATCCCACATCCCGAGCAGGAATATTGACCAATTGACTTCCTAAAAGTTGACGAGCACGATCTGAATAATTAGTCGAAATACTTCCACTAAGACTTAGGGTTGGTAAAAATGCACCTCGAGCAATCTTTTCTCCTAAATCGTTACTCTTTATTCCTAAATCGGCACTCTTTACCTCTGGTTGATTGGCCACAGCCACCTCGTAAACCTGTGTTGGTGTTTGCAAAGTCATTTCAACCTCATCAACGGAAAGGTCTGGCGCAACAATATTCAATTCCTGATCTGCCGGCATTTGCATCGACTGCTTGAGGTTTAGCATTGCAAGACTTAAGTTATTCTCAGCTGTAACAACTTGTACTTCATTGGAGGCATTTTGTGACTCAAGGTCCAATTGATTGGTTAAGGGAAGTGAACCAGCCTCAACAAGCTTTTTGGTTCTCGCGAGTTGATTTTCCGTCACTTCTAATTGGAATTTGGCATTCTCTAATTGCTCTCTATTTAAGAGCACATTCAAGAAGTTTGTAGCTACACTCAGCCCAATATCATTTTTGGCCTTCTGCAAGTCAAACTCACTAGATTGAAGGTTCAACTCATTCTGTCTAATAGTATTTTGAAGGGTGCCTCCCTGATAAAGTATAACACTCGAGTTAGCGGAAAGACTTCCTGAGAGAATATCTTGACTTATAAAAGAGTTTGATACTGGGTCGATCGTCCGTCCAAAAGATTTACCAACACCTCCACCGGCACTCAAATTTGGTAAGCGAGCAAATTTTGATTGCTTTACCGCAATCTCATTTTGAAGCTGAGTAAGCTGATTATTCCTAATGGTCAGGTTATTTTCCCAAGCATAACTGACACATTCTTCTAATGTCCATTCTGTCTTTGTGCTTTGACCTATCGCCAGATTCCCTATAAAAAGGGCCATCAAGCTGAAATAGAGTTTTTGTTTGAATTTCATGTTTACGTTTTAAAAATCGATGTCTGGAATAAATATGACCTCTCTAATCCAATCCAAGTGCTTTAAATAATCTATAGTGACGGTCGGTGGTTTAGAGTCCATCTCTATCACATGACACGCCTTATCATTTTTTCCTTTTCTGTTCACTGACATAGAAGCAATGTTGCACTCGTCATTTGCCAGTACTGTGGCAATAAAAGCTATCGCTCCTTTTCTATCATCCGCCAGAAGTATCATTGTGGTCAAGCCGGCATTGAAGCCTACGCTAAACCCATTGACTTCTGTAATCTTAATTACTCCTCCTCCACGGCTTTCTCCTACTACTTCAATTTGTCTATCACCTGCTTGAGCTACTACCCTCACTGTATTGGGGTGCATTGTGGATGCATTACCTACAGAGCGAAATTTAAAATCAAAATTGGCTGCCTCTGCCTCATCAAAGGCCGTCTTAATTCTGACATCATCCGTCAAAAAGTCTAGTAAACCTGCAATAATCGCTCGATCACTTCCGTGTCCCTCGTAAGTTCTCGCAAAAGAATTGTAAAAAGTGATGCTCGCCTGATCGGGTTGCTTACCCAAAATCTTTCTAGCTACTCGACCAATTCTCACCACGCCAGCCGTATGCGAACTCGAAGGGCCGATCATCACGGGGCCAATCATATCAAATACACTACTCTGGTCTGCCATTATGGACGCGAAATTAAGGTTTCAATATTAGAGAAATAACTCGTTGCCAAATTTCTATTATGTTTGAAAGGTTAATACCCTCCATGAAAGCAATATTTAACTCTCGAATTATTGAAACTTCCGACTACCTGATCAAAACCAGCAATCGGTCATTTTGTTATGGAGACGGCCTCTTCGAAACAATTGTTACAGGACATGGAAGAATTAACCTGATTGAAAAACATATCCACCGACTTAAGAGAGGTTGCAAGGTACTCGGCATGGAATTTCCCAATGACCTTGAGATGAATTCATTGGAAACAATGATTCAGAAACTCCAAGCAATTAATGGCTTTGATGGTGATATCAGAACCAAAGTGATCGTATGGAGAGATAGTGGAGGTCTTTACACACCTAATCTATCTAGCGCCTCCTTCTCACTAGAAGTCAAAGCCTCGAATTCCATTTTATTTCAAGGCATTGATCAGGTTGATGTCTCAAGCGAGATACACACTCAGTACTCACCAATTTCTTTTGCCAAAACTACGAATGCATTAGTCTATGTACTTGCTGGCCTGGAGAAAAAGGAGAACGGCCTGGATGAAGTCATTCTGACTGACCCCAATGGAAACCTCTCTGAAACCCACATCTCGAATCTGTTTTGGATAAAGGAGAGTAAGGTTTATACCCCGTCACTAACCACGGGATGCATAGAAGGCATAATGAGAAATACACTAATCGATCTTTTCCATAAAAACAATATAGCCGTTCATGAAGTCGAAAAGACAAAGGAAGCCTTAAGAGACGCAAGCAGTGTATTTTCTACCAACGCATCTGGTATCAAATACCTCAAAAGAATTGGGAATTGGAATTATGAAAGTCCAGAGAACTTCCTAACACCTATTATTAAACAGCTACAGCAGCCTTAATATGAGGGTGTGGATCATAGCCCACTAATTCGAAGTCTTCAAACTTGAAATCAAAGATGTCTTTCACATCAGGATTCATCTTCATAATAGGCAACGGCCTAAAGTCACGAGTAAGTTGTAATTCAGCCTGCTCATAGTGGTTAGAGTATAAGTGCGCATCACCGAAAGTATGCACAAACTCTCCTGGCTCTAAGCCACAAACCTGAGCAACCATCAAAACAAGCAATGAATAGGAAGCAATATTGAAGGGAACCCCCAAAAAGACATCTGCACTTCGTTGGTATAACTGGCAACTTAACTTACCATCTGCTACATAAAACTGAAAGAATGTGTGACAAGGTGGAAGCGCCATATTGTCAACATCCGCCACATTCCAGGCACTAACAATGAGTCTTCGACTGTCTGGATTGGTCTTAATCTGATCTATAAGTTTTGTAATCTGGTCTATAGTTCCCCCACTGCCATCGGGCCAGTTTCTCCATTGGTAGCCATAAACAGGACCAAGGTTACCCTCTTCATCTGCCCATTCGTCCCAGATACGTACGCCATTGTCCTTTAAATACTTGATATTCGTATCACCTTGCAAGAACCAAAGCAATTCATGAATTATTGATTTTAGGTGAAGCTTTTTTGTAGTCACCACTGGAAACCCTTCTGACAAATCAAACCTCATTTGATAACCAAAAACACTTTTCGTACCTGTACCAGTTCTATCAGCTTTTTCTACACCATTTTCAAGAATATGGCTCATTAAGTCGTGGTACTGCTTCATAATGCCTTCGATTTTTTAGATTTGAATCAATGAACAAATTACGGCAAAATGTTACGAATGGGAAGGGTTCATCTGAAGTTTTTCGCACACCTCGGTGGATAGAAAAATTTGCTACCCTTAACAGAAGAAAGGCTTTGGTTCGATTGTTCATTTTAACACTCATTACCATAGGTTTTGCTATCCAAATACCAAAGCTCGAATTCAATTATGACTTCGACAGTTTTTTTCCAAAAGGTGATGATGACTTTTCGTATTATCAATCATTGAGCAATGAGTTTGGTGAGTTCAATGACTTCTTATTTGTTGTTCTGAAATCTGATGACCCAACCAGTACAAATGCATTAAAAACAGCCAAATCAACCATTGAGTCTCTTGAAAATTGGCCTGAAGTGATCGGTACGAGAAGCGCATTCGATGAGCACAAGATTCAAATCACCCCTTTTGGAATCAACAAGATTGATTTGGTAAACCCTGACAAGAGGCTCAGTGAAGAATCACTGAAGCAGAGCCAGATAAAAGGTAAGTTCTTTGGAAAAGATGAACGCTCAACCATGTTCATACTAAGACATAAGGCATTTGATAGCAATATGCAATCAGATGCTTTCCTAGTTGAGTTAAGAGAATATCTCTCTTCTATGTATCAAGATCAATACATAGTTTCTGGTAAGGTTCAAATGCAATATGACTTCACCAAAAAACTGGAGCGCGAACTTTCACTATTGCTTCTTTTGGCTTTTGCCTTTGTCATTGCTGTCTTACTAATAATTTTCAAATCATTAAAAGGAGTGCTTATCCCGCTTTTGACAATTCTTTTGAGCGTTGTATGGATTATGGGTTTCATTTCGCTCATGGGGAAGTCGATCGATGTATTGGTCGTAATCATTCCGTCTATCCTTTTGATTGTGGCCCTCTCAGATGTAATCCATTTCGTACATAAATACGATCACTTTATTCGTCAAAGACTTTCTAAAACCGATTCACTTAGGTCAACCATAATATTCATCGGAAAGGCCACCTGTCTTACCTCCATTACTACTGCAATTGGTTTTCTAAGCCTGTACGTCATACCAATACCTCCGATAAGAGACTTTGGACTTTATACGGCTGTAGGTGTGGTTTTTGCCTTCTTAATAACTTTCCTTTTGTTACCATCGATTCTTTATTTTTTCCCTCGCCCTGTGGAAAAAGAGACACGCCTGTTCATCTCCTGGAAAAGAATACTCGACTATTGCTTTTTGGCAGTGATGAAAAGGAGAAAACAAGTAGTCTGGTATATATCTCTTGCTTGTATCACACTCATTTTCGGAGCAAGCCAATTGACGCTTAATACCTCAATAATTGTTGGGTTTCAGAAGAATGAACCTGAGTTGAAGGAGGTCATGTACTTTGATGACAATTATGATGGCTACAGACCCTTTGAAATTGGCATTGAACTTACCGATAGTCAAGATCTATTTGACTTAGGAGTTATTGAGACCATTGCCTCGATAGAAGACTACTTGATCAACTCATATGATGTGAAACATATCGAATCTCCATTAAACGTCATTCGTTCCCTAAATGCTGGACTCTATGGGGCTGCCTCTAGCCGATATGCTTTACCATTACCCGAGGACTTAAATAGAATCAAACGATATTATCATTCTTCCAAACTAAAAGAGACAATTGGAGCGTTTCAAAGCGATTCTGGCAAAACCATAAGGCTCATTGGGCGGTCAAAAGATATAGGAAGTGCTAAATCAAGGGAATTGAATGAATCGCTAAAGGACTTTTTGTCGAAAGAGATCAATAATGACTCATTGTTTGCAAGACTCACAGGCACATCTTACTTGATTGATAAAACCGATAATTACATTTCAAAATCACTGGTAAAAGGGCTTTCTGTAGCCGTACTCAGCGTCTCACTTTTTCTTTTTATATTCTTCAGAAGCTGGAGGATTGTCCTTTATTCCTTGATACCGAACCTCTTACCCATATTAATGCTCTTTGGGTTGATGGGATATTTGGGGATAGACCTCAATATATCCACGGCCATTATTTTTACGGTCGCTTTTGGTGTGGCAGTAGACGACAGCATCCACTTACTAGCCCGCTATTACATGGAAAGGGATCGGTTTAAGAATGTTCTCTGGGCGCTAAAAAATAGCATAGCCAGCACGGGTAAGAGCATTCTCATAACGAGCTTGGTCTTATGTGCTGGCTTTGCCTTATTTCTTTCCTCTGGGCTTTCCTCTCCTTACTATCTTGGCTTCTTCATAGTTATTACAGCCGTGATCGCCCTCATATTGGATTTGACACTTCTTCCCATCCTCATACTTAGTATCGAAAAGCGGTCTAAAGCTCGTCAAGGTTAACGACCTCTGACTTTTTACGCCACTTTTTGTATCCAAACATTAAGTTCAAGCCAAACCTAAAATCTGCCTTAGAATACTGTTCTGGTTTATTCAATACGAGAACGTTGTCTAAAGCCATATAGAGCTGAACCGGACCGATGTTGGTACCCAAATTAGCACCAATATTAGTCTCATTATTTGACCTTCTATGAGTTCCTAGTATACCGATCACAAACTTATCGAACCTGTGATTATATGCCAGAGCGTAATTCGCAGGTAGATTATTAAGTGCGCTTGACTGGAAATATGTCAAGGAGAACCTGTCATTTTCTGTCAAGTATGCCGATGCTGTTAAATAAACTCTTGTAGGCAGGTTGGTTGAAAAGGCTGTTCTAGTTTCATTAGATCGGAACTTATTCTGAAGACTATCTTTGAAAACTTCACCGGAATCCTGAATACCTTCAAGATCAACACCTGAGAAGGTGACAGTAGTGTCTGCCGTGTTATAGTTTCTAGCTTGCTCCTTCCAATCGATAGAGCCAATATCATTCACAGAGGCTTCAACCTCTAACCATTTCAAAGGCTTGAACTTAGCACCTAAGTCAAAGGCAATCGTCTGATTGTCATTACCAAATGCATAAGTCTGAAGCGCATCATCCGCATAATCATCGGAATTGAAAAGCAAGTCCAATCCAGCGGTATTTGCTGTACCGTTTTGAACGGAAACTTGCCAGGAGAAATCATCCGCATCCGTGGTCAAAGTTCCACTCGCACCATC
The DNA here is from genome assembly GCF_001747095.1 of Roseivirga sp. 4D4. Classification (NCBI taxonomy): domain Bacteria; kingdom Pseudomonadati; phylum Bacteroidota; class Cytophagia; order Cytophagales; family Roseivirgaceae; genus Roseivirga; species Roseivirga sp. 4D4. The sequence continues at coordinate 2,118,520 of NZ_MDGP01000001.1, forward strand.
GGCCAGCGATGCATGGAAAATACCTGTAACGAGTTTAGCTCTTGCGCCAACTGTTAAACGCTCGCCTAAGAACCTTCTAGCATAACCAATGCCAATTTCATGATAAGCTTCTGCCCTGATCTGGGTATCTGAAAAATCAATGGACTGACCAATGAAATTTGAGTTACCATTAGCCAGAAAGTCCGTCAAGTCATCTCCATAAGCAAAATCAAAAGTAGCTCTAGCATTTGCAAAGAATGAAAAAGCTCCATGCTTAGTCTTTATACCCAGATGAAATAGATTGACCGTAACATCCAGATTCAAGAAGTTTTCATTCTGAGCTGCCTCGTTAAGAAGATCAAAATCAACGGTCAAATCAGTCTGACCATTAGGCCTCGATAAGAGTTGTTGAAGTTCCAAATCACCCTGCAGCATTACACCAACATTCAGCGCTGGCATACTGACAGTCAACGAATTCTCAGGGATAAAGGCAGGCTGTATCCCAGAAGTTTGAGGCACAATGTCTCTCAATTGATAAAAAGACAAGTAGCCTTGGGCATTAGCACTAGCAAACCCCAAAACCAATAGCGCAATAGTTAATAGCTTCTTCATCTTAGTTACCGTTTGAGTTTACTTCTACATCTGCCTGAACTGCGAGTTTGAACCTCAGTTCATAATCATCAAAAAACTTAACAGCCGTTGCGGACTGAGCATCTGTGGTTGTAATTGTTGCCACTACATTAATGCTTGTCGCATTTTCTATGATCCTAATTCCTTCATCGGGGATTAGAATATCCACCGTAGACATAGCCACTTCATTGGTTCTTCCATTGGCACCAACCGAAGCAGCCGAGAATGCCGGACGTTCATCTACCGTATAGATTACATTTCCGTTTGAGTCTCTAAATTGAAGTTCAACTAGCCCTCCTAGGGGAAGCTCGTTTTCAGCGATTACCCTAAACAATAACCTCTTGGCCTCTTCCAGATCTCCGCCATTGGTGAAATTCACCACCTCTTCAGCGATCAATCCATTAATATTTAGCTCTAAGGGTATCTCGATTTCTACAGAAACATCCAGCAAGTTCGAATCATCAATGAAATTGTAGCTTGCTGGAGCAGTTGCAGGATTTGACTCCGCACCTACATCTACTAAAAAGCGAGTTGGTTTTGACGAGAGCAAATCGGCAATATTAGAGTTACTTGTTGTAACCTCAATTTCTGTTCTTACCACCTGACCCTGTTGATTAATATCCGGTGCATTAACCACCTGTAGATTATCAACCACCGTCCCCGAAAGTGGAATATTAGTCCCTGTTCCGCTTACCGCAGTGATTTGCTGAAAATCAATACCTAGAGGAAAGCCAAAACTGTTATCGAAAATGAACCTTACGGTTGGATCCACAAAAGTGATATCTCCAGAATCGAATGTGCTGAAAAAATCCAAGCTAATGTCCTGTTGCCCCACAGTGAGTGATTGGTTACCTACGTTGCCATATACGGTTTGAAAAGACGTATTATTTATGCCTATGGTGAAGGACACGCGTTGGCTATCGGTGATACTATTGCTAGGCCCCACGGTAATGTCATATTGGATTCTGACTAAGAACTTGCTAGAAGCGGCATTGCCTTGATCATCTAGATGAAATAACCCTTTCCCGTTCGCCAAAGATTCTGACTGTACGAAGTCAGCACCACCTGCGGGTAAGCTACCCGAAATCACGATTGGCCCATTTGCATTTTCCAGTGAAATGAAGGTGGCAACAAAATCAACATCTGCACCAATGTCTGAGCTTACGTTGAAATCGAAGCTCCCAGCATTAAAAATTATACTATCATAAGATTCATCAGCAGTTTGAGTTAAATCAAACTCATAAAGTTCTGAAACCGAAATTGTCGTCTGCACAGGTGGGTTAGATAAATTTGTTCCTGAAGCCAGGCTGGCCCCGAAACTCTGATCTAGCACTGTCAAGAAACCCGAGGCACTTTGAGATTGTAAGGTTTCCGTATATGTCAAGGTAACCACATCTTCCCCATTCGGTGCTATTACCGCACCGCCATCATTCAGCTCTTCAAAGAGTTCAGCGACAGTATAGGTGATGGTTCCGACCGGAATTGCAAGGGATGGATCAAAGATAATGTCCCCAAATTCGGTGCTTTCGAAGTACTTCAAGTCACATGAAGGTACTGCTGCTATGGTCAGACAGACCATGCAGGCGAGTAAAAATCGTTTCATTTGGTTTAGTTCAAATTGCAGATATGTAAGGTGTTCATCATTTTGCTGGCATGATCACCCAAAGAATTACATATACAATGAACCCGGGGAAGCCAGCACTAAAAATTGAAATTAACACATAAATGAGTCTGACTAAGGTGACATCCCAGCCAAGCCACTCAGCCAAGCCGCCACACACTCCCGCTACTACTTTATCCGCACTTGATCTAGTAAGTTTACTGTTATTCCCAGCCATAAATAACCCATTCAAAGCAACAAGTTAATCACTTAACTCATAAATACCTATTAGCGGAAAATGATCAGAATAATAAATATTATCAACGGTCTTGAACGCCTTGATCTTGAATTCTTTAGAGAAAAACTGATTATCAATGCGCAGATATGGAATGTTCCTATTGAAGGTCACGCCTAAGCCACGACCTTCCTTTTCAAAAGAATTCTCAAAGCGTTTTCTAAACTGAAAGTAGTTATAACTGAAAGGTACATCATTAAAGTCCCCAGCTATGATGACCGGATAGTTAGTAAGTGCGACATGGTCCATCAAAGCCTTTATCTGCTTCGTCCGGGAAGTGCTCGAGAAGAGAAATCTCGACTTGACATTATCATACTCATTCTGAATCCCTTCGGTATCCTGAATTTTGTTTGGGTCAATTCCCATAGATTGCAAATGGACTCCATAAACTCTTACAGTATCACCGGCTATAATCAAATCAGCGAAGCGAATGTTATTAATTGAGTTAGATTCCAGTATCAGACCATCATTGACTATTGGGTATTTAGAAAAAATGGCATTATTGAATCGATCCTTGTCCATGGAAAGTTGATACCCCTTGTTTCTAATCTTTTCAGCTATCCCCCTCAGTGGATAAAACTCCTGAAAACAAATAATGTCAGCATCTACATCTTCGACCCAGGCCATCACCTCTTTATAGTTATCACCTCTTGCGTCAACAAACCACTTGACATTATAACTGAGCACTTTGACTCCTTCCTGATTCAAATCATCATTCCCATTCAATGAAATCGCTATATTAATAAATGGCCACCCACAAATAAGTAAGAGTAATGGAATCCAACCCAACTTAGATTTGAACAGCAGGCTTAAGATCAAGAAAACGAGGTTAAGCAGAATGATAAACGGAATACCAAAAGACACTACCCCGGAATACCGAAAAGTCAGTGGAGATATCAACACGCTGGCATAGACCAAAAGTGAGATAAACATCCAAACCAGGACAGGTAGCTTAAGAAATGATTTCATCTAGTGTCAAAACACTATTCTAACAATTTTAATGCAAAATTCGTCTGCCGCTTAAAATAAAAAAGAGCAATCCTTTTCCAGATTGCTCTTTGACTGATTCTATTTCTTTCTGACTATTCTGTTCTAAGTGATTTCACTGGGTTACTCACCGCAGCTTTCAAGGACTGATAACTCATCGTTATCAATGCGATAAACAATGAACCTAGAGCGGTCATAGCAAAGATTGTCCAGCCGATATTGGTGCGGTATTCAAAACCTTGCAACCAGTTGTTCATGGCGTACCATGCCAACGGTGCTCCAAAAATGAATGCAATGATCACTAGCTTACCCATATCTCTGGAGAGCAAGAAAACGATCTGACCAACGCTGGCACCAAGTACTTTTCGAATACCCACTTCTTTGATTCTGTTCTCAGCGGTATATGCTGCCAGGCCAAATAGACCTAAACATGCTACAACAATCGTCAGGGTAGCAAATACACCGAAGATCTTTCCAAGTCTTTGTTCTGCATCGTACATTCTATTGAATCTGTCATCAAGAAACGAAGTCTCAAAAGGTTGATTAGGAGCCAATTCCATCCAGCTAGACTCAAGTTTCCCTAAAAGTCCCGCATAATCGCGAGTATTTACCTTCAGGTTTAATAAGCCGGTACTGTTACCCAATTGCAGTGCAAGAGGACCGATTTTTGACTTAAGTGTCTGGTAGTGAAAATCTTTAACGATCCCCACGATTGTATATCCTTGAATATCACCTTCATTGCTCACAAAAGTTCCGATGATTTTACCCAATGGATCTCCTTCTAGTTCTAGTTCTTTCAACGCAGCCTCGTTGACTATTATGGCCGTAGAATCCGTGGCAAAATCTCTTGAGAAATTTCGTCCTTGCACCAACTCGATCCCTAAGGTTTCCAAGTACTCATAATCAACCGTCCAGCTACTCATGATTACTTGCGTTCCTTCGCTAGGCACTATCCCATTGAAGAAAAGGTTCATGTTATTGTTTGAAGGTGTTGGAAGAAAACCACTCAAGGATGCTGACTTCACTTCAGGAAAGCTCTCCACTTCAGTCTTTAGAGCTCTCGTATTACCTCGAGCCAAGAAGGCATCATTGATTATTAAAACCTGATCTCTATCAAAACCTAGGTTCTTATTTTGGATGTACTCCAATTGATTCAGAATAACCAAGGTCCCAATCACCAAGAAGATTGAAGTACAAAATTGAATGACCACTAATACACTTCTTAAAGCACCACTTTTCATCCCATTGCTCAAAGAACCTTTCAATACTGTGACAGGCTTAAAGGCTGATAAAAAGAAGGCAGGATAACTTCCAGCCAAGAAACCAACCATCAATACCCCTGCGAAAATTGAACCAAGGAAAAGTGGGTTTGTAAAAGGTATAACCAATTCCTTTGCCGAAAGGTCATTAAAGAACGGTAGCGCCACATAAGCAATACCGACTGCCAAAACGAAGGAAATGAAACTAATTAGAATTGACTCCGCCAGAAACTGATAAATCAACTGGGCCTTTATTGATCCCAAAACTTTTCTAACTCCTACTTCTTTAGCTCTGTGTGCCGATCGTGCAGTTGCCAAATTCATGAAGTTGATACACGCAATCAAGAGAATGAAGAATGCAATGGCGGAAAATATGTAGACATAGCTCTTGTCGCTGTTGGCATCCAGTTCTCCTTGTAAGTCAGATGTCAAGTGAATATCAACTACAGGCTGTAATGCAAAAGCCAGAGATGAACCAGCTTGTTCCATTTCTTCCCACTCAATGTTTAGAAATTTCTTTACTTCCGGACCTATGTACTTCTTCAGCATATCCGGAAACTGAGCAGCCATTTTTTCTAAATCAGCATCGGGAGTCAATACCACATAAGTCTGGAAATTCATGTTCATCCACATATTCTGACGAGATTCGTCTAGTGTGATCAATGAGCCAATTACATCAAAATCAAAGTGGGTATTTGTCGGAATGTCCTTGTAAACTGCAGTCACCCGATAATCCTTAGCCTGACCGAATTCCACCTGCTGACCTACTGCCTCTGCACTGCCAAAGTATTTTTTTGCAGCCGTTTCACTCATTATTAGTGATTTTGGTGCTGTCAGTGCTGCACTAGGATCGCCACTTACAATTTCCAGATCGAAGATGTCAATCATAGATTGATCGGCCCACACATATTTTTCTTCTTTAAAAATGTTCTCACCCGAACGAATAAAGGGAGAGCCATTTTGTCTGAACCTTACATAATCAATTACTTCTGGAAAATCTTCGACCAGTGTTTTCCCCACAACATCACCCACCACTGCCAGATCAAATGCAGAACCATTCAAGGCCCCTGCCATTGTCAGTCTGTAAGTATTTTCTGAGTTGTCATAGTACCTGTCATAGCTTAGCTCATCAGTAACAAACAATACTATAAGTAGGCAACATGCGATCCCGATTGCGAGACCACTTATGTTTAAAATAGAGTAGAATTTGTTGCGAAGGAGGTTTCGGAACGCAACTTTTAGATAGTTTTTAATCATTGTTTTTGAGTTTGACCGTTGTAATGCAAAACTGCTAGAAGTATCACCTTATTAAAAAGTGCTATCGGTAAACCATCGCTAACGATCGGTAAATGATCGAAAACTTAGTTCAACGAATCATTAGATCAGACTTCGAGAGGAAATGTTGCAGCTAGAAAAAAATATCTGCTGTTCAATAAAAAGTCTCTCGAACTGCCAGAGGTGGATTCCTGAGTTTTTTCAAAGGTGCTTATCACCTTTGGCCAAATGACGAACCACAATTTCAAAAGTTAACAAGAGGGGGAAATTATCTACATATGGTCAAACCGCTGGCCTTCGAGCGTGAGGTACTCTCTCATTAAATTGGCCGTCAGACACGAGTGGATCGGTAGTATGCCGATCACGTCTCCCACCTGCAAAGTCTCCAAAAGCTCATCAGACACTTTTATAATACCATGTTCTTGTGACAGGGATATGAGTTTGGCATTAGGAATAATATTTGACCAGCCAGCCTCATTAAGAACCACCATTTCACCAAAAAACCTGTTTTCGCCTTTATCAAAAAGATGGTCTTTTGAAAAATGAACTGCACCTCCATGAATAACGAGCTCATTGCGCGCTTCGCTTTTAGCTACAATCGGGCATGCCACGGCAACAGCAATATCTGACTCATCACAGACATTGAGGTAGTTCATTACCAAGTCGTAAAACACAAAATTTCCAGGCCCCATCTCATCCACACCATCCATATCGTCAACCACAGCACAGCCTGGCGTATCCCCCATCCGAACGATCAGTTCTCTACCAAAACTACTTAAGGCCTCCCGAACAGCGTTGACTTTCTTGATAGCATCAGCCCAAAGTATTTTGATCCCCTCAATTGAATCCGAGTGATATGTATTTCCTGGATGACAGTATAAACCATAGAAATGAGTCTTTTCTGATTTATCCATCTCAAGAGCAATTGCCTGAACCTCATCTATCCGCTCTGTACTTACCCCAGAGCGATTGTAACCAGCATCCAACTCGATAAATAGACTTACTTGACCTACCAAATTCTCTCTTAAAAAAGAGACTGTATCTACATCTGTGACCAAGAGCTTGACCTTCACACCTTGTTGGACAAAACCATTGATCACCTCCACTTCTAGGCGGTTAAAAGGAAAAGCTACCGTAATATCCCTCCACCCACTCTCAACGAAATACTCGGCCATTTCAACCGAAGAAACAGTGATGGCATCGATTCCTCTGTCACTAAAAAACCTTGCTATCTGCTTAGACTGGTGAGTCTTAAAGTGAGGTATCAACTTCACATTTAGTCGATCGGCCTTTTCAACCATGAAATTGATATTGGCCTCCATCTTTTGAGTATCTAAAAGCAGTGTGGGTCGGGTGATTTTCTCGATCATTTCCGAAGGTAACACTACTAGCAAAAACAATGAAGAAAAGCATCACTCATATAACCTTTCTTAAAATTGATCGTATATTTGAAATGATATCATTTTAATATCATTATAAATTCAATACTATGAAGAATCTTGAAAGACCCTTTAGCCCCATGTCGGGCTTTTTAATGCTGACTGTCGTCTTACTCATCTTTTTTGGAGCAATTGCAGGACTCGTTGTCACCCACAATCCATTTTTCGGGTTGTTGTTTGTTTTGTTCTTTTTCATGCTTCCAGGATTTTTCATCATCCAACCCAACAAGTCGCGCGTCATGATATTCTTCGGAGACTATCGTGGGTCTGTCAAGGAAAACGGGTTCTTCTGGGTTAACCCATTCTTTGTGAAGAAGAAAGTGTCGCTAAGAGCTCATAATTTCGACAGTGAGCGTGTGAAAGTGAATGATAAACTCGGTAACCCTATCATGATTAGCGTCATCTTAGTCTGGCAGGTAGAAGACACCTACAAAGCGGCCTTTGATGTAAATGATTACGAGCATTTTGTTAGGGTTCAATCAGATGCCGCTGTTAGAAAGCTCGCAGGGATGTTTGCTTATGATAATTTCGAGGATGATTCTGAAATTACACTGAGATCCGGAATGGAAGAGGTAAATCATGATCTTGAAGAGGAGTTAAGAGAAAGGCTCTCCATTGCCGGAATTAAAGTGATTGAAGCCAGAATTGGTTATTTGGCTTATGCCGAAGAAATCGCAAGCGCCATGCTTCAAAGACAGCAGGCAACGGCCATTGTAGCAGCTCGCTATAAGATTGTAGAAGGTGCAGTTGGGATGGTTGAAAGTGCTCTTGAAGAGTTGAATAAAAAGGAAATCGTAGACTTAGATGAAGAGAAAAAAGCGGCAATGGTAAGTAATTTAATGGTTGTACTTTGCTCAGATAAGGCGGCTTCACCCATCGTAAATGCTGGAACTTTAAATCACTAGAATTATGCAGTATAAGCTAATCACCAAAGGACCCTTTGAAAAGGTCGAGAAATTCGAGAAGAGATTGAATGACCTATCAGCTCAGGGCTGGCGCGTAATAACCAATATGAGTCAGGGAGCACACCTGGTCTTAGGGAAAGAAAAATACTAGCATGGCCAAGAAGAAACCATTTGTACTTCGTCTAGATCCAGAGCTTCTATCTGCAGTCGAGAAATGGGCTGCAGATGAATTTCGAAGTACAAATGGCCAAATGGAATGGATCGTTAACAAGGCCTTAAAAGACTCAGGTCGGATAAAGAAAAAACCCCAAGACAAGTAACATGGAACATAGAAACTACAAGTGCTCAAAGTGCAACAACAGAACATTCGAAACAGATACGATTGCCACAACCGGTAGTGGATTTAGTAAATTTTTCGACTTACAGAATCGTAAGTTCATGACCGTTTCATGCGGCAATTGCGGATATACTGAGCTCTATAAAGGAGGCAAATCATCAACGATCACTAATATCTTTGACCTCTTTACCACCTAACCCATGGAAAATTCTGAGTTAATAATAGCACATGTAATGCTAGCCTTTTCATCTGTGCTGATAGGTACACTGGGCAAACTGGTTCGTCCTGAAGAACCCAATTCAATGATGGGTTACCGTACCAAAAGGTCTATGAAGAGCCAAGCAGCCTGGGATTTTGCCAATGAGTATGCCGGTAATCTAATGATGTGGACATCTATAGCTTCGATTACCATTCAAATATTTGCTTACTTCACAATGGAAGCCATGGTGGCAATTTACGTGGCAATTGGGGCAATCACGGTGAGCATGTTTGTAGTGATGGGGTTGACAGAGTATCAACTGGCCCAACGATTCGACAAACAAGGTCAACCTAAAAACAAGTCTCAAATCGAAGACAGGTTCTAGTCTATTGTCACTTTTACCTTCCGACTGTTTATCGGAGGTTCAATTTGTCCAACTTGGATAGAGAAACGAATATCAAAATCACCCTCAAGTTCTGGTATATTCAAGTCAACATCATATGTCAACTCCTCGCCTTCAGACATCGTACCATTAAGTATCATCAGTCTTTCTTTCTCTACTGGTTTTAAGCCTTTTAGGTAGTGGACATTGAGCGTTACTAAACGATCACCAGCATTGGCAAAGTCAACACCACGCTTATACTTATTGATCAACTTGAGCTTAAGTGCTACGATTTCTCCAGCTTCAAGATCGTAGTGTTTTTCGCCATCTTCTATTTCAATCCAGACATTGCGATAACTCCTGAAATTCTCGATAGTTCTGTAATGAATCCCCTTCCCTATTTGTGTAAAGTAATCCTTATAATTGACAGTATCCCTAAATCTATTGATTTGAAAAACCGTCTTTCCTTGAAGGTTCTCTTCGAGTGGCAATAAATCGTGGTGTGTTTCGCGATAATCGAAAGTATTGTAACAGTGTACAATGTCCTTTGTCAAATAAGCATATCTCGAAGACCTCTCATAGTGATTATTGAACATGATCGGCAGACCTCCACTCAACTCCTCTATCTCATCGGCCCAAGTGTCCCAATTGTGAAGCACATCCCATCCTTCCGTCCATTTCTTTGGAAAGAAGTCATGCATCAGGTAAATCCTTGCTGGAATAACGATGATGATGGAAACGATGGAAAGCTTTATCAGAACTTTCCTCCAACCCTGGTTCTTACGGATAAATTCGTGACCCAAAAGCATAAAAGGAACAGACAATACACTTGTCCAATGCTTGTGGAACTCTACTTTAAAAGTGGATACCAAGAAGAAAATCAATACGCCAACGATGGTGAATTTCAAAGCCCGATTGAAATCAGTACCCTCCTTATTCTTATAACTGGCAGCAAGTAAGGAGACTCCGATTAGTGGACCAAATACAAGTGGTTGTACCCCAATATAATAGGCTATATTCTCCCAGCTAAAGCCCATGTCAATGCGGTTGTACAAATGAAATTTGATGGTAGCAAACTCATTCATGTACTGCCAATAAGTATGGGGTAGCATGAGCAGTACTGTAAAACCTACCGTTAGCCAGAAGCTCTTTTTGGTAAGGAGTTTTACGTTGGACAGCACCGTAAAGAATACCACCAAAATACCGTGATGCTTACTCATAAGAATCAAAGCGATCGACAAAGCCAAAAAGAATACCGTCTTTAGGCTATCAGCCTTTAGGTATTGCTTATAGAAGTAATAGAACAGTGCCACCCCCAGAATTAATGGCACATCCGTCTTGACCATATAAGAACCAACATGGACGGACAGCATGGCTACAAAAATCCATATCAAGAGCTGGGTATCCTTCTTTTCTGTGGTCTTCCATACTACCGTCATTGTTAAAATGTTGACGATCAGCATACCCAGGCGAAGTCCCAAGGGGTTGGGCATCAGCCAATACCCCGGAGCTGTAACCACACCGACCATTGGGGGATGGTCTAGGTATCCCCAGTCTAAATACTGTGAGAATAGCCAGTAATAGGCTTCCTCACCATTGACTTCAGTGAAATAGTTTTGGACGAGGCCAATAACAAACCAAACCGCTAGAAAAGTATAAAAAAGCTTGTTGGACTGTTTTTCTGACGATAAAGTATTCAGGGACATGTTAGTGTTTCAGTATGGCAACAAAAGTACGGCTTTTCAAGAAATCAAAATAGTTCAGCATATTTGCATTGCCGGATTTAATGGCGCACAGTTTTAATGCTCGAATTAGGCTTCAAATTTTTTAGATTTTGCCTTGTTGGTCTCTCCGGCATGGCCATAGATTATGGCATTACTTTTTTAGGGAAGGAGCGCATAAAGGTCAATAAATATGTGGCCAATGGTGTGGGCTTTCTTTGTGCAGCCACTTCTAATTTCTTTTTTAATAAGTTCTGGACATTCAATGATCAGAATCCAGATGAACTGATTCAGTATTCTAAATATCTGAGCTTTGCCCTTATAGGCTTAGGGATCAACACATTCATCATCTATTTATTGATTAATAAAAGAGACATGAACTTCTATTGGGCCAAGCTGATCGCCATTGCGGTGGTAGTCTTGTGGAACTTCATTGCCAATTACAATTTCACTTTTATTTAGTGTCATGAGAGCACTGCTGGCCACATTGGTATTTGTAATTTTTTCGACATTGGCCGCTGCACAGGATGTACGAACAAGGGGATTGGAGTCTGCCGGACTTGGCGTCCAATTATATCCAGCTGGCGCTATCATCAACCTCAAGGCTAATTGGGCAATGTCTGCCAATTCGATGCTGGTGGGCAAGCTTGGGTATAATATTGCCATGCGGCAAGATTTTGGAAAGCATGACGATGAAGAAGGCGGTGGACCTGGTTTTACACTGGCCTACAAGCGATATTTTAAATCAGGCTTTTCTGGTTGGTTTTTAGAAGGAAGAGCAAGCATGTGGTTTTTAGACATTGATTGGCGAGATGATCAGCCGCTCAGATCTGGAAATACGGATATTACGGTTTTACAACCAACAATCGGATTAGGTTATGACTTTTTAATCAATGACAGTATAAAACTTGGTTTGATTGGAGCCTTTGGATACGAGTTAAACGTAGCCACCAGTGGCGAACCTGTTGGTGAGGGTGGCATTTCTTTGTTAGGCATTTCATTTGCCTACAAGCTAGGGTCGAAGCGATCGGCTGTCTCCAGCCGAAATTGATGGTTACTTAAAGACCTTCTTCAAAAGGTCAGAAGTTCTTGCAGCAGGGTTCTGTCTAATATTTAACTCCTCCTTTGCAATCATCACAAACAAACCATCTATTGCCTGTTGCGTAACATAAGCAGTTAAATCTGTTTCAACCTTTCTGACCAAAGGAATCTTATTGTATTTGGTCATCACATCACTCCAATACTTAGTTGCGTCAACTTTGTCAAGAGAAGTCTTTATAATGGGACTGAATTTGGCTGTCAAATCATCAGTTGTTTGTCCCCTTAAAAACTGGGTACCAGCATCTTGCTTACCACCAACGATATTCAGCGCATCAGTAATGGTGAGCCCTTTAATGGCCGCCACAAAAATATCCTTGGCTTCAACGGCCGCATCTTCAGCTGCACGGTTTAGGGATTCAATGGCCTTATCTACCTCATTTCCCAATCCAATCGCCCTCAGCTTGTTCTCTACATTCTTAGCATCTGGAGGCATCGGAATCTTAATCTCTGGATTACCATAATAACCATTCAGTTGTGACAGCAAATCAACTCCTTTTCCTGTACCCTGAATAAAGGCCTCTTTTAAGGCATCGGCAGCTTCTTCTTTTGAAAAACCACCTTTGCCACCTAAAAGGCTTTTGGCTTTCTTCAGTAATTGTGCTTCGGCAGAGTAGCTAAATAGGAGAGCGAACGAGAAGAGAATAGATAGTTTTTTCATTTTGATGTGCTTTTCCATTAGGTAACGGATAACAGCGGAAAAAGCTCATAATGGATATGTTATTTTTTCTTAATGGATCATAACTACTGGAATCTTGATAGGGGACAAAGTGATTATTCATTTCTTGATTTCAATCAAGCATGTTTTATGAGCGAAAGTCTTTACTTGCATGGTAAATAGACCCAAACCTCGCATATGAAACATGTTGCCAAATCGATCAGAGCCTTTATTGGTGCTAAGAACTTTGAAGAATCCAGATCCTTTTACATAGAATTGGGCTTCGAGGAATCAGTGATCAGTCATAACATGTCACTTTTTCGTGTTACTGATACGTTGAGCTTTTACTTACAAAAGGCCTACGTGAAAGATTGGGTAGACAACACCATGCTCTTTCTTGAGGTAGACGATGTTGAAAGATATTGGAAGGAATTGACAGCCTTAGGTCTTCATGAGAAGTATGCCAAGGTAAGGCTCACTCCTATACGGATTGAAAGCTGGGGTAAAGAATGCTTTATGCATGACCCTTCCGGAATTCTCTGGCATTTTGGCCAATTCAACTGATAGTAAGGCTTACTTATCTGCCTCAGTGACTAACATTACCTTTTGATTCTCGGTAATCGCATCCACCATTCGGGTATAGCTCACCCGTTCACCTGACTTCTTAGAAACATAGAAATATTCCTGACCTTCAAGTTCAACAGTACACTCACCTAATTCATATCGAAGCGACTTTACCGTAGCGCCTTCCACAATAGGGTTGTTGTTCAAGTCTAACAATTTAGGAAGTGGCTTCTCCTTGGGTTTCTTTTTAAACAGTCCGAACATAGATACGTGTTAATCCGCCAAAGATAATCGCTTGGCAGTAAATCAGATGATAATTACCAAAAATCATTTCTAAAGGCACTAAAAACACTATTTTTGCAGACTTTAAACAAGAAAATCGGTTAAGCGGTAATGGCTGAATACAATCATCGTGAAATAGAGCCTAAGTGGCAGGCATATTGGACGGCAAAAGAGACCTTTAAAGCAACTAAGGACACTTCCAAACCAAAGTTCTATGCATTGGACATGTTCCCCTATCCTTCAGGAGCAGGACTTCATGTGGGCCACCCGCTGGGTTATATCGCCAGTGACATTGTTTCTCGGTTCAAGAGGAATCAAGGCTTCAATGTTTTGCACCCAATGGGTTTTGACGCGTTTGGACTGCCTGCAGAGCAATATGCCATTCAAACCGGGCAACACCCCGCCATTACCACTAAGGAGAACATTGCTCGCTATAAAGAGCAGTTGAAGAATATTGGCTTTGCCTTTGACTGGGACAAAGAAGTACAAACCTGCGATCCGGCCTACTACAAGTGGACACAGTGGATCTTCATGCAGATTTTCGATAGCTGGTATGACTATGACACTGCTAAGGCAGAGCACATTGACTCGTTAAAAGAAAGTTTCTCCAAAACTGGAAATGCGGGCATCAATGCCGCTTGCGATGAAGATACACCAGACTTTTCAGCAGAGGACTGGAATAGCTGGTCGGAAGCCGAACAACAACGCATGTTGCTCAAATACCGACTTACCTATTTATCAGACACTGCCGTAAACTGGTGCCCTGAATTGGGAACCGTATTGTCTAATGACGAAGTCAAAGATGGTTTCTCCGAAAGAGGTGGATTCCCAGTAGTTCGAAAGAACATGAAGCAATGGAGCATGCGTATCACAGCTTATGCCGAAAGGTTGCTTCAGGGATTGGATACGATCGATTGGTCTGAGCCATTAAAAGAAATGCAGCGCAACTGGATTGGAAAGTCCATTGGTGCAGAGTTGAGGTTCCGGGTGGAAAATTCTGATATCGAAATCGAGGTATTCACCACAAGAATTGATACCATTTTTGGAGTGACCTTCTTGTCGTTAGCCCCTGAAAGTGATTTAACGAAAGCGCTCACTACTCCAGAGCAGAAGGAAGCTGTTGAAAGTTATGTAGAGCAAGCTTCAAATCGCTCTGAAAGAGATAGGATGACAGATGTCAAGTCTATTTCTGGTGTGTTCACGGGTAGTTACGCTACTAATCCATTCAATGGTAAGAAAGTACCAATTTGGGTGGCCGACTATGTATTGGCAGGTTATGGAACAGGTGCTGTAATGGCTGTACCCTGTGGCGACCAAAGAGATTACGATTTTGCTAAGCACTTCGACTTGCCGATCGTTCCGGTGATCAAAGATGCCGATATCAGCGAAAGAGCTGACGCTACCAAAGATGGAACTATGATCAATTCTGGTTTCTTGGATGGCCTTTCATGCAAGGATGCCATTGCAAAGGCGATTGAGTTTGCGGAAGAAAAAGGTGTTGGCAAGGGCAAGATCAACTACAGGATCAGAGATGCTATTTTCGCGAGACAGCGCTATTGGGGTGAACCAGTACCCGTTTATTTCAAAAACGACATTCCTTATTTGGTTGACCAGAAAGACTTGCCAATCATTCTTCCAGAAATTGATAAATACTTACCAACAGAAGATGGCGACCCACCATTAGGCAGGGCAGAAAACTTTACTTATTCACCTGATGGAGACGACCAGTCATATCCATTGGAATTGAGTACCATGCCAGGTTGGGCCGGCTCAAGTTGGTATTGGTACCGCTATATGGATGCTCATAATGAAGCGGCATTTATAGACAAGGGTGTTCAGGAGTATTGGGAGAATGTAGACTTATACATCGGTGGGTCCGAACATGCCACAGGTCACTTGCTTTACTCACGTTTCTGGAATAAGATATTATTTGACCTAGGTTTTGTGAACCAGGAAGAACCTTTCAAAAAGTTGATCAACCAAGGTATGATCCAGGGGCGATCGAATTTTGTCTACAGGCTGAATTTACCTGATTTGGATATTAAGCTACCTAACATATTCATTTCAAAAGGTATTCAAGATGTTTTGAAACCGGAAAAGGATATTGACGGTGGAATTGCCAAAATAGAAAGTGAGGTACAAAGCATTGTTACAAAGCTCTATCCTAATCAACAAATAGCAGTTGACATTGCCAGTGTCAAAGTAACACCAATCCATGTAGATGTCAGTCTTTGTCGAAATGACGTTTTAGATACGGAGGCCTTCAAAAAATGGAGACCTGATTTAGCTGATGCGGAGTTTATCCTTGAGGATGGAAAATACATCTGCGGATGGGAAGTCGAGAAGATGTCTAAGTCGAAGTATAATGTCGTCAATCCTGATGAGATTATAGAACGATATGGCGCTGATACCTTGAGACTTTACGAGATGTTCTTAGGGCCTTTGGAGCAGTTCAAACCCTGGAACACCAATGGCATTGATGGTGTCAACAAGTTCTTGCGAAAGCTTTGGAGACTCTTTCACGATGAGCAAGGCAACTTGAACTTGTCAGACGCTGAACCTTCTAAGGACGAGTTGAAATCACTTCATAAAGCCATCAAAAAAGCACAAGAAGATATAGAAAGATACTCTTTCAATACTTCGGTCAGTACTTTTATGATTTGTGTTAATGAGCTATCGGCTTTGAAGTGCAATAATCGAAGCATTTTAGAAGACTTGATTGTGATCATTTCTCCTTACGCTCCTCATATTACAGAAGAGCTTTGGTCACTACTGGGCCATGAGGAGAGCATTATCAATGCTGAGTACCCTGCTTTTGATGCCTCTTATTTAGTAGAAGATTCTATTGAATATCCTGTGATGGTCAATGGTAAGATGCGTGCTAAAATTCAGTTGGGTGCCGACTTGGGTAAAGATGAGATTGAGGCTGCTGCTTTGGCGCATGAGAATGTACAAAAGTGGCTTGAGGGCAAAACACCTAAAAAGGTGATCATAGTACCTAAGAAGATTGTGAACTTGGTGGTTTAAAAAAGTAAAAGCGAGCTCCGTACAAGCTCGCTTTTTCATTCAACCAAAAGAACGCACTACTATAGTCCTGAGCCAACTCTGGCCATAAATCTTTGTGATCTGGCTCCCTTAATGCCTGGGAGGCTAATAGGGAAATTGATATTGCCTTTAATTCTCTGCTTTAGGTTTGAGAGTTCTGGAAACTGGTCAAAGAACCTGATCTTCTGTGCTGCGATAGAGTTGCCTGTGGGAGCATCGCCCATCACATAATTTGCAAATGATTCGGCAATATCTTCTCCAGGGTTGGTGGCCGCATACTCTGATACAAACCGACTCTGATACTTTCTATAGAAGGCAAAAAATCCATCAAAATCATCTTGGCCTATGCGCTGATTCTCAGCATATATATCTCCCCAAAACTGATTATAGAATTGATTGATGTAGGATGCTGTGGTACTACAGCCCTCTCCTGTATGGAAGCTTTCACATCCTCCATTACCTACACTCACCTGATTATTGTCCAAGGTGATCAGGTGAGCAATTTCATGAATGGAGGTATAGGCGCTCTCTCCAGGTACAAACTGGTTATTCCTATCCCAGACGAAATCCAGGTTATGTCCCATCTCCCAGATGCTAAGGTCGTTCTGGTTAATTGGAGCTACATATGCAGCTGTACCATCTTCAGAATCCGCAAAGAGCTCCAGCTCCTTCATTACCTGCCTGGCATCAGCAGGAATAAGGTTGGTGAAAAAATTCCAGAATTCGTTTTGTCTGGTTTGGTTATAAAAACCATTGGCAGCAGGGCCGCTTTGAATCAGGGAAATATCATTTCCCGATACCGAATATCGAGCGACTAGACCAGAATTTCTGGTTTGATCTGCCTGATCGTTTGGATATTCATCGTCTCCGTCTTCCTTGTCGCAACTGACAATCGCAGTGCACAAAAGGACAAAAAATAGAAATAATAAATGTTTTTGGTCTTTCATGATTTCAATGTTTACAGGTGAATCCGTAAACCATTGAAATACCCTACCCCTCAGATTTCAAGATTATCCTCTTCCGGTGGTAATCCTTCTTCATTCTCGTCTTTGGACTTCTTCTTCCGTTCCTTTTTAGGCTTTGGAGTCTTGTTCTTCTTTTTGAAAAGGCCAAACAGTCCTTTCTTTTTAGTGACTGTATCTGTGGAAAGCGTATCGCCTTCCAAATCCGCTAAATCCGTAGAATCAGACAAATCTTCAATCTTGGCCTCTTCCAGTTTCAAGAAGTAATCTTGAAATCGCTTGTTATAGGCCTCTTGTTCTACATTGAAACCTCCTCGCAATAGTGGAGCATATTGTACCTGAATAGCCGGTGGAAGCTCAGCTATTTCATCCATTAACCTGGTATAAGTGGTGGTATCAAAGCGATTCAGAGTTGATTTGAGCAGAGAGTCATATTCTGTACTGTTGAAATGGATCAACTTAGACTCAAGGTCATCAAGTTTGTAAAAAGGTCTTTTCTTAAAGATTCTGTCGAATAGATAGGGATTCTCTAAAACGGGTTTTTCACGACCATTAAACACTTTGGCCCAAAGCCTTTCTTTCTTTCTATTCTCGTAGGTAAACCCAGCTTTCTCGAAAGAGTGGATTCGACCACCTTGGACCCTGAAACCTCGACCCTGAGTACCTACAATAAACTTCTCCATTAGGGTGTCTCCATCCGCCTTAAACCGAAAGCCGATCGGTCTCTTGGGTACTGTATCCCCTTCTACCACTGTAAAGAGGGAATAAATCCTGTCTTGCTCCTTTTTATCAAGCACAAAGGCTGACTGATATGCTGGGCACATCGTTTGTACCGCACACGAAGACAGCAGGCACAAGGCCAGAAGACTTATGAAGATTGTTTTGTTCATTCGATTCCCCCCCGAAGGGGGCACAATATTACTAAGTTTTCAAAACGATTAATTAAAATCGCCTTGAAGATTTATTTAACATACCATCAGCCAAATGGTTATTCACCATAGAAACTCAAATGATTAATAATCATTGTAAGTTTATTGACTAATGAAGCATTATGATTATGTAGTAGCCGGTGCGGGTGCCGCTGGGCTTACCCTGGCATATGTGTCGATCAACAATAGGGATTTGAATAAATCAATCCTTATTATCGATAGGGAAGATAAGTCAAAAAATGATAGAACATGGTGCTTTTGGGAAAAAAACGACAACCTCTTTGAGCATCTCGTCCATAAATCATGGGAACAAGCCATATACGCTGGTAGCGGTTTTAGCGAGACATATGAGCTTGCTCCGTACACCTACAAGCTCATTCGCGGCATTGATTTCTACGAGTTTATAAAAAAGTCTTTGTCTGAAGACGATCGGATAACCTGGATTAAAGAAGACATCCAAAGTATAGATAAGAGTGGTGTAGTTACTACGGATAAAGGTCAATACAAAGGGGAACTGGTTTTTGATAGCACCTTCGACCCTACAAAGCTTCAGCAAGAGAAAGCCACTACGCTATTGCAGCATTTCAAAGGCTATGTAATTGAAACAGAAACCCCGGCATTCAATCCGGATGCCTGTACTTATATGGATTTTAAGATTGATCAGGAAGGTGACTGCCGATTCGGTTACATATTACCCTTTACCGAACATAGGGCATTGGTCGAATACACCATCTTCAATCAGTCTCTTTTGGAGCAAGAAGTGTACGAAGATCGATTAAAATCTTATATCAAGAGTTTAGGTATTGAGCATTACAAAATCGTAGAAGATGAATATGGGATTATTCCCATGACGGATCATGATTTTCAAATGAGGGTAAGTGAAAATGTAATCAGAATTGGCATCAATGGAGGATTTGCAAAACCCTCTACTGGCTATACTTTTCTTCGAGGACAGAAAATTATCCTTAAGATGGTGGATAATCTTTCTAAGGAAATTGATCCGCTAAAGGACCTGCCTTATGAAAAAGCGAGGTTCAAAAAATACGATGCTACCCTCTTAAACGTGTTGGCCTCAGGCAAGTACACCGGGGATGAAGTCTTTACCCCTATGTTCAAGAAGAATGGCGCAAAGGGCTTTTTTAAGTTCCTTGATGAGGAAACATCTCTGGCCGAAGAACTCAAGATAATGTCCTCCACCCCAATTCTTGATTTTGGTGCCGCATTTATCAAATCTATGCTGAAGTAGCCTATCTTTAGGTATGCTTGGCGTTTGGGAAATCATCTCACCCTACATACTTCCATTGTACTACGTGATCATCTTCTTTGTGGTGATCAATCTGTTATTGGAGAATCGCAACCCTCTGAAAACGCATTCTTATTTAATGTTGCTGCTGTTGCTACCGATAAT
This sequence comes from Roseivirga sp. 4D4, assembly GCF_001747095.1. Lineage (NCBI taxonomy): Bacteria > Pseudomonadati > Bacteroidota > Cytophagia > Cytophagales > Roseivirgaceae > Roseivirga > Roseivirga sp. 4D4. Next base: position 2,138,474 of record NZ_MDGP01000001.1, read on the forward strand.
TGGTGTGGCGATATATTTCTTCTTTGGACAGCATCAACGGAAAAGGAAGGTTTTTGCCAAAAGAGGCCTTATCAATCAGGCATTTGGCCCATTGTATGCCCAAGAGCATTTGGACAACCAAACTCGGGTCAACCCTCAAGTAATAAAACCCTATGGCCAATTCGAAAAGTTGATTCGCTTTTTGAAAAACGACCTATCACCTCTCACACTCAATAATTCTGTAACTGTGCTTCGCAATGGTGAAGAGAAGTTTCCACAGATGATGAATGCTTTAAGGGAAGCCAAAGACCATATTCATATCGAGTACTACATTTTCGAAGATGATGGTATTGGCGGAGCGGTAACCGACCTTTTGATGGAGAAAGCAAAGCAAGGAATTGAGGTCAGGATGCTTGTAGACGGTGTGGGCTCTTTGGCACTAAAAAAGAGCTTCTTCAAAAAATTAAAAGCCAGTGGCGTTCAATTAGCAGAATTCATGCCCGTACTCTTTCCATCCTTTACTAGTAAAATCAATTATCGAGATCATAGAAAAATACTGATTGTAGATGGGAAAGTGGGGTTTACGGGTGGCATCAATATTAGTGATCGGTACATTAATAACCATACCCACCCGGAATACTGGCGTGATACCCACCTAATGATTGAGGGTGAAGCTGTGAAAACCCTACAGTTTCTATTCTTTTTAAACTGGCAGTTTGTAGTTCAGCATGAACTAGAGACAGCGGACAAGTACTTCCCTGAACTTGGGCATTTTGGAGATCATTGTGTTCAGATTAACGCAAGCGGTCCCGATTGGGAACTAGCAAGTATTATGGACTCCTTCCTTATTGCAATAACTTCTGCCAGGACCAAGGTGAGAATTGCGACACCCTATTTCATTCCTACCGAGAGCATTCTGGATGCCATTACCACAGTATCGAAGAGTGATGTGAAAGTAGAATTGATGATCCCCTATGAATCAGATTCATGGATTGTACAGGCCGCATCTTTGTCTTTCATCGAAGAGTTGTTGGCCGCTGGTGTCAGCATTTACTTTTACCAAAAGGGGTTTCTTCACTCCAAGGTGATCGCAATAGATCATTCTTTTGCATCCGTAGGTACCGCTAATATGGACTATAGAAGTTTTGACCTGAACCATGAAGTGAATGCATATTTGTACGATGAGGACTTGGTTGAAACCCTCATCGATCAGTTCGAAGAAGACAAAAAGGAATGTATCCAAATTACATTAGAAGACTGGAGAAAACGCAGTTTAAAACAGAAATTGAAAGAATCCGTCTGTAGGCTTTTAGCACCATTACTTTAATAGAAGGCACATGCAAAATCAATATACAAATTTAGAAACGCTCAAATTCCTCATTCACAAGGTCCATAAAACTGATTCGGTTTTGGGCGAAGGCCGTTTCTCAGCGTATGACACTGCATCAATAGATATGTTCTTGGACTCCATTGCTTCGCTAAGCGATGCAGAGCTCTTTCCTTATATCAAGGAGATGGACCAAAAGCCTTCCGTTTATAAGGAAGGAAAAATCACTATCCATCCTCAATTTGAACGAATCTTTCAACAAGCTAGAGACCTAGGGCTTATTGCCTCAATCTTTAATGAAGAAGACGGTGGTTTGCAAATGCCCAACACACTCTTCCATGCTGCTTACTATATTATGGAAGCTGCCAATAACCATGTTACTGGATACTTAGGACTGACAACAGGCGCAGCCAACCTAATAGCGACATTTGGAAATCAAGTCTTAAAAGATCAGTACCTACCTAAAATGCTCGACATGGAATGGACAGGTTCAATGTGCCTGACAGAGCCTCAGGCAGGCAGTTCTTTGTCTGACATCACTACCAGTGCTACTCCAATAGGAAACGGCAGCTATCTGATTAACGGCCAGAAAATCTTTATTTCTGCTGGAGATCATCAGTTTGCAGATAACATTGTGCATCTCCTTCTTGGCAGAATTGATGGAGCACCAGAGGGCACAAAAGGCGTATCGCTTTTCGTTGTCCCCAAATTCAAACCTATCAACGGAAGTCTTGAAGAAAATCATGTAGCTACAGCAGGTGAATTTGAGAAACTAGGGCAACGAGGTTATTGCACTTCACATCTGGTATTTGAAAATTCGGAGGCCTGGTTGGTTGGGGAAGAAAATCGCGGTCTGACCTATATGTTTCAATTGATGAACGAAGCCAGAATAGCTACTGGCCGAATGGGTGCAGGAATTGCTTCTGCCGCCTATTATGCTTCGCTTCAATATGCCAAAGAACGGCCTCAGGGAAGAAAACTGACTTCGACCGGAGACAAAGACTTACTACAAGATCAGACTTTAATTATCAATCATCCTGATGTCAAAAGAATGCTTCTGCATCAAAAGTCGATTGTCGAAGGTTCATTGAGCCTTATTTTACAGGCAGCTCATTATTTAGATCGGGAGCAAATAGCAGAAGGAGAAGACAAGGAGCGATACAATCTCCTCCTTGAATTGTTAACACCCATTGTAAAAACATACCCGGCTGAAAAAGGGCTTGAATCTGTGAGCCAAGGGCTTCAAATACTTGGTGGTTATGGTTTTTGTCAGGATTTCATCTTGCAGCAGTATTATAGAGACATTCGAATCATTTCTATTTACGAAGGCACAACTGGTATTCAATCGCTGGATTTACTTGGTCGTAAAGTGAACCTTAAAAATGGAAAGGTATTGCAGTGGTTGGCAGAGGAAGTGATGGAAACCATTGCCAAAGCCTCTAGAATTGACGCTCTTCATGTCTATGCCAATGAATTAGAGCAAAATCTCAAAATGATTCAGCAGGTACTGACTGAACTAGCCCCAATAGCTAAGAAAGGAGATTTTGAAAGGTACCTTTCTGATGCTACTGTCTTCATGGACTTGTTCGGAACAGTCATTATTGGCTGGCAATGGCTAAAAATCGCCAATAAAGCCTATGATGAGGTTTCAAACGACACCCCTCTAAAAGCAGCGATGGAAGGAAAAATTCATACGATGAAGTTCTTCTACAAGTACGAAATGAGCCGCACAAAGGGTCTGGCTAAGACATTATTGAATCAGTTAGCATTGACCCTAGACTTTAATCTAGACTATCTAGAGTAGCCAGATCAAAGCCTTTGCTACGTTTATTAATAGAAGCTTAACAGTTATAAAATCATATGCCACTATCCCTACTATTACCTTTACTTTCGAAACAGCGTGTGTTGAAAAAGCATTTTGAATTATTCCTTTTAGTGGCAGTAATTGGCTTTGTCTCTGTGGCCAAAATCCAAGACAAAGATCAAACGCCTTATGTCATTCTTATATCATTGGATGGCTTCCGGCATGACTATGTCGAAAAATTCAATGCGCCTAACTTACAAGAATTCATCAATGAAGGTGTGAGTGCAGAAGCAATGCTTCCATCCTACCCGAGTAAGACTTTCCCAAACCATTATACAATTGTTACAGGACTATATCCCGATCATCACGGTTTGGTTGACAATAGCTTCTACGACTCTCAACTAGACATCCAATACAGCACTAGAAATAGATCAATTGTTGAAAATCCGGCATTTTATGGGGGCACCCCGCTTTGGCAATTAGTACAGCAACATGGAATGAAATCAGCATCCTATTTCTGGGTGGGTTCTGAAGCTCCAGTCACTGGGAGCTTCCCGGATTACTATCATATCTATGATGGCTCAGTCCCAAACGAGACAAGAATTCAGGCAGCCATTGATTGGCTAGAACTTCCAGTATCGGAACGGCCTAATTTCATGACTTTATATTTTTCCTTGGTCGATAGCCAGGGACATGCAACTGGCCCTAATGCAGAAGAAACCAAAGAGACAGTGTTAGAGGCTGACAGGCTCATTGGTCTGCTTATGAAGAAGTTGGAAGCAATTGATCTTCCTGTCAATGTGATAGTAACGTCTGATCACGGCATGCATGAAATAAAGCCAGAGAAAGATTCTTATATGACCGTTCAAGAATTGCTCAAAGATTTTGATGAAGACAAGTTTCGTTTTGTCAGCAATGGTGCGCATGGGCATTTCTATTCCGAAGACAAAGCTTATCTAAATGAGATGGCTTCCATACTAAAGGCTAGACCAGATAGCGATAAATTCGAAGTCTACTTCAAGTCAGAGATGCCAGCACACTGGCATTATGGAAACAACCATCGTGTTGGTGATCTCTTTATCAAAATCAACCCAGGACACTACCTTACCTCAAAAAACAGAAAAGACAGGGCCATACAGAACCAAGAGTTTCACGGAGAGCACGGCTTTGATCCTGAAGAAACGGAAGACATGGGTGCTATTTTCTACGCCTACGGCCCAAACTTTAAATCAGGCTTAAAGATTGATAAGTTTCGGAACATCCATATCTATCCAATGATTGCCAAGGTCTTGGGCATTACAGAACTGCCCGAAATTGATGGAAAGTTAGAAGTACTTGGTCCTATCATTAGGGACTAGGTATTATTTTTACGACTCAATCTTGAATATGAGTCTTACCAAAAAGAAACCAGCACTTATTCTTATCGATCTTCAAAAGGGTTGGGAGAAAACCGAGCATTGGGGAGGAAACCGCAATAACCCTTATGCCGAAAAAGTAGCAAAGGAACTCCTAGATATTTGGCGTGAAAAAGACCTGCCAGTCTTCCATATCATTCATAGTTCCACAGACCCGAACTCAGAGCTTCATGAAAGTAAGCCCGGTTTTCAAATGCTCAATGAGTTCCAACCTATAGATGGGGAGCCTTTGATCATCAAGCATGTAAACTCGGGATTCATTGGTACCGATTTAAAGGAGAGACTGGATACCCAAGATATCGACAAACTGGTTATTGCTGGCTTAACCACGAATCACTGCGTTTCTACAACCACCCGAATGGCTGGCAATTTTGGATTCGAAGTCTACTTGGTGTCCGATGCTTCCGCCACTTTCGATCGAAAAGGACTGAATGGAGAAGTGTTTGAAGCCGAATTGATCCACCAGACAGCCCTGGCCAGTCTAAATGAGGAGTTTGCAACGGTACTTGACAAAAATGCTTTGTTAGAAATTCTCTGATTTTAATCATATACCAATAAGCATCTTATTCATTATGTTTGTTGCGGAATGAAAGCAAGCAAGTCCAATAACCTCCGCAATATTTGGTATGTGGCCTGTCATGGAAGTGTTCTGAAAAAGGGCAAAACCATTGAAAAGGAAATTGATAGCGAAAAGATTCTTCTTGGGCGCGATGAAAACGGAAAGGCTTTCGCCTTAAGAAATCAATGTCCACACCGAGGAATACCGCTGACCTACGGGAAATTTGATGGTTGCGAAATCCAATGTTGCTACCACGGATGGCGATTTAAAACCGATGGTACTTGCACAAAGATTCCAGCCCTGCCTCCCAATTCGAAACTAGATGTTAGCAAAGTAAGGGCACCTTATTATCCTATCAGAGAGGTGCATGGCTTAGTACTGATCTACTTGCCGCGTGATATGCGAAAGCCAGAGGATATTGATGAAAGCCTATTTCCACAATTCCCTTTAGACCAGGACAAATCCTTTGACCTCGTCACTGCAAAACCTATGGACTGCAGTTTGGATCACTCTGTCATTGGCTTAATCGATCCGGCACATGTGCCTTTTGTACATCAATCATGGTTTTTTAGAAAAAGCGACAACCTTAAGCTCAAAGAGAAGAAATTCGCTCCCAGCCATCTTGGTTTTAAGATGGTTAGGCATGCCCCCTCAAAAAATTCGGCAGCCTATAAAATTTTAAAGAAGGAACAGACCACTGAGATAAGCTTTCAAATACCTGGCATTCGTATTGAACATATTACTGTAGGGGAAAAAGTCATTTTGATCATGACAACACTCACCCCGGTTAATGAAAACACAACGGAGTTAACCCAGTTCATCTATACAGACATTAGCTGGTTTAAGATCTTCAGGCCTATATTCTATAAGTTCGCTGATACGTTTATCCAACAGGATGTGGATGTCTTCAAAAAACTCAAAGAAGGACTAAATAACAACCCTCCTTTGATGCTTATGGGCGATCCGGATATGCAAGCGAAATGGTATAATGCCATCCGAGCCCGATATGAAAAGTGTCAGGAGGAGAAAACTCCTTTCGAAAACCCTATTGAAGCCCAAACCCTTTACTGGCAAACTTAGTTGTTAGAAAAACCCACAATATGAAACGCTGCAAAATTCTACTCTTCACACTATTACTGATCACCATTGTTTCCTGCGGAGACGATGATGGTGGAGGCATTACCGAGGAACAACGTCAGTTAGTTATGGGTGATGATAGCAGTGAAAATATAGTTTCTCTTGGTTTAACAAGCCCTCTTGTTTTATCTCTGGATCAGGTACATATTACACCACGTGCACTAGATATCAATTTTGATCAGACCACAGATATTACACTTAATGCTTATCAAGAATTTAGTGGTGATAGAGGGCTCACACTCAATACTGAGAGCGCGGATGTTCGAGTCTCAGTCGATGAAAATGGAGATATCAAAGCCTTGAACAGTGGTGATATTGTTACTGCAACTTCAGAGACCTGGGTGAATGCTTCTACGCTGCCACTTGCGGAAATCGCTGGTCAAACAGTCAGTGGCCTTTGGAATGGTCTACAGAATAAATTTGTAGCGGTCAGAATAGATATTGGCACCACTAGATACTTTGGTTGGGTAGAGCTCAGTGTAGATAACTATGACAATTACTCACTACATAACTATGTGGTGAAGTTGATCCCTTAAAGATTTTTTAACTCTTCCTTCAACTTCTTTGGCAAGCTAGCTACAATCAGATCATAAGAATGATCGATCAATTCTCTGATTAGGTTTTCTGGTACGGAGCCATCCGTAAATACCGAATTCCAGTGCACTTTATTCATGTGCCAACCTGGACGAATTCCATCAAATTCTTCTCTCAATTCTGCTGCCCGTTCAGGATCACATTTGAGGTTAATAAACTCATACTCCACAATTCCCGTGATAGCAAAAACTTTATTCATGACCTTCATCACAAGCGTATCAGGGCCGAAAGGAGTATCCTCTGTCACGCCTGGCTTGGCTAGGCAATAGTCTCTGAATTCATCAATATACATAAGTCAAAAAAATAGTGGACCGAACTACATGCTGCGTGAAATAGCACGAGCAATTATCACGGTCAGGGCAATTAAAAACATGATAATAGAAATCTTGTTCACGCCATGCATCATCCGTAAATTGAAATTATTCGGACGATTAGGGTCCTTCTTTCTAAAGAAATAACCCAATAATGGACCAAAGTCAAAGGCCTCTTTAGCCGTTAGTTTAACCCTTTCTTCCTTTTCAGCACTCTTCTTTTCTTCTGACATTTCTTTATCCTTCAATGGTTTGTGGTTCCATCCATTTTCCGTCCTGACGAATGATTTCAATCAATTCATCAACGGCTTGTTCTGATGGAACACCTCTTTTTACAACGTCTTGACCTTTATACAAGGTAATTTTGCCTTTCCCAGACCCTACATAACCGAAATCCGCGTCTGCCATTTCTCCAGGTCCATTCACAATACATCCCATGATGCCGATTTTCACGCCTTTCAAATGATCCGTTCGTTTTCTGATCATGGCGGTCGTTTCCTGAAGATCGAAAAGGGTACGACCACAGCTTGGACAAGAGATATACTCTGTCTTTGTCATTCTGGTACGTCCTGCCTGAAGAATTCCAAAAGCGGTCTGATTCTTCAGTTTCAAAGCATCAACATCATCTTTTTCAGTGGCACTAAGCATTACGCCATCGCCAAAGCCATCGACTAGTAATCCGCCAACATCTGTCGATGCCTGAATCAGAAAAGTCTCCTCATAGACAATCTCATATCCTCTTTCAATAATTACAGGCACTTTTAACTTCCTCTTTTCCAACTCAAAGAAGAACCTTCTGAGTGCTGGCATAGCATGCTTATTTCTCGTCTTCAGGACGACCACGAGATTATCGGCTTCCAAGATGGACATGGTGTCATCATCCAATTGATGATCTTCAAGCGTGACAAAATTTAAAGTATCATCACAATTCTCAGCAACTTTCAGCTGATCCAAAGCATATATCGGGTGGCGATTCTTTTTGTCCTCAAGTTCATTCCAAATAGGGTAATCGATTACTTCTCTTATCCCATTTGGGAGCATAAAGGGTATAGCCTTGCCTCCTGAGTAGACATAATCAGCCCCTTGATCATTCATAGTCCATTTGTCTGGTTCTGGAAGATAGAAATGACCGATGGCCTTCAAACTTTTAATAGAAACCTCATCTATTCGACTGAAGTCAGCCATCACACGAGGCACATTGGTCTGGCCAATGTTAACGATCTCTCGGGTTTGCCTTCGGTGATATGCATATGGATCGATAGGACTTTCCTCAATCTCCGCAATTGCGTCATGATCTTCACGATTGATGTATTGATCAACCAGTTTTTGGGCGACAGGAGCTTCGAATTCAGGTTCTTCGGTTAACGAAACTCTTACAGTATCCCCAAGGCCATCTTCGAGCAAAGTACCGATACCCACTGCTGACTTGATCCTTCCATCTTCGGCCTCACCGGCTTCCGTCACACCTAAGTGGAGTGGATAGGGCTTTAGACCCTCTTCATCCAGCTTTTGAACAAGCAATCGATAGGCCTCCACCATGACTTGAGCATTGCTAGACTTCATAGAAATCACAATTTGATCAAAGTCTAAATCTTCGCAAATGCGCAAAAACTCAAGGGCTGACTCAACCATTCCCAAAGCGGTATCTCCGTACCTACTCATGATTCTATCGGAAAGAGAACCATGATTGGTACCGATCCTCATGGCGGTGCCATGTGCCTTACAAAGTTCAACCAGTGGAGTAAACCGATCTCTTATACGTTGAAGTTCGGCTTCATAGGTCTCATCGGTATACTCGATGTTCTCAAATTTCTTTTTATCGGCATAGTTACCCGGATTCACCCTAACCTTTTCGACTATCTGTGCCGCTAGTTCAGCAGCATTTGGTGTGAAGTGGATGTCAGCCACCAGTGGAACATTGTATCCCCTCTTTCTCAGTTCGGCCTTAATATGCCTAAGGTTCTCGGCTTCCTTCAAGCTTGGTGCTGTAATACGGACTAATTCACAGCCTGCCTCCACCATTCTGATGGTCTGCTCCACTGAACCCATTGTATCCATAGTGTCAATGGTAGTCATAGACTGTACAACAATCGGATTATCACCACCTATTATCACATCGCCAACCTTCACAGGGATCGACTTTCTACGGTGGTATTTGACAAGGCTCTTGCAGTAATTTTTAACTGAGGCTACGCTAGAATTCATGGATTTCTGATTGCTTCAAAGTTAACCTGAAATGAGGTGTTTTGTTGCAATTTTGTTAACTCTTAAATATCTCCCAGCTGTGGTCTAAGTAGTATCTCTTCTACCACTGTATTCTTAGAAAGAGCATGTGCCGCATAAATGGCATCGGCAACGTCCGTGGCCTTCATAAACCTGTCTTCAGGCAACTCCACTCCATCCCAACTGTTGGTATAAGTAGCTCCAGCGAGTATCGAGGTTACCCTTACACCATGTTCTTTCATTTCTTCTCTTAAGGCCTTTGTAAATCCATGCAATGCAAACTTTGAAATCGAATAACTGCCGCCATTTGCATAAGACTGAATCCCCGCGATGGAACCGGTAGTGAACACATGACCTTCTTTTCTTTTTTTCATGCCTTCAATAAAGGCTCTGGTCAGGTAGTACGCACTGTATAAGTTGGTCTCAATCATTTGCTCAAGGCTGCCCTCTGCCTCATCATGAACCGAACCAGGAATGAAGACCCCCGTATTATTGAGCAGCACATCTACAGGCTGACTATGTGCTTTGACAAAGTCAGCAAAAGCTCCCAGCTGCCTCATATCAGACATGTCAGCAGGCTTTACATAAATAGATCCCGGACCATTCTGTCCTTCTAAACTACTTTTAAGGTTTAGCAGGTCATCTTCACTTCTTGCACAAGTTGCAACATCAAAACCTTCTTTATGAAACTTCTCTACCGTAGCCCTGCCAATTCCCTTGGTGCCACTACTAATCACTGCCAGTTTTCGCATGTTTGTCGCTTTATTACATAAAGTTAATCTGTTATTGTCAAAACACTCGTTGTAATGATGTAGTAAAATGAGAATTCCTTTTTTGCCGATTTGAAGGCACTCTTAGGGCAAGTTTTACTATTTTACCGATGATTGATTCCAACAGGAATAAATTAGATTCATGAGAAAACTCGGAGAATACATTTTATTTCTTGGTGCACTCTTTAAGAACCCTGAGTCTTTCAGGACTTATGCCAAATTAATTCTGGACGAATGCGTCTTGATAGGTATCAACAGTATTGTCCTTGTCTCCATCGTTTCGGTGTTTATGGGAGCGGTATCCACACTCCAAACTGCCTATAACTTGGTTAACCCTTTGATACCGGATAATGTCATCGGTTTAGTTGTAAGAGACTTGACGATTTTAGAATTGGCACCGACCATTACGGGGATCATTTTCGCAGGTAAGGTAGGCTCCAGTATTGCCGGTAACCTAGGTACCATGAGAATTACTGAACAAATTGATGCATTGGAAGTAATGGGCATAAATTCCGTTTCTTATCTAGTGTTACCAAAAATTGTAGCGACATTATTCATGTACCCATTCTTGGTTATTCTGGCAGGAACCTTAGCCATTTCTGGTGGTTATCTGGCAGCGAAGTTTGGTGGTGTCCTAGCCCCTGCCGACTACTTCATTGGATTGAAACTTGAGTTTAATACGTTCAGTGTCTATTTCGCGCTTATCAAATCTGTGGTATTCGCATTTCTTGTATCGTCCATTTCGGCCTACATGGGTTTTTTTACCAAAGGTGGAGCCCTAGAGGTAGGACAGTCCAGTACGCGTGCGGTTACCGTAAGTTGTATTGCGATTTTGTTAAGTGATTTTGTACTCGCTCAATTACTCCTTGTCTGATGATAGAAGTTAAAAACCTTACGAAGTCCTTTGCAGACAAGACGGTCATACAAGACATCAATGGTGTCTTTGAACAAGGAAAAACCAGTATGATCATTGGTGCGAGCGGATCGGGAAAAAGTGTAATGCTCAAGAATATCGTGGGGCTTTTTATGCCCGACAGTGGAGAGGTTCTTTACAATGGAAGGAATTTTATTGGTGCCGATCGTGACACCAAAACCGATATCCGTAGGGAAATTGGAATGCTTTTTCAAGGCGGGGCTCTCTTCGATTCAAAGAATGTGGAACAGAATGTCAAGTTTCCACTTGACGTTTTAACTGATATGCCTGAAGACGAGAAGTTGGATCGGGTCAACTTTATCTTAAAAAGAGTAAAGCTTGAAAACACCAACAAGAAAATGCCTTCAGAAATCAGTGGAGGTATGCAAAAGCGCGTAGGAATTGCCAGAGCAATCGTAAACAACTCAAAGTATCTCTTCTGTGATGAACCCAACTCGGGACTTGACCCTCAGACTTCAATAAAAATTGATCAATTGCTTCAAGAGATCACGGATGAGTATAATATAACTACCATCATCGTGACCCACGACATGAACTCAGTCATGGAAATTGGGGAATATATTCTCTTTATTTCCAATAGCCGAAAGTTATGGGAAGGAACCAACAATGACATCATCCACTCCGGAGTTCAAGAATTAGATGACTTTGTCTTTGCCAATAAGATGATGCGCAAATTCAAATCAATGCATTAGTTATGAGTGCCAACGAGCAAGGGCTCCAGAAATTAATCACAAAACGGGTAGTGGTCATCGGGTGGCTAATTCTGGCTGTCGGAATTGGTTTATTAGTAGCCGCAATCACGAATGGCTTCTCTGAACCAATAGTGATCAGCCAGAACTTTGCTGTCATTCCATTTCTCTTGTTTGCATTCTTCGTAATGCTGAGGGTAAATATCATTTACCTTAAGAAATCAAGGTCCTAAGCCTACCTTTCTACGGCATACTCATCTGGTAGTGTATCCCACTCATTGAAGGATCCATCATAGAGTCTTGCCTGAAAGCCTAAATATTTGGCAATGGTATAAATGGTAGACGCTCTTAAACCCACGTGGCAATAGGCTACAACCTGTTCGCCTTTCCCTACTCCCTGAGCCGCGTACATCTGAGCTAAGACAGTCTTGTCCTTTACGAACATGTTTTCATCTACTATATCGAGCCAGCATATATTACCAGCCCCCATAATATGCCCCCCACGTTTATACTGACCCATTTCAGTTCCGTTATAAAATACATCTCGTCTGGCATCGATTAGGTTGATTTTATCCTTACCTGCAGACTTTCGGGCATAATTCTTATCCACCTTGATTTTCTTCTTTGGCTTAAGCTTAAGTTTACCTGTTGTCTCGGATATCGCTGGTTTGTCTGTACTAAGGGCCAAGTCATTGGCTTTCCATCCTTTGAGGCCACCATCCAGTATTCTTACACGATCGGACAGTCCAAAATAGTCTAGTGTAAAAAACAATCTAAACGTAGCTGCATGATCATTTCCTCCATAATAAAGGATCAGCTGAGAGTCATTCGTTACTCCTTTGGACCTGAGGGTAGAATCCATCTTACTCAGTTCGGGCAGTTCCCAATAAAGTCCATCTCTCACCACAGTATACTCTTGGGGGACTATTGAAATAGCTCCTTCTATATGCCCCTCCTCATACGATTTAGGGTCCGCAACGTGAAGCAGCACTAAGTCATCATCAGACTGATGAGTTTGGAACCATTGCTGGTCTACAAATATTTCATTTGACTTTTTCTGACTAAATAAAGTGGTGATTGAAAAGCAAAAAGTGAGGATCAAAATGGCAGCTCGCGTCTTCATAAAAAATAGTTTGGTCAGTACTAAGATACGGGATGGTGCAATTATGGATTAGTCAAAATCGGGCTTTAACCTTTTATTAACACTTACTAGAACAATGCGCTCACCTGTACTCTTCCCAAATGAATAGCACTGTTGTCGGCCGATTTTCTTCCGTCATACCTTAGCACCAACTGAAGGCCTTTCCCCAATTTCTGTTGCCAATTTACATTCCAAGTAAGATTCTGACCTGGCCTGAGTGCCTCTAAAAGTTCATAACCTGTTGGTGTATTTTCGGTGCCAGAGAAATCAATATTCACAAAACGGAACCCACTCGTTAGGGTAGTTTTGGCAGCTTTGGCAAAACGCATACTAATTTCTAATTCCCTAAGTGTCGCTGTTTCTCCATTGCCTTCAGAAAATACGTTTTGCTTTTCCTTTTGGGACAGCTTACCTGTGAACCGGAATGTCCTGAAGGGTTGCCAGGTAAGCGAAGGTTGAAATGTAGTTTGTTCTATCTGATAGTTTCGCTCTGTCAATACATCGGAAGAGTTACTTCTATTTCCATCAATGTAGTTGATGTCGAGATTAAGCGACTTGTTAATATTCCATCGAATATGAGTCCTGATATCACGATTCGCTCTTCTCTCAAAACCATTAAGAAGGAGTTGCTTGTTCTGAATTTGGGCGATACCGATATCTGCACCGAATTTGGTATTGGAACGATTGAAAAATAGGGTTGAACGAACACTCTCATTTAAACCGAGTATGAGCGAATCAGGAACATTGGTTGGCAGTAATCTACTACCCAGGTCATCGTCAGTGATTTTGGAATTGAGTGACCATGCTGTACTATTGGAAAAGTGAGCAATGAATTTCTTAAATCCGGTTTCACTATTCCATGTTCGCGGGAAATTCAAATTGAATCTATACGAAATGATGGTATTAAAGGCCTCCTCAAAAGTATCGGTTGGCACAAAGATCTTTGCGTAATTCTTCTCATCAGGGTTGATTGCCAAATAGAACTCATTCAAGTCCTGAATACCATCGCCATTATCATCTCTCCAAGTATGTGTTCCCTGACCAGTGGCTACTTGAATAAAGATAAATTCCCTTCTCAACTCACGACTGTTTGATAGGTTATAATTAAGCTCAGACCGAATGATTCGGTCGAAAAATGACCCTGTCCAATCAACTCGCCCCATAATCGTTTCATCATTCCTATCCAATCCACTCTCATTGAGATTCTCTAGATTTCGATAAGTGAAGAGCAATGAGAGCCTGTTATTGCTATCAAAATTGGTCTTAAAAAAGGCATTCCATGTTTCTGATTGATTGTTATCGAGCAATACTCCGTTTATAGGGAGACGGTCTTCCCTACTTTGATAGTCAATACCGTAGGTTGTTCTAAGGGTATCTGCATTCTTCAAATAGAATGTATGCTCAGAAAAATTCATAGCCGTACTTACTACTCGATTGTCCAACTGGTTTCTTACCGCGTTCCTGTCCTGCTGATATCGGTAACCTGGAATAAACCATCGGCTGGCATAGGCAATATCCAGCTTGACTCTATTCCATTCAGAATCAAGAACAACTTGATCGTTTCTCATCAAATAAGCATTCAGCTGGGTTTGAATTCTACCAAACTGCTTAGATACATTGAAGTAATGCTGAAAACCATCCACAGCCTCGCCTCTTTTTCGTCTAACTAGTCGATAGTCAAAATTATTCAGCCTGTCTTTGGACAAATTGACCTGAGCGTTCAGGATATTTTCAGAAAAGTTCTGCGTAAAATCGTTGGGATTAAAGCTCCAATCTCGATCAAATTCTATGTACCGAAGCCGATCGACAAAGGAGAACGACTCGCTGTTATACTCGAATGAAACTTCAGAGTTGAACTGGTAATTAGGCAGTAACCGAACGGATCTATCCTTTGTTCTGTGTATAACTTTAAAAGCAGTGCCATTATCGTCTTCTGAGTCTTCCTCAGAAAAGAGATTCAAATCATTTTGTGATAGCGCCAATTCTGCTTCGACAACATCATGGTCATTCAGTTTTGCGGCACCACCAATAGTGAACATTGCCTTCTGATTCGGGGCGTTAAGAATGGAAATAGGCTCGAAGTTGCCTTGCGCCACACCATTCACCGGAGGAACCCACTCATAAATCCGCCCATTGGAAGTGGTACTTAAGAGGCGGTAGTTTCCCTGCATATTACCAACTTCCGAAAATTGCACATCGAAGAAAGCGCTATCTGGATTAGTCGAATATTGGAAAATATCATAGGACAAATTATCTGCATCACGACCTATCGTCCTTCTATAGAGGATCAAGTCAGGGGTAAATCCAATACTATCTACACGACTGGTAAATGCCTGATCCAAATCATCTCCTGCATCCGCAAGGATTCGTTTCTCCTCATTACTCAATTCAAAAGCCAAAGGTTGATTTCTGTTGTCCTTCTCACTGTAATAGTTGAGTGAAAATTTTAGGTTGTCGTTTTCTTGGTAGTGACTGGCCTGAAAGATAGAACGTGTGTAATTCTGGTCTGAAAATTCAAAATCGACTCTTATTCGAGTAAACTGAGTGATCAGCACCTTATTGGTGAAGGTTATTTCTCCCAAATTATAGTCGATCACATAATCATTTTCAAAACCTCTTGTTTTTTGTTCTCCATCGATGAATACCTTCTCTGATCCCGCCAGAATAATCAGGAACCTTTCATTCTGTGCTCCCCTGACTCGGTAAGGACCCAGCACACCTTCAATTGGCTCGATTGAGGTTGAAGCAAAACGACCTTTGGCCACAGAACCGGCCAATGACGTCCGGGCCTTAAAACCATTGGACAAATCATAGTCAATCTTAAATTGGGCACCTTGAACATTCTTGTAATACCGAAGAAAATTGGACTCTCCATTTCTTAGTACCACATCGCCCGCTTTCAGCGAAAACTTATCGTTATAGAGTTCGATGAATACATTATCGAAGTCTTGAAGTTGCTGAGTATTGCCTTCAGGCTGAAAAGGCACATTACGATCTGTGATTACTGCCCGAAGGTTAACGTTTTCAGTGAGTTGCCCTTCCATTTGAAGGTTTAGTGTAGAATTTACAAATACGTCCTGGCGATTTCCGAAGGATACTCCTCGGGTAATACTACCCGTCTTGGTAATACTTTCAGTCGATACTATTTCTTCTCTGACTGGCAGTGCGAGCGCTTCTTGATACAGCACCGCATCTTTGAAAAGCGCTGTGGAATCATAGATGTCTAAAGTTCTATTTGCCTTCGGGGTATGGAGATCGAATGGCAGCGTCCTATAACAAACCCGGACAGAATCAAACCCCTGATTGGGAATTCTGATACTATTTGTATTAAGATTAAAACTGTACCTGATCTCGGAATTCGGTTCTTTGATTTTGATGGACTCGGGGTAGACAGTAAGCGAGTCAAGGACAACTTCTCCATCAAACGTGGATATCCATTTACAGACCGTACCTGTCTGTGCCTTTAGCGAAACACTGAGCAAGAGTGTAACCAAGAAAACAAGTGAACCACGAAGCACAATCAATCGGTTAGCGGAAACTCCAGGTAGAAGGTTGTCCCCTTTCCAAGAGTTGAGTCAAACCAAATACTCCCACCGGCATGTTCTACCCCACGTTTGGCAATGGCTAACCCAATGCCAGAACCTTCTTCCTTAGTACTAAATTTAGGGATAAATATCTTCTCCTTGATGTCTTCAGGGATACCATTACCGTTATCTTCAAAGGTAATTCTGGCCTTATTATGGGTAACCAAAAGTTCTATGGAGAGCCTTCCTGGTCTATCTTCATTGAGAGACTGCTCAGCATTTAGAATAAGGTTATTGAATATCCTTCCCAACAGTTTACTATCTCCCATAACCCAAACTGGTTGCTTAGGTATATTGGTTTTTATCTCAGCTTTATTGCCCTTAAAGAGTCTTACCGACTTTCGTAGCTCTTCAACCAAATCCAAACGCTCACTGATTGGCATTGGCATCTTGGCAAAAGATGAGAAAGACGTGGCTATGTCGCTCAAAGTCTCCACCTGATTAAGCAAGCTGTCAATAGGCATATTGAAGTCATTGCCAACATCAGGTGCCTGACTCAATACCCTTTTTAGATGCTGCAATTTCAGCTTCATCGGAGTTAATGGATTCTTAATCTCATGGGCAACCTGTTGTGCCATTTCCCGCCAGGCACTTTCTTTCTCACTCAAAGCCAATGCCTTCTTACTCTTTTCAAGGTTAAGGAGCATCTTATTATACTCTCGAACCATAAGCCCGATTTCATCATTGGCTTGCCATTCCAAGGGCTCGTTGAGGGTGGAAAGTGTAGTAGACTTGATCTTCTGGGTTAAGTATTTAAAAGGATATGTGAGAATTCTTGAAGCGAGAAATGACAATACCACGAAAATCACGAAGATGAAGGTGAAGGCATTGAGAATGTTAGAGAGTATATCTCGTTGTTCTGCCTTTAGTTGTTCTTCAGAATCAAAGAATGGCATTGTCAGAATACCCAGGAGTCTATTGTCCTCATTGGACCGAATACCATAGAATGTTGAACGGTAATCTAACTCGCCCACTCTTTCAATACTCAATTGTTCCTTATTTCCCGATTCAACTATATTGGCCATAGCGCTGGGGTTTGCGAATGGTGCTAGTATTTCATTTTCAAAAATGAGTCGCTGATTCGTAGCGATCAGCCTCCCATTCGTATTAAAGAGGTTAATGTCTGCCTGAGCATAGAGGCTTATTTCAGTGATCCTGTCTTCGAGGGTTTCGTTGTTTTCATTTTGACCTTCCAAAAAGTCCTGCAATTGATTGGCTAGATTGGCCGCAGCACTTTCGGTAATAGACAAATATTGTGTATCAATTTTCTCTTCAACGGTCTTATTGACCAGTCGCAACACCACTATACTCACAATGATCAATGGAAGGAAGAAGGCGAAGTTTAGCAGAATCTGAATTTTGGCAGAGAGTGTGGTACTCGTTTTTTGAAGGTTATAGAACATGGCACTTACTCCAAAAACAAGGATGATGGCAGCTACCATAAAGAGAAAGAAGATGGCAAAGTTGGTAATGAGGTACTTGGGAGGATATAACCTGTTACTGATGATATAGACTTGATTTTCACCATTACCCTCTACTCCCAAATGATGATGCCCTGCAAGGGAAATCCCTTCTTGATACAAAAGTGAATCTGAGAGGAGGCTAAAATTGAAATTGCGCTGGTAATTAAAATCGCCCGTGGTCGACTCAAGTACATTACCATTGTATACTCCATAATCAAAATGCATTCCATCCTCTTCAAAGTCATCATCTAAGAGGAGTCTTGGCAATATGCTATTGTTCAATTGCTCTTTTCTATCGAGTCTTACGAGTATATAGCCGATGGTTGTATTGTATCGCTGAATCTCAGAGAACAGGTAGTATTGATTGAGACGAACGGGGTAGTTTTCACGATAAAAATAGAGTCCCTCAAAATCCGTGGCATTTACGGGTCGGGCATAGGTATCTACCAAACCCTGATAGTCAATCGATGTATTACTATTGATTGGCCTTCCTGTGCCATTAAATAGCAATATCTCAATCTCATACTTATCAAAGTACTCACCCAAATAAACACGTTGAATTAGTCTTCTTATTTGATCCTTAGATCCGAATGGGCTCGTAATCCCGGTTTGGATCCTAATATCTTGTTCAATACTCTCCTTTGCTTTTGACAAGAGAAATTCTGCTGCAATATCTTCTTCTGTGGAAAGACGAGTTGCAAGCGCACGTTTATCCTGCAAATTCTCACTTCTGATATGTCTCATTAAAATGGAAGTAGAAACGCTCGCCATGAGAAAGGCTGCAATAAAAAAATAGAGAAAGGTATTATAGTTAACCTTGTCTATGTGCTCTGATAGGTTGAAGTTATATACAATCAGCAAGTAGCCCATCAAGAAACCGACAAGCATAAGGTGCTGCATCTCAAGAGATATTGCCATTATAACAGCAGCTAACAAAATCATGCTAAGGCCAGTATTAACGAGTCGAGGTTTCGAGATATTTCTAAGTGTTCGACTGAGGTATTGTCCTATAAGAAAGACCATAATGGCTTTGATGAATAGGGCAAAATAGACCAAGAGCTTAAAGGGGCTGTAGCTGATATCCCGAGCGACATCAAATGACCATTGCGAGTTCAGTAGAATGGATTCCACTTCTGAGATATAGTAGAATAAAATGGTTACTAACAATATCAGAGGAAGAATCACTGCCCTGAATGAAACTACCAGAGTCTGAGTTTGTCTTTTAGTAAATACTTTATAACCATACCCAACTACTACTAAAAGGGCGACTTGATTTAATATAAAGTCACCCAAAGAAGGTTGCCACCAGCTCGCTGCAAAACTATCAGGTTGAAACAAGGACCACTCTATAACACTCAAAGGGTATTCATAGCGTAACATTGAAAGGCGTACTACGAGCATGAAAACAGCAATCAGTCCAACACCCAAATAAGGTCTCCCCCTTGCCACTAACTTATGACTGTAAACAAAGCCTGACCAGATGAAGGCTGCAATTGAAATCAGGTAGAGTAAAAAGATAAAAGTGGAGAAGCTAGGGTAGTCTATCTTCATCCGTTCAGTTCCATCAAAAGAGAATAGAAAGCTACCCTCGGGAGAACTTATGTTTTTTTCTGGAATGGATTCTTCACTTGAAAGTGTGAATGAAGACCTTCCAAATACCTCTCCGTTCAATCCATACTCTAGAAACGAATCATTAAGTACTACATCAGATGATAATGGAAGCAAGGCAAAAATCTCTACCACTCGGTTTTGAGCACTATTGATTACTTTCCTCCTCGCGACATACTGACCACTTTTTAACTCAAGAAATTTATAGAGATATGTCCCCCCTAGTGTCCCGTACTTTGGAACAAACCTGTTGGTACTCCAATAAATCACATTACCATTTTCATAAATGAAATAGGGTAACTCTTCATCATTAGTAAATCGGTTAAAGAGCCGATTGAGGTCTAAAATGGCAATATCGCTGACCCTTTCGATGTGATTGTCTAATTGCCCTAATGCAGTATGTAAGTTCTGGGTAATTGTAGTCTGAGGATCTACTCTTCGGCTCTGATCTGAGAATATGGCCTCATCAATGATGAGAGTAATCATTACCAGTACAATACTGATAATAAGAAACTTATTGGTTCGGAAAAAACCTTGCTGATTACTCAAAATATTGAACCCTAATGCCGTTAGAACGGAATCTACTAATTATTTTCTTTCTCCTCTAATTCAGGCTGAAACTTCAGACCTCCAAAAATGTAGAGGTAGAAAATTCGTGAATAGCGGAACATCAAAGGGTAAAGCAAAAATACTTCCGAAATTATCGCGATTAGGTAGACATTTTCAGAAACTGGATGGAAGAGCATGTAAATGATAAATGCGCTGACCAGAAACAAGCCTACCGAAAGGGCATAGCTGATGTACATGGCACCATCGAAAAATCTAGGTTCTCGTTCAAACCTGACTCCACAATGGGAACAATGCTCATTTACCTTTGTGAAGTTTCGTAGGTTATATGCACCATGTGTAAATAAATCACCTTGATGGCATTGAGGGCATTTACCCTGCAACACTGCCAATCCCTTTGGCTTTTTTGACATTTTTACGACTCGTCTTGTACCAGAAATAAGCGATTAGACCTACGAGCAGGTACGGTGCAAAAAATAGATAAAGAATACCAAGGTTCAGGTTGGAAGCCATCGAAGTTTCTCCGGCACTTACTGTTGATTCGACAGAACCACGACACATGGCGCACTGAGCAAAAGAGACAACATTGGTTAACACCAAAATTGCGATTGTCAGTAATACGATTCTCAACCTTTTGAACATAATACAAATTTAAAGCTCAATACGCTTATATCCCACTAATGCACATAATAAGGACTGATCATCAAATAAACGATTACTCCTGTTACGGACACATATAACCAAATAGGGAAAGTAAATTTTACAATCTTTTTGTGCTTATCGATCATGTCATTCAAAGCGTAATAAAAAGCAAGTAGAACCATCGGTACTACTCCTATGGAAAGCATAATGTGGCTCAGCAAAAAGAAGTAATAGATGTATTTAGTATAGTCATCCTGACCATAGGCAGTAGATTCAGCGCTAGCGTGGTAAGTAACATAACAGAGTAGAAAAACAGCACCCAAAATAAAGGCAGCTGAGTTGAACTGTTTGTGTAAGGTAATCTTCTTCTGTTTCACAAAAACGAAGGCCAAAATCAAACTAACAGCCGTCAAGCTATTTATCACCCCAATCACATGAGGCAAATTGTAAACCCAATCTCCTAAATCCAGTTTGGTGGGAAGCCCTAATAAAACTGCAACGACTAAGGGTATCGCTATTGACAATACCTTGATCCAAAACATCGACTTCTTCTGCTCTGACATACCTTTATCTTTTTGAATCTAAAATCCTTAACTCCAGTATTAAGCGATCTGTTTCCTCTCGCTCTAAAATATTGTAGTAGCCTCTAATTCTGTTGAGCTCATCCAGTAAGACCACCCTATTGTCCAAAGAAGACATAGCTACTCCACAATATTTCAATTCTGCCCAGGCTGTAGAATCCATCTCGTTGATTTTCCAGAACTGGTCCAAGAACTGGATTCTCTTATCGTAGTCACTTATATCCTGCTTCTTGATTGAGGCACCATTTAGATGTGTAAGCAGCTGTATCCCTTCCTTATCATAAAAGACATCCTGTACTCGCTCTAACTCTTCTAAACGAGTTTTTAGGACAGGACCATCCATACGCTCGAAATGAACCACCTTAAGACCACCAAGTGGCAATACGGGGTTTTTGACTACATATTGTTCCACAGAACGATCAAGGCACGGAGTGGCAAGTGAATCGCCTAGGCCTTGCTCATAATACACGGGTATGGTGAATTCATTATTCCCGAATGCTTTGAGAAATAGAAAGATCAACACAGGTAATGCGATGACCAAAAACAGTAAGACGATTTTTTTCTTCATAGCCTAAAACAAAAAATCAGGTCACTGATATGACCTGATTTCTATGTCTATAAATAATTTTCATTTAGTGCTCTTCACCACCGACATGTTCTGTCGCTGGCTGTTCAACATCCACAATACCTCTTGCATCCTTAATGGCAGCACCTTCCATGTTCACCAAGGCTACAATCAGCCAAATGATAAATATCATCGGTAAAATGATCGAGTAGATTAGGCCTTTAACCTCATGGCCCAGGTGCATAAACTCACTTACAATAAACCATGCTTTTACAATGGTTAATCCCACAAAGATTACGGTCCTTAACATTCCCGC
Source organism: Roseivirga sp. 4D4 (assembly GCF_001747095.1). Taxonomy (NCBI): domain Bacteria; kingdom Pseudomonadati; phylum Bacteroidota; class Cytophagia; order Cytophagales; family Roseivirgaceae; genus Roseivirga; species Roseivirga sp. 4D4. Next base: position 2,160,683 of record NZ_MDGP01000001.1, read on the forward strand.
GTCCATTGTAAATGCAAAGCCATACTCGATAACTGTTACTAGAAACAGAATCAAAGCCACTTTCCAAATTCCTCGAATTTTGGCTTTATCTACGGGCTGAACTACTACGTTGCTTGTTGCTTGTTCCATAATAAAAGTCTATCAAATCAGATAAAAGAATGTAAATACAAAGACCCAAACTAGATCTACAAAGTGCCAGTAAAGACCAACTTTTTCGACCATCTCATAATGCCCTCTTCTTTCATACATGCCATTCGCGGCATTAAAGAAGATAATGATGTTTATCAATACTCCAGAGAAAACATGGAATCCATGGAATCCTGTGATAAAGAAGAATAAGGCTGCAAAGGCCGGGGGTCCGTATTGATTGAAATTGAGGTTGGCCCCTATAATCTCGTAATTCTCCATCCAGATACCATTCTTCACAACATCACCGATAGTAGCAACATCAGTACCATGGATAAAGTGAGACCATTCCCAAGCCTGGCAGCTTAAGAAAGCAAATCCACCAATGATGGTCCAAAGCATCCATTTTACTACTCCTTTCTTATCCATTCTATGACCTGCCTCAACAGCTAGTACCATAGTAACAGAACTCAAAATAAGTATGAAGGTCATGAGACCTACAAAGTAAAGTGGCGCCTCTACGCCATGTAAACCAGGAAAAGCCTCGTAAACTTTTTCAGGAATAGGCCAGTACTCCGTTGAGAAAGTAAAGGCTTCAGGATCCCCCTTGTATGCAGGAGCACTCCATCTTAAAAAGGCATAGGTAATAAGCAGGCCAGAAAAAGTAAAAGCATCTGATAGTAGAAAAAACCACATCATCAGCTTTCCATAGCTGGCTTTGAAAGGCGCAATTCCACCTCCCCATAAGCTCTTCTTATTTACTGTAGCAGTAGTTGCCATAGAACAGTTTAATTAATGATTCAGCAATAAAAATATGAACAAATATATCCAGAGTCCTCCGAGGAAATGCCAGTATGTTGTACACATATCCATGTTCAACATGTTCTTAGCATGAACCTTATATCTAAAGGACGAAATTAGCATATATAACAAATAAATCACACCACTAATAAGGTGTGCGGCATGGATTCCAGTAAATACATACATGAAGCTTCCTGCAGGATTTCCTACAAAAAAGACCCCAGCATCCACCAGTTGGCCCCAAGCCTGAAACTGACCATACAAAAAGGCCAATCCTAATATTGTCGTAATCGAAAGGGCAAGTTTTACCTGCTCTAACTTATCTCTCTTTGCTGCGATATATGCCCACTGCATGAAGATACTACTGGTCAAAATAATACCCGAAGTAATCCAAAGCATCGGAGGAATGTCATATATCAACCAATCACCATCTGCTTGTCTTACAATATGGGCACTCGTAAATGCTGCGAAAATCATCACAACCGTTACGATAAATAACCAAAGGGCAAACTTCTTAGGATGCATTGAGAGCGGTTGCTCTACAGGTACGTCTACTAGTTTATAATCCTCCACCATCAATTCACCATGTCTAATAGGTACGCAATCTGAACTATCGGTAAGTATAGGAACGAACCGAACATAATCCGCAAAGCAGACTTCCTTGATTGATCTTTCATCAACTTAATGGTTGACGCTAAGAACAAAACTCCGCAGACCGTAACAACTACAGCTGAATTTGTTCCTGTCAACCCAAAATACATCGGCAATAAGCCCATTGGGATAAGGAACAAAGTGTATGTCATTATCTGGAAAGCCGTCTTAAGATCCTTCTCTCCTTTTACTGGCAACAGTTTAAAACCGGCCTTTTTATAATCTTCATCAGCTACCCACGCGATTGCCCAGAAATGTGGAAACTGCCAGATGAACTGAATTCCAAAGATGATCATCGCAGCGTGATTGATATCACCAGTAGCTGCTGTCCAACCCAATAACGGTGGTAATGCACCCGGAATAGCTCCAACAAAAACAGCTATTGGCCCAACTCTTTTAAGGGGGGTATAAACGAAACTGTACAGGATCATTGAAAGTGTAGCAAGACCAACTGTTAACCAATTAGTCCAAATCAATAGCATATAGAGTCCCAGGATGGCCACAATCCCTGCAAACCATAATGACTCAGTTGCATTGAGCCGGTTAGTAGGCAATGGTCGACTCTGAGTGCGCTTCATCAGCTTATCATACTCTACTTCCAGTACTTGATTAATTGTACATGATGCTGCGCTAATCAGGAAGCCTCCAATGAAGAGCATTGCTAATTGCATCCAATCAACGCTTCCTCTCATCGCCAACACATAACCAAAAGCAGATGAAAAGGACACCACTAGAGAAAGTCTCAGTTTTGTCAATTCCACATATGCCTTTGCCTTTTGAGCAAAGAGTGATGTTACTTTAATATTTGCTGAATCACCTGATATCATTGTCAAGCAATACTTTTTTGTTTATGGTTAATCAGAAGTAGCAGATAATACTGCACTCCTACTATTACTGTCCCTAAGAGCAAGTGTATTGGTTGAATAAATGCTGGAACTCCAAAGTAGGCCATTATCGCCCCGCTCAAAATCTCAACAGCCACAATAATTAACAGCCATTTAGTAATCGACTTCAGCTCCACACTCCTCAAAAGCATATAGAACATATATACATGCAGTGCCAATAAGAGCAATGAATATGAACGATGAATTAGAAATGTTAATCCTAGGTTCGATATCCATTCAGATCTGGCCGCATAGGTAGCTACCATATCTATACCTTCTCGTACCTGAGTGCCTAATACAACTTGAATTACCGTAAATAATAAGCATGCTATTACAAGCCACTTCAACTTTCCAGATAAACCAGTTAATTGGCTTAGACCTTCTCTCTTCGATCGGAAGTAAACGTAGATCAAAAGACATACAATTACGATGGCCAAGAGCATATGGATTGTAATCATCCATTGCAGCAAGTTTGTACTTACCACAATAGAGCCAATCCATCCTTGGAAACCAACCAATACAAATGCAACAAATGAAAGAACGGTGATGGGTCTATCTTTCTTCCAGTACCTGATCGACAACACAAAAGTGCCAAAGATCAGTAGGCCGATAACCGCACCTATCAAGCGGTTTACATACTCTACCCAAGTTTTGACTGCATTGAAATCTTCTTCCTCAAGAATACTTGGGTCATTTTCAACCTGATAAGCCAGATCATCAAAGCCCAATGCTGTCAAATACTTAGAGAACTTCTTATTCTTTTCAACACGTTGCCGAACGTAGTCCTCTTTGTAGTCCGCTGGAAGCTCATCTACACTTGTAGGTGGCACCCAACTTCCGAAACACTTAGGCCAGTCAGGACAACCCATGCCTGACCCAGTACTTCTTACTATTCCGCCTACTGCTATAAGCAAATAGACAGCTATAATTGTGACGGCTGAAAACCGTCTAAATAGTCTCGCTTTAGTGTCCTGCAGACTCATCCACTACGATCTCTTCCGCCTGCTCTTTTTCCAATGCTATCAAGTCATTTTCATGCGGCAAGTTAGATTCCATAGTCTCTGAGAATGGAACAGTTTGAGGAATAAAATCATCCTCAGCACCAGGCTTCGAGTAATCATAAGGCCATCTGTAAACGTGAGGAATTTCTCCCACCCAGTTACCGTGACCAGGATTTCTTGGCGTAGTCCATTCTAATGTATTAGACTTCCAAGGGTTAGCCGGTGCTTTTCTTCCTCTGTACATGCTGTAGAAGAAGTTGAACAAGAAGATAAACTGGCCAATGAATGTTGCAATGGCAGCAATTGAAATGAACTGGTTCAAGTCAGTGAAGCCACTAAATGCATCAAAGTTTGTGAACGAGTAATATCTTCTTGGGAATCCAGCGATTCCAATATAGTGCATTGGGAAGAACACAGAGTAAATACCAATGAACGTCAACCAGAAGTGGATATAGCCCAACTTAGCATCCATCATACGGCCGAACATTTTAGGGAACCAATGGTAAACCCCTGCCAATAGACCGAATGCTGAAGCTGCTCCCATTACTAAGTGGAAGTGAGCAACTACGAAATATGTATCGTGCAATTGAATATCAATCGCTGAGTTACCTAAGAAAATACCCGTGATACCTCCTGAGATAAACACCGACACCAGGCCGATCGAGAACAACATGGCCGGTGTGAACACTATATTACCCTTCCATAATGTGGTCAGGTAGTTAAATACTTTTACTGCTGATGGTACTGCAATAATCAATGTCAAGAACATGAAGATTGATCCTAAGAAAGGATTCAATCCTGAAACGAACATATGGTGCGCCCAAACAATAAATGAAAGGAACGTAATACCAAGCATTGACACAATCATCGCCTTGTAACCAAAGATTGGTTTCCTTGAATTTGTTGCGATAATCTCCGATGTAATACCTAATGCAGGTAGCAATACGATATATACCTCAGGGTGTCCTAGGAACCAGAATAAATGCTGATAAAGAATTGGGCTACCTCCTACATTAGAAAGTGCCTCTCCCTGAATATAAATCTCGGATAAGTAAAATGATGTACCGAAGCTTCTATCGAATACTAACAATAAGGCCGCAGCGAATAATACTGGGAATGAAAGCACACCGATTACAGCTGTTAAGAAGAAGGCCCAAATCGTCAATGGCAGCCTAGAGAAGGTCATCCCCTTCGTTCTTAAGTTAATTACTGTTGTGATATAGTTAATACCTCCCAGTAGTGAGGATGCGATAAAGAAAACCATAGCCACTAGCCATAGGGTCATACCCATACCTGAACCTGGCATTGCTGTCTGAATAGCAGACAGTGGTGGATAAACTACCCATCCGCCCGATGCTGGTCCAGTTTCCAGGAATAGTGAAATGAACATCAACACACCAGATACAAAAAAGAACCAGTAAGAAAGCATGTTCATGAAGCCAGAGGCCATATCTCTTGCACCAATCTGTAGAGGAATCAAGAAATTCGAGAACGTACCACTCAAGCCAGCTGTCAATACAAAGAATACCATAATGGTACCGTGCATTGTCACTAGCGCCAAATAGAACTCCTGATCTAGTTGACCAGTCTCAGTAATCCATCTACCTAAAAGCGGTCTCAACCACCCTAAATCTGCTTCAGGAAAACCAAGTTGCAATCTGAAGATCGCAGACATAGCTGCTCCAATAATTGCCCAGAAAATACCCGTGATAAGGAATTGCTTGGCAATTACTTTGTGATCGGTTGAGAATATATATTTTTCAATAAATGACTGCTCGTGATGATCATGATGATCCTCATGTGCATGAACATCGATTTGTGCTACTTCTGTTGCCATATGCACTTATTTAATGTCTTATTATTCGTTAATTCCAGCTGTAACTAATGCTAATTCTTTCAAGTTTTCAGGAACTTGACTCAAATACTCAGGATGTTTAGAAAGCCAAGACTTCTGGTCAGCTTTCCACTCAGCATACTCCGCAGGCTCAAGAACAACCACTCTCTTCTTCATTGAGAAGTGTCCACCACCACAAATTTCTGTACAAGCCAACTCATAGTTGAAATCAGGATTACCTTCTTCTACTCTGATCTCTTCAGTGGTCTTATTAGCCACAAACCAGAATTGAGTAGGCATACCTGGTACAGCATCCATTTTTACACGCATGTGAGGAATAAATACACTATGGAGCACATCTCTTGCTCTAATCTTTAACAATACCGGCTTTCCTTTAGGGATTACCATACTGTTAGAAATAAAATCATCGAAGTTTGATCTATCGGAGAGGTCTTGGCCATGGGCATTAACCGCATCGATCAGACGATAATCATAATCTCCTACTTGATTATCAACCCCACCATATCTTATCGACCATTGGAACTGGTATCCCATAATCTCAATCTGCTCCGCATCTTCTGGTGCCTCACTCATGATACCATCCCAGGCCATCCATCCTGAAATCACTAACCAAGTCAAAACGATCGCTGGCACGCCTGTCCAGATATACTCCAACTTGTTATTATGTGGATAGAAAAGCGCTTTTCTCTTTTCATCATATCTGTATTTATAAGAAAATACAAATAGCAAGATGTTAGTAATGACGAATACGATTCCAGTGATCCACATGGTTCTCCAGAAAAGTTTGTCAGTCAGTTCTCCGTGCTCTGAGGCTACAGGTGGATCATAAGCGTCAAAATTGACGTAAGAGTACCACGCTGCAAGTCCAAAGAATAACACCATGAACACGATCATCATCGCTGCATTCGCGTTGTTACTTCCTGTAACAACCTTCTCCCCCGTTCCCTTAACGATACCAACTAGACGTGTGATCCTGAAGATCAACAACAAGATGGCTACAACTAAGAAAACCGCAAGTGCTATGTAAAAACCGAACATATCTACTAGTTTATCTATGTGTTAAATATGGTGATGTTTTGCTTCTTCCAACATTGGATGGTTCTTAGGTACTAAAGCAGCAGATGAAAGTGCTTTGAGTACTACAAATAAGAACGCTGATCCAAATATCAAGTAAGTTCCGATTTCAGTTAAACCGAAAGCTCCAGACTCGCCCAACGTACCTGGTGTCACCATTAGATAGAAATCTATCCAGTGCCCTAGGATAATTACGATACAGGCGATTTTCAAGAATACATTCAACCTCTTCGCATCTCTTGTAATCAAGACAAGGAAAGGGAAGAAGAAATTCATGATCAGATTCACAAAGAATACCGGTGCATATTTGTCGCTCAAGAATCGCTCGACAAAGTACACTGACTCTTCGGGAATGTTTGCGTAATAGATTAACAAGAACTGAGAGAACCAGATATAAGTCCAGAAGATACTGAACGCAAATACAAATTTACCCAGATCGTGTAAGTGATTTGAAGTTACCTGTGATAGGTAACCCGCTTCTTTTAACAATACTGTCATCAAAGTGATCAGTGCCAAACCAGCCACAAACCAGCTCGCAAATACATACCAACCAAACATGGTTGAGAACCAGTGAGTATCAATTGACATAATCCAGTCCCAAGCCGAAACTGAAGATGAAACAGCAAAGATCAAAAGGAAGGCAACTGATGCTCTTCTCATTTTGTACCAATAAGTAGTTCCACCAAGTTCGTCTTCAAGGTTAGAAAGTGTTCTTAACCTTCTGAACAATAATACCCATGCTCCAAAGAAGATTACCATTCTAGCCACAAAGAAGACTGGGAATGATCCGCCTTCTAAGGGTAGGTAAAAGAAGCTCGCCTTTCCAGCAATGAGTTCATCATAATGCGCCCCTCCAACTTCATATAAGTCACTGTGTGTCCAGTGGAAAATATCATGGTTAAAGATCATGAATGTCAAAAACATCAAGACCCCCGCTGGCAAAATCCAGCTCGCCATTGATAATGGAATTCTTAGTATATAAGTAGACCAACCTGCTTGAGCAGCATATTGGATGGCAAAGAAAAATAGTCCGATTAAGGCCAAACCTGTGAAATAGACATTGTTTACCCATAAATCAATTACTACTCTATCAAACCAGCCTTTTTCATGGTCACCACCTTCATGATCGCCAGCTTCTGCCCCATGAGCATCGTCTGTATCATGTCCGGCAGGCTCACCGTGATCTCCTTCTGTTTCATGGTCTGTACCATGATCGCCAGCCTCAGCTAACTCGGCATGATCACCCTCAGCGTGCTCTTCACCATGTCCTCCAGAAGAAGACAATAAAGAACCTACTAGTAACAGCACCACACCTGAGATAAAAGCTATTGCAAGCTTCTTCTTAATCCCAGCGCTAAAATCAAATACTTCTTTTGACATCTCTAAAAAATTTATCTGTTACTGTTGCTGTAATTGTTGAACATACCTTGCGATTTTCCAACGTCTCTCTTCGCTGATTTGCGAAGCATGAGGCCACATACGATTATATCCATGAGTAATCACGTGAAAGATGTGCCCTTGAGGTAAATCTTTCTTGTTTGGGGCTGAATAAGATGGTACACCCGCGTATACTACGCCAACTTTACCTTGTCCCTTGCCATCTGCTCCATGACAGTGCTGACAATATTCTGTATACAACCTTTTACCTTCAGCCTGAACCTCAGGACTTGCTGGGAATGGATTTTCGATCAATGCTGCTTCCGCCAATTGATCTTTCTCCAATCTATAAGGTAGTATGTTGTTACTCGTTCTTCTCACTGTTCCTGCTACTGGTATTCTGACATTTTGTGCATAGGGATTGTTTGGGTTAGAATTATAAAATTCTCCTTTTCCATCTTCCCTATTACTCAACCATTCGCCTCTGTCTTCATCAACAATCTGAGTCAAAGGCTCGTAAGGAACTGAGTGATACATTTGCGGAGCATATTCTAAACCTGGGTTGTCACCCTTTGCGGTACAGGCACTGATGAGAACAATCAATGCGAGGGGAACGAAAGCTTTTAATTTATGGATCATAACGTTAGTCAGCTTATTCTTCAACTTTTTTATCATTCACTTCGATTGCACCTGAATCTTTAAGCGCGCTGCCAATTTTAGAAGCATCAACCGCTTTGTTTTGGCCTAAATCGATCGCCATAATGTGTTTGTCATCAGTAATTCTGATATCAAGCAACTTAGGGTCTTTCCATGGTTTCAAATCACTTGCAACCAAGAATGTACCTACCATACCGAAGGCGGCAAGTAATACCGTTAGCTCAAAAGTAACCGGTACGAAATCTGGAAGAGCTACATGGTTTTTACCACCAATAATCATTGGCCAGTCAATACCAAGCATCCAAATCTGCATGGTTAAGGCAAGCGTAGTTCCCAAAATACCGAACATGAATGCGGCAATTGGAAGCCTTGACTTTTTGTAGCCTAACTCATCATCTAGTCCGTGAACCGGAAATGGGCTATATACTTCGTCTATTTTAATACCAGCACCACGAATCTTACCTACTGCTTTCAGCAATACGTCTTCGTCATCGTAAACACCTAGGATAAAGTCTTTAGAATCACTCATGATTAAGCCGTTTTTTCAGATGATGATTTAACAATACTTTTCACTTCAGCCATGTTGATCACTGGGAAGAACTTCGCGAACAAGAAGAATGCTGTGAAGAACAATCCGAAGGTGAACAAGTAAACACCCATGTCATAAATGGTTGGATAGAACATAGCCCATGAAGAAGGCAGGTAATCTCTGTGAAGCGAAGTCACAATAATTACAAACCTTTCGAACCACATACCAATGTTCACAATAATTGAAATGATGAACGTGGCAGCAATACTCGTTCTGATTTTCTTAGACCAGAAGAGTTGTGGTGAAATCACGTTACAAGTCATCATCGACCAGTATGCCCACCAGTAAGGCCCTTGCATCCTGTTAAAGAATGCATATTGTTCAGCCGGAACTCCTGAGTACCATGCGATGAAAAACTCTGTGATATAAGCGATACCTACAATCGAACCCGTAACAATGATTACAATGTTCATTAATTCGATATGCTCGATAGTGATATAGTCGTGAAGTTTGAATACCTGTCTGGTGACGATCATTAGCGTCAATACCATGGCAAAACCCGAGAAAATCGCTCCAGCTACAAAGTATGGAGGGAAGATTGTGGTGTGCCATCCAGGAATTACTGAGGTAGCAAAGTCAAAGGATACGATGGTGTGTACTGAAAGTACAAGTGGTGTCGCAAGACCTGCCAAGATAAGAGAAACCGACTCATATCTAGACCAGGTTTTAGCAGCTCCATCCCATCCTAATGAAAGTGCACCATAAATTTTCTTTCTAATACCAGAAGCTCTATCCCGAATTGTTGCGAAATCAGGTACTAAACCGAGGTACCAGAAAACAAGAGATACAGAGAAGTAAGTTGAGATCGCGAAAACGTCCCACAATAAAGGAGAGTTAAAGTTTACCCACAACGAACCGAAGGTATTTGGTAATGGTAGTGCCCAGTAAGCTCCTAGCCATGGTCTACCCATGTGAAGTACCGGGAACATAGCAGCACATATTACAGCAAAGATTGTCATTGCCTCAGATGCTCTGTTAATGGCCATTCTCCACTTCTGACGGAAGAGTAATAGTACTGCAGAAATAAGCGTTCCTGCGTGACCAATACCTACCCACCATACGAAGTTGGTGATATCCCATGCCCAGCCTACTGTTTTATTAAGACCCCACATGCCAATGCCCTCCCAAAGGGTAGCGGCAACAGCAAGGAATCCTATAGCCAATGTAACCACGGATATTCCGAAGGCCATCAACCACAGTTTTGAAGGCTTAGCTTCAACCTGGCGACAGATGTCTTCGGTGACATCATGAACGGTTTTACCGCCTGTGATTAAAGGTTTTCTTACGGGTGAAGTAACCTGCATATTCTTTCGGTTTAAAAATTAAGCTTCAGTTTTTTGTTTGTTTCTGATCTTGGTCATATACCACACGTTAGGGTTGACATTAATCTCTTCCAACACATGATAAGCACGCTCTTCATTGACCACGCGCTCGGTAGCTCCTTCGCCATCCTTCTTATCCTCAATCTGCAGCATTTGAGAGATTTTAGAATTCTTATCATTCAAATCTCCAAATGTGATTGCATCAGACGGACAAGCTGAAGCACAAGCGATGCTGATTTCGCCATCAACCGGTCTTCTTCCTTCGCGTTTTGCAGTCAATTTACCAGCTTGGATACGCTGCACGCACATCGTACATTTTTCCATTACACCTCTTGCACGAACAGTCACGTCAGGGTTCAATACCATTTTACCCAAATCGTTGTTCATTGAAGAGTTCATATCGAACTGAGTATTATCGTGGTATTTGAACCAGTTGAACCTTCTTACTTTGTAAGGACAGTTGTTAGCACAGTATCTCGTACCAATACATCTGTTATAAGTCATCTGATTCAATCCCTCTGAACTGTGAGTAGTCGCAGCAACTGGACATACAGTTTCACAAGGTGCATTATTACAATGCTGACACATCATTGGCTGGAAAGTAACCTCAGGATTTTCAGCTGCATTTTCCAGCTCCTTCTTACTTCCTGCAGGATTAGCTGCAGAGTAGTATCTGTCAATTCTAATCCATGCCATTTCTCTTCTATTCAATACTTCCTCTTTACCTACAACAGGAATATTGTTTTCTGCCTGACATGCTACGGTACAAGCCGAACATCCAGTACAAGAGTTCATATCGATGGTCATCGCCCAGTGGTGGTTAGAGTACTCGTGACCTTTCCACAAGGTGATTTTCGAAGGTTTGATATACTTACCTTCTTTATAAATTTTTGGATGCCATCTTCCGGCACCTGCATCTTCTTTGTATTCTGAAAGCGTAGCTTCCTGGATTACGTTCTCACGACCCATGTAAGTCTGGTGAGTCTGCGTTTGCGCTATTCTATAACTTTCGCCAGTCGCTGTAACACTTACACCTGCAAATACATCCATGACATTGGCTCCATTGAGCTTTGTCATCATTGGGTATGCATTAACACCAAGACCATCAGCTACTCTACCAGCTTTTGTTCTTCCATAACCCACAGCCATACCTAGTGTACCAATGGCTTGACCAGGTTGAACGAGCACAGGAACTTTCACTGTAGTTCCACCAACCGTCAAATCAACCAATTGCGTCTCACCTTCTTTCAAGGTGATACCCATTTCATTGGCATCAGCAATCGACATGGTCAAGTAGTTATCCCAAGTCGCTTTTGTGATTGGATCAGACATTTCCTGAAGCCAAGGGTTATTGGCCTGAGAACCGTCACCTAATCCAATTTTTTGATAAAGTGAAAGCTCAAAACCGTTTCCACCTACCTTATAATTCTGAGCAATGCTCGTAGCCGCTGCATTCGCTGCCGCTGCATCGTAGCTCAAGTTTCTATTGCTACCACCAGTCTCGAATACACCATCATATAGTGCTTTATCCCAGAAAGTTTGGAAGCTTGAAGTATCTGTTTGCTTACCAAAGAAGTTTTCTCTCCAGTTATTCTGTAGGTAAGTATAGTACTCTACGTCCTGTCCAGCCCATTTCAAGAATGACTCTGGCGCTTGTCTTGTTTTGAAAATTGGAGAGATTGTTGGCTGTACCAAACTGTAATGTCCTTCTCTCAATTCTGCATCGTTCCACTGCTCTAGGTAGTGGTGATCAGGCGCAACATACTTCACAGCAGAAGCAGTTTCATCCATTCTATCAGAAGTAGAAATTGTCAAACCAACCTTAGACATGGCTGCACTTAGAGCGGCTGCTTCAGCAGAGTCATAAGCTGGGTTACAGTTGAAGAAAATGACCGCAGAAACAGATCCGCCATTCATTTCTTTCACTAGGTTACTCATGGCCTGATCATTACCTTGACGGTAGTAAACCGGTGCATTCGCATCGATGGTAGTACCATAGTTACCCAACATATTGTTGATACCATTGATCAACACCTGAACCATTGGGTCATTAGAACCGCAAACCACAAGTGACTTGCCTCTATTTGCCCAAAGCTCATTAATGGCTTCAGCAGCATGATCAACAGCTGCTCCGCCACTTACACTAGCCTGACCTGCTTTTGCAGCAATACCATTATACATGGCTGCGACCAAAGGTCCAACTTGAGAAGGTTTGATCGGTGTTCTATAATCAGCATTCGAACCTGTCAAAGACAAGTTTGATTCGAACTGATAGTGACGAGACATCTCTCTGTGATGCTCGTTAATTTTTCTAGTCTTACTGTACTGCTTGGTAAACTCGATTGGAGAAATCCATGTACCTAAGAAATCAGCTCCAACACTTACTATTGTATGTGCTTTGCTGAAATCATAAGAAGGAACCATCGCTTCACCGAAAGATCTTCTATGTGCTTCAGAAATTCCGTATGCCGAAGCAGCGTCATAAGTAACATGCTGTGCGGTCGGGAACTTAGCAACAAATTCTCCTACTGCTCTTTTTGTAGTCGGACTTAGAACAGACTGACTTACAATTCTGATTTGACCTCCTTTAGAAGCAATATCATTTAACTGAGCAGTGATTTCTCTATCGACAGTCTCCCAGTCAGCATCTGCTCCATCTTTGGTAGGACCAGCAAGACGCTCCTTATCATAAAGTGAAAGCACAGAAGCCTCAACTTGAGCATTCGTACCACCCTGACCAATTGAGCTGTATTTGTTACCCTCAATTTTGATTGGCCTGCCTTCTCTAGTCTTAACGACAATGCTTACTGCATCACCACCATTGACATAAGTAGAAGCATAATAGTTAGGTACAGATGGATCTACATCCACCGGCTTGTTCAGATAAGGAATAGCTTTTCTAACGGGAGCCTCACATGCAGCTAAAGAAGCAGCAGCGATACCGAAACCCATTAGCTTTAAGAAATCCCTTCTATTACTATTACCGTCCTGATCACTTACAGGAAGATACTCTGGAAATTCACCTTCGTTCTTCTTAACAAACTCAGAATCGTTCGTTAACTGCTCAATTCCTTTCCAGTATGTTTTTTGATTTTCTTTCATTGTATATCAATCAGAAATCGTGTATTCAATTAATAGTGGCACTTAGCACATTCCAAACCACCGATGTCCGCCACTTTCATTGGCGTCTTCGAACTCTTATTATGTAGTTCTACAAGCTTGTCGTAGTAACCATTGCCCTGAGAATTAATATCAGTATTTCTATGACAGTCGATACACCAGCCCATTGTTAAAGGAGCATGTTGTTTTACGACTTCCATTTCCTGAATTTCTCCGTGACAAGTTTGACACTCTATCTCTCCCACCTTCACGTGCTGTGAGTGATTGAAATAGGCTAAATCTGGCAGGTTGTGAATTCTAACCCACTCAATTGGTTGCCCAGATTCTTGAGCAGCATAAAGTTTTTGAATTTCAGGCGAATCTGTCTTCAAGTAGTTGTGACAGTTCATACAGATGTTTACCGAAGGAATGTTGGCAGACTTACCAATCTCTACTCCTGTGTGGCAATACTGACAAGCGATTTCATATTCGCCTGCGTGAAGTTTATGTGAAAAAGCGATTGGCTGCTCAGGAGCATAACCCTGCTGAACACCTACCGTATAGAGTCCGTCAATTACGTTTTTCGCGGCTAAGGCAATCACCAGGAAAGTGATAATACCGATAACCGCAGGACTTTTTACGAAGGCAGATAGACTGAACTTTTCGTTAATAACCTCTTCGTCATCTTCAGAAATATCTTTCTTCTCAGCAGCGATTCTTCTCAGTACGCTAATGATCAGTCCAAGTACAATCAGAATGACCAGAAGTACAAAAACGAGCACTCCGACCATTACGTTGAGATACTCTGCCGGTACACCACCTTCTTGTGCAACTGCGCCTTCTCCACCTGCGGCTGGGTCAACAACCTCAACCGGATTCTCTTCTACATTTCTAACATAAGCGAGAATTGACAAGATTTGATCGTTGGTCAGATCGTAAGCCGCCATCTGAAGCTTGTTGTACTCATTAAAGAGCGCTACTGCCTGATCGTCACCACTTTCTATCAATAGTGTCGAATTCTTCACCCATGAATAGATCCATTCTAATTCTCTTCTGTCATAGACACCAGCTAAAGCAGGACCTACTTTCTTACCCACCACATTATGGCAAGTGTTACAAGCATATTCTTCGAATAGTCCGGCTCCGATATTGATGATGGCTTCATCAGTTGGAACTGCATCTCTTTGGGCAAATAGATCACCCCCAGAAAAAAGAAAACAGCATACAAAGAGGCATGCTGTCGCAAATCGGACAATGGTTGTTTTCGCTACCATGTAAAATGTATTTTTAATCACAGATTAACTCAATACTGAAAATGTAGCGGCAAAGGTAGTATCGGAAGCCCGTATTTCAAACTAAAACGCAAGCCCATTTTAGGGTCTAAATAGACATAAAAAGAAGTCTCAAAAATCTGTAAATCAATTATTTACACACAGATTAATTCATCAATATTTATTTAGAATCATTATAAATAGTGGAATTACAACAACCTAACGCAACCATTTTGAGAAGGGAAAATAGACCAACCAAATTCACAAGAATTTGTTGCCATTTTCTAGTCAGTTTTTCAGGAAAAACTAGGGGTTTGAGGATTAATACCTTAGAACCTAAAGGCTTAAAAGTACTTTAATGAAAAAAGCCCCAACTCCGAAGTTTCGGGGTGGGGCTTTGGAGAGGCGCTGAGCGGATTCGAACCGCTGTACGAGCTTTTGCAGAGCTCTGCCTAGCCACTCGGCCACAGCGCCATTATTTTAACGATGTGGCTTTTCGTTTTTCTTTGTGCAATTCAGGTGAGTACCACCTTTTGCAGTGCTTCCCGATGTATCGGGACCACTCGGCCACAGCGCCAGTTATTCAGTGCGCAAATTTATCAATAATCGTTAGCTGCACCAAGTTTTGAACGATTAAGTAATAAAAAAGCATCCCGTTTTCACAGGATGCTTTTTGTCATTTATTAAACCTTACTCTTCAGTTGCTTCTTCAGCAGCGTCAGCTTCTGGAGCCTCAGCCTTAGGAGCTTCTTCTTTCTTAGCTTTAGTTGCTTTCGCGTCTGCTTTCTTCTTGTCAGCAGCTTTCTTCTCGTTAGCCTTCTTGGTGTTATCTTCCATCTCAGCTTTCAATGCAGAAAGTGCATCAAGATCTCCTAAAGTAGAAACTTCAGCATCATTGTTCTTCAGTTTCGCTTTTGCTTTAGCAGAACCACCTGACTTGGCCTTTCTAACAGGAGCCGCAGGTTTTTCAGGAGCAGTATGCGTATAAGTATGTGACATTACAATTCGCTTGTCATCCTTAGAGAATTCAACTACAACGAAATCTAAAGTCTCACCTACTTCTACATTAGAACCATCTTCTTTCTTCAAGTTCTTGTTCGTAGCAATTCCTTCAAGTCCGTAAGGCAATTCTAGAGAAGCACCTTTGTCATTTTTAGAAATTACCGTTGTCTTGTGAGCAGAACCTGGAGTGAATACAGTTTCGAAAGTATCCCATGGATTCTCTTCCAACTGCTTATGACCTAGTGCCAAACGCTTGTTATCAATATCAAGCTCAAGTACCTGTACTTCAAGCTCATCTCCAACTTTTACAAATTCAGATGGATGTTTGATTTTCTTAGTCCAAGAAAGATCAGAAACGTGTACTAAACCATCGATACCTTCTTCTAGCTCAATGAATAAACCGAAGTTGGTTAGGTTTCTTACGATACCTGTGTGGTTAGTACCAACACCGTACTTAGTCAATACATCTTGCTTAGTCCAAGGATCTTCAGTCAATTGCTTAATACCTAGAGACATTTTTCTTTCGTCTCTGTCAAGTGTCAATACAACTGCTTCAAGCTCATCTCCAACACTGATGAAGTCTTGTGGGTTTCTCAAGTGCTGAGACCAAGACATTTCAGAAACGTGGATCAAACCTTCAACGCCAGCATTAAGCTCAAGGAACGCACCATAATCAGCAACATTCACGATAGAACCTTTCACTTTAGAACCTACTTCGATAGCAGCATCTAACTGATCCCAAGGGTGCTCAGTCAATTGCTTCATACCAAGAGAAATTCTTCTCTTGTCATCATCGAAGTCAAGTACTACTACATTCACTTTCTCATCAAGGTTCAATACCTCAGCTGGGTCATTGATTCTACCCCAAGAGATATCAGTGATGTGCAATAGACCATCAACACCACCTAGATCGATGAATACACCGAAGTTGGTCATGTTCTTGATAACACCCTCCAATACTTGACCTTTCTCAAGGTTCTCAAGGATAAGTGCTTTTTGCTTCTCAAGATCTTTCTCGATTAGTACTTTATGAGATACTACTACGTTGTCGTTAGTGTAGTTGATTTTCACAACTTTCACTTCCATTTTCTTACCTACAAAAACATCAAAGTCTCTGATTGGCTTCACATCAATTTGTGAACCTGGCAAGAATGATTCAACACCGTAAACGTCAACAATAAGACCACCTTTAGTTCTTCTTTTTACGAAGCCTTCGATTACCTTATCATTTTCGCTAGCATCTTGGATCAATTCCCATGCACGTACAATCTTCGCCTTTCTTCTAGAAAGCACTAGTTGTCCTTGTGCGTTTTCTTGCTCTTCAATGTATACTTCAATCTGATCACCGATTTTTAAATCAGGTGTATCTCTGAATTCTGAAGAACTTACCAAACCATCTGACTTGTAGCCGATGTTTAGCACAATATCTCTTGGCGTGATCGATACTACAGTACCATGGATCACTTTCTTCTCCTCGATCGTATTTAAAGTATCGCCATATAGCGCCTCTAAATCTTCTCTCTCCTTGCTAGAGTAGCCTTCTCCAAAACCTTTAGTTTCAAAAGCCTCCCAATCAAATTCTTCTTGAGCGGGTTCAGCTTCTTTCTTAGCAGCTTTTTTAGCTGGTGCTTTCTTAGCTTTTGGTTTCTCTTCTACTACTGGAGTCTCTTCAGCAACTTCAGTTGCCTCTACTTTTTCCTCAACGGCTGGTGCCTCTTGAGTTTCCTGAGCAACTACAGTTTCCTCTACTGCTTCAGGTGCTTTTTTTTCTTCTGACATGATAATATTGCCCTGTGATTACTTCCTTCAATATGCAGGGCACATATTGGGGAATTTTTGGTTCTAAAAACTCTTCACACTTGTTGCAAAAAGCCGCCTCGGTCGAAACGGACTGCAAAGGTAAGAATTTATTTTTTATTCAAGCAACATTAAAGTAATGCTATGATCTACTGCACAATCTGTTGAGACATATAAACAGAAGAATTTCGAATTTTAAAGAAAAATATAATTTTAAAAATATTTATTAACATATTTGTAAAAATCTATTCAAATGAAATTCAAGAAATCATATCTTTTAATACTATTTAGTATCTCTCTATGCTTGGCCTGTCAGCAGGACGAAGACTCTGAACTTCCAGTCAAACAAGAAGTAAGAAGGGAGATCGTTTCTTCACAAGACATACCGCATATTGTCGATGACCTTTTCAATCAACTAAATCTGGGAAATGACCAAAAGCGTTTTTCGGTTAACGATGGAGGCCAAAATATCACCCTTGATATTGATCTTGACAGAATACTGAGAACAGCAGACTCCTTAGGAAGGGAGACATACTCGATTCAAATAGAGAACCTGTCCGCCTCTCCATTCACATTCTATAATCTAATTCTGAAGTATAATGAGCAGGGAGAAGTATTTGAGCCATTTGTCATGAGATACGTCATGGATGAAGAATTCATTCCTGAATACCTAAAAACCAGGTCAATGTCTGACTTCTCTGGGTCAGTCACCAAATTGATTCTGACTAAATCAAGTAATAATAATTCATCTTCTGCCGCTCCTGATCCATCTGACCCGACAGCTGTGCTTTTTTCCGAGGAATGTCCTTTCGAAGAGATGATTGATGGAGGGGGAGGGTCAACCGCACCTGGCGGTAATACCGGTACTAGCAGTTCATTAGTCAAGGTTTGCGAACTGAGTATGCACGAAGAAGTATTTTATACTCTTAATTGTACACCGGAAGGGTGTGATATATCAAGCTATGAAAGAACTCCTGTTTACACGCGTACTTGCTACTATACCTATTCGAATCATACTGAAGTGGCAGGTAGTAGTAACGAATGTGAAGAAGAAGGTGAAATCCCAATTTTACTTCCTGATGGCTTAATCCTCGACAGCAGTTTGTCATTACTTCCATGCAGTGAGCAAATCATTCTCGACCTTGCTTCTAAGGGTGACCCCCTAAATTGGTCAGCAGCTTTAAAAAACGATACGCACCCAGAAAAAAATCAAAAAATTGGCCATATATCAGCTGATATACTCAATTTCTTTAATGACTCAGGTACGTACAATCTATCTTTTCAAGTAGGAGATGCTGGAAAAGACAATCAAGGTAATGACCTCAATGCAAACACCAATCGGATTAGTAAAACCAATTTTATGATCACTCTTGATGAAGAGCGCTTAAAAAATTCGACCAGCCTAGGGCTTGCAAGCACAATCTTACACGAGGCTATGCACGGATACTTGAGCTTCTCAATTTATAATGGAAGCGAAGACCCAGGAACTAACCAAGCTCTACAGGATTTATACAACTCCCTCCAACCAAAAAAATTGGACATAGTTATGACTCAACATGAGTTTATATCCGACTATGTAGATGCAATGGCATACTCGTTGTCGGTTTGGGATGATCATAAACAGGATATGAGTTATTATCGTAAATTGAGCTGGGGTGGTTTACACGAAACAACGGCCTACCAGAGCCTGCATAATTCAAAAAAATATGATATCCGAGATGCGAATGAAGCTGAAAGAAAAAACTCTAACAAAGCGAAAGGCGATTCAGGTTGCTAGCATTATAGTTATGCTTATTTACAACTCTGTAAGCCCTCTTCAAGCTCAGTCCACTGGTTCAATAGATAGAGAAAACAAACTCATTGAGTACATATTCAACAGAATAGAAGGTGGCCAAATCAGATTAAATACTCGGCAAAGTGATTTTTTCTGGCTTGAGGAGCCAATTATAGTCAACGAATTAAAATCAAAAACCTTCAGCTGTATTGGTTTGGAGAGAACATTGGATGCTATAGACTTTCAACTAAGCGATGAATCAGTCACAAGACTGAAATCTTTACAACCAAAAGATTTAAAATCTGGAAAATGGCCTAAAAAGCTAGTAAGAGAACTAAAAAAAGGCTTGAATAAAAATGACTACATAAGAAATATAAGTCTTGGCTATCCCATTTTCTTAGAATCTCATTCTAAGGCCTTGGTATTTGTCCATGGCAGTTCTGGTGCAAGTGTTAATATCTACTTGTGGGAACCCTCTTCCGGATGGAAGTATCATTGCGAATTATCTCTTTGGGTGAGCTAATTCAAACTCAGATACTGCAGCCAGTCATCAGAAGTAAAGCCACTGAAGTTTCTCACAAACATGATGTATGAAGGCTTAAAAGGCTTCTGTGAAAGTGGCATTTCAGCTTCTTCTGGGGTTTTGTCCCCTTTGATAGAATTACAGCGCTTGCAGGCAGTAGCCAGGTTTGTCCAATTGGAACCTCCTCCTCTCGACTTGGGCACTACATGATCGAGGGTTAAGTCTTTATCGCTTCCACAATACAAGCATTGATGAGCATCCCTCTTGAATACATTCTGTCTGGAAAGCATCACACTTTTGAAAGGAATGAAAATGTATTTCTGGAGCCTTATTACCGAGGGGGTTGGATAACTAGAGCCTACCGACCTCATTCTTAGTTTCGGGTCTTCATGAACGAGCTCTGCTTTGTCGAGGTAAATCAAAAGAAATGCCCTTTCTGCCGAACAAACGGATAGTGGGCTATAATCTTGATTTAAAACCAGAACGCGTCTCATGAACTACTTTAACACTCGCTTAACTTTAAATAAATGATGTGTATAATGATTTTGTTCTTGATTGAAGATCCCCTTCTCATCAATTTGGTCAATCCTCACCTTTCCAGAGGCATGAATGACTTCTCCCTCTCCTAAGAGTATCCCTACATGATTCATTTTACCTTCCTTATTGGTAAAGAATGCTAAATCACCCGGTTCATGTTCATCAAACTCAACCTCCTCCCCTTTCATAATCTGTTGGGAGGAATCTCGTGGGAGTCGATAGCCAGACATTCTAAAGACAACTTGGGTAAATCCAGAACAGTCAATTCCAAAAGGTGATCTACCTCCCCATAAATAAGGTGTGTTTTGATACATCTTTGCGGTATTGATCAGGGTAGATACACTCACTTTCTGATGTACACTCTTGGCATTGCCATTAAACACTACATTACCTTCTTCTTTAAAAATGGGGTTATTCAGTAAAGGAAGAATAGCACCACAAGTGATATAGCTCACCTGATGATCAAATAAAATCTTACTGGTCAGTTCAGTACAAATCTTGTATTCACTGCCTTCAATTTGTTCGAAATATTCGGGAGAAATTGGATGATGTTGTTTCAGGTCAATCCAACCTTGGTAATTATCGAAGGCATTCTCGATTTTAATCCAGGCATTATTTTCCGATACTTCAAGCACTGTATAATGTTCACCAAAGAGCAATTGAGAAATCATCTCTGAAGCATCTGAGGGTTCTTCCCTTACAGGAACAATACTCAGTCTTACCACACCATGACTTCCTATTTGCATTGACTAATAATTGATTCTTTCTAAATCTCTTTTTAAGTCCTTCTCTTTGATGGAATCTCGTTTATCGTGGAGTTTCTTTCCTCTACCCAATATAATTTCAAGCTTCGCGAATCCACGATCGGTAATGAAAAGCCTAGTTGGGATGATCGATAAACCCTTTTCTTTAGACTTTTCTCTAAGCTTACTCAGCTCTCTCTTATTTAATAAGAGTTTCCTTTCACGATCACTCTCATGATTGTAATGAGTTCCCTGAGCATAAGGCGCTATATGCAATTGCTTTACAAAGAGCTCCTCTCCTTGAAAGTAGCAAAATGCATCTTGCAAGTTTACCAAGCTTTCACGAATCGATTTAATCTCAGTACCCATTAACTGCATTCCTGCAACATATTTATCCAGAAACTCAAACTCGTAACTGGCCTTTCTATTCTTAATATTTACAGTCTTTGCAAACCGCTGCTTATCCTTTGCCATCTATCTTTCTAAACTAGTGAAAATTTGAGTGATCTTGTCCTTGGACATAATTTTCTGACCAGTCTTGCCAGTAGCCACTAACCTCTCTCCAACCTTGACCTCTATCCCACAGATCAATTCATTCTTTGCAAAGGACATCACCCGAGCCTCTAAATTCAATTCTTCGCCTACAAAGGCTGGCGACTTATGTTCGATTTGAAGCATGGTGCCAACGCCTTCCTCATCAGCTTCACACATGTCCAATAAAAAAAGTCTACTAGACCATTCCATTTCACGAGCCAATATGAAGGTACTGCATACGGGATGAACGGGACCACTTTCAAAAGTGGCCAAATGATCTTTCGTCACCTTGAAGTGATGAGTTCTCACATCCCCAATCTGAAAAGTACCTTTCATTTAAAATTTCATTCTAGGCAAAGCACTTACGCTTTGATCCACAAACTCCTCTTTCAAATATTTGAAATGAGCAGCCATGGCAATCATTCCCGCATTATCGGTGCAATATTCAAAAGAAGGTATATAAACCTTCCAGTCTTCTTTTTCCGCAAGGTTATGCAATGCGCTTCTTAAACCACTATTGGCAGAAACACCACCTGCTATAGCAATTTCTTTGATCCTATACTGCCTCGAAGCCTTTCTCAGCTTCTGCATTAGCATTTGAACCAATGTATGTTGAACGCTAGCGCAAATGTCATTTACATTCTCCTGAATGAAGTTCTCATTCTGTTTAAGCTGATCTCTCAAGAAGTATAATACAGCTGTCTTAATACCACTGAATGAATAGCTTAACCCTGGCATCTCAGTTTCTGGAAATTTGAATTTAAGGGGATCACCTGCTTGAGCTAACTTATCTACAATTGGCCCTCCAGGATATCCAAGCCCCAGCATCTTAGCTGTTTTATCAAAAGCCTCTCCTACTGCATCATCTTGTGTCTCTCCGATTACACTCATTTTCAGGTAATCTTCAACCAAAACAATTTGAGTATGACCTCCGCTCACAGTAAGGCAAAGGAATGGAAAACTAGGCTTAGGATCATCAATGAAATGCGCCAGTATATGCGCCTGCATATGATTGACTTCAATCAATGGAATGTCAAGTGCCAATGCCATAGATTTAGCGAGAGAAGTACCCACTAATAAAGCACCCATTAAGCCTGGACCGCGAGTGAAAGCAATAGCAGATAAATCTTCTTTAGGTATGGCAGCATTTTTGAGTGCTTCATCTATGACAGGAACGATGTTCTGTTGGTGTGCGCGGCTTGCCAATTCAGGTACTACACCCCCATAATTTTCGTGTACCGATTGCGTTGCGATTATATTATTAAGTACTTTGCCATTGACTGCGATAGCCGCAGATGTTTCATCACAAGAGGATTCTATGGCTAAGATTTTGATTTCGGAGGAAGGCATTGAAAGAGAAAATTAAAAGATCGCAAGTTATTAAAAAACGAATTGTTAAATCAATTCTTTGGCTTGTCCTTACTCCCTTCATCCTACTGGCGCTGGTAGCGCTACTGATACACCTACCGCCAGTCCAGAATTACATCAGCAATCGCATTACTACATATCTCACGGAGGGTACTGGTTATAAAACGGAAATTGATTACATCAATATCAAGTGGTTTAATGCTGTTTCTATAGACGGCACAAAAATTTACGACCTCAATGATGTCAAAATGATTGGCATCGATGAGATGGTTTTGACCTTCAAGCTAGGAGACCTCATAGGCAAGCAAAACTTCGAAACAGGTCAGGCATGGGTGAAGGGTGCAGAGGTGAACCTAAGAGATGAAACGCGCCTAAGACTCAATATCGATGATTGGGTAATTAAACTTGGTGAATTATTTGCCTCACAACCTGCCGATGGGCCTGTAGAGCCAGCAGCTTTTACCATTGACGAAATTACCTTAATAGAATCCACCTTCAGTATATCAGATAAAAATCGGGATAGCGTCAAAACAGGGTTTGATTACAATCACTTCAAACTAGTTGATTTAAATGCCGACTTGCTCAACTTAAAGGCTGTGGCAGACACTTTCCAAATTGACGTCAAATACTTAACAGCCAGAGATAGTGCTTCTGGTTTTAAGATTGATGAGCTAAAAACGTTTTTCAGAAACTCCTGGCGCGAAATGGCATTCTATGATTTGGACCTCCAAATGGGTAAATCAAGAATTACGGATGAGGTAGTCTTCGGAATGAACCGACCGAGTGATATGGGCTACTTTGTGGACAGTATAGACGTCCGAGCTAACTTCAATGGTGCAAGGTTACACACTGATGAATTGAGCTTCTTTGTACCAGAATTCAAGAAGCATAATGAACTGGTCAAAATCGATGGATTCTTCGAAGGAAATGTCAGCGACTTCTTTTCAGATGATTTTCAACTTGAATTCGGAGAAAACACCATTCTCAGAGGAGCAATGGAGTTGGAAGGTTTACCCAACATTGAAACTACCGACTTTTCCGTAACGCTTGATAACTCTACCATAGATGCTGATGACTTTCAGGAATACATTGGAGAAAGGACCTATAATATTACCAATAAGCTTGGGCTGGTTAACCTAAGCGGAAGTTTCATTGGCTTCATAAATGACTTTGTAGCGGATGGCCAGTTTGACACTGAAATCGGTTCATTCAATTCTAATACAAACATAAAAGCAACTGATGGAGGACTACCCAAATACGATGGGAGATTAAGTATGCAGGGCTTCGATCTTGGGCTATTTACTGGAGATAGTGTTTTTCAGAAAGTAGATATGGATGGCAGAATCGAAGGAAGCGGTTTCACGCTTGAAGAGGCTGATTTTAAACTAAATGCTGAAATTCCTAGAGTTGGCATTAATGGCTATGATTATACCAACATTGAGACGGAGGGTAGATTTGCCCAGTCATTCTTTAATGGGGATGTCACAGTTGAAGATCCTAACATTAAACTTAGTGCAAAAGGGTCAGTTGATTTGAGAGAAAAAAAGCAAATCTTCAAAATCGAAGGGAAACTTGATACTGCCCAACTCAACACACTGAATATAATTAATGAAGATGTTGCCTTGGCTAGCCGTTTCAATATTGATGTGACGGGCATTCAGTTAGACAGTATTTTGGGAGATATAAGTTTAAAAGACACCTACTTAGCCTATGAAGAAAGCTCCATAGTGTTTGATTCTCTACAATTCGTCTCGCAACGTGACAATGATGGAAGGCGAGTACAATTCATATCTGAAAATCAGTTTGACATTCAACTTGATGGACAGTTTGAGTTCACCAACCTACTAGATGAGCTGGAAACGATCAATGAAGAGTATCGGCTTATTTTTTCCAGTCGACTTCAGGAGGTGGATGCTTTTCTAGCAGAAAATAGAACAAGTGCCATACCGTTCAATATTGGTTACAGAATGGACTTGAAGAATATAAGTCCGATTCTTCAACTCTTTGATACATCGCTATACATATCTCAACAGGCCAAAATTCAAGGTAGGTTTACCAATGAGCGGAATACTAACTTAAACCTATCTGCCAATGCAGACACCATTAAATGGGCGAATATCTGGTTCTACAATAACACAATTGCCGTTAACTCTGAGGACCTGCGAGATGCATCAAAGGTATTTACCATTGGTTATCTGAATTCAGAAAAGCAGCGATACGCGAATACTTCTGAAACTGACTCTCTCCAATTGACTGCGAAATGGGATGGGCTTAATATTGATGTTGAACAGAAAGTAAAACAGATCAGTAGTGGCAACTTTGCCGAACTGGGTGCTGATATTGATTTTTATCCCGATAGTACGGTCTTACGTTTTAAGGAGTCGACACTCCAGGCATTGAATGAAGAATGGAAAATAAATGATGAAAATCGGGTCATTTTCGGTGAGAGAAGAATAGACATCAAGGGTTTAAACATATACAATACCGACCAATCAATCAGTTTTGATGGTGCAGTAGCTGTGACCAAAGACAGCACTAAGACCCTTGGAATTGTGTTCAAAGATGTTTCTGTAGCCAATATTAACCCACTAACCTCAAAAACATATACAGGGAAACTAAAGGGAAAACTCTCCGCTCAAAACATATATTTCAACCCCCTGCTCTTTGGGGATGTTCAGTTAGATGGGCTCAGAATTAATAATTTTCTCGTAGGTGATTTAGCTGGTAGACTCGAATGGAATGATCTACAAAAGAAGTTTGACTTAGACTTCAAAGTCGAGCGGCTTAATAAAGAAATTATCACTTTAAATGGCGACTTTCTCCCTTCGAACAAAACGGATCAGTTAAACCTCAACCTTCAATTGAATGATGCAAACCTTCGAATCGCGGAACCCTTTATTGAAGAGTACTTCACCGAGCTTGACGGCTTTCTAAACGGTCAATATAAGGTATCAGGAACAACAAGAAACCCCGTCATTAATGGCACTGGAAACCTGAAAGACGCTCAAATGAAAATCAATTACCTCAACACCAAGTATGACTTTAATGGAGGTGTATCATTCAAAAAGGATCTTATTGAGTTAACTGATATAGGTTTTGTAGATGCCATAGGCAGTCAGGCAGATTTCAATGGTACCATTGCTCACGATTCCTTTAGCAACTTTAAGCTCAACCTTTCAGGAGACCTTGATGAATTTCAGGTATTGAATACTGATGAAAGTTTAAGCGACCTGTATTATGGAACTGCCTATGCTACGGGCACTGTTGACCTGATTGGTGAGGCCTCCAACTTAACGATAGCCGCCAATGTGCAGACCTCAGGAGAGACTCGGCTCTTTGTACCGATAAGCGAGGGAACTGATGCAACTGATAATCCAGAGTATATCACTTTTATTGATCGTACAGATACGACCACTGTTGAAGACAATATTGAAGAAACATCAGATGAGGTAAATAAAATTAAGATTGAAGGACTAAATCTAGACCTAGACATCGGTGTAACTCCGGATGCCTATGTGGAGATCATTATAGACCCTAAATCAGGAGACATTATACGTGGTCGTGGCAATGGCCAATTGAGGCTTCAAATCGATCCACAAGGAGACTTTGCCATGACGGGAGGCTTGAATATTGTGGAAGGAGGCTATAATTTCTCACTCTATAACATTATAACCAAGGAGTTTGATATTGAGCAACCCAGTACCATTACCTGGTACGGTGATCCATATACCGGAGTCTTAGATTTGAATGCCTCATTTTCGCAAAACACTTCATTACAACCCGTTCTTGAGCAGACAGGGTTTGCCGACCCGACCAGTGAAAGTGGCTCCAGCGGTGTAAATAGAAGGTTTCCTACCAAAGTACTTCTCTCTTTAGAGGGCCCTATGCTATCACCGACTATAGCTTTTGATATTGATTTTAGTCAAATACAAGGGCAAGAAAACCAAGTGGCCATTGACGCTTTCAAAAACAGACTGCTTAGTGACGAACAAGAATTAAATCGACAAGTTCTCAGCTTAATTGTACTCAACAGATTCTCGGATCAAGGAGGTATTACCATTGGTGGTCGTACGACCACTCAAAATGTGAGTCAGTTCTTATCCAATCAGTTCAGTCAATTGATTGCTCAACTGGACGAAAACCTCGAAGTTGACTTAGACTTAGCGGACCTAGATCAGGATGCCTTCAATACCTTCAGGCTTAGGCTTTCATATACCTTCTTGGACGGTCGCCTGAGAATTACTCGTGAAGGGGGACTTACAAATCTAGTGGATGTTAATAGCATTGCCGGTGATTGGACTGCTGAGTATCTGTTGACGGATGATGGCAGATATAAGGTGAAAGTTTATTCCAGAAACAATTACGATATAACCCGTCTTGCCAACACACAAAATGCCACCACAAACACCACAGGAGCCAGTATCACACAAACTACGAGTTTCAACAGTTTTCGGGAATTCTTCTCTGGTGTGAATAAAAAAAGGAAGAAGCGGAAGGAGACACCAAAAAAAGAAACTTCTGAGGAAGAAAGTGGAAACTTCTAAAGGGCATCTTAGTTATTAAAACAGCATGTCAAAAATCAACATCTTCTGGTTTAGAAGAGACCTTCGCTTTTACGATAACACAGCACTCAGTTACGCTCTTAAAGAAAACTCACCTGTACTTCCAATATTTATCTTTGATAAAAACATTCTGGACAGATTGGAGGAAAAAAACGATGCTCGAGTCAGTTTCATTCATGATCAGATCAGTCAAATGAACGATCAACTCGTTGCAGTAGGTTCCGGTATTAAAACCTTTTATTCCACACCTCGTGAGGTTTTCGAAAGAATTTCGAAAGAATTTGAAATTGAATCCGTTTTCACCAATCGAGATTACGAACCTTACGCCATCAAAAGGGATAATGAGGTAGAAGCCCTCTTGAGCTCGAGAGGAATAGGTTTCTACCCCTTCAAAGATCATGTGATTTTCGAAAAGGAAGAGATCACCTCAGGTAACGGCACTTTCTATAAAGTCTTTACCCCCTATAGTCGAGTTTGGAGAGACAAATTTCAAAGCAACCCTCCCATTCTCCAAGGTGATGCATTAACTCAAAAAAACTGGTCACAAACCGATGAGCAGGTGATTTCATTAAAAGAAATGGGTTTTGAAAAATCATCCATTGAAATCCCAACCAAAGACCTTGACAAAGAGGTTATAAAAAAATACAGTGACCAGCGTGACTACCCTGCCCTAGATGCTACTTCCAGATTAGGTGTTCACCTAAGGTTCGGTACGATCAGCATTAGAAAACTTGCACTTGAAACCGGAAAACTCAATAGCACTTTTCTTAATGAATTAATCTGGAGAGATTTCTACGCAATGATTTTGGCAAACAATCCTCATGTAACAGAAAAAGCCTTTAAGCCACAATATGACGAAATACCCTGGCGACAAGATGAGGAGGGATTTCAGAAATGGTGTGATGGAATGACCGGCTACCCCATTGTAGATGCAGGAATGCGACAACTCAATGAAACGGGATATATGCACAACCGTGTCCGCATGATAGTCGCCAGTTTTCTGACAAAACACTTACTTATTGACTGGCGCTGGGGTGAAGCTTACTTTGCTAAAAAGCTTTTGGATTTTGACTTAGCTTCGAATAATGGTGGCTGGCAATGGGCAGCAGGTACAGGCACAGATGCCCAACCCTATTTTAGAGTTTTTAATCCTGCCTCTCAAACTGAGAAATTCGATAGAGAGTTAAAATACATCAAAAAATGGATTCCTGAATACGGAACTGATTCCTATCCCGATCCAATAGTGGATCATAAATTCGCAAGGCTGAGGGCAATAGACACCTATAAAAAGGCATTAGCTTAGTAGATTAATTATCTTGCAACATGCGTTCCATGCTTTTGTGCCTAACTTTTTTGTTAGCTCAGGCTCTTTCATCTTTTGGTCAGGACACATTGCCAGACAACCGGCTTAAGAACATAGTGCTTTATGGAGGAATCGGATATGCGACCTCTATGGTAGTGTTAAGTCAGGCTTGGTATAAAGAACAAGGCTTTGATAGGTTCAAATTCTTTAATGACAATGCTGAGTGGAAGCAAGTCGACAAATTCGGACATACTTTTACCACATATAACTTCTCAAGAGTCAACTACCAACTCCTAAGAAAGACTCAGTTGTCTGATCATAAGGCGATTGTTTGGAGCAGTGCATTAAGCACCTTACTCCTTTTACCGGTAGAAATCCTGGACGGATTCTCACCAGACTTTGGATTTTCCTATGGAGATATGATTGCCAATGCTGCTGGTTCAGGACTTTTCTACCTACAACAAAAAGCCTGGAGTGAACAGCGCATTAAGATTAAATGGAGTTTCCACGAGACCAGCCTTGCGGGTCAAAGGCCCGAAATTCTGGGCAGTGGTCTTTTAGAAGAGTTGCTGAAAGACTACAACGGTCAAACCTATTGGTTATCCTTTGATGTTCATGCTTTTGCAAAAGAAAGTCGTTTCCCTAAATGGCTCAATTTAGCACTTGGCTATGGCGCACAGAATATGGTCTTTGCCAGAGACAATCAAAACGCTGTTGCGGGTTTCGAGAACTTTAGGCAATATTACCTCGGTATAGACTTTGACCTATCCTATATCAAAACCGATAAGAAATGGCTCAGAATCTTACTCTTTATGGCCGACATGATCCGTTTGCCAGCCCCTACCTTGGAGATCAACAAGGACGGTATCAGAGGACGTTTACTGTACTACTGACTAGTACACTTGAGGTCAAATAATTAAAATTGTCTGATTATGCTGAATCAATTAGTCTTGCCCTCATTGAAGTGTTATTTAAATCTGCGTCTTATACGCATGAAGTTGTTCTTCTAGGAATTTGGCCATGATTATGCGTGTATCAATTGGTAACTCCCTACCCTGTTTAATAACTTTATTCAGACCTTGTAGCGCCTTCTCAAAAACCATTGATTGAGACAAGTCATCTTCAATAGTAAAGGGGATCAGGTATGGACTCATGCACCTTACAAAAACCTCTAATTCATCATCAGATGTACTACCCGGTTTAGAAAATAGATTTAATCCATAGCCCCTTACAATTGATCTACTTTGTCGAATGACCTGAATTGGCGACACGTCTTGATCAAATGACATCAGGCAGTAACCACTACTTACGAGAATATCATATATCTCTTCTTCTGTTTCTATCATTTCAACCGGATATGGTAGATAAATTCTCGCTCCAGAGTTCAAGAACTCATAGGCTAACTTCCTCATCAGTTCGACATAAATGCTGTTCGGGTTGGGAATAAATGGGGATTTGGGTTCTCGATTAATGAACCCCATGCTAATGGCAAAAAGCTTCTTCATCATTAGAAATATTAGGATGAATAAATGATTGAACTTTGCCAGCCACTGAAATGTATAAAAAATTAGAACATCAGCCAATTTCTAATACCGAATACTCATTTGGTACAAATGAGGCTGAAGGGATATGATCTCAGTTCATCTGGAAGTCCTCATTAGTCAAAAGCTCCACGATCGATGGCTTAGTAGCCATTGGAATACCCCTACCTTTACTAATTGTCTCTTTCAGTTCTTCTAAAACTACTTCTGCCACCTTCTCTCTGGGAAAGTCTTTCTCAACAGTTTTTTCAATGCAATAAGGCTTAAAACACATTCTGAAATTAGCGATGGCAATGTTACGTTCTGCTTTTTCTCTAAAGGCCTTCGAACCTCTTACCAATTTACGTGCAAAGTCTTCGACAACTAACTCTGCTGTTTTTATAATGTCAGAAAAGTATTCTTCCTTCTCAAAGCTAAAAATCAAGTACCCCTCAATTGCCATCTCATTGATAAAGTTACTCACCTGATTTAGCCTTTCGTTGGGTAAAATACAATCTGCTCCAACTTTGTTGAATTCCTTAATTAAGTCCTTCATTATATAGACAAAGTAGTTACTCTCTGAAACCGGATTTTTGATTTCACTTACCTGATTGATTAATCCCATACTTAAACCGTAGTATTGTTTTTCCATAGCGATTATGTCTTTTTAACCTTAGTACCACGGCTCTTAAAATAGTCATCAAGAAAATTCAATTTTCTTTAAATCAGAGATAGTGCACCATGAACTTTTCAAGGACAACTTCAGCCTTGGTTCAAACAATAACCATACCTTTGTATCACAAGCCAACTTATCGCCCTGACTTGTCGGGGAGGAAAGTCCGGGCACCAAAGGGAAGCATAGCGGCTAACAGCCGTCTCCCCGACTTGTCGGGGAAGGACAAGTGCAACAGAAAGAATGTACAGGTAATGCTGTAGTGAAATCAGGTAAACTCTATGCGGTGAAATGCCATGTAAGCTTGCGTTTGAGAGTTCCCGCTCGATGTAAGTGGGTAGGCAGATTGATCTCTTGAGTAATTAAGAGACTAGATAAATGATAAGAACTTCTCGATTAGTCGAGATATGACAGAACCCGGCTTATCGGCTTGTTTTTAAAAAGGTCGTGGCAAACTATTTGTTTAGAATGTCACGACCTTTTATTATTGATTAAAATATTGAACATGGCAAAGATTCTGATCATCGATGATGAACAAAGTATAAGAAGCACGCTTCGAGAAATTCTGGAATATGAAAAATATACGATTGACGAAGCAAAGGATGGTCAAGAAGGCTTAGACAAGCTAATCGCCAACAAGTATGACATTGCTCTATGCGATGTTAAAATGCCAAAAATGGATGGCATAGAGTTATTAGAACGGGTACAGATGGCAGGGTTAGACACTCAGTTCATCATGATCTCTGCGCATGGCACCATTGAAACCGCGGTAGATGCTACAAAAATGGGTGCCTTTGATTTCGTACCCAAGCCACCAGACCTGAACCGATTATTGCTAACGGTTAAAAACGCTTTAGACAAGAGTTCGTTGGTGACCGAAACCAAAACCCTCAAGAAGAAGCTATCCAAGCGATATGAGATGATCGGTGAATCCGGTTCATTATCAGAGGTTAAAGAGATGATGGACAAAGTTGGCCCAACAGATGCTAGGGTACTCATTACTGGACCAAACGGAAGTGGTAAGGAGCTTGTGGCAAGGGGAATACACGAAAGAAGTAATCGAGCCAGCGCTCCATTTATAGAGGTTAACTGCGCGGCAATTCCAGCAGAATTGATAGAAAGCGAACTTTTCGGGCATGAGAAGGGTGCTTTTACCTCTGCCCACAAACAGCGCATTGGTAAATTTGAGCAGGCTAATGAAGGAACGCTATTTCTAGATGAGATAGGCGACATGAGCCTTTCTGCTCAGGCGAAAGTCCTTCGAGCCCTTCAAGAGCATAAAATCACACGCGTTGGTGGAGATAAGGATATCAACGTAAACGTACGCGTTCTCGCTGCAACCAATAAAGACTTAAAGAAAGAAATCGAGGAGACTAATTTTCGAGAAGATCTTTATCACAGATTGAGTGTCATTTTAGTTCAAGTCCCACCTCTGAAAGATAGAAAAGACGACATACCACTTCTGGTTGACAAATTTTTGGATGACATAGCCCATGAGTATGGAACCAAAAAGAAGGAAGTGACAGCTGACGGATTTAAGGCACTACAGGCCTATGACTGGTCTGGCAACATTCGAGAACTCAGGAATGTCACCGAAAGGTTGGTAATCATGTGCGGTGAAAGCATCGGTGCAGAAGACGTAGAAAAATATTTGGTCTAATTTAGAACTGACCCTCTTTTTTCTCTTTCTTTTCTTCCTTTTTATCAACCTTAGCATAGGCCGGACAGATTTTTTGTGCACAAGATGTTATGCCCAAAAAAGCCACAGCAATCGCTATAATGATGATTTTCTTCTTATTCATATGAGTAGTTATACAACAAAGTTAAAAATTAACCCTAAACAAAATAATCTTACCCCAGGTCAATCTATCTCCCAACGACTCGAAGTGAGTAATATTTTAAATTACCATTAGGTTACATCCGCGTAGTTCGGCATTGTCAATTCTGCCTTTTACCTCGAACGAACCATCCTGATAAACAACTCCCATATCCTTGGTTTCAATAAAAGAACATGTCTTGAAATTGGCCAAATCGACAATATTCAAACCACCATTTCTTCCAGCAAAAGGATAGGTCAGAGGATCATTCAAATCTCTGGCGATTACTTTCATAGTACGGCTAGGTCGAAAAATACCCTTCTTTTGGGAGTAAGCCTGAGAGAAAAGTTCAGTCATACCGTACTCCGAATGGATAGTCGAAACACCAAATGAGGTTTTTAAAACCTCATGTACATCTTCCCTAACCATTTCCTCTCTTCGGCCTTTCATCCCTCCTGTTTCCATTACAATCAGTTCAGGAAAATTGACTTCATAGGTTTCGCAAAAGTCCAGTAAGCCGAATGTAACACCGATCAATAGCACCTTTTCTCCGCTACCTTGCAACGAAGTCAAAGTATCTCTCAATGCTTTTATATCGTTCAGAAAAAATCCTGATTTCGGTTTCCCGCTTTTCGTGATGAAATGATTAACCATTGAAATCAGCCCAGAATTAGCACGTTCTAGATAAGAAGGCAACAGTGCTAATACGGTGAAATCCTCGACAGGACCATACATTTCTTCAAACCCTGATAAGCAACTTTGGAGATAAAATGCTTCATTAAAAACATGATGTTTGCTTGTCTGGCTCTGAGTGGTGCCACTACTCTCAAAAACTCTTTCTGTGTTCCATTCTCCAGTTTTTACGTTCTTCGTCTTGAAAAATTCAATGGGTAAAAAAGGAATGTCGTTGATGTTGTTTACATCATCCAATTTCCTACCTAACGCCTGAGCGTATGATTGATACACTGGATTATGCTGAAATTGGAGTCTAAAAACTTCTAACGCCAGCTCATCAAAAG
The DNA here is from genome assembly GCF_001747095.1 of Roseivirga sp. 4D4. Lineage (NCBI taxonomy): Bacteria > Pseudomonadati > Bacteroidota > Cytophagia > Cytophagales > Roseivirgaceae > Roseivirga > Roseivirga sp. 4D4. Next base: position 2,194,562 of record NZ_MDGP01000001.1, read on the forward strand.
TCAATGAGTTGACAGAAATAATTCTTTCAGATAAACTATTGATATCAGGCATTCGTTATTGACAATGAGCAAACACTTAGGGCAAATATTGCTATAATTGTACTCTTTTAAATGCTTTGCATGAGAATTACGCACTACTATTCAAAGGTTTTCCTATCTATTGCGACAATAAGCCTCGTTGCTTTCAGCTGCAATAGACCACCTGATTTACCAGATGCTCCATCGATAAGTTTTGACGATGTCACCTTTCAAGTCAGAAATGAGGGAGATCCCCTTTTTGAAGAAACCGTATTGAGTCTTTCTTTCAATGTTTCGGATGGCAATGGCGACCTAGGCCTGGATGGGAATGAAAACAATGCACCTTACAACTCTTACAGCCTTGTAACAGGAACCAACGGTTTTGTTGAATTTGGTGAAAGACCCACAGACCCTCCCTTTTCGTGCCTAGACTATGTGATTGAAGACAGAGAAAACTTGGACCTGAATAACGATGAGGATTTTCTTGATACCCTTTTAATCAACTTCAATGAAAATCAATTCAACATTGAGGTAGATTTTTTAGTAAAGAGAAATGGTGTTTTTGAAGAGCTAGAAATGAGAGCTCAACCAAGAGGAAGCGCCAATGAAACCACACTATGTGGAATTTCATTTGATGGAAGATTCCCTTGTCTTTCAAGTGAAGATAATCCTTGTGATTTCATTCGCGATAATGATCGCCCAATTGAGGGTGTGGTTACCTACGAGATGAATTCAGGCTTATTCTTGCCCATTTTCAGGACGGACACTCTTATGCTTCAATTCAAGATTCGTGACAGAGCTTTGAATGAAAGCAATGTCGCCAGTACTGAGGAATTCACTCTTCAGGGAATCACGATTCCTTCAACAAACTGACTAGTAGATTTCGGGGAATCTGGTTGGATCAACCTCACTCATTAGCTCATAGACCTTATCAAATACCGTCTCTGTATTTGGCTTAGAGAAGTAATCTCCATCTGAAGCATAAGCTGGTCTGTGTTCCTTAGCCGCTATAGTCACAGGCTGAGAATCGAGCTGCAAGTACCCTTTCTGCTCTTCCAGAACCTTCTGCATCATATAGGCCGAAGCTCCACCAGGTACATCCTCATCCGCGAAAACCACCCGATTTGTCTTCTTAAGTGATTCAATAATGGAATGATCTACATCAAATGGAAGTAAGGTCTGAACATCAATTACTTCGGTTGATATTCCTACTTCTTCTAGCTCCTGTGCGGCTTGCATCACCACTCTGCACATTGAACCATAAGTAACTATTGTTACATCATCACCTGATCTCAATATTTCTGGCTTACCTAAAGGAACGGTAAACTCACCAATGTTGTCAGGAATTCGTTCTTTTAATCGATAACCATTCAAGCATTCAATTATTAATGCCGGATCATCAGATTTGAGCATCGTATTATAAAATCCAGCCGCTTGTGTCATATCCCTTGGCACCAATACATTGATACCCCTAAGACTGTTCAAGATCATCCCTATTGGAGAACCTGAATGCCACACACCTTCCAGTCTGTGACCTCTAGTTCTGATAATCAGTGGCGCTTTCTGCCCTCCAACGGTTCTGTATTGAAGCGTTGCTAAATCATCCGAAAGGGTTTGAAGCGCATATAATAAATAATCCAAATACTGGATTTCAGTGATAGGTCTGAGTCCTCTTAAGGCTGCACCTATTCCCTGACCGATTATGGTCGTCTCTCTGATTCCGGTATCCGTGACTCTGAGCTTTCCGTATTTGTCTTGAAGCCCAGCAAATGCTTGGTTTACGTCACCAATCTTACCCACATCTTCACCAATAGCAAACACGCGTGGATCGCGACTCATAGCCGCATCAAAACATGCCTGAAGCACTTCTCGACCATCTACCAAAGGAGACGATTCAGAAAACTCAGCCTTAATTTCCTCAACATTGAGGGAAGCATGCTCCGATTCACTCATTACATGCGAACTGTAACGGGCGTGGTTTTCTTTATCGGCATTCTCTAACCAAGCGACTAATGAGGCCCTGGCTGAGGTTTCTTCATTTCGCGTTATTCTCAACACTTTTTTGACAACCTTAAAGGTATCAAGTCGAATTGAGTTCAGCGTACTTTTAAGTTCTGATACAATTTGAAGAATAGTGCCTCCATGAGCACTTTCATTACCTAAAGCTTCAAGGATTTCAACCGCTTTATCCTGATCTCTTTTGATATCAGCGATAAAACCATTCCAAGCATCCTGTCTAGCTTGCTTGGCAGTAGCCTTGGCCTCCTTTTCAATTGCATCGATTTCTTCCTCAGAACTTATGTCATTATCTAAAATCCACTTTCTGAATTGGACAATACAGTCATGCTCCTTCTCCCATTCAAGGCGCTCTTTCGGCTTATAACGCTCATGCGATCCTGATGTGGAGTGACCCTGGGGTTGAGTCATTTCTTGCACATGAATCAAAACTGGCACATGCTCTTCTCGAGCAATTTTAGTTCCTTTTTCAAAGGCTTCGATCAGCCCAAGATAATCCCAACCTTTAGCCTTAATGATCTCATAACCAGCTTTTGATTTGGTCCTTTGCATTCCGGCAAGAAAATCAGAAATACTTCCGCCCGTAGTGTGATATTCTTTTGGTACTGAAATCCCATAATCATCATCCCAGACAGACATAACCATTGGTACTTGTAGCACACCAGCCGCATTGATACTTTCAAAAAAGTGTCCTTCAGAGGTAGAAGCATTACCGATGGTTCCGAACGCCACCTCATTCCCCTTAATTGAGAAGTCAGAAAATCCGTGCAGTTCTTTGTTCTCTCTGTAGAGCTTAGAGGCATAGGCGAGGCCTACAAGTCTTGGCATTTGGCCTGCAGTGGGAGAAATATCAGCACTTGAGTTTTTCATCTCTGTCTGATTCTTCCAATTTCCTTTTTCGTCCAGAAGACGATTCGCAAAGTGGCCATTCATCAACCTTCCTCCAGAAGCTGGTTCTGCTTCTATAGAAGTATGGGCATATAACTGAGCAAAGTATTGTTGAATTGTAAGACCCTCGATGGCAAACATGAAGGTCTGATCACGGTAGTAACCAGATCTGAAATCACCATTTTGAAAAACCTTGGCCATGGCGATCTGAGCCAATTCTTTACCATCACCGAAGATGCCGAATTTAGCCTTGCCCATGAAAACTTCCTTTCGGCCAATCAAACTCGCTTCTCTGCTTTCAAAAACAAGTCTATAGTCTCTCAAGACGTCTTCTACACTAACCTTTCTCTTGTTAATACTTTTCGTTGCTCCCACAGGCCTCACAGTTTAAAATGAACGGTTGTTTCCCAATGAAATGGAATACAAAAGTAATCAATTATTAAGACAAAGCAAATTTGGTTTAAGTCATGAAAATTTGCCATTCATAAAATATTATTTTGTCAAAGATTACTGAACGATTTCCTATTTCATTTTATTCGAAATAACAAAATATTATTCTTTTCAATTTTGATCAAAAAGAACATAATTTCGAGATTACCAGATGTGATCACATTTCCTTCTGAATACCAGGACACAAAGTCATTTTTATTTCAATTGCAAACGTTTGTTAACTCCGCTTACTATATTTGCGCTCACAAAAAATTAAACATCCTTTTATCATGATCATTGGTGTACCTAAGGAAATCAAAAACAATGAAAATCGAGTAGCAGCAACTCCTTCTGGCGTGGCTGAACTTACGAAGCGCGGTCATACCGTTTATGTTCAATCTACAGCAGGTCTGGGAAGTGGTTTTTCTGATGAAGACTACACAAAAGCAGGTGCTCAAATCCTTCCTACAATTGAGGATACCTATGCCATTGCTGAAATGATCATGAAGGTGAAAGAACCTATCGAATCAGAGTATAATTTGATCAAAGAGGATCAACTTCTATTTACTTATTTCCACTTTGCATCCTACGAACCATTGACTAAGGCAATGATTGCTAATAAGTCGGTTTGTTTGGCCTATGAAACTGTTGAAAAGGCTGATAGAAGCCTTCCTCTATTAGTGCCTATGTCAGAAGTAGCTGGCCGTATGGCCACACAAAAGGGAGCTAACTACCTTGAAAAACCTCTTGGTGGCATGGGCAAACTACTCGGAGGTGTTCCAGGTGTACTTCCTGCTAAGGTTTTAGTCCTTGGTGGTGGTATTGTGGGTACACAAGCTGCAAAGATGGCGGCTGGCCTTGGAGCAGATGTAACTATGATGGACATCAGCTTGAAAAGAATGAGAGAGCTGGACGACATCATGCCGGCCAATGTGAATACAATGATGTCTAACGAATATAATATTCGTGCGATGATCAAAGACTCGGATTTAATCATTGGTGCCGTGTTGATTCCTGGAGCCAAAGCCCCTCATTTGATCACTAGAGATATGCTAAAAGACATGAAGCCGGGAACCGTACTAGTTGATGTAGCTGTAGATCAGGGTGGTTGTATTGAGACTTGTAGACCAACGACACATGCTGAGCCTACCTATGTTATCGATGATGTACTACACTATTGTGTAGCAAACATGCCAGGTGCAGTGCCTTATACTTCTACGCTAGCACTGACTAACGCCACGCTTCCATATGCCATTCAACTGGCTAACAAAGGCTGGAAAAAGGCTTGCAATGATGATACTGAACTAGCCAAAGGTTTAAATGTAATCAAAGGAGATGTTGTGTATGAAGCGGTTGCACAAGCGTTCGATCTGCCATACGTTACTTTGGACAAACATTTAGCTTAAAAGATTCATAGTATTGATTGAAGGAACCTCTATTTTTAGAGGTTCCTTTTTTTATATAATTTCCTCGAACAAAGATTAAGATGGCTGACAACGCTTTAGTTACTGGTGCTGCAGGTGGTATAGGGTTTGAATTCTGTAAATTATTGGCTTCCAAGGGCTATGACCTTGTCATGGTTGATATGGATGCGAACGGACTCGAAAAGTCTAGGCAGGCCTTAAAAAATGAGAGTGACGTCAATATTGAGATCTTTGTCCAAGACTTATCGGCTGAATCCGCTGCAACTTCGATCATTGATTTCGTGACTGACCAAGGCTTAGAAATTGATCTCATCTTCAACAATGCTGGCTTTGGCAACTTTGGATACTTTGCTGAAAGCAGTTGGGTCAAAGATAGAGCCATGCTCCAAGTTCACATGATCACCGCTACACAGCTGATTAAGCTCTTATTACCAGGCATGATCTCCAGAGGCAAGGGCTATATTCTGAATAATGCCTCCGTGGCTGCCTTTGTACCTGGTCCATTAATGTCTACCTACCACGCCTCAAAATCGTATTTACTGAACTTCACTCAGGCATTGGCCAATGAGATGAAAGGAACAAATATCAAGGCCACTGTGATCTGTCCTGGAATGACCAAAACGAACTTTGCTAAGGCCAATGGCAATGATGACCCCAACATTAAGTTTAATATCATGGACAGTGACTTTGTGGCTGAATATGCTTTTAACGCTTTAATGAAAGGAAAGGTAGTTGCGGTTCCCGGTTTTTGGAACAAGCTGAGTGCCTTCTTACCCAGGCTACTCAGTAGAGATACAGTCGCGAATATGGTGGGCAACATTCAACGAAAAAATCACGCTAAAAGAGCTGACGAAAAAGCGAACAAGACACTCTAGTCTGCCCGATTATAAACTGTCTCCTCCCAAGATTTCAACTTTGGGTTAATCCACTTGAACCAGAGTGGTGGCATAGCTGCCAATAGTATCATAGCTGGATATCCTGAGGGAAGTTGCGGAGACTCATCATAGTGCTTTAAAACCTGATATCTTTTGATAGCATTCGCATGATGATCTGAATGACGTTGCAATTGGAACAGAAAGAAATTACTCAGCCTGTGATTTGAGTTCCATGAGTGCATAGGGTTTACGCGCTCATATACTCCAGGTGACTTCTCTTTGCGCACTATTCCATAATGCTCAACATAATTGACAATCTCTAAGAGGGTGAATGCCAAAAGACTCTGAGCAAAAAAGAACAAGGGCACTTCCCAAACGATTCGATCAAAGAACAAACTGATAATTAAAGTCAGCAGGGCAGCAAAAACCAGCGGCAGCATTGTATACCAAATCATCTCATTTTGAGTACTCCAGAAACTCGCACCCTTTCGTTCTAGACGACTTCTTTCAAGCTTCCATGCGCTTGTATAACTCCCGATCACTGAACGAAACCAGAAGGCATAAAAATTCTCGTTCTTACGGCTTGTCGCTGGATCTCGAGGTGTAGCCACATAGACATGGTGTCCTCGATTGTGTTCTATATAAAAGTGCATATAGCACACAGTCATCAGAATGATCCGAGCATAGACCCTTTCCAACTTTGATTTCTTATGACCAAGCTCATGCGCCACAGTAATTCCTATACCGCCAGTTACCAATGCAAAGCTTAGAACAAACCCAATTAAATATTGAAGTTCCATATTACTGTCGGCCATCACATATGCACCCCAAACCAAAAAAGAGACTTGAAAGATTGTCCAGACATAGGTTATTAAGCGGTAGTAGAATTGTTCTGAGACAACCCGTGCTTCATCATCCGTCATATTTTCTGGGTCTTGCCCAATTAGCCAATCGGCTAATGGAATGAAGACAAAGACGAACACCACCGTAAGATAATTCCAATACCCTCCCAGGTAAAACCCCAGCACTGCCAATAATGGAATTATAAATGCAGTAAGAAAGCCTATCTTCTTGATTAAACTCACCTAGGAATTTAATCAATCATAGCATAGCGGTCAAACTATTGTAATCCGGAATTTGGTCGAGCGTTTCAAATTCTCCGTCAGGAGATTTACAGAGGCAAGCATATGTCACCAGACCATTGGTAACAATAAGTAATCGAGCGTTACATTGAGTGTTGTAAACAGCTAACTGTCTTACCGTTGATTCATTAACAGGGACTGAAGCTGCCTTGCATTCTACTAAAACCAGTGGATTCAACTCATTATTTCTGACCATAATATCACTTCTTTTAGTCAGCGAGTTGTATTTATGTCCTGTTTCAACACTCGTTAAGCTTGCGGGGTAATTGAGGTGATTATTAAGAAAATTAATAAAGTGTTGTCTCACCCACTCTTCAGGGGTTAATACAATGAACTTCTTCCTTATCGGATCGAAAATGGCTAACTTGCCAGCCCGTTGTTCGATTCGATATTTGTATTTAGGAAGATTGAGTTCGAGCATTTGGTAAAGCTAAATAATTCCCTCCTACGATTAAACCTCTATGAAGACCAAAGAAGAAATAGTAGACAATTGGCTCCCCAGATACACTGGTGTACCTAATGAAGAATTCGGTGAGTATATCTTATTGACTAACTTCATCAACTACGTCAATATGTTTTCCGAAAAATTTGATGTAGAAATAAAAGGTAAAGACAGGCCGATGCAAAGCGCTACAGCCGAAAACATTACCATCATCAATTTTGGTATGGGGAGTGCTATGGCTGCAACCGTCATGGACCTACTAAGTAGCATCAACCCTAAGGCGGTACTCTTCTTAGGAAAGTGTGGCGGTTTGAAGAAAAAGACTCAATTAGGCGATTTGATTCTTCCAATTGCTGCCATACGTGGTGAGGGAACAAGTAATGACTATATGCCCGTGGAAATCCCGGCACTTCCATCCTTTAGATTACAGCGAGCTGTTTCTTCAATGATTAAGAAGCATCAGAGAGACTATTGGACTGGCACTTGTTATACGACCAATAGACGTGTATGGGAGCATGACAAGGCGTTTAAAAAGTACCTTAGGAAGATTCGTGCCATGGCTGTAGACATGGAAACTGCCACCCTATTTACTGTGGGCTTTGTAAATGAAATTCCAAGAGGAGCGCTTTTGTTAGTGTCTGACAATCCAATGATCCCAGAAGGCGTGAAAACTGAAGCTAGCGATAGTAAGGTCACCACGGATTACGTTAATGCGCACTTGGACATCGGTATTGACTCACTTCGAGAGCTGAGAGATTCTGGCGATTCAGTGAAACACATGAAATTTGAATAAAAAAGGGGCTTAAACCCCTTTTTTATTGCGCTAAGTAGTCTAATATGCTATCGCACCAATACTTTTAAAGTATACCGCTTCTGGTCGGTAAGAATTCGGAGAAGGTACAATCCAGATTTCAAACCTGTTATATCCACTGGTTCCATTCTGCCTTGGGATAACTTTTGACTGAAGACCTCATTGCCATTCATGTTGAATATCTTAACAGCCCTTGGTATACCTGGTATTTCTCCAGAGAAATTAATAATACCCTGAGTGGGGTTCGGGTAATAGTTAAACCCAGGTAACTCATCTTCAATACTGGTGACTTCTTTAATTATCGGAAAGTCAAAGAAGATATCGCCATTCGCGATCACCGTTCCACCTTCAAAATCTCCAGGAGTCCCTGTTCCTTTTTTACTTCCATCGGCATTTCTAAATACCATAGCTAAACGATAAGCAATATCGGTGTCACTCATCCCATAGTACTGCGTTGGTGTAAATGTCAATTGCCACTTATTCGCATTCTCAGAAGATTTAGTCATTAAGCCAACGCCATCATCTTCCCCCCAATTCCCTATGACAAAACCGTCTTCAAACGCGGTTCCACCCTCGGTAAAGCTTATACCTGAGTGCATATAGACTTTGCTCTCTCCTACCAGACCTCGGTTGCCAAAACGTGCGTCAAAGGTCAATGTGATTTGATCGTCTTGGTCGAATTCTGCAGGGGAGACACTAATTAATGCCCCGTTAAGTTCCATATCAAGGAATACATTAGACCCTCGAAAGCCTTTGCCTACATTAGAATTGTCTGCATCTCTGAAGTACATCCCCAGTCTTACCGCTTCACCACTGGTGATTGAAAAGTAATTAGTTGGAGTGATTGTTATCTCCCACTTATCGTCTTCTCCATCCACTTTTGTCATTAAACCCAAGCCGTCATCAGTAAGTGTTCCCACTACATTTTGCAGTGTTTGGCTTGTTACATCGTCAAAAACAACCCCAGCATGCATATAAACTTTAGAAGCACCCACCAAACCATTGGTGCCATCAGGACTGGCTTTAGAGGCATCAAAGGTAATCGTCACTTCATCGTCCGGACCAAAAACCGCAGGACTGACCGTCACTGGGTTGACGAATGCCTCAACTGCTCCAGGAAAACCATCTGAAACATCATTAGAGGTATATATTTTGAACTCTCCCGGAGCCAAGTCTACGGATGCACTAACATCCGCAACCGCCACTGTCTCTCCAGAAAAATAATCATACCAATCCCCGGTCTGAGTATATGCAACGTCCATCGTAGTCTCTGAAAGACCAAAGTTTCCTACGATTAGAACATCTAGATCATCGGAATCAATACTGATCGATCGTTCATCACCGGCAAAGTCATAAGTATAATTGACGTTAGCCTCTTCATTAATCAGGTTACGCAAGGCAATTATTGCTGCAAAGGCATCGTAAGTATAAGACCTTAATGGGTCTTCATAATAGCCTAGACTTCCCTCACCCCAAACAAGCGGTTTGTTTCCTACTCTACCATTGAAGTTGATGTCAATATCATATCCCAATTCTCCAAACTGCCATAGCATTTTTGGACCTGGAAGAGTATATATAAAAGCCGCATTCATTTTCAGCCTTTCCAAGGCGATTGTAGTGTCTCTTGTATTATAACCTTCTTCAGCCTCGCCTTCTTGGAAGACCTCCCATAGTTGCCTTTGTTCATCATGGCTTTCCATATAAGAAACATGTGTATTAGCTGTAGCTCCCTGAAAAGTCTCTCCTGTAGATCCACCAAGTGCCTTCCGGTAAGGAAAACCAACGTTCCTCCACAGTAACATACCCGCTGCTGCCAAAGCATTCTCTTCAGAAGCATCGGCAAAGTGCTCAAGAATGACGTAAGCCTCTTGATCAGTTTCCCAGAGCTTAGTACTCATTCGCGTAAGCAAGTCAATACGCGTTTGATCAAAAGCAGACCACGCTCCAACATCACTTGGATTGTTAGTTTGGGTAAACCCTTTTGAGAGATCAAATCTATAGCCATCGAAATGGTATTCATTGACCCAATAGGCATTGACAGAATCTGCGAAAGCCTGGGTATATGTGCTCTCATGATTAAAATCAAAGCCAACGTTGAAAGGATGCGTTGCATCAGGATTGAACCAAGGGCTATTTGCTGCTGGTTTACTATTGGCTTCATCCCAATACATTCTTACCATTGGATTCAAACCAAAAGCGTGATTCAGAACCATGTCCAGAATAACAGCTATTCCTTTCTGATGACAAACCTGAATAAATGTCTTTAAATCATCCTTAGTGCCGTAGTACTTATCTGGCGCAAAGAAATACATAGGGTTATAACCCCAAGACTCATTGCCTTCAAACTCCATTATCGGCATGAGTTCTATCGCATTCACTCCAAGGTCAGCGATATAATCAAGTGTGTCAATTAAATCTTTATAGCTGTGTGTACCGATAAAGTCGCGAACCAATAACTCGTAAATAACCAAGTCTTCTTTAGCTGGCCTTTGCCATGAGTCTTCTGAAGCATCCCATTGAAAAGCAGCTTGCCCAGTTTCTAAGGTGGTGGCAATCGCATAGTCAGTTTTGTTGTAGTCGGGTATGTCATCATGAACACTTGCAGGTATGAATGAGTCATTCCATGGATCAGCCACCTCATCAGCATAAGGGTCACCGATTCTAATATTTCCATCTACCCAATACTGGAATACGTATTCTTGGTTTGGCGTTAGCCCCGATAGCTCAATCCAAAATAATTCTCCATCGGGTGTGACATTCATCAAATATTCTGATCTGATTTCCCAATTGTTAAAATCACCCACGACATAAACAAAGTCCTTTTCCGGTGCTTCCAGTACCAGGCTCACCTTAGTTAGGTCATCTCCATAGTTGATACCCTTTTTCAGTCCAGCAGGTAATGCCAACACTTGTGTTTCTGAAGTGAGGTTAACATTAAGTGACTGGGTTACTTCTAAATTTTCTCCGTTCACCGTAGCGGTCACCTTTAAAGAACCTCTAAAACTGCTGGTTGGAGAAAAATCAAAACTAATATTGGTTCCAGAGGTAATACTGGCCTTTTCATCGAAGCCATTTCCTTCATCAACTGAAATGGCCATAGCAGATACTTCGCTTGAAGCTTCAGCTGACAAGGTCACGGATTGACCATCTACAACAAAAATATCTTCTTCCGTAGGTGCCGTGATTGTTACAAAATTGGCAACGTTCAAGTCCATATAGATATCACCATTGGAGGCCACCTCCCCACCAGTTATGGATCCCGGTGTTCCGGCACCTTTTGAAGAACCATCGGCATTTCTAAATACCATGGACAACCTGAACATATTAGTTCCAGAAGGAACACCATAATATTCTCTAGCTGTCGGTGATAATGTGATCTCCCACTTATCACTCTCACCAGATACTTTGGTCATCAAACCTATACCATCATCAGCGCCCCAATTGCCCTTTACAAAAGTCCAGGCTGTTCCATTGGGGCTGTCTGTCACTACCCCAGTATGTACATAGACTTTGCTGGCCCCTACTAAACCAGCATCACCTTGGGTAGCATCAAAGATCAATTTTATCTCTTGCTCTCCATTAGCATTTGAGGGTTCCAAAGTAACAATCTGCCCCATGGAAACACTCGTGGTGATAAGGAGAAGAATGATAGACAAAGAATAGCGCATCATAGTTTTAGGGTTAAAAAAAGCCCAATCAATGGGCTTTTTTTTGTAGTTGTGTTTTTTTCTTACTGTGCAGTGAACGAGTAAGCACCAGTAGCTGTATCAAAAGTAACTAAGTAAGTACCAGCAGTTGCAATTGGAATATTGGCACCATCCTGAGTACCAGTACCAGTCGGGAATGCTCCGTCACCCCAGTTCTGACCCCAATCATCATTTGATCTGAACTTGGCTTCACCAGCTGTCAATGCAATAGTAATTTCATATTGCGTACCCGTTACAAAGTTCAAATCCGTATCAGAATCCCAGCCTGTAGGAGTTGCCGAACCGATAATTCCCACAGAAAAATCAGAAGTAACTGAGAAATCAAATGATTCTGTGTCCGCATTGCCATTTGAATCTGTAGCAGTAACGCTTAGCGTATAATCTCCTGCGGCCAGACCACCAGCAATTGTAACTGTTCCAGTAGCGGTTCTTCCTGATACTGTGAAAGTACCAGACGCAACTGAATTACCTCCTGTAACGAGGTCATAAGAAGCAGAAGCCAATGTGCTCTGAGATAGGTTCTCTGAACCATCTGTAAATGATACTTCAATATTTACAGCAGCACCTTGAATAACATTCCCAGGGTCTGCTATAGAAATTACTGGTGCTACATCGACAACATCAAAATCTGCATTCCCGTTGTCACAGGAAGTAATGGCGAATGTCATCAATGACATCGCAATCATAGTGTAAAGTAGTTTTTTCATGCTCTTTTAATTTTTGAAAATCGATTCCATAGACCAGGCGTATCCTATTCACAGAATCCTTGTAAAATCAATAATAATCATAAAAAACTAAGCTAAAGAGGCTGCAAGAGACTAATGTCATTGCAAACGTTTGCGATTAATACCAAAAATTGAGTTTCGGTCAATCAGATGTCTCTAACCTTCACGCTTCTAACTAAAAGCAATCCAATAATGAAGAAAACACTGAGTCCAAGTGCACTATATCTCATAGAACCAGTCAGCCATTCGATGGTACCATAAGCCAGTGTACCAGTTACTATAGAGACGTTGAAAGTAACATCATAAAAGCTAAAGAAGGAAGCATGATCTTCTGTGTTTTCGGGTATGAGTTTTGAATAGGTAGACCTAGACAATGACTGAATCCCTCCCATGATCAAACCTACCATTATGGCCAGCCCATAAAACTGCAGCTCACTATTAACAAAGAACGCCAGAATACATACTGCTACCCAGATGACAATCATGGTCATAAGAGAGAATACATTACCCTTCCTTTTAGAAAGGTTGGCAAACAAATATGCTCCACCTATAGCTACAAGCTGTATAATAAGTACAATCTTAATCAGCGCATCAGTAGGTAATTGAAGCTCCTTTGCGCCAAAGAGTGAAGCTAGGTACATTACAGCCTGCACGCCAGCATTAAAAAAGAAGTAGGCCAGCACATAACGTCTTAAGTTCGGCAGCTCCTTTATTTGACTATAGACCATTTTCAATTCTCTATATCCCTTCTTGAACCAATGATCTGTATTGGTTTTCTTAAAAGGATTAGCAGGAAGACGATTGAACGTAATTTGTGCAAAACCTGCCCACCAAATGGCCACGGTCAGGAAAGATATTCTGGCAGGAAGGGATCCTTCCTGAAGACCAAACACCTCAGGTTCTTGAATCATTAAGAGGTTTAGTATAAGCAGAATCACACTGCCTATATAGCCAAGAGAATAACCTTTAGCGCTCAATTGATCAAACCGATCTGCGGTAGCGATTTCCGGCAAGTAAGCATCATAGAAAACCAGGCCTCCTGAGTAACCGATACTGGCCAGTATGACCATCAATACCCCAAACTCTATGTTTGAACCTTCGAAGAAGAACATCGCTGCGCAGGCTGAAGCTCCCAGGTAAGCAAAGAACTTAAGAAAGGTCTTCTTCTTTCCGGTATAGTCGGCAATACCTGTAAGTAATGGCAACATCATTGCTGTCAGTAAAAAGGACAGAGATAAGGCATAAGAGTAAAGCACAGTATTCGGTAGCTGCCAACCCAAAAAATCGACCAGCTTGTTTCCATCATCGCTGGTTGTGACACTTTCAAAGTATATGGGAAATACCGCTGTGGTGATGGTTAATGAATAGACTGAATTGGCCCAGTCGTACATACACCAGCCATTTGTTATGCGCTTGTCATTAAGTTTCAGCTTGCTCATCTCTCGCTAAAATGCATAAAAAAAGGGACTACGCGGTAGTCCCTTTTCTTGAAAAAGTTATTGATTAATTATCCTTAGCCTTAGTTGGTGCAGCGTACATGATCTTACGTGCATTTGCTTCTCTCAGCTCCGTCTGAATGTCAACAATGATACCCATTTTGGTCTCTTCATCAACTTTCATTGAAACTGTGATTTGATCACGTTCTACTTCACTCAATTTAGACTTCTCCTGGTTCACCCATTGTACAATACCATCGATACCGATGAAGGCATCATTGGCCTGAATTCTGGATTCTGAACCAAGGCTTTTATCTTTTGGCGCACCTACATAAAGGTATGTCACCAATTTTTTCTTTTCGAGTTTCACCAACTGTTCAGCTCGCGGAATTCTCTGCTCTACCTTTAGCTCTGTTTCTCTCAATACGGTAGTTACCATAAAGAAGAACAAAAGCATAAAGATAATGTCCGGTAAAGCTGCGGTGGGGATATCCTGACTCGATTCACTCTTTTTCTTGAACTTAGACATATTATCCTCCTACTGTTGATGGTTCTGCAATAGATATCGCTTTCGGTATACCCGCTCTAGCTCTATCGTACAACTCTTTCTGGCGTGGGTCATTTCTGTTCAACTTTCTGAATTCTTCATCAGTCAAACCGACTCTTTCGCCATAAATTCTATTATATGCCGCGTTTAGTTCATCTAGGATACTAATAAAAATATCATAGCTACTTCCACGGTCAGCTTTCAGTGATATAATCGCGCTGCCTGGTCCGTCAGATGACTCAGATGACCCTAGACTACGATTAATATATGCTTTCATTGAAGCTGGTAAACTCTCATATACGTCTCTGTCACTCACTTCAGCTTTACCTTTCTTTTTATCGCTAGGCTTTCCAAAGTTCAACACAAAGTCATATACCATCTCCCTGATTTGCGTAACATCGTCTAACGGCTCTTCTTCTACCAAAAGTCTATCAGCAGAGTTAATCTGGATTTTAAACAGATTACGCTCTTGTTGCTTGATTTCAATTGGCTCGTCTTCTTCCTGTTTAGGAGGAAGCAAAAGTGTTAGTCCTTTGTTCGTGGCAATCTGGGTAGTTACAAGGAAGAAAATCAAAAGCAAGAATGCGATGTCGGCCATTGAGCCTGCATTCACCTCTTGACTTCCCTTATCTTTACTTCTTGCCATAAAATTATCTTACGATTCTTGCTACTGATGAGTATACCAAACCAACTAAAGCGATTACAACAAGTATCAATGTTGTAGTCATTGCTCCACCTACTAGTTTATACATTGATCCTGCACCATCGCTGGTTGGGTCAATATTAGAGGCTTCTAATGCCTTAGCTGTAGAAGCACCAAATTCTGCTGGTGCCATTGAATAACCAATTAGGAATATAACGGCTAGTACGCCAATTCCAATTCCACCTTTTACAAGGCTCTTAGGATTACTAAAGGCGTTTACAAGATTCATTCCGATAGCCGCAAGTGTTGCGACAATGATCAAAATGATCGCGCCATATAATCCAATATCAATCCATTGTTCCTGACTCATAATTTATCTTTTTAGAGTTGACAATGATTACTTAGAAAGATTATGCTTCACTAATAAGTCTACTAGAGAGATAGAGGCATCTTCCATAGAGTTTACGATAGAATCGATTTTAGAAACACAGTAGTTGTAGAATAACTGAAGGATAATCGCAACGATTAGACCCGCAACAGTTGTCAAAAGTGCTACTTTAATACCTCCTGCCACTAGTGAAGGAGAAATATCACCTGCAGCTTCAATTGCGTCAAAGGCACCAATCATACCGATTACTGTACCCATGAAACCAAGCATTGGAGCGAGTGAGATAAATAGTGAAATCCAAACTAGACCTCTTTCAAGTCTACCCATTTCAACTGATCCATAAGCGATAACTGATTTCTCAACCATCTCAATGCCCTCAGACATTCTCATTAGACCTTGTGTAAAGATAGATGCCACAGGACCTCTAGTGCTTTTAGTAACTTCTTTAGCAGCTTCAACTCCACCTGACTCAAGTGCGTCTTCAACTTTGCTCAATAGCTTTTGAGTGTTTGTAGTTGATAAGTTAAGACTGATAATTCTTTCGATGGCGATAGCCAATCCAAGAATCAAACAGATCAATACTGGTGACATAAACTGAGGATCACCTTCGATAAACTTGTCTTTAATAATTTGGTCGAAAGACTGTGCCTCCTCTTCAATCTCATATTCCGGCTGTTCTGGAATTGGATCTGGCTCTGCTACGACAGTTGTATCTGAAGCTGTACCCGTGCTATCTTGAGCAACAGCGTTAAATCCAAAAGCGAAAATGCCAAGGATCATCAGTAAAGAAAATAACTTTTTCATAGTCTAGTTTTGATTAATATAAGGTTAAAACGATTTCTAAATTATTAATAAATATGATTAAAAGAAATTATCACTTAAAGTTTTAGTTGATAGTGCGGAGAGAGAGGGATTCGAACCCTCGATACCCTTTAGAGGTATACACACTTTCCAGGCGTGCTCCTTCAACCACTCGGACACCTCTCCCTTTCCATATCTGCGCTTCTCGCAGGGTGACAAATAAATTAATAATAATTTCAGTATGCAAGCCGAAATTTGTTTTTGTCAAGCATGAAAAATCAGTTCATTTCACCTCTAATCGAAGTTGTCAGGCATGTTTTCTGATCGGTCGGAGAGCTAAATTGACCAAGAGCGTACATCATTTTAGTAGTCGCTGCTTCAGTTGTCAAATCCGACCCGCTTAAAACGCCAATCCGATCAAGCGCTCCGCTGGTCTGATACTTCCCATGTAATACGCGCCCGCCATTACACTGGCTGATGTTCAATATCAATTTACCTGAATCGACACCTGATTTCAAAAGGTCCAAAAACCACTGCTCATGAGGTACATTTCCTGCTCCGTAACTCTCTAGTATAATGCCCCTTACAAGGGGTGCCTTAACAATGTGTTCAACGGTAGTGGCATTCAAACCCGGAAAGAGCTTCAACGCCACTATTGCTGGATCCATGGCGACATTAAGTTTCAAAACTTCATCTGCATATGGTCTTAAGTAAGACCATTGATATTCTATGGCAATTCCAGCCTTTGCTAGAACTGGGTAGTTTTCTGATTCAAAAGCATCGAAGCGTTCGCTTTCTACCTTCTTGGATCGATTCCCCCTTAGCAGTACATTATTAAAAAAGATGCAAACTTCTGTGATGATCGGTTTTCCTTCCTTTTTATCGGAAGCAATCTCTAAGGATGTAACGAGGTTTTCTTGAGCATCTGATCGAGGAGAAGCAATTGGTAATTGCGCTCCAGTAAAAATCACTGGTTTATTCAACCCTTCAAGCATAAAGCTTAATGCAGATGCCGAATAGGCCATAGTATCGGTCCCATGCAGTATTAAGAACCCGTCAAATTGGTCATAATGTTCATGGATAACCTTGGCCATACTTTGCCAATGGGCCAGTTCAACTTTTGACGAATCAATCGGTATTTCAAATGATATAACCGACAGGTTAATATGTAATTCTTTCGCCACTGGGGCTCTCCTTAGTATCTGATCAAAACCACAGGGCTGCAATGAGCCATTCTCATCATAGTCCATACCAAGAGTTCCACCAGTATAAATGATCAATATTTTGGCCTTAGGCTGATCAAATAAGTCGAAGTGCTGTATAGGTTTTAACTCAAGCATCGAATTGAAATAGTTTGTTTGCATTTGCTGTGGTAATGGAGCTAATTTCTTCAAGAGACGTTTCTCTGTAGTCAGCGACCTTCTGCGCTACCAATTGAACATAGGCTGGTTCATTTCGCTTTCCACGATGAGGAACCGGGGCCAAGTACGGGCTGTCCGTCTCTAAAACCACATTACTCATATCCAGCTCCGGAATAACTTGATCCATACCCCCATTCTTAAAGGTAGAAACGCCCCCAAGCCCAATATAAAATCCGAGTGCAGCAATTCTCTCGGCTTGCTCTACCGATCCATTGAAACAATGAAAAACTCCAGTTAAATCATCATCCTTCAACTGCTCGACCAAGTCTATGGTCATATCCAAGGACTCACGACAATGGATGATGATTGGTTTTTGATACTCCTTGGCCCAAGCGACTTGAATTTTAAAAGCTTCCACTTGCTGATCGACAAATGTCTTGTCCCAGTATAAATCTGTACCCATCTCTCCGATCGCTACAAACTCTCTTTTCGACAACCATTCCTCTACTATATATAGTTCTTTTTCAAAATCACTTTTTACGGAACAAGGATGAAGCCCCATCGTGGCAATACAGAAGTCAGGGTGCTTGAGCTCTAATTCCAACATATCATCAATGGATGTATGATCAATATTGGGCATGTAGATTCTCTCCAAACCGACTTCTTTGGAGCGTTCAATTATATGATCAATGTCTTCCTTAAACTGATCCGCATATATGTGCGCGTGGGTATCAATCATTAATGTTTCCTTCCTTTCCAACTCACCTTTCCAATGAGCACTAGCCTTAGGAGTGCTAAAGTATCTAAAAGACTAATAATAATTGGCGATAACAAGAAGATTGAATCATGAGACTTTGTTCTAGTTGTCATGATCCTGCTTTTCGCCCAATTTGTCCAAAGACCGTAAAAGGCGATAAACGCGGCCAAATTTAGATTGATAAATAAAGCCAAGACAGCAAACACCACCCATAGCCTAGCAAAGAAAGCAGGGATACCAAGAACAAAATGATGTGTAAAAACTCCATTCATCCAGCGGCAGCGTTGAGTCAATAGCTCTCCAAATGTCAATTGCGGTTTAGTATAGGCATGACCCTCGGAGGCCACCAATTGCATTGTTCTAAAACCTTCTTTTTGGAATCTCTGCAATAAGCCTAAGTCTTCCACATCAGTAGGACCAAGTCCTCGAAAGCCGCCTACCTTATGATAAGCAGTCTTATTGAATGCCATGTTATTACCCAGGATTGAAATTGGCCTTACAAAGTCAGCCATAGTCTTCATGGCGAAGAGCACAGATTGCCAGTCCATAAATTGAAGGTTTGCAAACCAGCTGGATCGCTTAACCTGAGTATAGCCACTTACCATATCATTTCCTGACTTCAGCGCTGAAACCATCAGTCGTAACCAATCCTTTGTGACGACCATATCGGCATCAATGATTACCTGACATTCGTATTGACTCACATCGATCAACTGATTCAGAACGTTTGCTTTCGCGATCAGTCCGTCCTTTTCATGGGCAATATCAACAGCTTTTATTGCTTTGAACTTATTGGCAAACTCATGAATAATGTCTCCAGTACTATCTTCTGAATTATCATCCCCAACAAGTATTTCTACCTTCTCAAAGGGATAGTCGGAAGTCATCAGAGATTCCAAACAGTCTCGTAGGTTGTGCTCTTCGTTTCGGGCACAAACCAAGACAGTGACCTCAGGCGTTTGCTCCTTAGGTATCAGCGCAATGCTTTTAAACTTCCAAAAATGGATAACAATTAATGCCAGTTCAATGACAGACAAGAGCGAATACACAGTTAATAAGAACACCATTAGAGTTGCTCAAATTGATAACCTATACTCAAGAAATGATCTATGTACTTCGGTAAGACTGCCTTCAAGTTCGTTTCAGCTTTTAAATTGTCATGAAAGACAACAATAGAACCCGGTTGAGTGGCCTTTATAGTACCTCGGAGAATATCCTCGGGCTTCAATGATCCATCATAATCTTTACTCAAAACATCCCACATAACTATTCTCTTGTGCTTCAAGGAGTTTCTCTGACTCGTTTTCAACCTACCGTATGGAGGTCTAAAAAGATCTGTAGATGTGTTCTCAATATTTAGAGCCTCGTCACAAAGAAGAATATCATCCAAATAATCACCGGTTGAAACCATTCTTCCATTTAAATGATGGTGGGTGTGGTTCCCAATACTATGACCAGCTTCCAACAATTTGGAAAAGACATCTGGATGTTTCTTGATGTTTTCTCCAACACAAAAGAATGTCGATTTGATCTTGTATGCATCCAAGGTTTGAATCACCCATTCCGTAAGCCCTGGGATCGGACCATCATCAAAAGTCAAGAAAATCTTCTTTTCTGAGTTTGGAATGTTCCAAACCAGATTCGGCCATAAGTATTTAAAGAGTGATGGGGTTTTATGCGGTACCATTCTTGACCCTGCAAGATAAGAAAGTCAAGTCATCCGAGAAGGGTTGTGACTTTCGATAGTCATCTAGAGCTTTCAGTAGGTCATTATGCACATCATCTAATGGGCGACCATGATTAGACTCTAAGAAGGCTTGAAGTCGTTCCGCTCCGAACTCTTCTTCCTTATCATCGAAAGTTTCGGTTAACCCATCGGTAAAAAGGAAAAGCGAGAAATCTTCCAAGCCAGAGACTGTTCCCATCTCCATAAAAGGTAAAGGTTCAAATGCCCCCAAAACAGTGGTGCCAACCGTCAGACGTTGCACCTCTGCAGAACCGTTCATCAACATTGGAGGGTTGTGACCTGCGTTTATATACCTAAGGTCTTTGGTATCATAGTCATAAACTGCTAGAAAAAATGTGATGAAGTTTTCTCTATTCGCATTACGACTTAGTTGGTAGTTCAATTCAGTAACAACCTCCTTCGGGTTCTTTGCTGTACGTGAAACTGTTCGTAGTACCGCCTGAAAATTAGACATCAGGATTGCCGCTGGAACGCCTTTCCCAGATACATCAGCAATACACACCACAAACTGGTTTTGATCTTCCAAGGTGATGTAATCATAATAGTCACCCCCTACAGTCTGACATGGCTGGTAAAAAGCTTTGATTTCAATTTTATCAGTTCTAGGTAAGTCTTTGGGGAAAAGGAAGTTTTGAACATCACTCGCAATTTCAATATCTCGCTGCAAGGCCTGCTGCTCTAGCTGTTTTCTCGCTAATCGCTTGTTCTCAATGGCCACCAGAATAATATTACTTAGTGCCTGAATAAAGGTCGTATCGATGAGGTCTTCGATTTCGCTTTTGACTTTGAGGAAAACAAAGGCGAGTAATCTGTCTTTGTGTTTAACAGGAATGATGATATCGAATTCCGAAAAGCAAGGAACATCTAAGTCCAACTTGCTGATCTCTGTTGCCTCACTTACTTGTAAGCAACTTTGCCCAAGGGACACTTGGGTGAAATCCTTTTTAGTACCAAACTGCACTTTACATTCCCAATCTTCTTCGAGCACATAAAGTGTAAGCTTATCGAGTCTGAGATTTGCGCGAAGCGTAAACTCATAAATCTTGTACAAGTCTTCTTCGGGCAAGTTATTGTTCACCGCTTGGGTAATCTCCAAGAGGGCATTGACTTCCAGCTCTTTTTGATCAAATCTATTTTGCAGTGACCTCTGTGGCATATTATCTTCCATTATGGGCCAAAAGCCCAGTTTTTGTGGCTAGGTAGTAGTAATCTTGAAAGGCGTTTTCAAAGTCTAGTTGATCTTCGAACACCTCATCATTCATATTATAAAAACACTTGATCCAACCTCGCTTTAACAAACCTCGTAAAACTTCCTTCAATTCCGAGGCAGTCATTTCAAGTTCTTCGATCAAATAATCGAATGGCTGTACAAAGTACAACTCGTCCATTACGTCAAACTCTTCATCGCTCATGAAACTTAGCTAATAAGCTCTACCCTTCCATTTAAACTTTCCAAAGTTAGCAGCAATGCCAAAATATATGGCATAAAGCGGATACAATAGATAGTTAACTATAAAGGCAATTCCATTCATTTTTTGTCCAAAGGTGTGCCCGATAGACCAAAGGAAGATGAACTCGATCAGTAATTTAAAGAATAGTAACGAAGCAATTAGTTGAAGATTGTCGCCTGGGTCAAATAGATTATAGAAAAGCCATAGCTGAATGAGTTGAACTATAAAAATTAGTAGTGCCGAAAGGATCGTAGCGAACCTAAGTCCTACCCGCCACTTGCTCGCCCACCTTAGGCGCTGTTGTCTGAAGGCACTCCAGCCTTCCGAAGCTTCAGTTGAAACGACTGACCCGATGGATTTTTGGAATTTGATGCCGTTGGGAAATTCTTGATTTACCTTATGCATTAAAAGTTCGTCATCCCCAGATGGTGTAGAATCAATCCCATTAAACCCGTCTACCTTTTTAAAGGCAGCTTTTCTGTAAGCAAGGTTTGCCCCGTTGGCCATTAAAGGCAACCCCATTCTCAAGAAGACTCCTCCCGTTCCGATCAAAGAAGCAAACTCAAGGGATTGCATTTTTTGCCAAAAGCTATTTCCTGTGAGTACCACTGGTCCCACCACCATTTGAATATGTTCATCCTGAAAGCGACTGGAAATCTCCTCGAGCCACTTACTGCCTGCAGCGCAATCAGCATCGGTCGTGACGATAAGATCATTGTTCGCCATTTCAATTCCAGCCTTAATGGCTTCCTTCTTGCCGAAAGTATCTTTTAGGGTGTGTATTTGATAATCAAAGCTGACTTCCTGAAGGAGCTCGCGGAGTAAGTTCAACCCTTCATCTTCAGAGTGGTCATTAACGAAAACAACCTCAAAGACTCGGTGCCCCTGTTCACTCAGGCTCTTAACCAATTTGAACAGGTTCTTCTCCTCGTTACGAAAAGGGATGATTACCGAAATTGGGATTTCTTGATAAGGTCGTGGATCGAGTTTCCAAGTGTTCCAAACCACAATGAGGACCAGAAGAAAAAGAAGGTAGCCCACATATATGCCAATGGCCAGGATCATACACGAATAAATACCATTAGCGTGGAAAATTAAAATCGATCGGCTATTCGGATTCATTATATTGCAATCACATGGCCGTAGTACCAGAAAAAATAGTTTTAGGCATTGACCCTGGCACCAGTGTAATGGGCTATGGCCTGCTTAAAATATCAGGTAAAAAACTGTCCTTATTACAGTTTGGTGTTATCCACTTAAGTAAGTATTCCGGTCATGAATTAAAGCTCAAGAAAATCTTTGAACGCATCACGTCCATTATTGAGGAGTTCCATCCTGACGAAGTAGCCTTAGAAGCGCCCTTCTATGGTAAGAATATCCAATCAATGCTGAAATTGGGCAGAGCACAAGGCGTGGCAATGTCTGCTGCGCTGGCTAGAGATATTCCTATTACCGAGTATGCTCCAAAAAAAGTAAAGCAGTCAGTTACCGGAAATGGTAACGCCTCCAAAGAACAAGTGGCCTCTATGCTTCAAACCTTATTGAGCATCAAAGAACTCCCCAAAATGCTTGATGCCACAGATGCCCTAGCCGTGGCCGTTTGTCATCACTTCCAAAACGGAAGTTTACAAAGTCGAGCCAAAAGCTGGAAGAATTTCGTAGCTGATAATCCGGGAAGGGTGAAATAGAGATCCGAAGCTAGGTTTAAAAAAACATTGACCAACTCAATACTCTGTATATTGACACATCTTTTTGTTATTAGTAAACGTTGAGCGCATTAAGAAATGAAAGGGCTTCTGATATTAATACTTATGTTCTCTCTATTTAAATCAAATTCCCAAGACTTTTTTTTCGGTGAATACGAGAAGCCTGATTTGCTTCAAAAACTTGAAGAGTATCAAAACATAAGGGGACAAACCTGGGAATGGCTCGGTTTCTATATTGAGTATGACCACCATCACTCCATGACACCTTTGGACGTCATACCATTTGCAGGGACTGGTGGAGATGGAATACACTTCGGTTTCCTGACAGATTTTGGGACAGTTAAAGACCTCAGTAATGCCCCAATCGTTTGTGTAAGTCCATCAAACGACCCACCTATCAGACTGGTTGCTCAAAATCTCACTGATTTTTTAGGGCTTGTTTTAACAATCGGTGAAGCGGAATTTCTTGATGACGATTACACGAGTGATGAACAAATAAAAGCTCAACTTCAGGAATGGGACGAAGTATCGGAAGTGGACTGGAAGGGAAATCCACTACCAAAAACTGAGATAGAAGAAATGAAACAAAGAAGAGCTGAGAGAAGGCAGGGCAGAGTCCTACTCGCTAAAGTGCTTAGTGAGCAATTTGAAATTTACCCAATAACTAAAGTCAGTCAATACATCAATGACCTGAGAGTTGTCAGAAAGAAAGAAATAACGATTGAGACTTTGGACGGCATTGGAATCAAGTACCGAACGGAAAAATTGATCATTGAAGGTTTTGATTATAGCGTTGAGGACAACCTAGTACAGAGCTATCTCGACAAAGCATCAGAAGCAGAACGACTAAAATTCTATAGAGACGCAACATATAATTACATTCTCAGCGATGACTTTGACAAAGTCATTAAGGAACTACTGATAAAATCTTTGCAAAAGCACGGTTATAGGCGCGAAGGACAAATACTGAAAAAGAAGTATTAAAATGTAAAGCAGTACACGAAAAAGCCATATGGGTAGCACCGCTAGGGACGTCACGACTTATGGCCAAAACAGTTAATAGTACTCCGTAATCTTACCTCTTACTTCCTCAAAAGCCTCAGGACTTAGCTTCAACTTAGGCCTACCAAAATCAATATCATGCATTCCGTGAAGTGGAATTAGGTGGATATGGGCATGCGGCACTTCTAAGCCCACAACTGCAACGCCAACCCTCAGGCAAGGAATGGCTTTTTCAATAGCTTTGGCTACTTGGTGTGCAAAGGATTGGAGTTTGAGGTAAGTATCTTCATCAAGATCGAATAGCTTGTCCACTTCCTTCTTAGGCACTACTAGCGTATGTCCTTCATTAAGCGGATTGATATCGAGAAAGGCAATCGCATCATCATTCTCTGCCACAATGTAGCCTGGAATTTCACGATTGATGATCCGGGTGAAGATACTTGGCATCTTACTCTAAGGTGATATCCAGAATTTCGAACTCTATTTTCCCTGCAGGGGCAATCACTTCCGCTACTTCACCAATCTTTTTATTTAGAAGGCCCTTTCCAATTGGTGATTCATATGAAATCTTACCACTCTTTAGGTCAGCTTCTTTTTCAGACACCAAAGTGTATTTCACTTCCATGCCGTTCTTTACATTCTTGATCTTTACTGTAGAGAGAATCGACACCTTTGAAAGGTCAACATCTTCTTGTTTTTTTATTCTGGCATCACCGATAACCGTTTCCAGTTCGGAAATACGCATTTCCATTAAGCCTTGAGCATCTTTGGCAGCATCATACTCAGCATTTTCACTCAAGTCTCCTTTATCTCTTGCCTCCGCTATTTGCTTAGACATATCGGCTCTACCTTTCGTCTTTAACTCGTGCAGTTCATCTTTCAACTTCTGCAATCCCTCTTCAGTGTAATAACTAACACCTGCCATATCAATATATTTTGTGTACTCTTAAAACAAAGAACGGCCTCAGATTGAAACCGCCTATAAACAAATAAAATCGCCTGTTCAGGCGATTGAACTCAAAATTAGCTAAAAATTAGCAAATCATAAAGCCTAAGCATTCCAATCGATGCGATAATGGGTAGCTATTTTTCCCACCAATACCTCGTTGATTCGCTTGAAAGAGGCAAATGTCCAGCCTCCCACATGAGGAGATAGGACCACATTTTTTCGATTAAAGAGGTTTTCAAAAAGGGATTTCTGTTCTGCGCTAAGCTGATCGAATTTTTCTTTCTCTAAAACGTCTAAAGCCGCACCTATAAGCTTACCTGAGTCTAATAAGTCTAATAAGTCTCGAGTTGGAATAATTTCACCTCTTGCGGTATTTAAGAGGTAGATGTTCTTTTTGAACTGCCCAAAGAATTCAGCATCGATCCACCCTCTTGTCTCCTCAGTCAATGGAACATGCAAGCTCAAAACGTCAGCTTTTGCAAACATCTTCTCCAGACTTACCTCTTCTACATTCTTTGTTCCGAAACCCTTCTTATACTTATCGTAGACTAGCACTCGGCAATCAAATGCCCTAAGTCGTTGAACAAAGGCCTGTCCCATATGACCATATCCTATAATACCGACCGTCTTATCACTAAGCTCCACACCCCTGTTGCCTTCCCGGTCCCATATCCAATTTCTTACTTCACGATCGGCACGGTTAATATTATTGAGCAAGTTGAGCAACATTGCTACAGCATGTTCGGCTAGGGCATCACGATTTCCTTCAGGGGCATTCAGAATCTCTATGTCCCTTGACTCAACGTATTCAACGTCTATCTTATCAAGGCCCGCTCCTGCCCTTCCGATAAATTCCAACTTCTTTGCCTTGTCCACAAGCTCTCTGTCTACCGTAGTCTTACTCCTGATCAGTAAGCCTTCAAAGTCACTGATCAAGTCGAGAATTTCTTCTCTTGAAGCTTTGGGTCGGTAAACAGGTTCTATGCCAATTTGCGATAGCAAATCTTGGATGCTCTCGTGCATCTCATCTACAATCAGGCACTTCTTAGACATTTTTATGTAAGTAAAAGGTTAGCGATGGCCAGATAAACGATAATTCCTAAAATATCGTTCGTGGTGGTGATAAATGGACCTGAGGCAAGGGCAGGATTGATCCCGAATTTATCAAGAATCAAAGGAGTTGAAGTGCCCGTGAAGGAAGCCAGCATGATCACGCAGATCAATGAAATGGCCACCACTTTGCCTAGATCAGCATCACCCTTCCAGATATATACGATCCCAAAACTGATGGCTGCTAAGACTATCCCTGTGAAAATGGCCACCAAAAACATTTTGGCTATTCTTTTACCGAACGATTCAGTAAAAGCAGATCTGTTAGCCAGACTTTGCACAACCAAAGTAGAAGACTGAATGCCTACATTACCTCCTGTTGCCATTACTAGTGGGATAAAGAAGGCAAGGGCTGCATTGCTCTCCAAATCGCCCTCAAAAAAGCCGATCGCCCATGCACCTAAAGTTCCACCCACTAAACCGATCATTAGCCAAGGAAGACGAGCCTTGGAGATGGCCCAGATGCTATCGTCCTCTTCAACATCAGCAGAAATACCTGACATTAACTGCATGTCTTCTTCAGCCTGTTCAGTGATAACATCTACAATGTCATCAATGGTAATTCTACCTACCAGCTTCCCTTGAAGGTTGACCACAGGAACAGCGTCTAAATCATACTTCTGCATGATATCAGCCACTTCCTCTTCGTCCATATAGGTTTCTACTGCCTTGATATCTTCATCGTAGATATCCTTGATAGAGATATTGTCGTTGGAGAGAATGATCCTTTTCACAGAAACTTTTCCTAACAATTTCTGGCGATCGTCAACAACATAGATGGAGTAAATCTTTTCTACGTTTTCGGCCTGCCTACGAATCTCATCAATGGTCTGAAGGATTGTCCAATTCACATTGGCGACAATCATCTCCTTCGCCATCAGTCCGCCAGCACAGTCCTCATCGTAACGCATCAACTCTTGAATGTGCGCTGCGTTTTCGGGGTCCTTAATCGCGGCAATTACTTCTTCCCTTACCCTGACAGGTAAGTCATTAATGACATCTACCGCGTCATCGGACTCCATCTCTTCAATGTATTCAGCGATCTCCTCTGAGCTCAACTCTTTCAGAAAGTCCTGACGCGTATCTTCTTCAAGTTCTTCGATTACCTCGGCACCCACTTCGTTCTGAAGCAAATCCAGAACATACTTAGTGTTGTCAGAAGTTGCCTCTTCTAATAGGAGGGAAATATCAGCAGGGTCTACCCCTTCCATCGTCTCAAGGATAAAGGCATTGTCTTGTTGTTCGACTGCCTGAACAACAAGATCAAGGTACTCCTTGGAAAGCTCAAATTTTACGCTCGCTTCTGACACGATGAAATTAGATTTGTAAGGGTGACAAAATCTTCAACCGAGAGGGTCTCTGCCCGCAAATTCAGCATCGGGTGATCCACCAACTCGGATGGCAAATTTATAGGTTTTAATGCATTGCGCAATGTTTTCCGCCTCATTTGAAAACCTGCCTTTACTACAGATTTAAAAAGACTTTCGTCACAACCTAACTGACTGACATTGTTACGCTTAAGTCTGATAACACCTGAATTAACTTTTGGTGGTGGGTTAAATACACCGGGTTTTACAGTAAACAAATATTCAATGTCATAATAGGCTTGTAATAAAACACTGAGTATCCCATAAGTCTTGTTACCCGGAGGCGATGCCAAACGTTCAGCTACCTCCTTCTGAATCATACAAACTACCTCAGGAATGTCATTGCGAAAGTCTAGAACGCGAAAGAAAATTTGAGATGAAATGTTGTAGGGAAAGTTGCCCACGATTGCCAGAGGTGAACCAATCGATTCATTGAAATTCATCTTGAGGAAATCTCCCGAAATGATTCGGTCCTTTAGTTGAGAAAAATGCGTTTCGAGATAACTAACTGACTCTCTATCGACCTCAATCACCCAAGTCTCTACAGGCTGTTCTAAGAGAAATTGAGTAAGTACCCCTGTGCCAGGACCTATCTCCAAAACTCGTTGATAATCACCATGACCACTTAGTGCTTTGGCAATATTCTCAGCAATACTTAAATCGGTAAGAAAGTGCTGGCCAAGATGTTTTTTAGGGCGTACTCCAGACATCGCGACAACTTAGGCAAAAAACATTAATTTGCGCAAAAATCTGGATTTAAGGCACAGTTGTAAAGGACAATTATTGATTTTGAAGAGATATGAAGGAGGAAGCAAACGACAATCAAATCAAGCCAACGATCGGCATAACCATTGGAGACATCAATGGCATTGGACCTGAGGTGGTCATGAAGGCAGTCGAGAATAACAAAATGCTCTCATTTGCCAACATAGTAATATACGGGCATGGAAAAGTGTTTTCGTTTTACAAGAACCACTTACAGATCGATCGCTTCTCTTTTCACCAAGCACAATCCATCAAAGACATTAGACATAACAAACTCAATGTTATCAATTGCTGGGATGAGGATTATGAAATTAAAGCAGGCCAGGAAACTTCTGAGGCGGGTAGGTTTGCTCTAGCTTCTTTGACCCATGCAAGCGAGGACTTAAAGAATGGAGATATTCAAGGAGTTGTCACGGCACCTATTAGTAAGAATAATATTCAAGCCGATGACTTTAAGTTTCCCGGACACACCGAATACTTTACAGAAACTTTCGGAGCAGAGGACAGTCTCATGTTTCTTTGTAACGAAAGCCTGAAAATTGGAGTAGCAACAGGGCACATCCCTTTGGCAAAGGTTAAAGAAAAACTGACCGCAGAAGTACTGACTCGAAAGATTAGTCTTATGATAAAGTCACTCAAGAAAGACTTTGGCATTGGGAAACCGAGAGTGGCCATCTTAGGGCTCAATCCGCATGCAGGGGAAGAAGGCCTTTTGGGTAGCGAAGAAAATGAAGTTATCACTCCGGTCATCTCCCAATTCAAGGAAAAGGGTGATTTGGTCTTCGGACCTTATCCGGCAGATGGCTTTTTCGGCAATGCAAGTTATTCCAAGTTTGATGGCGTTTTGGCCATGTATCACGATCAAGGTCTGATCCCTTTCAAAACCATAGCCTTTGAAGATGGGGTTAACTTTACAGCAGGGCTGCCAATTGTGCGCACCTCACCTGACCATGGTACGGCATTTGGAATTGCAGGCAAGAACATAGCCAACGAACAAAGTATGCGAAGTGCTCTTTATATGGCCATTGACATTGTCAGAAACAGAACATCTTCCTAATTCAGAAATGAATGTCGTTTGTCATCCCAAGGCCTAATTTGATCGATTTCTAACAACGTATTATCTATCTAACCGTATTCTTTCGTACCTTGACCAAAGTGAAAAAAGTCATTGCCTTAATATTATTATGCGGTTTCTCGGCCATGTTTACGGTTGATTGCTTTGCCTATGCATTAGATAATATTGACGGTTTAGAGCTATTTGAAACAGATTCTGAAGAGTCGGAAAAGGAATTAGAAGACTCAAAGACGGTTTATTTTCGAACTTCTGGTCATGGTAATTTGTCCGGGACTTACTTGAAAATTCAAAGTTGTCAGGCTGACCTTTTTCGAACCAAAAAATTGAACCACGGGGAAATAAATACCCCTCCCCCAGAATTTCACTGATATTTAATCAGTTAATCCTTTACCATTTTTTAAAATCACACTGCTAGGTGCGTGTTGCATCTAGTCTAAGACACTACTAATGAAGAACAGTTTTTTTTCTAATCTAAAACATGACGCCCCATCGGGTCTGGTCGTATTTCTGGTAGCTGTACCCCTATGTTTGGGTATTGCACTTGCATCTGGTGCACCACTTTTCTCTGGCATTATTGCCGGTATGGTTGGTGGTATAGTTGTAACCGCATTCAGTGGTTCGCAACTCGGTGTTAGTGGTCCTGCGGCTGGGCTTGCAGCCATAGTATTGGCAGGGATCCAAGATCTGGGATCTTTTGAAATCTTCTTGGTTGCCGTTGTTATTGCTGGGGTCATCCAGTTCGTCCTGGGTGTCGCTAGAGCAGGAATTATTGGTTACTACTTTCCAAGTGCCGTAATCAAAGGAATGCTGGCGGGAATTGGGGTTATCATTTTCCTAAAGCAGATTCCTCATGCTTTTGGCTATGACGCAGATCCTGAAGGGGATTTAGGTTTTATTCAAGCCGATGGAGAAAATACGTTCTCTGAATTGGTCAATATGATCAACTTTATTTCACCTGGTGCCATCACCATTGCGCTTATCTCTCTGGCCATCCTTATTCTATGGGAGCAGCAGTTTGTCAAAAGAATCAAAATCACCCAGGTCATTCAAGGGCCTTTGGTTGTGGTAATTGTTGGAATTGTATTGGCCATCGCGTTTTCTGGGTCTTCAATGTCAATTAGCCAGGATCATATGGTTAGTATTCCTGTAGCAAGTGATTTTAATGGTTTTATTGATCAATTTACACTGCCAGATTTCAGCGCCTTCGGAATGATTGAAGTATGGGTTTTGGGTATCACCATTGCCATAGTTGCGAGTTTAGAAACACTCTTATGTGTAGAAGCTACTGATAAATTAGATCCGCAGAAACGTGTTACCCCTACCAGTAGAGAGCTTAGAGCACAGGGTATTGGCAATTTTGTTTCTGGCCTTATCGGGGGGTTACCTGTTACTCAAGTTATTGTCCGTAGCTCAGCCAATATTCAGTCTGGAGGTAAAACAAGGGCATCAGCATTGATTCATGGATTTCTCATTCTCATCTCTGCAATGATTATTCCCAATGTGCTCAATATGATTCCGCTGTCCAGTTTAGCGGCTATTCTGCTAGTTGTGGGGTACAAATTAGCAAAGCCTTCTCTGTTCAAGCAGATGTTCAAGTCTGGTTACCAGCAGTTCATTCCCTTCGTGGTTACTGTACTGGCTATTGTACTCACCGATTTACTTAAGGGTATTGGAATAGGTATGGCGGTAGCGATTTTCTACATTCTTCTAAACAACCTCAAAAACCCTTATGTGCTCAAAGAGACCCATGACAAAGCGCATAAACATTATCGTATTGTTTTAGCAGAAATGGTGACTTTCCTAAATAAGGCACAGATATTAAAAGAGCTTAATAAGATACCCGATAATGCGGAACTATTGATTGATGCTTCAAGAACACGTCATATTCAACATGATGTATTAGAAATCATTCATGACTTTAAAGAGAGCGCCAAGTACAAAAACATTGATTTTAAGATGTCTTGCTCAGATGAACTAGACCTAAATGGTTATGATCAGTCTTTAGGACCTTTAATGATCAATGTAGAAACCGAAAGTAATGGCTCAAAAACAGAAGAATCCGTCAAATCGGAGGTTTGATGAATGCAGATAAAACTCACTTCATCATTGACATCAGATTCGGTGAGTTTTTTATCTAAAACATATTTCTTCATTAATCAATAATTACATACCTTTGCAGTCCTGAAATTTAAGCTAGGAAATTGAAAGCGAGAAGAGCATTTGATATTCATATTTTCAAGCTAGCAAATGGTAATCATGATTATCAGTTTGAAATTTCAGATTCGTTCTTTGAACTGTTTGAAAATGAAATGTTTAGCAAGGGAAAACTCAACGCTGACGTTTCACTTCAAAAGTCAGATAGTATGATTCAAATGGACTTCAAAGTTGAAGGAAGTATTGAATTGACTTGTGATAGAAGTCTTGACTTGTTCGATCAACCCATCTCTTTTGAGAGTAAAATGATCTTCAAGTATGGAGAAGAAGAGAAAGAGTTATCTGAAGATGTCATGGTTATCCTCAAGGATACCCAGACCATCAACATAGCAGATTTACTTTTTGAATTTATTGGTTTACAAATTCCAATGAAAAAGCTTCATCCCAGATTTCAGGAAGATGATGATCAGAATGAAGAAGGTGCAATGGTGTATACTTCAGAGCAAGACGATACATCTGACGAGCAGCAAGAAGAAGATGTTGATCCTAGATGGGCAGCATTAAAAGGTTTAGAGAGTAAAAAATAGCGAAAGCGAATAAATAAGATTTAAAATGGCGCATCCTAAAAGAAAAATTTCAAGAACTCGTAGAGACAAGCGTAGAACGCATAAGAAATTGACTGCCAAAACATTGGTGGTTTGCCCTACAACAGGCGAGCTACACATGCCTCACAGAGCCTTCTGGCATGAAGGCAAACTTTACTATAAAGGTAAAGTTGTGATGGAAAAAGAAGTTTTAGTATAAGTACTAAGATCTTAAAAGCACTGCTCCTGGATATTTATTCAGGAGCAGTACTTATTTAAGGGCATTTGTCCCATCAACTCTTTCTAATTTCTGATTATGATTCTGAATGGTTTACGCTTATATTGGGCACCGAACTTAATTCAGGTCATCATATAGGCCTTAATACTACTTAATGACGAACATTCGAGCTCAAATCACGGGTGTCCATGGTTATGTTCCAGATTACGTTTTAACAAACAAGGAACTTGAAACTATTGTCGATACCACTGATGAATGGATCACTTCAAGAACTGGCATCAAGCAAAGGCACATTCTCAAAGGTGAAAATCAAGGAACTTCAGTTATTGGCATAGAAGCCGTGAAAGGACTTCTTGAAAAGACCAATACCAATGCTGAGGACATTGATCTAATCATATGTGCCACTACTACTCCTGACATGACTTTTCCGGCAACGGCCAATCTCATTGGAGATGCGGTTGGTGCAAAAAATGCCTTTAACTATGACCTTCAGGCGGCTTGCTCCGGATTTATTTATGCATTGATCACAGGTTCTCAGTTTATAGAAACAGGAAAGTATAAGAAAGTAGTAGTTGTGGGTGCAGACAAGATGTCTTCCATTATAGACTACACGGACAGAACCACCTGCATCATCTTTGGCGATGGTGGTGGTGCAGTTATGCTTGAGCCCGGATCTCCTGACTTTGGAGTTATGGATTCCATGCTCAAATCTGATGGGTCAGGCGCACAACACTTGCATATGAAAGCAGGTGGCAGTAGAAAACCTGCTAGCCTCGAAACCATTCAAAACAGAGAACACTTTGTATATCAAGAAGGCTCCGCTGTATTCAAATTTGCTGTTACTAATATGGCAGATGCGGCAGCTGAAGTGATGGAAAGGAATAACCTCACTGGAGAAGATATCGCTTATCTGGTGCCTCATCAGGCCAACAAACGTATAATTGATGCGACAGCCAGGCGAATGGAGGTTGGTGAAGAGAAGGTCATGTTGAACATCCACAAATACGGTAATACAACCAGTGGAACAATTCCATTATGTTTATGGGACTATGAATCTCAACTTCGCAAAGGTGACAACCTGATTCTTGCTGCTTTTGGCGGAGGGTTCACCTGGGGATCGATTTGGCTAAAATGGGCTTACGATCCTAAGTAATTTTAGACTTAACTCAATAGATTTGTCATATGGCAACTACTGCAGATATTAAAAACGGACTTTGTATAGTCAAAGATCAAGACCTTTGGATGATCACAGAGTTTCAGCATGTAAAACCTGGAAAAGGCCCGGCCTTTGTCAGAACGAGGCTTAAGAATGTAAAGACGGGTAAAGTGGTGGACAACACTTTCACTGCGGGTCATAAGATCGAGACTGCAAGGGTCGAAAAAAGATCTCATCAGTTCTTATATAAAGATGACTTTGGTTTTCACTTTATGAACTCTGATACCTTCGAACAAGTAATGATCGAAGAACAAATGATCGGGAAAAGTGCTGGTCTTATTAAGGATGGACAAGAAGTTGACATTCTTTTTCATGCAGAAACTGAGCTTCCGCTTACCTGTGAACTTCCCGCTTATGTCGTGCTTGAAATCACATATACTGAGCCTGGCATTAAGGGAGATACCGCGACTAATGCAACCAAACCCGCAACCCTAGAAACTGGTGCTGAAATACAAGTGCCATTATTCATTAACTTAGGGGACAAAATTAAAGTAGACACAAGAACTCACTCATATGGTGAGCGCGTAAAATAATCAACTGACCTACGAATGAATCCGAAAGAAATAAAAAACATGATCGACTTCATCGCCAAATCTGGTTTGGCTGAAGTCAACATTGAAACTGAAGAGTTCAAAATAGAGGTGAGGCGCGATGCCGAAGCCACCGTAGTTGCAAGCGCACCTGCTTTACCAGCAGCTGCTCCAGCTCCGGTCCCTGCGGCTGCCCCTGCAGCACCAGCGGCTGAAGCACCAAAAGCTGCGGCCCCAAAGGCGGATGACACCAGCAACTATGTTGAGATCAAATCGCCAATGATTGGTACCTTCTACAGAGCTCCAAAACCTGAAGATCCACCTTTTATGAGTGTTGGTGACACAGTTTCTGTGGGCGACAAGGTCGGCATCATAGAGGCAATGAAACTATTCAATGAAATAGAGTCTGAAATCTCTGGTACTATCGTGAAGGTATTGGTAGAAAATGCTTCACCGATAGAGTATGATCAGCCGTTATTCTTGGTTGATCCATCATAAGGCAGGGGGTATAACCCATCATGTATCATCTTTAATTGAATCACTGTGTTCAAGAAAATATTAATTGCCAATAGAGGAGAAATTGCCCTTCGAGTTATCAGAACTTGTAAAGAAATGGGCATCAAAACTGTTGCTGTTTATTCTGCAGCAGACAAAGACAGTCTCCACGTTAGATTTGCAGATGAGGCCGTGAATATTGGACCTGCTCCCTCTAACGAGTCTTATTTAAAAATTCCTCATATCATTTCGGCAGCCGAAATTACCAATGCCGATGCTATTCATCCAGGTTATGGATTCCTTTCTGAAAATGCCGAGTTTTCTCGTGTATGCGAGGAGTATGGCATCAAATTTATTGGAGCCAGCCCTGATATGATTGACAAAATGGGTGATAAGGCTACTGCCAAAGCAACGATGAAGGCTGCTGGTGTACCTACCATCCCAGGTTCAGATGGCCTGCTTGATACCGTTGAGAACGGCATCAAAATCGCCAACAAAATGAAATATCCCGTGATCTTGAAAGCTACTGCCGGTGGTGGCGGTCGCGGAATGAGAATCGTCCATGATGACGATGGTTTCCAAAAGGCTTGGGATGATGCCAGAATGGAATCAGCTGCTGCTTTTGGTAACGATGGCCTCTATCTAGAGAAATTCATCGAAGAGCCGCGTCACGTAGAGATTCAAGTGGTAGGTGATAGCTTTGGAAAAGCATGTCATCTGTCCGAAAGAGATTGCTCTATTCAAAGAAGACATCAGAAGCTAGTTGAGGAGACACCTTCTCCTGCTGTTGATAAAAAGCTTAGGGATAAAATGGGAACTGCGGCCGTTAAAGCTGCCGAAGCCATTGGATATGAAGGCGCTGGTACTGTCGAGTTTTTATTAGACAAACATGGTGACTTCTATTTCATGGAAATGAACACCAGAATTCAAGTTGAGCACCCTATTACCGAAGAGGTGACAGACTTTGACTTGATCAAAGAACAGATCAAAGCAGCTGCAGGTGTACCCATTGTTGGAACAGCATATTATCCAAAATTATATGCAATGGAGTGTCGTATCAATGCCGAAGATCCTAGCCATGGATTTAGACCTTCTCCTGGGAAAATCACAAACCTTCACCTTCCAGGTGGACACGGTGTCAGAGTTGACAGCCATGTATATGCAGGTTATTCGATTCCCCCAAACTATGACTCTATGATTGCTAAACTTATTGTGAGTGCTCAATCAAGAGAAGAGGTTTTGGTGAGAATGAAGCGGGCATTGGAAGAATTTGTAATCGAAGGGATCAAAACCACGATACCATTCCATATAAAACTTATGGATGACGAAGGCTTTAAGTCAGGAGACTTTACTACAGCCTTCCTCGATGACTTTGATTTTTCAGATCTATAAAAAAAGCTCCGACTGGTCGGGGCTTTTTGTTTCTATTTACCTCATTAGGCGACAGGTGCTTTTAACCCTTTTGCCCATAGAATAATAAACCTTATAAGCCTATATAAGCCTACTCCCAAATAAATTACTGGACCAATTAGTGGAAATAATCCTGCAATAATCAGCTTTCTTAAGCTTCCATACTTTGTTTGAAATAACGTGACCAAAGCAGAAATTATCATGAGTAAAATATGCCAAACATAAATAGAGTAAAATACCCTAACCCCAATATTAAACTTTGGCTCTGCATTCATTATACTAATCACTTCCATTGAATCCGTATCTATTCCATTGACTTCCAAGGCTCCTTCAATTCTAAAGATCTGAGTATAAAGTGCCGACTCATATGACTTTCCCACGCCAGCAGTAAAAGTCTGTTCCCAAATCAGTTGGCCCGTATCTTCATTCCAATTCTGCACTATATGATTATCAACGGGTTCAAAATATAAATTGAAGACCCACCCAGTAAAACCACCATGAACCGAATCAATTATCACATAGCCATCTTGCTGAACTGTATATTCGACATATAGATTCAAAGTAGTGTAGTTCATGATTTCAAAGTTATGAACTTCAAACCCCTTATAATCTCGATCTTGTCCATATGACATATTTGAAGAACAGACAATCAGAGCAATGAGAAGACTTAGTTTTACATTTGACATAATTGATTTTTGAATTTCAATATGATTTAAGTTCTGTTGACATTTATTAATTCAGAATCTCCACCATCCCCATCAAAATCACCAAAATCGTCTAAATGAACTTCTCCACTAAAATATTCCGTTCTGCTCCAACCTACAGGGCCTCCCGAGAAGAATAAGCTAAAACCGAGAACACCTGATGAATTCCAAGTAAGCAGCTTACCATCATTGCCAATATTCCAAGCAAAATTACCGGCATTGAAGTAAATACCAAAACCACCACCACTCAGCAATGAGCTGTGAGCGACTACTCCGGTGAATCTCTTATTTTCAATTTGATAAGTAACCTCTATCGTTAAATGCATTAGCGCTAAGGTTCCACCACCTATTGGCCCCAGTCTATACCTCCACCTTTTTGTCTTTTGTTTAATACCGCTCTGACCAATCGTAACCGTCTCACTGGAAATACTCTCTAGTGTCATTGGCCTGTGCATGATTTGATCCAGTTCTTCTATGGAGATGTCTATTGTTTCATTTTGAGCAGTTAGTGAATGTGAGAAAACCATGGTTATCAGCACTGCCATGGAGATACGCAGACAAGTATAAATCATTGCATTAGAGTTTATTATTTAACATTAATTTTTAATAATAAAACTAATATATTCACATTTTTTAAATTATCAATAATTTAAATCACACATTAAGCCTAGTTTGTCAGAACTTTGATAATGACTAAAGTAAATTCAGTGTATGGTCTTCGGAAGGTAAGGAGTATACCGAACCCTGCCCGTTTTGCGTATAGTAATCTCAGCCTACCTTTTCAAATAGTTATCCCCGAGAACCTTTTGCATTACTTCTGCTCTAAGATTGGGTGCCATAGGTACTTCGGCAGCTCCGATTTTCAAGATATTCCCGGCTATCTCTCCCACTTTGTCAATGGATACGATAAATGATCGATGTACACGCATAAAGCCTTCGGGCAGGGCTAGCTCCATTTGTTTTAAAGAGAGCAAGGTAATGAGCATTGACCCGTCTTCTAAGTAGATCTTCACATAGTCCTTCATACCCTCTATATAGAGCACGTCTACATTCATCACGCGCTTGATCTTACCATCCACCTTTACAAAAAAATGATCCTCTGGATTTTTCAATGTCGCGGTTTGCAAAAGCTCAAAGACCTTGTTGACAGCCTTAAAGAATCGTTCGAAAGAGATAGGCTTAAGTAGATAATCGATTCCGTTCAGGTCATAGCTTTCAGTTGCAAACTCGCGATATGCAGTAGTAAAAATCACCTTTGGTCCTTCAGACAATGATTTAACGAAATCAAGACCGCTTAACTTCGGCATATTGATGTCCAAAAACATCAAATCTACCGGGTGTTCTTCTAAAAAGGTACGTGCCTCAATTGCACTCTTAAATTCACCCACCAACTCCAACAGACTAACCTTGTCGATGTAGTCTTTAAGTCCCCGTCTGGCAAGAGGTTCATCATCTATGATTATGCAACTAACTTTCACTTAAATCCAATTTAAGCAATACGATGTATTCATTCCCCTCCCTACCTGTAGACAACTCATACTTACTTGGGTAAATGATATCCAACCTTCTTCGCGCATTGGCGATTCCAAGACCAATCTTTTTGGATTCTTCCCCCTGCTCAACAAATGAATTGGTACATCTAAATACTAATTGATCCTGATTAAAAGAGAGCTTGATATCTACCTTGACCTTTCCATCATCTGACCCTGAACCATGCTTAAAAGCATTTTCAACAAAATTCAAAAACACCATCGGAGCGATCGCCTTCTCTCCAGAATCGATATCGAAAGAAGCATTTACTTCAACATGATCTTGATGACGCATTTTCTGAAGCTGAATGAAGTTATCCAGGTTTCTAACCTCCTGCTGAAGTGTTATTTTATCTTTATCTACATCATATAACTGATGGCTGAGCAGGTCCGAAAACTTCTCCAGTGTTTGGGTAGCCAAGTCAGGGTTGGTCCTAATCAATACATGGACACTATTCAGTGCGTTAAACAGGAAATGAGGATTAATCTGACCTTTCAATAGATCTAACTCCGCCTTCAAGTTTTGACTTTCAAGCTCGCGTAACTTACGCTCTTTGATGTACCACTCGTTGATGAAAAATAGACTTGTCGCCAGGGCATACACCACCAAAAACTCTACCGCGGTACTCGCAAGTCCACCAGCTGAGCCAAAAAACTCACTTGTACTAGGGCTGACATCTCTGTATATATACACAAAAATCTCAGCCGCAGCATAGGCCATTATCATTAGCCAAATGATCATGACTAAGCAGTAAATAAGCTGCTTTCCTTTTAAAAGGAGGTGAGGTACAAGTATGTAGAGATTCACGTATACACCCACTGAATAAATGAGTCCCCCGATTACGTTTGCATCAACCGTATCCCAGAAAGTAGGCGCATAAGCCATATCCCTGATACTCCATATGATTACATAAAGCAACCAAAAAAGAAGATGGGTGAATACAAGTCTCCAGTTAATTCTCATTCGTATCTCAATGCCTCTACCGGATTTCCATAGGCCGCTTTTACAGATTTAAAACTCATGGTTAGAAATGAAATAAGGCCTAGCACAACACCTGCCAACAAGAAGTACCATACTTGCATCTGGATGTGGTAAGCAAAGTTTTCGAGCCACTTTTCCATAACAAGATAGGTGATCACACACGCGATGACAAACGAGATGGCAATCAGTTGTAAGTATCCACGGGACATTAAAAGCACGATACTACCAACTGTTGCTCCAAGCACTTTTCTTATCCCAATTTCCTTCTTCAACTGAGCTGCCAGTAGGGTAGTCATGGCTAAAAGTCCTAAACATGCTAGCACTATACTAATGGAAGAGAAGGTCAAAAACACCTTGCCCAGTTGCTTCTCAGCATTGTACATACGATCCACCGAGTCATCTAAAAAGAAGTATTCGAATTGAGCTGCTGAGGTAAATTGACGCCACTCATCCTCAATAGCCTGCATAGACTCCATCAAATCTCCAGGAGCTATTCTTACCGACAATTTACTTTGCATATAAGGTTGAGAACTTTGTATGATGCTCATTACTACTGGATCGACTTCATTGTGTAATGAGACAAAGTTGAAATCTTTGACAATTCCAATAACCTTACCCGTATGCAAAACCCTGAAAGTACCATCCTGATTGAGACTTCCCATATTGAGCTTCTTATTCAAATCATCTTCATCCCAACCAAGTTGAGCTGCTGCAGTTTCATTGATCAGATAAGACAGCGAATCTGTATTCAGTCTACTGTCAAAACCTCGCCCCTTGATCACTTCGAACTCATACAAATCAGTGAAATCTAAGTCTGACTCTAGTCTCATAAAGAGCATATTATTCTCTACTGTCTCTCCTTCCGGTAGGACGTTATAATCATAAAAACCCTCGTGACCCGGTATTCTTGAAGATACAGCAGCCCCAGTCACCTGTGGCAACTGATTTAACCTGTCCTTGAGCGTTTTGATTCTGGTTTGGTCTCTTATCGATCTTACTTCCAACACTACGGTTTGCTCCTTATTAAAGCCTAAAGCCTTGTTG
Organism: Roseivirga sp. 4D4; assembly: GCF_001747095.1. Lineage (NCBI taxonomy): Bacteria > Pseudomonadati > Bacteroidota > Cytophagia > Cytophagales > Roseivirgaceae > Roseivirga > Roseivirga sp. 4D4. The sequence continues at coordinate 2,235,030 of NZ_MDGP01000001.1, forward strand.
CGCATATACTGTAGTTGGAAGTAGATGATAAAGGTGGAGATAATCAGCGCGGCAGAAATTACAAATTGAAAGGTGATGAGGACCTTCTTAAAGAGACTGGCGAATGGACTCTGCTTTGCGACCTTCCCTTTTAAAATGGCCGCGGGTGAAAACCCCGATAAAAAAAGTGCAGGATAAATACCCGACAGAAAACCGACTATCAATGCGATGACAAGCAATCCTCCCAAAATGAGTGGTACATCGGCTACTCCAACCGTCAATGACTTTTCTGTCAGGTTGTTGAAGGCCGGCATCGCCAGCAAGAAAAACCCAAAGCCAATTACCCCTGAAATAGTGGTAACTAGAATTGATTCACTTAGGTATTGGACGATAATTTGTTCCCTAACGGCACCAAACACCTTTCTGACTCCCACCTCTCCTGATCTGCTGATCGATCTTGCCAAAGATAGGTTCATGAAATTGACACAAGCAATGGCCAAGATCAGAAATGCTGTGGTTGTGAGTATGTATAAATAAGTTTTATTAGTCGTCTTGCCTAATTCATTGGCATAGTCAGTAGTAGTATGCACATCGGCAAGTGATTGCATCTTATAGCCTCTTTGTTCAGCTGTGAGTTTCCCTAGGTACTTCTCTACCATACCCGGAAACTTTGCCTCCACATTTTTAACGTCTACTCCCGGTGGCACTTTTACATAAGTATACATTGGTGGCCAGTACCAGTTATTAAACATCCAGCCGCCCTGCACCTGCCTTAGGCTTATAAACGAAGCCAGAAAATCGAATTGTAAATGTGAGTTTTCGGGAATGTCTTGTAAGATGCCTGTCACCTGATAGTCATTTTGGCTATCAACTTTCAAAGTCTTCCCCATGGCATCTTCATCTCCGAAGTACTTTTTAGCCATAGATTCGGTGATCACTATTGAAAATGGATCTGCCAGCGCACTACTTTTATCTCCTTCCAGCAAAGTAAAATCAAGGACATCCCAAAGTGTAGAATCCGCAAAGGCAAAAAAGGGTTCTTGAAACTTTTTTTCGGGGCCATTCTCAACAGAGAATTCTTCGATATGGAACCTTACAAATGCCTCGAATTCCGGGAAGTCACTTTGCAGAGCCGGACCAATGGCACTATAGGCATTTGCCAAGTAGTTATCTCCCCCATCCGTATAGTTGACCTCAGTTATTCTGTAGATTCGCTCATGATCGGCATGAAACTTATCATAAGAAGATTCATCTTTAACATAAAAGAGAATCAAAAGGAAGCAGGCCATTCCGACTGCTAAACCGAATACATTGATTGCGGTGTGGCCCTTGTGCTTCAACAAGTTTCTCCACGCCATTTTCAGATAATTCTTAACCATGTTTTTGTTGTTTTGAGTTTACAAAACATGATTTAAGAAAATCATACTATGATATAAAAAGAAATAGAAGTACTAAGGCCTACTATAGATGAAGAAGGCCATTCTGTAGATGGCTAGTTACCCTCGATATCATCACGGAGCTCCTGATACCAAGCCTCTCCATACTTTCGAATCAGTGCATCTTTCAAAAACTTATAAATCGGAACTCCTAACTTTTCACCCAAGGCACAGGCCGCAGAACAGATAGACCATCTGTCGTAATTCAAAGCTTCGTAGTGATCATATTTAGTGATTCTAATTGGATATAGATGGCATGAAATAGGTTTTTTGAACTTGGTCTTACCATCGATGTAGGCCTGCTCAATACCACACTTCAATACTTTGTTCTCATCATAAATAGCAAAAGCACATTCCTTACCTCCAATGGTGGTTGTAGAGTAATCTCCTTCAAAGTCCTTGATATAAGGCCCTTCTTTTTCTATCGCTTCAACACCTTCTTTTGACAAGTAAGGTTTTACTACATCATAGCACTCTTCAAGCTCTTTTAATTCCGACTCTTCCAGAGGAGCACCCAGGTCGCCCTCCACACAGCAAGCACCTTTGCACTTATCGAGATCACAAACGAAAAACTGCTCTTTGATGTCATCACTGATGACGGCATTTTCAACAAGTATCATTGCTACTATTTTTGAATTTTCTCACCTTGTTTGATTCTCCATATTTTAACACCTCTCAACATTACATCGTAGGCATTCAATGCTGAAATCACAAAGCCCACTCTACCATCCAATATGCCCAACCTTAGGAAGTAGTGATATACAAATCTGTAAATGGGTTTTATAACGCTATTAAAAAAAAGACTGGTAGATGCTCCCTTACCTAGCTTGTCATAGGCCTTCCAGGTGGAGTAACGATCGATTTTGGCCAAATAATGAGAAAGCCCTTTGTAAGTGTTATGCTCAATGACGTTTTTCAGGTGGCCGACCGGCCCATCTGCCAGAATCTCGGCATGCACGTGTTTATCTTCATATTTACAGAAGTCTCTCTTGAAAAGCCTGATTACCTTATCGTTCTGCCAACCGCTATAGTTCACTCTTATGCCCATAAAGAAATTCTTACGGTTTATCCAGTAAGCCACTTCTTTAACCTGGGACTTTAACAGTGTCCGAACTTCTTCAATCAGACCATCGGTAGCATACTCATCAGCATCTAATAAAAATATCCATTCATTTTTAGCCTGAGGAATAATCCAGTTCTTTTGTGTAGCTGAATTCACATACTCATGTTGTACAAGCTGAACATTGTACTCACCAGCAATCTCAAGTGTCCTATCCGTACTAAAAGAGTCAATAACTATGATTTCATTAGCCCACAAAACAGATTCTATAGCCTTTGCTATATTCTGTTCCTCATTGAAAGTCGGTATTATGGCGGTTACATTGAGTCTCTCCAATTTTCGTTAAGTTATTTAGAAAACTTGTTGGGAATTAATTACTACTAAATTTGCAGTTCTTTATCTGGAGACAAATTTAACACTATTATTGATGCGAAGAGTTCTAGATTTTTTGACTATCAAACAGGCCAATAGGTCGCAGAGCCTAATGATCTTTGGTGTCATTTCAATTCTATACTTTATAAATTTTCAAGTCAATGACATTTTCACTCCAAATGAAAGCTTCTATGCAGAAGCGGTTAGAGAAATGTTCGAATCTGGAAATTTCTTGGACATCAATTATAACTATGAACCGAGATATAACAAGCCTCCTCTAACCTACTGGGCCATAGCCTTAAGCAGTTCAATATTTGGAATTAATGAGTTTGGTATAAGGTTACCCATTATACTTATGGCACTCGGCTCAGTCTGGCTGGTATATTTATTGGGGAAACAGCTCTATGGAGAAAGAGCTGGAATATACTCAATGATGATCATGGCTTCCAGTGCTCAGTTCATCTTCGTTAAGCAATATGCCAGTCCAGAAGTACCCTTAACCTTCCTTTTCACGCTGACTATGTACCTGTTTATTAAAGGTTATAAACAGCAAGAATTCAAATTTATCTTTTGGTCTTATGTGGCTTTAGGGCTCGCTGTTCTTACCAAAGGCTTCCCGTATATCATAGTTATTACTGGTATCATCGGTTTGTTCGTATTGATCGAGACAAACTTCAAAATATTCGAAATTTGGAAGAAAATCAGGTTCTTAAAATTGCATATAGGAGTACCTATTATTTTACTCATTGGGTTGAGTTGGGTTATTTATATGTATTTAAAGGAGGGGGATTCCTTTTGGTTAGTTTACAAAAGAGAGACTTTTGACAGAGCCTTGTCCAAGGCAAATCGGGGACCGCAACCGTTCTATTACCTCACTGTGATCGCATGGAGTATAGTACCCTACTCCCTTGCCTTCTATTATGCCTTTATAAGAAATCTAAAAGATTGGTCTCGTATAAGGGAAATGAGCTTTGCCTTTAGCTGGCTTCTGACAATGCTAATCATTTTCACAGTCTCTAAGGGGAAGCTTCCAACTTATATGATCCAAGCCCATCCAGCCCTAATACTCATTTTGGTTCCAATGCTTTTGAGGTTCAATCCCAAGAGTAGATTATTGAAAGGGCTTTGGAGTTTTTCCTTGTTTTTTCCAGCTGCCCTATTAATTGGCGTCACTAGTTATGCAGTATTCGAACTCAATTTAGCACTAGGCCTTTATACTGTCCCACTGGCATTATTAACACTTTTGGTTGCCGGTTTGAAGAATAAAACGCCTAATCTTAAAGTATACATTCCATTTTGGTCTATGATGGGTTTTCTAATAGTTTTCTCAGCCTTTCTGCCGAAAATGGAGGAATTCCGACCTTATGACACCATAGGTAACATCATTCAGCAAGACGAACGAATTATTAAGGAAACACCCATATTCCTAGATGGATGGCTAATTCACAATATCCCTTTTTATGCCAACCGCAAGGCGATAAGAGATGTAGAAATAAAAGCCATAAATGACACTAAAGAGCAGACGCTCGCCTTAGTAAGAGAAGAAAATCAGGCGATGTTGACAGGCTTCGAAACGTTATGGTCTGGATATATCTATGACTTTTCGAGTGAATCTCAGTTCTTTAAGTTTGCCCTTGCTCTTAACGATGCGACTAAGGGCGACTTATCTAAATTCCATAAATTCTATTTGGTCTTTCGTCCTTAGCTAGAGGATCTTTGAAAACGAAAGGGCTTAGCCTTCTTTCCAAGCAAGAATTTGAATTTGAAGAAGTTAGAAATTTTGGTATCTAACTTCCATAGGCCGATATGACTATCAAGGTCAAGTACATTTTCTAGATCCAATTTCTTACTAGCAAAACCTATTCCTCCCGCAGACTTCCTAAAATCCTCGATAATCATCCAATTTGGAAACTCTTTGATCAGTGAATGATACTGTTCTCTGTTGCTGTCATGCACGATCAACAAGCCATCATCGGTTAGTAAATCGTGGGCTTTTTGAATACAATGCTCCCGCCTTATACCATCCACCAAAATGAAATCAAACTTTCCAAATTGCTCAGGGTAATTCACATAATCATCATCTTCGAGGCTTGAAGGTTCATTATCACCAATAAGTACATGGATCAGCTCCAGATTATCTCTGTCATTAGATGCATGAATTTTTTTGAACCACTCTTCATGGTGTTCAATAGAGTACCACTTTGTTTCTTTTGGCAGAAAATCCAAATAGTATAAGGTACTTGTGCCACAGCCATACTCTAAACACTTCTTAGGTTTGAGACTTGTGAAAAGCTGTTGAAATATCGTGATCTCCTTATACTTCATATAAGGATCCTTCATTTGAACCCCAAAGAGCTTGAGCAATTTCCGCTTAGTCCCTTTAGCATAAATCGAAGTAATTTTGTCTGCTTTCATAGATTTGAAACGGCAAGATAGTCAGTTAATTCTCTCTCCCAAACAATCGGATAAAGTGCTTGACGTAAGCAAATCCCTCATGCTCTTTTAAGGCTGCGGGATGAGAGGCATGATATAAACACTTCAAATAATGTTGTATACATTCATAATTATTTAATAAAGAATTAATATTTTTCTTAGAAATTTTAATTATTTTTAATTCAATCATTTTGTAACTATAAACGATAAGCATATGAAAAAAATTAATCTATTTTTTCTAATACTCTTAAGCGTGTTCTTAGTCAATTGTGAGACAACCGAAATACAGGAGGACACGAGACCCTTAGATTCCCGAGGTTGCACTTTTGATGGTGATGATTGCGATGATGGACCAGGTGGTGGTTCTGGTGGACCAGGTGGTGGTTCTGGTGGTGGAACTAGTACAACCTACAAGCTCTATATGAAAGGAGAAAATTCCTTGACCGTAAATCAGGGTACTAGTACCAATGGAACAAGCTGGACCGCTCAAGGCTCGGTCGGATCAGTGCAAACAGATGTCAGCCCTGCTGCTGCCTATTTAAATGGTAGAATATTTACTTTTTCTGCTTACACTGTTGGAGGGGACATTGAATATTCCTGGTCTGATGACAATGGTTCAAGCTGGAACACCAATAATACAGTCACATCTTCCATTGGGACAAGCATAGGCATGTCAGCGGTTACTTATGACAGTGCTGTATATGTGGCCGTCACACGTTTTACTCCAGGCACATTTGCAAGAGAAATCAGGGTATATAAATCACACACAAATACAAGTACTCCAAACTGGACTCATCATAGTACTCCCTTAACTGCAAGCGAGAATACAGCAGGAACAAGAGGTTACTTAGCAGTCCACAATAATGAATTATATATATTCTATGTCAAACATTCTACAAAGCGTGTTTTTTATAAAAAGTTTGATTCCACTATTCCTGGTAATATATCTTGGGAACCTCCAGTGGAGATTACAGGTAACATTAATGGTAGCACAATCCTTGGCAAAGACCATGTTGCAGCTTACAGTCATAATGGGAACCTTTATGCTGTATATAAAACATCTACAAATAACATGTTATCTGTTAACGCACTTGTTTCAAACCCCACGGGATATTATGTATCCACAGCAAAAACGAGCGCAGGACCCTCTCTCACCTCAGATGGTACACACCTAGTTTTGGCCTACAAAGGCGACTCTGATGCTCATGTCTTTTATGCGCGCAGTACAAATGGACAAACATGGACAGGTAATCTTTGGGCAGTGGGTGAGACGAAAAAATCTCCCTATATTATCTCTTACTAAAAACCGGATCATCCCTAAAAAATAAAGGCCTCTTTCGAGGCCTTTATTTTTGCTTTAGTTTTCTAAAGCCTATTGGACTTAGGAAGCAATTCTTTCAATTGTGATTTCACATACAAAATATTGCTTTATAAAATATTCATATAGCTTTCATGTTTCTTTCTCTATACTCTTTCATTATTGTAATAGCATAAATAATTCTTTTAACTATTAAAATAAACACAAATGAAAAAGAACATTCCCTATTACCTAATTGTTTTTGCCCTCATTCTTTGGGGATGCAGTGAAGAAGCACCAGAAGTTGAACCGCGAATCAGCGATCTACCCGAACTGATAGATGATGACTGTTTGTATTGTCCTGGCGGAGGAGGTGGTGGCTCCGGTGGTGGAAGCGGCAGTGGTGGAGGTGGCACAGGAGGTGGCAGCAATGTTGAGTTTAAACTTTATATGAGAGGAAAGAACTCTCTATCTATCAACCAAGGCAGGAGCTCAAATGGCACTACCTGGGTAGGACAAGGTGCAGTCAGTTCACCTTCAGAAACGGATATAGGACCGGCATCAGTCTACTTTAACAATAAAATCTATGTATTTCATGCCGATCCCGCTAGTGGCTACCAGATTAAATATTCATATTCATCAGATGGAGGAAATACATGGCAAGGAAACACAATTATGGTCTCTGGGGCTACCACGCTAAACCCTCTGACGGCAGCTGTCTGGAACAATCAAATCTATGTTGCCTTTGAGAGCCCAATTGGGGGCTTTGGAGGCGATGACCGAATTCTAATAATGAGATCCAGTGACGGTACAAATTGGAATAACCCCATTACGGTGGCGGTCACTTCAGCTGAGAATCAAGGTGCGTTTGAAGGAACCAACCCAGGATATTTAACAGTTCATAACAACGAGTTATACATTTTCTACAATAGAGGAAATGACGACAAGGTGTTTTATAAAAAGTTTAACGGAATAAGCAGTACATGGGGAAGCCCAGTCGAGATCACGGGATCTGTTGGCGGAGCTATTCAGGGCGGTAAATTCGGTGTGACGGCAGCAAGCCTTAACGGTAATCTATACGCTGTTTATCACGCTAACAATAATCGCATGGTAGCAAGGCAAGTTGTACCAGCAACGTCAGCAACAACTGCCGTTTATGTTACATCTTCGGCCAAAACTGCATTCAGACCATCCATGACGGCAGATGGCAACAAACTTGTTCTGGTCTATAGGGGTGAATCAAGTTCGCAAACCTTCTATGCCACGAGTACCAACGGAACGAACTGGTCAGGTAATCTGTGGGCAGTTGGTGAGACAAGTAGGCCTCCTTATATTATTTGTTATTAAAAAACAGTCGGTGGAATTGCCTCAACTCCACCGACTTTAGTATTTCTAGTACCTGTAGTGTTCTGGCTTATAAGGACCTTCAACCGTTACTCCAATATATTCTGCTTGCTCCTGAGTTAGTTCTTCAAGTTCAACACCAATATTAGCAAGGTGAAGTTTAGCAACCTTCTCATCTAAGTGCTTTGGCAAAGTATACACCGCATTTTCATAAGCATCCGTATTAGTCCAAAGCTCGATTTGTGCTAATGTCTGATTTGTAAATGAATTCGACATTACAAATGATGGATGACCAGTTGCACAGCCAAGATTCACCAGACGACCTTCAGCCAAAACAATGATATCGTTACCATTAACATTGTAAAGATCCACTTGAGGTTTGATCTCTACTTTGCTATCACCATGGTTACCATTCAACCAAGCCATATCAATTTCATTATCGAAGTGACCAATGTTACAAACGATGGTTTTATCCTTCATTGCTTCAAAGTGTCGCTGCTGGATAATATTATAATTACCCGTAGCAGTCACAATAATGTTAGCTCTAGGAATGGCATTGTCCATCTTCTGAACTTCGAAACCATCCATTGCGGCTTGAAGCGCACAGATTGGATCAATTTCAGTAACAATTACGCGAACACCGGCACCAGCCAAAGAAGCGGCAGACCCTTTTCCAACATCACCATATCCAGCTACTACAGCTACTTTACCAGCAAGCATTACGTCTGTTGCCCTTCTGATTGCATCTACTAGAGATTCCTTGCAACCATACTTGTTGTCAAATTTTGATTTTGTCACTGAATCATTCACATTGATTGCAGGCATTGGAAGCGTCCCATTTTTCATACGCTCATAAAGCCTGTGAACACCAGTAGTAGTTTCTTCAGAAAGACCTTTAATATTCGGTACTAACTCAGGGTATTTATCCAATACCATGTTAGTAAGGTCACCGCCATCATCAAGGATCATATTGAGAGGCTTTCCTCCTTCAAACGCGAATAGGGTTTGCTCAATACACCAATCGAACTCTTCATCATTCATACCTTTCCAAGCATAAACTGGAATTCCTGCCTTAGCAATTGCCGCAGCGGCATGATCCTGTGTGGAGAAAATATTGCATGAAGACCAAGAAACTTCTGCACCTAGATCTCTCAATGTTTCGATAAGAACAGCTGTCTGAATTGTCATATGAAGACAACCGGCTATCCTTGCTCCTTTAAGGATTTGTGATGGGCCAAACTCTTCTCTCAAAGACATCAAACCAGGCATTTCGGCCTCAGCTAATTCAATCTCTTTTCTACCCCAATCTGATAGATTAATATCTTTTACTTTGTACTCAAGTGTTTCTTGCATAATTCATGTATTAATTGCGCCACAAAGGTAACTTAAGCCATTAGCAAAATCAAAGATTGCTCAAAGATTAAAGGATGAACCCGATTTCTTGGAAATTGAACTCTTTGGTCTCACCATTGACTAAAACTGACAACAACCCTGAATCAGTGACATTCTCGATGATACCATCAAATTCAAATTCTGATTTAAATCTGAGCTTAGTCTTATACCCTAATAGATACCTCAAATACTCTCCTTTTATCTCAGAGGTCTTATGAGCTTTAAGCTTTAAGTAAAAAGCCTCGATATTCTCGACCAAAGATTCCAAAATGTTTTTCAATTCAAGTCTTCTACCCAAATTATCTCTAAGAGAAGTGGCCTTAATTCCGCTAAAATTCAATTGGTTGACATTGAGTCCGATGCCAACAATAGAATGATCGATTTTTTTACCCACCAAAACATTTTCTATCAAAACACCTGCGACTTTGTGCTTATCTATTAAAATATCATTCGGCCATTTAATCATGCCTTTATCTTCGCCTAATGTGTCATTCACTGTCTTCAAAACGCCCAAAGACACACCCATATTTAAAAAGTACTGTTGAGATGCCTCTAGAAATTTAGGTTTGAGCACTAGAGACATTGTAATGTTCTCACCAGGGCTAGCCAACCAAGAATTCCCCCTTTGTCCCCTGCCATTTATTTGGTGGTCGGTTATAATGACAGTCCCCTCTCCAATGTCAGTGTTTCTGATCATTTCCAGGGCAATGTCGTTGGTAGAATGACAACTTGGCATGTAAATCACTTTTTTGCCCAGAAATAAGGTATTAGCAAGGATTTTGTACAATGATTTTTTAGTAGTTTTGATCCTAAAATTAAGTTAAAATCACTTATACAATTGAATGAGTTCTGAAGAATTGAGCAACATCGTTGTTAAGGGGATGGAAGAGAAGAAAGCTGAGGACATTGTCATAATGGACCTTAGAAAGGTAAAAGGTGCGATAAGTGATTTTTTCATCATTTGCTCTGGAAATTCTGATACCCAAATCGAGGCAATAGCCGAATCTGTTGAAGATGAAATGAAGAAAGCCTCTAAGGAGAGCCCTTGGCGAAAAGAGGGGTTCACAAATAGAGAGTGGATTCTTATCGACTACGTCAATGTTGTGGCTCATATTTTCAATAAAGGGAAACGCGATCACTATGCCATTGAAGAACTATGGGGTGACGCAATCATTACGCAAGTCTCTCAAAATCCATAGTTAACTTTATTGTTAAGAGAGCGTTATTAAGTAGGTTTATAAAATTTTAAAAAATATATAATGCCGGATAATCCAAGAAAGAAAAATATACTAGGCAAACCTGGACCAGCAGGTAAAAGACCAAATAATCAGGTATGGATTTTCGTATCCCTGATCATAGTATTTTTCGCAGTATCATACTTTACAAGTCAAAGTTCTGGCATAGCCATTACAAAGTCGCGATTCGAAGATATGATCAAGAGCAATGATGTTGCTCGAGTGGTTTTTATTAATGGTCAAAATACCGTAGAGGTAACACTTAAGCAAGAGGCGCTTCAAAACGCCAAATATAAGACTGAGCTGGATGGTAATAGTGTCTTTGGCTTTAACAGTGGGCCACACTACACCATTCAAAAACAGTTCTTCTCAGCAGAGGATTTCAGGACATATTACGACAACTTCTTAGAAACAAGTAATATCCCACAACAACAGAGAGTTACTACTGAATTTGATGACAGAACCACCATCATGGACTTCTTGAGTACATGGGGTTTCTTGATACTTATTGTCCTTTTCTTCTGGTTGATGATGCGTAGGATGACGGGAAATGCTGGTCCTGGCGGACAAATATTCAATATTGGCAAATCTCGAGCAGCACTTTTTGATGCTGAAAACAAAGTAAAGATCACTTTTGACAACGTTGCCGGACTTGATGAGGCAAAAGAGGAAGTGAAAGAAATTGTCGACTTCTTAAAGAACCCATCTAAGTTCACCAAACTTGGAGGTAAAATACCTAAAGGTGCTCTGCTTGTAGGCCCTCCTGGTACAGGTAAGACTTTATTAGCAAAAGCCGTAGCGGGTGAAGCCGCTGTCCCTTTCTTCTCTTTATCAGGGTCTGACTTTGTTGAGATGTTTGTGGGTGTTGGTGCTGCAAGAGTAAGAGATCTCTTTAAGCAGGCTAAGGAGAAAGCGCCATGTATTGTTTTCATTGACGAGATTGATGCCATCGGTCGTTCCAGAGGCAAAGGACAGATGCCTGGCTCTAATGATGAAAGAGAGAATACATTGAACTCCCTCTTGGTAGAAATGGATGGTTTTGCAACCGATTCTGGCGTAATTATTCTGGCCGCAACCAACCGCCCTGACGTGCTAGATAATGCCCTTTTAAGGCCTGGTCGATTTGATAGACAAATCGGTATTGATAAACCAGATATTGTTGGTAGAGAAGCCATATTCAAAGTACATCTCGGACCCATTAAATTGGCGAAGGACATTGATGCCAAAAAATTATCTGCTCAAACTCCAGGTTTTGCCGGAGCAGAAATTGCCAATGTTTGCAACGAAGCGGCATTAATTGCTGCAAGAAAAGACAAGAAGGCTGTCGATATGGAAGACTTCCAGGACGCTATTGACAGAGTGATAGGTGGGCTTGAAAAGAAAAGCAAGATTATTTCACCAGAAGAAAAGAAGATTGTTGCCTACCATGAGGCAGGTCACGCGGTGGCAGGATGGTTCTTGGAACATGCTGACCCATTGGTTAAAGTATCTATTGTACCTAGAGGAGTTGCTGCACTTGGATACGCTCAATACCTTCCCAAAGAACAGTTCTTGTATCAGACAGAACAACTGATTGACGAGATGTGTATGACGTTGGGTGGCCGAGCAGCCGAAGAAATCATTTTCGGTAAAATATCTACTGGCGCCTTGAGCGACTTAGAGAGAGTCACGAAAGTGGCCTACAGTATTGTGACTGTTTACGGCATGAACGAAAAAGTGGGGCATATCTCTTTCTACGATTCTAAGCAAAACGAATATGGATTCTCAAAACCTTATTCGGAAGATACTGCTAAGACCATTGATGAAGAAGTAAAGAAGATCGTTGATTCTGCCTATCAAAGAACTATCGGCCTTCTAACTGACAAGAAATCTGAACTTGAAGTTTTGGCAAAAGAACTTCTTGCAAAAGAGATATTATTCCAGTCTGACTTAGAGGGACTGATAGGACCTCGTCCTTTTGAAAAGCAGACCACTTATGAAGCGTTTACCAATAATAATGGAAAAGCTGAGGAAGAAATTTCTGAAGAAGCCAAAACCGAGGAAGCGGTGGAAGAACCAATAGTTGAAGACACGGGAACTCCTGAGGCATCAACTGAAGAACCTAAGGCAGAATAAGAATTTAATTCAATACATTAAAAATCAGGTTTAACGACCTGATTTTTTTATTTACACAGGTTTTGCAATTTTTACTTTGCTTCACTTATGGAATTAAACCCAGCTCCAAACCAAAAAGTCTACTTCGCATCAGATTTTCATCTGGGCGTACCTACTACAGAAGTCAGTTTGGAACGAGAAAAAAAAATAATCCGCTGGCTCGATGAATGTAAAAAGGACGCGCATACAATCTTTCTTGTAGGCGACCTCTTTGACTTTTGGTTTGAGTATAGGTCAACAGTACCTAAAGGTTTTACGAGATTCTTGGGCAAGCTATCCGAGATTTCGGATGCAGGAATCAACCTGGTTATATTCACCGGTAACCATGATCTGTGGATGTTTGGTTATCTAGATAGGGAAATTGGTGCCAAGGTAATTTATGACCCCATAGATGTGTCCATCGATGACATTAAACTTTTTATAGGGCATGGAGATGGCATTGGCCCCGGTGACAAAGGTTATAAATTCCTCAAGAAAATCTTCAGGAATCGATTTTTTCAATGGTGCTTCCGTTGGCTCCATCCTAACATTGGAATAGGCTTAGCTAATTTTTGGTCAGGCAAGAGTCGTGCTCAAGCCAATGATACTGAGCAAAGATTCATGGGTGAAGATGAGTGGCTTTGGAGCTTCGCCAAGGCAATGGAAAAACAGAAACACTATGACTACTATATCTTTGGTCATAGACACCTTCCATTAGACCTGGAAGTTGGACAGAACAGCAAGTACATTAATCTGGGTGAATGGCTTAACTATTGCACTTATGCGGAATACAGTGATGGGAAAATCGAACTAAAGACTTTTGAAGCTTAGTCACGTCATACTCCTATGCCTTGTCAGCGGCTCCTTTCTACAAGCACAAAGCTTAGAAAAGACTTATTCATTTGACCTTGGCTATAGACCTACAGCGGCTTCCATAGACAGACAAGGCTACCTATACTTTTCTAACAATCAAGGGGCTATTGACAAACTCGATAAGAAGGGAAATGAGATTTACCATTACTCACCTCAAAAGCAAGGCACACCGACACTCATAGATGCCTGGCAGGGTTTGAGGACATTTGTATACTATCAAAATTTCCAGGAATACATACTCCTCGATAGGTTCTTAAACGCCTCTGAAAGGTATCAGGTCAACAGCAATCAAATCAGTGACTTTTCAGGGTTAGCTACATTAGCAAATGATAATAACCTCTGGATCCTCAACAATCAGGAATTGAGTTTGAAGAAAATAGATATCAATGACAGGGAATTACTCATAGAAAACCAACTCAATTTGAGTTTAGATATTGACTCTTGGGATATCAAATTCATCCGATCCTACCAAAACTATTTGTTTATAGGAGACTCAAAGGAAGGCATCTTTGTCTTTGACAACCTCGGAAACTACAGTGAAAAGATTACCGAGAGTGGAATAGATTTTTTCACATTCACAGGCGATGAGATAGTATTTCTTAGTAGTGGAAAACTCCAGATGATTCACTTATACGACAAAACAAAAAGAGAGATCAGTTTACCCGATCTCCCTTATCAATTTGTACTTATGGAAAACAATCAAATTTTCTTAGTGCACAACCAAACGGTTGAAGTATATAATCTTAATTAGAATTCTCTGGATCCAATTCGCCTGTAAAGATGTCGAGAATCAGTTTTCTCAACATGATAGCATATCTTGCTTGAACTAACTGAAATTCAGCACCGTTTTTGAGATTAAGACTCTGCAGGTACGTTACAAAATCAATAGTACCACTCTCATACCTTGTTTTTGAGAACTCAAAAGAAGTATTCAAGTTGACCAAACTTTCTTTAGCAGCAGCATAACTGGTTTTTGCATTAACAAGGTTTAGATATGCTTGTTGAACTTGATTTATGAGGGTATTCTTTGTTTGTTCAAGGTTCAGCTCAGCATTGAGGTATTGCACTTTGGACTGCTGTACTGCCGTTCTATTGGCAAACCTTGTAAAGAGAGGTATGTTCAAATTCAAGTTCGCACCCTTTCGCTCATTGGCTTCAAATTGTGTACTCCAATCAGCAACCTCAGTACGGGTGGGTGCTTGTGTAACCGGATCTCTCTCTAGCACATTCACAAAGTTCGAGGACCAACTGGTTCCCCATGATGCACCTGCACTTAACGTAGGCATCCATTGATATTGAGAAATCTTAAGCGCTTTCTTAGAAGCCTCCATACTAATTTCGGCAGACCTGAGGCTAGGGCTAAAGCTCTCAGCTCTTTCATATATAGTAGTAAACTCCTCAACCTCTTGCTCCAACTGAGCATCATTTGATGTAACACCGGCAAACTCATAGTCCTGAGTTGTGTCTAACAACAACAATTGCAGTAAGGTAAGCTCACTGGTAGCCAATTGGTTTTCTAAGTTAACCTTAGTCAGTTTTTGTTGTGCAATTTGGGCTCTGAAATTATAGACTTGCTCCATACTACCGGTACCGGCACGTTCAATACTCTCCTGTCTTGCTAACTGATCATTGAGTAAGTCAAGTGTCTGAATAGCAATTTTCAACTGCTCATTAGTGGAAATAATATCCAGAAAAGAACCAATTACTTGGGCCTCGGTGACCTGTATATTGCTTTTAATAGTCTGTAGAGAAGCTTCATATTGAAGCTTTCGCTGACCCATGGTTAAGACATTTCTAAAACCATTAAATATTGTAACCCCTGCACTGAGAGAACCACCACCACTTAGTGCGGTAGTATTAACCAAGTTACCGACAGTTTGGTCAAATTGAAGTCCTTCACTCCAGTTATGACTGGCATTGGCACTCAGACTAGGTAAAAAATTAAACTTACTTTGGGTATACCCAGCCTTAGCACTGATTGCATTATTTCTGGCTGTCTTGATACTAATATTATTATCAAGCGCTATATCAATACACTCTTCAAGTGTGAGGGTTCGTTGAGCTAAAGTCAAGCTCGAAAGCGTAACTAAGGCCAAACATGTGTATAAAATCTTTTTCATAATGGTGTTTTCTATCCTTTAGGCAATACTATACCTGGAAGCCGTTTTTCAAGCTTCTTTAATCATCCACTTGCCAATAGGCAAGCGGATGATTTAAACCCGTAAAAGGGAATATTATTAAACTAGAGAGTTCTCTTTGGAATTGATGTTCTCAGAAACTACCTGACCATCAAATAGGTTGATCACTCTGTGCGCATATTCTGCATCAGTAGCGGAGTGCGTCACCATTACAACCGTTGTTCCTTTAGCATTCAAGTCGCTCAACAAAGTCATTACTTCCTGACCATTAGTTGAGTCCAAGTTACCAGTAGGCTCATCCGCAAGAATAAGGTTTGGCTTAGCAACTACAGCTCTTGCTACGGCAACCCTTTGTTGCTGACCACCAGAAAGCTGTTGAGGGAAGTGATCTTTTCTGTGCATAATCTGCATAGTCTCTAACACTTCTTCGACTCTTTTCTTTCTGTCGGCAGAAGGGTACTTCAAGTAAATCAAAGGAAGCTCAACATTTTCATAAACTGTAAGCTCGTCAATCAAGTTAAAGCTCTGGAATACGAAACCAATGTTCTTCTTCCTAAGCTCAGCTCTTTGTCTTTCAGAATATTTTGAGACCTCTTCATCATAAAAATAGAACTCACCTTCAGAAGGGTTGTCCAACAGACCAATGATATTAAGTAAAGTAGATTTTCCGCAACCAGAAGGACCCATGATTGCCACGAATTCTCCCTCGCCAATCGCCAGATTAACGTTGTTTAGTGCAGTAGTTTCGATCTCATCAGTGTAATAGAACTTCTTGAGACCTTTTGTAGTAATAATGTTTTTACCATTTTCCATAATGTAAAAAGTTATCGGTTGTTTGAATTAATTTATTGTTTGATTATTAATTTGTCTTTGTCATCATATCCTTCGTAAGATGAAAATATGACTTTTTCTCCAGGTTGTAAACCTTCAAGCACTTCATAATGACGTGGCGTCTGGTTTCCAATTCTAATTTGTCTTCTTGTTGCTACAGTTCCAGACTCGTCTACAACGAATATCCAGTTACCACCTGTAGTCTGGAAAAAGCTTCCTCTGGGAATTTGAATAGCGTTCTTTTCTTCACTTAGTTGAAGTCGAATAGAGATCGTTTGTCCCCTTCTAACGCCCGCAGGCACATCGCCTACCATTTCAACTACGAAAGTACCATTGTTAATTTCTGGGAATTTTTTTCTGATCTCTAAAGAGTAAGTAGAGCCAGCAAAGTCATAAGTACCTACAAGGCCTTCATAAACCCTTGGTAAATAATGCTGATCGACATTTGCCTCAATCTTAAAGCCTTCTAAATCATCAATTTGGGCGATTGTAGTACCTTGGTTTATATTTTGTCCAATTTCAGCATTCACAGTAGACAACAGACCTCCAACTGGAGCTGTAACAAAAAGGTCATCTAGTTGTCCTTCAACGATTTTCAGACTCTCTTGAGAAGTGATAAGTCTTTGTTTATTTTGGCTTACCTGACTTATGGAGTTAATAGAGTCAAATTCCTTCTGTCTGATCGTATTTGCTCTTGTGGCAATCAACCTGTCGTATCTTCTTTTTGAGTTCAGGTACTCTTGCTCCGAGATCACTTTATCCTTCCAGAGTTGTTGATTTCGTGTATAAATGTCTTTTGCTTCATCTATATCAAAATCAATAGCAATCACCTGTGCATTTGATCTAAATAATGATTGTGTCAAATTGTTGTTAGCGATCTCAATCTCATTCGTCAACCTGTTCGTCTGGGTTTGCTCCCGGATGTACTGCATTTCCAAACTGCTATTTTCCAGCTTCAGAATAGTATCACCCTTCTGAACCTCTACACCTCCCTCGAGAAATTTCTCTTGGACATTACCACCAACCTTCGCATCCAAGAAGAAAGTAGCCTTTGGTTGAACTGTACCTTCTATAGGTATGTATTCTTGAAATGGCCCCTCAACCACTGTGGCCATACTGATTTTCTCTGAATCGACATTGAGTTTTGAAGCCTTATCGGCAAAAACAAAAACATATAGTATAAGGAATACTAATCCAGCACTACCAAGTATTGTGACGACCCTTTTGGTAGTGAATGTTTTCTTTTTGATTTTTTTATCCATTGCTGTTGTTAAAGTGTTTTCTAATCCGGCCAGCTACAGACAACAAGGGTGCCACTTTTTTAAATAACTGAAAAACAATTAGTTACAAATTATTTGGAATATGTAAGAGGTTTCAAAGTGTACAATTATAACACACGAATTGATCGGATTCGAACACTTTATAATAAGAACTATTGAGGGGAGGGCATAAAAAAAGGCTCAGTATGGTCAGTACCGAGCCCAAAGGTCAAAAACTCAAAATATCTGAATTAATATTTAAATTAATTCAAAACAACGTGTGCAATATATGTACTTTAATCACTTCTGCAAAATGTTAGTTCCCTAAATATTGTGTTTTTTTATTTCATCGGTTTTTAGATACATGTACGTACTCTTTATATAAAACTCATCCTTTAATAATTACAATTCACCCTTAAACTTCATATTAAAACTCTTGCACGCTCACCATCTTAGGTGTTTATCCCAGTCCTCTTAGATATTTAGAGATGTCCATTTTCGATCATATTTTGTCACATTTTCGGACACACAACCACCGAAAAACTATATATTAGGCCTTTTAGCCCTGTTGGCACTATTTAGGCTTAAAGAACGCCATCTGAATAAACTAACGACACTGTGGATAAAGAATTAGGCAAAATTTTAATTATAGATGATGATGAAGATGTGTTAATCGCTGCAAAGCTGCTGCTGAAAAAACATGCAAAAGAAGTAATCATCGAAAAAAACCCTAAGAAGATTCCTTTTCTAATGAACAATGGCACCTATGATGTCATTCTGCTCGATATGAATTTTAGCAAAGACATAACGAGTGGTAAGGAAGGCTTTTATTGGTTAGAGCAAATTCTTGATGCAGATCCACAGGCTGTCGTCATATTAATTACCGCATTTGGTGATGTTGAAATGGCCGTAAAAGCGCTTAAGGAGGGTGCCACTGACTTTGTACTAAAACCTTGGCAAAACGAAAAACTGATAGGTACACTATCGGCTGCCATTAAACTCAAAGAGTCCTACAAAGAAGTAGACAAGCTCAAAAGTGCCAAAAAACAATTAGAGGACGATATCAATAAGCCTTTCAAAGATATTATTGGGGATAGTCCTGCAATGAAGAATGTCTTCAGCATAATTGACAAAGTTGCCGGTACTGATGCTAACGTACTGATTCTAGGAGAGAATGGTACGGGTAAGGAATTGGTCGCCAGAGCAATCCACCAGCGTTCGTTGAGAAAAGACAATGTCTTTGTGGGCGTTGATATGGGTGCCATAACCGAAACCTTATTTGAAAGTGAACTTTTTGGCCATAAAAAAGGAGCATTTACGGATGCCAAGGAAGACAGAGCAGGTCGATTTGAAGTAGCAACAGGTGGTTCTCTCTTCTTAGATGAGATTGGCAATTTAAGTATGCCTCTTCAGTCCAAACTCCTCTCCGTTCTTCAACAAAGGCAAGTAACCAGGATTGGCTCCAATAAACCTATGGATATTGACATTCGCCTTATCTGCGCGACCAATATGCCAGTATATGACATGGTGGCCGAAAACACCTTCAGGCAAGATTTACTTTATAGAATCAATACCGTTGAACTGCACTTACCTCCTTTGAGAGAAAGGCAAGATGATGTTAATCTGCTCGCTGAACACTTTGTTAAGGTTTACTGCGACAAATACCGAAAACCTCAAAAGAAAGTGGCCTCTTCCACGATGAAGAAGCTCAGCAAGTACCCTTGGCCCGGAAACATCCGTGAGTTACAGCATGCAATAGAAAGAGCGATCATCATGAGTGATGGCAACATTCTCATGCCTGATGATTTCTTCTTCTTGGTGCAAAAAACTGACAGCCAGACTGAGACAGCAGATAACCTGAATCTCGATGATGTAGAGAAGAACGTAATCCTCAAAGCTGTAAATAAACATTCTGGTAACATATCTAAGGCAGCGAAGGAATTGGGACTTACCCGTGCATCACTATACAGACGTTTAGAAAAGCATGGGCTTTAAGAACATTCGGCTACTCTTAGTACTCCGAATAGTATTACTGATCGGTTCAATCATGCTTTTAGCATATGTGGTATTTGAAGTGCCCAATAATGTCAACAGTACATTCTTGATCATGCTGATCGCCATCCAGACCTACTTTCTTATTCGGTCTATCGACAAAACAAACCGTGAGATTGCAGGCTTTTTGAGCTCTATTAAATACGATGATTTCACAACCACCTACCCTACTCATGGGCGCGGACAATCAATGAATGAACTTTACAAAGAGTTCAACAACGTGATTAAAAAATTCAGGGAAATTCGTGCCGATAAAGAAGCAAACTATCATTACTTCCGAACCATTGTACAGCACGTTGGCATTGGCTTAATCACATTTAATAAGTTAGGCGATATACAGATCATTAACAGTGCCGCTAAAAAACTCATTGGTATAGAATCACTCACAAATATTTTCGAGCTCAGCAAGGTAAGCGCCAAGCTCGTAGAATCTCTAGTAAAGCTTAAGACCGGAGGAAGCGCTTTGATTGAATTGACAAATGAAGGCAATAGAACTCAACTTTCGGTATACGTGATTGAGTTGGTTTTAAGAGGTGAAGAGTTTAAGCTAGTCTCCATACAGAATATCCAAAGCGAACTGGAAGAGAAAGAAATGGAGGCTTGGCAAAACCTAATCCGTGTACTGACACATGAGATTATGAATTCAGTTACGCCACTATCCTCATTAGCCGCCACGGTCGAAGAAAACTTAGTCGACAATATTGAAGACGATGTCCCAATTGAAAAAGAAGAGTTAGAAGACATCTATCTAGCAGTACAGACCATCAAACGTAGAAGCGAAGGTTTGATTCGTTTTGTATCTGATTTCAGAAACCTTACAAGAATTCCTGAGCCAAAACTTCAAGAAATAGAAGTTCAAAAAGTACTGGATCATATTAGTCTTCTTCTGAAACATGAAATAGCCGCTAAGAACATTGACTTTAGATTGAATATCCAACCTCAGGGCTTAATGTTCAATATTGATAAGGAGTTGATTGATCAAGTGTTGATCAACCTGCTACAAAACGCCATTCATGCCCTTGATGAGAATAGTGGTGAGAAAATGATCATAGTTAATGCCTTTCTAAATGAATATGGAAGACCCACCTTGACAATCAGAGATAATGGTGTAGGTATTGACGAAGAAGCATTGGGTAAGATTTTCATACCCTTCTTTACAACCAAAAAGCAAGGATCGGGTATTGGACTCAGTTTGTCCAAGCAGATTATGAGAAAACATGGTGGTGCCATTACTGTTAAATCAGTCATGAACGAAGGCACAGAATTTACGTTGAGGTTTTAATTATTTTAAGGAATCGTTTATCTTCCGAAATCATTTCATTCAATACCCCCTAATGAGCAATACGCTAGAAAAAGTAATTCAAATACTTGTTGAGAAAATAGGCATAGCTCCAACCGAGGCAACTACCGATGCCAATTTCATAAAAGACCTGGGAATTGACTCCCTTGACTATGCCGAAATCGTAATGGAGTTTGAGCAGACCTTTAATATTCGCATACCAGATAGCGATGCAGAAAGACTTCAAACAGTAGGTCAAGCTGTAGAATACATCGAGGAAAAGGTCTCTGAAAAGTCTTAATAATAGATCACTCCCTCTTTTGAGTCTCCTGCTACACTAGCATCTCCTTTGTTTATTCTATCCACTATGTCTAGGGCTAAAATTGCATCTAAATCATGACCTGATTCCAACTTAGAGTCTTTGGCCAAGGTTATCCCCATTTTGCTTAAAGTATCCAACATTGATTCATAATCTGGAGTCTTACTACGATAACCCTCGTCCTCAGTAAAAAGTGAATTACCAGCCTTCACGGGATACGTTTCAAAGACCTCAATATCATTGGCTACTAAAGCCGATCGAAGCTTCATAGCTCTTGCTGTCAAACCACCCAAGAACATTGGAGACATCGCCTTTAAGGCTTTGTCGCAAGCGCGATAATGGTAATCATTATACCCTATAAGCTGAGAATAAACACCAGGCAAGGACAGAGGTGCATCAATTCCTACGACACTCACATTGTTCTCCTTCACAAATTCCAGAATCATCAAGTCAGCATCTTTATTCTTGACTGATTTCACAAGATGAATCTTCCCTTCCTCACGATAAGCGATAACCGTGGTACCTGCCAACTTGCTTCCGTAATCTATCCCAATTTTCATGACTAAATTATTATTGCAAATTCAAACTAATCCTTTCATAGATTTGTTCTTTCGGCTAAAGAAAGGAATAATATGCTCACGTGGATTGATGTGATCAAATTTGCCAATAATGGCAACCCCAGCCCTGACCGTAGGGTTGAAAAAACTGAAGAAGAGTGGAGGAAAATCCTCACCCCAGAACAGTTTCAAATTGCAAGACTCAAAGGTACCGAAAGAGCGGGCACCGGAGCTTTTTGCGAAAGGCATGAGCCAGGACTATATGGCTGTGTCTGTTGCGGAACACCCTTATTTGACTCAAGAGTGAAGTTCGAATCAGGAACCGGCTGGCCTAGCTTTGCCCAGCCTGTAAAAGAAAATGCTATTGGTTATATAAAAGACACTAGCTATGGCATGACTCGAGTAGAAGTGGTGTGTAATACCTGTGATGCTCATCAGGGACATGTGTTTCCTGATGGACCAGAGCCAAGTGGCTTGAGGTATTGTATCAATTCGGCTTCTATGCAACTGCTGGAGGATGATAATAAAGAAGCAACAGCCATTATTGGTGGCGGTTGTTTTTGGTGTACTGAGGCAGTATTTCAGAGAGTCGAAGGTGTAAGCCATGTTGAATCTGGCTATTCTGGTGGTGCAATTAAAAACCCGACCTACAGAGAAATCTGTTCGGGACGCACAGGACATGCAGAAGTGATTAAGATAACCTACGATCCGGAAGTATTGGATTATGCTGATCTACTAAGGATCTTCTTCTCAACTCATGATCCGACTACTTTGAATCGACAAGGTTACGATCAGGGAACACAATATCGATCTGTGATTTTCTTTCAGGATGAAAAAGAGAAGGAAATAGCGGAAGAAGTTGTTTTAGAGATGAAGGATTACTTTGACGATCCGATCGTGACAGAAATAAGCCCATTAGGAGCTTATTATACAGCCGAAGAAGATCATCAGAACTATTATAACGAACACAGAAGTCAAGGCTACTGTACGGCCATTATAGATCCAAAAGTTGCTAAGTTGAGGGCCATGTTTGCCGATCGGCTTAAACCAGAAATGAGTTAAAAGAAAAGACCTCGTAAATGAGGTCTTTTTTATTCTTTTCTAAATACGACTTGAAAATTGCATCAATCGGAACCTGTAATATCTTCGATAAAAGTGAGTTCCAAAATATCAATACTGTTATCTCCAAAGGCCAATACATTTCCAACAGGATTGTTATTACTGCGGAAATGGCCTGAGAATCGCACTTGAGTTTCCTCAGTAATCAAGAAATCAGGAAACAAGTCATTGCAAACCACGCCTACTCTGAACGAATCTGTGGTTCCTGGAATGAAATAGGTGATGATACGCTGACCGCTTTCTTCTTTGATGGAGCCAACACCTTTTTCAACCGTGAGAATTATTTCTCCTGCCTCTAAACACGACTCCGGTAGTGTATCTTCTTCTCCGCAAGAGCTGAAGATGACCAAGGTCAGTACCACTAATATGCATTTGAATGTTTTCATTTGTTTTACCTTTGGACTCTCTTTGTTGACACCACTCAATAAAAATAGGTTGTAATAAGCACGGTTATTCATCCCCTTCCCTCGAGAGCACCTTAAAAGACCTTACCAATTCATTCCCATCCGAATCGATAACTCGGACCACATGATCACCGGGTACTGGTTGCAAACCCATTACATGTTGAGTATTTGTACTCCCTAGGTAGGTATCATCCAAATGCCAGTGCAATTCCGAGTCTTGCTTGCGATGTGTCGCCTCAAAAATAAGCTGGCCTTTCGTTCCATCTTGCTGAATAGGAATATAGAGTGTCGCGTCTTGCTCAGGGTAGATCATATCCATTACTACCAAAGACAGTTCCTCATCAGCACAATTAGCCAGTAATGGAGGCAATTCCTGATAGGTAGGGTTCTTCTTTCTAAAGTAAAAAGCCTGCTTGGGTGGCAATACAAACCAGTTCTTAGCAATCATGTCATTCAGAGGGTAGCAAGCAGCATTCACCCTGAAGTCTCCTGTTTTAGTCAAATGCACCCTTTGGTGGTAAGGACTAGCAGCTGTTCTCAAACCGACTTTTGGAATGAAGACCGTATCAACCTCGGAAGAATATGGCGAAGCCAAATGACCACTTTGACGATCTACCGCAGCCGTAGTAAGCTCTGATCTTGGTGGCAAAAACCAACTGGTCTCTGGCAGTAGATCAAAAACATCAAACATTATAGGAGCAGCAGCCTTGATACCTGTCAAACCAGGTCTCCCCTCACCATCTGCGTTACCTACCCATACACCTACCACGTATTCTGGTGTTACCCCGATGGCCCAACCATCGCGGTAACCAAAGCTGGTTCCTGTCTTCCATGCCACCTTCCTTGAACTTGAATACATTTTCCAAGAAGAGTCCTCATCAGGACGGTAGACCTCAAGCATTGCCTGAAAAGCAAACCAAATGGAAGAAGCACTCAACATTGAATCATCTTTCGACTTTCCTACCTCTCCCTGCTTTACGGAGTAATCTGCAAAATCGAAACTGGCAGTATTATATGAGGACCTGTTTGCCTGAAAGTCAGAAAGCGTTCTTGACATGCCCGCATAGATATTCGCCATATCCCAAAGCGTACCATCAGAACCACCAAGGATCATTGCTAGCCCATAATGATCGGCAGGCTGAGTCAAAGTGCTCATCCCCAAACCCCTCAGCTTCTGATGAAACCGAGGATAGCCATATTGTTTCAGCATGTTTACCGCGGGCACATTCAAAGACCTGGAAATAGCCATATCGGCATGAACGGCCCCATCATATTTTCTGGTGAAGTTCTTAGGGGCAAAATCCGAATAGAAAGTCGGCACATCAGGGATCAAGGTCTTTGGCAAAATCATACCCTCATCCAATAAGCTTGCATAGAGGATTGGCTTTAGCAAACTACCTGTGCTTCTTGGGGCTTGAATTACATCCACGTATGACGCATGTTCACTACCCGCAATTGACACATTACCATTATAACTGATGACCTTGTTTTCCTTGACATCAAGGACCAGCACCGCAGCATTATGAATACCATCCGTTTTCAACAATTGATGGTGGGCATTCAGCACATTAGTCACTCTGGTTTGCAGGTGACCATCAATAGTAGATTTTGTCACCTTTCCTGCTTTGCCATTGCTGGATATGTAGTTCAAAAAATGATCAGCCTTCTGAGGTAGATTACTAGGCCCGTCTGGTAAGGGTTCAGCCTTGGCCAAGTCCAGAGAAGTCAGGTCCATATGGCCTTCACCATAGAGTCGATCTAGAAGTCGATCTCTCTTTGCTTTTAATCTCTCATTCCTTCTACCCGGAAAGAGCAACGAGGGCTGGTTAGGTAAAATGGCCAACAAGGCAGACTCAGCCCAAGAGAGATGCTCAGGTGGACGTTGAAAATACCGCCATGAAGCTGCACTGAGTCCGACCGTATTTCCACCAAACGGAGCATGAGAGGCATAAAGCTTCAATATGCTTGACTTTTTATACCTCAATTCCAATCGTGTGGCCAGCGTCATTTCGATGAGCTTCTCACCAATGGAACGGCCCTTCCCTTTTCGTGCAAGGCGTATAACCTGCATGGTGATGGTGCTACCACCACTCACGACTTTGCCTTCACTCACGTTTTGCCACAAGGCACGACCTAGGGCAACAGGGTTTACTCCTGGGTGCTTATAAAAGTGCTGATCTTCAAAGAGCAAAAGGGCCTTTTCGTACTTTTCCGGGATCTCTTCAATTTCTGGGAATCTCCATTGACCATCTGATGCAATTCTGGCAGACATCAGCTCACCTCTGAAGTCATTGACCACTGTGGCATAGGGATCGTCAAAGAGCACCTTCGGTAAAGCATAGTAGTATATAAGGCTTGTGCAAAAGGCAACGATCAGCAGGACCTTACGATATCGTTTTATGAGCCTTATCAATTATCGCTTCTCTCAACTTTTACCCATTGGCCAGAAGTTCTGGCATTAATGGTATCGTCATACATCGCTTCCACTTTAACCGCTGGTAAGTAATATTGACCGGCATAAGTAGCGTTCAAAGCAACTCTGAACTTCTTTCGCTCATTCGGCCTTAAGTCAAAATAGGTGAAGACTCGATCATCTCTGACGTCACGATAATCATAGTCTACCTTTTGCACCACTCCTGGAATTTCGTTCAAACGATCGTTTAGAATCTCCCACCCTGAAGGGAAGATTTGGCTCAGCGCAAGATCCTTATAGACCCCACGGGTACCAGGGTTGAAAATGGATACTTCAGCGAAAAAGTCAGCACCTTGATCCAAGGTATTAGGATCAATAGTATTACCATTCCGATCAGAGTAAGTGACAGCCAGCCTCAGTCCCTCTTCCGCAGGCTTTTCCTGACCCGTTAGGGGTTGACCCTTTTTAATCGCTCGAACGAAAAGGACACCAGCCCCTTTATTCTCTACTTGGGCATTAACTGACTCTGTTCCGGTTACAGGAGTATCGATCAGAATAATCGGTCTGGAAGTATTGACTTCCTGAGTAGCCTTGTTATCGATCTGATAACTGGCTTCTACACCACCATTGGTCTTATCTACCCCGGCAAATTTGATAATTGAGAGTAAGGCATAAGCAGTGGTTTGTGTGCTCATCCATCGCCTTTCACTGAGTGCCTGAGCTACTGACCTCATCAGTGTCAATCCTTCGTTCTGCATACTCAATAGGCCCAGGGTCTCAAGAATCATCGCATTGTCTCGAACCATTGATCCGTAGTAGTAGTAATTGGATTTTCTGGGCGATTGGGTAGGTAATTGATCAATGATTTCTCGTGCTACCTGTGCTCTCCCTACCAAAGCATATGCGGCCGCTAATCGCCACTTAGCCTCTAAGCTGAGTCGATCATCTTCCCTCAATCGATTCATCGCTCCCAACTCAGGCGCTTGTGCTTTTGCCAAAACATATAATCGATATGCTTGGACTAAGTCATCATTATAAGCTGAGTATCTGCTCCAACTACGTGCTCTTTTTCTTTGATATTTCTTCCAGTCGTTCAGGAGTTTTGACGGAACGAAGTAACCTTTATCCTTGGCCTCCAATAGAAAATCTCCGCCATAATTGGTTCCCCAATCATTATCATCACTATTACCTGGCCAGTAGGCGAAACCTCCTGTTGCGGTCTGAAATTTCCCGATCCGATCGATGCCCGCTTTCACGTTCCTTTGAACATCGGTGGCCTCTCGTTCAGACAGCTCGGTAATATCACTTAAGAACAGTTGTGGAAAGACAGAAGATGTAGTTTGCTCAATGCACCCATGAGGATAACGCATGAGATAACTCAGTCGCTTGCCTAAATTAATTGGTGGGATAATGCTTAGCTCCAAAGAGAACTCATTCGTTCCAGCCATCCCGACCTGGTCAAAACTGTTGTTTAGGCTTTCTCCTGCTTGAAGCGTAAACTCCGAGACGTCTGTAATGATTGGATTGGGATTTCTAACCTGCACCTCTACCTTGTAAGTCGCTCGCTCCCTTCCTGAAGTAGCCACAATTTCCACCTCGCCAACACCAATGGCTTCGCTTACCTCGAATTCAAAATCAACAACCTGATCGCCAATCTCTTCGAATTTCAAAGACTGATTTTGGTCATTAACAATCTTCAATAGCTGATTTCCCTTAACGCTCACCTCCACATCTTTCACATCTGGCTCCATGGCGAAAACCGAAACAGGAAGCTTGATCTTCTCACCTGGCCCTACTACCCTCGGGAGCGTACCCAAAACCATCAATGGCTTTCGCACTGGTGTTGCCTGCTCTGTTTTACCATAAGCACCATCTTGTCCCGCAACTACCATGGTTCTCACTGAACCTACATAATTTGGCATTTGGAAACTGTGAGAGGCCTTTTCACCAGCTTCTAACTCAAAAGGCCCTAAATGCATTACTACTGGCTTGAATCGATTAGCCTTAACCTTTTCAGGGCTAGCCCCAGAACCATCACCTCCGAGTGCCAGGAGCCTAGATAAATCTCCATGATAAGCACCGATTACATCATCATAAACGTCCCAGGTTTTCACACCCAAGGCCTGACGTGCAAAGAATGTATTCCAAGGATTAGGGGTCTTGAATCGAGTAATATCCAATAAACCTTCGTCCACCACAGCAATGGTATAGGTCATGGGTTTACCATTCTGCTCTGACACATTTACTTCTACCTGTGACTCAGGCTCCAATACATCAGGCAGTGAAATCTCAGGTTTTAATCTCGAATTTGGGTCGCTGATATTAACAGGTACAATCCCATAAAGTCTAATAGGCAAATCATTGCTAGTCTGTGCATGGGGTTGCAATAGTGTTGTGTGAACGTAAGCATTAGGCACCATTTCACGAGTCGACTCAAAAACAAACTCGTTGGCTCCTTCTTTGGTATCGACCCAGTAAGAAGCCACTACCTTACTGCCATTCTCAATGCTTACCAAGGCACGCCCCTCGGCACTTGCTGGAATATTGAGTGTAATGGGTTCACCAACCTTATAGTCTTCCGCATCTGTAGAAAAATTGAGCAATGCAGCCCCACCAGGTCTACCCTCTTCAGCCCAACCTGGCCAATCAAAATAAGTGATAGCCCCGGCTGAATGACCCGATTCTATATCTCGCACCCGGACGTAATACCTACCCCAATCACGATTAGGAATATTTAGCTTGACGGATGCCTTGCCATCAACCGTTTCTACCCTTTGCCGATCATAGGGCTGGTTATAATTACGACTAATGTAATAGGCAAGATTATCTGATGACCTGTCCCACCACCAACGCCAATTGAGTTTAAAAACTTCTAATACAAGTCCTTTCTTATCCAAAGGATTTCCCTCAGCATCCACAGAAACGATCTGCATCATATGGTCTTCATCCGTTAACAATTGACCTCTTCTATCTCCCTCGGGCTTCTTTATCCCAACAAAACTTTCGTAGGGATAAAATGGAATGCTGAACTGATCAATACTAAAGTCGCCCCCCGGTTCAAACACTTTACCACTAAAAGTAGCGGTTAACATACCTGGTGCGTTGGATTTCTTGTTTAAGGAGACATTGACATCAGCATGTCCCTTGGCATCAATAGTACCACTATAAATTCGCTGGGTTTCGGACTGGAATTCCTTTGCCCGATCGTCAAACATATAGTTGGGATAATCCTCAAATACCGTCTTGGTAGGATTTAGGTAAAGATCGAATTCGGCTTTAAGGTTCTTGGCTGGGGCACCGCTGAGCCATTGTACATTCAAGTCGCCACTTAGGGCTCTCCCTCCGGCTAAAACCCTGTCCTTGTCAAACTTCAAATCAATCTTTAAGCGATTGGGTTTGACGGTCTCAACCTTAATTCTCTTAGTGAATTCTGTACCTCCAATTTTAACCCTTGCCAGCCAATTACCGGTAGGTGCATCGTCTTCAGTTTTAAGTGGGAAATGATAGAAACCATTCAATCCGCTGGTTTCTACCTTTCTAACTTTCACATTGCCAGATGGATCGACCAGTTCCATTACTACAGGGTGATCTTCCGGCAGGTTGGCTTCACTGTCTTCTAATAAAAAGTTGAGGTAGATATTGTCACCAGGCCGCCAAACGCCCCGCTCGCCATAGATAAAACCTTTGATACCACGCTCGACTCTTGCTCCACCCACGTTAAAGTTGCTTAAAGAGAGTGATTGGCCATCCCAAAGCTTTAGATATCCCTTTTCGGCACCTCTACTCACCACAAGTAGAAAAGGCTTTCGGTCAAGGTCTAAGGCTACTTTTCCTTCGCCATCGGTGGTGAGGCTCTCGATTACAGTTTGTTGAAAGTCATACACTTGGACCTCTGCACCCGAAATCGGCTTGGTGGTTCTCAGGTCTGAGACGAAGGCATTCAGTTCTCTATTGTTACCAATCTTGGCAATGAGCCCAAGGTTGGAAGCCAGAATATTGGTATTTACCATCCTGTTGGTGCCATAATAATAACTATCACTGCAAGGGTTATCTCGTTCACTCCAGTTATAATTTGAATTATAGCTGTAGTTGTAATAGCTGTCATATGCCCCTCCGTTTTCACCGCTGTTAGCTTCCCAATTATCTTCTTCAACCTCACCTTCCAGAGGCAATTCATCCAGTGCGCCCTCACCACAATTATATAGGGAATAAGCTTTCTTAAAGCTCAGTCTGACTTGATAGATGGCTCCAGGCTCTGTATTGACAAGCTCTGAGATATCCAAGTTAAACCGGTTCCACCCTGATAGATCCAATAAATTGGATTCATCAAGAATCACACGGCTTTCATGGATCGGACGGCCAACACTTCTCAGGCGATCACCTCCATTTAGGTTATTAGCCTGTAAAAACTGAACTACATTATCCTCGAAGATTTTGATCACAGTAACATCCACCGCCCTGAGATTGACTGCTTCAAAGGGCAACACCAAACCATCTGTACTCGGTAAAATGGTTCCCTTATTGACGATTTTTACTTCTGGTTTGGTCTGGGCAAAAGAGACATTGGTACCAAAGCCATCTTCCATTTTGTAATCCAGCTTGTTCTTAATTCCAGGATATACCGAAAGTCTCTTGATTCCCGTCAAGTTAGTTGAGGTGTAAACTTTCACTTGATTTTCTGAGACCGAAAACCTGAGATTATCATCATCCTCCAGCGTTATCAAACCATGAAGGTCCTGAGCCTCATTCAAAGGATCTGAAAAGCTCAACAGAACGTATGGACTACCTACTTTGAAGACCTTACTATCGACCACCTTGAAGTCATTAAGAGCAGGAATGTCAGTCGTTCCCCTACTGGATCTTACAACACCAATAGATGTCCCATCAAACTGATAGCTCAACTTAGAACCCTCCTCTTTACGTTCCGCTCCAGAAATGGTGAAAGCGTGATTAGTCCCTGCGTTCTGATCGAAGTCCCATTGCACCTCCAAGGTCGCACCAGGTTGTCTGACGGTCAATGCTTGCCTGAGCTTCAATGTGTCTGCCACATCAGCAGTCTGCAACTCACCCTTGACCACCTGTTTTTTCATTGGGTCATTGGTATCGCTTACAATACTTGTAATTCTAAAATCAAAGTCTTGTGGAATTGCTCGAAAGCCAAATTGAAATTCCTCTTTTCCTTCTTCTAATTCGAAACCCAAGGCCATAAGGTCCAACTTGGCCACATACGCTTGCCCATTCTTGAGGGGATGTTTTGGACGAAATTCAATCACCCGATCTGTTAACCAATTGACCTCTCCACTAATCGATGGCGAAAAGGTCAATGCATTCAGCTTCTGAAACTCTTTTGACACCTCACTCGCCAGTTGAACAGTTACAAAGGATCTGGAAGAAACCTGACCCGATGTGTAAGAAGAAACATAAGCGGTAAATTGCTCATCTGCCCGCCTGTCAAGGTCACTAGAAGACTCCTTTTTACTGCTACAGGCAGCAATCAAGAGCATTAACACAAGGTTGAAGATGGTTAATTTGAAACTTCTGGACATGCTAAAAATGATTAATAATTGAAGGGAAATACGCCTTATTAAATATAGAAAATTGCCTCGCCAATCTGGCTTATCGATTTAATAACTATTTTTTTAGTTTTTATTGTGTGGAATGTTCAAACTGTAACCTTTTTTCTTATGAGCTCATCTCAAATGAAAACTCAAAATCATGAAACAGAAATCAAGATCATTAAGACAGGCTGTCCTTATCTGTCTTACACTAGCCATCAGTTCGATTGCCTTCGCACAAGAGACTGAGAAAAAAGAAGATTCGACCAAGGAGTATGCCGGAGAGTACACCTTTGATAACAAATCAGATTTCGGCTTTGATGTTACCGTTACATATGATGCCGACAATGGTCTGCAGGCTGAACCGACAGACAAATCTCAGCCAAAGGCAGATTTAATGGCCTTAGGAGAAGACGAATTCGAGTTATTAAAAACAGGCGGGCTTATTGCCACTTTCAAGCGTGACGAAAAGGGTAAGGTTGTTTCGGTCACACTAGCGGCCGGAGACAGGAGTTTTACCTGCATTAAAAAATAATACGGAGGTGCAACCCTCGGTTAGCTTTTAGCATCTAACCTTTCAGAAAGGTCAAAACTCAACACAACATGCTAAAATCTTACCTCAAAACTACTTTGCGGACCATTAAACGTAGTCCGCTTTCTTCGTTCATCAATATTTTCGGGTTGGCCATGGCTTTGGGCGTGGCTATTATGGTTTACGCTTTTGTAGACATGGAATACACTACTGATCAATTCCATGAGAACAAAGATGAAATCTACATGGCCACCTCATTTCTCAACAGAAGTGGCCAGGAAGCTCAGTATGGCATTACACCTGCCCCTTTTGCCCAAATACTGATGAATGATTTTCCGCAGATTAAGCGAGTCATTCGGGTAGAAAGAAAAGGTGGTGTGCTAAAAAGTGGCGGCAATGTATTCAATGAGAACTTTAGTTTCGTTGATCCAGAATATCTGGACATGTTCACTTTCCCTCTCAAATGGGGGGATAAATCTGCGCTGAATGAGCCCAATAAAATAATCCTCAGTGAGAATACTTCCATAAAGTACTTTGGAGATGAAAACCCACTGGGCGAATCGATGACCTTCGAATTCGGATCTCAAAGATACACCTTCGAAGTAGCCGGAGTTGCCAAAAAATTCCCTTACAAACGTAGTATGTCCTTCAGCGTCTTGGTCAACTTCGATCAGCTCAAGCAGGTAGACCCCAATGTGGACCTTAATGATTGGGCAAGATTTTTAGATGCAACCTTCATTCAGGTTGACGATCATTCGGCAATTAGCAATATTACAGATAATGTTCAGCAATACGTGGCACTGCAGAACGAAGTAAGAAAAGATTATCCGGCCACGGCCTTCCGATTTTTTGCATGGAATGATCTTTACCTCAAAGGTGATGATATGCGAAATACCATTACCGGAAGTACCGATGGCGTAGGAAGTTTGGTGCTATCAATTATCGCAGGCTTCATACTTGTATTGGCCATTTTCAACTACATCAACATTGCGATCGTTTCGGCTACCAAGCGACTCAAAGAGATTGGTGTACGTAAGGTCATGGGCAGTACGCGTAAGTCTTTGGTCTTCCAGTTTCTTTCCGAAAATGTATTCCTGACGCTTGTCGCTCTAGTCTTTGGATTCATACTTGGAGTTACTGTCTTGATACCAGGGTTCGACCAAATGTTTGACATTGGAATGGACTTCGACATTGCACAACCATCACTTTGGGTTTTCCTTTTGGTTCTGGTTGTTTTTACTGGGCTCGCTTCTGGTGCTTACCCTGCCCTCTATATCTCTAATTTCAGTGCAGTACACATCTTCAGAGGGCGATTGAAGTTTGGTGGGAAAAACAAGATGACTAAGGTATTTCTAACTTTCCAATACATACTAGCCTGTATTGCGGTGGTTGGCGGCATCATGTTTACTCAGAATACAGCATTCCAGAAAAGTCAAGATTGGGGTTATAATGAAGATGCTACCATAAGTGCCAATGTCTTCCCTGCCACTGAAGCTATGAGGCTCATGGCGGCAATGGAATCAAATGCAAATATTGAGTCTATCGCTCCATCGAAACATCACCTCAGTAGACGCGCTACCAGAATGGAGATCCAAATTCTTGAAGAAGACTTGGACATCCTAACACTGGAAGTGGGACCAGAATATATCGAAACAATGGAGTTGGAAGTTATCGAAGGCAGATCTTTTGAAAAGGGACGCGAGGCAGACTTTCAAAATGTATTGGTCAATGAGAGAATGGCCAGGGTGATAAACCCAGAAGGTGCTCTTGGAGAACGTTTCAAGTCAGATACATTGAGTTACGCGGTTATCGGCATTATCAAAGACTTTCACCAAGAAAACTTCTCCGAAGAAATCGAGCCAATGATCATCAAACTCAGTCCGGAGGACGAATACACCTTTGTTTCCATGAGAGTAAAGCCTGGGACCTTAGTTGCGACTTATGAAGCCCTGGAAGACAAGTGGGCAGAGCTATTTCCAGAAAAGCCCTTTGGTGGATTCTATCAAGAGGCTACACTTGAAAACTACTTCCGTGAAATTGACGGGCACGGCAAACTCATGCGAATTGTTGCCTCGATGTGCATCATCCTATCATGTCTAGGGTTATATGGGCTGGTTTCACTCAATGTAGCAAGCCGAACCAAGGAATTTAGTATTAGAAAAGCACTTGGAGCTGGACTTAAAAACTTGGCCTTTGTAATCAATAAACAGTTTGTGATATTTCTATCAGTAGCCCTTGTATTAGGTTTGCCGATCAGTTACTTACTAATGAGTACACTTTTTGAAACAGTTTATGAAGTTCATAAGCCGATCACTGTTATCCCATTTGCTATTGCTTTTGTAATAGTAGTAATCATGGTTTTAACCACCATTTCTTCACAGGTTCGTAAGGTAATGACCACCGCTCCTACAGAGGGACTTAGAAGTGAATAGATATTGATCAGGCGGATATTCTTATCCGCCTTTTTTATGCTTTAAGGACAGACTCCACGGCCTGAAGAAAATTCTCTGCTACATGATCGGCCAACGGGGAAGGCTCATCTAAGGCAATTTGAATAGTTTTCAAGCCGACCTTCTTTGCTGGAATCATATCGCTTTCGCGGTCACCTATCATCCATGATCTGTTTACATCAATGTCATGTTTGGCAATGGCTCTTTCAAACATCAATGACCCTGGCTTTCTGGACAAAGACTTACTGACTGAATCATAGCCTGGAGCGAAGTATATATCGTCTAAAGCACCGTTGGAAGCATCTTGAATCTTTTGGTGACAGTCCATCACAAAAGTGCTGTCATAAGTACCCTTAGCTATACCACTTTGATTGGTTACTACAATCAATAAAAAGTCAGCTTCCTTCAGCATTTTCAAGCCTTCGGTAACACCTTCTTTGATTTCGAAATCTGCCATAGAGGTGACCTGATAACCCAATTCTTCATTAAGCACCCCATCCCTATCTAGAAATACAGCTTTTTTCATTTAACAGTTATTGTGAGGTAATCGAGAACTCTGTTACGAGTAAGACGTTCAACCACTCACTGATTTACCAACAGCTTAAAGTAAATTAATTTTCACGACCTGAAGGCTGTATTTGAGATTATATTAGATTTGTGTCCCTCACATGAGTGATAGCCTAGTTATTATACCGACCTATAACGAAAAGGAGAACATCGAAGAGATGATCGAGGCAGTTATGTCTCAACCCTCGGGCTTCGATTTGCTCATTGTTGATGACGGTTCACCTGATGGCACTGGCGCGCTCGTGAAGACAAAAATGGAAGCGCACCCTGATCGTATCTTCATTGAAGAACGTTCTGGAAAACTAGGACTCGGTACCGCTTATATCCATGGCTTTCGCTGGGCTTTGAAAAGAAACTATCAGTACATTTTTGAAATGGATGCTGACTTTTCGCATAACCCTGAAGATCTTAACAGACTCTATTCTGCTTGTAAAAAAGATGGCAACGACATGGCCATAGGCTCCAGGTATGTAACAGGAGTTAACGTGGTCAATTGGCCCATGAGCAGGGTAATGCTTTCTTACTTTGCCAGCCATTATGTAAGAATAGTAACCGGGATGCCAATTAATGATACAACGGCTGGTTTCAAATGCTACCACAGAAGTGTTTTGGAAACGATCGAGCTGGACAAAGTCAGATTTATGGGCTATGCCTTCCAGATTGAAATGAAATTCCTCACCTGGAAGTATGGCTTCAAAATTAAAGAAGTGCCGATCATCTTTACGGACCGCACCAGAGGCACATCAAAAATGAGTGGAGGCATTATCAAAGAGGCCGTCATTGGAGTGATGCAAATCAAAATTGGAAGTCTTTTCCGTTCATACAGAAGAGATATGGAGGCAACTCCGGAATTAGTCGAAGCGAATAGCCTTGACAGGGCTAATTCTTGAAATCACGGCTGTCGGAATAATCAAGACCATTCCTACAATTACCAAAGTCAACAGGTTAATACCTATTGTACTGAACCAGTTCCAGTCGATCGGCACATGATCCATATAATAAGTAGAAGGCTCTAGAGGGATCAACTCAAAATAATACTGTAAGACTCCAAAGCCAATGGCAATCACGTTACCCAACAATAAGCCCTTAATCACCAACCTGACTCCATTGTAAGCGAATATTCTTCTGATTAAACGATTCGTTGCCCCGAAGGCTTTAAAGGAACCAATCATCTGAGTCCTCTCCATGATTAGAATAAAAAGTACTGAAACCATATTGAAGCAAGCGACAAACAAGATCAGGGTAATGAGGATATAGACGTTTTGAGATAGCAAGCCTAACCAATCAAAAATTTGGACGAATTTCTCACTCACCTTTTCGGTATAATGCTCCACACTGATTTTCTGAACAATTGAATCATCCGCTTCGTCCAGACGATCGATATCATTGACGAAAACTTCGTACCCGCCTACCTGATCGGCAGTCCAGTCATTGAGGCTTCGGATCATATTGATATCACCAATGACAATCTGTTCATCGAAATTGTCAAGCCCCGTATTGAATATACCCGTCACATACATACTCCTCCTTCTTGGAGGGTCCATGATAAATACGGTAACCAAGCGATCGCCCAATTCCACATTCATTCTATCAGCCATCCGTTGACTCAGCATTACGGTATTGGTGACCAACTCCGTAGAATCGAAGACTGGAATCTCTCCTGCCACCATATAGTCGCTGAAGGCTTCGCGGTCAAATGAATCACCAATTCCTTTGAAGACTAGTCCAAAATTTTCTCCATCTCGATTAATCAGACCCGGTTTATGCGCAAACTCCTGGATATGCTTGACATAAGGGTCATTTTTTAGCATTTCCATTCGCTCTTCTGTTACAATGATCGGCTCCTCCTCATAAGAGTTGTTAAGAGAAAACTTCTTGATCTGAATGTGTCCCGAAAAAGTGAATATCTTATCCTTGATGTTATTCTGAAAACCACCTAAGACCTGAAATGAAATGACCATAATCGCAATGCCCAGTGCAACACTTGCAATCGCTACCCGATGGATAATAGAGGAGAAACTACCCTTATCTGTAGTATTGATTCTTTTAGAAATGAAATAAGGGAGGTTCAAGATTATGGTTAATTTTGACGCAATTCCTCAAATATAAACGAAGCGAATGATTCGACTACTGCTCGCCCTGTGCATTTTTTCTGTTTTTGCCTGTTCCAATGCGCAAGAACTCCAGCTTGGTGCAGAAAGAGTGGACGAATACCTGCCTGCTCTGGAAGGCAAAAGAGTTGCGCTAGTTGTTAATCAAACTTCAGTCATCAACAACACTCATTTGGTAGACACGCTGCTCTCAAGGGGTGTTAATGTTGTCAAAGTCATGGCTCCGGAGCACGGTTTTCGTGGAGAGGCTCCAGATGGTGCTAAAATCGATGATGCTAAGGATGAGAAAACCGGCCTGCCGATCATTTCCATTTATGGCCGTACGAAAAAGCCAAGCCCTGAAATGTTGGAAGATGTAGACGTCTTAATCTTTGACATTCAAGATGTGGGCGTTCGGTTTTATACTTTTATCAGCACCATGCACTATGTAATGGAAGCGGCTGCCGAGAATGGTAAAGAAGTCATTGTTCTGGATCGCCCAAACCCTAACGGCATGTACATTGACGGGCCTGTGAAAGATGACGATATCAAAGGTTTTGTCGCTATGCATCCCATACCCATTGTCCATGGTTTGACTGTGGCAGAATTGGCACAAATGATTAACGGTGAAGGTTGGCTGGAAAACGGAGTTCAAAGTAAGCTCAGGGTAATTCCTATGAAGGGATGGGATCATAACTCGACATACAGCTTACCGATTAAACCATCCCCTAATTTGCCAACCGACAATGCGATTGCACTCTACCCAACGCTTGGATTCTTTGAAGGCTCGGTTGTTAGTGTGGGTAGAGGAACCGACTTTCCATTTGAAGTAATTGGGCA
Organism: Roseivirga sp. 4D4; assembly: GCF_001747095.1. Taxonomy (NCBI): domain Bacteria; kingdom Pseudomonadati; phylum Bacteroidota; class Cytophagia; order Cytophagales; family Roseivirgaceae; genus Roseivirga; species Roseivirga sp. 4D4. Next base: position 2,272,989 of record NZ_MDGP01000001.1, read on the forward strand.
CCCTGACTATTCCAAAGGAACCTTTAGTTTTACACCTCAACCCAATGCAGGTTCGAAATACCCACCCATGGAAGGCAAACTTTGCCTCGGACAATATTTTGGAGATACGGAGGCACCTCATGAGTTGACGCTGAAGTATCTATTGGATTATCATGCTGACATCAAGGATGACACCACCTTCTTTCGGTCTTATATTGACTTACTCTCTGGCACTAAAGATTTTCGAAAGCAGGTAGAAGCAGGTTGGTCTGAAGAAGAGATTAAAGCCACATGGCAGCCTAAGCTTGAGGCTTATAAAGCCATGCGCAAGAAGTATTTACTTTACCCTGATTTTGAAGAATAACCACAGCGTCATGCCGGAAAAAAGGTCATATATTTGAAGTATGATCTTTTTATCCGGTATCTCTTCTCATAAATGAGATTCCGGATATTTTTCTTTTATGATGATTTTAAAAAGAAAAATTCCGGAATGACGGATTGAAATAGATGACTGATCTAAGAATCATATATATGGGCACACCAGAGTTTGCAGTACCAAGCCTGCAAATACTGGTAGAAAACGGTTACAATGTAGTAGCTGTAATCACTGCGCCAGACCGTCCCAAAGGTCGGGGTCAAAAGTTAGCAACGACTCCAGTGAAGGACTACGCTGTCGCTCAAGGAATCCCTGTGCTTCAACCTACCAACCTTAAGTCGCCAGAATTTCTAGAGGAGTTGAAAAGCTATAATGCTAATCTACAGATTGTGGTGGCCTTTAGAATGCTTCCTGTAGCTGTCTGGGACATGCCTGAAATAGGCACTTTCAACCTGCATGGCTCCCTGCTTCCACAATATAGAGGTGCTGCCCCGATCAATTGGGCCATTATCAATGGCGAAAAGGAAACTGGCGTAACCACTTTCTTTCTCAAGCATGAGATTGATACGGGTAATATCATTTTTCAGGATCGAGAGCCTATCGAAGAAGATGATACGGTTGGAGACTTATATGGTCGCTTAATGGAAAAGGGTGCCAAGCTGGTGCTCAAAACTGTGCGTGCCATTGAATCGGGAGATTACCCTCAAGAACCTCAGGATACAAGTCAGGAGATTAAACACGCACCTAAAATCTTTAAAGAAACCTGCGAAATTGACTGGACCAAATCTTCCGAAGAGGTTTATAATTTCATTCGTGGTTTATCGCCATATCCTGCGGCCTGGACACATCTAAATGGAAAGAAGTTCAAGATTTTTGGGGCCAAAAAATTAGACTTTACCAGCGTTGGTGAAGAGCCAGGTGACTATGAAACAGACAACAAGTCTTACTTGCATATCCAAACCGGTGGCAATGCAATAGCCATCACCCAACTACAAATGGAAGGCAAAAAACGGATGGACATCAAATCATTTTTACTAGGGAACACATTATGATCAGGACAATCGTTGTAGCCAAAGCCAAGAACAATGCCATAGGAAAAGACAATGACTTACTATGGAGACTGCCTGATGATTTTAAGTTTTTCAAGGAGGTTACTGTAGATCATTTTGTCATTCTGGGCCGTAAAACCTTCGATTCACTTCCAGGACTTCTACCCAGAAGAACCTTTGTCATCATCACCAGACAGCAGGACTACATAGCGCCAGAAGGTCACTTTGTAGTACACAGTCTGGAAGAAGCATTCGAGCTTTGTGAAGTCCAACATTCATTAAAAGAAGTCTTCATTATCGGTGGTGGTGTTATCTACAAAGACTCCATCGAGAAAGGCATGGTCGATAAAATGTTGATCACTGAAGTAGATGTAGAAATTGACGGAGCAGATACTTTCTTTCCGGACTTCGATAAAGAGGAATGGCATGAAGCTGGTCGCATTCACCATCCGACAGATGACAGGCATCAATACGCCTTTGACTTTGTGACCTATACGAAAAAATGAACTCCTCCCCTTGTAAGGGGAGGTGCCTGAAGGGCGGAGGGGTGTGAGATAGTTACACCAAAAAACCATTTTGATTACTGGAACCCTAAGAGAACAACTCTGCCAACTCCCTCGCCTGCGGCACTCCCTCTTCAAAGAGGGAGATTAATATTTCTAGCCGAAGACTTTATAATGACGAAAGTTGGCGGATCTGAGTGCGTGGAGATCCAACATCAGCGTGACCATCGACCGATGTAACCACTAGGGGCACAATTCCACTTCGATGGTTTTGATGCCTGCCTTTGTCGGTAGACGGGTTGGTCGTCTTTTCTTTTGGAGAATCAAAAGAAAAGTAAATTCCACTGAATCGCTTATTCTACTACACCAAAAACTATTACGGTCTTCAGGGGAAGAATTGACAAGAGACTACAAAAAAGCCACCCCTATCGAGATGGCTCATTACTCATTTACAATTACAATTATTAATTCTTGATTACCTACGCTGGCTCTCTCATTCCCACCCAAGTAAATCTACGATTCACATAATCAGGGTTAGTGAATGAAGCATTTCCGGCAGGGTTACCTCCTGTCACATGGAAGTCAGAGAATGCCGCATTTTGATTCACAAATATCTGTCCTACCAAGTTGAAAGAAACTGGCGTAGCTGCCAAGGACATCTCGTCTGCGATATATTCCTTCATTTCAGCATCGGTAGTATAAGCACCACAAGAAATGGCACCGTAAGACTCTGCCATTTCTTTAGCTAGGGCCACTGACTCTTTTGTGTCTTTCGTCTTGATTAAGAAAGCGATCGGTCCGAACATCTCTTTTGAGAACTTGTCTTTATCGCCTGCGGTCAATTCAATGACCGTAGGGGTTTGCGTTCTAGCATTCTTGAAATAAGGAATGCTTTGTTCAATATTTCTGGTTTCTAACCAAGTCTTCCCACCAATTGCTTTGGACGCTCCTACTGTTCTTTCAGCTGTTGCAGGGTTTTGGATAGTACCCGCTACAAATGGTCCGGCCTTAGGGTTGTTTATTAAGCCATCGGTAAAGTCGGCAAACTTTTGCGCCACTTCATCGAAAGAAACAACTCCTTCTGGCGTTTTAACCCCGCCTTTAGGGATAAAGAAGTTCTGTGGCGCAGTGCACATTTGCCCAGAATAAAGTGCTACTGAGAAAGTAATATTTTGAATGACCTTGTCAATGTTCTCAACTGAATCCAGAATGATTGAGTTTACTCCAGTCTTTTCGGTGAAAACTGCTTTTGGCAATGACTCAAGGTATGATCCAAATTCAGAGTTACCTGTGAAATCAACAACCTTAACTTTAGCATGCTCTGCAAGTTCTTTTGCCAGCGGGTTGGCCTTGGTGTCAACAGCTAATTGACAAGTCTCAGGATCAAATCCTGCATCTCTCAGGGCATTTCTAATCTCAGCCACAACAATTGCCATTGGCAGGATTGCGCCTGGATGAGGCTTAACAATGACAGAATTGCCCATCATCAAATCGGCATAAACACCCGGTACTGAATTCCATGTTGGGAAAGTAGAGCAACCAATCACAAGACCAATTCCTTTAGGAACCGCCCTCCATTCTTTGTTGATTACCAAGTCGTACTTACCCATAGGCTTGGTCCAAACATTAGACTCAGGGAAACGACCTAGTTCTTCATAACCAGCAGCGATAGCTTCTAAGGCACGGTCGGCAGCATGCGGACCTGAGGCCTGGAAAGCCATCATATAGCCCTGACCAGTTGTATGCATTGTAGCATAAGCGTTCTCGAAGAAACGCTTCGAAAATCTTTCTAACGAATCGATCAGCACGGATGCTCTGTCATCTTTGGAAACTTTTCTCCAAGAATGAAAAGCGCCTTCGGCACGTTCGATCAGTGTGTCCACAGAAAAGGCCGGGTATTTGGTTCCCACTGGTTCCAAGAAATAAGGAGAATCTTCTTCACCGACCCATTCACTTGCTCCTTCTTGCTTTAATTCTTCAAAGTTTCCTTTCCTAAGGGCTTTGAATGCATTTTTTCCATCCTCATCCGCAGTTTCTCCATAGATTTTTGGAGATGGATGCTCAGGATATTGTGCGTGAAAAACACGAGTATGCAAGGCTTCAATGGCCTTGTCTAAGATCTCTTTTTGTGAAGATGTTAATCCCATAACTAACGTTTGTTTGGCTTCGAAATTAAGATAATGCTTTGAGAATTAACAGACATGAATTGCTATTGTTAGACCACTAATAAGAAAAGAAGCATTCTTTATGATAAAGCTGTACCTCTTATCTACATTCCTCACGTCCTTATTAGAGTAAGTCCATTAAATTCAAGCATGAAAAACATACTGATCACTATTTTCCTCTTCTCTTGCTTCACTGCCTTCTCCCAAGAAGATAAAAGGACAAAAATCATTGTTCGAACAAAGGCCAAAGACGCTAAATTCATTGGCACCAGTATGGGTGGCTCTATGATAGTACTGAGAGATGCACTCACGGATGAGGTTCTTGCCAAGGGCCTCACTTCAGGTGGAACAGGTGATACCGACCTCATTATGAAAACTTCTCATGAAAGAAACACCGATATCACAACCGGTGCTGCCTTCTATGAGGCGAGTCTTTACTTAAGCAAACCACAGTACATTACCATTCAAGCCTTATCTCCACTTAACCATGAGGAAGCTCGAATCTTTGCCCAAACACAAGTCTGGATGATTCCGGGAAAACATATGGATGGAGCAGGTATCACCTTAGAGATTCCCGGTTTTGTTATCGATGGCCTCTATCCACAAACCCATCAGGGATTTTCACTTGAAAAAGATAAAACAGTAGAAATCAAGGCCAATATGGTCATGATGTGTGGGTGTACTATTTCCAAAGGAGGCTTGTGGGATTCTGAAGAGATAGAAGTAGAAGCAATGATATACGTCAATAGCAGGTATTGGAAAACGATACCCATGTCAATTTCAGAGGCCAATAACTTTACCGCACAGCTCACTCTTGAGCAGATCGGTAACCATGAAGTAATAATTACCGCCTATCACCCTCGATCTAAGAATACAGGTGTAGATCAGTTAAATTTCAGAGTATCTAATTAATTGAGCATGCGATTTTTATTAGCCCTTAGCATCTTACTTTTTACGGCTCCAATCTTGGCCCAGCAAAATGGTCCTTATGTAATCTACAATGCCAAGGGCAAAAAGGTGTCCTATAAAAAGATGCTCAAACAACTTGAAAAACCAGATGTAATCTTCTTTGGTGAACAGCACAATAACCCAATAGCCCACTGGCTGCAATTTGAGGTGACTGCAGCGCTACACAAGAAAAGAGATTTGGTTCTGGGTGCTGAAATGATTGAAGCCGATAATCAAGATGAACTCAGGAGTTATCTCAAGGGTAAAATTGATGCGAAAGGACTAGATACTCTGGCTCGACTATGGAAAAACCACCAAACAGACTATGCACCCCTTGTGAATTTCGCGAAGGAGAATAACCTAGACTTTGTAGGAACAAATATTCCCAGAAGATATGCCAATATGGTCTACCAAAAGGGCTTTGAAGTATTGGAAGGTCTTACAGACGAAGAGAAATCATGGATAGCACCTTTACCGATCGCTTTCGATCCCGACCTTCCTCGTTATGTAAACATTCTTAGCATGATGGGCGATCATGGTACACCTAACCTGGTCAAATCCCAAGCTTCAAAAGATGCTACGATGGCACATTTTATTTACGAGAACCATCCTTCAGGAAAACTATTTATCCACTACAATGGCGCATACCACTCTGATTATTATGAAGGGATTTTATGGTATCTCAATAGGCTAAATCCATCAATCAAAGTACAGACGATATCAACTGTGGAGCAGGATGACATCACCAAGCTTTCGGCCGATCACATTGGGAAAGCTGACTTCATTATCTGCGTTGATGCCAATATGACGAAGACCTACTAGCGGACAAAAAATAGTGATTCTCAAAACATTAGTTGCCCATAATCGGTATACCTTTGCGGCAGCAAATTCATTTGAATGAACGATCGCAGAACGACCAATCTCCTACTTCTTATTATTGTGATTCCTTTGGTATTCTACATGCTGAAGACCTTGTCGTTTATCTTCATTCCACTTATTTCTGCAATGTTCATCGCCTTACTCTTTTTGCCGTTAATGCGGTGGCTAAAAAAGAAAGGCAGTCCAAAAGCACTGAGTCTAATCATCGTCATTCTGATTATTGCGGTTTTTTTCAAACTTGGTGGTGAGCTCATCCAGTTATCGAGTAAAGAGATTCTGTCTACTGATAACGCCTATTTCGATAAGGCCAAAGTCAAAATTGCTTCTCTAATATTCTCAGTAGAATCTTTCTTTGGCGTGGACTTTCTTCAGGATGAAAACGCTTTGGCTTCTCTTATCAACAAAGAGACTTTGAGCAAGAACTTTGCTCCTACCGTTGGTTTTATCACCGATACACTCACCATGACCTTGTCATCAGCATTTATGGTCATACTACTTTTAGCAGGTTCTGTAGATATTCAGAAAGTACTTCAAAATACCATCTTCAAGAAGCAGTTCTCCTCAGTGAAAACCTTTATGAAAATCGAGAAAGACCTGATCAAATTCATCAAAGTCAAATTCTTTATCAGTCTCTTTACCGGCATAGGAATCGGTCTTGCCTGTTGGGGTTTTGGGGTCAGCTTCCCGGTTTTCTGGGGTCTGTTTGCCTTCGCCATTAACTTCCTTCAACTGGTAGGTTCGGTAATCAGTGTGATACTGTTGGCTATCTTCTCTTTCGTGGAGATAGAAGTAGCTTCTTATCTACTCTTTTTTGTAATCACTATAACCGGAGTTCAAGTGCTCTTTGGAGGAATATTGGAACCCATATTCATGGGCAAATCATTTTCCATTAATGTAATTACAATCCTTATCATGTTGATGCTTTGGGGTTTTGTATGGGGAATTCCAGGTTTGATCATGTCTATACCGATCACGGTTTTCCTTAAAATCCTTTTCGATCAGTTTCCAGGCACCAGGATCATTTCAAGTTTGATGGCAGGGAATTCAGAAGGGATTAAGGTGAAAATCGGTAAATTGTAGGTCGTACTGTCCTGCTTTTTATGAAAAAGATTTTTCTCGGTATACTGATCGTCCTTTTACTTTTTGTTGGCTTCATCTTAGTAAAAACCCTCACATTCAGTTCGAATCAACTACAAGTCGATCCAATCGAAAAGATCGAGATTCCCGATCTGGCTATACAGCATTTGCAAGAAGCACTACGGCTGAAGACGATCTCGTTCGAGAATGAAAGTGATTTCGATTCTATGGCTTTTGAGGCATTCAATCTTTTATTAAGTAGGAACTATCCCCTAATAGACTCTCTGCTCGATCATGAAGTATTTAGTGAATACAGTCATCTTTATAAATGGCAAGGATCAAATGCTTCCTTGAAGCCCATAGTACTTATGGGACATATCGATGTTGTTCCAATTGCCTCACCAGACAAGTGGACAGTCGATCCTTTTGCCGGAGAAATAAAGGATGGCAAGATTTGGGGTCGTGGCACCATTGACGATAAATTTTCAGTAATCGGGATTCTAGAAGCTACAGAAATGCTTTTGACTGATGGTTTCCAACCCAAAAGGACTGTCTATCTTTCCTTTGGTCATGATGAGGAAATAGGAGGTGATAAGGGCGCTGTCTTGATTGCAGAATATTTGACTCAACAAGGCATTGAAGCAGAATTTGTCTTAGATGAAGGGTATGCCATTACCCAGAAACTTATACCTGGTATTGAGCCTGACGCAGCACTTATTGGGATAGCTGAAAAAGGTTCGACCACAATAGAATTCACCGTTGATATGGAAGGCGGTCATTCTTCACAACCCGCCAAAGAGACAGCTATTGATGTGCTTTCTAATGCAATGGCAAAACTGAAAGCAAACCCACTTACTCCGACACTATCTGAACCCATGCAAGGGTTTATGGACCAACTAGGTCCTGAAATGGGTTTTGTTAATAAGATGGCCTTTGCCAATAGGAGTATCTTCAAAGGAATGATCATCAGCACCTACGAAAATGCTAGTGGGGCTGGAAACGCATTAGTCAGAACAACCACTTCTCCAACCATCTTTGAAGCAGGAATTAAAGAAAATGTAATTCCCACTTATGCCAGGGCTGTCGTCAATTTTAGAATCATTCCAGGGCAGACAGCAGATAATGTCATGGGCCATGTGGTTTCGGTAATTGATGACGAGCGTGTGAAACCAAAGTTTTATGGATTTAATACCAATCCGTCTGCTGTCTCCCCTATAGACAATGATGGTTATGGATTCATCAACAAAACGATCAAACAAGTCTTTGCCAATACGCTGACTGCTCCTAATCTTGTAATAGCAGCTACAGACTCCAGGCATTTTACGGAAGTAAGTGGCAATATCTATCGGTTTGTCCCCTATCACATCAATGAAAACAACATCAATACCTTTCACGGCATCGATGAACACATTCCAGTCGAAGACTACAAAGACGCGATTCGATTCTATCGGCAGTTGATTATAAATAGTAATCAATAAAAAAGCCCCGAGTTATCGAGGCTAAGCATTCAATATCATTCACCGGGCTAGAACCAACCAGCACCTAAATTTCTAAATGGCCAAGGAATAGAAGCCAAAATCAGAATTAAGCCTATCAGATAGAAGGTCGCCACAGCACCAAATTTCTTTGCATCACTCGCTGCTCTTTTGGCCTTACTGTAACCCACAGTGATCAAAGCAATGGCTATCAACATTAGTGAAATATGTTCGACTGTGTAGAATCTTAACATAGAACTTTTCATAAAGCCTTCGGCAAAAGAAACCTTCTTAACTACTTCACTACTAGACATATTAATAAAGTAAAGCGCAAGACCTACCAACAATTGAATGTGCGTAAACACCATTGCAAATAGGGTGATCTTCTTATCCTTAGCAGTCCAAATTCCAGAGCTCTTCTTAGAAAAAGCATTATAGATAGCAGCAATTAATAGAACAAGCACAACCCATCTAAGGCCTGAATGCATGTGTAATAGTCCGTTGTACATAGCTTAAAGTTTGTTCCACAAATAAAGCACAGAAAACTGATAATTGTTTGTTTAATTAGACTCCGTTCAGACTCAATGCCAATGAAAGCCATTCTCTACACAAAGTTTCAAGGCCCCGTTACGATCGAAAATCTTCCTGATCCTACGCCAGTAGCAGGTGGTGTGGTACTGAAAGTAGAAGCTACAGGCCTTTGCAGGTCTGATTGGCACGGGTGGATGGGGCACGATAACGATATAGAATTGCCACATGTTCCAGGTCACGAGCTGGCCGGAACGGTAGTTGAGGTGGGAAAGGGTGTTTCCAAATTCAAGATTGGAGATCGGGTCACTGTTCCCTTTGTTGGTGGTTGCGGCAAGTGCCCTGAATGTCATTCTGGAAATCATCAGGTGTGTGATAATCAGTTTCAACCTGGTTTTACACATTGGGGTAGCTTTGCCGAATATGTGAGCATTCATTATGCCGACATCAATCTCGTTCACCTTCCAGAGGAAATTACCTTTGAAACCGCTGCCAGCTTAGGATGTCGGTTTATCACCTCCTACCGAGCGGTGGTCTATCAAGGGCAGGTCAAGGCCGATCAATGGGTGGCCGTGCATGGATGTGGTGGTGTAGGTCTTTCTGCCATTATGATCGCCAAAGCAAAAGGCGCCAAGGTAATCGCAATTGACATTAATGAAGAGACTCTAGCAATTGCCAAATCTATCGGTGCCGATCATTGCATCAATGCGAATGATATCAATCCAGTAGAGGCTGTCAGAGAATTGACCAAAAGAGGTGCACATGTCTCCTTAGATGCGCTCGGTAATAAAATGACTTGCTATAATTCAGTCGCAAACCTTCGGAAAAGAGGAAAACACATTCAAGTAGGGCTTATGGCAGGAGACGATTATGATCCCAAAATCCCAATGCACTTGGTAGTCGCTAACGAGCTCGAGGTTATCGGTAGCCATGGCATGCAAGCACATGTTTACCCCGAAATGCTTGAAATGATCAAAGAGGGAAAACTGGCTCCCGAACAACTCATTGGACAACTCATCTCTTTGGAAGAGGGAGCACAATTACTCCCTAAAATGAACGAGTTCAAGTCTCAGGGAGTAACGGTGATCAATCAGTTCTGATCATTCATACCTCAACGACTCCACTGGATTCCTTCTTGCAGCTACATAAGTCTGACCAATCACGGTGAGCAATGCAAGGACCAAAGTCAATAGGCCGGCCCCTCCAAATAACCACCAACTCAGGGTAGTTTGATTGGCAAAATTCGCAAGCCAATCATTCATAAAATACCATCCTAGGGGGCAAGCAATGACAAAAGCAAGTAATACCCACTTGACAAAGGACATACTCAATAACCTGACGACTTCAAAGACATCTGCACCAATGACTTTCCTAATACCGATCTCTTTGATTCGCTTTCTTGTCTCATATAAGGCGAATGTAAAGAGGCCAATAGAAGACAATAACAGACCTGTCAGTGTAAAGAGAATAAAGGTCTGAGAAAGTTTCTTCTCGCGATCGTATTGAGCTTTAACCTTGTTTTCGAGTATGGTGTATTCAAAAGTGCGTTTAGGGTTCACCTGAGAAAATAGTGATCCGATGTTGTCGATTGTCTCCTTGAATCGTTCACCATTGAGCCTGACTAAAAATTGCTTCTCAACATCATTGAAAAAAGTCATGATCAATGGTTCTACCTTTTTGGAAAGGTGTTCAAAATGAAAATCCTTTACCACACCAACCACTTGCCATGGATCCTTCTCTCCACTCCATGAGCTACTTGCAATTTTAACACCTTCGATATTCTCAATTCCCCAGTAGTGCATTGCAGCTTCATTGATCACCACCTTGTGTTGTCTTGACTTATCCAAAGAATCCGTGAAAAAGCGACCCTTTACCACCTCTAAGCCCAGGATATCTTTATAAGTCGGCTCCAGGCTAATCATATTCACTTCGGTGTACTCATAATTGCTATTCGCCAATTTCCACGACATGGTAGATGAATTACCCTCCACAGGTAAGGGTCCTTGAGAAAAGGAGACAACCCCCGGAATCTTCATCAGCTCACTTTTTACCAGCTTATAATCTTCTCGCTGCTTCAGTTCAAGCTGCCTGGTTATTTCCGGATTATCAAAATTATAGGGCACACGCTCAAAGAAATTGACAGCTACTACATTCTCCTCTTGATAACCTAGTGACTTATTCTGCATATAGTTAAACTGCTTAAAAACAACAGCTGTAACTATGATGAGCGTGATTGCCAGTACATATTGAACCGTAGTAAGCACTTTACCAGCATTCGAACGCTTTCCTTTATTCAGATTGCCCAAAAGCGCTTGTGAGGTAATAACATTGGTAGTCTGAAAGAGTGTAATAAGTGCCGAGATAAGTGAAAATGCAGCAATACCAACCGTCAAAGCGATCAGAAACTCAACTGTGGTAAAGTTTTGACTAATTCCCAGAAAGGCTAGGTAGTATGGCTTAACTAACTCAAAGAGGAAGAAGGTCAAGGCAAGGCATACCAAAGCATAGATGGATCGATTAACAATTAACTCAAGTCTAAAATCCGACCTACTCGCACCATTTACCTGTTTGATTCCTCTGGTTTTCAGTTGAGACAGCGCTAAGGTCGTCTGAAGGTTAGTGAAATTAAAGATGCTAACTAAAAGCACTACAATAGCGACTAGAATCAAGGTATCCACCTCATCCCTATTGCCGAACTTCACGAACATATCTTGTGAAAACTTGTGATTAAAGTACAGGTCCTTAAATGCCACAGTTGACATGATACTTTCTTTGAATTGGGGGTGATTTCGACCTACATGTTTAAAAGCATCGTCAAAAGCTGCCTTGTCAAAATCATCTTCCATTAGCAAAAACTCCTGAGAAGCAATTCCCCACCAAGGATGCATATGGGAGGGCACCATGAAATCAAAATTGATGGAGCTGTTAGAAGGAATGTCCTTCATAATCGCCCTCACCTCAAAATACCCTGTTCTATCGCATTCAAGGTAGAGTGTTTGACCAATCGGATCTTCATCTCCAAAAACTCTCCTTGCCATAGATTCGGTCATCACCATGCTGGTAGGATCTTTCATCACATTTTCCCGATGGCCCTCAAGCAATTCAAAATCAAAGAATTCAAAGAAGGTACTATCCGTCACCAAGCCTCTTCCACGATATTCAACTTCACCCTTTACCAGTTTTATGCGATTCTCATTATACAATGAGGTACTCAACATGCTGCGTACCTGAGGGTAATCATCATAATTGACCTTAAAGAAGAGCTTAGCCCCGATAGGACTAATCTGATCGACAGGGCTTTGCTGCGCAACCGTCATATAGATATTGTCTATATTTTTATGAAATCGGTCGGTAGATAATTCATTATCCACCCAAATGTATATCAGTAGAGCACTGAGTAAGCCCACCACCATACTAGTGAGGCTTCCAAAGGCGATCAGCTTGTTTCTAAAGAGTTGTCTTAAGGCAAATTTGAAGTGATGTTTCATAGTTATAGCGGTTTACTAAACTATGATGAACCTCAATTCGAAATAGTTGGATTGAAGCTAAAATTTCAATGCCGCATAGCCCTTCAATTGATAGGTGGTCATTGTGGTAAGCATAGAGGTTGCGGTTTCCAAACCTGGTGCCAGTTTCGTGTGATCGATATTTCTACCCATCATGGATTGAGAGCAAACAAAGATTTTAACACCAGCTTCCTGGAGTTCTTTAAACAATGGAATGTGAGGATTATCAATACCATACTTCTCGTTATACTTTTCATTATTCAACACAGACCAAACAGCTCCACCATGAATGGCAAGCACCACTTTCATATTCTCTTTTTTCACACCTCCCATACCATGCAAATTCAAGAGTCTTGCCACATTGGAAATTGAATAAAACGGGTCATCCACTTTTGAAGAACCAGTAGCGACATCTATGATTACCTTATACTCCATATTCGGATCAGGCTTCTCAGTAGCATGGGGTGCATCGAAAATCCCTCCATAACTTTTGATTATCGGGTTCACCATTTCTTGTGCTTCAATAGCATTGACTGCAAACAAGAAGATTATTACGGGAAGAATTAGTTTAATACGGATCATAGGATGACTAATTTATCTTGATCACTCAATAGAGTGAATTTTCAAGACTTAATCAATCATTCTTTTTTAAGATCCACCCATCTTGAAAAATGAATAACCTTTGAGTTGATAGGTGCTCATTACGGTCAAAGCGGAAGTTGCAATTTTCACCTGAGGAACGACATCTTCGGGTTGATGCCCAAACATGTTCAAAGATTGACCACAAACGATCATCTCCACTCCTGCTTCCTCTAAAGCTTCATAGAACTTCACATAGGGACTCTCCACTTTATACTTCTTCTCATAAGCCTCTGCATTGATTACAGAGTTAGTAGCCGCAGCGTGAATAACAACAGTTACATTGAGGTTCTCGGGTTTAACTCCACCAATGGCATGAAGGTTAATCAAGCGTGCCACATTATTAGCATAAAAGTTCAAGCGTCCAGGCTTCTTCATGTCATGGACTATTTCAATTAAAATCTTGTACTCCATATCAGGATCTGGAGTCACTGCCACATTCTCTAAATCCAGAATTCTTCCATAATCTTTGATGATTGGGTTAGCCCACTTCTTGTCTTGTGCGAAAGAGGCACTAGCAATTGAGAGTAGAAAAAATGTGAGGGTAAGTGTCTTGATCTTCATGTGATGGATTTAGCAAAATAATTACGAGATAATCCGCTTCGATATCAAACCGACTGTGGAAAACACTGTGTTATAACGAGTGCATTGAAATCAAGTTTTACTTGCTATAATATACCAATTGGTATATTTTTAGCCTTGAAATGAAAAAGTCAGATAGAACCAAGGCATATATCATTGAAAAGGTAGCTCCTATCTTTAACAAAAAGGGGGTCTATGGAACCAGCTTGTCAGACATGACTGATGTTACGGGTCTAACAAAAGGCGCTATCTATGGCAATTTTGCCAGTAAAGATGCGCTGGCAATGGCCTGCTTTGAATACAATCTGAGGTTTCTTCAAAAAGGGCTTTACAAATCCATCGCCATCAATGGTAGCGCCATTGATAAACTTGGTGCTTTAGTGAACTTCTATCAACAGCATTACGGTGATGTAGCCGAAAATGGCGGTTGCCCATTAATGAATAGTGCTATTGAAACTGATGATGCCCATCCTCTGTTAAGAGACAAGGTTCAAACAACCTTCAGCCTTTGGCGTAAAGAAATCACAAGTATAGTGGTAGAAAGTCAGCGGAAAATGGAGATTAATCCTTTGGCTGATCCATCCCGTTTTTCGAACACATTCATTGCAATGCTTGAAGGCGGTATTCTGGTAGCGAAAACAATGGATTCGCCAGAATACTTTAATGAGGTGACGAATAGCTTGCTGACATTCATTCAATCGAATTTAGAAATTAAGAATCATGCGTAGAGTAGTTGTAACAGGAATGGGAGCTCTGACTCCTATAGGAAATAACCTTGAGGACTTTTGGACAAATCTAAAGAATGGTCAGAGTGGAGCTGCGCCCATCACAAGATTCGATACATCCAAGTTCAAAACACACTTTGCCTGTGAGTTGAAAGACTTTGACCTTAACGATTACATTCCAAAGAGCGAGTCTAGGCGGTATGACAAATTTACTTCCTATGCACTGGTAGCTGTTGAAGAAGCGATCAAGAACGGTGGAATCGACTTTGAAACGCTTGATCGAAATAGATTTGGTGTTATTTGGGGCTCAGGTAATGGGGGGATTGAAACTTTTACCGAAGAGATGATAGAGTTTGTAAAGAATGGTGAAACCCCTCGTTTCAATCCGTTCTTCATTCCGAAAATCATTGCCGACATTGCTTCAGGAATCATCTCCATTAAATATGGACTCAGAGGACCTAATTTCACCACAATATCAGCTTGTGCGACTTCCACAACCGCAATAATCGATGCCTTCAATCACATAAGATGGGGCAAAGCCGACATGATTGTAACAGGTGGCTCCGAAGCTCCAATTACCATTGCTGGTCTGGGTGGCTTTAATGCCTCCAGAGCATTATCCACCAACAACGATGACCCCTCCGGGGCTTCGAAGCCCTTTGACGTTAATCGAGATGGTTTTGTTATGGGCGAAGGAGCTGGTGCATTGATATTGGAATCCCTGGAGCATGCCCAAGCAAGAGGAGCACACATCTATGGCGAAGTAGTCGGAGGTGGAATGGCAGCAGATGCTTACCATCTGACCGGCACTCATCCCGATGGTGAAGGCGCCTACCTAGGCATGAACGAAGCCCTAAGAGAAGCTGAAATTACGGCAAGTGATATTGACTATATCAACATGCATGCTACCTCTACTCCCATGGGCGATGTCAGTGAATTAAAGGCTATCGCGAGGGTTTTTGGAGAAAACCCAGACTTGAATATTAGTGCTACAAAGTCAATGACAGGCCACCTTTTGGGTGCCGCAGGTGCGATTGAGGCGATTGCAAGCATCATGGCAACAGTGGATGACATGATCCCTCCTACAATTAACACAACCGAAGTTGAACCGGATTGGGCGGATAAGTATGATTTAACCCTTGGCGAGGCTCAGAAAAGAACTGTCAATTACGCCATGAGCAATACCTTTGGTTTTGGAGGACACATTGCCACAGCAATTTTCAAGAAGTATAAAGCTTAATAGAAAATAACCTCAACCTTTGGTTGTGCTGCTTTGAGGGATGAGATGTCCTTTGCGTTTAGTTTGCTATTAAAGCAAATCACTTGTTTTAACTCTGGAAGCAAAAAGAGTCCATCAAGTCTGGCTACCCGGGTATTGGAGCAATCTACTACTTCGAGGTTTACCAGTCTTTCAAGGCCTCTCAGCCTTTTTACGGTAGTGCCTGAGAAATTAACTTTCTTCAGTTTTATCATCACCGATAAATCACTGAGGTCCGTGACAGCTGTATTACTGATATTCAGTTCAGTCAACTCCTCAAACCTTAATACAGAGTTCAAATCATTGAATGGAGTTTCTGTAATACTCAAACTAGTCAAGGTCTGAATATTGGGGAGTTCACTCAGACTAGTTAAACCAGTTCTAGAAAGTGTAAGTGACTTTAGATTCACAAGTTCTTCCAAAGACTCAAGGTCTTTCCCATCAATTGGTCCATTAACCTCTAGTACCTCAATAGCTACCAATGCATGCAGTTCATCGGAAGTCGGCTGAGCAGTAATAGAAGCGTTTTGACGGAAGACATCTTTCATATCTTCACTCAGACCATTCCACCAGCTCATCAGGGCGCCAGTCTGAAAACGCAATTTCAAGCCTGGAATAGTATTCAATAGAGCATTGGCATTTGGCTTAGACAATGCTGCTCCATCCACATTGAGATAACTCAGCTTAGTCAAGCCGTTCAATGATCGTACTTCTCTTACCCTAGTATTTTCAGCTTCGATTGTCTCGAGCTTAGTCAATAATTTTAGAGGACTAAGGTCAGTAACGTTAGTATTATTGAAGCGGATAGTAATGAGTTCAGTGAGCCGATCCACTCCCACTAAGCTGGTGATGTTGTTGTCGCTGGCATCCAATAGTGTAAGTTTGGTCAACCGACTCACAGGTTCAAGCGATCGGATTCCAGCATTTTTTGCATCTAGTTTATCAAGGTCAAGTAGGCGCACAAGTTCTTCTGTGGAAGGATTAGCCATATTAAGCTGCGCAGTTAACAGCGTTTGCCATTCAGGTGAAAGTCCCTCCCACCATGAAGCCAAGGAGGCAAGATCACGAATGAGGAGTGCATCATTGTTGTCAACAAAATTATCTATTTGAGCATCTTCAAGCCCGAGGCCTTCCACATACACTCGGCTTAAAGCCCTGATACCAACCAATGGTTCTATATCACTGACTTCGGTACTCGAAATATTTAGACGACTAAGGTTCTGAAGCGTAGCAAGGCTTTCAACACTCTTGACACTGGTGCCTTCAAGATTGAGTTCTTTGAGTTCTGCAAGTCTTTCGAAGCCATTTAAAGTGTTGATGTCACTTCCTTCAAGGTTTAGGTTTCGGAGATTTACAAGTCCCGAATAGTCAATGGAGTTGGTTCCAGTGGCTCCCTTCAAGTTAAGATCCGTCAGTGTTGTGAAACTCGAAATAAAAGATAAGTCATCGAATTGTGAACCCATCAAATTCAATCGCTTCAGTTTTTCAAAAAATCCCAGTACCGAGAAATCGGTCACATGGCTACTATGCAAAACCATATCTTCAATATCGGTGTGATACTTCAATGCACTAAGGTCGTGAACTGATGTTTCGGATATATCAAGCGTCTTTAAGCGATTTATAGAAAGTAGTGGACTAAGATCAGTGATGAAGGAGTTTGAAAGCTTTAGGTAGGACAAGTCTGTCAAAACATAAATAGGATCCAGGTTGACCACCTGACCATTGCCTGAAAGATCCAGTGAGTCCATTCCAGCAATTCTTGTCAATTCATCTACCGTTAGGCTATCGTCATATATGCCGATCTCATCTTGAAAGATCTGCTTCCAACCAACGGATAGATTCAGCCACCAGGCTCTCAACTGCCTTTCTCTGTCAATCTTATTAGTGTAAATACTAGCGACTTTTATTTCCCTTTGAGGACCGTCAAAATTGAGTTCGATGAAGCGCTGTCCGGAGATTTTAAGGGTATCATCGGCTATGCCAATGGCATTAAGGTTCCGAGTAATATCTGCCTTGAAATATGGAGTACTATCAGCAGTATAGAGTCTTTCAACAGAATTAATCTCAAAGTCAAAGACAACTTCCTTAAAGAAGAAGTCGATATCTTTTAAGTAGGCCTGAATGTCTTTGAATATCTGTGTTGAACGATCCTCTTGTAGATCATCTTCCACCTGAACACGATCGTCTATGAATAGCTTTTTATAACTCTCGTTGATAATCGTTTCCTTCTCTCGTGTTTTGGTTCGTTTCGAGCCGAGTAAGTTGAAATAATATTCCACTGCCTCTACCATGGCCATCGCTTGTTCCTTTTCAGGATCAGGCAAGGTATCTGTAGGCGTTTCCGTCTGACTAAAAGTACAGATCGAAACAAAAAGCATGATAACTGGAAGAAGGACCCTATTTCTGATCATAGATTATTTTCAATAGCTGTTCCTTTTGGGGCTTATTGATCTCGGTTAGGTCAGAGATTAACCATCCGGTATTATAGCCGGCTCGATTAAAATTGTTTAAAGAAAAATACCAGCCATCAAGACTGAAGAAATGGAAGTTGATTCGGTTAACAGTATTAAACTTCAGCAAGCCTTTTTTCACCTCGTAAATGAAAAGCGTCAAATAATCTGGCTCGTAATCTGCCAGAGTATACGACTCAGGACTGCCATTTTTCACCAAGGCTTTCCTAAGGTTCATAAAATCTAGTTCATGACTCATCGGATGCAAGAACTCCTTGGTTTCACCGCGTTGCTTGTCGAACATTTCTTTATATCGACCAAAAGACACTTTCGAAATCACCCACTCATAGCCGAGACCCTCCTGCTGCATTTGCATGTAAAGTGTAATTGCCTCTTCTCTACCCTCGTACTCAAAGGTGGTATTAACCACCGCAAACCAGTCTTCAGATCTCAAACCCAGAAACTTGGGTTGATCGGATTTGGTGGTATAGTTTATAAATCGGGTTTTTAAATCCTTAGAAATTTGCGCATACTCTTCATCGAAGAGCATACTGATATACCGCTTTCTCAATCTTGGATTACGATATTGACGATCACCAGGCTCAAGCTCAACACCCTTATTGTTCTCTTCACCATTAAAGCGTTTGAAGAACTGATTGAGCTGTTTAGTACTGGCCAATAGTTGTTGCTCAATGTCATAATCGTCATTAAGCACTTGGGCGTTGCCAATACTGACAACGCCACAAAGTAATATTATAAATACGCTTAATTTCTGAATCATACAGAGGTTTCTGATACTCTAATGTCTCCTAAAATCACATCCCAAAATTCTACAGTTCTGCCTGCGATTTGAGTCGACTTCTTTTCAACATAAATGGTGATGTCCTTTTTGGTTGTGTCTTTGTATTTGAGAAGATCACCGCTCTTTCCTTCGAACTTTTGGTAAACGGTCACAACTCCAACATATTTTCCATCGGGCTGTCTTTCCAAGTCAGAAATGTACTGAACATCGTACCATTCAATGGTCACCTTATCATAGTTCAGAGCCATTAAGCGCTTGAAGTATTCACGTACTTTGTAATATTCAATCTCTTCTGAAGCCAAAGAAGAAACACCCATTTCACTACCAGGTGCGAAGAGTTCTTCAGCACGATCCATAACGCGGGTGGCTTCTGAGAAAGGCGTGTCTTTGTTACCAATAATGCTAATGTATTTGCCCAGGTCCTTTACCTTCTCAAGGGCCAAAGAATCAATAGCCTTTTCTCTATTTGGATCAACCGCATTTTGGGCAGAAAGATTAACGCCTAGAAAACAGATAATTGCTAGTGTAATAGATAGTCTTGTTATATAATTTTTCATGATGTCTTCAATAAACGTGAATTACTTTTTAACGAGCACTAGTTCTTTAACCTTACCCTGAGCGTCCATTACCAACTCCTTCACTTTGTGAGGGTTCTTTTTCTGATCTTTTAGGTAGTTGAGGTACTTAGAAATAGTAGTAGGTTCATCAAAATCCTCCTGGCCATTTGCTGAATAAAAGATGATCAAAACAGGAGCATCAGAACTACCAAACATGCGAAGCGCTTCTTGAATGCTATTGTTAGCTGCGTTTGTAGACGATGCATTGGCAATACCAGAGAAATAAGAGTTCAAACTGCCTGTGATTCTCTCTTCTGCAGTTGGCTCTTTGGGTTTTACGATCGGCTCTGGCTCTGGTTCCGGTTCGGGGGTTTCAACAACAACAACCTCTTCAGGAACTTCAGGAGTGACATCTGCCACTGCCTTCTGGCTTTTACAAGAAGCAGTCATTAAGACAATAGCTCCGACAAAGGCCAAACCTTTGAAGGAATTAAAAAGTAGTGTTCTTTTAATTTTCATCTGTTATCAGTTTTGAACAAGCAGCGTAGTGCAACTCATTTTATTTTAATAATATGTTATACATAGAGTTCTCTACTTGAGTCGTAGAGATAAACCCGGTTGAGCAGTAGTGCCAACGGATTAGAGATAGGTTTATCAGCTTTTATACTGATTTCTAAATTTACGGGTTTAATCTGAAACTGTTGTAATGGATTCATTGAACGGTAACCCAAAAACATGATTTTTTTACCCTTTTTATGAAAATCGGGGCTTTTCGAAGGGCCAAAAACCAAAAAAGCCTCAATCTCAATGATCAAGGCTTCAAAAATTACTTAGTTTCTAGCTTCTATGTCGCTGGGTTTGTAACATCTTGAGCGCCTTCTGGCATGCTGAAATTATCCATAGACGGGTACTCCTTTGACACCTGAATATTCTCAAAAACTCTGGCTCCACCTCTAGGTTCACCAACCACGCCATCACTATATTGGTACCACTGCAATGAGCTTGGTAAAACAACCCCTTCAAACTCTTGCCAACCATCATACTTGATCAGGCTGAATCTATCGCTTGATTCATTTCTACCAAATGTTGCTGTGTACATAAGCCAATGCATTTGATTCGTCTCAGGGTCTGACAGCACGATATAGTTGTCTTTAGGAGAGTCACCGATACCATCTCCATAAGAGACCTTCACAGCATTGTAGCTTTTACCTTTTAATTCAATAGGCTCTAAATCCTCATAGCTGATACCAGGATCACCTACCACAAAAGGAAAAGAATAAAAGTAGAAAATGAGGTTATACCTCATTCTTTGTCTAGCAGCATTCTCACTTGGTGGATTCACCCATACTCTTTCACCGTCAAAACCCACTGTCTGGTTTTCAGACTCTATTCTAGTATATCGGTTTTGAAGTTCCACAATCGTATGCTGACCGCCATTGTCATAAGAAAGCGTCTTTAAGGCACTCCAGTTGTCGAAACCACCGTGGGCCTCGAATACTTTGGCAATTGATGCTATGTGGTGACCTGTATTGGAGGACTGGACTACTTGAGGCTCATCCTTTACCTCAGATTCATTTTTTGTCCCTTGGCAGGCCATTAAACCTGTAAGCAAACTAAAGAACAGTAATTTTTTCATGGTTGATTATTTTCCTGCAAAGATTGGCGAGACTGACTTTATATATTGTCAGTCACAATACCTTTTGACAAACCTAATAATTATTAGGCTTTGAAAATTACCACCAAAATAACTCAGGATTAAGAGTCTTTTGTCAGTGTTGTAGACACATCACATCCGGTCTCAGCCTCATTTCCTTGCAGGGTGAGCGTACCGCTCTCTATCTCAAAAGTGGCTACCTGTACGTCCATGTCTTCAGTAATGGTCATCTGGTTGCCTGATACCGTGTAAGTTCCATTATTAATGGTGGTCACGCCATCTTCCAAATCAGTACTCACAAAAGTTCCGTCAGCCTTAAACTCTACTTTTAGGCAGTCAGTAGAGGTACAAACCGGAGCAAAGGACAAATTTTCATCGGGATCATCACAGTTGGCAGCGCTAGCGAAAGTAACGGTCCAAATTCCGACTAATTCACTAGCATCATCTTCTGGAGTGCCACTGGGTTCATTGTCACAAGCGCTGATAAAAAGTACCAGTAATAGTAGGCCGATTATTCGTTTCTGTATTTTCATTTTTCCTAAGTTAATCATTCATAAAGTTTTTCTATCGTGGCTATCCACTAGTGAGAAGAGCCGCTATCTTTGGTCAACAATTCATTGACATG
Organism: Roseivirga sp. 4D4; assembly: GCF_001747095.1. Lineage (NCBI taxonomy): Bacteria > Pseudomonadati > Bacteroidota > Cytophagia > Cytophagales > Roseivirgaceae > Roseivirga > Roseivirga sp. 4D4. The sequence goes on from NZ_MDGP01000001.1 coordinate 2,294,766, forward strand.
AACGAAGATCAAAGATTTGAAACACAAGCCATCCGACAGCAAATCGATGGCACGCATGCTCAAGAGCATTCTACCCCGCTATACCTGACTTCCAGTTTTACATACGAAAATTCGGAAGAAATGCGAGCGGCATTTGCCGGGGAGATAGACAAAAACATCTATAGCCGTTTCAGCAATCCAAACACACAAGAATTTGTAGACAAAATCTGTGCAATGGAAGGTGCCGAAGCAGGTTATGCCTTTGCCTCAGGTATGGCAGCAGTATTTTCTACTTTTGCCGCACTTCTTGCAGCAGGCGACAATATTATTTCATGTCGCTCGATATTTGGCTCTACCCACACAGTCTTTAACAAGATTCTTCCCAAATGGAACATCACCACCACTTATGTCGATCTTAAAGACACGGACTCATGGCAAGAAGTTGTAAAGGAAAACACCAAGCTTCTTTATGTCGAAACACCGACTAACCCTGGTGTTGATTTAGTGGATCTCAGTTGGGTATCTGAGTTTACCAAAAAGAACGACTTAATTCTTGTGGTGGACAACTGCTTTGCCACTCCTTATCTACAACAGCCCATAAAATTTGGTGCTGACCTTGTGATTCATTCAGCTACCAAATTCATTGACGGGCAAGGACGTGTACTCGGAGGAGTGACTGTCGGTAGGCAAGACCTGATTGATGAAATCTATGCCTTTAGTCGAAGTACCGGGCCATCCATGTCTCCTTTTAATGCATGGGTACTATCAAAAAGCTTGGAAACCCTGGCTGTGCGTATGGATAGGCATTGTGATAATGCATTAAAATTGGCTCAATTCTTAGAATCGAATGACCAGATAGCATGGGTGAAATATCCATTTCTCCCGTCTCACCCTCAACATGAAATTGCCAATCGACAAATGTCTGCCGGAGGCGGAGTAGTATCATTCGGTATTAAAGGAGGCCTTGAAAGAGGGAAAAGATTCTTAGACGAGATTAAAATGTGTTCTCTAACAGCTAATCTTGGAGATAGTAGAACCATTGTGACGCACCCCTCTTCGACTACTCATGCAAAGCTGACCGAAGGAGAAAGACAGAAAGTTGACATTACACCAGAACTTATTCGGGTCTCGGTAGGTTTAGAGCATATCGATGACATCATCGTTGATATCCAACAGGCACTTAATCACAGTATTTAAGGTTTTACAGTTCATAAATGAAGAAAGTACTCGCAGAAATCCTCACCATCGGAGATGAGATTCTTTATGGTCAAATTACTGATACCAACTCTCAGTGGATGAGTGCTGAACTCGATGAACTTGGCGTCAAAGTAATTCGAAAAACTACAGTTGGCGATACTGAACTAGACATCCTTGAGGCTTTCGCGCAGGCAGAAGAAAGAGCAGATATAGTTTTAATCACCGGTGGGCTGGGTCCAACCAATGATGACCTAACTATGCCAATGCTCGCGCATTATTTCGGCAGTGAAATCATCATGAATCAAGATGTGCTTGAGCACGTTCAAGACTTCTTTGAGCGTAGAGGTAGAACTTTTACTGAACTGAACAGAAGACAGGCACTGGTTCCAGAAATTGCAGAAGTCTTACATAATGACTTGGGAACAGCACCTGGTACTTGGTACGAGCGCAATGGAAAAGTATTTGTATCCATGCCAGGGGTACCACATGAGATGAAAAATCTCATGAAAAAGCTGGTTATCCCAAAACTTAGAGATTTCTTCCAAACACCTGTGATTTATCACAAGCTAGTCAAAACAGTAGGCATTGGAGAATCATTTCTTGCTGACAAAATCAAGGACTGGGAAGATAGTCTTCCAGACCATATTTCACTCGCCTACCTACCAAGTGTTGGACATGTAAAACTGCGACTAACCGCTGTGGGTCATGATCGACAAATATTAAAAGAGGAAGTGCAGTCAAAAATAGATGCCCTTTTGCCCCTCGCGGAAAAGTACATCTATGGTTATGACGATATGACGCTAGAAAAGGCAATCGGTGAAATGCTATTGGCTCAAGATAAAACATTAGCCTTGGCCGAAAGTTGTTCTGGTGGTTATGTTCAGCATAAGATCACGACAATCGCAGGTTCTTCGGAATACTTCCAAGGCGGAGTTGTTCCCTATCACAACGATCACAAAATCAATCTATTAGGAGTAAAACCAGAAACGCTGGAAGCCCACGGTGCTGTGAGTGAAGCTTGTGTTAAAGAAATGGCCGAAGGGGTCAGAAAAGCTTTTAATGCAGATATCGGTGCTGCCACGAGTGGAATTGCAGGCCCCGGAGGTGGAACCCCTGACAAACCGGTCGGCACTGTTTGGATCGCCTATGCAGATGGTAACCAAACCGTGGCAAAAAAGCTGCAATTAACTCAAAATAGATTATTAAATATTGAATTAACAGAAATATCAGTATTAAATTTGGTTAGGAAAAGTTTGAAGGGTTAAAACATTGATAATATTTGGTAAAAGACTTACTTTTGTAGTTCAATGCAATCGTTTTAATCATTAGTATTTTGTTATGGCTGTAGTAGAAATGGTAATGCCGAAGATGGGAGAAAGTATCATGGAGGGTACTGTACTATCTTGGTTAAAGCAAGAAGGTGAAACTATTGAAGCGGACGAGTCCGTGCTTGAAGTAGCAACCGACAAGGTTGATACTGAAGTACCAGCCACTCATGGTGGTGTCCTCAAAGAAATTTTGGTGCAAGAGGGCGATGTTGTACCAGTCGGTGCACCAATCGCTAAAATTGAAACAGATGCAGCGGTTGAAACTTCAGCTCCTGAAGTTGCTCCAGCACCGGCCGAAAAACCAGAAGCTGCTCCCGTGGCAGTAAATGGCCAATCTAACGAAGCTGCTACCTCTTCAAATGGACATGCAGTATTAGAAGCACCTGCTTCAGATCGATTCTACTCGCCTTTGGTCATGAACATTGCGCGTCAGGAGAGCATCCCAATGGCTGAGTTAGAAATGGTGCCAGGTACAGGCAGAGAAGGTCGCGTTACCAAAAAAGACATTATGGCTTACTTGAAAAGTAGGCCTGTTGGTGGTGTTCAGGCTCCGGTGGCAGCCCCTGCTCCTCCAGTTGCAGCGCCATCAGCAAGTGCACCGAAGCCAATGCCGGTTTCAGTATCTGGCGAGGACGAAATCATTGAAATGGATCGCATGCGCAAGATGATTGCAGAGCGCATGGTGGATTCGAAAAGAATCTCTCCACATGTTACATCATTCGTTGAGGCAGATGTGACCAACATTGTCCACTGGAGAAACCGTATCAAACAGTCTTTCAAAGAAAGAGAGGGTGAACCGATTACATTCACGCCTATCTTCATGGAGGCGGTTGTCAATGCCTTAAAGGACTATCCAATGATGAACATTCAGGTGGATGGTAATAACATTGTAAAGAAAAGGGCAATCAATGTCGGAATGGCTGTAGCATTGCCAACAGGCAACCTTATTGTTCCGGTTATTCATAATACTGATCAGTATAACCTTGTAGGTTTGACCAAGAAAGTGAATGACCTGGCGCGTAGAGCGAGAGAAAATAAATTAACACCAGACGACCTTCAAGGTGGTACTTACACCATCTCAAATGTTGGATCATTTGGCAATGTCATGGGTACTCCGATCATTATGCAGCCTCAAGTAGGTATACTGGCCTTGGGTGCGGTTGTGAAAAAACCAGCTGTCGTTGAGACTCCAACAGGTGACGCTATTGCGATTAGACATAAAATGTTCTTATCTCACTCCTATGACCATAGAGTAGTAGATGGATCGCTTGGTGGAATGTTCGTGAGAAGAGTTGCTGATTATCTGGAACGTTTCGATCCTTCGATGACCATCTGATAATAAAAGAAAGCCTTAAAAGCCTCATATTCTTTTGGATATGAGGCTTTTTTGTTTGCAGCCTAACAAGTCACTCGAAGGATCAACTGGTCGTTGATTGAACCAATTCCTACGCTAGCCAACTTTTTTTGGTCAGTCATTGAATCGGTTGGTTGTTCTCCAATATTGCATTTATATTTAGTCGTATATCTGACAATTCTCTTTCACATATGAAAAAGCACCTTTTACTTCTTGCCTTACTCTTCGGTCATTTGGCCATAGCCCAGACTCCTCAAACTTACCTGAATGCAAGAGCAGAAAAGCACTTGGCCGGACCCTTTGACCTTGAGGTGCTAAAGACGGATTCTATCTACAAAGTATGGTTTGAAGAAAATTGGAAACTGTTCTCCTTGAAAGGTGAGCCAACCAACTGGAAAAAGAATCTTGAAAACACCGAGGTCGACATCTACTTAGGTACATGGTGTGGAGATAGTAAACGATGGGTACCTCAATTTGTCAAAATGTGGAAGGATCTCGGACTGAACCAAGACAGATTAAAGTTCACCGCGCTGTATGATGGTGTTGAAAAATACAAACAAGGCCCTAGTGGGGAGGAAAAAGGACTGAGGATTCATCGGGTGCCTACATTCATCTTTAAAGAAAACGGAGAAGAGTATGCTAGAATCGTTGAATACCCAAGAAATGACCTTGAGCTTGATGTAGCACAAATCGCTGTTGGTTATGCATCGGAACCTAACTATAGAGCAGCTACCTATTTGCTCGAGCTATTCGAAAATGAGTCTATGGAAGACATCATAAAAGATGTCCGAAACCATTTGAATAAAGTGAATCATCTGGTAGGAAAAGATAGAGAACTCAACACATTGGGTTATGTGTTCTTACGATCCGACAGAATACGCGAAGCCTTGCTTACCTTTCAATTCAACACCATTATCTACCCGCATTCCCCTAGAGCATTCAATAGTTATGGAGAGGGTTTACTTATCAATGAGGATAAAGCTGGAGCCATTCGAGCTTTCAAAAGAGCAATTGAATTAGATCCGAAGTATGAGAATGCAAATCGGAGGCTTCAGGAGTTAGAGGCAGAAAATAAATAGCTCGTTCAACCTATTTAAAGGAGTATGTCACGACCAGACTTCGGTGAAATAAGCTCAGGAGAAGAGTTCAATACCTGGTATTGGACCAAAGAAGAAATGATGAGAATTTGCAAAGTCAGTAGCCTACCTGCCGATGGAAGTAAGTTCACTCTAAGGGATCGCATCATGTATGCCTTAGATAATGATGGCAAAGTGAAACCTAAGGAAAAGAGAAAAAAGCCATCATCTAAGTTCAATTGGGCCAAAGAACGGTTAACCCTCGATACTGTAATCACAGACAATGTATCCTTCGGTCCAAATTTCAGAAAGTTCATGATTAGTCAGGTGAATAGGAAATTCTCATTTAATACTGATTTCATGGATTGGGTAAAGGCAAACATAGGCGCTACACTTCGTGACGCCATCCATAAGTGGGAAGAATTGGAGAAAAGAAAAGAAAACCCAAACTTCAGAAGAGAGATTGCAACCCATAATATGTTAAATCAATACGTTCGTGACTTTCTAAATGACAACCCCGGTAAACGATTTAGCGAGGCAAAGGACTGCTGGAACTTAAAAAGGCAACTCCCTATGAAAGATGGGTTTGTCCGCTACGAACCATCAGACCTCAAACTCTAATTACAGCCAATCCAATTTCAACTGATATTGCCGAACAGTTTTGCCGACATTAAGTTATTCGGTTGCGATGAAGGCATTAACAGAAAGAGAGCAAGACAGAATCATTGAAATGGCTTGGGAAGATAGAACTCCTTTTGAAGCCATTCATCACCAGTTTGGGCTTCCTGAAAAAGAAGTAATTCAGTTGATGAGAAAAACCTTGAAGTCTTCAAGCTTCAAGCTTTGGCGCAAGCGGGTCAATAGTGGAGTAAGTCAAAAACATCTCAAAAAGCGAAACGAAGACATTGATCGCTTTAAATGCTCCATGCAACGCCAAATCACTGGGAACAAAATCTCTAAAAGATGATTTTTGATACTTCTTATGCGTCTATTCTTGAAAAAATAGATCGGATTGATCCGATAGCCTATGGTAAGGACAGAAACTATGTTGATGGTTCGGTAAGCTATTTATCTCCCTATATATCTCGTGGAGTTATTTCGACTAAGTTCGTTCTGGATCGACTATTGGAAAGAGGTTTCCAAATGTCAGAGATCGAAAAGTTCGTTCAAGAGTTGGCTTGGCGAGACTATTGGCAACAAGTGTGGATAACGAAAGGTGAAGCCATCAATCAAGACCTTAAAAGGGAGCAACCAGACATCGGAAACTACGAAATACCAAATGCATTGATCAATGCTGATACTGGCATCCATATCGTAGATCAAAACATCCAATTGTTATATGATTCCGGTTATGTGCACAATCACATGCGCATGTATTTGGCCTCGATCGCGTGTAATATTGCCAAGAGTCATTGGCATACCCCCGCCAAATGGATGTATTACCACTTGCTGGATGGAGACTGGGCAAGCAATGCACTGAGCTGGCAATGGGTGTCAGGCGCCAATGCAAACAAAAAGTATTATGCCAACCAGGAAAACATCAACAACTTCTTTTACTCGAAACAGAAGAATACTTTCCTAGACGTACCTTATGAGCATTTTGAAAGTTTACTAATTCCAGAAGCACTAAACAGTACAGCGAAGCCTGAATTAAAAACCAGTCTGCCACGCAGCACTGAGTTGTCAATAGACACGGCATTACCAACTCTGGCATACAACTATTATAACCTCGATCCTAACTGGCGAACTGATCAGCAAGCAAATCGAATCTTGGTACTTGACCCAAAAGTATTTGAGCAATATCCTGTTTCTAATAAATGTATTGACTTCGCCATGGTACTATCCAAAAACATTTCAGGCATACAGTACTTTCGTGGTTCATTTCAGCAACTCAGAGAAACGTATGGCTTAAAAGAGATCTTCTACAAAGAACACCCACTCAACCAAGACTATCAGGGCACTGAAGACTCCAGAGATTGGATGTTTGATGTGAAAGGATATTATCCCTCTTTCTTCGCATTTTGGAAAAAGTGTAAAAAGGAAATCAAGCAGTGGTAGATAGACCGATCAATATTGTTTGGTTAAAACGTGATATCCGAACACAAGATCACGCACCTCTCCATGCTGCAGAAAAAGCTGGAATTCCATATCGTATTATCTATCTGTTCGAACCCGATATGATTGCGTATCCAGACACTTCAGATCGGCATCTCCAATTCATTTACCACTCCATTTTAGATTTTAATCAACACCTGACCTCATACAATCGCCATGCTGAAGTCTTTCATGGCAAAGCACAAGAGGTTTTTGAGTATCTATCAAGTCAGGAGACGATTCAACAAGTATTTTCTCACCGAGAAAGTGGTATTAAGATTACCTGGAGACGGGACAAAAGAGTAGCTGAGCTCCTGAACCAGCAACATATCCAATGGACCGAATTCAAGCGTGACGGAATAGAAAGAGGCATCAAAAATCGCGAAGGATGGGATAAGCAGTGGTATGTGACTATGAGCCAAGCTCAAGTGGTAAACCAATACTCAACGAACATACTATCTCCTCTAGACCATCCCTTTCCACTCACCGATGCACTAAAGGAAACGATAAGCCAATACCCGGATAGTTACCAGCCTGCTGGAGAAACTAATGCCTGGAAATACCTAAGGTCATTTACCGAAGGTCGTGGAAATAACTATCATCGTCTGATCTCCAAACCATTGGAAAGCAGAACCTCCTGCGGCCGCCTATCTCCCTATCTGGCATGGGGTAACCTAAGCATCAAACAGGCGGTTCAGCATATTAAAACTCATTCAAACTATGCTTTAAACAAGCGAGCCTTTAATGGCATCTTAACTCGAATGAAATGGCATTGCCACTTCATTCAAAAGTTTGAAGTTGAGTGTGAATATGAAACGGACTGCATTAACCGAGGCTATGAACTATTGGAGCGCCCTCAAAATGAAGCATTTATCACTGCTTGGAAAGAAGGCAAAACAGGTTTCCCACTCGTAGATGCGTGCATGAGGTGCTTGAAAGCAACAGGCTGGATCAATTTCCGAATGCGAGCAATGGTGGTTTCAATACTTTGTCATCATTTAGATCAAGACTGGAGAACAGGGGTATATCATTTAGCCAACCTCTTTCTAGACTATGAGCCCGGCATCCATTATCCGCAATTTCAGATGCAGGCAGGAACAACCGGAGTAAATACAGTCAGAATGTATAATCCGGTGAAGCAGTCACAAGAGCACGATCCAGAAGGAAAGTTTATCAAGCAATGGGTGCCAGAGTTACGAGAAGTACCGGTTGAATTTATTCATGAGCCATGGAAATTGACCGAAATGGACAAGGTATTTAATGGCCTCCACCTCACTACTAAATACCCAGCACCTTTAGTTGACCTAACAGAGAGTGGAAAAATAGCCAGAGCAAAAATCTGGGGTCATCGTAAACACCCAGCCGTACAGGCTGAAAAGAAACGAATTGTAAAAACCCATACTCGCAACAATTAAGCATGTATCTATCAAGACAAGACATTGAAAAGACCGACAGGATTAAACGACTGAATATTATCAACTCCGTCTCTGGAATCAAACCTGGCAATTTGGTTGGAACAAAATCAAACCAAGGACAGTCCAACTTAGCCATCATCAGCTCTGTTGTACACCTTGGAAGCAACCCAGCCTTTTTAGGTTTTATTGTACGTCCCGGTGGAGAAGTCCGAAGGCACACTCAGGAAAACATTCTGGAGAATGGCTATTTCACGATTAACCATATCGGTACAGACTTCATCAAAAATGCCCACTATACTTCGGCAAAATTCGATCATTATATTTCTGAATTTGACGCTTGCGGGCTGACCGAGGAGATTCTACACGACTTTCACGCCCCATTTGTAAAAGAAAGCCCACTGAAAATAGGTTTGAAGCACGTGGAAAGCGTGGATATAAAGTCAAGTGGAACGACAATGATTGTGGGGCAAATTGAACACTTGATCATTCCAGATCACGCGATTAATGATCAAGGATACATCGATCTTGGAGCTTCTAATGGAGTGGGTATATCCGGACTGAATTCTTACTACCAACTCACCCGTATCACTGATTTTCCATATGCTCGGGTAGAAGAAACACCAAACTTTACTCAATGAAAAAGGAGCATCTTCCTACCAAAATTTGCCTCGTATGCCAACGGCCTTTCACTTGGAGAAAAAAGTGGGAATTGAATTGGGATTCAGTGAAATACTGTAGCGAAAGGTGCCGAAGAAATCGATCAAAGAAATGAATGCAGCAAACCTCTTATTTCCTCATCAGCTTTTTGAGTCCCATGAAATCTATGAAAATAGTCTCCCGATATATCTGATCGAAGAACACCTATTCTTTAAAGAATTCAACTTTCATAAGACCAAGTTGGCTTTCCACCGGGCCAGTATGAAATCGCATGAGCAATATTTAAAAGCGAAAGACATTGAAGTTAAATACATAGGCACTTCACAAGATGAATCTGATATAAGAGAGCTTTTAAAAACACTAGACAAGAGAGGAATCAAAGAAATCCACTTCATTAATCCAACCGATAATTGGCTAGAAAAAAGAATACAGTCATCAACCCAAAGATTAGGATTAGAAGTCACCTCTTATGAAAACCCGCTGTTCATTAATACCAAAGAAGACCTAAAAAGCTTCTTTAAGCCCGAAAAGAAATCCTTCTTTCAAACCACTTTTTACAAACAACAACGTTCAAAAAGGGATATACTCATAGATGGAGAAGGTGAGCCAGTTGGTGGCAAATGGAGCTTTGATGGAGATAACCGAAAGAAATACCCTAAAGATAAAACGCCTCCTTCCATTCAATTTCCTGATACCACTTCTTATTGGAAAGAGGCAAAAGAATATGTGGATAACCACTTTGCCGAGAATCTTGGAGAATTGTCAAAAAACCAACCTTATCCAATTGATCATAAGACATCCGAAGACTGGCTGAATCAATTCTTACAATATCGATTCCATGGTTTTGGAGACTACGAAGATGCAATTGTAAAGCAAGAAAGCTTTCTGAATCACAGCATCCTCACCCCAATGATGAATGTAGGATTGATCAATCCTCTAGAAGTCATTCAAAAGGCTATTCACTATGCCGATGAACACGATGTAGCGATCAATGCACTAGAAGGCTTTGTAAGACAAATACTGGGATGGCGAGAGTTCATTAGAGGCATGTATGAGGTAAAAGGTAGCTTTTCAAGAACCAAAAACTTCTGGGGCTTCGACCGTAAAATTCCGTCATCATTTTATGATGGTACCACGGGCATTGAACCGATTGATACCACGATCAAAAAAGTACTCAAAACGGGCTACAGTCACCACATCGAACGCTTGATGATTCTGGGCAACTTTATGCTACTCTGTGAATTCGATCCTGACCAGGTATACCGCTGGTTTATGGAACTGTTTATAGATGCTTATGACTGGGTAATGGTGCCTAATGTATATGGCATGAGTCAGTTCGCAGATGGCGGACTTTTCGCGACTAAGCCCTATATCAGTGGATCGAACTACCTGATGAAAATGAGTGATTACAAGAAGGGTGATTGGCAAAAGACCTGGGACGGGCTATTCTGGAGGTTTATGGATTTAAACCGCGACTTCTTCTTAAAAAACCCAAGACTCGGTATGCTCGTCAGAACTTTCGATAAAATGTCTGATGAGAAAAAAGAAGGCCATAAAACTGCTGCCGAAGAATTCCTAAAGACTTTGGACAGCCGATAATTAAAAGGAGCTTCAAGAAAAGCTCCTTCTGACACAGCTTATTAAGCTGATATCTTACTTACTCTCCATCTTAGACCGATGGATATGAGCAATGATAGGATGTAAATAATCATCCCATAGATAATAGTATAGGTAGAGTACTTGAGTCCACCTGCCAACAAACTCATAGACACATCTCCTGCAGCTTCAATTGCTTGAAATGCCCCTAAAAGATTAACGGTGGTGCCCAAAACTCCCATAACCAAAGCAAGCAATCCAATTTCCCTCACTTGAACAATTTTGGTATTAGCCTTTTGACTTTCGCTGGTTTTGAAAATAGAGTAGGTGTTAAAAATCGCTAGTGCTATCATACCAGCCCCTATGATGGAAAGTAGTCCCATAAAAAATGGACCACCTTCATTAATTAAATCTAACATATGTACTTCTTTAGGTTAAAACTTAATTTCAAAGCTATTAACCAGCCGGACCAATGTACAGGTCATATCCCTCACCAGACTTGTTGTTAATCGACAATTCCTTTAAAATAGGGAAAAAATGAAGAGATTAGTGAAGTAAGTCATCGAGATTAGTTTATGATCAAAACATCACATCAAATAATTTTCTGGATCGTGATATTCGGTTTTTTAAATATCTTGTTCGGTGTAAGGTGGTGTAATTATGTTGAGTCTTTCTACTACTCATCCATGCTTATGCCCGTGGCAGTAGGTAGCTCTTACTTCTTCAATCTATTTTTAGTACCAAAGTATTTGTCAAAAGGAAAACACTTCCAATTTGGGCTTTATACCGTCTACACAATTATCATTTCAGCTTTTTTCACAGCCGTTATCTCCATGTTTTCATTTGTTACACTTGCGGACTTGCAATGGGACCAAATGAACCCGGTTTCAGCTGACCTATTCCAAATGGTAGTAGTCATCTACTTTATTGCCATTCTTTTCTCATTCATTCACACTTATAAGGCAAATGAGTTTCATCAAGAAAAACTGGATACACTCGAACACAAAAACCGTCAGACAATCATCAATGTAAAATCAAATAGGAAGTCAATTCCCGTGGCTGTGAATGATATTCTCTATATCGAAAGCCTTGCCGACTATGTCAAAATCCACAGAGAGTCTGACACAATTATAACCAAAGAGAAAATTAGTTTTCTTGAAGCATCCTTACCGGATTGGTTTCTCAGAATACACCGATCATTTTTGATAAACCAGCATAAGTTGGAAGCCTACGGACATGACTTTATGCAGGTAAATGCTGAGAAACTTCCACTCGGCAGAAAGTACAAGAAAGAGGCTTTATCAAGGATTAAACTGGCAGAGGTGAATCAATAAGAAACGTAAAAAGAATCTCTTTTCTGGAATGGTTTTCCGTCAACTGTAGTTGCCAATATTCGATAATAATACCTTCCTGCTGGAACCAGCCTTCTTCGTTTATCGAAACCATGCCATTCATTTTTACCAGAGTGAATGACTTTTCCTCTTCCATTTACAATTACTAAACGCTCCTTTTTCGTATGCTTCAATTTGGCTTTGAAGGGCCCCTGATTAGTACAAGGCCAGAAGATACCGGGAACCCCAAAGAATATTTTTCTTCTAATCAGGATCTTCTTGCGGATGACTTTAGTACAGCCACTTTCATTGGTCACCTTAAGTTTCACCCAATGCACTCCAGGGCGTTTGAAAGTGTGAATGATCTCTCTTCCGGCAACTTGCCTCTTATTATTAAAAGTCCACTCCCATGATACAATTCCTTCATCATCAATGACAGAAAAGGAGATCGGCTTATTGATGCTGAGGTCACTTCTATTAAAGGATATCTTAGCAGTAATTTTATCTTCGACTTCAATGACAATTGGAGTGTCATGAATGACTGAACATCCAGTCGACACATTATCAAGCTTGAGGCTTAATAATGTGGATTCTCTGAGTTTAGGACTTTTTAAGATTAATTCTCTTCCATTTCCCTCTTTCGTCACCAGTACATTGCCATCTCCATCGATTAAGGAATACACAATGCCAACCTTGGAGGAAGCTACAAACACCTTTGCGCGTTTATTGTAGCAAATTTGAGCATCAAAGCTAATCTCACTCTCATTCGCAGCACTGAGTAATTCATCCCCAACAGTAATATTGACTTCACCGATAAGTTCTTCTAAAACGCTGCCATCACCAACATCACTGAGCACATAGACAGCCAAAGTTGTGTCACTGACTACAGCGCCACTCATTAGATTCACTTCTGGTGACTCTCCTGATACAGTCGCACCATTCAAGGAGCCATCAGGATTCCTCAATTCATACCGTCTGTTATTGCTACCAGTATCAAGCGTACCAGCCAATAGCACATTTGCAGATTCACCTTCACAGGCACTTAGATTCGTTACTTCTAGTGAATGGAGTTTGAATTTGGACAACCATAGATCAGTATTAGACCCTCCAAAGTTCGGAGTAGACAGGTAGAATCCCTGTCCCGATTGAGTACCTCCAGATAGATACACCTCTTGATTCAACTCATCGAAATACGGAATATTCAGTTCCCCGTCAGAGCCCGCCCCTCCAAAATCTGCCTGCCAGGTGATGTCCCCAGCGATATCAAGGTTGAAAAACCAGATATCCAAAGAGGCGTTGATATTGTCACTCAACTTGTCTCCTCCTGCAGGAGAATTTGAAAAACCTCCGATAACAACAGAACCATCTAACAGTGCATAGGCTGCTTGCCCCCAATCATAACCAGCACCCCCAATAGTTCTTTCCCAAAGCAACTCTCCAACGCTATTGGTTCTGACTACCCAAATATCATCAAAGCCTAGATTATCTTCTGATTTATCTCCACCTGCACCAGAACTACTCTGACCTGCAAAAACAAAACCTCCATCAGGGGTTTGTGTCATGGATCGAATGGCATCCAAGCCAGGACCACCATAAAGTTTCTCCCAAAGCACATCACCATTTCCGTTGGTTGAGAAGACCCAATAGTCAAAGCTTCCGTTATTTGCCTGTCCCAGATCGGTAGAGGCAGAATAAGCTCCTACCGCCACTCCACCATCAACATTGGGCAATAGCTCATCAGCAGATTCGAATCCGCTCCCTCCGTAAGTGCGTTCCCAAATTTTATTTCCTGTAGAAGAATTGATTTTGACCAGATAAAGGTCAAGAGATCCCATAGGGCTAATGCCAGCCAAATCTGTAGATGTAGTATAGCCCCCTACTACAACCTGCCCATCAGAAGTCTCTTTTATATCAAAAGCCCAGTCTGCTCCATTCCCACCAACCCGTGTTTGCCACAGTATACTGCGGTCACTGGCTGAAATTTTAACTATTAGAATATCGTCAGAACCTAGAGAAGACGAGGTTATATCCCCTGAAACACCTGACCTGGTTCTTCCAGCAAGAATGAAATTACCGTCAGCGGTTTGTATTGCACCAGCCTCAAAACCCTCTTCGGCACTTCCTCCAAAATTAAAGTCCCATTGAATGTTGCCATCAGCATCGGTTTTCACAACCCACCAGTCATCATCACCTTGATTAGGCGTGGACTTATTACCGCTAATGCCGGAGAGTGAACTTGCCGTGAGTAAGAAGCCACCACCGCTTGTTCGTATAGAACTGACATCGGTGTCCCGTGATGAACCCCCAAAGCGCATATCATAGGCTTTAACTGGCTTTTGGACTTGGGCCAGGGAGAATTGTGTTAGTAGTAAGCATAAAAAGGTGAAAGGAAAAAGGTTGGTGTTAACTGACTTTTTCATTTCTGTAGTGTTTTGGTTGTCGAAAAAGGCGTAGACCTTCCGAACAGTATTAATAACCCTCTGGGAATAAAGACCCTACCTTGAAGGGTTGAAGGAATTTATGTTCAAAGATGGACAGAATAAGTTCGAAGATGAGCAGCTTAAGTAAGCCTATTTTTCAAAACAGCCTAAATAACGAAGTCAAGATAGATTTTTTAGACTGGCATTGTGCTTGAGTGTTTATCTTTGGATAGAAAACATTTTTACACATGCTGAGAAACTATCTCCTTATTTCGTTTCGGAATATACGGGAGAATAAAGGATCCGTATTGCTCAATATTCTGTGCTTGGCACTCGGCATGGCGACATGTCTCTTCATTTATCATTATGTGTATTTTGAGAACAGTTATGACAGTTTTCACGCCAAGTCGGATAGAATTTACCGGTTAGAAACTGATACTTACTTTCGGCAAGAGATCATCAAAACTAATGCGTTCACTAAATACAGAAGTGGTAAAGGCATTGAGGCTCGTTTTCCTGAAGTTCTGGAAACAACAAGGTTAGTACCCTTCTCTGAAAACGGGACAGCCTTCCTATTTAGTAAAGATGAAGACGCTCTTGACCGCACCACTTATTTAGAAAAGGCCTATTTCTCCGAAAGTACCTTCTTCGATATTTTCACCCTTGAGTGGATAGATAAAGTACAAGGTTTACCACTACTCAAACCAAATGAAGTTGTGGTCTCTGAAGAAACAGCCCTAAAACTCTTTCCAAAGAAAATGAGTTTGGGTAAGTCAATATTAGGCGAGGAGATAAGGACAAGAACTACTGGCCAGTCCAAAGAGTCTTGGAGCATAGCAGGTATTTTCAAAGCACCACCGAAAAATTCCCATTTGGTGTTCGGTGCCCTGTTTTCGCTACACGATAAAGATTATCTCTTAAACTCGGAAAGCCTACCCAATACTTATACTTACTTATTAGTAGACGACAACTACACGTACAAGATGTTCCAAAGCAGCTTGGTCGACATGGCTAAGCTATCCGAATTTTCCCATATAGAACAAGATTTCCTTTCATTAAGAGCCCTAACAGATATTCATACGGCCACGAAAGTCTCCAATGATCCAGGGCAAAGTGCGAATAAGACTTTCATCCTTTTCCTGATCGTAATGGGAATGATCATTCTAATTCTTGCCTCCACTAATTACATTAATGGTTCTATCATCAATTCGATTGAGCGATCCAAAGAGATTGGTGTAAGAAAACTAGTCGGTATTCAACCAAGACAACTGGTCATTAACGTATTGACCGAAAGCACCTGCATAAACCTTATTGCTGGACTCATCGCGTTCTTTCTTTTCATTTTCGGCATTAGAGTCGTTAATGTATTTACCACTATCGAGTACCCAAATGCATTAGACTTTCTAGCCATTTTGAGAAGCTCATTAATCTTATTGGTTCTCGTTGTGTTCGCAGCACTGGTTTCTGGTTATTATCCGGCAAGTCTATTGGTAAACCTAAAGCCCATCGAAGCACTCAAAGGCAAAACTCAGGTGGTCAGTTCAAAGCAATCGGCCAAAGGTTCCAGAGTCATGCGCGTCTTACTGATTTTCCAATTGACCATGAGTGTCATCTTTATATCCGGACTTTATATTGTGCAGCAACAGCTAGCCCATGTGAAGGAAAAGGACAACAAGAGTTTTAGAATGAATCTGACGGCAAAATTTCCAGGGCTTACGGGAGCTAATGATATGTTTGCCGAACAATCAGAGGGTTATATTCGAAGTCTTCTAAATAAGGGGCAAGTTGAGTCCGCCTATATCTCTAATCTCTTCAATGGTCAGGTTAAAATGAAGCAAAAAATTAAGCCACTGTACCAGGTTGGTGGTGACACCACAAGACTCACAGATAGTTTTGACTTGTATGTAATTGATTATCACTACTTCGATGGTCTGGATAGTAAATTCCTAGCAGGAAAGAACTTCAGCAAAAGATTTGGCTTTGACTACAACGGTGTCATCGTAAACGAGGCGGCCTTGGCAGCCATGAGATTCAACTCCCCAGATTCGTCCATCAATAAGAAAGTAAGACCTTATAATGGCCCATTGGTGGTCAAAGGAGTTATAAAAAATGACTCGATCAATGATATCCCAACAGTATATGTAACAGGATTGCGCTACCCTACTTATATAGATATGACTTTTATAACGAGGGGTAGTTCGGCAGAAAAACTGAATGAGGCTGTTAATCTGGCAAGGCAGACATGGAATCAACAATTTCAAGGAATCTACTTTCTTACTCGGAAGTATGAAGAACAGAATGCAATGGAGAAAAACCTTGTCAGGCTGTTCTTTTTCTTCACTTTGCTGGCGGTATTCATTGCCTCACTGGGCATTTTTGGACTTTCTTCCTTTACAGCGATGAAGCGAACAAAAGAGATTGGCATACGGAAAATCTTAGGTGCCAACGTATCTCAGATATTGTATGTCTTGATTTATGACTTTCTACGGTTAATGTTCATTGGCAGTGCTATCGCTATACCCCTTGTTATTTATGGGGCTCGTGAATGGCTGGATAACTATGCCTTCAGAATTAATTTACACCCCGGATTTGCCCTTGGACCAGTGATTGGCATGAGTCTATTGGCTATCACCATAATTGTAAGAAGATGCTGGAACACTAGTATTCAGAGTCCTATCAAGGCATTGAGCACTGAGTAGTTTAGTGCTTGTCTATGAAAAGTAGAATGCTGTAGTCCAAATCATATCTTAGGTAGATTTACCCTGAGGGTTTATATTTTTTTGACCAAATTCAGAATATACAAACTCATCCAAATGAAGAACCTACGCTACTTAATTCCCATCACTTTAATACTAATTGCGGTTTTAGCACCCATCCGATCGTTGGCACAAAATGACAATCAAGAACCTCCCTTAAAGCCCATTCGCATTGATAAAGCTGCATTATCGGGGATAGGCCTTAAGCCCGTTCAACTGGAAAATGAACCTGATAGAAAATTCTTTCAAAGAAGGCTTTTGAGAGGTGTAGACCTAAGTGTATTTATAGTTTCTAGTGAGTCGTGGACCACTCAGATGAATAACTTCCCTATTGATGAAGTGGTACTAATGCTTAACGGCAAGGCCAAAATAAATCCTGAAAAGGGCAATGAAATGACTTTCCAATCAAACCAATTCTTCTTTATACCTAAAGGATATACAGGTAGTTGGGAGATTCAAGCAGGAAAAAACTACCACTACGAACTATCCATCATATCGACAGATAGAGCTGAGTCTGCCGATCCCACGAAGACACTTCCTGAACTAATTGACCAAGATGAACTATCCGGAATTAATATCAACCTAAACAGTGCTGAACAATACGAAAAAGTTCTCACTAAGGGCTCAGAATTAACAGTAAGTTTGAAGGCGGAGAAGCCAACTCAAAGAGAGATTAGTACCCCGATGAAGGAGCAACTGGTCAACCTACTTTCAGGGCAACTGACAATCACCGACACCAGCGGTGAAGAACATGTCTTTAATACTGGTGACTTTTTCCTCTTCCCCAAGGGCTTCCAAGGCTCTTGGCAGAGTAGAGGGCATGGCCTTCTCAAATACCTGGTGATCGAAAAAACTACTTAGTCATTTCTGACGGCACCAGCTAAAGTATCGTGATGTTCGAGCAGTAATGATCTCAAATAACTACCGATCGTATATACGCTTTCAAAACCAGCTTTTTTAGCAGCAGCGTTTTCCTTCTCGATCGGAATATCTGCACTTTCAGCAAAATGCTTTATATCCCTGTAGAAGCCTAATGTGAATATATCGACTTCCCCACCAAAGATTTTGGTAAAAATCAAATTCGTGTCTCTACCTATTTCGGTCAAGTAGACGTTCTCCATTTCACGCTGTCTCAGCAGTTCTTCTTGTTTACCCGCTAAGGCTTGAAACATTTCTACATGGTAATAATCAAATCTCGTAAAACGATCGTTGAAATCTTCCAATGAGGGACCTTCAACAATAGACTCCTCCTGCCAAGACACTAAATTATAATATGGTCTTCCATAACCTTGATCCAAGGTAGCTGAGTTCTCCCTTCTCTTATCCATTTCACTTGTTGAGAAATGCTTGCTTAAATCCCTGATCGGGTACATCAATAACAAATCCCATTGATCCCCCTGGGAGTGCCTCATCAAAAAAGGTTTCTCAATTCCAGCTCTTTCGTAATTCTTTAGGTCAGCCTTGATTACATCAATCAAATCAAGAAGCTTTCCGGGTACAGCGCGCATGGTAATCACCTTATAATAAACATCATTGGCCTGCTGTGCTTCACAATTGGTCAACACGAGGAGCGTCAAGAGCGCAAAAAAGTACCTTTTCATAATTTCTGATTTTTGATGAGTGAAGGGTATTCGTTTAGAAAGTTAAGGATACTAGTATAAATAAAGCTCAAATCCTCATCCGAGATAATATAGGGTGGAATAAGATAGATCACATTCCCCAATGGACGGATCAAAATACCCTTGTCAATAAAATATGGATAGAGGTGATGACGTGCCTCATTAAAGTAAGAAGTATCCCTTTCGGTATTCAATTCAAAGGCAATGATAGTACCCAGAACCCTTGTATTCCTGACAAGTTGATGTTCGTTTAACTCGGATTCAAACTCCCTATGCCGATCGTTAATTCGTTGTCTGTTCAACTCACATTCATCGGTTAAAAGAAGGTCCAAGGACGCATTGGCAACAGCGCAGGTCATTGGGTTACCAGTAAATGAATGGCCATGAAAGAAGGTCTTCATTAAATCGTTGCTACGGTATGCCTCCTGAATTTTATCCGTACAGGTAGTGACACCCATTGCCAGGGCACCTCCAGTGAGTCCTTTGGAAAGACAGAAAACATCTGGTTTATGGTCTAAAAGATCCGAGGCAAAGAGACCTCCCGTTCTTCCAAAACCAGTCATCACTTCATCGGCAATACAGATGATATCTTGAGATTGCGCTAAGTTGATCATCCTATCGAGCAAAGACTTAGAGTAAACCCTCATCCCTGAAGCTCCTTGGATTACCGGCTCAAAAACAAAGGCCGCAACATCTCCTTTGGCAACCAAAGATTCAAAATGTTGCCAAACATCTGCTTCCTTTTCGGGGCTTGGAAAGTCTATGAACTCGACATCAAAAAGGTAAGGATCAAAGGGATCGGTAAATGGGCCTCTCTCTCCCACTGACATTGCTCCAAAGGTATCTCCATGATAAGCTCCATCGATGGCAATTATTTTCTTCTTTTCAATTCCCTGATTGTAGAAGTACTGAAAGGCCATTTTTATGGCCACTTCAACTGCCGTACTTCCATTATCTGAATAGAATACCTTGGCTTGATTATCAGGCAAGATCTGCAAGAGTCGCTCTGCCAATTCAATCGCTGGTTTATGTGTAAATCCTGCAAAAATCACATGTTCTAACTGATGTGCCTGCTGCGCTATGGCTTCAGCTAGCTTGGGGTGACTATGACCATGAATATTGACCCACCACGAGGATATGGCATCAATGATTTTCTTACCTGATTGGGTGTATAAATTCACCCCCTCAGCTCTGTCGATAACCAAAGGCTGGTCCATTCCCTTTAGTGGTGTAAAAGGATGCCAAATTGAACGCTCATCTCTATCTACCCAATCACTCATACCAATTCAGCATTAATTCATCCGCCCAATATTGAACCACTTCTTTACTCACTAAACCTAATTTTGGCAATCTCAAGAGCACCTTATAACCTGAATGCTTTTCAATGATGCGCTCACTTTCAGGATTGGATTCACCATTAAACACTAGACCTTTTACTTCTATATTGTTTCTTTTCAGATAGTCAATGGTCAGTAATGTATGATTGATACTCCCCAAATAAAGATTGGCGACCAGTATGACCGGAATATTCAATGACACAGCAATATCAATTACGAAGTCCTCATCATTCAATGGAACTAACAAGCCGCCTGCCCCTTCAACCACAATCTCATTATCCGTTTCTGGCAATACAAAGTCGTCCATTTGAATCGACAAATGCTCGTATTTAGCAGCCGCATGTGGTGATGCTGGCAGCTTTAATAAATGCGTTTCGGGGTGTATTTTGCTTTGGTCATTAGTAATTAGGCTTTGTACAGTCTCACTATCAGTTGGCATACCAGCCTGAACAGGCTTCCAGTAGTCAGCTTTTAAGGCTTCAACCAATATAGACGACACTAATGTCTTCCCGCTATCTGTTCCGATAGCCGTGACGAAATAATTCATACGCTAAAATGAGGTCGCAATTTAAGATACAAATGGAAACCTTCTTTGGCCTGCCACAATCAATTTGTTGCGCAGTACCTCAAATTGTATTGGTTTGGTTAGATAGTCATCCATACCACATTCCAAAGCACGATCTATATCATCTTGAAATGCATTTGCTGAAAACCCTATAATGTATGGTTTTGTAGGCAAGTCCATTCCACTGATAACCTCCGCTGCTATGTGCCCATCCATTTTCGGCATAGAGACATCGAGTAGTATGATGTCATAAGTATTCTTTTTGACCATCTCGATCACTTCGAGACCATCTAAAGCTACATCTGGAATAAACCCTAATCGTTCTAAAAAGATGCTGGTCAGCCTCCTATTCACCGAGTTATCCTCCGCAAGCAATATCTTCAATGGAAACTCATTGCTAATTAGTTGGTCAGATTTGTCATTAGGAATTTCAGCTTTGTTCAATACGACTTCTGCCAAATTCTTCTTGCTAGCCAGCTTAACCCTGGTACTGAATGAGAACTCTGACCCTATTCCAGCCTCGCTCTTTACTGTAATCTTACCATGCAATAATTTCACTAGGCGCTTTACAATCGCCAAACCTAGGCCAGTGCCTCCAAACCTTCTGGAATGAGAAGAATCTGCCTGAGTAAATTCTTGGAATAGGCTACTTAGCTTTTCCTTCGGTATACCAATGCCCGTGTCTTTAATAGTGAAACAGATAACAGCATTTTTGGCAGTTTTACTTTCCAACTCAACTTTGAGCGTTACAGCCCCACGTTCAGTAAACTTAACTGCATTTGAGAGTAGATTGAGCAGTATTTGACGAAGGCGGCCACGATCCGTTTTTATGAATGCCGGAACATCATCATCCATATGTGAATTCAAAGCCAGTCCTTTCTTTGATGCCTCAAAGTTGAAAAGTGCGAAAGAATCCTTAATCACTCTTTCTAGAGAAAAGACTGTCTCTTCAAAAGACAATTTCCCGGATTCGATTTTAGAATAGTCAAGAATATCGTTGATTATTCTTAATAGGGTATCACCACTGGCCTGAATGGTTTCAACATAATCCTTTTGTTCCTCTGAAAGATCAGTTTCGGCCAGTAGGCTAGTCATCCCTATAACACCATTCATAGGAGTTCTGATCTCATGACTCATGGTGGCTAGGAAATTACTCTTTGCCTTAGCTGCAGACTCTGCCGCCTCCTTGGCTTTACGAAGCTCAATCTCAAGTTTCTTTTGCGGACTTATATTTCTCGAAATGATTAATACGCGATTGGGATCCAGTTTGATAATTCTACCTTCGAAGTTCTCTTCGGCCCCAGGCTTACCAAATTCGTACTCCAAGGTCTGCAATTCACCTGTTTTAAAAGCATTCGTAATGGCATCTTCAAAGATTGAGCCTAGAGGCTCTGGTACAATCTCAGATACTTTTTTTCCTAAGAAGTCTGAGGGTCTGTACCACAGTTTTTCTTCGTTGTGGACCTGATAGTCTATGTAACGACACTCGCGGTCCAGGGTGAACATGGCATCAGGAATAGCCTGCAATATCATTGCCTGCTGATGTTCGCTTTCTTTCAGTTCGAGTTCCGTCTTGTAGAGACTCGTAACGTTACGAGCAACGCAGGTCACATACTCTACTTCACCTTCTACATTCGAAAATGGAAATTCAAACACCTCTAGCATATGTGTTTGCTGAGTGGCATCATAGACTTCTATGAAAACCGGTGTCTTCATTGTCTCAGTACCGGAGAAGTATCCCGACATGTGGCCGGAGATTTTATCGTTTATTGGATTAGGAGTCAGAAGCTCACTAAAGTGAACCTTATTATCCACCTTACCCAAGCCCAAAATCCTTTCCACATTGCTGGATGCATAGGTAATCATGCCATCAGCATTATACCTAAAGACAAAGTCCGATGAATGATCCATCAGAAGCTCAAATGTATCTGTAATGGACTCTTTACGCCTTTTCTCGTCAACAAGCTTTAACTCGTAGGCTCCTAATCTTCTTCTATAGCGCTGCAGATAGACCACCGCGATGATCAGTGCGATCAGCAAGAAGGAGAGCAATAAGTATACAAAAAAAGACATTCGCGTTTCAGGTGAGCAATTAGTTAAGACTATAAACTTACTAATTGAACATATAAATTTAAAAAGTAATTTCTAATTCATGGCACTTCTCAGCGAAAGAGCCATATCATCGAATCTTTTGATGGCTTCGCTCAAAAATTTTTCACTTAAGATGTCGTCAAGCTCTTCTTCTAAAACATCCAATTCACTCACCTTAAAGGTTTGCTCAAATGGTCCGTTTTCGAGTTTAATCAAGTATTTTCCATTCCAGGAAAAAACTGTGACCTTGCAGGGTAAGCCCGACACTTCCTTAACGATTCTCATGAATATTAGATTTTTCCGAAATATAGCAGACTTAAGTCACAACTACCGCCCGTCACAAAGCCGTCACACTCTTTTGCGAAAATTATAAATACAATTATTGTTGCGAGGTAAATGCGAAGTATCAAGCTCATTCTTCTTACACTGGCATTGTTCGCTGGTTTCAATACACTGGCTCAAGACAGAAAGCAAGTCAAAATCGCAAGGGTTCAAGATGAGATCATTATAGACGGCCTTCTTGATGAGGTAACCTGGAAGAATGCTGATTTGGCCGATGATTTCCAACAAAACTTTCCCACGGATGGAATTAAGGCCAATGCCATCACTGAAATGAAATTCAGTTACGATGATAAGTTCATCTATATAGGCGCCAAACTGTACAATACAGGACCTTCAAAATATGTGACCCCATCCTTAAGAAGAGATTTCAGAGGTGGTGGTAATGATATGTTCATCGTCCACTTTGACACTTTCGATGACAAAACCAACGCTTTCCAATTTGGAATTAACCCCTTTGGGGTAAGAAGAGAAGGCCTTGTTTCTAATGGTGGTGGAAGCCGTGGAGACTTGTCCTTGGATTGGGAGAACAAATGGTTCGGTGAAGCTACCCAGCATGATGGTTACTGGATGGTAGAAATGGCGATTCCTTTTAAAAGTATCCGATTCAAAGAAGGTGGCACCATCTGGAACATCAACTCTTACCGCATAGACAGTAACACAGGCGAACGATCTACCTGGAATCCTATACCACGGAATTTCGTGTTGTACTCCTTGGCACATACGGGGCAATTGGTTTGGGACAAACCGCTGGATAATCCCGGTGCCAACATAGCGGTGATTCCCTATGCTTCGGCTAATATGGCGGGAAGTGGTGGTTATACCCCTTCCGGGGAAACTGATGAACTCCCCAGAACCTCAGAGTCATCGGGAAACTTTGGCTTCGATGCCAAGATAGGTGTTGGCCCAGCCTTAAATTTGGATTTGACGGTCAATCCTGACTTTTCTCAAGTAGAAGTCGATCGGCAAGTCACTAACCTCGATCGGTTCGAGATATTCTTTCCTGAGCGAAGACAATTCTTTCTTGAGAATGCAGATCTCTTCGGACAGTTTGGTCAAGACGGGCTAAGGCCGTTCTTCTCAAGAAGGATTGGTGTTTCCAGAGACGAATCCACCGGGCAAAACATTCAGAATAAAATCAATTTTGGAGCTCGACTAAGTGGAAAGCTGAATAATAACTGGAGAATTGGGGTGCTCAATATGCAGGCCGATGAGGAAAGAGATATTAACCTTCCTCAAATCAACTACACAGTCGCTGCCCTTCAACGAAAAGTCTTCAGCCGATCGAATATTGGGTTTATCCTGATCAACAAACAAGACTTAAGGAACGAGAATGGCACTAACTTCGATCAGTTTAATAGAGTCATTGGTGTTGACTACAACCTGGCATCATCTGACAATGTGTGGAATGGAAAGATATTCTACCACCGATCGTTTGATAAGCAAAGACTTGATGATAGTTATGCTACAGCCGCCAGTTTGGCCTACTCAACCATTGACTGGAGAATTCAAAGCAGGGTTCAAAAGGTTGGAGACAACTATAATCCTGAAGTGGGGTTTGCCAGGCGCAGTGGTTATGAATTTGCCAGTTTAGAAGTAAGAAAAAACTTCTACCCAGAAAAGGGCCCTTTCCAACAGTTCAACCCGCTCGTTTCCTTTGAGACCTTTCAAAATGATGCAAACGGCACAACGGATTCAGAACTGCGATTAGGCGTAGATACTCAATTGAAGAATACTGGCAGGTTCAATGCAAGCTTGGTTAGAAACTTTATCTACCTCTTTGGTGACTTTGATCCTACGCGTGAAGGTAACCTGGAGCTGCCTGAAGGTAGCGAATACACCTTCACGAACTTTGAGGCGAGTTATAACTCAGATACGCGTCAATTCTTCTTTTATACGCTCAGGACAAGTGCGGGGCAATATTTCAATGGCAATCGATACAGCCTTGGGGGTAACATCAACTATCGCTTTCAACCCTACGGCTTAGTGAGTCTTGATTTCAATTACAACAACATCAGGTTGCCTGATCCCTATGGAGATGCAGACATTTTTCTGATTGGCCCGCGATTCGATATCACTTTCAACAAATCACTATTCTGGACCACTTTTATTCAGTATAACAGTCAAATTGATAATATAAATATCAACTCTCGTCTTCAGTGGAGATTCAAACCTGTATCGGACCTTTTCATTGCCTACACAGACAATTACTTCCCCGGAGACTTTGTCAATAAAAACAGGGCCTTGGTAATAAAGATGACCTATTGGCTCAACCTCTAGCGATTGATCGTGAATTTATGATCCATCTCAGCACTTAAGGTACCTGCCACTGAGCAATATTTTGTGGCCGCGAGATGTCCTAATTTTTCAAATTCTTCCTGCGTAGCATCTGGTGAATCAAGGACGAAATGGAGCGTGATATGGGTAAACCCTCTGGGGTGTTCATCTCTTCTAACTCCCTCTGCTTCAACAGTCAAATTATTCACCGTCTTCTTTCTTTTCTTCAACATCTGAACCAAATCTACGGATGCGCAACCGGCCAATGCAGATAAGACGAGCTCAGTTGGTGATTGTGCTTCTTTTTCTTCTGGTGGGCGCATATCAATCTGAACTTTATTGCCATTTTCATTAACTGCTTCGAATTGATAATCTCCTAGTAACGTGGTAGTTGTCTTCATATTGTCATTAAGTAAAGCAGACTCAAATTTAGTCGAATTAAATGGCTAACTGTACAATATGAAAATAAGTTTCAAGGTTTTAGCGGTGAACTCAAAACCTAAGAACCATGCAACAATCAAAATTCATTTTATTCCTTTCGGTCTTACTATTGGGACTCGTCACCTCCTGTGGCAGTGATGATGCTGAGAATGTCAGCTTGGCTGTCACCATCGAAGATCAATTCGTGAACTTACCTTCCAATGTGTCGGTATTTTTTAGAGTCGAAGACGGAGCCGGTAATGGTGTAGCAGGCCTCACAGAAGATGATTTCATTATCTATGAAAACGGTTCTGTCATCTCAGAATTTGAGGCCACAAGAAAGATTCAGCCGAATGAGCAAGTGTTCGACTACCACATCACATTGATGCTTGATCTCAGTGGTAGTGTACTCGCCAGTGAGAACCTGGCTGGCCTTAAACAGGCGGCCAAAAGCTTTATTGATGAGGTGGTTCCATCAAGTGAAGAACCTTCTGCTCAAGCCATTAAAATGGATATCTGGTGGTTTGATGGAGCTGAGAATATAAAACAATTGCAGGCAGTTTCTACCAGTGCAGTAGAATTAAAAGCAGCGATTGACAACATTTCTCCACAGATGAGCTCAGACAACTCTACAAACCTCTATGGTGCTGTTATCCAAGGGTTGGAAGTAGCCAATCAAAAACTCACGCAAACGAGAAATTTGGATGAAATTGCCTCCAGTGCCTTGGTGATTTTTACCGATGGTACTGATCAGGCCAATCGGAACACCAAAGGTCAGGCACTCGGGGCGGTCGCCAATGCGGATAGAGACATTTCAATTTATACCATCGGCCTTGGGGGTGAGATTGATGAACAAGTGTTGAGAGAGGTAGGAAAAACAAGCTTTGTCTCGGCCGCCAATATTGGTGAGTTGTTAGACAGCTTTCGCGAAATCGGTGATCTGATTAATGGTCGTGCAAACAGTTACTATTTACTTGAGTATTGTTCACCAAAAAGATCGGGTAACAATCAATTGACGATAGAGGTGACCAAGGGAACGCTCGTTGGCCGAGCAAACACCTTGTTTGATGCCTCGGACTTCAATGGAAGCTGTACTTTGCAGTAGTTTAAATGTCGTGGGTATTCTCTATTTTCATAGGAGAATACCTACGACATGCAAGCACACACAATAGACGAAGTCATTTCTTTTTTGGACCAAATAGTCAAGGATGAAGTGGAAAAGGGATCGAAACTTGCCTACTTCCCTATTCTCTATAGAGAGGTCACAAAGGCAATCAAAGTAGCCATTAATAATAAAGAGTTTGAGGATAATCCTCGGATGGAAAGGCTCGATGTAGTTTTCGCTAATCGGTATTTAGAAGCCTACACCCAGTTTAAAGAAGGACAAAAACCAAGTACCTGTTGGGCCATCTCATTCAAACAGGGCCATAAGTTTTGGCCGATTGTCTTGCAACACCTTCTGTTGGGCATCAATGCGCATATCAATCTCGATTTGGGTATCGCTGCTGCTGAAGTAGCTGGTGATAACATTGAGGACCTCAAAGGAGACTTCAGCAAAATCAATGATATCCTTTCCTCTATGGTGGATGGGGTTCAAGCCAACATTGATAAGGTCTCTCCGATCATCGGCATTATGGATAGACTCGCTGGCAAATTAGATGAGCGCTTGGTTGATTTCAGCATTCAGTTGGCGCGAGATGGTGCCTGGGAATTCTCTTGTGCTTATGCCGATGCAGACATTGAAAACAAACAGTTACTATTCAAAAAACGCGATGCTTCAATTGCCTGGCTAGGAAAGGATATTGCGAAGCCGGGAATTCTTCTTGCCGGTATCGCTGGGTTTGTTAAAATCTTTGAATGGAAAAGGGTAAGCAGAGTAGCACCCGTACTGGAAGGGAAACCCTAGATCTAACTCCCTTTTATACCTGCCTCTATGGCAATGGGTAAATGATTTGGTTCAGGCACCATTGGACATTCGTATTTATCACTATAGGCACAGTAGGGGTTGTAAAGTTTATTGAAGTCAATCACCCATTCTGCCCCTTCCGGTATTCCTTCGTAATGCATATACCGTCCTCCACCATAAGTGGTGTCTCCTGTGGTCTTATCTACCAAGGGTAAGAAGACAATCGGCTTTTGGTTGGGAATTCTAAAACGCTGCACTTGTAAGTAAGCTTCAAGTGTGTAGGGTTTGCCTTTTAACTCAAAGTGCAAAATACCGATTCGCTTGTAGAGTTGGGTTCCTCCTTTGCTAGTACCTAAAGGGAATGGCCTATCATTCGGTGTTGCCTCAAACCTGGCATATACACGATATGCCTCATCTGCTTCGAAAAACTCATGTCCTTTGAATTCAACCCTCTCTTTAGGAGTCAGTGGGGATTTATCTGGATTAAGAAACTCAGCATTCTGCTCTTCCCTATACTGCGCTATTTCTTCTAAAAATGAATACTCCTGTGCCATAATAGGCTTCAGGAGCATCATAAATATCATAAAGCTAAATACCTTAAATCCGTTCATCCGTACTATGCTTCTGCCATCTTCTGCTTTGATTGTAAAACTAAGGCACTTATTACGCTTATTACCAAGCCAATTAGAAATACTGTCATGAACATAACAATTGTACCACCAATTGGGGTGTACATAAAACTGCCACTACCACTCATTAATGCTTCATACTTAGCCTCAAAAGCCGGTGTACCGACTTCCAAACCTTCGGCATAAGCCACATATTGTTCGTTGAAATCCGGCATGATCCAAGTAACGAAAACAAAGTTATATAAGCCCCAGGCGAGTCCTCCTATGGTTGACAGTGACAAACCTATCTTCATCGCTTCACCAAAACCGATCACTCCTTCGTTGATTTTATCTCTGTGATTTTTTACCGCAAAAAAGATCAAGGCCATGGCCACTATGATGGAAGAGTATCCAACAATCTCTCCAGCACTAAATGACTCTGGACCATTACCATAAACGAGACTGAAGAGTAATGGGATGCCCAGTAAAATGGTCAGTACATAGGGTGAGTAAATCTTAAGTATTCTTCTCATATCGAACTATTTTTTTGTTTACCCAAATCAACATGGAGACACCAAAATGAGTGTCATACTTAAGTACCAATCTACTAAATCGTACGAAAGTAGGAGTCAGTCAAACAATAACACGCCATTCCTTAGCTCGTATAACGGCTTGTGTTCTTCGCTTTACGTCCAACTTTACAAACAGGCTTGAAACGTGCGTTTTGATAGTACTTTCGGAGATAAAAAGCCTTTCTCCTATCTCTTGATTTGACAAGCCTTCAGAAATCAGTTGCAGCACTTCAAGCTCTCTTTCGCTAATACCCAGATCAATTATTTTTTGTGTGTCAACATCTAATGGAGCCGACACTGCGACAATCTTGTCCTTCTTCAAATTTCCTCCCAGGTAAATCCCCAATCCAATTAAGATTACTGCGGTAATACCGATAACAACATCTGCAGGAATTGAGGGCACGAACAAAGAGGCATTACTCAGCTGAAAAAGTATGAGTAGGGCAATAATTATCAAACCGAAGCGAAGGACGGTCTTAAGCATACTGCAATTAATTAATTTTGAAGATTATAACATACCGCAGAAATGAGAATCTTGACCGCGGACGAATAGCTATTTACCAATCCAATCTTGAAGCTTCTTTTCAAGAAACCTTCTCTCGGCTATGTTTTGAGCTTGTGCAATCGCCTTTTGAAGAAAGAATCTGGCCTGAGCCCAATTGCCTACGGCTGCATAAAGGTCTGCTTTGAGTGCATGAAAAGATTGGTTGCCTTTGATCTCTGACTCAATAGATTCCATCACCTCAAGTGCCTTGGCAGGACCTTCCACTTTGCTCAACACCACTACCCGGCTCATCTGCACCACTGGAATTGGCTTAATCTTTACCAACCGATTATATAAACCAAGAATGGTTTTCCAATTGGTGACTTCATAGGTTCTTGCTGTCGTATAATAGGCTGATATCGCAGCCTCTAGTTGATAGGCAGAGGTAGTCTCGTCCTTAGACGACTGTCTCAAAAAATCCCAACCCCATTTGATATACTCTTCATCGTAGAGCTTCCTGTTTTGATGCTCAAGCGTCAGTAAGTTTCCCTCGTCATCCATCCGAGCGGGAAAACGAGCCGCCTTGAACAGCATCATGGAAATGAGTGCCTTTAGTTCTCCTTTATCACAATTGGGTGCATTGGTCAAGAGAAAGCCCAGACGAATGGCTTCTTCACAAAGCTCGGTTTTAATGAGTTTATCACCCTCTGTGGCTTTATAACCTTCGTTAAAGAGTAAGTAAATAACCTGTAGTACTAAAGATAACCTAGATTCAATTTCATCATCACTCGGCACGCTGAGTTCACCGACTTCCACCTTAAATTTTTTCTTGGCCCTTGTGATTGCCTTTTTGGTGGCCTCCTCATTTTTTAAAAGCGCTCTTGCGATCTCCTTAATAGAAAGACCACATAGAAGTTTGAGACTCAGCATCAATTGCTCCACGGGTTTCATTGCGGGATGACAACAAGCAAAAATCATCCTTAACTGATCATCTACTATGGCTTTTTCCTCTGGCAATTCTAACTCTGTAGTTTCTTTATCTATGATGCTCGCTTCGTGATGCTCCCAATCGGCACTTTTATTGTCTTTTCTTAAGAAGTCAATCAGTTTGTTATTAGCCACACGGTACAACCATGCTGATGGATTTTCAGGCATTTCCTTATAAGACCATACCTTGGCTGCCTTATACAGCGCCTCCTGAACTGCATCTTCAATTTTATCAATAAGGTGTGATGAATAACGGTTGGCAAACAACGAAACCAGCCGACCATATTCATGCCTGAAAAGGTGATCAAGGGTATCGTTAACCGTGGTGTTAGACATAAGAAGTTTAAAAAGTATGCTTATTGATATTTTAAAAAAAGCCATTGAAGAATTCTCTTCAATGGCTTTGGTCATCAATGATTAATCAAATTCTAAAACATTGATCTCTCTGATTTCAATGTGACCATCCTTTGCTTGAAGAATTGGGCAACCCTTCGATATTTCCGTGGCTTCATCTAAAGAAGTGGCATTAATCATAAGATAACCTCCTACAATTTCTGCACCCTCAGCAAATGGACCATCGGTAACCACACTTCCGCCACCCGAAACTTGTTTTCCTTTCGCTTGCAATGGTTCACCATCAATTAGCTGGCCTTTCTCTGCTAGTCCTTGCATCCAAACTTGCCACTCACCCATATGGGCTTGAACTTCTTCTGGAGAAAGTGAAGCCATCATTTCGTCTCCACCTCTAAATAGGTATAAATACTTTTGCATCTTATTCTATGTTTTGAATTAAAAAATGGTTTAAAAAATCGCGATTCACCTTTAAGACGCTTCTTGATTCATAAAGGGACAAAATCTAAAATATATTTTGATTATCCCTCTATTTGCTCCAAAATTGACGATTTCAAGATATCTACAACATGCTGCTGTTCGTCAAAATCTAAGGAAGCGAACCCAAGTCGCATACCATTATGACCTAATCCAGACCGATCATAATTCAGGTAATCAGGAATATCGAGACCATTGGTCTTCGCACGTTCCGAAATCCTTGTCCAACTCAAGTCTTTCCTAAGAAGCACCCAAACGGCCATCCCTCCCTCTGGAATACTAAAGGTCATGTACTCACCCAGTTCTTGAGATAGAAGATTACAAAAGTGATCTCTCCTGGCATGGTAAAGCTTGAGTGCCTTACGACTATGTCGTTGCAAATCGCCCTGCATGATCATTTGAGCAATGGCACGTTCCATAACAGTATCTCCTTGCCGATCGATAATCCTTCTCAAGTGCCCGGCAGATGTTATAAAATCTTTAGGGGCCACCATATAACCCACACGAATTGCAGGTGCGACAATCTTACATAGCGCACCCATGTAAACCACATTGCCATGAGAAGCGATACTGATTAGTGGCAGCAAAGGCGCTCTTTGATAGTGAAAGTCATAATCATAGTCATCCTCTAAAATGGCAAACCCATACTTCTTTGAAAGCTCAACCAAGTGCATTCGCCTTTCCGCACTCATAGTAACAGTTGTTGGATGGTGGTGGTGAGAAGTTACGTAAACAGAGCTGATTTTCTGTTGCCTGCAAATTGCCTCAATTTCCTTTGTGACCAAGCCCTTTTCATCGACAGAAACCTTCATGATTTCTGCTCCAGCATGCTCCAATGTCAAACTAGCTGCGATATAATTGGTCTTCCCCACAATGGATATCCCACCATTTCGGTGTAATAATTGGCTTGATAAATACATCGCCATTTGACTACCGCGGGTAATTAAAATTTGGTCTACACTACATCTTAAGCCCCTGGTTTCTTGTAAATATTTGACCAGAGCCTCCCTAAGGGAAAGATCCCCATAAAAGGGACCATAGTTTAGATGCTTAGTATTATAACCTCTGGAAATGATCCCCCGATAATGTCTGAAGATCTCAGCGACCGGTGCGATTCTAACATCAGGAGTTCCCTCGTCTAGGGTCAATCCATCTACAAGTTTTGGTTCGGTTCTTTTTAGGTCGCCAATATCACCAAATTCGAAAGGCGCGTCTCTTGAGAACTCCCCTTCCTTAAAATCCCCTTCTGGTTTTACTTCGGGCAACTGATCACTGACAAAGGTCCCTTTTGACTGGATGGTTACAATCCAGCCCTGACTGATCAATTCATCATAAGCAGCGACAACCGTTTTCCTATGAATTTCTAAATCTGTTGCTAAACTACGACTGCCTGGAAGCTTCAGGCCACTTTCCAAAATCCCATTCTTCATAAGATGTATCAATGCATTGTTGATTTGCAGATAAATAGGAGTATCAGAAGACCGATCGATTTCTATCAGGTTTTTCAGTGCTATCATAGTGGACTACTTAATAATACCAAACTGGATTACAATGATAGTCCAATATTACGGCATATTTAGATTATTAAGATTACTGCTATGGCCGAATTTGCTAAGACATCATTGAATAAAATCGTCAGAGGTCCGAAAAGAGCTCACTATGATAAAAAGCTTGTATACGAGATCCTTGACTCTCATTTCATCTGCTACGTGCCCTATATCCATGCCAATACGTCTATTGTGATTCCTACTGGTTATGGCAGAAAGGGAGATCAAATCCTCTTGCATGGGTCTAACAAAAACAGGATGCTTCTCTCCCTTCTCGATCAAGAGTTGGCGAGTTTGACGGTGAGCCATATGGATGGCCTGGTATTGGCCCGGTCAGTCTTCCACCACTCCATCAACTATAGATCGGTAACTGTATTCGGGAAAGCCCACCTAGTGGAAGATGATGAGGCAAAAATGGAGGCTCTGGAGATCATTACTGAAAACATCATTCCTGGTCGTTGGGCCGAAGCGCGAATCCCCAATCAGAAAGAACTCAATGGCACTTTGGTAATCGCCATTGATATTGATGAAGCTTCGGCAAAAGTCAGAGACGTGGGAGCCAGTGATGAAGTAGCTGATCATGACTTAGATGTATGGGCCGGAGTGCTCGAAATAGATACCCTACCAGGTAAGGTAGTAAGAAACGATGATTGCAAACCAGGACTTGATGTACCTGAATCTGTCAAGAGTTTTACTTTCTCCAACCACAGTGTACAGCCCGAATGAGATAATTCGGACCAATTAAGTTCATAATCGGCATAAATGTATCTTTGCGGTATAGTGCAAAGCCTTATGTCCAACGAAACCCGATTACTTCAACATATTCAGTCTAGCATAGCAGATGATTCTTTTGTTCGGCTTACCCTGAGTAAGCCAACTGATCAAAAGGGTATCTTGAAGAAGGTGATCGTATCTCTTGCCAGCATTAAGAAGGAGACGCAGCTTTCATTTATCTATAGACATAAAACCAATGACATCACTAAAAACCAGCCCATCAAAGAAGGCCTGGTCACGATCGAAAGTCAGTTATCAGGAGAGTTCGAAATAGCCAACCTCTTTACTACTTCATCTGATTTTGCTTATGAGCGAAATGGCGGTAAATCTAGACTAAAGGAGAAGCCAGCGACTTTCAAAACGGCTCCAAATCGTGGGCATGACAAAGAAAAAAGACATCTGATTCAAGGGACTGATTACCTACAACTCTTGGGAGTCCTCGACAAAAACGGAAGGGTCTTAAAAGACAAAGGAGACAAGTTTAAGCAAATCAACAAGTTTGTTGAGGTGATAGAAAGTCTCTTGAAAAACCATGAATTGGCCTCAAGCAAAAAATCTATTCGTGTTGTAGACATGGGCTCAGGCAAGGGCTATTTGACTTTTGCCTTATATGACTACCTCGCGAACCAACTGAAATTGGATGCTTCCGTAGCGGGTGTTGAAGTTCGTCAAGACCTAATTGATAAATGTAATGGAATCGCTAAGTCAGTAGGCTTTGAACAACTCAACTTTGAACTGGGCTATATAGGTGACTACGCATTAGACAGCACCGATATGCTGATCGCCCTCCACGCTTGCGATACCGCCACTGACGATGCTATTGCTAAAGGCATGGCGGCCAATGCGGAGCTAATCATTTGTGCACCATGCTGTCATAAACAGGTGCGAAAGTCAATGACCGACAGTCAAGGACTAGATAGCCTCCTCCAACATGGAATTCTCAAAGAAAGACAGGCCGAAATTGTTACAGACGCGATTCGTGCCTTACTGATGGAATCTAAGGGATATAAGACCAAAGTCTTTGAGTTCATTTCTACGGAGCACACGGGTAAGAATTTGATGATTGTGGGTCAAAAGAGGAAGAAAACTGCCAATCCTCAACAATACTTAGACGAAGTTGAAAAGCTTAAGCAGCAATTTGGCATCAAGGAGCATTATCTTGAAAGCCTCCTCTAGCAAAAGGCCTATCCACCCAGAAGTTGCTAGTTTACTTTCTTGTAAGCGCTAACAGTTTCTTGTTCAACCAAAAAAAGGTACCTCTTGAAAAAGAAGTAGTAAAAACGAAATTCTTCATCCCACAGGGCAGTATAATTTTTCTCAGTGAAATAATCACACCCTTTCGGAGAAAGCTGGCACTTGGTCTTCGTGACTTCACCAGTCTTAAAATTGACTTTACTGACTGTTTTCCCTTTACTATTCTTGATATAGATTATATCAGATTCAGATTCAGAAAAGTAGGATTCCACTGAAGTAGTATGGCCCTTTGTTTTAAACATACTGATCCTCTCTAAGCTACTCAGTTTAAAGACTGTAAATGTTGTTGGCTTAAATCCATATCCTATTAAAACAACGTCTCGCTCATCATCGGCAAAAAAATAGAAGGGTATATCCTTACCCGGATAGTCTCTATCTACAACACCAATTTGTTCATAATCCTTATCTATTATTTGCCCATGACACAGGGAGCATACAAAAAGAAATAAGATCGAAAGAAACGTTGAATTCGACATACAGCGATCAAAACCTGTATTTACATATTACGCCTATACTGACCACCCACTTCAAAGAGTGCGCTAGTAATCTGTCCTAAAGAACAGTACTTACAAGCTTCCATCAGTTCTTCGAAGAGGTTTTCATTTTGGATTGCCGCGGTCTGAAGCCGCTTGATGATTTCTTCAGTCCTTGACGCGTTACCTTCATGAAGCTGGTTCAGCATCGTGATCTGATATTCTTTCTCTTCCTCCGTAGCACGAATCACTTCTTTTGGCAATACCGTTGGCGAGCCTTTTGAACTCAGGAAGGTGTTCACACCGATGATTGGGAATTCACCCGTATGCTTCAGGGTCTCATAGTAAAGCGACTCTTCCTGAATTTTGCTACGCTGGTACATGGTCTCCATGGCACCAAGCACACCACCTCTCTCGGTAATGCGATCAAATTCTACCAATACTGCCTCCTCTACAAGATCAGTCAACTCTTCGGTAATGAATGAACCCTGCATCGGATTCTCATTTTTAGCAAGTCCTAGCTCCTTGTTGATGATCAATTGAATCGCCATGGCTCTACGCACAGATTCTTCTGTAGGGGTAGTGATGGCTTCATCATAGGCGTTGGTATGCAATGAGTTACAGTTATCATAAATCGCATACAAGGCTTGAAGTGTAGTTCTGATATCGTTGAAATCAATTTCCTGGGCGTGAAGCGATCGGCCAGACGTCTGGATATGATATTTCAACATTTGAGCTCTTGGATTAGCCCCATATTTATGCTTTAGGGCTTTAGCCCAAATCCTTCTTGCCACGCGACCGATCACTGCGTATTCAGGATCGATACCGTTTGAGAAGAAGAAAGATAAGTTTGGTCCGAAGGCATTGATGTCCATTCCACGACTGAGGTAGTACTCAACATACGTAAAGCCATTGGCCAATGTAAAGGCCAACTGTGTAATTGGGTTAGCACCGGCCTCGGCAATATGATAGCCTGAAATAGAAACAGAATAGAAATTTCTTACCGATTGCTCAATAAAGTACTGCTGCACATCACCCATCAATCTCAAGGCAAACTCAGTAGAGAAAATACAAGTGTTTTGGGCTTGATCTTCTTTTAAAATATCAGCCTGAACAGTTCCTCTGACTACCGAAAGGGTTTTGGCCTTGATAGGCTCATAGACCTCTGCGGGAAGTACCTGATCTCCAGTAACACCCAAAAGCATCAAACCTAGACCATTGTTTCCTTCAGGAAGCTCCCCCTGATATTGAGGTCTGGCAACGCCTTTGTCCTCATAGATTTTTTTGATCTTGGCCTCAACTTCTTTCTCAAGACCGTTTTCCTTGATATAAACCTCACACTGCTGATCAATGGCGGCATTCATAAAGAAACCGAGCAGCATTGGCGCAGGACCATTGATGGTCATGGAAACCGAAGTGGTAGGATTTGAAAGGTCAAAGCCTGAGTAGAGTTTCTTAGCATCGTCCAAGCAGCAAATACTTACCCCTGCATTACCGATCTTGCCGTAAATGTCAGGTCGGTGATCCGGGTCATTTCCATAAAGTGTAACAGAGTCAAAAGCGGTGGAAAGCCTGGCAGCAGGCATGCCCAAACTCACATAGTGGAAACGCCTGTTCGTACGCTCTGGTCCACCTTCACCGGCAAACATTCTGGTAGGATCTTCTCCCTCTCTTTTGAAAGGATAAATACCAGCGGTATATGGGAATTCACCCGGAACATTTTCTTGCAAAGACCATCGCAATACATCACCCCAGCTTCTAAACTTTGGTAGTGAGACTTTCGGGATTTGCGTATGCGAGAGTGACTCAGAATGTGTCTGAATCTTGATCTCTTTGTCCCGAACTTTAAAGCTATAGACTGGGTCAGTATATTTCTTTTTCTTCTCTTCCCATTGCTCAATCAGCTGCCAATTGTGTGGATCGAAGTCGAGCTTAATTTTTTCGAAAGACTCCTGAAGCCCTTTGATCAAACGATCTTTGTCTTCAATCTCAGAGTTCTCTAGCGTCTCGATTGACTTATGAAGACCATATAGCTTATCTGCAATGTCTGCCTGAGAAAGTGCCTTACTATCATACGCGCGATTATTCTCAGAAATCTCTGACAGGTATCGAGTTCTTTTCGGTGGAATCACAAATATCTTTTCAGACATCTCATTCGTGATCTCGAAAGTAGAATTCAATTCCGTACCCGTACGCTCCACAACCTTGTCCATGATCACTTTATACAGCGAGTTCATGCCAGGGTCATTGAATTGAGAGGCTATAGTGCCAAACACAGGCATCTCATCTACATTGACGGTCCATAGCCCGTGGTTACGTTGGTACTGTTTCTTCACATCACGAAGGGCATCAAGTGCTCCACGTTTGTCAAATTTGTTCAAGGCAATTACATCAGCAAAATCGAGCATATCGATTTTCTCTAACTGGGTAGCGGCACCGTACTCTGGTGTCATCACATAAAGAGAAACATCTGAATGATCCAGAATTTCAGTATCGGATTGACCAATCCCTGAAGTCTCAAGAATGATCAAATCATACTGCGCTGCCTTCAATACCTGAACGGCTTCTCTGACATGCTTTGAAAGGGCCAGGTTAGACTGACGAGTAGCTAATGAGCGCATGTAAACACGTTCATTGTTAATTGAATTCATTCGAATTCTATCTCCTAATAGGGCCCCGCCTGTTTTTCTCTTCGAGGGATCGACCGAAACGATCGCAATGTTTTTGTCTTTAAAGTCGATCAAGAATCTTCTGACCAATTCATCCACCAAAGAAGACTTACCAGCGCCACCCGTACCTGTTATACCTAAAACAGGAGCTTCTACTTTGGTAGCCATTTCGTGCACCTGATCAAGGTGCGCCTTTGAAGCTTCAGGGAAATTTTCCGCAGCTGATATTACCCTGGCGATTGACTTCACATCCTTTTCTGCGATATGATTTACTTCGCCATTCAGGTTTTCGCCTGTAGCAAAGTCACATCGCTCTACCATATCATTGATCATACCTTGTAAACCCATTGCACGACCATCATCCGGAGAGTAAATTCGGGTCACCCCATATTCCATTAACTCTTTAATCTCTTCAGGAAGAATTACTCCTCCCCCTCCACCAAAGATGCGAATATGCTCAGCTCCCTTTTCTTTCAAAAGGTCATACATATATTTGAAGTACTCATTATGACCTCCCTGGTATGAGGTCATTGCAATGGCCTGTGCATCTTCCTGAATGGCTGTATTAACAACCTCCTCTACACTTCTATCATGCCCTAGATGGATCACTTCACAACCTGTGGATTGGATAATCCTTCGCATGATATTAATCGCTGCATCATGCCCATCAAACAATGAGGCTGCTGTAACGATTCTGATCTTGTTTTTAGGCTTATATGGCGCTACGTCTTGCATATGGTTCACAGGTATAAACGGTCTGCAAATTTAGGCAAAAAGAATGGTTTTCCTAACACTTGTTAGGCATGGTTATTTTAAGAGAAAACAGTATATTTAGTCATAATACACACAATATGCGATCGCTTATAAGCTCCTACACCGGAATGGAAACTTCCATATCCAATGAGAAATTGAGATCAATTGCAGGCGCACTTCTAAACAACCTTTATCTGGACCAGGAAGTACCAAAAGAAAAATTAGCTGAGCTCACTTTTGAATCAGAATTTCAAAGCCTTTTAGAACCACAAGAGAAACTTATTAAAATGTCTAAGAAAGAACATATAGATAGCTTTTTCAAAGATGGAACACTAAGACTAGGGACTTTCAAAGATTATCAAAAATCTGAAAATGAAGAGATTGGAGACAAGAGCGAAGGATGTCTCTTAGTAATCGGAAGAAACTCTAAAAGAACTGGCATAGCACACATTTCATCAGGCTTCAACAACTTTGTTTTCTGCTGCTTCGATGGTGAAGCAGACCAAACACTGGTAGGTAAATTTGATTATGATGACTACTTTTTTATAGACAACCCCAATGGTTTCGCCCAAGCCATAGCCGACCGTTTACCTTGTCCAAATATTTATAGGTCTAGATGCGTTTATAGAAATGATAAGGTTTTGGTTGGCACGCCTCCACCAAATTTCAATTTCTATAAAATGTCTCATGAATTAAGGAATCTCGTGAACTGGGGCCAATATTTCATAAAGCCTGTCAGGTTTTCACATCAAAAAGAATATAGGTTCATATGGGAATTAGATGAGGACATAGATGAGCCTTTTCTAATGAAATGTCCGGAAGCCGTTGAATATTGTAGTAGGCCTGCTTACTAAAGAATTTTCAAGATCTGCAACAGTCTCTAACGCTATTCATTGGACTCTGAAAGGCTTCTGAGGATGTTTTGATTCTTTTTTTGATGAATGGCTCGGATGATATTCCTTTTTTCGATTTCAGTCAATCGCCAGCTCAATGAGGCCCTGTGCTCAAATGGGTTCTCTGTTCCATATTGAAATTCAACTCTGCGCAAGTGCTCCCCTAGAGCTGCCTTTGTTAATTCAAAAAATTGATCATTCTTAATGGTCTGCACCTTATCCCAACTGGAGTATGCAGATTGAATGGGTGAAAAGAACCTTTCGAGTACATTTTGACCTTCGACTGGGCCTAACTCTTCGTTTTTCTCAGAATCTCTTATCGACATCAATACAACCTCGCTGGTGTTTTCCAAAATCCAGTCTTTGAACACATTCAGAAAAATCAGCGCATCGACAACACCGTAGTTATCAGAAATGCCAGCATCCGCAATTTTGATTGGGGGACTTGTTGGTAAAGTGATCGTTGGGGTGATGTACGGGAAAGTGGCGCTCATTCGCAATGCGGTTAAAAAGCGTAGACTATCGGCCTGTTGTTCTTTTAATAATGAACGGAAATCTACTCCCTGAACAATGCTCTTCTCATTCGGTCGAAGATTGAGGAAACTCACGGGTTGTGGCGATATATAAAGTTTTCGACCGTCATTTGTAATCAAAGGACTCACCAGCAGCGCTGGAATGTCTCCAGAAAATTCTGCCTCACGATATGCCGATATGGGTCGATTCAACATTCCTCCCAAGTTCTCGCTTAGGTTATTTTCAAATTCATATCCTCGCTCCCGTTTGTAGCGCTGACCTCCGTATTTGAACTTTCTGGCTTTATAAAAAATATCATTGATCAGTAGTGAGAAGATGAGAGGATTCAACAACTCCTTTCCCATTTCCTCTGCGTGAACTTTATCTTGAGGATTCTTATTGCTCCAGAAAAGATCACGGTAAAAGGCGGCCCCAACCAAGCCTCCGGAAGCTCCTGAAATTAAGACCGTCTCATTCATCAGGTTTCCACTCAAGACAGAATCCACATGCTGCAATACATTCATGGTCCAAAGTGCCGATCGCTGACCACCACCACTCACGGCAATGAGCGTCATTCTTGGCTTTTCTTCTCCAGATTTAATTTTCCAATTTTCAAGCATCTGCAACCAATGCGCCTTCGATTTCTCTATCTCGGATTGACTACTGAGTTTTTCAATGGTCGCCAGCGAGTAATCCGCTTTTTCTACGGTGTAGTCCAAACCGTATGCCGGGTACTGATAACCCCAATTCAACTGACTGGAAAGGATATTAAACAAAAAGAACAAGGCGATTACTGCAGTTACAACCCAAGAACGTAGCCAGAAGCTGAAGGCCCCGGTTGCCATCACAATCATGGTGAACAGGAATATTCCCGAGGCTGCAGCAGGTATTTGGAAAATCGGGGATGACTGAAATATGCCCAGGAGAATTAGAATCACCAAAAGCAACAATTCAATGATAATCGCATTGCGCTGGTTTTGCTTGAAGATACCGAGGATCGCAATCCGATCATAATACTTCTCAAATCGTCTGGTTGAGTGATGTTTCAGTTTTAATGAAAAGTAATAGTCTACTTTCACTTTGGACTTACGCATTTTCCTCAACTGCCTAAAAGCGTTATATCTAGTCTTTTGAGAACGCTTTAATGGACGCTTTTCCTTATTGCGCATCACCTTTTGAATGTCTCGATTCGTTCGAGAGAAATAGACAAACAGAAAACTAAGCATAAAAATGACTCCAGAAAGCAGCCCTAAAATACCCATGGCAATCTGAGGACCTTCGTACAACTCTGCCGTGTCTTGAAAGACTATAATCCTCTGAATATAGAAAATCAAGAAGGCAATGGGAATCAACGAATTATTGAGGCAATAATGAGAAAAGGGTCTCGGTAAAGTGCCGAGAAAAGGAAACCGAAAGCCATCAAGTATATAACTGGTAATATTGAAAGCCATGGAAAAACCAGCTAGCGCCACGCCAATGATCAGAAAGCCCCAGAAACCAACTTCATCCATATAAATGGGATCTAAAAAAAGGAAGGGAATACCAAGTGCTTTACCAAAACGGCCATCTACAATCGAAAACAGTATAAACCAATAGAATAAAAGAAACTGATTGTGCTTGACATGCACTAAAAGCAGCTTGATTGGAAAGCTATTTAAGAAAGCCTTAAGTATTTTCAATCGCGAATTTTCTTTGTCCCTTGATAAAGTTCGTATTTCAATAATCTACATTCAATTCTTGCATTGAAGAAAGGAATTTTTGCTGATGTCCGCAGCCCAATCCTCTTAGCTAAGTTAAGATTACCTGTAAATACAAAACCGGTATATCCTTTACAACGCTGTTTAAAGAAGTCCCCTATGGCAGTGTATATTTCTTCCAAATCCTTGTCGGCTCCCAGTCTTTCCCCATACTCCGGATTCATCATTACCACACCTGGAGCTTCCGGAACTGGGGTTTCCCTAAAGTCACAAAGCTCGAAATCAATCAGGTGATCCACACCGGCCGTCTGCGCGTTCTGCTTGGCAGACCAAATGGCATTCTTACTCATGTCAGAAGCAATGATCTTAAAATTGGGAGAAGGCTTAATTTGAAGTCTGGCCAGCCTCTGATAACCTTCCCATGAATCTTTGTCATAACCCTTCAGGTGCATAAAGCCAAAGTTCTCCCTCAATAAACCAGGGGCTTTATTAATGGCCATGAGAGCCGCCTCAATGGCCAATGTGCCACTACCGCACATTGGATTGACAAAGTGACTTTCCTTATCCCAGTCGGAAGCTATAATGGTTGACGCAGCCAGAGATTCGATCATTGGCGCCTTAAATGGTATTCTTCTATAACCATGTTTGGAAATCGTATTGCCGGACGTATCGAAGTAGAGACGCACCTGATCTTCCTTCCAGTAGAGATGGATCACTACATGGTCACGGTTTGGGCCTGAGTCAGGACGCTTACCTGTTACTTCGATCAGGCGATCGGCAATGGCATCCTTAACTCTTACGTTTGCAAAACGATCGTCTTTGATGTGCTCATTTCTTACGAAAGAGGTCACAGAGAAATAGCTATCGTTATGCAGGTAGTTTTCCCATGGAATAGACTTAACCCTTTTGTACAGGTCATTGGCTGTATTCGCTCTAAACCTTTGTAATTGAAAAAGCACACGCCCAGCGGTCCTCAAGTACATATTGAGCCGAAGGCAGTCATCCATATAACCCGAAATCTCAACTTCAGATATGCTCTTACTGGTTACCTCATAATCGAGGGCTTCAACTTCTTTGGCCAACCATTCGCTTTGCTTGGGGAAGCAGGTGATAACGATGGCACTTTTATATGGAAATACACTACTCATTAAAGGCGAAATACGTCAGATCGTCAGTCATTCAAAAATAATCTAAGGCTTTTCGCTCAAAGCCTTTAAATGTCATGATTGAATTTTAACTTCGCAGTCCTAAATTACTGATATGCAAAACTGGTTTACTTGTAAGGTTAAATACCAAAAAGAAGACGAAAACGGCCGTGTTAAAAATGTAACTGAGACCTACTTGGCGGATGCCCTCTCTTTTACTGAAGCTGAAGCCAAAATCTATGAAGAAATTGGCCAACGTGTAATGGGTGAATTTCAGGTGACCAGTATAGCCAAAAGTAAAATCGTAGACGTTTTTGAATATCCAGGAGGCGATGTATTCTATCAGGCAAAAATCTCATACATGGTAGGTGATGCCGATAGTGGTAAAGAAAAGAAGGTAACCAACCTTATGATTGTTCATGCTGATGACATTAAAATGGCTTGGGAACGTATACACGAAAGCCTGAATAATATGCTAGTGACTTTTGTAGTGCCTGAGATCAAGGAATCTCCCGTCTTGGAGGTGTTTCATCATGTAAAATCAGATGAGGAGAGAATTCCTGATCACCTGACTCCAGTTGCCGAACTAGAAACCGAAGAAGATGAACAAGACATTTGATAACGTTTCGGCAAGCACTTTCACTTGCCTGGGTACAAAGTTGCAAGAACAAGGCCTTTCATTCGAGGGAACTTCAGGGTATCTAAGCAAAAACGGAATCTCTACCGATTATCACTTTGACGAAGCGGCCCAAACTCTTTCTATCACAAATCTCGAAGTAGGGTTTCCGGCCTCCCTTGTCGGCATGAATGCGGACAAGGTGATGGGAATTTTGGAGACAGCCATTAATGACTGTAGGGCCTAAAGGCAAAGAGACTAGTACCAGCTAGCCTCTTTTATACCGATCACCGATCATTAAATTAAGTCTTCGTCCTTTGTCAGGCTCTGCTCTAAGAGTGTCAGCCGCTGCTGTATTTCCAACAAATTGGCCGTTCTCAGCCGCATAAACCTCCCTATGGTCATAACTATGGCCACAATTAGACTGAACACCCCTAAGATGATAAGAAAAGGGACAAGGGTAGAAGTTACACTCTCGTATGAAATAACTCCCTTTTTATAAAGACTAATATGCCGGCTAAAGTCCATAAAGGTTAGCACCATAAACGCACAAACCACTAGGAGTGTAGTGGCCCAGGCAGCCGTGCTAATTCTACTTATCGACTTATCTTTTCGCTTCTCCCTCTCGATCATTTTCCAGACGGCATCATTACTTTTTTCAATTTCATTCATGACTTAATATTTTAGTTTCTAACAATTCTCTAATCTTCAATTTCCCATTATAAATTCTTGATTTAACGGTGCCCAGCGAACAACCCAGGATAAAGGCTATTTCCGTATAGTCCATTCCTTCGAAGAAGTTCAATACAATCACTTCCCTGAGTTTGGGAGATAAACCATCCAAGGAAAGCTTCAAAAGGTCGGACTTGTTAAAGTCTACCTCATCAAAAGGCATTTGCACTTCCAGCGGTTTATCGGGCTTCATGATTTCATGGAGCTCTCTCAAC
Organism: Roseivirga sp. 4D4; assembly: GCF_001747095.1. Lineage (NCBI taxonomy): Bacteria > Pseudomonadati > Bacteroidota > Cytophagia > Cytophagales > Roseivirgaceae > Roseivirga > Roseivirga sp. 4D4. Next base: position 2,339,283 of record NZ_MDGP01000001.1, read on the forward strand.
CTTTTGGAACTCTTGAAGTAATCGAGGGCCTTATTTCTCGCAACTTGAAACAGCCACGCCTTAAACCTTCTAGCATCTGCAAGGGTGGCTATCTGCCGGTAAACTTGCAGCCAAACTTCCTGATTCAAGTCTTGCGCTATTTCGGAGTCCGTTAAATTCTTCAAGAAGACCAATGTGCTTTGATTGAAGCGCTCGTACAGCTCTCCAAATGCTGGCTCATTTCCTGCTTGACACCTCAGTATGAGGAGTTTCAGCTTTAGGTCCGTTCTTCTTGATGCTTGACTTTCTGTCATCCTAAATTTCTCGCCCCTTAAGACGACTAAGAATTTTGATAGTTCAATTTGCAAGAAAGTTTTTGTAAGCCACCCTATAGTAGAAAGCCGGTAATGTTTGTGGTAGATTAATATATTTACTCATCCGAAACACTATGAATATTCTAAAAGGAGATCTCAATGAAATCTGGGGGAAAGAGAAGATCAAAAATCTTTTCGAACCCGTAGACATCTCTTCAATAGTAGTTTTCAGGATCGTTTTTGGAGCCATCATGCTCTGGGAAGTGACCCGATACTTCAGATATAATTGGATCTATAGGTATTGGGTCGAGCCAGAATTCAATTTCAGTTATGGGCCGTTTAATTTTCAACCCCTACCTGAACAATACATGTATGGTTTATGGTATGTTTTGGGTGTTTTAGCAGCCTTTATACTTATCGGTTTTCTGTATAGGATCAGCACAGTGCTGTTTTTCATACTCTTCTCCTACACCTTCCTGCTGGAGCAAGCACGTTACCTCAACCACTTCTATTTAGTCGTCATCATCAGTTTTGTTTTAATCTTCCTTCCGGCTCATCGCAACTTTTCTATAGACAGTCTAATTTTTAAGCGGATCAGGTCGGTTTTAATACCCAATTGGAGCCTTTGGCTCGTAAGGTTTACCATTGCCATTCCCTATTTCTTTGGTGGTGTTGCCAAAATTAATCCTGACTGGTTACGTGGCTATCCGCTTAGTAATTGGTTACTGTCGGATATGGACTTCCCTATCATTGGTCAGTTCTTTGATCAGCGATGGATGGTGTTATTTATGTCCTACTCTGGCTTGTTACTAGACTTATTAATTGTTCCAGCATTGCTTTTCAAGCGAACCCGACTAGCTGGCTTCATAATAATCTCTCTTTTTCATTTAATGAATGACCAACTCTTCAGCATTGGCATTTTTCCTTGGTTTATGATGCTAGCGACCACGGTCTTCTTTGCACCGGACTGGCCTAAGAAACTATTTTCCAAGTTTGGTCTTCAGCCAACCAGAAAATTGGAGACAAATAATTACACTTCTCCCAGGCCGATCGTGAGAAAAGTAGTGATTTCTGGTCTTGTACTTTTTGCAGCTGTACAGATACTAATGCCTTTCAGGCATTTGTTCATCCCCGGAAATGTCCACTGGACGGAAGAAGGACACCGATACGCCTGGCATATGAAACTGAGAGGGAAATCTGGCATCACCAGATTCTATATTGAGGAAGAAGGCTCAGGGGAAAGAATACAGATTCGCACCGATGGATTTATGGAAGATTGGCAAGCCAGTAAGATGGATGGTAAACCCTATATGATCTGGGAGTTTGCACAACATATCCAAAAAGAGTTCAGGCTTATGGGCTCAAATGTTAAAGTCTATGTGGATGCCTGGGCCTCACTGAATGGCCGCGCATATCAACAACTGATAGCCCCTAATTTTGACATTGCTGCAGTTCCCAAGCCTTGGTTTGGTAATGCCGATTGGATCCTACCGCTTACTACTCCACTCGAAAATCAAAGGTAAATAAGACCACCCCTGGGGCATAAGAGCTTGATTGAAAACCCATTACAATCACACCCTCAGTAAGGGAATATGTAAATGCAAGTGTTTTATTCAAGAATACTTACCTTGACCTTCAACCCATGCGCCACTCTATATCTGTATTCAGTTTTCTCCTTTTGATCACCCTGGTATCTTGTGGCGGAGATGACACACCAGCCATAAAGCCCATCACCTCATTCGATCAAGATCGCTTTTTCATAGAACCTGGCGAGGCAGTAACCTTCACAAATACAAGTGAAAACGGAGCTACATACTTTTGGGATTTTGGTGATAATACGAGCTCATCAGAGGAAAACCCAGTGCACGAATATCAAGAACTGGGAGAGTATGTCATCCGACTTACGGTTACTAGCAGCACCGGTGATCGTATTGCCACAACCTCAAGCGTTTTTGTCGGTAACCGATGGGCGCTCGGCATAAGAGTTGAGTCAATCAACTTTCTGGACCCCAATGGAGATCCCTGGGATGACGATGATTCTGGACCAGATTTACTAATAGACTTCTTTAAGGCCGAGGACCTTCGTTCAGAATTCTTCTTAAACTTTGGAAATGACTATGTCGAAAGTGACTTTCCCGCTGGAGGGCCTCTGCCACCGGAATTTCAAGTGATGTTTACAGATGAGGACTGGCAATTGGCCTTTTTCGATAATGAAGATCCCTTAGCCGTTCCGTTGAATTCAACAGAAATGGCTCGTTTTACCTTCAACCCTATGACCATTGAAACTCAAAAAGACTATTTACTTGGTGGGGGTATTTTTGAGATTGAGGGGAACGGTTATCGGTTTTCACTGCTCTTTCAAATTCGATAAAAGAAATTATTTCTAAGCACTACTTGAACAATCTGTAAGGGAATTGTATTAATTAGGTGTTTAGTTTAAAATAACTCCTCATTCAAAACCAAAATCATGAAAAAACTCCCTAAGTTATTTGCATTAGCCGCTTTAATTCTAATTTATTCTTGTAGTGGTGGAGATGAGACGCCCAGTATCGTTCCTATGCCGAATTTCAACCAAGATAGGCTGTTCATTCAACCTGGGGAAACGGTTACTTTCACCAATACATCTACGGATGGTGAGAGCTACTCTTGGAATTTTGGCGACAACAGTACACTATCTACTGATGAAAATCCAACTCACACATTCAACGCTGTGGGTAATTTCAATGTGACGCTTAGTGTAACAAGTAGCACTGGGGACGTTGCCACATCTACAAGTTCAGTTACAGTTGGCAATCGCTGGGCAGTTGCATTGGCCGTAACGGAAGTTCAATTTGTAAATGGTAATGGTGATGCATGGGACCCTGACGGTAGTGGCCCTGAGATACTTTTTGGTTTCTTCCCTGTTGGACAGGCTGAGTTTGACCCGTTCATATTGGGAGATGACATCACCTCTGATGACTTACCAATCGCTGGAGCCATTGATGAATCACTACAGGTTGCATTTACAGATACGGATTGGACTTTCGCCTTTTTAGACAATGACGATCCGCTTACCGATCCGAATACTTCTGACCTTATGACTTCATTCAACCTGAACCCAGTCAGAATTCCGACTGAGGAAGATTATTACCAAAATGGAGAAGGGCAATTTAGCTTTACCGCCAATGGTTATAGCATTATCATCGCATTTGATATTAAAGCAAACTAGTCAAAAACTTTAATGGAATCGCCTCGAGTAATTCGGCCTGACTGAATTACTCGACAGGTGATGCCCCCATGACCGCGCATGGCATTATAACCGCCTGATCCAAGGTTCTCTTCCATTCTGGAACAAGGATGACATTCTCCGGTGTGTTCAAAGACGGCTTCACCAATTTGAAATCGCTTGTCTTTTAGGGCATTAAGATTAATGCCTGTGGTGACTATATTTCTCCTTAATGCCAAGGGATCAATTTCTTCCTTACCCATAAAGGAAGCCACAGCATGAATATGTTCTCGCGATATTAAGGTGACTTGACGCTTCCCTCCTTTAGAGGCATAGTGATCACCCGCTAAGCCTACCTCAGCGATTGCCTCTACATCTTTGAGAATTACTGGAGGTTCTTTCCTCAATGGTCTGATGGTTACAAGTTTTACCAAACCGACTTGTGCATATTGATCGGTAAGTTCCTTGATACTTCTACCTAGCATTATTTTCCAAATTTTGACCCAGTAGGTGGTCGGTAAGGCTGAAAAGGAATCTTTAACAGATTGCCCATCTTATCATTCTCCTTGGGGTCCATATGGGTATCTATACCATAAACCAATGCGGTAGTGTCTTCTACCTGGGCAAAGGTCCCAAAGATTCTATCCCAGAAAGAAAAGATGTTGCCATAGTTTGTATCAGTCAATGGTTGGGTATTGTGATGATGCACCTTGTGCATTAAAGGGGTTATGAAAACCCAGGAAAGTCCGCGATCAATCCGTTTTGGCATATTGATGTTGGCATGGGTGATATGGGCAAAAAGCACGGAAAGACTTTGGTAAACCATGATGATCCACATAGGAGCTCCAATAATCATCACAGCCAGTATGGTGAATCCAATTCTGAAGACCGTTTCTCCGGGGTGATGTCTTAAACCCGTGGTCACATCGACTGTAGTATCTGAATGGTGAACCAAATGAAACTTCCACATCCACTTAACCTTATGCTCCGTCCAATGGACAAGGTAAGCGCCAATCAAATCCATCAACAATACACCTAAAACTAATTGACCCCAAAGTGGTAAATCAATGATATAAAGCAAGCCGAATTTATTATGGGCCACCAGATCAGAAGCAGCTAATAGAGCTCCTGCAAGTCCAAACCCAATGATCATAGTCGTAAGAGTAAGAAAGAGGTTGATTCCGGCATGTCTCCATTTTTTATACCCAAATCGAAATAGAGGAACTGTTCCTTCAAGTATCCAGAAGATCAGTATGCCACTAATCAGAATGCCAGCTCTGAATTCTGTGGGCACATCATTGAAGAAACTTACGAGTGATTCCATGCCTCAATTTATTCTGCATGCAGCACAATTGCAATCCGCACAAGATCAATCTCATTTTTGACCAGATTTACCTATCTTATTGAGACTTTTTAAACTATACCATGAGATTTAGAATCCTCTTTTCCGCCATCATCATTTCTTGCACCCACCTTCTCAATGCTCAAGAGTTTTCCAGGGCGGTGAAGCCCTATGTAAGTCTTCAGGAAACAACAGTTGCTATAGCCAATGTGAAACTCATCGATGGTACCGGTGGCCCCATTAGAACAAATCAAACCATCGTTTTTTCAGGTGAGAATATAACGGCTATTGGAGACAACAATACAGTCAATATACCAGAGGGTGCCAAACGGATCGATGGTACAGGCAAGACGGTTATTCCGGGACTGGTCATGCTTCATGAGCACATCTTCTATCCCAAACCCTTTGACGGGGTTTTCAGCGTGGCACAAATGACTTTCACCTTCCCGAGGCTTTACCTTGCCGGTGGTGTCACCACCATTAGAACAGCCGGAAGTATAGAACCACAGACAGATCTAAATATCCGCAAATGGATTGAAGAAGGTCGTATGCTGGGACCAAAGATGGATTTGACCGGACCTTTTATTGAAAGAGCTGGCACGCCTGTTCCTGAGGTAGGCATTATTAACAATTCAAAAGAAGGAGTTGAAATGGTGAATTACTGGGCCGATCGCGGTATTAACTCCTTTAAGGTTTATCAAAACATCACCCGCCAAGATTTGACACAAGTGGTGAAGGCTGCCCACGCCAAGGGCAAAAAAGTGACCGGTCATATTTGCTCCTTAACCTATCGAGAAGCGGCCGAAATCGGAATTGATAACATTGAGCACGGATTCTTTCAGAGCTCTGACTTTGTAGCGGATAAAGTGGATGACTTCTGCCCTGCCTTTAAAAGAGGGCAAGCACTAAGAGACTTGGCCATCGATAGCCCAGAAATGAAGTCTCTAATGGATCTCTTAATCGAAAAGAATGTGGCAATTACTTCCACCCTCCCTGTTTTTGAGCCCTATACCGATCGCGAAGTTGTCTTGGGAGGTGGCATTGATGCCATGAGTCCCGAAATAAAAGAGAGCCTGATTGCAAGTCATACAAGAAGGCAGGGAAGAGATGCTGCCTCACTGGCCCAATTCAAGAAGCAGATGGCTTGGGAGAAAATGTTCTATGAAGCCGGTGGTAAGCTGGTCGCTGGTACTGACCCTACAGGCGCTGGAAGGACTGTAGCTGGTTATGCCAACCAAAGAGTAATAGAGCTCTTTATCGAAGCGGGTTTTAGCCTGACGGAAGCCATCAAAATATCATCTCTTAATGGTGCTGAATACCTTGAGAGGGATTCAGAGGTTGGTTCTTTAACAGTGGGTAAAAAAGCCGATCTGGTCTTAATTGGTGGAGATCTTGAATCGGATGTCTCCAATATTCGAAAAATGGAAATTGTCTTCAAAAATGGCATTGGATTCGACTCTCAAAAAATCTTTGAATCGATGAAGGGAAAAGTGGGTATGCATTGATCTGGAGAGCAATTCAAATCAATCCGCAGACCTTCAAGCTACTGCCTAATCCGGAAGCTTGAAATAAGGATTATAGATCAATCCCAGGACATTTCCCCAAGGGTCTTTTACGCTTGCCACCATCAGTTCGCCTCCTACATTAGTAGGTGCTTCGTGGGGAGTAGCGCCCTGGGCTAGGAGTCTTTGGTATTCTTCTTCGATTTTCTCCACACCCCAATAGCTCAATACGCTATCGATCTTTTCTCCTCCTGCTACTTCCTCAGGCTGCAAGCCTAGCTCGTAACCACCGATATTAAAACCAATGTAAAATGGCTCATCGAAATAGGGTTTTGTACTGAAAGCATGAGTATACCAAGCCTTGGCCGCTTCAATATCCGATACTTTATAAATCGTAGTTCTTAGTCCGAGCATTGTCAATTCTTATTTAAGTATTTCTTGTATTGCCGATCTGAAAGCCTCAAAATCAACGAGGTTCTTGTGTTGCCCACCTTCTACGGTAATTAATTGAGACTGCCCATTTGGAATCGATTCATGTAACCTTTTACCCGATTTGTAAGGAACTACTTCATCTTCCGTGCCATGAAAAATATGGACTGAGCACTTGGCAGTCTTCAGATATTTGAAGCTTTGAAAGTTATAGCGAAGTGCCCAATTAGAAGGATAAATCGGATAAAAACGTTGGGCCACCGAAGCCAATGAGTAATATGGCGTCTCAAGTATTAAGCGCTTGGGGTTGTGCCCTCCCGCCAACCAAGACGCGATTCCAGTACCAAGCGATCGGCCGTAGAGGGTGATTTCGTTTTCAGGATACTGGCTAAGGGCATGGCTGTAAAACAACTCTGCGTCTTTCAGCAGAAGCTCCATGGATCGTTCTCCCCTGCTTTTGCCATAGCCTCGATAATCCATTACCAAAACGTCATAATCAAGTTTTACGAAGCGCTCAACTACCTTTCCCCAACGGGTGAGATTACCACGGTTACCATGAAAATAGAGGATCAAACCTTTGGCACTATCTGCCCTAAAATGAATTGCATTCAAATTGGCACCGTCAGGTGTAGTGAGATTGATTTCTTCGTGTTTTGAGTCGAAAGCATAGAGATGATCTGCAGGTAATTCTCCGTCAAGGAAAATGAACTTCTCCTGTAGCGCATAGAGAAATATTGCACCGAGTATATAAACGAAAAGAAGACTGGAACCTATGATCAACAAGCGCTTCAAGATTATGGATTTTGTCTTTCCTTTTTACGTTTTCGCTTAAAATTCAGACTGGTTTCTGACGGATCGATGGTACCAGGTAATTTGGAGTTGAGGATTTCTTCGAGCATGCGATGGTATTCTTCGAAAGTGTGCAAGTTATTATGTCCAGCGCCAATTACAGGATAAAGCCGGGTGTTTTCAGCATTAACTTTTGATAGGGAAACGGCCGTTTTAAAAGGAATGAGTTTATCGTTTGTTCCATGAACGATTTTAATAGGGCAATCCACATACTTAAGCCACTTATAGGTGCGAATAGGAAACTTGATTAGAAGCGAAACGGGCATAAATGGAATATAGCGCTTCGTCACCTTGGCAAGACTGTAGTAAGGTGATTCTAACACCAGCATTCTAGGGTGATTGATAGAAGCAATTTTTGCTGCAAACCCAGAACCCAAGGATCGACCATAGAGGATGATATACTTTTCAGGGACCTGCTCTCTGACTTTATCATAAACATACTGCAAGTCATCTTTAATGCTTTCCTCAGATCGTTTACCGGTGCTTTTTCCAAAGCCTCGATAATCTACCATCAGTACATCATAACCTAATCGAGTGAAATCCACGGCAAACTTACCCCATCCTTTAAGCGACTTTGAGTTGCCCTTTAGGTAGATCACCACTCCTTTAGGTTCGGCAATCCTGAAATGTATGCCATTGATATTTACCCCAGGTTCTTTTTCCAAGTTGTACTCTTCGAATTGAAGGTTTGGATACTTGAATTCAAAGTCTTCGGGCAGTTTTTCGGGTTTAAAGAGAAAGCGTTCCTGGGCGAAATAGATAACGAAATTGGCCACGACATACGCTATGCCTACTATGATCAGTATAGTACCAATTTCCATCTAAGTAAGATATTAAAACTCAAGCGGATTACAATAGGTCAGAAATTGCTAGCTTGGATTTGAAAATGAAGCTCATCGACAATGAAACATCTCCTTAGCCTTTGCTGCCTCCTCATAATCCAGCAAGCCTTCAGCCAAGACTTACAGTTTAGAAGTAGCAATCGCTACATCTTTGGAACCAATAAAGACCGAACAGCTTCTATTGGTATTGGTGATATCGATAACGATGGTGATTTGGATGCGGTAGTAGCGAATGGAAGACACTGGCCACTGCAAAACCAAGTATTCTTCAATGATGGCCGGGGAATCTTCACGCTATCTCAGCCCCTAGACATCACCAGCGAAACCAGTTATGCCACCGAACTAGCTGATTTAGATGGCGATGGTGATTTAGACGTAGCCGTTGGTAATGACAATGCCCCTAATATGCTTTACTTCAATGATGGGCAAGGGAATTTTAAAAGGGGAAAGTATTTCGGGAAAAAGTACTCAAATACAAGAAACCTGACTTTAGCCGACCTGGATCAAGACGGAGACATTGACATTCTGATCACCAATCGTGGACAGGAAAACGAGATTTGCCTAAATAATGGAAAAGGAGAGTTTTCTGAACCCATTGGCTTTGGTGCTAAAGATGATTCTACAATAGACGTAGAAGTATCTGATATGGATCAAGATGGAGATCTGGACCTCATTCTAGCCAATCGAGATGGTCAATCGAATGCGGTATACCTGAATGGGGGGAACTTGGATTTCAGCACAAAAATCCTCTTTGGAACAGGCACCGATGAGACCAGAGGTGTAGCAATAGCAGACATTAATCAGGATGGGTATAAAGATATTATCACCGCAAATATTGGCCAGCCTAATGCCATCTATTTCGGAGATGAGAACCTTCAGTTTACAAAGAGTCTTGTATTTGATGAAAGCGAAGATGCTTCGTACTCTGTAACGGTAAGCGATTTTAACCTAGATGGTAACATCGATATCGCAGTGGCTAATGTTAGGGGTACAAACACTGTTTTCTTGAATAAGGACAAAGGTCAAAGCTGGGTGAAGATGAGCGTTGGACCAGAATTTAATAGCTATGATATTCTAGCAGCGGACCTCAATGGTGATGGCAGGCCTGATCTCATAGAAGCAAATTCTGACGAACTGAATATGTTTCACATGAACTTTATTAAGAGAGAACCTTAGCCATTCACTCAGAAGACCTCTCCGCAAGGTCGAGGTGAAAAACACTATTTAGAACCATCGATCCCTTTCTATCTCGAGCACAGCCGAGAGGGCCTATTCTTCGTTTAGAAACTCAACCAGAAGGCGGTGAAAATGATGCACTCCTTTTTCCATTTCGGGTGAATAGCGTCCTGTATGGTAAACCTTGGATTTCATACCCTGCTGTACTCCTTCAACCACCTCCTCATCCTCTTGCTCAACCTTGTCCAAGTTAGTACCCGCGCCAACATCCACTTTACTTTCGTCATACACGTATGAAATAAAGGACACCTTGGTCTGCTCCTTAGATATTGGTTTCACTACGTTTATCGAAAGTCCCCAAGGATAAAAGTTGAACATCATATTTGGGAACACCCAGAAGTAGTAAGCGGCTATAGACTTTCCAAAGTCCTCATGCCCTTCAGGAAAATCAAAAACATGCTCGTCACCATCGGCATAACCGATTTGAAGGTTGGTGTATTTAAATAGCACTGTCTCATAATTCCCATAATCAAGGGCCGCATTCAAATCGGCATGGACAAAGGGGATATGGAAGCCCTCCAAATAATTATCGCAGTAGAGTGCCCAATGCGCCTTGATGTGATAGTCCTTTCCTCTTTGAACATCAAGTTTGAACTCGTTTAATGGCATAAAGCCAATTTTGCGCTCCATTGCAGCGATGACATCTTGGAAATCATAACCCTGCCCCATGGAGGCAAACAACCATGGACCCCATTTTAACATTGGAAACTCATGAAGATCATCGGCTGATCGGGGAAAATTCTTAGCCTCCTTGAACTGCGGCATGTGCTGAAACTTGCCATCCAAACCAAACCTTCGGCCATGATAAGCACAGGTGATGTTTCGTGCTTTATTAGGCTGATGGCAAAGAATATTTCCACGGTGAGTACACACATTTGAGAGGACTCTCACAGTCTCCTTATCTCTTGATAGAAGCATTGGTTCTTCTGTTCCTTCAAATTTGAAAGGATAAACAGCACCATCCTGATTAACCAAACCATCATCCCCGATAAACTGCCATGACTTAGCAAATACCTTTTCTATTAACTCTTCAAACACCTCAGCGCTTCTATAAAAAGAAGAAGGCATTGTTTCAGCATGCTCAATTTTGGGATGAATCTCGTATTTAGGCATTCTGTTATATAATAAATATCTTAACCATTGAATCTCACTAAAATAGCTAATCAACTCCAATTTTATCTGAATGTCAAAAAAGTCTAATGCAGGAAAAAAGTTAGGCTTTTGGGCTGCCACATCTTTGGTTGTAGGTAGTATGATCGGCTCCGGTATATTCTCGCTTCCCATAGCCCTAGCAGAGTTTGGTGGTATTAGTCTCTTTGGATGGCTTATCGCTGCGGCAGGAGCATTCACGATCGCCAAAATCATGATTTTTTTGAGTAAGATCATACCGACTACGGGTGGTCCTTACGCCTATTCAAGGGCTGGTTTTGGAGATCTCCTAGGTTTCCTGATTGGCTGGGGTTATTGGCTCTCCATCATGACCACCAATGCTGCATTGGTAATGACCATCATTAGCTATTTGGGTGTTTTCTTTCCTGTTCTGGTTGAAAAAACCTTGCTAGGTCTGGCTGTGGGAATGGCAATATTGTGGGTGATCACTACGATTAACAGCTACAGTCTAAAGGCAGCTGGAAAAACCCAGGTGGTGGCAACAGCGCTAAAACTCATTCCACTGATCATTATCACCATTGGGGGGCTGTTCTTCATCAACTTCGCACATTTTTCACCTTTAAATATTAGCGGCCAGTCCAGCTTTCAGGCTATAACGGTTACTACGGCCTATTGCCTCTTTGCTTTTTTAGGATTAGAAGCGGCTACCATACCTGCCGGTAGCATCAAGTCGCCCGAAAAAACGGTACCCAGGGCTACCTTACTCGGAACGGTTTTCGTCACGGTCATTTATATGCTGAGTTCGTTTTCGCTTTTCGGCATTCTTCCACCTGAAGAAGTAGCCAATACAGTTTCACCATTTGCTGATGCAGCGGCAAAAATATGGGGTGCCAATGCCATGTATTTTGTGGCAGCGGGAGCCTGTATTTCAGCATTAGGAACACTCAATGGGTGGGTTTTAATGCAGGGCCAGATGGCATTGGGTGTGGCAAAAGATGGCCTCTTCCCAAAAGCCTTTGCTCAAGTAAACAAGAACCTGTCTCCCACTTTCGGTATTATTGTCTCCAGCATTATCGCTACGGCTTTGGTGCTACTCAACCAGTCCAAAGGATTATCCGGCATTTACCGATATATGGTATTATTGACAACCGTGCTGAATCTTGTTGCCTATATTTTTAGCATAGGTGCTTTTGCCTTATTTGCTGTTGAAAGAAAGTTCAACTTAAAACCAACTTATACCAACATTACCCTTGCCACTGTGGCATTTGGGTTTTCCATCTGGATGATCATTGGTTCTGGTGAAACTGCGGTTATGGCAGGATTCATTGGCCTAATGGCAGGGGTCCCAGTTTATATTTGGAACAAAAGAAAACGGTAAATGAAAACTTGCCATTCTGACTACGGGACCATCAGATCCCTATGGGTCAAGCCAGCCTCAAAGGCATTCATAAATCAAGAAACCTTACATGCTCAATGGGAGGAGTTGAACTACCTAAGTGAACCTCTTTATGCAGAAGCTCTAAAGGAATATGAGAGCTTTCTATCACATTTCAGTGGTGGTGAAATAGACGTGACTTGCTTCGGATCAGATGAAAGTGTAATGATAGACTCCATCTATTGCCGGGATGCTGCTATCGCCACGGATTTCGGCATGATCATTTGTAATATGGGGAAGGGTGGTCGGATTCATGAACCAGCTTCTCAAGCGAGGGATTATCAGTCAGCAGGCATAAAAATTTTAGGTACGATCAACGCTCCCGGAACCCTGGAAGGTGGTGATGTGGCCTGGCTAGATGAAAAAACACTAGCAGTCGGACATACATATCGTACCAATGAAGAAGGAATCAAGCAACTGAGACAGCTGCTAAACCCAAAAGGTCTAGAAGTAATCACGGTAGAACTGCCACATTACAAAGGGCCCTCAGACGTTTTTCATTTGATGTCAATCCTGAGTCCTATTGATAGCGGTTTAGCGGTTATCTATTCGCCCCTTATGCCCATCAAGTTCAGAAACACTTTGATAAACCGTGGTTTCGATTTCGTGGAAGTTCCGGAAGAGGAGTTTGAGTCTATGGGTTGCAATGTGCTCGCGTTATCACCCAGAAAGTGCCTGATGGTAGCAGGTAATCCCATAACCAAATCCAGACTTGAAGCAGCGGGATGTGAAGTATTGACTTATCCAGGAAAAGAGATCAGTGTAAAAGGCGGTGGTGGACCTACTTGTCTCACACGTCCTATTTACAGAGAGATATAGTGCCTTATAAAAAATCGGCATTGTGCTCTGTATTTGAATTTCATACATTCAATACTTTCAAATAAGACCTTATGAAGCTCAGACTTTCCATTCTTGCCCTGTTCCTCTCCACTTCAATTTTCGCTCAAAAACATTATGAGCGTCTGGAGAAAATCGATGTACAGCATTATCAATTTGAATTGACATTGAATGATGACAATGATCAAATTGAAGGAAAGGCGACAATCACCATAACCTTCAATAAAGACATTGAGGAATTCATGCTCGATTTGATTAATCCTAAGAACGGGAAAGGCATGAACGTGAAAAGAGTAATGTCCAATGACAAAAGAATTCCATATACACATTTTGACAATGAGTTGACTATTAAGTCGGAGGCCAACAAGGGAGACACTAAATCATTCACTATTACGTATGAAGGTGTTCCAGAAACTGGTCTGATCATCTCTAAAAATAAATATGGAGATCGGACATTCTTTGGGGACAACTGGCCCAATCGTGGAAGACATTGGCTACCGACCGTTGATCACCCTTCCGACAAAGCCACAGTGGAATGGATCGTTACGGCACCAAATCATTATAATGTCGTGGGAAATGGACGGTTTGTAGAAAAGAAAGCTGCAGGTGACAATATGACCACCACTCATTGGAAAACGGATGTGGTGATCCCGGTGAAAGTAATGGTCATGGGTGCGGCACGCTTTGCTATTGACGAAGTTGAAGAAGTGGATGGAGCTATGGTATCAAGCTGGGTTTATCCTCAAGATGAGAAAGAAGGTTTCTACGATTACGCCCAGGCGGCACCGATCTTGAAGTGGTTCGTCAATAATGTAGCACCCTATCCTTATGCTAAACTCGCGAACGTTCAATCTAAAACGCAGTTCGGTGGAATGGAAAATGCTGGTAATATCTTTTACTCCGAGAGATCTATTGATGGAAAAAGGAGTGCCGAAGGTCTAATAGCACATGAAATTGCTCATCAGTGGTTTGGCAACTCTGCATCAGAAGCCAACTGGCATCACGCCTGGCTGAGCGAAGGCTTTGCAACCTATTTCACTAACCTATACATGGAACAAACTTATGGTAGGGATCGATTGGTAGAGATGGCAAAGACTCAGCGGGAAAATGTGATCAGCTTCAGCAAACAACAATTCGTACCGGTTGTCAACAGAGCGGTTAATGACTATATGAAACTTCTCAATGCCAACACCTATCAGAAAGGCGGATGGGTACTTCATATGTTGCGTAATGAGGTTGGGGATGAAGTCTTTTGGAAGGGAATCAGAACCTACTATAACAAGTTCAAGTATTCCAATGCATTGACTGAAGACCTGAAACAAGTTTTCGAGGAAGCATCGGGTAAAGACCTTGGTCAATTCTTCAAGCAGTGGATATATACTCCGGGACAACCTGAAATTGAATTCAACTGGACCTATAAAGGAAAGAAGGTACATATCCTTACGGCTCAAGATCAAGCTGAACTCTTTAAATTCGACCTCGACTTCCTCATCATTTTTGATGATGGCTCTACCCAAAAGGAAACATTGAGCATATCGGACAAATACCAATCATTCAAAGTGAAATCAAAGAAAAGGCCTGCCGGAATCGTACTAGACCCTGACACATGGCTGCTATTTCAGGGCAAAGTGACAGAGAAATAGTGACAAAACCTCCCTGGTATGGTGATTGTCAAGCGATCGGCATGCCTAAGTCAAGACTAAGAAGGTTTTTTACATTTCTCATTAAAGGTGTCAGAACTTTGATGATGGCTTATATGGTGGGTATCGCCAATATTGTCAATCAAGAAACCAAGTTCATGGATGATACGAATGACAAGATAGAAGTAGTTGAAAGGGAAGCAGATGACGACCCATTTAAGTAGAGCTATTCAATATTCAGTAGCGCTATCTGTTTTCCTGCAAAGTTAATTTGATCACCCACCTTCTTATCAAGTAACTGCTGACCTATTGGTGAAACAGGAGATATTACAAAGAAGTCCTGATTGCCTAGAGAGACCTTGCCAATTGAGGTTGCCATAAAGTACATCGCTTGTGCTGTTGTAATGACTGCCCCCAAGGCCCCTGCCTCATATTTTTTGTCCGCATCGATACTCAACAGGGCCTGACGCATGCGAACAGCCTCATTCAATTGCTCCGCAATCTTACCCTTCTCCAGATTAATCATTTCTCGGCCCGTTTCGTATTTATCACCCATTGAGCTCTTAGTATCACTCTCAGCAGAAAGCTTCAAGGCTTCCATTTCTTCTTCCAAACGAGTAATTCTCGCATCTATATCGGAAAGACAGTGGTTGAGTAAGTCTTGTTTGAGCCCAGACATGCTGCAAGGTCGGGTTTGTTTGACTGGCTTACAAGCAGTGTGCTAAAACATCTCTTATACCCTTTAAGGGCAAACACCTCTTTTGATCCAATAACTATTCTCGGATTCTTTGTTGTGACCAAAGAATTAAAGATTGGTTCACTTGTGAAAAAACTAAATCTCAGAGAGCCTTCATAGAAAGCTGATTTTTACATAAATTAGGTTTCCTATGCTTTATGAGCTGATATATAGAAGTAATGCCAAGGCAGGTATAACGGAAGAGGATATCCAAAATATTCTCAATACTGCCCGTGGTTTTAACGAAGCTCAGAACATTACTGGCTGCCTATTATTCAATAACAACCAGTTTTTGCAATTACTCGAAGGAGAGTTCAATATATTGATGGAGCTTTATGAGCGCATCAAAAAAGACGATCGGCATACGGAACTTGTTCTTTTACATATGCGGGAAACGGATTATCGCGTCTATCCAAACTGGACCATGGCCTATCAATCCGTAGCATCAAAAGAAGTCAAACGACAAGTAGGCATTACTGAGTTCACAGAGTTTGAACCTGAGGAAGAGTCAGCATTATCAAAGCAGCTATTCCAAGCGGTAAGCAGCAATATGACAGCTGACTAGAATCTGGCAGCAGTCGTCAATAGACTCAAATCTTTAAAAGGTAAGTTAAACCTCTTGGCGATACCCAAATTGGTGGTGCAGCCCTTATAGCCATAAATCCCTTTGCTAAACCAGGAGTAGTGATAGATCATTTCATTGATTCCACCATTATCACCCATCTTCAATAATATAGGGGTCAGAATATTACTAATCGCAGTAGTAGCTGTTCTTGCAGCTCGTGAGGCAATATTTGGAACGCAATAATGAATCACATCATACTTTGTAAAAGTGGGAAGGTCATGAGAGGTAATCTCGGATGTTTCTATACAACCGCCTTGGTCAATAGAAACATCAAGAATAACGGCTCCAGACTTCATGGCAGAAACCATCTCTTCCGTAACGACACATCGTGCTCTTCCTTTCTCAGCTCTTAGGGCACCTACCACTACGTCTGCAGTAAGCAAAGACTGGCTTAAAGTCACACTGTCAATCACCGAAGTGAAGACCTGATTACCAAGTTTGTGCCGAACGCGTCTGAGCTTATAAATTTCGTTATCAAAGATTCTGACTTCAGCTCCGAGACCGATGGCAGCCCTTGCAGCATACTCTGCTACAGTACCTGCTCCCAAGATCACCACCCTGGTAGGTGGAACGCCTGTGATACCGCCAAGAATGATCCCCTTTCCTCCACCAATACTACTCATTAGTTCAGCGGCAATTGGAATGACCAAACTACCAGCAACTTCACTCATTGCATTGACAATCGGTTGGCCCTTGGCCTTATCTTCTAAAAGCTCAAAACCTAAAGCCGTAATTTTCTTCTTGTTGAGAAGTTCGAAATACTCGGCAGAAGCGTTACCAGGTTGTATGGCAGAAAATACGGTAGACCCAGGCTTCATAAGATTCAGTTCCTCCTTGGTAGGTGGTTCTACTTTGACAATGAGGTCGGCCTCAAAAGCTTCCTTACGCGAGTAAACAATCTGAGCTCCACTTTCTGCGTACTCTCTATCTTGGAAAAAGGCGTTTTTACCAGCACCCTGTTCTACTTGAACTTCATGGCCATTGGCAACTAATATACCCACCGCTGCGGGAGTCAGACTCACACGGTTTTCTTGTAGAGAAACTTCGTTCGGCACAGAAATCTGTAATGATTTACTACCTGACTTAACTTTCAATAACTTTTCCTCAGGATAAAGGCTCCCTTCTTTTGCCAAAGCTGCGAATCCCGATTTACCCGTTTCATCCATGTTTGCTCAGTTTGTAATTTCTCTGCTCGCCTTCGAGATTTTCAATCTCAATTTTCAAGAACTTTTCTGGTATCAACCCTCCTATTCTCTCTGGCCATTCGATAATGCATAAGTTTCCGGAATAAAAATACTCATCAACACCAATAGCCATCGCTTCTTCCGGATCCTCAATTCTATAAAAATCAAAATGAAAGACTGTATCTCCATTTTGAGTCAAATACTCATTGACTATTGAAAATGTCGGGCTTTGTACGGTGTCCAAAACTCCTAATTGTTTCCCAAGAGCTTTGGTCAAGGTAGTCTTTCCTGCGCCCATTTCGCCTTGTAAAATCCAAATATTCTCACCTTCAGCAAAGGCAATAATATCAGAGGCTACCTTGGGCAAATCGTTGAGGGAATCTCCTTTG
Source organism: Roseivirga sp. 4D4 (assembly GCF_001747095.1). Classification (NCBI taxonomy): domain Bacteria; kingdom Pseudomonadati; phylum Bacteroidota; class Cytophagia; order Cytophagales; family Roseivirgaceae; genus Roseivirga; species Roseivirga sp. 4D4. Next base: position 2,356,937 of record NZ_MDGP01000001.1, read on the forward strand.
ATCAACATTCAAATGTCTTTTAGGCCCTTTTCGAATTTAACGAAATAATCGGAATAATTACCTCCTCCATGGAGACACCGCCATGCTGAAATGTATCTCTATAATACTTAACATAGTGATTGTAATTGTTAGGGTAAGCGAAGAAAGTGTCATCTGTGGCGAAGACATAGGTGGTGGACACGTTCTGCTTTGGAAGATGTAGCCTTTCAGGTTGCAGTGCCTCAAAGATTCCATTCTTTCCTTTATAGCCTAGATTTCTGCCTTGCTTGTATCTAAGGTTGGTGTTTACACTTCTGTCTCCTGCGATTTTGAAAGGTCGTTTCACTCTGTAGGTCCCATGATCGGTGGTAATCATTACTCGAAGACCTTTGTCACTTATCATCCGGAGTAAATCGAATAAAGGGGAATGCTGAAACCAAGACCTTGTCAGAGATCGGTAGGCCGATTCGTCTGCCGCCAACTCTTTAATCATCCGAATGTCGGTTCTTGCATGAGACAACATGTCTACAAAATTGTAGACGACCACATTCAATTGGTTTTGAAGGAGATTCGAGAAATTATCATTCAATTGCTTCCCTTGGTTAGCATGAATGATCTTGTGATAACTCATTCGAGCGCTAACATTATTTTTCTTAAGCTGTCTGCGAACAAATTCAGCTTCGTTGTTATTCTTACCCTCTTCACTGTCATCATCTCCGACCCAGAGGTCAGGATGTTTCTTAGCCATTTCTAGTGGCAATTCACCCGAGAAAAGTGAATTTCGAGCATAAGCTGTAGTTGTGGGTAAGATGGAATAATAGGTATCCTCCTCTTCAATATTGAAGTAGGGTGCTATATCTTCTTCTATTACTTTCCACTGATCAAATCGTAGATTGTCAATGACTATAAAGAAGAAAGGTTCTTCGTTTAATTCAGGAAAGACCTTCTTTTTCATCAGTTGATGTGAAAGAATTGGGCGATCGGCATTGGGGTCATTCAACCATTCCTCGTATTCGTCTTCAATGAATCTTGCAAAATTAGAGTTTGCCTCGACTTTCTGCATTTCAAGCACTTCTTGCATGCTCTTATTTTCGGTCTTATCAATTTCTAATTCCCAATAGACCAACTTCTTATAAATTTCCGCCCATTCTCTATGGTCCATCCGATCATTCATTTCCATACTGATCGTCCGGAAATCCTGCTGATACTGCATATTGGTACGCTCGCTGACCAATCGCCTATTATCCAGAATTCGCTTAACAGAAATCAGAATTTGATTGGGGTTGAGCGGTTTGATCAAGTAATCGGCAATCTTCGATCCGATCGCCTCTTCCATAATATGCTCTTCTTCGTTTTTTGTAATCATAACCACCGGTAGCGATGGCTTCTTATTTTTGATATAACTTAACGTCTCAAGACCAGTCATTCCCGGCATGTTTTCGTCTAGGAAAACGACATCGAAATGCTCTTTTTCTACGGCATCAATGGCATCGGCACCACTCGTCACTGGAGAAATGTCATAGCCTCGATCTTTGAGAAATAGGATATGCGGCTTCAAGAGGTCTATCTCATCGTCCGCCCACAAAATGTTATATCTTTGCATAGATAGAATTTGGCGAGAAGCTCGAATTTAAAGTATTAAATGCACAAAGTTTGAACAAAAAAAAGATAATCAATGATCCGGTCTACGGATTCATTACTATCCAAAGCGGGCTCATCTTCGACATCATTGATCACCCCTACTTCCAACGCCTAAGAAGGATCAAGCAATTAGGTCTGACAGAACTGGTTTATCCCGGTGCTCATCATACCCGATTTCATCACGCCATTGGAGCGATGCACCTTATGACTGAGACTTTGGAAAATCTCAAATCAAAAGGAGTCGATATTTCTGAAGAGGAAATGGAAGCTACGCTGATCGCCATTTTATTACATGACATCGGGCATGGCCCCTTCTCTCATGCCCTAGAGCATACCTTACTCAAAGATGTAAACCACGAATCAATTTCCTACCTCACGCTGGCCAAACTGAATGAAGACTTAAATGGAAGTCTAGAAATGAGCCTCCAGATTTTCCAAGGCAAGTACCACCGAAAGTTCCTGAACCAACTCGTTTCTAGTCAGTTGGACATCGATCGGTTAGACTACCTTAAAAGAGATAGCTATTTCACCGGGGTATCGGAAGGTACCATTGGTGCTGAGAGGATTATTAAAATGCTCAATGTCAAAGATGATCAGTTGGTCGTTGAGGAAAAGGGCATTTACAGTATTGAGAACTTTCTGAGTGCCAGGCGGCTTATGTATTGGCAGGTCTACCTGCATAAAACAAGTGTCAGTTCTGAGAAAATGCTCATTAGCATTATCAAAAGAGCCAAACATCTAACACAGAGAGGACAAGATATTTTCGCAACTCCAGCCCTAGGGTTATTCTTAAAACAAGAAATCAAGACTGAGGATTTTCAAAAAGAAGACGGGGTATTAGAAACCTTCTTGGCCTTAGATGACTATGACATCTGGGGTGCCATTAAGGTATGGAGTCACTTCCATGATACGGTACTTTCTAAGCTATGTGAAATGCTACTGAAACGAGAATTATTTAAAATAGAAATCACCCCTGAACCAGCAAGCGAAGACGAAATAAAGCAACTTGCCTTAACCGTGGAACGGTCTTATGGTATGCCATCCAGCGATGCGGAATACTTCTACTCAACAGGCCAATTGTCTAACAACGCCTATATTTCTACGGATCAGAAAATCATGATCTTATCTAAGTCTGGACAGGTTCAAGATGTAGGAGAAGCTGCCGATTTGCCCAACATAAAAGCCATGAGCAAAATAGTCCGCAAGTACTATCGTTGCTGGCCAAAAGACATATCTTTGTAATCCACAATTGAAACATGGAAATATCAATAGAACAGGTTGCCCAACTGATTGACGGCAAGGTTGATGGAGAAGGCAAAACCACTGTTAATCGCTTAGAAAAAATTGAAGAAGCTACGGAAGGTAGTATTGCATTTCTAGCCAATCCGAAGTACACCCCCTACCTCTACACGACCAAAGCCAGCGCGGTGATCGTCAAGAACGACTTTGTGGCTGATAAAGCCTATTCGACAAACCTCATAAGAGTAGAGGATCCATATTCCAGCTTTGCCAAACTGCTAGAAGCTTATCAGCAGATGACTGCCATAGTAAAAACAGGCATTGAACAACCCTCATTTCAGAGTGAATCTGCCGTCATTGGTGAACAAGCTTACTTGGGCGCATTCTCTTACTTGGGTGAAAACACAAGACTGGGTAAGGATGTGAAGATCTATCCCAACACCTACATTGGAGACAATGTAGAAATCGGTGATAATACTATCATTTATGCTGGTGTAAAGGTATATGCCAACTGTAAGATTGGTGCAAATTGTGTGATTCATTCAGGTGTTGTGATTGGTAGTGACGGTTTTGGTTTTGCGCCTCAAGAAGACGGCACATATAAATCTATTCCGCAGACTGGCAATGTGATCGTTGAAGACAATGTAGATATTGGAGCCAATACAACTATTGATTGTGCCACTATGGGATCAACCGTCATTAAATCTGGCGCTAAGATTGATAACCTGGTTCAAATCGCTCACAATGTAGAAGTGGGTAAAAACACGGCTATTGCTTCTCAAGCCGGACTTTCAGGCAGTGCCAAAATCGGAGAGAATTGTCAAATTGGTGGACAGGCAGGCATTACGGGCCACCTGACCTTAGCCAACAGGACTATCATAGGACCTCAAGCAGGGGTACCGAAGACCATTACCGAAGAAGGAAAAGTATGGTTTGGCTCGCCAATAATGGAGCATCGTGATTTCTTAAGGGTCAGTGTTACCCTAAGAAACCTACCTGATGTGATCAAAAGGGTTAAGGAACTGGAAAAAAAGCTTTAAATTCGCGGAATTTTCAAAGAATACATGAAGACAAAGCAACATACAATTAAGGAGCCGGTTACGGTATCTGGCGTTGGTTTACATACAGGCGTTACGGCCAATATGACGTTCACCCCTGCGGGCCCAGATCATGGCATTAAATTTCAAAGAATCGACTTACCAGACGAGCCGATTGTAGACGCAGATGTCGATTATGTTGTGGACTTGTCAAGAGGTACAACAATTGAGCATAATGGCGCAAGGGTCAATACGGTTGAGCACACTTTGGCTGCACTCGTTGGTCTGGAGATCGATAATGTGTTGATCAAAATTGACGGCCCAGAGCCACCAATATTGGATGGTAGCTCTATGATGTTCATTGAGGCGCTGGAAAAAGTAGGTGTAGAAGAGCAGAATGCACTAAGGAACTTCCTCGAAATTAATGAGAGCGTCATTTATAAAGATACTGACAGAGATGTAGAGATAGCCGCACTCCCCTTAGATGACTTCAGGGTGACTGTAATGGTAGACTATAATTCACCAGTCCTTGGAAGTCAACATGCTTCTTTGAATAGTATTGCAGACTTTAAAAAAGAAATTGCATCAAGCAGAACCTTTTGCTTCCTACACGAGCTGGAAATGCTCTTCAAAAACAATTTGATCCAAGGTGGTGACTTGAACAATGCCATTGTTGTTGTGGACCGTGTGGTAAAAGATGAAGAGCTGGACTATTTAGCTGGTCTTTTTAACAAGCCAAAGGTTGAGGTTAAAAAAGAGGGTATTCTCAACAATGTTGACCTCAGACATCGCAACGAACCAGCTCGTCATAAGCTACTAGATGTTGTTGGCGATTTAGCTCTAGTTGGTAGACCCATCAAAGCTCAAATATTAGCGGCACGGCCAGGGCATGCAGCCAATGTTGCTTTTGCAAAGAAGCTAAAGAAGGCCATGCAGGACTCAAAGTCGAATGTACCCCATTACGACCCGAGTTTGGAGCCTGTCATGGATATCAATCAGATTACACAAATTCTACCCCACCGGTATCCGTTCTTATTGATTGATAAAATCATTCATCTGGATGAAAATATGGTAGCTGGTATCAAAAACGTGACCATGAATGAGCCATTCTTTCAAGGTCATTTCCCTGGAAACCCAGTAATGCCAGGAGTACTTCAAGTAGAGGCAATGGCCCAAATTGGAGGTATTTTAGTTTTAAACACTGTACCAGATCCGGAAAACTATACCCCTTATTTCCTGGGTATTGATAGGTGTAAATTCAGAAGAATGGTCATTCCAGGAGATACTATTAAATTCAAATGCGAATTGACATCTCCGATTAAACGTGGCATCGCCCAGATGACTGGCTATGCTTATGTTGGAAATACATTAGTATGCGAAGCATCCATGACAGCAAGAATTGTTAAGAACCCATGAATCAGCCACTAGCCTATATTCACCCCGAAGCCAAGATTGCAAGAAATGTGGTCATTGAACCCTTCGCTTCCATCAGCAAAAATGTCGTAATCGATGAAGGCACTTGGATTGGATCCAATGTGACCATCATGGAAGGTGCGCGCATTGGTAAGAACGTTAAAATCTTTCCAGGAGCAGTTGTTTCAGCTATACCTCAAGACCTGAAGTTTGGTGGAGAAGATACCACTCTTGAAATCGGTGATAATACAGTCATAAGAGAGTGTGTCACCCTCAATAGAGGTACAGATGCTACCAACAAGACGGTAATAGGCAAAAACTGCCTAATTATGGCTTATACCCACGTGGCGCATGACTGTGTAATTGGAGACAATTGTATCATCGTAAATGCAGTGCAACTAGCAGGCCATGTTACCATCGCAGAATGGGCGATTATAGGTGGTGCGGCAGCGATTCACCAATTTGTGAATGTCGGTGCTCATACCATGGTTTCTGGTGGGTCTTTAGTGAGAAAAGATGTGCCTCCTTATACCAAAGCAGGTCGCGAGCCATTGAGTTATGCGGGTATAAATTCTATCGGTTTAAGAAGACGGGGCTTTTCTAATGAAAAGATCACTGAGATTCAGGAAATCTATAGGTATATCTTTTTAAAAGGCCTTAACAATTCAAAAGCATTGGATTTAGTGGAACTAGAGATGCCACCGACCAAAGAGCGTGATGAAATCATCAATTTCTTTAGGGGATCTGATCGTGGAGTAATGAAAGGCTATACTGCCAGATAGTATGAGAATTGAGGTTAAGGGTTTGGGCAAGAAATTCATCAAAGAATGGATTTTCAGACACCTTGACTATACATTTGAATCTGCTTATTCTTATGCGGTCACCGGACCGAATGGCAGCGGAAAATCCACTTTCATTCAATCAGTGGCGGGCTTTATTCCTACCAATGAAGGAAGCGTGGAGTTCTATGATGACGGAAAACTAATTCCCGAAGATGAGGTATTCAAGACCCTTGACATTACCACTCCCTATCTAGAATTAATAGAAGAATTCACATTAGACGAGTTTTTAGCGTTTCATTTCAAATTTAAAGCGTTACAAGACGGGTGGTCGATAGATGACTTTGTGGAAAAAGTTTATTTACAGGGCGATCGCAATAAGCAAATAAAGAACTATTCCTCGGGCATGAAACAACGGTTAAAGCTTGGTCTATCGTTCTTCTCGAAAAGCGAGGTTTGTTTTTTAGATGAGCCTACAACAAATCTGGATGAGCAGGGTATTGAGTGGTACCTCCTCAATGTAAAGGCTCTTCTGGGAAAAAAGCTTCTGATTATAAGCTCAAACCAAAAGCAGGAATATGATTTCTGCGATAAGGTATTGCACATTGCAAACTATAAATAAGAATGCTTGTTGCAGTGTGTATTTTTAGAATTTATGTCTATTATTGGTAATTGAAGACAAAAGCGACAATGCGTACAAAAAACTACTTACTTAGCCTACTTGTTCTTATTTCTTTCTCTGTAATCTCCTGCGGAGGAGGTGGCGGTGATGGTGATGATACCCCAACCTTAACCCCAGGTGAACAAAGACTTGTTGATTTAGCTGGCTCAAGCGGAACTACTTGGGTGGCCACATCTATTACATTTGATGGAGCGCCTGCCACCGGCTTTGATAATTTCAGCCTGACCCTGAGAGGAACAGCAACTAGCAAAACTTATACATCTATAGACGGAGACCCATTATTTGGTGCTTCAGGTACTTGGGATTTTAACGGTACCAACATCAACCAAATTCTCGTTGATGGCAACTCAGATAACATATTCACCATTAGCAATTTGAACACTACTGCAACTCCAAATACGGTGAGACTGTCAGTGAACTTTACGGCTGACGGAGGTGCTGCATTTGGCACGAGCGGATTATACGTATTAGATTTACAAGAGCAATAGAGCGGATAAAGACATAAAAAAAGGCACCGACTAGTCGGTGCCTTTTTTTATGTCTTTATAATACTAACTACTTATCAGAAGTTACACTTGCCGATAAGTATTCTCTATTCATTCTAGCAATATTCTCTAGTGAAATACCTTTTGGACATTCTACCTCACACGCTCCTGTATTTGAGCAGTTACCAAAGCCTTCTTCATCCATCACCTTCACCATGTTCTGAACACGTTCTTTAGCTTCTACCTGGCCTTGCGGCAACAAAGCAAACTGAGAGACTTTTGCCGATACAAAGAGCATAGCTGAAGCATTCTTGCAGGATGCAACGCAAGCTCCGCATCCGATACAGGTTGCAGCATCAAATGCCTTATCCGCATCGGCTTTCTCAATTGGAATTGAGTTGGCATCTTGCGTATTACCAGAAGTATTCACGCTAATGAAACCACCTGCAGCCATTACTCGATCAAAGGCACTTCTGTCTACCACAAGGTCTTTTATTACGGGGAAGGCTTTCGCTCTCCAAGGCTCTATGTAAATGGTATCTCCATCCTTGAACTCTCTCATATGGAGTTGACAGGTAGTAATTTCTCTACCTGGGCCATGAGCCTCACCATTGATGTACATAGAGCAAGAACCACAAATACCTTCGCGGCAATCATGATCAAATGCTACAGGCTCTTTGCCTTCAGCGATCAATTGCTCGTTCAAAATATCCATCATTTCAAGGAAAGAGCTGTCTGTAGAAATATCAGCCACCTGATATGTCTCCATTTGACCTTTGTCCTTGTTGTTTTTTTGTCTCCAAACTTTAAGTGTCAGGTTTAATCCTTTTTGTGCTGACATATATGTATAGCTAAGTTCTTTAAATCCTTATTTGTATGACCTCGTTTTCAGTTCGATGTTCTCGTAAATGAGTTCTTCCTTATGCAACACTGCATCCGAAGGTTCTCCCTTGTACTCCCAAACAGAAGCATGCGTAAAGTTCTCATCATCTCTGACTGCCTCACCTTCTTCTGTACTATGCTCTTCTCTGTAATGGCCTCCGCAAGACTCTTCTCTTTCTAATGCATCTCTTGCGAAAAGCTCTCCCAGTTCAAGGAAATCCGCAACCCGACCAGCTTTTTCCAACTCAGGGTTCATGCTATCATTTGTTCCTGGTACTGTAACTTCTTTCCAGAACTCTTCTCTGATTTCTTTGATTTCAGCGATCGCTTCCTTCAAACCTTTCTCGTTCCTGGCCATCCCGACTTTGTTCCACATCACCTTGCCCAATCGCTTGTGGAAGTGATCGACAGACTTAGAACCTTTATTGTTTAGGAAGAAATCAATTCTATCCTTAACAGACTTTTCAGCCTCATCAAATTCAGGTGTATCTGTTGGGATTGCACCAGTTCTAATGTCATCTGCCAGATAATCCCCGATCGTGTATGGCAATACAAAGTACCCGTCTGCCAAACCCTGCATCAATGCAGATGCCCCTAGCCTATTGGCTCCATGATCCGAGAAGTTTGCTTCACCGATCGCATAGCAACCTGGAATGGTTGTCATTAAGTTATAATCAACCCAAACACCACCCATTGTATAGTGAACTGCAGGGTAGATTTTCATTGGAACTTTGTATGGATTGTCCGCAGTAATCTTTTCATACATCTGGAAAAGATTACCGTATTTATTCTCAACCACCTTTTCTCCCAAGGCTCTAATTTGAGACTCTGATTGATTGTGGTATCCTTTTACATTTGCCTCCTCTTGGCCATATCGCATGATCGCAGAAGAGAAATCCAGATAAACCGCCTCGCCTGTTTCATTGGTACCAACACCAAAACCAGCATCGCAACGCTCCTTGGCTGCTCTTGAAGCCACATCACGTGGCACAAGGTTACCAAAAGAAGGATACCTTCTTTCTAGGTAGTAATCTCTGTCTTCCTCAGCAATATCAAGCGGGCTCATTTTTCCAGCTCTGATCGCTTCAGCATCTTCCTTTTTAGCTGGCACCCAAATACGTCCGTCATTCCTCAATGATTCAGACATCAAGGTCAATTTTGACTGCTGATCTCCATGTTGTGGAATACAAGTGGGGTGAATTTGAGTAAAGCAAGGGTTAGCAAAATGAGCACCTCTCTTGTGTACTTTCCAACCAGCAGAGACATTAGATCCCATGGCATTGGTTGAAAGGAAGAATACGTTACCATACCCCCCAGAAGCGATCACCACTGCATGTGCAGAATGTCTTTCTATCTCTCCATTCACCAAGTTTCTGGCGATAATTCCTCTGGCTTTTCCATCGACAACCACTACATCAAGCATTTCATGGCGATTGTACATTTGGATTTTGCCCTTACCAATTTGTCTGGACATCGCAGAGTAACAACCCAAAAGGAGTTGTTGGCCTGTTTGACCTTTAGCATAAAAGGTTCTTGAAACCTGAACACCTCCAAAAGAGCGGTTGTCTAATAACCCACCGTAATCTCTGGCAAAGGGAACACCTTGTGCCACGCACTGGTCAATAATATTGGTTGATACTTCAGCTAAACGATGGACATTGGCCTCTCTAGATCTGTAATCACCGCCCTTAACGGTATCATAAAACAAGCGATAGGTTGAATCACCATCACCCTGATAATTCTTTGCGGCATTGATCCCTCCCTGAGCGGCAATTGAGTGTGCCCTTCTTGGAGAATCTTGATAGCAAAATGCTTTTACATTATAACCAAGCTCGGCTAAAGTGGCAGCTGCTGAGCCACCTGCAAGACCTGTCCCTACCACTATAACGTCAATTGACCTCTTATTGGCTGGGTTTACCAGGCGAATATTGTTCTTATAGTTTGTCCACTTATCAGCTATTGGACCTTCTGGAATCCTCGAATTTAATGTCGTCATAATTCCTTTCTTAAATCGCTGTTAGATGATGATAGAGTGCAATGAAAATAAATCCGGCTGGAATAAGTATTGCATAGATATCTCCTAATTTCTTTATTCCCGGTGTGTATTTATCATGACGCGCCCCAGCTGACTGGAAAGCCGACTGGAAACCGTGTTTTAGGTGCATTGCTAAGAAAACAAATGAGAGCACATACAAACCAACACGAATTGGATCGTGAAACTTATGTACCAATTCTTCATAGTACCTGTATTCACCATTGATCATTCCTGACATGTCTCCCTGAATGTATTTGACATTGATCTCCGGAATCCAGAAATCATAGAAATGCAATCCGATAAACCCAAGGATCACAAGTCCAGACCAAATCATGTTTCTTGAGAACCAAGTCGAATTTGCGGCACCTTTATTCATCGCATATTTGACGTCACGAGCATTCTTATTCTTGATTTCAAGTACAAAGCCCATAACAAAGTGAAATACCACTCCGAAGATGAGGATCGGTTGCAAAGCAAACTGTACCAGAGGATTGGTCCCCATAAAATGAGAAACCTCATTGAAGAGTTCTTCGCTAAAAACGGATAGGAAGTTTATAGCGAAATGTTGTAACAAGAAAAAAAGTAAGAATAGTGCTGACAGTGCCATGGCGAACTTACGTCCAATGGAACTGCTGAAGGTTTGTTTAACCCAACTCATTATATGTTAGCAGTTAAATGTATAGCTCAAAGTTATATTCCAAAGGGTTGCAATCAAAGTCAATTTGAATTTGATATCAACAGCCATATAAGAAGTTGTTACAACTCATTGTTTAGATTTTTTGTCTAATAGTATTACTATTTTGCTTTGTCGCGTTTACTCATAAATAATTCTCTCTGAAATATGATCAGAAGGCTGTTAGTCACACTGGTATTTGTCGTTTTAGGCTGCTTTAGTCTTCAGGCAACACACTTGAGATCCGGAGAGATTACTGCGGAGCGAATCTCGCAAACAAGCCTTAGATATAGGTTTACAGTTGTATTGTACAGGGACACTGAATCAGCAGTAGACATAAATGGTGTTTTTAATACAGGAGACGGAAGATTTATTGCTGCCGGCAGAGTGAACCTACAGGCATTGTCCATAAGAGGCATTCAAGAAACCAATCTGGGGAACTTCACTTCCCGTGTAGTGATTCAGTTTGACTACACTTACCTGAGTGAGGGTAACTATACGGTCAGCTATACGGAGGGGAATCGAAATCAAAACATTATAAATCTCGGGGGCACACTGTCAGGCAGCTTTCCTTTTCACGTAGAAACTATTCTCACCGTAAGCAGTACAGTCATCAATAGTACACCACAACTCACCGTCCCTCCGCTGGATCAGGCATGCCTTGGTTCACGCTTTGTTCATATTTCTGGCGCCTTTGATCCTGATGGTGACAGCCTCGCATACCGAATTGTCACGCCCTTGGCAGGATTAAACAACCCTATTCCTAATTACCTTCCATTAGATGACCCTACCATAAGCACCATGAAGGAAGACCAAAGCACTCCTGCATTGTTTACTATCGATCCTCTAAGAGGTGCCCTTCAATGGGATTCACCTCAACTCTCAGGAGAATATTCAATCGCCTTCATTATTGAAGAATGGAGGTTTAACGAACAACTAGGTAGGTCGGAACTGCTGGGCTACGTGACAAGGGATATGCAAATTATTGTAGCCGAGTGTTCCGATGAGAGACCTGTTTTGGAGCCCCCTGCTGACACATGTATAGTTGCAGGTACTGTATTAGAGTCTATTGTTAGAGGTAATGATCCAAATGGAGACCAAATTCTTATGGAGGCATTTGGAGGAGCTTTTGAAGTAAGTTCGTCTCCAGCAGAATATTTGAATTATCCAGACACCAACAATCAGGAAAGGTTTAGAGACTCACCAGCAGAAAACCTATTCAGGTGGGCAACAGATTTATCACACGTTCAAGCACAGCCACACGAAGTCGTCTTTAAAGTAAGCGATGTTCAACTCGATCCTAGTGTACCTACACTATTTGACTTTAAAACCATGAGTATTCAGGTTATTGCACCAGCTCCTACGGGTTTAATCACCGATATCTCCACCTTTAATACGGTTGAGTTAAGCTGGGATAGTTATGTCGGGGCAAGCTTTAATCCCACGCTGAAGGTGTATCGCAGATTAGGAAGCTTTGATTTTCAACCCTCTCATTGTGAAACAGGGCTACCTGATGGATCGGGCTATGAACTAATAGGTGAAGTTGCCGGAAATGAGACTCGTTTCATAGACAATGATGTACGACCTGGAATCAATTACTGTTACCGAATTATCGCGGAGTTTCCAGCTCCCAAAGGGGGTATTAGCTATGCATCAACAGAAGTCTGTCAAGCTATCAATGTCGATGTTCCAATTATGACGAACGTTAGTGTATTGAATACAGATGCCAACAATGGTGAGTCTTTTATTCGATGGACATCACCAATTGGTATCAACCAAATTCTCTTCCCCGGTCCATTTACTTATGAGCTTTATCGTAACAATGACCTTAATGGTCAAAATGGCCGTAGTTTTCTGACTTCAACCTCTGATACGACATTCAACGATATAGGCCATAATACTGAGAATTCGGCATATAACTACTATGTGCGATTTCTTGATGCTGACAATAACCTGGTGGACAGCAGTGCGACAGCCTCATCTGTCTGGGCGCAAACCGTGGGAGAAATCGAGTCTGTCAGGTTGAGCTGGACAGCAAACACACCTTGGTCAATTCAATCACAGGACTTTCCATACCACTACATATATCGGAACCGAACCGATAGAGATGCCAATGATATCGATGACTATACACTAATAGACAGTGTGAATGTTCTCGATAATGGCTTCGAGTATACAGATTTGGGCACCTTTGGCGATTTCTCGCTTGAAACTGACCGATCCTATTGCTACTATGTATCAACTCAAGGGGTATTAGACAAAGCGGGAATAGAAGCTCCATTGCTAAACAATTCTCAAATCCATTGCGCAGTACCGTTAGAAAGACCAGTACCAGGTGCCCCTGAAATACTCATAGAAAATGACTCATCGTTGATTGTGGGACCCAGCGGTAATAGCCTGGTGGTGGTTGAGAAAGAGGATTGTCAAAATACCAACTTTCAAACTTGCAATGCCCTTTCACTGACCAATACCATCAACTGGATAATTAATGGATCAGAAACCAATATTGCCAGTTACAATATCTATTTCTCGAAAGATGGTGATCCCAATAACTATGAGCTAATAGGGAATGAATCGGTTAAAACCTTTACTCATGTAGGACTCAGCGAATTTAAAGGTTGCTACAAGGTCAGTGCTGTGAACATGAGCGGAGTTGAGGGAGCACTAAGCTCAGCAATTTGCTTTGACAACTGTCCTTATTACGAACTGCCGAATACTTTCACCCCAAACGGAGATGAGTTAAATGATACCTTCAGAGCTTTCGATTTACCGAATCGTAAATGCTCTAGGTTCGTTAAGTCAATTGACTTTAAAGTTTATGACAGATGGGGAGGAAAAGTCATCTACCGGTCAAAAAACTTAAATGAGCAAACGGGAGTATTTATAGACTGGTCAGGCATTGACAATCAGGGTAATCCGTTACCATCGGGCACTTACTACTTTACCGCCTCGGTTACGTTCAGCACCTTCGATACTTCTCTTATAAAACAAGAATTCAAAAATTGGGTTCGGATTATTAGGTAGTGCTTAATGACTTCAACTAAGGGTCAAATGGCCTACAGAATGTCAAGAAATATTAAAGGAAAGTACAACTAATTACAGATATTGCGTTTAGACCTTAAAGGTATTACTACATGAGTATGTTCAGAAGATTAATTCTGTGCTTAACACTAATTTCCCTCTTCGCCATTGATGCCGCAGCAACACACATCCGTGCCGGGGAAATCACTGCTGTCCGAATATCTCAATCTGGACTGAGATATCGCTTTACCCTAACAATCTATAGAGATACGGAAGGTGTACCCTTTGGAGATGGTGGTATTTTCAATTTTGGTCAGGGAAGAACAATCGGGCCCGGTATCGAAGCTTTACGTGCAGAAGCGGTTGATAATAGGATTACCGAGGTTGAAATTGGAAACCAAACTTCTGTTATCACTATTCAGTTTGATCATACTTTTGACGGTCCTGGAGTCTATGTAATAAGCTTTACGGAGCAAAATAGAAATGCCAACATTATAAACCTTGGCGGTTCAGCCTCTGAAAGTCTAGCATTCCACGTAGAAACAGCATTAAGAATTAGAGCGGGTGACACGTTGAACGATACTCCAATCTTAACGATCCCTCCAATAGACAGAGCATGTATTGGCGGAAGATTTATTCACAATGCAGGTGCCTTCGACCCAGATGGCGATAGCCTTGCGTATAAACTTGTAAATCCTCTACAAGACAGAGGGGTTCAAATAGAAACCTACTTGCCATTAGATGATAGCTCGATTTCTACTATTAGAGAAGATGGTGGTAGCCCGGCAATTTTTGAAATCGACCCCATCACCGGGGATTTGGTATGGGACGCACCTATGCTGGCCGGGGAATACAATATTGCCTTTATTGTTGAAGAATGGCGATTTTCAATCCTAAACGACAGGTACGAACTCATAGGCTTCGTTACCCGTGACATGCAAATTGTAGTGGAAGATTGTAACAACGAGCGACCAGAATTGCTTATTCCGCCAGATACCTGTGTAGAGGCTGGCTCTCTCTTAAATGCAGTTGTTTTGGGAACGGATCCGGATGGAAACCAAGTATTGCTTGAGGCTTTTGGTGGAGTATTTGATCTGAATATTTCACCAGCAGAATTCCTGTCGCTGCCTGATAGTTCTGCTCTTCCAAGATTTAGAGACCAGCCAGCAGAGTCACTTTTCAGCTGGCAAACAGACATATCACATGTAAGAACCAGACCTTACGAAGTACAATTCAAAGTATCCGACAGGCCCTTTGACCGTGATGCCCCAGCCTTTACTGATTTCAAAAGGTGGAATGTGACCGTTGTAGCCCCTGCTCCAACAGGTTTGACTGGATCAATTGCCTCCAGCACGTCCATTCAGTTAGATTGGGATAATTACATTGGCGCTAATTTCAACCCTAAGATGCAGGTTTACAGGAGGGTCGAAAGCTTCGACTTCACACCTGAGAACTGTAATATTGGTATTCCTGCAAATTCAGGCTATGTACTGATCGATGAATTACCGATCGATCAGACCACCTATATAGATAACAATGATGTGAGACCAGGTGTCAATTATTGCTACAGGTTAGTAGCGGAATTCCCTTCTCCTTCAGGAGGAACAAGCTACGCCTCACAAGAATTCTGTATTCTTATACCATTAGATATTCCAGCGATCACCAATGTTTCAATTGATGAAACGAGTGATACCAATGGTGAGGCTTTCATAAGGTGGGTTTCTCCATTGGATATTGACGAAACGTTATTCCCTCCTCCATTCAGATATGAACTGTTCCGCTATGACGGTTTTACTGGAACCAGCGGAAGGACACTGTTAGTCTCTACAACAGACACGGTATTTACTGATACGGGTATCAACACCCAGGATCAACCCTTTAACTATCAGGTAAGGTTCTATGATGCAGACGATAACTTAATAGATAGCTCAGCAACGGCATCTTCCGTTAGGCTCGAAGCTGTTGGTGAGATCCAATCCGTTAATCTTACATGGAGTGCCAGTGTACCTTGGTCTAATCAGGTTCAGAGTTCACCATATCATCTCATCTATCGAAACCGTACTGATCCAGATGCAAATGACGTAGATACTTTTGTACTGATTGACAGTGCTAAAGTGACTGTGGATGGCCTAAGATATTTTGATGATGGATCGTTCAATAATACCCCTCTCCGCGATGACAGGGAATACTGCTACTTTGTGACTACTAGAGGTAGCTATGGCAATGAAAAAATAGATGCACCGTTGGTTAACGATTCGCAGATCATCTGTGTAATGCCAAACGATGAGGACCCTCCTCAGGAACCTGAAATTGAGCTGCCGGGTGATACCACGGTGATCCCCGGAGACTTCCCACTCATTCTACTGGAAAGTGACAATTGTCAAAGACTTGAAACAGAGCCTTGTGCTTTTGCCAACTTTACAAATACCTTGGACTGGACCGTAGATGACGTTGACAATGATGTTGCCAGCTACAACATCTACTTCTCCAATACGGGTGCAGAAGACAGCTTTGTACTGATTGCTAACACCAGAAACACCACATTTGAGCATACAGGGTTAAGTGAAATCAAAGGCTGTTATAGAATAGCATCGGTGGACCGATCGAACAATGAAAGTCCTTTGAGTGATCCGGTCTGTTTTGATAACTGTCCTAATTACCAGCTACCTAATACATTCACGCCTAACGGTGATAATATCAATGATACTTTCAGGGCATTTGATCAGCCTAATGGCAGCTGTCCTAGATTTGTAGAGTCTGTAGTGTTTCAGGTCTTTGATCGTTGGGGTGGAACTGAAATCTTCAGTTATAACTCTGCTCAGGATACCGAGCCAAATATCTTCATTGATTGGGACGGCAGAGACGTGAATGGAAATCCACTACCGTCAGGCACGTATTACTATTCTGCCACTGTGACTTTCGATGTGCTCGATCCTAGATTGAGAACTCAAGAGTTTAGAAACTGGGTGAAAATAATTCGATAAAATTCAGTACTATTTCAAGCAATCCTGAAGAGCATTAGTTCGTTATGGTTTTATCAATAAACCAAAACTGCCATGCCTTCCTCAAAAAGATCAGGCAAAATTGCTGTACTCTGCATTGCCTTACTCCTATGCATATCTTCAATAGCAAAAGCAACACATATTCGAGCAGGAGATGTTTGCATTGAATTAATATCTCAGACAAACCTTACATACAGATTCACATTCACGCTTTATACTGACTTAGGGTCACAAGTTAGAATTGGACAGGGAAATCCAATTGTTCGTTTTGGTGATGGCACATCTATAGAAGGAGAAGGTGCTATAATTGCACAGGCAGAATCTATAACGCGATCAGAAATAAGTGATGAAGTGGGCAAAGTTGTTATGGTCTTTGTTCATACTTACCAAGCCCCAAGTACTTACATAGCCAGTTATACTGAACAGAATAGAAATGAAGGCATTATCAATATTCCCAATTCTGTAGACACACCTTTTCACATTCAAGGAGTAACGCGGATTGAGCCAGGTAACACCGTTAATTCATCACCAAAACTATCTATCCCCCCTATTGACAAAGCATGCGTTGGACAAGCTTACCTTCATAATCCTGGTGCTTTTGATCCTGATGGTGACAGCCTTGTATTCAAAATCGTATTACCGCAATTTGCCCTAAATCAAAACATTCTGGGTTATACCGATTTGGACGATCCTAGTATCACCAATGAACGCGAGGATGGTTCAAACCCCGCCTTCCTACAAATAGATCAGAAAACGGGGCTCTTAACATGGGATGCTCCACAATTTGTAGGCGAATACAATGTTGCCTTCATTGTAGAAGAATGGCGTTTCTCAGAACTAAGGCAAGAATGGGTGCAACTAGGTTTTGTAACGCGCGACATGCAGATTCTTGTAGAAGATGAATGTCAAAACGAAAGACCTGAAATTACTGTACCAATGGATCTATGTGTAGAAGCTGGTACAAACATTAGGGAAGTTATTATTGGAAGCGATCCTGATGGACACCCAATTTCTCTAGAAGCCTTTGGTGGTCCTTTCGAAATCAATAATAGCCCAGCTACTATTTCTCCAGACGAATCATTTATCGCCTCCCCGCAAGAATATGAATTTAACTGGCAAACAAATTCTTCTCATATCAGAGAACGTCCATATCAAATTCAATTAAAAATATCTGATGAGCCATCTGATGAAGATGGGCCGAGCCTTACAAGTTTTGAAACATGGAATATTACTGTAGTGGCTCCTGCACCTACCGGCTTGAGTGGCGTACTAACTAATAATAGTGGTGTTCAGCTCGTTTGGGACGAATATGTTGCGACAAACTTAAATCCAGTGATCCAAGTTTGGAGACGAATTGACACCTTCGATTTCTCGCCTGATGAATGTAACACCGGTATTCCTGATGGAGCTTATGAATTAATAAAAGAAGTGCCATCAGCACAAACAAATACTGTTGACAATGAGAATATCAGAGCTGGAACGAAGTATTGCTATCGTCTTGTAGCTAAGTTTCCATTACCGAAAGGTGGTGAAAGTTATGCATCTACCGAATTCTGTATAACAGCACCAATTGACAGAGCACTTATAACGAATGTCAGTATTGAAGAAACTGATGGATCGAATGGTGAAATCTTCATTAGGTGGACACCTCCTTTGGATATAGACACCAATGTATTTCCTCCTCCATATCAATATAACCTCATGCGATTTGAAGGACTTTCTGGTGCTAATAACGGAACACTAGTCACCACCACGCAAGACAACTCCTTCGTGGACACAAACCTAAATACACTAGATGAATCCTATAATTATAGAGTAGAACTCTACACTGCCGCTAACCCAGACAACCTGATTGCCGTTTCCGAACCTGCTTCAACTGTTAGACTTTCCGCACTGACTATACAAAATGCCATTGAGATTAATTGGAGAGCCAATGTACCATGGAACAATAGAGCAGAATCGGCACCTTACCATTACATCTATAGAAACCGTACTGATACCGATGCCTCTGACGCTCAAAACTTTGTATTAATTGATAGTATAAACAGTAAAACATCGAGTTTCATTTACAATGACACTGGAAGATTTAATGGTATAGCGCTTAAAGAAGAGGTTGAATACTGCTATTTCGTAATCACACAAGGAAGCTATGGCAACGATCAAGTCGAGAGTCCCTTGCTAAACAGTTCTCAGCAAATCTGCGCAGTACCTGGTGATGAAGTTCCTCCAAACGATCCCGACATTCTGGTTGATAATAATGAAGATCGGATTGATATTGATGGAAATTCAGTAGTACTGGTTACGCCTAAAGACTGTCAGAATATAGTCAATACCCCATGTAATTATGATAACTTCTCCAATACGGTGCGATGGAATCAGAATAATACTGATAATGATATAGCCGGGTATAGAGTTTATTTTTCGGAAAGTGGCCTCGACAATAGTTTTGCCTTTTTGGACTTTACGGAAGATACAGAATACGTGCATGGTGGATTATCATCACTAAAAGGTTGCTATCGCATTACTACTGTTGATCGGTCAGGGAATGAAAGTGGGTTCAGTGAAACCATTTGTTTTGATAATTGTCCATTCTATCGCTTGCCGAACACATTCACTCCTAATGCTGACACCAGAAACGATACTTTTAGTGCTTTTAACCAACCAAATTCAGAGTGTCCACGTTTTGTTGAAGAAGTTGAGTTTCGTGTATTTAATCGATGGGGTGGAAAAGAAATTTATAGCTACTCCACTTGTGGTGAAACGGAGCCTGACATATTTATTAATTGGGATGGCCGTGATAAGTCAGGCAACCCCTTACCGGAAGGAACATACTACTACCATGTCATTGTTACCTTTAACGTACTTGATGAAGCCAAAAGAACTCAGGAGTTCAGAAACTGGGTTAAGATATTCAGATAACCTTTAATACCCCTGCTAGTTTGTATACAAAAGGAACTTACTGCTAGCGGAGCATTGTTACTTTTGTAGTGTTAACTGGTTAGTCATTGAATAAGCAAGTCGAAATAATAGAACAAGACATACTCCTCTTTGACGGGGTTTGCAACCTGTGCAACAGCTCTGTTAATTTCATCATAGACCATGATCCTAACAGTCATTTTCGTTTTGCTGCACTCCAATCAGAGTTTGGACAAAAGAAGCTGAAAGAACTTGGCTATGATACCAAGGAGTTTGATAGCTTGGTACTATTGAGCCAGGGAAAAGTCTATAAGAAGAGCTCAGCCGCACTGCGCATCGCAAAGAAGCTCAATGGCCTGTACCCAGCTTTATATGTATTTATGATTGTCCCTCCCTTTCTCAGGCATTGGGTTTACGATATCATTGCAAAAAACCGATATAAATGGTGGGGTAAACGCGATTCTTGTCGAATACCTACCCCAGAGCTTAAGTCAAGATTTGTGGAAGCTTGATGATTATTCATTAGCTTTGCCACACCCAAACAAACCCATTTGAAATGACTGCATATGTATTTCCAGGTCAGGGAGCACAGTTCCCGGGAATGGCCAAAGATTTATACGATTCATCAGCTGAAGCAAAGCAATTATTAGAATCCGCAAATGATATTCTTGGTTTTCGCATTACCGATATTATGTTCGAAGGTACTGCAGATCAACTAAAAGAAACGAAGGTTACTCAACCCGCCATTTTCCTACACTCAGTGGTGTTGGCGAAAATCTCAGAAGACTTCAAACCAGACATGGTTGCAGGGCATTCATTAGGTGAGTTTTCAGCACTAGTTGCCAGTGGTGTTCTTTCTTTCGAGGATGGTTTAAGACTTGTATCCCAAAGAGCCTTGGCTATGCAAAAAGCTTGTGAGATAAACCCATCTACTATGGCCGCTATTCTTGGGTTGGAAGATCAGGTAGTGGAAGACTTATGTGCGTCTATCGATGAAGTTGTTGTGGCCGCTAATTACAATTGCCCAGGACAACTGGTAATTTCAGGGTCTCACAAGGGAATTGAGATCGCTTGTGAAAAGGCAAAAGAAGCTGGGGCAAGAAGAGCCTTACCCCTTCCTGTTGGTGGAGCATTCCATTCGCCATTGATGGAACCTGCTAGAGAAGAGTTAGAAAAAGCAATTGACGCTACAACTTTTAGCCAAGGTATTTGTCCAATCTATCAAAACGTTACAGCCAAGGCTTCGACTGACTTGGAAGAGATCAAGCAAAACCTAAAAATCCAACTGACAGCACCAGTAAGATGGACACAATCCGTTCAGTCCATGGTAGCCGATGGAGCCACTCACTTTGTAGAGTCTGGACCAGGTAAAGTGCTTCAAGGCTTAGTCAAAAAGATCCACCGTGAGGCAGAAGTTAGGAGCATTTAGCTTCTAGCTTCTAGCTTCTAGCTTCTAGAGTCGACTCTATTTCAGATAACCGGTTCGTAATGCTTCACTTCGAGTTTGTCTTCGCAGGCTCGAAGCATTTCGCTCTGCGATAAAGACAAAACAGGGTGGACTAGTTCGGGAATTATTTCAACCATTGGCTCCAAAGTAAACCTCCTGTTCTGGATTTCAGGATGAGGAATCTTAAGTTTCTCTTGATCAACAATGGTATCACCAAAGTATAGGATATCGATATCAATGAGTCGTTCGCCCCATTTGATCTTCTTCACACGCCCCATATTGGACTCTATTTGCTGCAAAAGCTCCAGAAGTTTCTCAGGAGTTCTGGACGTTTCGATTTCAATCACCTGATTAAGAAAAGAAGGCTGGTCTTCAATACCCCAGGCGGCAGTCTCATAAATGGAGGATTCCCTTCTAATAGCAACCCGATTAGCCACGAGTAGCTCGATCACTTTCTCAAGGTTCTTGGTTTTATTACCAAGATTGGTTCCCAATAGTAAATAGATGCCCGTCATATTGGTCAAATATAGTATTAGTTATTGGAGTTGATTAGGCAGGTCACTATTTTGCCGAGACTTTAAATCGAAAGAATGAGTGAGATCAGACACGACTGGACAAAGGAAGAAATTCTCGAAATATACAATAAGCCATTATTGGAATTAGTTTATGAAGCAGCTACTGTTCATAGAAAATATCATAACCCGAATGAGGTTCAGGTAAGTACTCTCTTATCTATCAAAACTGGTGGTTGTCCAGAAGATTGTGCCTACTGCCCTCAGGCAGCGAGGTATCACACAGATATCGAAACTAATGATTTGATGACTGTTGATCAGGTCAAAGCACAGGCCTTGCGTGCAAAGTCATCTGGTTCATCAAGGGTATGTATGGGTGCCGCATGGAGGAATGTTGAAGATGGTCCTGAGTTTGATCAGGTCTTAAACATGGTACGCACCATTAACTCACTGGACATGGAGGTATGCTGTACCTTAGGAATGTTGAGTGAAAGTCAGGCCAAAAGACTCGCTGAGGCAGGTCTTTATGCCTATAACCACAACCTTGATTCTTCGGAAGAATACTACAAAGAAATTATCTCAACCCGCGGTTGGGAGGATCGCCTGGAAACCTTGAATAATGTTCGCAAAACGAATGTAACCGTCTGTAGCGGGGGTATTATAGGGATGGGTGAGTCCATTGAAGATAGAGCAGGCATGCTCTTAGCATTAGCTTCATTAAGCCCTCAACCGGAGTCAGTGCCAATTAATGCGCTGGTTTCTGTAGAAGGCACACCACTCGAAGAGCAACAAATTGTACCGATCTGGGATATGATTCGTATGGTAGCTACCACTAGAATTGTATTACCATCAACGACAGTGAGACTTTCAGCAGGGAGAACAGAGATGAGCAAAGAAGGACAGGCCTTCTGTTTTATGGCTGGTGCGGGATCAATATTTGCAGGAGATAAACTCTTGACCACTCCAAACCCAGATGTAAATGAGGATATGGAACTCTTCAATATCCTGGGTATCAACCCAATGAAGCCATATGCTAAGGGGGCCAAACCCACTCCTCTACCACAGGAAGAAATGACCCCTTCAGTCGATGAGAAGGTGAAATGGTCGAGACCTGGCCACCGTATTGAAAAGAACGTGGAAGCCACCAAAAAGGCTAATAAAAAAAGAAAGGAAGCTATATAGCTTCCTTTCTTTTTGATTTCGATTATTGGCTTAGAACAATTTAAAACCAATCCCTAATACAATTTGGCTAGGTCTCTCGTCAGTCGAAAAACTGTTACCACCAACTGTAATAGCATCGCCAAATTTTTCACTTAGGCTGCCCTCATATTTCAAGTCAATAGCAAATTTTAAGATATCAATACCAATACCAGCTTGAAAGCCAACATTTGTACTGCTATAATTATCCTTAACATCAGTTACCAAACCAGCAACATCACTTTCAGCACTTGTTAAAAAACTGAGTGATGGGCCAGCATTTATCCTTAATGGGCCAATCTTTCCACCAATCATAATAGGTACATCCACACGATTGAAAGAGAGATCCACATTCTGAGCACCAGACGTTATTGTAGACTCTGTTTTACTAAAGAGTAGTTCAGGCTGTACATAAAGACCAATCACAGGCACTTTGACTCTTGCGAATATTCCATACTGGAAACCAAACTCTGCATCACCTTCTTGTACATTCGCGATTTCCTCTCTCAAGTCCAGGTTAGATGAAATCAAAGTTATTCTTGGCCCCAATGTTACCTGAGCCGATGCACCAAAGGTTACAGTTATTAGTGCTAATGTTAAAATGAGTTTTTTCATATGTTTTGTTTTTAATGGTAGTTAGTTTTCTAAAAAATCTAGCTGCCCTGCATTAAGGTCAGCCAAGCTTTTTCAAGGTCATTTTCATTCAAATAACCCTGAGCTAATTCATGCAAATGGTATTCCAAAGATTCCTGGTCATTGACAAAACGAGATTTAATCTCTTGTATTTCAGGAGTCTCCGAAAATGCAAATATGCGATCATTTTCGGGGATTTTTTCAATATTTCCTAATCTCCCTAGATTATTGCCAGTGAGCACTGAACTATTGCGGATGGCAGCTGGTATTTGATCTACACCAATACCCAGATTCCTATTGGGCTTTGGAAGCTTAAAAATAGCCTCACCATTGGCTCTGCAATACCAATCTCCCCCCATTCTACCTACAAGGTCAGTTTTATAGGGATCTGGCTTGCCGTCATCTCCAAGTACTCCGTCCTTTATATGTGCAAGTACTATCTCACAAACAATCAGGTTTCCTGCTCCAGCATCCTCACCCAAATGAATAACCTCCTTCACCTTACACTCAAAAGCAGCAATGGACTCACCAACCCTAGGTGGCTTCACGATTTCTGAGTCTACTGCAGTCAAACCCGATTTGACAAACTCATTCACTCCTTTGGCGTAAGCCGTACTACTCAAAGACATTTGTTCCACCACATCAAAGCTGACCACGTTGATCACGATCTCCTTTGTTGCCATGGCATTCAAGAGTGTATGCTTCAACTTCAAATCCCGTGGTTTAGCGGGTGACAAAATTAGTGTTGGTGGATTCGTACTGAAAACATTGAAAAAACTATAAGGGGCTAGATTAATCTGTCCCCCCTCATCGATGGTACTCGCCCATGCGATAGGTCTCGGCCCAATACAACCTAATAGCTGAGCGTGTAAATCAGGAGTAGATATTTCTTTTGGATCAATTCTCATTCTATTATTTCATTAGGGTATCCATGAGTCGGAGGAGACGTTTACTTGGCCGGAAGCACTTTTGCTTTAACCTCTCCAAAGCCCACACGAACTCCGTTCTTTTCTGCATGCCCTCTCATGATCACAGTGTCTCCATCCTGAATGAACTTCCTTTCCGATCCATCCTTCATAGGAATTGGTTTGGTGCCTCTCCATGACAATTCGAGCATAGAACCATAAGCGCTTTCTTCTGGTCCTGAAATGGTACCAGAGCCATACATATCACCCACCTGCATATTGCAACCGTTGACCGTATGATGTGCGAGTTGCTGCCTAACATTCCAGTACATGTGCTTGAAGTTCGAATTCGAAACCGTTGTTTCGTCCGATCCATCCGGCTGAATACCCACCTCTAGTTTTACATCAAAGTGGGTCGCTTCATCATACTTCAAATAGGGCAGTACTTCAGGATCTTGTTCTGGACCATCTACCATAAAGGGTTCAAGTGCATCCATGGTTACCACCCATGGTGAAACATGTGAAGCAAAATTCTTAGCAAGGAATGGCCCAAGAGGAACGTATTCCCATTTCTGAATATCGCGTGCCGACCAATCATTCAAAATAACAAAGCCAAAGATGTAGTCATCCGCTTCATTGGTAGAAACCGGGTCACCCAAAGGGTTTTCCTTACCGGTGATATAGGCCATTTCCAATTCGAAGTCTAACAACCTGCATGGACCAAAAGAAGGTGCTTCAGCGTCATCAGCTTTCGTTTGTCCTTTGGGTCTGTGAAATGGTGTACCCGAAACTACAATTGAGGATGCTCGACCATGATAGCCAACAGGAATATGCTTCCAGTTAGGCATTAATGCATTCTCAGGTCCTCTGAACATTGTCCCCACATTAAAGGCATGCTGTTCTGAAGAATAGAAATCTGTATAGTTCGGTACGTTTACAGGCATCAGCATTTCCACCTCGCGCATGTCATAAAAAGCCCTAGCTTTCAATGCTTCATTATCTCGGAGTTCGGCATTGCCTTCTTCAAGCAAATCCGAAAGCCTATCTCTGACGCTTCGACAAACTGCCTTTCCTAAGCCCATAAATTCATTAAGGGTCGATTTGGTGAAGACTCCTGTTGGAAGTCCTAAACCATCCAGTAGTCCTTCTTCTTGAAGCGCGGATAAGTCTAAAACCTTATTTCCAATGGCAGTCGCTGCTCTCGGGCCGTCATTATTAGATTTAAATATACCGAACGGTATATTTTGTATTGAAAAGTCACAATCACTAGGTAAACCTACCCATGATTTTCTATTTGGATCGTTTGCTTTGATCATAATATGCTCCATTGACGTCATCAGCCTCCCTAAATCCCTCCAAAGGAGGGACCACCTTCCCCTCTGGGGAAGGCAGGATGGGGCCTAAAGTGTATTCCTTAATTCTTGTTCTCTTTCTATTGCTTCAAAGAGTGCTTTGAAGTTGCCCTTACCAAAAGACTGTGCTCCCTTTCTTTGAATAATTTCAAAGAACATGGTTGGTCTGTCCAGTACTGGCTTTGTGAAAATCTGAAGTAAATAACCTTCATCATCCCGATCGATCAGGATGTTTAGATTTTTCAGTGGTTCAAGATCTTCATCTATTTCTCCTACCCTATCCAATACATCATCGTAATAGATCTCAGGTACTTTCAGAAACTCCACTCCTCTTGCTCTCAAGGCACCAACAGTTTCAATGATGTTATCCGTGGCCACGGCAATATGCTGTACACCCGCACCATTATAGAAATCGATGTATTCCTCGATCTGTGACTTTCTTCTGCCCTCTGCCGGTTCGTTAATTGGGAACTTAATACGTCCAGTTCCATTACTCATCACCTTACTCATCAGTGCAGTGTACTCGGTCGAGATGTCTTTATCATCAAATGAAACGAGCTGGGTAAAACCCATCACTTTGGCATAGAAATCACACCATTTGTTCATCTCGCCCCAACCCACATTACCTACCATATGATCGATGTATTTCAAGCCGACCTCTGATGGATTGTAATCAGATTCCCATTTTTCAAAGCCTGGCATAAAGACACCACTATAATTACTGCGCTCTACAAAAATGTGGATCGTTTCACCATAGGTATGAATACCTGACTTCACCACATAGCCATGGTCATCCTCCTCTTTATTGGGCTCCATGAAAGAGACTGCACCACGTTTAGTGGTTTCTTCCCAGGCCTTGGTGGCATCATCTAC
Organism: Roseivirga sp. 4D4; assembly: GCF_001747095.1. NCBI lineage: Bacteria > Pseudomonadati > Bacteroidota > Cytophagia > Cytophagales > Roseivirgaceae > Roseivirga > Roseivirga sp. 4D4. Next base: position 2,383,640 of record NZ_MDGP01000001.1, read on the forward strand.
CCACAACGCAACAACCTTCACGCCATCACCATGCTTATTGATGTGCTCGTTGATAAGTCCGTCCTGTTTTAATGGGGAGGTCAATACAAGTCTGATCTTGTCCTGTTGTAACACATAAGAAACTCGATCCTTTAAACCCGTTTCAAGTCCTGCATAAGCTACCGACTGAAAACCATAAGCCGTTTTGTAGAAATGAGCAGACTGCTTAGCATTGCCCACGTATAGTTCTACATAATCAGTTCCATTAATTGGAAGGAAGTCTTGCGCTTCCTCAAATATTTTCTCTCCAGAATAAGTCGTATTCTCCATTATCTATTTATTCTTAATCTTCTAACCAGGATTTATGATAATCCTTTACCAAAATCTTCATTGCTTCTTCAGTCACCTTCAATGGTTTGAAAGTGTCCACCATTACGGCAAGTTCGGCCGTATCCTTTACTCCTAAACTTCTTTCCATTGCTCCTGGGTGCGGACCATGCGGTATACCTGCAGGGTGCAATGTAATCTGACCTCTTTCTATATTATTTCTACTCATAAAGTCACCATCCACATAGTAGAGTACTTCATCAGAGTCGATATTACTATGATTATAAGGGGCAGGAACGGCCTCGGGGTGATAATCGAAAAGCCTTGGAACAAAGGAGCAAACGACAAATGCGTCTGTCTCAAAAGTTTGATGTACCGGTGGTGGTTGATGCACGCGACCAGTGATGGGCTCAAAGTCATGGATCGAGAATGCGTATGGATAATTGTATCCATCCCAGCCTACGATATCGAAGGGGTGACTTGCATAGACATATTCATGAATCATACCCTCTTTCTTAACCTTAATAATAAAATCACCCTTTTGATTATAGGTCTCCAAGTGCTGCGGTCTTCTAATATCTCTTTCACAGAAAGGCGAGTGCTCAAGCATTTGGCCAAACCAGTTTCTATAACGCTTAGGCGTATACATGGGTCGGTGCGACTCAACGATAAAAAGTCTATTGTCCTTGGTGTCGAAATCAATCTGATAGATCATTCCACGAGGAACCAAAAGATAATCCCCGTAACCGAACTCAATGTTCCCGAGTTGGGTCCTCAAAGTACCCGAACCCTCATGAACAAAGATCAACTCATCACAATCCGTGTTTTTGTAGAAGTAGTCTCGTAGTGACTCTTGAGGAGAGGCCAAAACAATGTGGCAATCATTATTAACCAAGACTGCAGTTCTGCTTTCTAGATAATCTGCCTTAGGTGGAACCGAGAATCCTTTAAGCCCTAAGGAAAGCATATTCTTTTCTACCGCAATCTTTGGAGAAACATCATATGATTTGACGACCTCCTTCACCTGGGTTGGTCTTTGCTCATGATACATGAGTGATGACATCCCATCGAAGCCGATCGTACCGAAGAGCTGCTCATAGTAGTAGCTCCCATCAGGTTTTTTGAAAGTTGTATGTCTCTTATGAGGAATCTTACCGAGTTGATGATAAAATGGCATAGGCTAAAATTTATACAAGTTGGTTGAGTGAGTGATTAAGTGCTCTCTGCGAGATACCTTTAGTATCAGAAGACAAATCGTAAACTGTTTGTAATCCTTCGCGAATTACTTCTGATGTATCCTCAAAAATCGCTTCATCCGTCAATGCCACTCCGCCTTCCATAAGATACGCAAAAACCCGCGCCATTCCACAATTGGCGATAAAGTCCGGAATAACCGAAAGGTTCTCATCCGCATACAAACCCGTCTCTCCAAAGAAAATCTCCGGATCGTTAAATGGAACATTCGCCCCACAGGAAATCACTTCTAGTTTTGTACCGATCATTCTGTCAACTTGCTCCTTCGTAATCAATCTCGAAGCAGCAGCCGGAACAAAAATTTCGAAGTCCAGATCCCAAATACCTTGATTCACCTCGTCAAAGGAGATCATGTTTTCGGCATGAAGCTGGTTGCCATTTCGATTCACAAACAGATCACGAATTTCTTCAAGGCTAAAGCCTTCTTGATTCAGCAAACCACCTTCCTTATCAATGATTCCTACAATATTCACTCCCATTTGAGCCAAGTAGTAACCGGCTGCAGCGCCTACATTACCCCAACCTTGTATGACCGCTCTCTTTTCTTTGTAATTACCTCCCCAAATATCATAGTAATGGTGAATCGCCTGGGCCACACCAAATCCCGTGATCATATCTGCCACTTTGTACTTCTTGACCACATCTGGTGAATACTCTGGATTCTCGATCACCTTCACCACACCATTACGCAGCTGTCCGATCCTATTGATCTTTGATGCCTCATTAGGTTTGAAATGACCATTGAAGACGCCCTCCTGCGGGTGCCAAATTCCCGCCTCTTCGGTCATGGCGATTACCTCATGAATTTCATCCACATTCAAATCACCTCCTGTACCGTAGTAGAATTTTAACAAAGGACTCACTGCGGCAAACCATCTTTTGAGGACTCCTTCCTTGCGAGGATCATTTGGATCGAAATTAATGCCCGATTTAGCACCACCAATAGGAGGCCCTGAAACCGTAAACTTCACCTCCATTGTTTTGGCCAGCGACTCGACCTCACGCTTGTTCAAACCCTTGCGCATCCGAGTACCACCACCGGCAGCCCCACCTCTGAGCGAGTTGATGACCACCCAGCCTTCTGCTTCAGTTTCTTGATCGCGCCATTCGAAGACGATTTCAGGTGGTTTATTTTCGAATTTTGAGAGTAAATCGTTCATAGGAATCTCTTGATTTCAGGATAATTACAAAGCTAAAATTAAAACCAACCTTAAGTTTATATCCACTAAATCAGAATCAAAAAATAGACGATTCATCTATTTTATCTCACTCATAAAGAATATTCAAGCATAAAAAGCCTAATTTTAGCGTCTCTAAAGAAAATTCAACTGAATGAAGCTCGATCAGACAGACATCAAGATATTAGAAATACTCCAAGCCGATGGCCGCATTACCACAAAGGCGCTTGCTGAACAACTGAACCTATCCACAACCCCAGTATTTGAAAGGGTAAAACGCCTCGAGAAAGACGGAATCATCAAGCAGTATGTCGCCTTAGTTGACAACCGCAAACTCGACTTGATTCTCACAGCCTTCATCTCCATTAGCCTCACCAAACATTCCAGGTCATACCTCGACAAATTCGTGAATGAAATCAACCAATACCCTGAAGTTATGGAGTGCTATCATATTGCTGGAAACTTTGATTTCTTATTAAAGATTGTGGTGAAAAACATGGAGAAATACGAAGCATTTATTCTTACCAAGCTTTCCACCATTGCTAATCTCGGTCAGGTACAGAGTTCCTTTGTGCTATCTAATAACATTCACAAAACGGCCTATCAACCAGCACTTTGATCTTGATTTTAGGACCTAAAATCAGTCTGTGGATTTTCATTAACTTATGTTTAAAACACACAAGTTATGCCTGCTCAATATCAACCCTTGACTGGTACTGTTTTAGACAAAGCCAAAAAGTACCAGCCCGATTTACAATTACCATCAGGAGAAGAAAAACAGTTAATAAAAGTCTGGTGCCGAGCCGTAATGTGCAACGGCATCCTCTGCTTTCTTTATATCTATGAATGGAGTATAAGTCATATAACACTTTGGACAGTCACGCACTATTTCAAAAAGAAAGTTTGGGGGCCAGTTAAAAGGTGGTACCGGACGGTAACGAGGACCTGGCAAAGGAAATTAGTGGCCGTTGTAGGAACTGGCTTAGCGGCTGCCGCTCTTTACTACTTCAGGAAAGCCGTAGCTACAGCCGTAACTTGGGTATGGAAAAAAGTGTTGGTGGTTGTTGTAGCCATTGGTTGGAAAATCATTCTAATCGTAATAGCCCTAATAATTATCGCCTTGATAATTGCATACTTTGTCTATAGACATGAATGGGATTATGAACCTGTGATAGTCTGTGTAGAAGGAGATACCATTGTATGTGTTTGTTATGACGATGGGCACTATAAAGTGGGAAGGCTCGCTCCTCCACCTCAATCTCCACCAATTAATCTCTTGGTTGTCCCAGGAACACACAATTTTGAACCAGGAGGCAGTGGCGGATTCAAGGCCACGACATTTACAGAGCTCACTCGACCGCAACTGGACGCATGGGAAAAACAACTGAATGATCTCCCAAGGAATGGGAACCCCATACTCTCATTAGAAGGTGCCTTTGAGGATCCTTGTGACGTTTGTGAAAACAAAAGCAACTTTACAAAAGGCGCTTTGCGTTCTACACCGAGGTGATAAGACATGATATCGAAGGCAATTGTACTTCGCAAACTTGAATTTAGTACCGTTAATAAAATATTATTCGAATTTAATTTTCAATTAACACTTTCTCTATAGAATTATTTCATAGACTTTTTATATTCAAATTAAATCTTCATTTGATTAAATATGAATACTATGAAAAAGATACTTCTCCTCTTAACCTCAGTTTGTCTGACCTCGACTTTATCTGCCCAATGGCTAGGTACAAACCCTGTTTATTTCAACAGTGGTAATGTTGGAATTGGTACATCTTCTCCGTGGGCACCCTTAACAATTAGTAGCACATCAACATCAGGTGAGAACACTGGTGTAGCCCTGGCATTTTCTGGACAAAGCCTCCCAGAAATTGGTTTTCGATTCAAAGCCAACGGATCTAATTACTATCAGGTTATTTATAATGGCTCATCCGTTCAATGGAGAAACTGGGATGGCAGTGCTTATACCCCTAGACTAACGCTCACTAATGCTGGTAATGTCGGGATTGGCACCACATCACCAAACAGCCTACTCCACCTCGATAGCGATAGTAACACCGACCTTACTATTGAGTCTGGCCCAAACTTAAGCTCTACTCTGAAACTAGTTGAACAAGGAACAGGCGATGTTGGAACCTATCTCAAATATGATGGAGCAAACAATCGGTTTGGAATATTTGTAGGAAACAACTCTCCTGTCGAGAGACTAAGCATATTAAGAGACAACGGTAGTGTCGGTATTGGCGACATAAACCCAAACACTGGTAATGCACCAGATCCAAACAGGAAATTGATGGTTAACGGAGGAATAACGGTAGCATATGGTCAAAAAATCTCCTATGATAAAAGCTACTATGTACATGCCTATTCGAGTTACGATGCCAGCCTACATACGGAGGCAAGGTTCAGGAATTATGGATACTACGGTGTCACCTTGGAATCAAGAAGTGGAAGTCTAATCCTCAGAGGCGATAATGGGAATGTAGGTATCGGGACAACTTCTCCAAACACCAAACTTGAAGTGGATGGTATTGCAAGGTTCACTGGGACAAATGGATTTTCAATTGGGGGTGATGCTGGTCAGTATCGAATTCAAAACTATGGAACTGGACAAGAATTCGGTTTCTTGACTCCTGGTAATACCTATGCAGGGATAAGAGTTAGATCTTCATCCATTGGGAGTAGCTATGGTGGATTGAATGCCCCTACCAATGGAGCAATTATTCAAGGAAATGTGGGTATTGGGATCTCAACACCAAGCGAAAAACTCGAAGTCAACGGCACTATCCGTTCTAAGAAAGTCAAAGTAGATGCCAATGGATGGCCAGACTATGTATTCGCTTCGAGCTATGAGTTGCGAGCCTTGAGCGAAGTAGAGAGATACATCAAAGAAAATCAACACCTTCCAGATGTACCCTCTGCTAAAGATGTAGAGACTAATGGTCTTGACCTTGGGGATATGGATGCTTCACTTTTGAAAAAGGTAGAAGAACTGACGCTTTACACCATTGATCAACAAAAGAAGATTGATCAACAAGCAAAGGAAAATCAAGAATTAAAAGATCGCCTCAGTAAAATCGAATCACTTCTTAAAACACTCACTTCTAAATAATCAGAATTATGAAAAAGGTATTTCTAATCTTAATTTCAGTTTGTCTCACATCAACATTATCCGCTCAATGGCTTGGGACCAACCCGGTTTACTTCACATCTGGCAATGTGGGCATCGGCACTACTTCACCGAATGGATTATTAGACGTACGCGGAAATATTAAACTGGGAGATGTCAAAGATTCATATCTGGGTGTAAACACTATCAATAATTATATACCGTATACCAACACATATCACTCCATACTTAATTCTGGGAACAGTCTTTATTTTAATATTGACGCCAATGGTAATGACACCAATCGTGCCTTTATTTTCGCATCCGATAGAAATGGAGAGTCAAACGGAACGGAACTTATGCGAATTTCAGAGTCTGGCAATGTGGGCATTGGCACGAATGACCCCAGAGAAAAACTAGATGTGAGAGGAAATATTTATATGGGTGGACTCAACAGAAGAATCTATCTCGGTAATTATTCTGGAACAACATTTGGACTCGCTTTCAGTAGTACATATCCTGATTACGGCATATTTTACACAGAAGGTGCTATTGATCATGTTTCAATATCACCCAATGGCAATTCTACAAATGGCGTTCTAAACGTAAGAGGTGATGGGAAAGTGGGAATAGGGACAAATGCCCCTGATAACACTCTGCATATAGAAGGAGATCTATTATTAGATGTTTTCGGTAATTCAGGTCATGAAAGAGGCATTTACTTCAGAGAAGGATTTAGTACAGCCAACAAATACAATGTTTCTATTTTGGCCTACGATCATAACGGAGGTGGATCATCTCCCGATGGACTATCAATTAATGGCGTGGATGGAGTATCATTTAGTACAGGCTCTAATACAAGAAATGAAAGAATGAGGGTAGCCCAAAATGGCAATGTAGGAATTGGAACCACCTCTCCAACAGAAAAACTCGAGGTAAATGGAACCATCCGTTCCAAGAAAGTCAAAGTAGATGCCAATGGCTGGCCAGACTATGTTTTTGCTTCCAGTTACGGGCTGAGAACTTTAGGTGAACTCGAAAGCTATATCAAAGAAAACAAACACCTTCCAGAGGTGCCTTCGGCCAAAGAAGTTGAGACCAATGGACTTGACCTTGGAGATATGGATGCTACCCTTTTGAGGAAGGTAGAGGAGCTAACCCTTTATCTTATACAAGAAAGCAAGGAGAAAGACGATTTGAAAAAGGAAAATAAGGAGCTAAAAGAAACACTTCAAGACGTTCTTGAAAGACTAGAAAAACTAGAGAAAAAGTAATTGTAAATCTTGAGGAGATTATTTCACCCGTCATTCTGAACCTGCCTACCGGCAAGGCAGGTTTATTTCAGAATCTGGACATGTGGGTAGAATATTTTAGACCCTGAACCAAGTTCAGGGTGACGTATTGTCTTATTCCTGCAAGGATAACGGACAAAGCAATCTCCCTAAAACTTCCCGAATCACATTTTGGAGATTCTTTCGCTCTGCCTGTCTGCCGACAGTCAAGCTCAGAATGACGAGACGTTAAATTTCTGGTTTTCTTCCTCCAGCTACAGTCTTCTAGCCCCCACCTTCACTCTTCCTACTTCATCCTCTATTCTTCACTCTTCGACTTCCGTCTTCAAGCTTCCATCTTCCGACTTAATCATCTATTTTTGCACCTTAATTTTATTCAAACAATTCAATGTCAATTTCAACTAAGTACAACCCGCAAGAAGTAGAAGATAAGTGGTACGCGCACTGGATGGAAAAAGGCTATTTCAAAGCCAAAGCCAACCCAGACAAAGAGCCATTTACTGTCGTCATTCCTCCTCCGAATGTGACGGGTGTCTTGCATATGGGACACATGTTGAATAATACCATTCAGGACATCCTGATTCGCAAGGCCCGAATGGAAGGCAAGGAAGCATTATGGGTTCCGGGAACTGACCATGCTTCTATTGCTACAGAAGCGAAAGTAGTTCGCATGCTTCGTGAGCAAGGCATTAAGAAATCGGACCTATCACGAGATGCATTTCTAGAACATGCCTGGGAGTGGAAAGAGAAGTATGGGGGAATCATCCTGGAGCAACTTAAAAAACTAGGTGCTTCCTGCGATTGGGACAGGACAGCTTTCACCATGGATGAAGGCTATCACAATGCGGTACTCCGGGTTTTTGTTGACCTACATAAAAAAGGATACATCTATCGTGGATGGAGAATGGTGAACTGGGATGTTGAAGCCCAAACTACCGTTTCCAACGAAGAAGTAATCTATGACGATAAAGAGCAGACTTCCAAGCTCTACAAAGTTCAGTATGACATTAAAGATTCGGATGAAAAGGTAATCATTGCTACCCAGCGTCCGGAGACGATTATGGGTGATACAGGCATTGCCGTTAACCCGAAAGATGATCGATTCAAACACTTGATCGGCCAGAAGGCTTTGGTGCCCTTTATCAATCGAGAGATTCCAATTATCGGAGATGATTATGTTGAAATCGAATTTGGTACCGGTTGCCTGAAAGTGACCCCAGCCCATGATCCTAATGATTATGAAATTGGATTAAGACATAACCTGGAAATAATCGATACCATCAGCCTAGATGGTAAGCTGAACGAGAAATGTGAGATTCCGGCCTATGTGGGGATGGATCGCTTCAAAGTAAGAAAGCAAATCATCAAGGATCTTGATGAAGCTGGCTTCTTAATGGGGGATGAAGAATTCACCACAAAGATTGGTCGTTCCGAAAGAACTGGGTCTGTTATTGAGCCTAAACTCTCTTTACAGTGGTTCATCAATATGAAAGAGATTTCCAAAACTGCCCACAAAGTGGTGATGGATGATGAAGTTGAATTAGTTCCTGCCAAGTTCAAGAACACCTACAATCACTGGATGGAAAACGTTCGTGACTGGTGTATCTCAAGACAACTATGGTGGGGGCAGCGAATCCCAGCTTTCTACTATGGAACCGGTGACGATGAGTACGTTGTGGCAGAAACCGTTGAGGAAGCTCTGGTAATGGCAACTGAAAAGTCTGGTAAGCAACTTTCAGCATCAGATTTAAGGCAGGACGAAGATGTATTGGATACATGGGCCTCATCATGGTTATTCCCTTTGGCTGTTTTTGATGGCTTCAATGACGACTGCTTCGACAAAGAGACCGGAAAGATCATCAAAGGAAAGAATGCCGATCTAGATTACTTCTATCCTACTTCGGTTCTGGTAACCGCTCCGGAGATTCTTTTCTTCTGGGTAGCAAGGATGATCATTGCCGGGTATGAATACACGGATGAGAAACCATTCAAGCACGTGTACCTGACGGGTATCGTTCGCGACAAGCAGCGAAGAAAGATGTCCAAGTCATTGGGTAATTCTCCTGATCCGCTAGACTTGATCAGAGACTTGGGTGCGGATGCGGTCAGAACGGGTATGCTCTTTTCATCACCTGCTGGCAATGATCTATTGTATGATGAGAAACTCGTTGAGCAAGGGAGAAACTTTGCCAATAAGATTTGGAATGCTTTTCGTCTGGTGAAAAACTGGGAGGTTAAAGGCACTACGATGCCAGCGGAGAATCAAATCGCTATTCAGTGGTTTGATGCCCGTTTCAATCAAGCATTGACGGAAATTGAAGATCATTTCAGCAAATTCAGAATGTCGGATGCGCTAATGAGCACTTATAAACTCGTATGGAATGACTTCTGCTCATGGTACTTGGAAATGATCAAACCAGCTTATGGCGAACCGATCGATCCAGCAACTTATGAGGTAACCTTGAACTTATTCGAGAAGCTGATGAAGGTCCTACATCCATTTATGCCATTCATTACAGAAGAGGTATGGAGCGAGATCCGAACCAGAGACGCAGGTCAAGACATTATAATTTCTGCCTGGCCGATCGTAGGTGAATTGAACCCTGACCTAATCAAGCAAGCAGAAAAAGTGTTCGAGTTGGTTTCTAACATCAGAAATGCACGAAGTAGTAAAGGCCTATCTCCGAAAGAGCAACTCAATCTATTTGTAAGAGCCAAGGATCAATCGGCTTACGAGGCCTTTGATGGAACAATTAAAAAGCTCGGAAACATCGGTGAGATTGAGTCAACAACTGACAAGGTGGATAATGCGCTGAGCTTTGTCATCAATTCAGACGAATTCTACCTTCCAATGGCAGAAGGTGCCATAGACGTAGAGCAAGAGAAGGCTGAAATCCAAAAAGAGCTTGACTATACTAAAGGGTTCCTCAATAGTGTCACCAAAAAGCTAAGCAATGAACGCTTCGTAAGTGGTGCTCCTGAACAAGTAGTGGCCAATGAGAGAAAGAAACAAGCCGATGCTGAATCAAAGATCAAGGTCTTGGAAGAGAAATTGGCTAGCCTATAATATTTTGACAATTCTAATTGGAAGAGCGATAAAATTATCGCTCTTTTTTTGCTTAAACCAATGTTATAACTATTCTTTTTTTTATATTAACTATTCAATATAAATAATAACATACATTATGAGGAAAATAGCCACTACCCTAATCCTGATCTCGTTCGTTTCAGTCTACTCATATGGCCAGATCAATTGGAACTACGACCGCCAGGCCGTACGAAAAGAGGCAAAAGAAACAGGAAAGCTGGTGGTTATGGACTTTTGGGCGCATTGGTGTGGACCCTGTAAGAAAATGGACACCGACCTTTGGAATGTTGCCGAAGTGCTTGACATCAAGGACAACTTCGTAGCACATAAGGTCGATGTAGATGCAGATAGAAATCTAGCCATTGAGTACAGAGTTCAGGGAATACCTAGAGTAATTATCACCACTCCCTCTGGCAAGGTACTGTGGGATAGAACGGGCTTTTCCAATGCGAATCAATTCATTGAAGCCCTGAGAGGCATACCTAAAGATGCATCAGAAATCACTAAGGCTGAGGCTGCAATAACAGATAAGAAATCACCCACAAACTATTTTGAGGCTGGTATGGCATACCAAAAGTTAGCTAATCAAACGGAACATGACGAAATCAGGGGTGAGCTGCTTGAGCTGAGCACAGGATACTTTGCAAAATCGAGAAAGAAAAACACAGATAAAGTTATGGTTGAATTGGCTGCACTCAACCAAGCCTTAAACACTGCCATTGATGGCAATGCAAAAAGGGCACTCAAGCAGCTCTCTAAAATGGGCCCACCCAACGCCAACACTCAAGAATTTAGTAAATACATCAAGGCATACTGCTACAAATGTCAAGGCAACCAAAAAGCATACGAGGCGGAACGTGCCGGCATTAAGGATAGCAAACTATTGGCTAGCTTGGATAAAAAGTAGACAACCCATTTCAGAACAACTTCAGCTATGACTCGTATTGAGAAACGTGGCAAGCATTAAAAACCTTTCTCATAACCAAGTCCGTAGGTTACTGATCCCCTTTGTGGCGCTTTTACTGGTACATTTTGTGGCATATGGTAAACTTCCTTGGGACGAAGGCTACCAGTTTCCACTTGTGCTCTATATTTCGTCATTGATTATTTGCATACTATGCTGTGAGTTGAACTCATGGAATTATTTTAGGTTGAATGATCGGTGGTCTGTTACAAGAAACCCCGTAAAGACGATCATCTACCAACTGGGTATGTCTTTAGTCCTCACCACTTTTGTTTTTGGAGTATCTGTTTATTCACTGAATTATATCCTGTTCGGTCATGTATCGGGCATAAGCCAATTCCTGTCTTCTCTCTTCATCGCACTGCTAATTATAGCCATTGAAACCCTAGTTTTTATAGTGAGAGACTTCCAAAAATCCAGTATTTCCTATGACCTACAGAAATCTGAAAATCAACACTGGACTTTTAAATCAGGTAGTAAAACCTTCAATATCTCCCCCAACCAAATCGCATACCTCTATTCTCAAAAAGGAATGGTGTATGCCGTGAAGAATGATGGAGAGAAAATCCTGACACAGTTCAGCTCTCTCAGCGAATTATCTGAAACTTACGATACGGAAGGCTTCTTCCGATTAAACAGACAATTCAGCATAAGTCATTCTGCTGTCAAGCAAGTCCAGAAAGACATTAATCAAAAACTGCGTGTAAGTCTGGAACCGACAACAGCCAACATTCCTTCAGAAGCCATGGTCAGTAGATATACGGGACCTGAGTTTAAAAAATGGGTCAGTCAATAGCCACCACTCGTTATTCATTTTAACACCCTTGATTCAGATTGAAGGCCGAATCGTTCCCCGAATAGGCTCAATCCCGTTCTTGCCTAAAAACTATCTCATTTAAAGATCAAGAACATGAAAAAACTAGTAGTCCTTATGATGACCGCATTGACAATGATCAGTCCGGTAGAAAAAGAAACCTTATCTAAAAAAGAAAGGAAGTTCGCCACTAAATACCTTGAGTCCTCGATGAAGGACATCTTTAAATCAATCAAGAACCTAACACCTGAACAATGGAATTATCAGGCAAGTCCAGACTCATGGTCAGTGGCAGGTGCTTGTGAACACCTATTAATTGCCGAACAAGCGATCCATCAGAACATCACTCAAAACATTATTAAGAATGAGAAATTCAGGGTGATTGTTCCTGAAGCCACTAGGGTTTCAGATCAAACGGTGATTGATATTATCTCTGATCGAAGCCCTGCTAAACGCGTGAAAACCGCCCCTCCTTTCGAACCCAAAGGGCTTGTCAAATCGCCAGAAGACTTCATTGCCAAATTCAAAGCGGCAAGGCAAATAAACATTGACTTCACAAAGAGCAGCCAAGACGACCTTAAGGCCTATTACTTTGACAGTCCTGCTGGTAAGATCAGTGCTTATCAGTGGATTATCCTTCTTAGCGCTCATGCTCAGAGACATCATAAGCAAATGAAAGAAGTAATGGAGAATCAAGGCTTTCCAGCTCAGTAATAATGAAAAAAAGCATTTATCTCTTACTGCTGATAAGCTTCGCATCGTGCAGGAATACAGATCACTTGAGCCCATTAGACCTTGTAGGTACCTGGCAAAACACAGCGTTGAACGTTGATATCAACTCTGTTAATGATACAGACTCAATGAGCACATTGGTAGTGGCACCAGGAGAGTGGGAAAAGGTGCTGTCTATCAAACCCATAAAGACAACTTATTGGACGGACGGAACTTTCGCCTCTGTCTACATAGGCCTTGACGGGAAAGAGCTTGGCCGGGAGAAGGGAAAATGGTCTATCAGTAACGACTCGTTAATTCTCGTTTCCAATAATTATAGAAATGCCTATCGAGTCACATTTTCAAAGGATCAAGCTCGGTTTGTAAGCTTGTTGGATTGGGATCAAGACGGATCGCGGGATGACTTATACGATGGTTGGCAAAAGAAGGTCAATTGAACTCCATAACTCATCCTAATAAAATGTGAGTTACATTGAGGCATGAAATCATGCCTCTTTTTTTTATTGCTCCTAATTCTAGTCGGTTGTAACACTCAGAAATCACCTTGGATTGAGGGTTTCGTAAAGCCCGAGCAGAATCCAATCATGCAGGCTGACTCGACTTATACATTTTTAGATCCTCTGAGCAATACCGAAGTAGCTTGGCAAAAAGCAGACATCTTTAACCCTGCAGCTGTAGTTAGAAATGACACCGTATTTATGTTCTTTCGTGCAGAAGACAATCCAAAGGCCTATTTAGGTGGTCGAACTTCACGTATAGGTCTGGCTTGGAGTACTGATGGCATGAACTTTAATAAGTTTCCAGAACCAGTACTATACCCAGATTCATCCGCCTTTATCAAATGGGATTACCCTGGAGGCTGCGAAGATCCTCGGGTGGTAAAGAGACCTGATGGAAAATACGTAATGACCTATACTGCATGGAATCAGGATGTAGCAAGGCTTTCAATCGCATCAAGTGATAACCTTACCCAATGGACTAAACATGGCCCAGCTTTGCTCAATGCGTTTGGAGGGAAATTCTTGGATACCTGGAGCAAGTCGGGTTCTATTGTCTGTCAACAGGTAGGTAACGAACTGATCGCTACAAAAATTAATGACAAATACTGGATGTACTTTGGAGAAAGAGGCGTAAACCTCGCCTGGTCTGATGACTTGATCAACTGGACCCCACTTCAAAATGATGCTGGTGAATTAGCCATTGTCATGCAGACCCGCCCTGGCAAGTTCGACAGTTTTCTGACCGAACCGGGGCCACCTGCTCTGGTCACTGATCAAGGCATTCTACTGATTTACAATGGCAAAAATGACGAAGGAGAAATTGCGGACCCGTCCATCCCGAAAGGAACCTATTGCGGAGGGCAAGCGCTCTTTGATTTGAGCGATCCTTCGAAGTTTCTTTCTAGAATGGAGAGCCCTTTCATCTGTCCAAGTTTGCCACATGAAGTCACCGGACAGTATGCTGCTGGCACAACCTTTCTTGAGGCCTTAGTTCCTTTCAAAAATAAATGGTACATGTACTACGGCACGGCAGATTCCTTTGTCGGGGTTGCGGTTGCAGATCAGTAGTTTATAGTAGAAAGTGGATTTCAAACCTTAGATTGTTTCATCGAGCTTTACAAAAGTTCGTCATTCTGAATTTATTTCAGAATCTCCGAAAGCTGTTACCATAGATCCTGAAACAAGTTTAGGATGACGTAAGAATAAAGGATCTAAACGTAATCCCACTACGACCGCTCCTGTAAATACAAACCTCAAATCGGCCACTCCGATTCGCTTAATGTGGGCGCTGAGGCCCCGAAGCTTCGGGGCGAACCCCCTTAAAATCTCCTTAGAATATCTTCAATTATCGCAGGTTCATCCTTGAGCTTGCGGATAAACTTGCTACTCTTTTGCTTTTTAATAAAGCGCTCAACCTTCAACGCCTGAGTCTTACCTGTACAACTGATGACCAGAAATACTTGCCAATCGTCCGTAGTAGAAGTACTTGCACCATTATAGAAACCAGTGTTATGCTGAACCAAACGAGTTTCAACATCAACCGTCTCACCAGTGTAAAAACGGTCTAGTGATGGTGAGTACAGAATATAAACGCGGTGCATATCAACAAAAAAAGGCTGTCATATGACAGCCTTTGATGTGGGCGCTGAGGGATTCGAACCCCCGACCCCCTCGGTGTAAACGAGGTGCTCTGAACCAACTGAGCTAAGCGCCCTTGTAATTGGGTTTGCAAAGGTAATTAGCGTTTTGATTATTGCAAATGCTTCCTTCAAATTATTTATAAAAAAAAGAATGCCTACTCAAAAACGGCTCAAAAGAAGCAGAAATCTGATTTTTACTTATCTTTCATCAACCAAAATCGATGGCTACTAAATGACCCTCGCGGAATTCAAGGACATTTTCGATCAGTACTATACCCCGATCAAAAACTTCCTGTACTACAAATGTGGAGACATTGATCAAAGCGAAGACTTGGCACAGGATGTCTTTGTCAAACTTTGGGATAAGCGCGAAGAGGTTCAGCTCGATACTGTCAAAAGTTATCTGTATACCATTGCCAATAACATGCTGCTCAATAAAATCAGGCATGACAAGGTGGTGGTCAATTTTGCGGAGCGAAACAAAAACCAGCAAGAGGAATATTCTCCCGAATTCCAACTTCAGGAAAAGGAGTTCAAGGAAGAACTTGAAGGTGTGATCAGCAGAATGCCAGAAAAGCAGCGAGAGGTATTCTTGATGAATCGTATTGAAGAAATGACCTACAAAGAAATTGCAGAGCGCTTAGAACTAAGTGTTAAGGCTGTTGAGAAACGAATGCATGGTGCATTGTCGCACTTACGTGAACATATTAAATACAAAATTTGACTAATTTGAAATCGTGAAAGAGGACAAACTCATTCAAGACTGGCTTTCTGATGAAGTTTCGGCAAATGAAATGGCTGAGATGGAACAAATCCTTGCCTTCACCGAAAACCTGAAGGTGCCTGAGAGGAAATCAAAGACAGACGTCTGGGCCGATGTACTTGGCAAAATCAATGAAGAGTCTTCAGACAACGAATTCATACTAGTCCCTGAGACTTCTACAAACCGAAAATGGATCGCTTGGGTAGCAAGTATCGCAGCACTCTTCTTTATCGGTTATTTTGGTATGCAAGGCACCCCTGAGCCTTCCATTTATAGCACAGAGTTTGCCGATAATATCACCCATAGCCTGCCTGACAACTCAGTAGTCACTATCAATGCTCAAAGCTCTATATCGTTAATCGAGGAGAATTGGTCAAATGAGAGGTCACTCAGACTAAGTGGAGAAGCCTTTTTCGAAGTTGAGCCGGGAAGTAAGTTCACTGTTGCCACTGATTTGGCTGAAGTAAGTGTATTAGGAACATCCTTCAATGTTTTCTCTAGAGATGACGAACTGATCGTATCTACCTTTAGTGGAAAAGTAGAAGTCAAGAACAATGAAAACACGGTTGTATTGGAAAAAGGAGATCAATTAACTCATGTTCCGGCCGAAAATATCTGGAAGGTTGATCGTTTTAATCAAAATGAAACAGCTACCTGGAGAACAGGCGCATTTTACTTTGATACCACACCACTGCAAAAAGTCATTGACGAACTCGAAAGACAATTTGACATCAAAATCAATGTATCCATAGACCTAAGAGACCGTTTCTATTCAGGATACTTCAGCAAAACTAACCTAACTGAAGCCCTGCAACTCGTTTTTGTCCCAATGGGATTGACTACAGAAATAGAAGGAAACCAAGTAAATGTGCAATAGTGCGATTTATTTACTGTCTGTTTTTTGGGCTAATTACATCAGTGCTTGTGGCGCAAGACATCAACACGCTAAGAATAACTGAGCGTTTTGACGATGTAGCACTGGCCAAAGTAATCCGTACCCTCAGAAACAAGTATGACATTAAGATTGCCTATGATGATGCCTTAATCACAGGTGTTATCATTGACGGGGCTTACACGGGGCTTACACTGACCAACTTTCTCGATAATATCCTCAAAGACAAGGGAATAGATTACCAAATACTTAACGGGAAAATCATTTTAATACCCAAACAAGTCAACCTGGACATCTCAACACCAAGCCTATTCGATCTGACAGTTTTTGGCTCTGTTCAAGATGCTACCACAGGTGAAAGTTTACCCAATGCCCTTGTCCGTGTTAGAGGTGAATCTAGAGGTACAGTCACCAATAAAGACGGCTATTTTGTGCTTCCACAGGTACCCAATGACACGAGCACTATAGAAATCTCTTACTTGGGCTATAAGAAAGCAGAAATCAAACTTATTCCTGGTAATACAAGGAAAACACTGGAGATTTTAATGGAAGAAAGCATCGTTGAGTTATCGGACTTTGTGGTGGTAGAAAACCAAAGAAAGACCGTTCGCTACGGAGATGAAATCTCCCAAATGACCATTGACCCTCGTAACCTGGCAGCCCTGCCCAGTCTTGGTGAGTTTGATGTATTCCGATCACTTCAACTTTTACCGGGAATAGGAGGCACCAATGAGACTTCCTCGGCCCTTACGATCAGGAATAGCCCTTCTACTCATAATCTGGTACTTTTTGATGGTTTCAATATTTATCGACTGGATCACTTCTTTGGGGTTTATAGTGCGATCAATTCAGATGCCATTCGTGATATTCAGATCTACAAAGGTGGCTTTGGAGCCAAGTATGGAGGCAGAATAGCTGGTGTGGTTGATATGACGGGTAATACCGGAAGTTTTAAGGAACCGAGTTACTCTCTTGGGGTGAATTTACTCAGTGCCCGATTTAGTGTGAACACTCCACTGAACGGAGGAAGAGGTGCGCTACATATCAGTGCCAGAAGAGCCTATACTGACATTATTCGAAGCAAACTCTTCGAAAATCTGTACAGAAACTTTCGAGAAGAATCCAATGATATTGAAGGCATTAATGCCGATGATGTATTAAGGCCCAATTTCAATTTCTATGATATCAATGCCAAAGCAACCTATAACATTTCCAATCGCGATGTGATGAGTCTAACGCTCTACAATGGGCAAGACAATCTGGATTCCAACTTCGAAGCGATCGAGCGAGGACCAAACAACAATATTCGAAGCATTCAAGAAGTAGAAGAAAATGCCAACTGGGGCAATACAGGTATCGGTCTTATTTGGTCCAGAAAGTGGGACAGAAACTTCAATTCAAGCTTTCAATTCGCCTACTCAGATCATTTCTATAAATACAGTTATTCAGACACTACCCGTGATGGAACGGGCACAGCCAGACGATTTAACAACCTAGATAGGAGAAACGATGTGGAGGACTATCAATTCAACATTCGGAATGAATTGTTTCTCGGCAAAAGGCATCGTCTGGACTTTGGCACCAATTATTCTGATCTAAATGTGAATAGCCAGTTGATGATCAACGATCGAAGCAGATTGACGGGAAGACTCTTCAACGGTTCAGGTTCCATTTTTTCTATCTACGCATCAGACAAATTCTACATCACTCCTAAACTGTTGCTTAACCCAGGGCTCAGATACAATATCTCCAGTCTTTCAGATGAGAGCTTCCTTTCCAACCGTTTAGGCATCATTTATCAAGTCACTCCCGAATTTGAGCTCAAGGTCTCAGCAGGTAATTACTATCAAATCATTCGTGAGCAGAATTTTGACGACCCATTTACCAATGCTCAAGATGGTTGGATACTCGCAGACCAGGAAGCTACTGGGCCTGGGAACCAGTTTTCGGTCTTAGAATCTGATCATTGGATTGCTGGTTTTCAATATGAGAAAAACAGCCTGACAGTCGATGTTGAATTCTATAAGAAGACTGTGTCAGGCCTCTCCGAAAACATTGTCTCTTATGTGGTAAACCCAATTACAAATATCAGGCGTGCCCAGATTATGGATGCCTTAGGCACCAGTGACATAGTGGGGATAGATTTCTTAGTTCAAAAAGAGGTTGGTCCTTATCAGGGATGGATATCTTACACTCGAAGCAAGGCAACGAACCAATTTGATGTGATCAATGCCGGGGCCGAAATACCTTCAAGAGAAGATCAGCGTAACGAATTAAAGCTTGTTAACATTCTTGAACTACCGGAGTGGAACTTTGCTGCTACTTGGACATATGGCAGCGGCAAGCCATTTTTCGAACCGGAAATTAACTTCTTTAGAAACAACTTGAATGAGGTAGTGAACTTTGAAGTAATCAACACGAATAAGGCTGTAACCCGATTACCAGCTTACCATAGACTTGACATTTCGGTAGCCAGAAAGTTCGAAAATGAATACATGAAAGGTGAACTCGGTTTGTCTATTTTAAATGTTTATAATCGACTGAATATTCAAAGTAGAAGACTCAATCGAGAAGCTTTGGAAACTTTCATTGATCAGAACCCGGGTGGTCCCGTACCGACCGACTTGTACCGAGATATTGCACTCCTGGATTTAACCCCTTCAATTTTCCTAAATCTTTATTTCTAATTTTTGAATAACGAGGTAGGGTTTGCCTCATTTTCCGTGTATTAACATCAAAATGCAGGAAAAAGGGCACAATAGACACTGGGAACAGGATTGGCTAGAGGGTAAAATATCTAGTACCGAAGCAAAATCGAATGCTTCGGACCCAGATTCTTTTGATGTGCTCAGCAAATACATTGAGAAGGCATCTAATTTGAAGGCTCCAGAAAAGACTTCAAAAGCAGATGCTTGGAAGCATATTGAGGCTAGAATTTCCGAATCACCTAAAGCGAAAGTAATATCAATCAATAGAAGATATTGGTTGACAGGAGTAGCGGCCTCTTTCATCTTAATTGTCAGTGCATTTTTCTTGTTTGATGGAGCCTTTGAAGGCCGAGTGAATGTTAATACTGAGCTTGCAGAAGTTCAGACCATTTATTTACCTGATAGCTCCGTTGTCTATTTAAATGCTGAGACAGAGATTTCATATTCGAAAAAGGGCTGGGAAACTAATCGCGTGTTAATGTTGAGTGGAGAAGCCTTTTTCGAAGTGAAACGCGGAAGCAACTTTACGGTCAATACGCCTAATGGTAAAGTTGAGGTCTTAGGAACAAGCTTTAACGTACGTTCCAGAGCAGCAGACTTTGAAGTGTCTTGTAAGACGGGTAAGGTCAGAGTAACTGAATTTCTCTCAGAAACTCAGCAAATACTAACACCAGGCCTCAAGACTAAAATTAAAAGCGGTGAATTGATTGAACCACTCGAACTGAATATATCAAATGTAGACCTTTGGAGATCGGGGGAATACTTCTTGGAGAGTACCTCCATTAAAGAAGGCTTTGAAGAACTTGAGAGAATTTTTGATATCGAGATTGTTCAGGAACTATCCGAGTCAGAACTCAGTAGAGTCGGTACTTGGGACTTTGATAAAAACAATCTCTCAGAATCTATCCAATCGATATCCCAGACGATGGGATTCAATTTTGAGATAGCGGACAACAAAGTGATTATCAAACAGAGATAAAGAAATTAATAATAAGGTGGCACTACATGTTGATTAAGCAGTTTGAGCCACCATTCTTAGGTTGAGGTTGAGGGATGGGTGGTGCCGTCCCTCTTTTTTTATCCTAATGTTTCCAAAAGTGTCTCAAGACTCATACCTCTGGACCCCTTGATGATTATAGAGGCATTCGCTAAAGGATTCTTCTCTAAATGAGATTTCAATGTATCCTTGTCTTTCCAATAATGCGCTTTTGGATTGCCCAATTTCCCATACTCCATCAACTCTCCACAAAGATGAACTTCATCTAAATCAAGATCTGCTGTCAGTTTTCCTATGGCTTCATGCTCTTTAGGTGCATCATCACCGAGCTCAAACATATCACCCAGAATAGCCACTTTGTATCCTTCCTCTCCCCCTGCAAAATGTTTCAATGAAGCCAACATTGAAGATGGGTTGGCATTATAGGCATCGAGCAAAATGATATTACTTCCTTTCTTCATGATCTGTGATCGATTATTATCCGGATCATAATCAGAAACAGCTTTTAAGGCCTGCTCATGGTTCACTTCAAAATACTTGCCTACACAAAGTGCCGCCCCAATATTCTCAAAATTATAGGCGCCAGTAAGGTGTGTCTGACTTTCAAGACCCTCATCGGTCCTGAGTCTGAGTGTTGGCTGGCTTTCCAGAAGTTCTAGGTGTAAGTAGTCACCTTTAGCGGGATAATAATAAGGAGACTTCATTCTTCTCTTTGCAATGTTGGATAAAACATCACTTTGAGAATTCACAAAAATCACCCCCTCTTTCTGGATCAAATGATGATACAATTCGGACTTCCCTCTTATCACTCCCTCTACTCCACCGAAACCCTCCAGGTGAGCCTTGCCAATGTTCGTGATCAGCCCATGTGTAGGGTCCGCAATACCACATAGCTCGGCTATATCACCCACCTTGTTAGCACCCATTTCAATAATGGCGATCTCAATACTTTCATCGATTTGGAGTAAGGTTAAGGGTACCCCAATATGATTGTTAAAGTTCCCCTGCGTAGCATGCACTTTATACTTTTGCGAAAGCACATCCCGCATCAACTCCTTAGTAGTAGTCTTTCCATTGGAGCCCGTGATGCCAATAAAAGGTATATCAAACTGATTACGATGATGTCTACCTAGCTTTTGTAATGCCTCTAGACCATCTTCAACTACAAAATAGCGATCGTCCTTGGCAAAATGAGCATCATCGATCACGACAACACTAGCTCCCTTTTCAAGGGCTTGATCAGCAAATCGATGGGCATTAAAGTTTGGCCCTTTCAGGGCAAACCAAATATTTCCCTCTTTTATCGATCTGGTGTCAGTCGAAACCCCAGTACTTTTTAAATAAAGTTGATATAGCTGCTCGATCATTGAAGTCATCAATAAAGTTGCTACAAGTTAATACAGGTATGAAGAAAAACTGCGTTGATTAGAATTGAAACGACAGTTTTTTCAGATTACCTTGCCAGCTTAATGAGATCAATCCTTTTTCTTATCATTCTAAGCCTCCCTTTCTCCTTAAAAGGGCAGTTTGAATTTAGATATAAAACGGATGTCCCTTTTTCAAATCAAGGTAATCCACTGACCAGAGCTTGGGAAGGAGGCCTCAACGCTGCCCAGTTTCAAACCATGGATTTGAATGATGATGGCACGCAAGACCTGGTAGTTTACAATAGGATTTCACGTGATATCAACACCTATTTAAATGTCAATAACCAGTACGTTTGGGCGCCTGAGTTTGCTTATCTCTTTCCAGATGATGTCATACATTGGCTCATTTTGAAGGACTATGACTGCGATGGACAGAAAGATCTTTTTACCAGCACGGCTCTAGGAATAAAGGTTTATCGTAATGCCAGTGCTGGGGGAAATTTAACTTGGGAAGTCGCTCAACCCTTTTTGAGGTTCGATGCAGGCACCAATATTCAGGTGAGTCCCAATGACCTACCAGGAATTGCAGATATCAATGGGGATGGCGCCCTGGATATCCTCACCTATCGCTTTGGAACTTCCACTACGGTTGACTACTTCCAAAACACAGGCACATGTGGCTCACTGGAGTTTGCACGTGTGGAAAGACAATGGGGTGGGTTTACCGAATGCGACTGCGATAGTTTTTCTTTTGGCGGAGTGCCATGCCCAACACTTTCGGCAAAGTCAGGAGTCAATGGTGGAGAGGCAATTCTTCATGCCGGAGGAAAGACACTACTACCCTTCGATGCCGATAATGATGGGGACATGGACCTTATCAGCTCAGATGAATTTTGTGAATCTCTTTACTTCCTTGAGAATACTGGTGATAACCTCAATGCTCAAATGACATCGCTGTCAAGCTTCCCCATCAACAATCCTGCAGGTTTCAAGATTTTTCCTGGTGCCTTTCTGGAAGACATCAACTTTGATGGGTTAATGGACTTAATTATTTCTACCAATGCAGATGAGAACATTGGTAATGAAATCGATCTTAGAGATAACGTCAAGGTTTACACTAACACCGGAAGTTCAACCATACCCGTCTTCGATCAGCCTTCTACTTCTTTCTTCCAGAATGATATGATCGACCTGGGTGAAAATGCCTTCCCAGCCTTTAATGACATGGATGGGGACGGTGATCTTGATCTGATTATTGGCAACAAGGGTTTTCTAAACGGCCTTGATATTGCGGGAACACTTTCTTTTGTAGATAATACGGGTAACCGTTTCGCACCGTCCTTTAACTTGACAAACGGTGACTACCAAGGTCTGGAAAACCTCAACTATCAGAATATCAAACCCCAGTTCACAGATGCTGATAATGACGGAGATAATGACCTCTTCTATCAGGTAACGCTCAGCAACAATGAAACGCGAATCTACCTCCAAGAAATAAATGAGGGTAATTTGACACCAGCTGTTGAACTACCCATTGCCACCAACTTCGATGACAACCCTTTCTTTTATGATATTGATGATGATGGAGACCTTGATCTATTGCTGGGCAAACAACTCGGTAGCTTATCACTGTTCATCAATGAGGGCAACTTCAGTTTTGCAGCTGAAATCACAAATTTTGGTGGCATAACAAATGACTTTCAAGCGCTAAACTTATGGCCACATGTGGCTGACCTAAATGCTGATGGTGAAGACGAACTGATCACGCTAAGCGCTTCGGGTGTCATGAATATTTACGAAGGACCGATTAATCGGAACTTTGTAGGAGGCGATCCTCAAACAGAAGTACTCAGCATCAATAACCTTCCATTTACAACTCAATTCGGAAGACAAAACAGCCTTACAAGTGCCGATATCTTCAATACCGGTAGACCAGCATTGATCATCGGAAGCGGAAAAGGAGGCCTCTTCCTGCTTGAAAATATAAGCAATGGTAGCGGTGGCAGTGGTAATGAAATTCAAATCTCACTTTCACCAAACCCAACAGACGACCGTATGACCATACTAACCAACACCGATGGTTTCGCGGAGATCTATGACATCACCGGTCGCAAGAAACATTTCAATATCAATATCCAAAGCGGGGTGAGTAAAGTCTTGAACCTTGGCAGGCTACCTGTTGGTTTGTACATTCTAAGGATTGTCAATAACCAGAGTAAATCGGCAACTCGCAAAATTCTCGTGTATCGATGACACTCTACCTCTACTTACAAGTCAAACCCTTAGAGAAAGTCAAGTTTGGTTCATACCTGGTCGAGGCCTTGCAGAACCTAAGCCTAGAACTGAATGCCATAGACCTAGACTCCCACTCCGAATCTTTTGTAGTAACAAAAGCAACCGAAGCCATTTCAAAAGCAGAAAAGCTAATCCTTCATTTAGATGTGATTGATAATGAACCTGTTGGAAGTATTGGTATCATATTCGAGACAATCAGACGAAACAGGCAACCTCTTTTATGCATAAGGGAAGGTGTTCATCACAATATTGACAAAATGCTGAAGTTGAGTGGTACTGCACCTCATGAGGTAGACTCTAAGGCATCGGCTATCGAACTAATTTCTGATTTCCTAACTACTCAATCCTGAATTGATCAGCATCTAGGTGTGCTGGAAACTTCTCTCGAAAATCGTCCAAGCTAGATCTGCTCAAAGTCAGATTGACAATCTCCTCCTCTTCGGAAAAGGCCAGCGTTTCACCCTTTGGAGAATAGGCACCCGTATGACCATTATACTCAATCTCCTTACCGTCCTTTCCCACACGATTCAACCCAACAGTGTAAGCCACATTTTCCATAGCACGGGCCTTTAACAGCGTATCCCAGGCGTTTACTCTCACGGCTGGCCAATTCGCTACATAAAGCAGTAGATCGTATTCCAGGTTAACATTACGAGACCAAACTGGGAATCGTAGATCATAGCAAATCAAAGGGCATATTTTCCATCCTCTCCATTCCACTACCAATCGATCGACCCCTTCTGCAAAGTGGCTATGCTCATTCGCCATTCTAAAAAGGTGGCGCTTGTCGTAAGTTTTATACTGACCATCTGGTTGCATCCAAACCAGACGATTGAAAGTCTTCCCTCCTTCTTTGACGATGTATGATCCAGTAACGACAGCCTCCTTTTGAGCGGCCATCTGCTTCATCCACTTGAAGCTGGTAAGGTTCATGGGCTCGCTCAGGCCTTCATGCTCCATCGTAAAACCCGTCTGGAACATTTCGGGGAGCACGATGATGTCCGTAGGCTCGGTGATCTGCCAGATCTTCTCCTCGAACATGGCAAGGTTTGCATCAATTTGATGCCAATAAATATCCGATTGAATCAGCGCTAGTTTTAGATCTTGCATAGGGCTTCAAATTTAACACGTCATTCTGAGACTGAGGTACGAAGTCGAAAGAATCCCCTGATTAGGAGATTCCTTCGGTCTCTACTGTCCCTCGGAATGACGGTCCACATTAAAGCTCACAAAGTTTCTCAGCAGCAGCCTCCAAGGTCTCCTCATTTTTAGCAAAGCAAAAACGAAGCACCTTATTATCTTGCTTATCCTGATAGAATACGGACATCGGAATCGTAGCCACTCCCACCTCCTTGGTCATCCATTCTGAAAAGGCCACATCGCCCTTATCGCTTATCGCACTATAATCCATCAACTGAAAGTAAGTGCCTTGTGATGGAACAGGCTTAAATCGTGAGCTATCCATCACCTTCAGAAAGAAGTCCCGCTTTTTCTGATACATCGGGGCTACTGATTCGTAGTGATCCGGCTTTTTTAAGTAATCAGCAATTGAATATTGAGTGGCCGTATGAATCGTGAAAGTATTGTACTGGTGTACCTTTCTAATTTCAGTCATGAGTGTGGACGGAGCAATCAAATAACCCATGCGCCAACCTGTGGCATGAAAAGTCTTCCCAAAAGATGAGGTAACAATACTCCGAGCTCTTAATGCCTCCGATCTAAGTACGGATTGATGAGCCTCCCCATCAAATACAATATGTTCATACACCTCATCCGATAAAACCATGATTCCTGTTCCTGATGTAATCCGCTCCAATGCTTCAAGGTCATGCGCAGAGATAGTCGCTCCGCTCGGATTATGAGGGGAGTTGATCATGATCATTCTGGTCTTCTCGGTGATTTGCTCACTCACAGCCGACCAGTCAATGCTGTAGTCCGGTTGTCTTAAAGGAACACCAATCGCCTTTGCTCCCTGAAGATTGATGATTGGCTCATATGCATCATAAGCAGGGTCCATTATGATCACTTCATCCCCGGTATGGATAAGTGCTGTGACGGCACTATTGATCGCCTCAATAGCCCCGCAGGTAACGGTTATTTCCGAATCTATATTGGGTTTCCAGCCATAACAATGCTCCGTTTTGGTGGCAATCGCCTCCCTTAAGATCGGCACACCCGGCATGGGAGCATATTGATTCATACCCTGTTGCATATAATGATGCACTCGATCAATTAACTTAGGAGATACTGGAAAATCAGGAAAGCCCTGGGCTAGATTAATGGCTCCATATTCATTGGCCATTTTCGACATTTTGGTGAAAATGGTAACACCAACATCAGGCAGTTTCGATTCTATTTGCATAGTAATGATGAAGAGGTTTTGACTTACAGCAAACTACCTGTGATTAGTAAGTTCCAAGCCTTGATTAATACCCTTTTCTATTGCCGGAACTCCTCTTTCCATCCATACAGGTTTTGGAGCACCCTTTAGGTAATAGTCGAAGAACTGCGCCATTCGCACATTAAAGTCTTTTCTGTTCTGTCGTTTCAATGGCCAGTGAGGTTCTCCATTATAGTTGAGGAACCACGAAGGCTTTCCTAATCTTCTCAAGGAAACAAAGAACTCAATACCCTGATACCATGGTACGTGACCATCGGCATCATTATGCATAATCAATAGTGGTGTATTGATCTTGTCGATATTGAAAATTGGAGAATTCTCAATGTATCGTGCTGGGTACTCCCAAGGCGTTCCCCCAATTCTACTTTGGGTATGCTCATATTGAAACTGACGACTTAATCCTGTCCACCAACGAATACCACCATAAGCACTGATCATGTTAGGCACGGGAGCACCTGATTCTGCTGCTTTAAAGATGTCAGTCTTGGTAACCAAGTAAGCAATTTGATAGCCTCCCCAGCTATGGCCTTGCACACCAATATTGTCCTTGTCGATGAAACCCTTCTCAATCAATGAAGTAACACCCGGCACCACACTATTCAACGCACTCTCCCCTGGGTAACCAATACGGTAATGCACATCAGGATTGAAAATGACATAGCCCCTGCTTGTATACCAGCTATAGCTAATCGTAGAACGCCCGGCTGCCGGAGGCCTATGTCCAAAAACGCCATCCGAACTCTTCTCATAGAAGTTCACAATCATCGGGTACTTCTTATTAGGGTCGAAGTTCTCTGGCTTAATCAACATTCCTGTCAATGGCTTTCCATCTAAAGAAGTCCAATGGACAAGCTCCGAAGTTCCCCAGTTGTATTCCGATTGCTGTGGGTTAGCATCGGAAACTTGGGTTGTTTCCTTAAAAGAAAGGTCGGAAACATGAATGTTTGGAAACTCTACAAACGACTCTTTGGTAAACATTACATGATCAGCATCTTGTGCTTTTACTGGTCGGCCATATCTGAAAGGTCCTTCTAAAAGCTGTTTTCCTCTGCCATTCCTTGGGTTCAACTCATAATATCCGCTATGCTTATTCTCATTATTGAAAGTGGTCAGCAACCATTTCTCTTTCTTGTCAATAAATCGCGCTTCATTATCCAAAGTCACATAGCGATACGTCATGCCTTGTTCACGACCTTTTGTAATTCTTTCTCCCTCACCGGTTTCAGGATTGTATTCCCAAATATCATATCGATCATAGATCAAGATACTTTTATCATCTTCCGTCCATCCTGCTGATCCATAGGCGCTCGGAAAGTTCGGTGAATCATTTAATTCGTTATAAAACACCTCTCCTTTCGTAAGCGATCGGTAGTTCTCTGTATTCAAATTATAAGCAAACCAAGCACTATCAGCAGCACTATACCCATAAGCATAGTTTCCACCAGGACTTAAGCGCACCTGACCTCTTACCTTTTTAAAAGCAGACTTAACGGCTCCAGTTTCAACATCAACTAGGCTGTAGTCACTATAAGAGCCACCTTCCCATTGCCTTTGTAGTTCATAAGGCGCAGATGTACTGGCCAAAGCAAGCTTGGCATTTCCCTCATCGCCCAAGGACACATTGGGTAATTCCGTGGTGGCCAGCTGAACCATTTGATTCCCTTTATTTAGGTGGATCGTTGCCAGGTAAGACTTTCTCCGATCGTTCTCCAGCTGTAATTCTTGAACCGTATAGAGTCTCGGTTCGTCATAAGTCCAAACCTCAACATTCACGATTTCCTCATCGAGCAGGGAAGTGTCTTGCAAAATGGGAGGAGTTCCTAAGCCGAAGTAGAGCTTCGACTCATCCTCTGCATAGCTAATGGATCGATCGGCCGATACGCGATAGCCATCAGGAGCACTCTCCTTATCTACCAGTTTTTCAGCCGTATCCATTCCTTTCGACCATGAATACAAAGCATTCGGCCTCACCAGAGCTTTCGTAGTGTCTAAGTCAGCCACAAAGGACACATGTTCTCCCGAAGCACTAATACTCATTTGTGGATATTCTGCCTTCTTGGCTGAAAATATCTGTTTTGGACCTTCTCCTTTGAGTTCATCAATATATACCCCAGGTGTCTCCAAATTCAGCGGGCCTGATACATAGGTAAGTGCTTGTCCATCTTTGGCAAAAGCATATTTCTTAACATATTTCAGTGTGTCTTGCTGACCATTATTTAGATTTCTAATGATGGTATGGTAACCGTTCTTGCCACTGGGTTTTTCCCCTTTATCAGAAGCCACCGCATTGGCATCCAGTTGATATGCTAAAAAGCCACCCCACTTCTGAGGCATTCTAAAATTCCTTACCATCGGAATCTTCACCAAAGCTTTTGTCTTTAGGTTTAGGATGCCCAAAGAGTCTTTTGGCATATCATCACTCTTGGTTTTTTGTCTTTTCAATTCCCTTATTGATGACTGCCAAGGTTTAATAGTGAATACTGCAAAGTCACTATAATAGGTGAACTGGCCGCTATATCCACGATCATATTCAAACACCATATTTCCATTGGTATCTTTTATTTTCAGGAAGTTATCTTCTTCCCCTTTTTCCAGCGAATACATAATGAACTCTCCATTTCGGGAGATACGCTGATTTTCTATGGTATTCCAGATATCAAAATCAGGATGGTCGAGTGTTTTCTTTTGTCCAAAAGCCGTAACGGAGATAAGTAGACAAAGGATGGTTAGGATATTGGTTTTCATAAGCTGAAGGTTTCGATAACACTAATTTAAGAGGGATGAAGATAAGGACTTATCTTTTTTTACTACTGGCACCTCTGCCATTAGAAGCTGCCCACTCACCACCACTAAAAATTCCGTATATTTTGAGTACTCAACCAAAACATGATTCGCCAAGTGAACTGGAAATTACCCTCTCTTTTGTCCTCCTCTCGAGCCTGCCTGATCAGTAGACAGGGAGGTGCTCGAAGAGCGGAGGAGGAAGTTTCAAAAACCCTCCCCCTAGCCCCCTCCAAAGGGGGACAGTTTCGTATTCAAAATTCCATTCTACAATGATCCGCAAAACCAACTACCCCTTTAAACATGATCCGATAGCGCTTCCTTAAAACCCATGCTCAACTTCCTCAGAAAACTTAGACGCAACGAAATGAAAAGCACCAGGTACCTGAAATATGCCTTTGGTGAGATTTTACTTGTAGTGATCGGTATCCTTATCGCATTCCAGGTTAACAATTGGAATGAAGGAAGAAAGCAAAGAATTGAAGAGACAAAGCTTCTTCAAAGCATCAAAGTAGACTTTGAACAAACGAAAGCCACACTACAAGCCTTGAACATCAGAAGAGAGGAATCACTCTCTAACTTCAAAAGACTCATTGAGGTGAGAAATTCAGGTGACTTCTCCAATGAATTGCACATTGATACGCTATTGGCTAAGGCCACCTTCACCCCAACTTACAATGGCAACACCAGTTCTATTGCTATTGTGATCAACTCTGGCAAAATCAATCTATTGAGCAATGATTCATTGAAATCGATGCTGCTGGCCTGGCCATCGCAAATAGAGAATTTGATTGAAAGGGAATTGGATGCCAAAGTAGTCACCAATGAAGAATGGGTGCCTTTTGCACAGCGCTATACCTCCGTAAATGATTGGTTCAAAAACTATAGTTTTCCTGCACCTTCGAAA
The DNA here is from genome assembly GCF_001747095.1 of Roseivirga sp. 4D4. Classification (NCBI taxonomy): domain Bacteria; kingdom Pseudomonadati; phylum Bacteroidota; class Cytophagia; order Cytophagales; family Roseivirgaceae; genus Roseivirga; species Roseivirga sp. 4D4. The sequence goes on from NZ_MDGP01000001.1 coordinate 2,413,640, forward strand.
GAAAGAGAATCCAAAGTTAGCAAAGACTATAAGGGCCTTTTCAATGATCGTAGATTTGAGAATACCATAACCAAACTAGAACTGCTGTATATCGCTGCCAAAAGTCGAACAAATGGCCTAATCAACAGTACCAATTCGATCATTGAAATAATTGATGAGGATCTCGAAAACAGATAAACTAAGTAATGCCCAACATCTTCCGAAAGCTTAGACGTTCCAATATGAAATCAACCAAGTATTTGAAATATGCAGTGGGTGAAATTTTCCTTGTAGTCATAGGTATCCTGATCGCTTTGAGTATCAACAATTGGAACACCAAAAATCAATTCTCCAAGTGGGAAAAACAGTACCTGATTGACCTAGAGAATGAGTTAAGTGCAAACCTTGAGCAACTTCAGGAAGTAGATTCAATCCAGAGTTTAGTGGGTGAATCTCTTGAAAGGACCATCGCAGTATTAGAAAATGATCCTGAGAATATCAATGAGCTAAACCTTAACTACCAAATAGTTCAATCTCAAAACCCTACTTTCTTCCCCACATCAGGAGTATATGAGACGTCTCTAGCCTCTGGGAAAATAGAAGAGATTAAGAACAACAAGCTCAAATACGAGATTATGAATTTGTACAACCGCTATTTTGAACGTACTATGTACAATGGTGAGGTGCTGGATGGTGTAGTAGAAAAAATTGACTGGGACATTCTGATCTATTGGGACTCTAGAACCCAAAAGTTTAAACCCCTAAAAAAAGCCTATGGAAGTGAATTGATCAAGCTCATGAACTATCACTTGGAACAAAATCAAGTTTATACACAAATAGTCAAAACCAACATTACCAAGTTGATTGAACTCAAATCTTCGGTTGATCAAGAATTAAACAACACTTGACCTTCTTGCTAAACTTATCGCATAGAAACTCGTGATAGCGACTGATTAAATACTCCGGATTATCTAAACAATTCTTATCAACAGTCTGATTGACATTGCATAAGCTTATCTTGCATACCAGCTAGTTGGTAGTTTGGAGTGAATTAAGATTGATGATAATTTAAATCTAACTTCTGGTAAAAGCTTAAGAAACAGCCCTCTGGTGCAGACAGGAGGGCTGTTTTGGTTAATTCTTTTTCGAAGCTTCCCAGGCGGCTACGCGTTTCTTGTGAGCTTCCACATCCCATTTTAGGTTCCAGTATGCGATGTATTCTTCAATGGTTCCCAGGCCTACCGAGGCCCTTCTTTCATTGACTTTTTCGGGCTCAATCATAGGTAGCACATACAACTCCCCCGTTTCCTTGTCATTCCTTAGTTGGCTCCCATAGATCTGTTTCTTTCCTGTTTTAGTAGCCACCCGGTCTTCCAGCAGGGCAAGATTCTCTGAGCGTGCCTTTCCATCCTTCACTGCCCGTCTGATCATTGGCAACCGCCTGATCTGGACATCGAGTTTTGCATGTTGAATAACCAGAAAAAGTGCCACATTGCCTTTTGAGCCAACTACGTCCACTCCCAGCCAACCATGCTCATCCAGTATATCGTTTACTCGTTTGGTATGTAGAGAGTCAATTTCCATAATTTCATCCCATTTGGCCTTGACTTTTGGATCATCATTTCCTAGTTCGTCAATCAAGGCAATGACTTCATGCCTATGCTTAGAATCTTTTTCGAGCATGGCCTCCAACTCCTTGGCTAGGGCTTCATTGTACACCTCCTGCCCTAACAAGGGCGTGGATAGAAGTAGTAATAACAATTTTAATAGCTGTCTCATATCTCGGATTATTCTTTGATCATTACTGCCCACATCGTCCTTACCTTCATCTTTTCCTGTGCCTTTAGCTGTTCTGCAATTTGCTCGTCATTCAAACCCATCTCCCTGTAAGCGTCAAGCGTTGCTTGATCGGTCTTAAATTTCTGTCTCATTTCTCCAGTAGTTCCAATAATAGCGACCCAGCCATCAGGCTCTCCATTCATCATTTGCACAAAGGGTACCTCAATGGATGGATGTGAACTGCCTTGCCCATAAATCGAGGTGATCTGAGCAAATACATGGCCTTTGAGAATAGTAATGAATCCCGCGTCCGTCCAGTGTTCAAGACGTGCCCTACCTGTGGAGTCCCTTTTGCCCAACTCCCAACCCACTCTTATTGGGTTTCCATTCCTCACATAATCATTAAGCTCTTCCAAGCTTCCACTGATTCTATTTCCCTCTCTGTCTGCTTCGTAAACGACCTTGTACAAGCTACCTTCTTGAGCCGATAGTAAGCTGCTTACACAAAAGACGAGCAAACCTGTGATTAATAAATTTCTGAGTTTCATGTTCTTTTTTGAGGAAATCTGGGCTCTTCAAGTGCTATTCAGAAATTAATTCAACAAACAACCAGTTAACATCTACAAACGACACCAGCCTTATACGCTTCAAAATCGTATTTTAGATAGCTCGCATTTGATATGAACTCTAGACATAAAAAGATATATCAACACCTCGGCTTTTGGCTAGTCTTTTGGTTTGTTCAATCATTACTTTTCAGTGGGGGGAGACATTTGGATTTTTACCTAGTAAAAAACCTAGTCATTGTTGGACTACAGATCATCATCGTATATGTGAACTGGCATCTCTTATTTCGATTGATCGCCACTAAGCGTTACCTACTCTTCTCGCTTATCTCCATAAGCTTAGTATACCTCATCTACTCCGTTGCCTATACTCTAATTGATGCAACACTTTCAATGGCCTTTCCAAACATTAAAGCCCTCACACCTTATAAATTCAGGTGGGTCACTTCCTTCTGGACGATTCTTTCAGGATCGGCCCCATACTCCATTGCACTCTTAGGCAGTACCGTATTTGGCCTTATTAGAGAAAACAATAACCTAATCAATCAAACACCTGCAAGTGAAACGTTCGAAAAGCCTGAGGAGGAAGTTGAAAACACCTTAATGCTTAAAGAGGGAAAAGTGATTCATAGACTGGCCATAGAAGATATTCTCTTTGTCCAAGGGATGAAAGAGTATGTAAGTTGGCATACCAAAGACAAAAGATTGGTGACACTCCATTCGCTTAGCAGTTTGGAAGATCAGTTAGGAGATAAAGGTTTTTTGCGCACCCATAAGTCCTTTATTGTGAATACAAAGTGTGTCAATGCCATTCGCTATGACTCACTCGAAATCCCTGGTACCAAAATACCCATAGGCCGAAGTTACCGCAGCCGTGTCCAAGATTGCTTTCAATCCGAAATTTAGATTATGAAAAGACTCTATTCGTTGTTTATCGTTATCAGTTTCAGTCTAAGCTCGGGCTGTCAGGAAAAGAATGATTGGGTTCCAGTCTACAAAAATGACAAGGAGGGAAATGCAATCCTGGGAAGCAAAATGGAATTGATCAATGCAATCCGCAATGGAAATGAGATTCGAATCGCCTGGGGTTCCGAAGGAAAAACACATCGCATTGAACATATCAGTGATCCTACGTGGATCGCTATTTTGGACGAAACCGAGGTAATTGCTCATATAGATCCGCAAGTACTATCCACTGTCGACTGGGACACGCTCTCTGCAGATTACGCGGATTCCACCAAGCTATCGCAAGAATGGAGAGTGGTCATTACAACAAAAGGGGAATTCGATGCGGTGTGGTATGATCAGGCTAACCATAAAGTGCTTCAGCGATGGCCACAAAACCATGTGATGACTTGGTTTGTAAAAGGAGTGGTCAAGGAAAATGCTGCCCCTTTCTATCAACCCAAATAAACTCTTTGGTTACCTCAGCCTGTCTTCTTTCCCGATAATCTACTATTTTGGAGCATGTCGAAAGAAGGACATATTCCTCTATTAAAGACCATCTCTGATTTTTACCAGACCTTAAGGATTGGTACTCCCCAAGGAGATGACTTTTCTATAATGCGCATAGAGGACCAGCCAGATACGAAGTTGGTAGAAATGCCCTTGTTCCGCTGTAACTTCTATAGGCTAGTCTTCTTAACAAGCCCCGGAGTGATTTGGAACCTGCCAGACCAGCAGTTTTCGAATTCAATAGATAGCATCTACTTCTCGCATCCTGGAAAGTTGGAAAGTTGGGTCATTGACAGAAAGATATCCGGGTATCTAGTTTGCTTCACAGATGACTTTGCTGGCATCAATGCGCTTCACTCTACCTTTCAAGAGGCATATCCCTACTTCCACCTAGACTCACAGTCTATATTAAGGATGGAAGAAAGCACTGCCGCAGCCATAAAGCAGACGCTTGAAAAAATGCTGATGGAAATGAACTCAAATCAGCCCGATAAAAAGGAAATGCTCAGAAATCTGCTTCAACAATACTTAATTCAGGTCAGGCGAGTATATACTGATCAATTTGGTACTGAGGCCGGGCAGCAAAGTAATCCACTATCGATCTATAACAAGTTCAAAAAAGAAGTTGCCACGTATTTTCAATTACTAGCAGATTCCAAGACACACCAACAAGCCTCGGTAGCACTAATAGCAGCAAGAGTCAACTTAAACCCAAGTTATCTAAATACTGTAATAAAGAACCTGACAGGCAAGACTGCGTCTGATTACATCCATCACCAGACCCTATTGGAAATAAAAAGCTACCTGATGCACACCGATCTTCAGATGGCAGAAATCTCTCACAGATTAGGTTTTACTAACATATCTTACTTCAACAGGTTTTTTAAGCGACTTACACAGTCCACCCCCCTTAAGTTTAGGAGAGCCAATCGGCTTTTACAGTAAAATCTATAATAAGTGTAATTTTTGAAATAGATCATATAAGGAATATGCCTTATATGGCCCGTATCATTGTATTGTCAACAAAGACAAAATTGAAAAATTGAAATACAGTGATGAGTAAATTAAAAAATGTAGTGACGCTTTGGGGTATAGTTTACCTCATAATCACTTTGCTCTTTTATGGCCTTAGCCAATGGCTATCGCCCATGCCCATTTACATGCGAACACTAGTCCTATCCGGACTTATGGTATTCATTTTACAATACCTGGTGTTGCCGGGTCTTAAAAGATTAAGAAACATTAAAACCAAATAATCATGGAAACATTAACACAGAACATTCAAGAAACAACATTAAGTAATGGAGTCTCTATCCCAATGGTCGGGCTTGGAGTACTCAAGGCAAAAGATGGTTTAGAAGTAGAGTCCGCAGTAAGAACAGCATTACAAAATGGCTACAGGCTTATAGACACAGCAGCTGCTTATCAGAATGAAGCGGGAGTTGGAAATGCCATTAAAGCCAGCGGAATACCTAGGGATGAAATTTTCCTAACCACTAAAGTATGGAATAGTGACCAGGGTTATGAAAATACGCTAGCTGCTTTTGAGCATAGTCTGGAATTGCTTCAAACAGATTACATAGACCTCTACCTTATTCATTGGCCTGTCGCTGGAAAGTATAAAGATACATGGCGTGCACTAGAGACGCTTTACAAACAAGGCAAAGTCAGGGCCATTGGAGTCAGTAACTTTCAGGTACATCATTTAGAAGACTTGATGTCAGTAGCTGAGATCACCCCTATGATTAACCAGGTAGAAACCCATCCGCACCTACAACAGGGAGAGTTACAAGCCTTTGCCAAGGCCCACGAAATAAAGCTCGAGGCGTGGAGACCGATCATGATGGGTGAAGTAATGTTACTTCCCGAATTGAGGGAAATCGCGAAAGGTTATCAAAAATCACCCGCTCAGATCACTCTCAGGTGGCTGACTCAAAGAGGAATCATTGTTATTCCAAAATCAGTGAAGGAAAAGAGAATTGTAGAGAATGCCGATATATTCGATTTCGACTTATCGGAAAATGAAATGAACCTCATCGCTTCGCTTGATAGAGGAAGAAGGCTTGGACCAGACCCCGATAACTTCAACTTTTAAAGAATTGAGAGTCCAAAACCATGGGCTCTCCTTCTGTTTCCCTACTAAATCATTGGCAGAACCTTTGATTTGGCCTGGGGATGTATCACCCAGATTAATTTTTGTTATTCCCATCCAAACATCTGCTTTGTAAATCGTAATTACCTGATAACCAACGGAATTCTTAGCTTTATATAGGGTCAAATTGATCCTTTCACCTAACATTTTGAATTATGAAACTTGACCAACCCATCAGGCATGTATGCCTATTGCTCATTATTTCAGCCAGTATACTACTCCAGAGCTGTGGTGAAACCGAAGAGACTTCGCCTGAAGATGATCCTCAGGAAAATATTGGAACCCTCATTATGCAATCCGCTGCCTTTAGCGAATTTGCAGCCCTTATCACAATTGCCGACAGGGAAATCCCACAAGGAGAAACGGGTGTACTACAGATGCTCAATGAATCTGATAACTTGGAAGTCACTGTCTTCGCTCCCTCCAACGAAGTATTCGAGTTACTCGCAGTAGAATGGAGTTCACCTAACTTTCAAGCCACTGTTGCTGATGTAATTGATGAATTCACCCATAGTGGACAACCAGCCAAAACGAGAGACTTCTTACTGGGGCACATTTTTAAAAGTGACGAGCGTTATGAGCGTTCTAGCTTCCAAACAGACTTATCATTAGAAAGCGAAAAAGGAATTTGGTGGCGCATGATCGCAGCAGAGAATGCGACTTCTGGCTTTGGCTTTGTATTAGAGAATAGCTCGGCCAATGCCAACCCCTATTTCATTTACGAAACGGATGTCTTAACAGGAAACAATGGTATTGTACATGCTGCTTTAGTCAACTAAAGTTGAATATTGGACTTAGTACAAGTACCGAGAAGCCAGCGTCCTGCTGGCTTTTCTATTTTATGGTCTCTTTGATCCAATCGGCAAAAGTCGAAACCCGAGTATAAAACTCATCCACACCATATCTTCCTTCAGGTTTTCCCATTCCCTTACCATCCTGATGAGAACTTACGCCTAGAATATAGGCTTGATCGCCATCGAACCATAAGGCTGGTCCTCCGCTATCCCCTGGTCCACTTATGCCTTCTAGGGGCAAAGCATCTTTGGAATCAGGCCCATCAAATGTGAACCGTATGAAACCGTCTTGCCTCACACCATTAACCATATTCTCTGCGGCTCTCATTTTTCTATCCTTATTGATGGCACCATCCGCCATGCCTTTATCACCTGTTCCTGCCCAACCGGTGCCAGCAAAAATGATACGTTTGCCTACCTCATCATCTGATTCATATATCTTGGCCAGCTCAACGCCAGGCACAGGGTTTTCCAATTCAAGTAGTGCGATATCATTGGCAATACCCCTGTTCATATCGAAATCTGGATGAACGATTTTTTGCTTAATACTGTACTTCACTCCATCAACAGTGACATCATCTCCAATTTGGGGAACCACAGCCACATGAGCCGCAGTCAGGATCCAATTAGCCCTTATAAAGGTGCCACATCCTGCATTTAACCTCACTACTGAACCTGCGTATTGGTCGGCAAGTGCTAAATACTTGGCTTCATCAACATCATGCCGCATCACAATATCCTTTGGTGTGATCAGACACATTATACTTATAAGAATCGTAGATAATGTCTTCATATCGGTTTAGTCGTTTATCGAATATAAGTAAGTGATTACATAATAATAACTAATTTCTTAGGTTTAACATTTTTTAAGGAATCATCCTGTTCTCTGGTATGATCCCTGCTGCTTGTCAAACAGTTGACGAATAATTATCAATCCGCACAACTCTTTTGTGCATTTATCGGTTAGATAGCTGGATATGTTTTTAGGACCAGAACAAATTACAGATGGCGGCCCCTGGTATGCCGAAACTCAAATCACGGACAACTTAATTGTTGAGCCGTGGAATGCGGTTTCCTCATTGGCCATTGCTGCTCCTGCTATTTACTTTCTCTGGAAAATCCGAAAGAATCCTAAGCAATATGGCTTTCTCCTTGCAGCAATCCCCTTTCTATTTTTAAATGGAATTGGTAGTACCCTATTCCACGGCCTTAGAACTTCAAGGGTATTTCTGCTCATGGACTTTATGCCTGCACTCATACTGACATTGATGATTACCGTTTATTTCTGGTCCCGCGTGCTGCCCAAATGGTGGATGAGCTTTGCCGTAATTACACCGATATTCTTAATGCGTTTTGGTGTCATTGATCTTATTCCAGGTCAGGGCGGCATCAACACCTCTTATATGATTAGTGGAGCAGCCTTTTTGGTCCCAGTCTTCCTAATACTTAGAAAATATCAGTTTAAGAAAACTGTCAATATTGTTATTGGAGCCATTTGCTTTGTGCTCGCCATATATTTCAGGCAAGTGGACAAAGAGTTTACTGACATTGTCCCGTTTGGCACCCACTTCTTATGGCATATCTTCTCGGGTATTGGTGCCTACTTACTGGCAGACTATCTCTATTTCATTAGAAACAAAGAGCTTGAAGCCAAGGGCAATCTTGCGATATCCTAATTGAAAAGATTGGAAGACACTGTCGCTTCCCTAACAGCTTTTCTTTTTGGAATTGAATTACTTAGCTTTAGTTAAAACAACTAACACTTTTTAGTATGCAAAAACCTGTAGTGGTTGCCAAATTTTCATCTCTTGGCGAAAAAGAACCTACCCATGCCTTAGTCTCTTCCACCGACCTTGTGGTCATTCGATATGGAGATGAAGTCTCAGTACTGTATGGTCGCTGTTTACATAGGGGGGCATTGCTTTCTGATGGTCATGTAGATGGTCATAACTTGATTTGCGGACTACACAATTGGGACTATCGCATCGACACGGGGGTGAGTGAGTACAACAACAGTGAATTCTTAAACAAGTTCACTTCCAAAATTGAGAATGACGAGGTAATCGTTGATGAGCAGGAAGTTCTTGACTATGAAGTGTCCAATCCAGCCCAGTTCAATAGAGATGAGTACTTGGGTGTTTATGCTGATACACATCCTGAATCTACCGAACCTTATACCCGCTATATTAAGGAACTTGCCCAAAATGGTCTCAAAAATTGGGGACATCATGGCCCGACCGAAGCCATGGGAGTAGACAGAAATACACTGCCAAAATGGGAAGACATTCAGTTCTTGCCAGCCCAGCTGTCCAGAAGACCCCTATTAGATGATGAAAGTGTAGGCACAAAAACTATTATTGGCCCAAATGCTAAAAAGCCTCTGGAGCTAGATATTCCACTGTTCGTCTCTGACATGTCTTTCGGGGCGTTATCTAAGGAGGCAAAACTGGCACTCTCCAAAGGAGCAGAAATGGCTGGAACGGGTATTTGTTCTGGTGAGGGTGGAATGCTTCCTGAAGAGCAAGAAAGTAACTCGCGCTATTTTTATGAACTAGCCTCTGCTCAGTTTGGGTTTTCTTGGGATAAACTCAAAAATGTCCAAGCTTTCCATTTCAAAGGCGGTCAAGGTGCCAAGACAGGAACGGGTGGACATTTGCCGGGTCATAAAGTCTCAAAAGAGATTGCGGAAGTAAGAGGATTGAATGAGGGGGAATCGGCCATCTCACCCGCCACCTTTCCTGACTTCCACGGGGTTCAAGACTTTAAAGATTTTACAGAAAAAGTGCGAGAGGTAACTGGTGGAATACCTGTTGGTTTTAAAATCTCAGCTGCTCGCCTGGAAGAAGATATTGACTTTGCTTTGGAAGTTGGAGTAGACTATATCATTCTCGATGGCCGCGGTGGTGGTACCGGAGCCGCACCTACCATACTCAGAGATAATATCAACGTACCTACCATTCCTGCATTGGCCAGAGCCAGAAAGCATTTAGACAAGAAAAATGCCGAGGGAGTATCACTGGTTATCACTGGAGGACTTCGTGTGGCCGAAGACTTCGCCAAAGCGATGATGATGGGTGCAGATGCGGTTGCCGTTTCTAATTCGGCTCTTCAGGCGATTGGTTGTTTGGGTATGAGAGCCTGTAACACCAATAACTGCCCAGTGGGTATCGCTACCCAAAAAGAAAATTTAAGAGAGAGGCTAATTATTCAGTCTTCTGCCAAACAACTGCACAACTTCTTTAGTGCTACTACTGATTTAATGAAAGTTGTAGCCCGCTCATGTGGCCACGATGATTTCACGAAATTTAATCATAGTGACCTGAGCACATTCAACTGGGATATCCATAAATTGGCGGGCATCTCATACGCGGGTGTGAACCCTTAAGGAAGAAGAAAAATAATGGAAGAAGTATATAAGAGATCGGTCAAGCTGCATGAAGAAATGCAGGGTAAGATCGAGATGACGAACAAGATTGCTGTAGATAATACGGACACTTTATCTCTGGTCTATTCACCAGGTGTTGCTCAGCCTTGCCTAGAAATTGAGAAGGACCCTGAACGTGCCTATGATATGACCATGAAAGGCAACACCATTGCTGTTGTCACGAATGGAACAGCCGTTTTGGGACTTGGAGATATTGGCCCACTGGCCTCACTACCTGTAATGGAAGGTAAAGCAATGCTATTCAAGAAGTTTGCAGGTATCAATGCCGTGCCAATCTGTATTGACAGTACCAACACAAGACATATCATAGAAACCATCACCCGAATAGCCCCGGCTTTTGGGGGGATTAACCTTGAAGATATAAAAGCGCCAGAAAGCTTTGAAATCGAAGAGAAACTACAAGACTTAGGAATACCTGTTTTTCATGACGATCAGCATGGCACAGCCATCGTTACACTTGCCGCGCTTGTCAATGCGGCTAAGGTTACTGGCAGAAGATTAGAGGACATGAAAGTCGTAATCAATGGAGCCGGTGCAGCAGGAATCGCCATCGCCAAGCTATTGAGATGCTTTGATATCGATTCTGAACTATGCCGATCGGTCAAGCAACTTATTGTTTGCGATAGCAAGGGCGCAATCCATAGGTTTCGCCACGATCTCAACAAGGCCAAAACCGAGCTACTCAAATATTCCAACTTTGATGATGTGGATGGTGATATTCATGATGTGATCCAAGGTGCTGACGTATTTATCGGTGTCAGTAAAGGAGATATTTTAACACAGGAAGACATTAAGAATATGGCGGATGACCCGATCATTTTCGCCATGGCCAATCCTACACCCGAAATCCTTCCAGAAGAATGCCATGCGGCTGGAGCATCTATTGTGGGAACGGGTAGAAGCGACTACCCTAATCAAATCAATAATGTACTGGCATTCCCGGGTATCTTCAAAGGAGCTCTTATGGCGCGAGCCGAGGTCATCAGTACTGAGATGAAATTGGCAGCAGCCTACGCGATTGCACGCTCGGTTGAACAACCAACCAAAGAAATGGTAATCCCTTCGGCACTTGATACTTCTCTTGCTGATGTGGTGGCCAAGGCAGTGGAACAAGCAGTCTATCACGAAAGAGAAATGGAACAGAAAATAGCGGAAGCAGAGGCCAAATTGACTAATGATTGAGGTGATCGCTACGATATTGTTAATCGCGTTAGGGATTTACATCCTCATAGGGATCGTGTTCTATTTCCCCTTTATCAAGAATGGAGTTCGTAAAATTGATGAGGGAGTCAAAGATGCACCCAGGTTTATGAAGATTCTGATTTTTCCTGGAACCGTGGCGCTGTGGCCCATCTTACTTAAAAAGGTGAAGAAAGGAGAGCTATCATGAACGTAAAGCTCCGCAAGAGACATCGGTATATGTGGATGGTTCTGGGTATTGCCCTTCCCCTACTTTGTCTGGAGGCCATTGAAGCGATACCTCAAAATGTAATTGCCGATATCCCTAGGCATTCATGCACATTAGACATCGGTATTTGTGGAATTGACAACGTGGACTACCCGATCGTCATAGAGCAAAGCCAAACAGCCAATACCCTAGACTTAAATATCAAAGCACCCTTGAAATCAGCCTTTACACTAGCCTATGTCTCAAGGTCACAAGAATTCAATGAGGATGCGGTACTCTTAGGAGCCATTCACACTATGGGAGAATATAGCTTTGATCTTGACACTCAGATGAGCGGACAGACCTATCTTTTGCTGGTCGACAAACTCAATGACAAGACCTTGTATCATCAGTTAATCGAAACTTCTGCAGAATGAGTGTAAACTATGCGGGCATACTGTGGAATCGGCAGAAGAGGATATATGATATCATATTAGCCATCTTCGTTGTGGCCTATATTGGTCTCTATGTCGGATTTACGGCCACCTTCAATCCAGAACTAACGGCCGAAACAATGATTATTCGGGCAACAGCCACTTTAGCTTTGCTCTTACTTCACATCATTCTCAGTATTGGTCCATTATCAAGATTGAACAAGCGGTTCTTGCCACTACTCTATAACCGGAGACATTTGGGAGTTACCATGTTTTTGGTGGCATTAGTCCATGGTATCTTCAGCATACTGCAGTTTCATTCATTAGGGAATAAAAACCCACTCCTATCGCTTCTTACTTCTAATGGCAGCTATGATAGTCTGGTGAGGTTTCCCTTTCAGGTTTTAGGTTTCATAGCCTTAATCATTTTCTTCCTGATGGCAGCTACCAGTCATGACTTTTGGTTGAAAAACCTAAGTCCAAAAGTGTGGAAAGCACTTCATATGATGGTATATGTGGCTTATGGTCTGATCATTATGCACGTTATGCTCGGAGTAGTCCAATTAGAATCTTCTCCATTTTTATATGGGGGTTTAATGTTCGGTATGGTCACCATTATCGCCCTGCATTTCGCCTCATCTGTACTATCTGGAAGAGGACTGGACCTAAAATCAGACGGCTATTATTACGCCTGCAATCTGGAAGACATTCAAGATGACTGCGCCAAAGTACTGACCCTGAATGGTGAGAACATTGCCATTTTCAAATATGATGGAAAGCTATCCGCTATTAACAATGTCTGTAAACATCAAAACGGTCCTTTGGGTGAAGGAAAGGTAATCGATGGCTGTGTGACATGTCCGTGGCATGGTTATCAATATGAACCACATAACGGTACTTCACCTCCACCTTTCACAGAGAAAGTATCGACTTACGAATTAAAGCTGGAAGGTGAACGCGTATTTGTAAATCCTGCGCCTAAGCCAGAAGGAACGACCATAGCACCTGTGACCATAGAAAGCTAATATGAAGAACGACTTCTATATCGGATATATGCCCAAGGCACCCAAAGGAATCGTCAGATTCGTACTGGCTTTTGTGGTGTTACTCTTTGTGATCATGGGAGGAGTCTCTTACTTCCTTTCCACTTCCCATGACCACATTACCAATGGTACCTACGAATTCGGAGAACTTACTGAGGTGAAAGGAGTGATCAGAATGGAACCTGTTCCACATATTCGTGTGCTTGCGGATGAAGAGGGAAAAATCGGCAAAAACATCATGCTGATCGACTTTGGGAAGTTTGGGGCTCGAAGTTCTGTAGAAAAGATGCAGGAAAAGACAGGTGGAAGCATCAGTGATTTTGAAGTCACCATTCGCGGAACGTTAATCTACCAGGATGGATTTACACTTATGGAGCTCACTGAAAAAGAAAATGCTCTTTTGGACTGGAAAGAAGTTATGGCTTTTATGCCGATCGAGGAAGTACCACCGGCATACTATGTGGAGTTGACTGGAGAAATTGTGGATCCTAAATGCTACTTCGGTTCGATGAAACCGGCTCAAAATAAACCGCACTTATCTTGCGCTGCTTTATGTATATCTGGAGGTATCCCTCCGGTTTATGTTGTACAAACCAAAGCGAAGACGGCAAGATACTTCATTCTCAAGGGACAAGATGGACAAGACATTAATGAAGAAGTCCTCGACTTTGTAGCACAAGGTGTTAAAATTCAAGGTGAGTTCTTAAAACACCACGAATGGAACATTCTCTATATAGACCCTCAAAAAATTAGACGACTAGAATAATGGATAACTGGGTCATACCACTAACACTTCTTCCTGGCATTGGTATGATCATCATGTCGACCTCTCATTTAAGTACTGCTACAAGTGATGAGATCAACCAACTGTTGAGGGATGATTTGTGTGACACATCACTGATTAAAAAGAAGATATCTCAGCTCTTCCTATTGAATCTCGCAAAGGTTGGGCTCTACATCAGCATAGCTGTTTTTTCCGTTGCTGGCCTGATTGAAGCCATCTTTACCTTACAATCAGAGATGCATGATAGTGGATTAAGAACAATTCTCTTAATCATTGGTGTGTCAACCCTTGTATTGGCCACTCTGCTCCTCATTGTTTTCTCTACTAGAAAGGTAAAGATCAAACGAGACCAATTTTTAAACCGAATTAACCCATAGACGCATGGCTACAAAAATGAAATGGCACAAAGTGCTCGACAACACCGAGGAATTGCCCGAAGGGCGCGTAATGTCCGTTACAGCCGAACACCAAGGCATCTGTCTCACTCATTTTGAAGGCAAGTTTTCGGCCCTAGATAACAAATGCCCCCATCAAGGAGGGCCTCTGGGTGAAGGCAGTATTGAAAACGGTCTTTTGCGTTGCCCTTGGCATGGATGGGATTACCACCCATGTACTGGAATTGCTCCAGGTTTTGATGATGGTGTAGCGACATTCTTGACCAAAGTAGAAGATGATGCGGTCTATGTGGGTATTGAAGAAGAAGCTCCTCATGAAAACACCATTTCTGATGTCATGGCAGAAACCATGGTCAATTGGGGAGTTAACAAAGTATTTGGTATGGTGGGACATTCCAACCTGGGTTTTGCTGATGCGATGAGAAGACAGGAAGAAAAAGGCAATCTTAACTTCTACGGCATTCGCCATGAAGGTGCTGCTGCTTTTGCTGCTTCGGCTTACGGAAAACTGACTGGAAAACCAGCCGCTTGCTTCTCTATTGCAGGTCCTGGCGCCACCAATTTATTTACCGGTCTATGGGATGCAAAAGTAGATCGGGCTCCCATTTTAGCTTTAACGGGCCAGGTAGCCACCCAGGTTGTAGGAACAGGCAATTTTCAGGAAGTTGATTTAGTGAAAGCGTTCAGTACAGTTGCCGAATTCAATCATCGCGTGCAAAACAACTCTAAGCATTCGGAATTGATGTCTTTGGCGGTTAAACACGCTATTCTAAGAAGGGATGTGTCACATTTAACCTTCCCAGATGAGGTGCAAGAACTCCCTGCTCCAGAAAATGCAGTGGCGCAAACTATGGAAGGCAGAATGCCTGCTCCACAGATTACTCCTGCGCAGGAGAGTATTGACAAAGCGTTGTCGATGTTTAAAGAAGCGAAGAGACCCGTTATCATTGTCGGTCATGGTGCAAGATTCCATATGGATGCCATCACCGCTTTCGCTGAAAGTATGAACGCTCCTGTCCTTACTACTTTTAAAGCCAAAGGACTTATCTCCGATAGCCATCCACTTGGTTGTGGAGTGCTCGGTAGAAGCGGAACTCCAATCGCTTCTTGGTTTATGAATGAAGCAGATTTGCTTTGTGTATTCGGTGCTTCTTTCTCGAATCATACAGGAATCACTGATCACAAACCTACTATTCAGGTCGATTTCGATCCGCTGGCGCTGAGTAAATTCCACAAAATAGATGCACCCATCTGGGGGGAAATATCGGCTACGGTAAAAATCTTTAGCGATGCACTTTCTGGCAAAATCGAGACAGCTGACCAAAGGCCAGAGGTCGCCAAAAGATGGGCAATATGGAAATCAGAGAAGGCTAAACGCTTGATCGATGACCGTGGAGAAGGTATCAGTTCTATAGCCGTATTCGAGGCGATGAACAAGCTAGCTCCTGAAAATGCTGTGATGTGCGTAGATGTTGGAAACAATGCCTACTCATTCGGTCGATACTTCGAGAGTAAATCACACGATTTTCTTATGTCAGGTTACTTAGGCTCTATTGGTTTTGCCTTTCCAGCTGCCATGGGCGCTTGGGCGGCTGTGGGCGATACACGACCAGTGATAGCCGTGGCAGGTGATGGTGGCTTTTGCCAATACCTTGCCGAGTTGACTACAGCTGTTAAATACAAAATGCCGATTAAGCTTATTCTACTGAACAACTCAGAGCTCGGTAAAATCTCCAAGGAACAACGGGCTGGAGAGTTTGATGTATGGGCTACCGACTTGCATAACCCTAATTTCTCCCAGTATGCTAACAGTTGTGGCGCCCTGGGTATTCGAGTCGAAGATAAGAGTGATTTGGAGCGTCAAATGGAAAAGATATTGGCTCATGACGGACCGGCACTACTCGAAGTCATGGCCGATGTAAACTTGATTTAATAGATCAAGTTTCTAAACCCTCATTGTCGATAACGACATCTTTTGTTGTTCACAACATCTTGAAATACCTCTTTGATTGCGCCCCGTTAGTGCTTCAAAGAAATGAAACGGCTATACAAGATTTCGGTTTTCGTGATACTCTGTGGACTCTCTTTGCAACAGTTGTCAGCCATGACTGATGGCCCAACCTATGCCAACAAGAAGTCTAAAGAGGTGATTGAGAAAATGCTTGTCGCCCATGGGGGTTATGACAAGTGGAAAAGTCTCAAAACCATGTCTTTTAAAACTGTAATGCACAGTGAGTCCCTTGGGGCTTTGAGGTTTTGGATCACTGAACAGTCTTTTGACATGACGACAAGAAGGTCATATCAAGATTGGCCACTAATTGGCTCTAAATTGACTTATGATGGCGAAGAAGTTTGGACTGTCAATTGGCGCAATGGCAACCCGCCTAATCATCAGCACTATGTTTGGTTTTACTATTTGAACTTACCATGGCTCACACAAGATGCCAATGTAAAGCTCGGCAAGCCTGAAAAAATCAATCACAAAGCATTTGAAAATGAAGTCTATAAGATAGAGATGGGCTATAAGCAGGCACCTATATTAGGCAAATCCAAAAATGACACTTACATCCTTTACATTGACGCCACCACGTTTTTACTGGTGGGTTACGAATACACTTTAGGCTATGGCGCTCTGCTTGATACACTCAACGTACCGAAGGATCAAAAGGCTTATGGACCAGCCTTGAGGGTCAATAATTATATCGCTGAAATTGATGGCCTAAAATTTCCTGCATTAATGACCACAAGTGACATAGAACAAAAGCAACAGTTCGGTGACCATGTGGCTTATGATTTCAAGTTCAATTTGAGTTTTGATGAATCCAGAATGAAGAAACCTTCAAATGCTGTTGTGGATACTTCAACGGATATAAGAAAGTAGTAATGCTGTTTTGATCAGACCGTGAGGCCGGGTGCTATTGCAGCACTTGGCTTCTTTATTTCATACCCTTGCCAAATCACACTATCAGCCAGACGACATTCTTGAACCAAGAATGCACCAAATGGCAACTTAATATCCTGTATATTGTGTTGGAGGAAAAATATCAATTATGAAAGCGATTTGGAACGATGAAGTAATTGCCGAGAGCAATGAAACTGTTGTGGTTGAAGGAAATCACTATTTCCCACATGAATCCATCAAAAAGGAGTACTATAAGGAAAGCTCCACCCATTCTAATTGCCCCTGGAAGGGAATAGCCAGCTACTATACCATAGAGGTGAATGGGTCAGAGAATCCGGATGCAGCCTGGTATTACCCTGAGACCTCAGAATTAGCAAAGGGGATTAAGAACTATGTTGCCTTTTGGAAAGGTGTTAAAATCGAGGACTAATGGGACTATTCCACTGGAAAAAGAATCCGATCCCCACACCCGAAGGTGTTTGCCCAAACTGTTGGGGGCTTCAAGAGTATGGCGGAAAAGCCATTGACTTGATGGAGGATAAACAGATAGACGTCAATAACAGTACAACAAGGCACGCCTTTATTCAAGACTTTGTGGTAAACCATGTAAGTGGCATCCAGCTTAAGAAACATGCGCAAGGCTATGTTTGCCCAACTTGCCAAAAAGAGTACGCAAAAGACTTGAAGGAGATTAGCAGATAATATGAGCCTTGCTTCAATCAAATCCAATTGGTCACTACTCGGTAGTGAAGACCCCAAAACTTTGGCTCCGGCTATTGCGCAAATTCACAGAGGTGTACAGTTTATCGCAATGGCCGGTAAACATTATGTCAAAAATCTGCCTGACGATAGTCATACCCACCTGAGATGGCTACCCCAGGAAGAGGTGCTTGCAGGGAATTGGATACGAGAACGCAAGGGCAATTTTCGCTTTGCGATGCGATCAAGAGACCTCACTTTGATTGTGTACAATGCTGACATGAAACCAACTTCTGAGTTTCCGCTACATGGCAAAACCAATGATGAGGCGCTGTCATGGGTCAAAAGCCAGCTCACCGAATTCGGTAAAGATGCCTCTCTAATGAAAATGGACATCCACTATGATATCCCTGAGCATGAAACAGACAAGGGAACTCCATATAAATTGCATACACCGGCCCTATTCGAAGAAATGGCCAAGCATAGGGCGAACAGTAACTTGGCACTTGAGTACTTTGCCAAGGCTCATGAAACAGCCTCTACCACCAGAACCTGGCCGCATCACTTCGACCATGGCGTTTACATACCCATGACTTTTGATGATGCAGGCAATGCTACCAAATCATTCAGTATTGGCCTGGGAATTCCTGATTCTGCCAGTGAAGAACCCTATTATTATATTACCACCTGGTCCCAAGCTGGAGATAATCACTATAAGAATTTAGAAGCGCTTCCACATGGAGAATGGATTGAAAAGCCATTCAATGGGGCAGTACTAAAAGCATCTGAAATAGTAAAGTCAAAGTCGGCCGCACAGCAATCCAAGATAGTCATGGACTTTCTCAAAGCTGGAATTGCTGCTTCAAAGAAGATCCTAGGTCTTTAACTTGAATTGACAAAACCTCCTAAATAGCTAGTTTGGAGTACTTTCTTCTTACCTACGATAGAAATCGTAGGTTTTTCTTGTTTCCAATTTATAAACTTCCTTCATTTGCTACGACACAAATCGTAGAGTAACTAAAAAGTATAATTTATGGAGGTTCAACCTACCAACAGTGAGCTCGAAGTATTGACCGTCTTATGGGAGTTTGGTAGTGCAACGGCAAGAGAAGTGCACAATCACTTGACCAAAACGAAGAGTACTGGCTATACCACCACACTGAAGATCATTCAGAACATGTTTGATAAAGGATTTCTAAGCCGTGAACCCAAAGGACAGACGCATATATATTCGGCAGTGGTCGAGCAGACAGATGTACAAAAAGAAATGTTGGGTGGCTTTGTCAACAAAGTTTTTAGCGGTTCTTCTCAAAATCTGATCCTACAAGCCTTAGGCAACCAACAACCTAGTCAGGAGGAACTTGACGAAATCCGTGCTATGCTAGACCAGCTTGAAAACAAAAGAAAGAAGAAATGAGAGGCTTAGAAATCATAATGACTTGGACATTGATCCACTCCTTGTGGATAGCCCTTGGCCTTTGGGTTCTCGTCAACCTCCTTTCCTTCTTACTGAAAAAATCAAAGCACAGGAGGGTGTTGAAGATATGGGGGATCTCTATCTTTCTATTACTCACCATTGCTACCCTCTTTTCGAAATCTCCATTACCCATAGCCCAGCAGGGTTTTGGCCTGGTAGAATCACAACCGGTCTACTTTCATTCTCCGACTACTTTGACTGAACAAGTCAAACTCTGGGTGAGTGATAATAGCCTCTTAATCAACATCATTTGGTTAACTGGAATAGGCATTGGTATTGTGCGGTTTATGACTAACCGTAATAGACTTCATCAATGCAAAGCATCAGCAGTCGAAGTTAACGATGATACCACTCTTGGCAAAGTCAGCGAAATGCGCAATACATTAAATGTTTCTCGTTCAGTAAAACTCATGGTGAGCTCGTTGATCAATTCCCCTATGACGATCGGCACGCTGAAACCTATTATATACTTTCCGACAGGTCTTATTTCCGGTTTTTCTTCTGATGAGCTCGACACCATCATCAGGCATGAACTCATGCACATCAAGCATCACGACTATCTGATTAATGCCATTTTAGTCGGTCTTGAGACGCTGTTCTTCTTCAACCCATTTCTCATAATGATCATAAGGGACTTGAGAAGAGAAATGGAATACGCTTGTGACGATGAAGTGATTAAAGTATATGACGAATTGGCCTATAGCCGAGCGCTAATGAGGCTTCAAGAAATTTCAATTTCAAATCAGGTTGCATTGGCAGCCAAAGGCAATAACTCAGAATTTAAAAACAGAATAGAACGTATGATTTATCCAAAGAAAACCAACATTAGCCCAAAGGTCGGCATCATTACTCTCTTACTTACAGCCACTATTATAAGCAGTGCTTTTGTAGGCAAAGCTTCCGTGGCTCCAGAGTCCGTTGAAATAATACCTCAAGACACAAAGCAGGATACCTTGAAAGCAGAATCATGGGATGAAATTAAGCGCTACTTGGCAGGTAAAGATTCTGCCCAATTGGCTCAGGTGGTAATCATGAAAGACGGCAAGCCCGTCAAGTTTATAAGAGGTGTCAATAATGCACTTGCAAAGTCAAAAAAGATGATGGAAGAAGTACAACGCGAACTCGTGAAAGATGGCATTCTCAATGAGAATAAGACCAAGATTACCCTTATGTTTCAGTACTCAGATGTACTGCAAGGAGAAAGAACGCTTGGTAAGCATTACGAGAAGTACAAAGGCATTCTCAACAAGTACTTTCCGGTGTATGACAGCTTTGCCACTACCCGAGTTTTTAGGTACAAACCGAACGGAAACTGATTCATAAAAAATGCCTTGAAACTTCGGGGTTCGGGGCATTTTTTATTCTGGTGTTTTCACATCAGGAAATTCCTTTTTAAAACCTTTCCAATAATCTGCTATAGTCGATTTCATCTCTTTGCGCAACCAAAAGATCCCAACAAGGTTTGGTAGCGTCATTAGCGCAATAGTAATCCCAGAAAGGGTCCATATGATGGTTGTGTCTTGAAAAGAGGCCAAGAAGAAGGCTACTACATAAACCATTCGGAAATACTTGACTGAGCCAGAACCCCAAAGGAAGGTCATTGCACGATCGCCATAGTATGACCATGAAATCGCAGTACTAAAGGCAAACAGCAATAAGCCGATTGATACGATATACTGACCGTAGTCTCCAAAGAATCCTTTGGTGAAAGCTATGGTTGTTAATGGCGCACTATGCACCAGCGATTCGCCTTCAAAGGTTTCGTAAGAATCTACAGGCCTACCTTCTCGAACCAATATTATACCTGTGAAAGGTTCATCAATATCATTCTTCACTGTTACATTCTCGGCCAATGATCTGGCATGAATAATCGTAGCATCAGAAGTGATCTTACCGTTTTCCACATCCAACGGACCATCAAATAATGCCAGCGGACTGACACCTCCAATGTGCTCGGCCAATTGCTTTACACCTTCTTCCGTTTCATCAGTATAGTTTGTTCCAGCTAGAATCTCCATGTCGGCTGCCTGGAAAATATTCTGGTGCTTTTCATTCCAAACACCTGAGGACAACAGTGTCAAACCTGTAATGGTACAAATAATAATCGTGTCAATAAACGGCTCAAGAATTGCCACCATACCCTCTGATACTGGCTCATGCGCCTTAGCTGATGCGTGAGCAATAGGTGCACTACCCTGCCCCGCTTCATTTGAGAATAAACCTCTATTCACCCCACGGTCAAAAGCGTACCAGATGGTACCACCAAGGAACCCTCCTGCGGCTGCAGAACCTGTGAAAATGTCACCCACAATAGCCGCTAATGATGGCAAGAGATTGTCCAGATTAGCAAGAATAACAGCAAAACATCCAATGAAGTAAATCAAGGCCATGGCTGGCACTAACTTCTCAGTAATAGCAGCAATCCGCTTGATACCTCCAATGATTACGATACCCAGCAAGACAGCTAATACGGCTCCCGTAATCCATAACTCAATGCCAAAGGTGGCTTGAATGGAAGTGGAAATACTATTGATCTGAGGAAGACTACCCGTACCAAAAGCGGATAATACGGTAGCAAAAGCAAAGATCACGGCTAGCCATTTCATATTGACTTTATTACCTCTAAAGTCAAAACTCGCATTCTTCATATAATACATTGGTCCACCCGCCATACTACCGTCAGCGGTCTTCTCTCTGTACTTATGCGAAAGTGTTACCTCCACAAACTTGGTACACATACCAATACCCGCAGTCACCAGCATCCAAAACAAGGCAGCAGGACCACCTAAATGTAAGGCCAAAGCGACACCCGCAATGTTACCTGTACCTACAGTACCTGATAGGGCGGTAGTAAGTGCCTGAAAGTGAGATGTATCTCCTTCATCATCCTTACGGTCAAACTTGCCTTTAACAACTTTTATGGCGAAGCCAAAAAATCTTATTTGAGGAAATTTTAAATAGATGGTGAAGAATAAACCCACACCTAAAAGCGCGAAAGGAAACCATCCGGCACTCCCAATATAACTATCAATGAGTCTCAGGAAATCATCTACTTGCTGCATATCAACTGCTCGATTCTAATGAATAAAGGCACAAAAATAGGGAATATGACTTCTCGGCAAAGATATGTCGTACTAATCGACTATTTCGGGGTAATTCTTCTGTCCTCGGACAAGGACACTGAGTCTACTAAGATACCTTATTGCCCCAACATGATACTACTTATTCCATTGGCCAAGGCATCTTGATTATACATCGAGGCAAAGCCATTCGATAAAAAAATGATAGAAATGTTCTTCTTTGGGTAAGTTCTATAAAATGTTGCCATTGCTCCTGAAAAGCCATATCCGATTTCATTATTGAGGTTTGTCACTTCCCAGCCATAGGCAAATGACTTTTCTGAATTAGTGTAATCAAACAATTTCCACATTGCATTTCTGGAGGCTTCAGAAATCAAGTGATTGGTCCTTAGCCTTTGATCCCACTGAATGAAATTTTCCAATGTGATATGAAAGCCATTGCAGGCTAAAAAATAATCTCCGTTTGCGTAAGGCGTATCTATCATCAATTTTCCTTTTACCCATGGAAAATATGCTGTCGCTCTGCCCGGAATTACCTCTCTAGCATCTGCTGAGAAAAAGACTCCTTCGTCATTAGCATTGGGAAATTGATTATGAATTATGAAATCCGAAAGCTCCTCACCACTGACTTTTTCAATGATCTCCTTTAGTAGCCAAAAATTTGTTTGGTTATAGGCATACTTTTCTCCCTTTTGAAATATCAAAGGCATCTCGAAAACCCTGTCTTTAGCTTGTTCTTTAGTAAAATCTCTAATTTCATATGGGTTAGAGCCCGCCATATCGGGCAGGCCTGAAGAATGGGACAAAAGGTGTTTGATTTGAACATTTTTCCAGCTATCCGGTAGGCCGTCTACATAATTAGAGGCAAAGTCATCTAAGGTTAGTTTGCCATTTTCGATAAGTGAAAACACGCCCACCGCAATAAAAGGCTTAGTCAAGGAATAAAGCGGAAATACGGTATTGTGAGAGACAGCAACTTTATGTTCAAGATTGGCATAACCTAAATTCTTCTGTAAAATCACTTCTTCTCCTTGCATTACGGCAAAAGCTATTCCTGGAAACCCCACCTCCCCTTGAGCCATTGAAAGGAAGTCATCGAGTTCAGCGAGTTTCGTATTTAAATCGCTTTGGTTAGTCTGCCCAACAGAGTTAGTCGGTAGAAAAAAGCCAATCAGAAAAAAGAATTTAAGACATATGGTTTTCATCGAGTCTTTGATTTTGGGTACCATCATCATAGATTTTTATGGTTGCCGAAGTGCAAAACGTAATTGGCTTTCAGATGATATGTCAGTGATCTGACAAATATTTTATTGGGTTAGACGAAGCCACTTTCAAACTTTGGCTCCCAACACTAAGCAAGGTGATGAAAATAGATATGGAGGCTGCCGACAGAAAAACTGTCCACGAGATATCGACAGGAAAGGCAAAACCTTGAAGCCATTCTTGCATGGCTAAATAACTTAATGGCAAGGCCACAGCCATCGCCACCAAGAAAATCACAACAAACTGACTACTAAACCTTCCGAGCACTTCTCCAATAGTAGCTCCCAACACTTTTCTAATACTAATCTCCCTTGAATGTCGCTCAGCCATAAAGGAGACCAAACCGACTAAGCCCAACACCGTCAGAAAGATGCCGATCACCGAAAAACCTAGCACTACTTTGACAAACTGACGCTCGTCTCCATAGAGGTTTGCGAAAGACTGATCTACGAACCTAAAATCTAATGGTTGATCACTGTACTCTCTCCAGATTTGATCAATCTGATCCAGTGCAGAGGTCACCAATTCAGTATTGAGTCTTATGATCAAATTATCAGGGCTGGCTCTGGAACCTGGTGGAATTAAAACATAGGCTGTTGGGGCAACAGTACTGTGAAGTGAATTATAATGGAAGTTCTCTATTACGCCTGCCACGACTCGAGTGTCATTATCTAAAACTAACTTCTGCCCATCGAGTGATTCCCAGCCAGTTTTTTTGAAGGCAGACTCGTTGATCAGACAGACAACTGTAGAGTCAGAAATGATCTCTTTCGACAGATTTCGACCAAAAAGTAAGTTAGCTTCAATGGTTTCTAAATAATCATAATCAATCGCCACCAAATGAATCAAATCATTCTCCTCTGTGGTTTTTCCATCCCAGGAAAAACTTAGTGTATGATTCATTTGGCTCGGTAGACTTTCGCCCGATGCAGAAATATGATTAACACCATCTATCTGTCGCATTCTTTCTTTGATTAGGGTCAACTTTTCCTGCATACCTCTATCATCCACCGGAATGGATATCAGCTGACTGGCATTGAATCCCTTATCAAATTGATCAATGTGGTACATTTGGTTGAGCACAATGAGCGTACTGGAAATGAGGAATGCGGCAATACAGAACTGGACAAGTACCTGGATCTTTCTTACCCATGACCTTGTACCTAATGCGCCCAGCATATTACCTCTAATCACATCGACCGGTCTGAACCTGTTCATTACCAAGGCTGGGTAAATTCCGGATAATAAGAAAATGGTGATAAACATGAGGCCAAGAACTGCCAAGACAGGTACCTGAAACAAATCTCTGGGTAGCATCTCCTTGCCTACAACTTCATTAAACAAGGGCAAAACCAGCATGGCCAAACCCATTGCTAGTATCAAGGCAATCGCCACCTGAAACCCGCATTCAATGAAAAACTGTCGAGCTACTTGTCTTCGTGTTCCTCCAAAGACTTTCCGCATTCCCACTTCCTTACCCCTCAAAGATGATTTTGCTGTAGTAAGATTGATGTAGTTAATAGAAGCGGCTAAAAGGATCATTATCGCAACGAAACCAAAGAGGTAGATATAGTCTTTGTTTCCCTTTTCAGCCTTACCATGGATGTCACTTGAGTTTAACCTAACATCGGCCAGAGGCTGAAAGATGATCCCATTCGTCTCTGAAGCACCTTCTCTTTGATACTTATCAAAGAAACCCGGCACTTTGGCCTTGACAGCCTCTAAGTCAGATGCTGATTCTAACTTCGCATAGCTACTCAACCAGTTGAGTCCCCACCAATTATCAAACTTCCCGTACATTTCTCGGGTGGTTGGCATGGAACCCAAAAAATCGAACTGCAAATGAGAGTTGGCTGGAATATCCGCTATGACCCCGGTTACTTTCATCAGAAAGTCTTTATTGCCGTCATACACTTTTATGGGAAGTTGTTCACCAACTACATCAAGACGGTCGAAATAGCGTATTGCTTTTGAGGCGGTGAGCACAATACTATTAGGCTCCGTGAGCATAGTTGCTCGATCTCCTTGCAGAACCTCAAAACTGAAAAAACTCATAAAGTTTTCATCCGCCCAATAGAAGTCGTTTTCCAAGAAGTTCTGATCTTCTTGCTTAACCAATACTACATCTTGCCCTAAACGGGTATGTGCCTTGATTTCTGGAAAGTCAGATCCCATATTAACCTTCCAAGGAGAAGGTGTTGCCTGGCTCTTGTCGCCAGACTTAGGGTTATGACTAATCAATCGATAAATATTCTCATGATCGGTATGAAAGCGATCATAACTCAACTCATCAAGAATATACAAGGAGATTAGTAAGGAACTGAGAATACCTATTGTCAGTCCGAAAGCATTAAGCGAAGAATACCAAAAGTTCTTTTTGAACTGTCGAACCGCTACCTTGAGATAGTTGAGCAGTAACATGTTGTTGTTTCGTTCCATTTCGTTGATTCGTTTTAACCTAAAAAGTCTGAAGTAAGTGATAACATCAAAGAAGTAAATCATGCGAGCATAGCGCTGACCTTTTTGCTCTACTCTTCTGTCAAACCACTCATGCAAGTCGCCTTGAACCTCATCGATATAATAAGCCGAGCAAAACCATTGCAGTAACTTATCAATCCACTTTGGAGGAGTAGTGTGACCTATATTCTTCTTATTTGTCAAACTAATATTTTCTTAAAATTTATATTCTGGCATCATAGACCACATACGCTGGCGCAAGTCCTTGGCCTGATTTAGCGTATCGAAACCTGAGGCTGTTATTCGATAAAGCCTTTTCTTTCTGCCACCTCGTTCAGTAGTGCTTCCTCCCATATATGACTCAACAAAACCCTTTTTTTCCAATCTATATAAAGCGGTATGCACTGTAGAAAGCGTCACACTCCTACCCGTCTGTGATTCAATCTCTGCTCCAATTGTGACACTATAAGCTGTATTAATCAAAAGTGCGCAGGTCATCAACACCAATTCTTCAAATTCTCCAAGGTGGGTTCCTTTCATATTTCACTCTTATTTGTAAAACTAATATAACACTAATACTGTAACTAGAGGAATTGGTTACATGAAAGAAAGGAAAAGTGAGGAATTTAGTCGATGTCTGTGACCAGAACACGCTCGAACATACCCGAGTAGGCAGCCAGTAAATTTAGGTGAATACTATCTTGCTGATAGGCATCATGCGTGGCCAGATCTTTCATCAAAACCACAAGTGCGTAGTCATAGCTCTTTTCTAGATTGGGTCTGTCTGTGGCTGCCGGAGTTCCATCATAAACTTTCTGGACACCATCAATTTCTTCCAAATTCATACTCGCTTTGGCGAAATCTTGAATCTGACTTTCGGTTACACCCTCCTTAAACCAGAAGTAAACCGTATGGATAAAGGGAGAATCAATAATGTCTTCTGAAGCCTTGGCATCAGAATCCGTTTTAATTTTAACATCAGAATGACAGGCTGTCATAGCCAACAATAGTAATGCAAAGCAAACTTTTGCCATCCTCATAATGAACTACTTCTTGATGGGGAATTTCATTCGATATTTAACGCTAACGTTCCCTTTTGAGATGCCGACCAGCTTTGAACGGAGCATCTGCTTCTTCAGGCCCTTTACATAGTCTGTAAACAACACTCCTTCCAGGTGATCATACTCATGCTGAATTACTCGAGCTGTTAAACCGTCAAACTCTTCCTCATGTTCATTCCATAATTCATCATAGTAGTGAATGGTCAGCTTTTCAGGACGCAGGATTTCGGCATGTACATCAGGGATACTTAAGCAACCTTCTTCGAAAGACCACTCATTGCCATATTCATCCAGAATTTCAGGATTGATAAAAGCACGCTTTACGCCTTTGGCTGCCTCTTCCTCCTCTCCCATTTGGGTAGAGTCGATGATGAAGATTCTATGTGACATACCAATTTGAGGTGCGGCCAGACCAACACCATTGGCATTGTACATGGTTTCGTACATGCTCTCAACCAAAGTGGTCAAGTCTTGTGAATCTTGTGGATAATCTTCTGCTTCCTGCCTTAATACGTTGTCCCCGTAGGCAACAATTGGATAAATCATATGCTATTTGCTTTCAAGGTACGATTGAAGAATTATGGTGGCGCTCACCTTATCAATATTACCTTTTTCTCTCCTGTCCTTCTTTTTTACACCGCCAGCGATCATAGCATCCAATGCCATTTTCGAAGTGTATCTTTCGTCATGCAAATAAACGGGTTTTTCAGGAAAATTCTTTTTCAACAGCCGCTGAAATTGTTGGACTAAAGGAGTAGCATTTGTGGGAGTACCATCCAGCTTCTTGGGCATACCCAGAACGAAGGATTCAATACCCTCATTTTCATCGTATGTTTTCAGGTAGGCAATTACATCTTTAGAATGAATAGTATCCAAAGCGGAGGCAATGATTTGCAGAGGATCTGTAACAGCCAAACCGACTCTTTTGGTGCCATAGTCTATGGCAATGATTCTACCCATCAATTCAATTTGGATAAATCGTAGAACTTAAGTTTCGCCAGGCGTTCCAACTGCATGGCCTTCGGAAAAAGGATCTCATTCTCAATTTTCGCATGTATGAGTAAGTCACGCTCGAACCGCTTTAGCTCTGTAAAGAGCACTTTGATATGGAGATCTGCTTCATCGCAGTACTGATAGTTGTTCGTGAACTTTCTGAAACCCTCCATTTCACTTTCATGGACCTCATGTTCCATGGCGAATTCTTGAACGGAAAATGCTTCCATTAAATAATAGGTCTCTGAAGAGGGCTTCTCGTCATTCAAGAATCGGTTAAGTCTACCTACATACGCAAACATGGTATCCTCCTCCTCATGAATGTGATGTATAAAGTCTTCCACAAACATTGGAAAGATGGACTTCAGATCGGCAGACAAAGATTTGTACCTAAAATTAACCTCTTCTATGCCGTCAATAAGCTGCCCGATGTAAGGCAACCTCTTCTTGATAAAAAGGTAATGTGCGTGTTTGAGGTATTCAACGACTAACTCTGCTGGGTAAGCTTTGAGTTGCTTTTGTGTAGACGCTTTTTCGTCCATCACCAGCTCAAGGCTGCTGATCAAAGCATCCGGATCAATACCCAACTCAGCACAAACCTCCTCCAAAGTCTCAAGCTTGTAATCATAGAACTTCACTCCGAAATAATAGAGTACTGAAGCTCTGATATGATTCTCAGATACAAGGTCGGTGATCGTACGTTTGAGTATTTTATCCATTTTGTCTACGTGATTAACGAATTTAACGATTTTAGGTCATAGTTTTCTATGCCAAACGCCTAAAAAACTGAACACAAACTAAGACGATTCGTTACAATCATACTATGACATTTATCCATGTTTTCGGGTCAAATTCATATTTTAGTGAATTAATAACAGGTCAAAAGTGAGCGATTACAAAAATTCATCCTACCACATCAAGCTGCCTATACTTCTTACCATCGCGGTCATCGTTGGTATACTGATAGGTTCTGAATATGCAGAACCCAAAACGGACAAGAAGTATCTGGCTTCCATTCAGAAATTCAGAGAGCTTTTAGAGTATATCGAAAATGATTATGTCGACTCTGTAGATACAGAATCTTTGATTGAAGAGTCCATCGAAAACATGCTCGACAAGCTCGATCCACATACCATCTACATTCCTCCAAAAGAGAGAGAGCTTGCCGCTTCTCAGTTGAGAGCAACTTATGACGGTATAGGGGTAGAATTCAACCTCTTGAGAGACACACTTTATGTGGTATCCCCTTTACCGGGAGGACCCTCAGAGGAAGCCGGAATTATAGCGGGAGACAAAATTGTATCTGTTGATGGCGAAAACATCGCAGGTATCGGTATGAATAACAGGAAAGTGTTTGACATGCTCAGAGGCCCACGAGGGTCGAAAGTGGAAGTTGGAGTGGTCAGAAAAAATGAATCGGAACTACTAGCCTTTGAATTAAAAAGAGGAGCCATTCCTCAATACTCATTGGACGCCAGTTATATGATTGACGAAGAGATGGGCTATATCAAAGTCAATCGCTTTGCAGAAACTACTTATGACGAATTCAAAGAGGCCTTAGCTGAACTGAAAGCTCAGGGAATGAACAAGTTGATTCTAGACCTTCAGAATAACACTGGTGGTTATATGAGTGCAGCAATTGGTATGAGTAATGAATTTCTTAGCGCAGGTGAAGTCATTGTAAGCCAAAAGGGCCAAAGCACCAAATATGATAGCAAGGCCAGAGCTACGAATGATGGCATTTTCAAAGACGGAGCTCTTGTGGTTTTAGTCAACGAAGGTAGTGCTTCAGCATCAGAGATCGTTGCCGGTGCATTACAAGACAATGACAGAGCACTGGTCGTGGGTAGAAGGTCTTTTGGTAAAGGGCTGGTTCAATTGCCTTTCGACTTACAGGACGGATCAGAACTCCGCATGACGATCGCCAGGTACTATACACCAAGTGGTCGTTCCATCCAAAAACCCTATGACGATGGTGAAAAAGATTATAATTCAGACTATTATAACAGATATATGTCTGGCGAATTATTCGTAAAGGACAGCGTTCAGTTTGATGAAAACTTGGCCTATAAGACATCTAATGGCCGCACGGTTTATGGTGGTGGCGGTATAATGCCAGACTACTTTGTAGCGCTTGACACGACTGACAATAGCTCTTACATCAATAGGCTTTCAGCGAGCAATACCATCCGCGAATACACACTAGACTACCGAGACAATCACCCTGAACTCAAAGACATGAGTTTTGAAGATTATCAAGCTAACTTCAAGGTGACTTCAAACATGCTGAAGGAATTAGTACTGCTCGGTAATAAGAACAGGGTTCGATATAACAAAAAGCAATTCGATAAGTCTCGAAACTTATTGAGCTATTTGGTTAAAGCCCGAATTGCCCGTGACATCTTTGACGATGATGCCTTCTACAAGATTTACAATGAAACTAACGAGATCTATAGACAGGCTATAGAGCTCTTCAGAAACCCAGAGTTACTGCAAAACCAATCGAACGGAGTGTTACTACAGACCAGGTAGGAGCTTGTCAAGCATAAGAAAACTAAAAATCTACCGTTCTTGTCGAAAGGTCATTAGAATGAAAAATTATTGCATAGCAGTTATACTGCTTATAGCGCAGAACGCTTTTGCTCAAGTCAACGAGCAGGAAAAAATCGACAAGGATGTTTGGCTGAACTTTATGCAAGCCTATCAAGACTTGGACGCCACCTTATTCAATCAAATACATACCGATGATGTAATCAGAGTTTCTGCCGATGGAGGCAACATGTATATCGGTCAGGAATACAAAGACAGAAACCTCGATAATTTTAACCGTTGGAATGCTCAAAAAGTAAAGCAAAGGATTGAGTTTAGCTTTTTAAAACGCATCCAAAAAGGAGGTTGGGCCTATGAAATCGGCATCTATAAACTTACTCGATACAATGCCACTGGATCAAAGTCCTACTATGGCAAATTTAACGTAACACTGAAAAAGGCCTCAGATATCTGGAGAATCTATATAGATTCCGACACCAACGAAGGCGACACTATTGGAGAAGGAGATTTCCAAAAAGGTGATGTTTTAAACCACTAATCTACAAGCATTTGGGCTTATAGAAATCCATTTAGAGTTCTGATTCCAATGCCCTACCTTATTGGTAAACTTTTGAATCATGAAGAATTTTTTAGCATCAATCTTTCTCTTAAGTATTATTGGTTGCGCTTCAAACAACTCAGGCGAACTAACCAGGGCAGAGGTTATACAAGAGATCTATGAAATGGAGCAAGCCTTTAATGATATGTTGGCCAAGGAAGGCAGAGCTGAGGCATTCGCATATTTTGCAGCCGAAAACGGAAGTATTAGCCGTGGTGGCAGATTGATTACTGGAAAAGATTCTATCAGGGCTTTCTACGCAAACTCTACCACCAAGATTCTGAAGCTCACGTGGAAGCCATCATTTGTTGATGTCTCAGATGACTTATCAATGGCCTATACCTGGGGTCCCACCTTTTTCAAAGGCATTCGAGAGAATGGCGAAGCGTTCGAAAACACCGGTACCTTCCACTCCATTTGGAAACGTCAGGTAGATGGTTCTTGGCGGTATGTTTACGACTAGGCAATTACAGTAACTCACTTATCCTGCTTTATCGAATATAGAAGGTCAATTATTGCTATTTTCAAATATGAATTATAGATGATTTTTTTATCTTTCATTATCTATAAAATTTTTAGACCA
This sequence comes from Roseivirga sp. 4D4, assembly GCF_001747095.1. Taxonomy (NCBI): domain Bacteria; kingdom Pseudomonadati; phylum Bacteroidota; class Cytophagia; order Cytophagales; family Roseivirgaceae; genus Roseivirga; species Roseivirga sp. 4D4. The sequence goes on from NZ_MDGP01000001.1 coordinate 2,445,516, forward strand.
AAAACCACATAATATGAGAAAGATCGCCTACAGCTTATTGCTACTGTTTATTTGCACAGCAATCATGGCCCAGACCAACACATTTCCAACCTCAGGTAATGTGGGAATTGGCACTACAACACCAAGCAAATTACTTGATGTTCAAAAAAGTGCTGCAGGAGGTCTGTTACAGGCAAGATTTTGGAATAACACGACAAATACCAATGGAACCGAAACTCAAATAATGATGCCTGTCTTTAATGGTACAAGTGGTTTATATATTCGTTCAATGGGCTCTTCTGGAGGAGGGTTTAACGTTGGTACATATGATGGATGGATTCATACGGGTCAATCAGCCTCCAGACTGCATTTATCAGGTGGTAATGGCTCAACTAAACATCTTACAATACGAGATAATGGCAATATTGGAATAGGCACTACTTCACCCAATGACCTACTCCATATCTCGAAATCAGGAGCCAATACCCGTCTAAGGATTGGAAACAACTCTGCATATGATCAACTCCTATATTTCAATGGAGCAGCCGATTGGTCAATGGGTATGGATAACTCAAATTCGAATGCCTTTACCATAGCCGCAACATCATCACTGGACAATAGTCAAAGGTTTACAATATTAAACAATGGGAATACAGGCATCGGCACCACGTCTCCCTCTACAAAGCTTTACGTTGATAATGGAACTTCCACTTTCAATCGTGGGAATTCTTCAGGACAAATTGCCGCGTTCCGTGGATTAAACTCTGAACAAGTATCAATCGGCACTGAGGACTCTTACTTCTTAAGTAATATTGGCATCGGTACTACCAACCCAAGCCACACATTGACAGTTCAAGGTGGTCCAACGGGAGCAAAGGGCATTAATATTATGGATGGAAATTCAAGAATTTACTTCGATGGAAGACGTGCCATGGAAGGACATGATGGTACGAGCAGACTCGATATCGCTGAAGGCTTTGGTACCACGCAAATATTTGGGAATGTAGGCATAGGTGTCATCAATCCTTCTGAAAAACTGGAGGTCAATGGCAATGCCTTGATCGATGGCGAACTATACTCCAAAAAAGTTAAGGTGAGCATAAACCCAGGCAACTGGCCAGACTTTGTCTTTGCTTCTGGTTATGAGCTTCGGAGCTTAAACGCCCTTGAAAAGTTTATTGCCGACAACCATCACTTGCCTGAGGTTCCTTCTGCGGCAGCAATAGAAAAAGAAGGTCTTGATCTAGGTAAAATGGATGCGACTCTCTTACAGAAGGTTGAGGAATTAACCCTTTATCTCATCGATGTAAATAAAAAGCAAGAGCAACTCATCAAAGAGGTCGAAAATCTGAAAAAAGAAAATGAAGCCCTAAAAAAGAAGGTGAAAGAGCAATAGCTCCTTCACCTTCTTTTTACTTCTCAGGAATCAGGCTTAAACCCAGACCTTTGATATAAGCTTTATACTCACCGAATTCTTTAAAAAGCACCTGTTTTACTTTTTCTTCCATAGCAGTCACAGCTGGTTCTAAAAGAGACATAGCCGTTTCTTGATTCTTTGTTAATGGCAATTGCACTGATTGCATTGTACCTGATAATGCACCGAGTTGAGCTGACAATACCGTAGCATCTCGATAGATTCCTTGCTTTACAGGCTTACTGTTGATTTGGTAGTAAACCCCATCTATTGCTTTTACCAAAGCCTTTCCCCGTGTTGTAATTTCGGACTTGATCGATGCATCTTCGTTTTTAACTCGCTCATTTACAAACTCCACCTGCTCTTTTGCTTCGAGAAGATCATTGTTCATTTTGTCGACCCTTGCCTGCAACGCTCCATGTTTTTCCATAAAGGCCTTCTTGACCTTCATTGCTTCTGGATCAACTTCAATTCTAGGGTCGGCATGAACAGTCACCGTGTTTTCGGATTCTGAATCCTTATAAGTCAATCGTACCGTATAGTCTCCCGGCAAAGCATCAGGCCCACGAGCAAACTTTCGGCTTCCCACTGGCTTAGCCAATTTGGCGCCATCGGTATCCATTCTCCAATAGAAACGATTCATTCCAGCAGAAGCCCTTTGGTTGAGTGTTTTAATCACCTTGCCTGACTGATCCAGAATTTCTGCCTTCACATTGTTTGACTTCCTACCTGTGTCTTTAAAATAATAGGTGATCATAGCACCAAGCGGCCTATTCTCTCCCTCAAAAATTGCTTCTCCTACCAGGTTAGCACGATAGCCAAATGATTCTCCGCGAAATACTCTGTAAGCATCAGGTGTGTCGAAAACATGAAGTTGCTTGTCCATGACCTTTTTCAAGCCCAGATTCGCGAGGGTTCTCAATGGCCTAATGTCATCCAATACCCAGAATGACCTTCCGAAGGTACCGATGACCAAGTCATGCTCTCTTGGCTGGATTACCATGTCCTGCGTTGGAATTGTACCAAAACCATTAGTGTACTGCGTCCAGTTATCTCCTCCATCAATGCTGACCCAAAGACCAAACTCTGTTCCGGTAAACATGAGTTTTGGTTCGATCGGATCTTGGACAAAGCTCAATGTCGCACCCCTCATTTTTGAGTCATCTACCAACCTCTTCCAGGTTCTGCCAAAGTTTCTGGTATGATAGACATAAGGTGTCCAATCATGCATTCTGTGGTTATCGATCACCACAAAGGCTTCGGCCGCATTGTATTCAGAAGGTTTAACCTGAGCGATCCAGCTATTCGCAGGCAACCCTTTAATGTTTTTAACCACATTAGTCCAGGTTTTACCACCATCTCTAGTCACCTGAACATTACCATCGTCAGTACCTACCCATATCACTCCTGCCTGTCTAGCACTTGCACCGATGGCAGTGATGGTGGTATGGTTTTCGGCTGCAGTATTATCATAAGTAAGTCCACCGGTCTTATAGTCTTGTTTGGTAGAATCGTTGGTCGTCAAATCTGGAGAAATGATCTCCCATGATTTGCCACCATCATTTGTCTTATGAACAAATTGACTTCCATAGTAGGCCACAGATTTATCAATAGGGTCTATTGCGAGTGCTGCATTCCAGTTAAACCTTAGTCTTTCTCCATTAGGGTGAACAGGTCTGACTTTATAGAGGATTCCAGAGATACGATCATAGTAATTTAAATTTCCGCCTTGCCCCATGGACCAGCCGTATCTGTTGTCATTTGGGTCTGGTGCCATATCAAAGCCATCTCCTACACTTAGGCGCTGCCAGTAAAAGTTTCTAATGCCTCCTTTGAACCAAGATTGGCTCGGGCCACGCCATGAACCATTGTCCTGCGCACCTCCATAAATATTGTAGGGAATGTCATTGTCTACACGGACATGATAGAACTGTGTCAGAGGTAAACTCTCTACAAAGTGCCAGTTCTTTCCTCTATCTCTGGTGTAGGTTAAGCCCCCATCATGACCATCTAAGATGAAACTTGGGTCATCAGGATGAATCCACCAGGCATGATGATCGGTATGTACCCTTGAGCTAGGGACAAAACTACTCCATGTCTTACCACCATCTTCAGAAACGGTCACTGTGGAATGTATGCTATATACCCTGTTTTCATTTTTAGGATCGACATAGATATCAGCATAATAGAATGGTCTTCCTCCGATATTGCGATCACCTGTTTTCGAGATTTTTCTCCATTTAAAACCCCCGTCATCCGAACGGTAAATAGCGTTTGATTTCGATTCAACATAAGCATAGACTCTGTCTGGGTTTGAGGGTGCAAAGGCAATCCCAATACGACCCAGCTCGCCATTCGGCAATCCATCTTCAGATGTTCTCTTTGTCCAGGTATCTCCGCCATCAAGGCTCACAAAGATTCCAGATCCAGGGCCTCCTGATTTGAAGAACCAAGGCCATCTGCGGTGCTCCCACATAGCGGCTATCATTTTATTGGGATTGGCCGGATCAACAACCAGATCGGCTGCTCCTGTCTTTACGTCAATATACAAGGTCTGCGTCCAGGTTTGTCCACCATCGATTGTCTTGTAAATGCCCCGTTCAGGATTTTCACCCCATGGTGTGCCGGTAGCAGCTACAACCGCAGTTTTTGGATCATTGGGATTTAGAATGATCCGATGAATACCATTTGTTTTCTCGAGGCCTAAAAAAGTCCAGGTTCGGCCACGATCAATCGTCTTGTAAATACCTGCACCATTATTCATGCTGTTGCGTGGGTTGCCTTCACCAGTACCCACCCAAATCTCATTGGGATTATTCTGGTTTATAGCAATCGATCCAATAGACGCTGATTTTCCATCATCAAAGATCACATCCCATGTAGAGCCTCCGTTTTCAGATCTCCACAGTCCACCAGCGGCTGTACCTGCATAAATGATATCGGGATTGCTTAGTTGTACATCGAAGGAGGTGATTCTTCCACTTGCACCAGCAGGGCCTATACTACGAGGCTTCAAATCGCCCATCATGGACATATCCAGTTTTTGGCCGTAAGCGGTATTTACAAAAAGTAAAGTAGTAATTAACAGAAGAGCGGTATTGATTCGCATTGGGATATCAGTTTCGGTTAAGGCGATGAAAATAAGAATACCTAAGTTAGTATGGAACAGGAATTAGATAGATGGAATAATCAAATGAGGTCTGCGAGTTCTTGCTAACTTAGTTACCTCGAACTATGAAACATCTCGGTATTCTATTTCTCTTGTTCCTTATCTCGTGTAGTAATAATAAACCACCGACTTTAGGGGTAACGATTCTCGCTTCCCCAGTATCAGACCGCAGCTTAACGCCAAACCTTTTTACAGCTGACAATGGAACGATTTATCTGTCGTGGTTAGAAAAAACGGAGCAACAAACAGAATTCAAATACTCTTCCCTTGAAAAAAAGGTTTGGACAGCACCTAAACTCATAAGCGCTGGAAACAACTGGTTTGTCAACTGGGCAGACTTTCCTTCGTTCATCGTCAATGATGATGTATTATCGGCACATTGGCTTCAGAAAAGATCTGAAGGCACTTATGACTATGATGTAAGGATCAGTCAATCTTTGGATCAGGGCCTGACATGGTCTGAGTCATTTATCCCCCATAGTGATGGCATTGCAGCAGAACATGGTTTTGTAAGTATGCTATCACTTTATGATCGTCAGAACTTTATCACCTGGCTCGATGGTAGAAACACCAAGTCGTCTGGAGAGCATGAACACGGCCATGCTGGTGCTATGACACTTCGAGCAGGTATTTTTGATCATCAAGGAAATATGACTGCCGATTGGGAACTGGACAATCGTACTTGCGACTGTTGTCAAACGGCTGCGGCAATCACCGATAATGGCCCTATAGTGGCTTATCGTGATCGGTCTGAAAACGAAATTCGAGATATATATGTGACCCGAAGAGTGAATGAAACCTGGACCCAGCCAAAAGCAGTCTTTGATGATAACTGGGAAATCAGTGGATGCCCTGTTAACGGACCGGCTATAGCTGCTCGAAAAAATCAGGTGGCATTAGCTTGGTTCACTGCGGCAAAAGGCTATTCAGAGGTTAAATTGGCAATTTCTTCAGATGCTGGAGAAAACTTTGAAGCACCTATAATCATCAGTCAAGGGAAAACGCTAGGCCGGGTCGGCATCTCAATTTTGGAGAACGGTCTTGTCGCCATGAGTTGGCTTGAAACGGAAAACGATATTGCTGATATTATGCTTGCTGTGTTCGAGTTCAACGGAAAAGAAATCATTAGACAATCTATCGCACAAACCTCAATAGAAAGAGCCAGCGGTTTTCCGGTAATGACACATTACGGTGATCAAATCATTTTGGCATGGACAGTTTCTCAAGATGGCCTATCGAAGGTCAAAAGTGCCGAAATAGTCCTAAACCTTTAAGGACATAGTTGTACAACTTTGGAACTTCCCGAAGTCAAAAACTCCGTAAGGATGAGAGCCATAATTCCACTTGTATTTAATCCGTAGCACTATTCAAAGAATCGATTCTAATAAAATTAATATTTGCCTTTATTCGCTTTAAAAACTTGTTGGAAAGATATTTTTGCTATTTCTTCGTTAAAGAATTGAACCAAAAAGCTTGTTTTCAAGTTTATAAAGATAATCTAGAGGTTCCATAGCCTCTGGTATTGTGTGTGTTTATTGGCCACCCCGATGATGTTGGGGTGGTTTTTTTATGCTTAGTTTTGTACAATTATCATTGTTAATAAAATGTCGTTTGGCTGTCAGCTTGCTTGTCAACAACACAAAACCTTCAACTATTTGATAACCACTGCGTACACCCAGAAAACTTACGAAAAATGACCAAGCCTTATACTTTTCTTCTCTTAGCATTTTTTTGTCTTGCCTGTAATCCACAAAAAAAAGAATCTGCACAGGAAACAACACCCAAATCAAAAGTTCAGGAAGTGATAGACAAGTCCATTGAGTTTCATCAAATGGGAGGTTTAGGCAATGCCGAATTCTCTCTGACTTTTAGAGACATAGACTACACTTACCGTAATGACAACGGCATGTATGAGTACACAAGAACTCAAATTGACAGTCTAGGAGCCACTATTCTTGACGTAATGGATAATGACACTCTCATTAGGTATACCAACGGTGTGGCTACAGACGTGGTTGATGAAAAGAGAGCAGCCTATACCCGATCAGTCAATTCAGTCATCTATTTTTTTCGCCTTCCCTATGGTCTCAATGATCCGGCCGTACAGAAGACTTATCTAGGAGAAACTGAAATAAAAGGAAAGACCTACCATGAAGTAAAGATCACTTTTGAGCAAGAGGGTGGTGGAGAAGACTTTGACGATGTTTTCCTCTATTGGTTTGATAAGGAAGATTATAGCATGGATTATATGGCCTATCTGTATCATACGGATGGCGGTGGCATGCGCTTTAGAGAAGCCATCAACCCCAGAAGAGTCAATGGCATGCTCATACAAGACTATATCAATCTAAAGCCAGAAGATGAAGGTATTGATATCATGACCATCGATGAACTTTACGACAATGGTGAACTCATTGAGCTTTCAAAAATCATCAACGAAAAAGTCACCATCAACTAAACTATTTGAGCCGCAGGTTTATAGACATATCTTTATCTAAAGTGAAAAGGCATTTCTCGAAACTTGGTGGGCCAAATGTAGTCCTCGGGTTGTTAGAAAAGCCATAACGCTCCTTAGGCAGACCTAGAAAGTTCGTATCCAGTTTGCCATTTGAATTGGCATCATGGTATATAGTTATCGCATAATCATTGGGTTTGATGCCCTCTAATGCCAACAGCAGTGTTTTTTGGTTTACTTCAAACTCTCTGTAATAACTACAATCCCCAAGAAACTCACGTTTATCAGTAATCAGGCATAGACCTAATTTACCTTTTACAGACTTGATCCCACTGATATTAACCTCTAGTGAGAATTCATTGTCTTGACCTTTTACTGCCCAGCTCGATAACATCAGGGCAAAAATTAAGCTTATTCTTTTCATATGACCTTTTTTTTGAATTCTAGGTACATCCAACTCATCATACTTACGTCCAAACCGATCTTCTGAGACTTTTTGACTTCTTTCCGACCATAGAGACACTGAGGCCTTTTCTATAGTCTTGGGAATGCTTAATATGGAGGCATGAAGCAAAAGGTGAATATAGGAGTGGTGCAGTCAGCACCCGTCTACCTTAATGTTGAGCAATCAATGGAGAGGGTGGAAGCCCTACTCAAGGAAGCGTCTGCCAAAGGTGCGCAACTAGTTAGTTTTGGAGAAACCTGGTTTACAGGCTATCCGGCATGGATAGATTACTGTGACGAATATGCCAAATGGGATTTCAAGCCCACCAAAGAGGTCTTTGCCAAAACCTACGCCAACAGCCTTGACATCAACGGACCAGAAGTAGCACAAATAGGAAAATGGGCCAAAGAATTAGGTTTGGTCATTGTGATGGGTATCAATGAGAAAGTCACCTCAGGACCAGGCAATGGTACTATTTACAATAGCCTACTGACCTGGAATGAAAAGGGTGTACTAGCCAATCATCATCGCAAACTAATGCCCACTCATACTGAAAGGTTACTTTATGGACAAGGAGACGGTGCTGGATTGAAGGCCGTAGACACCGCTATCGGTAGAGTCGGTGGACTCATTTGTTGGGAGCATTGGATGCCTTTAACCAGACAAAGCATGCATAATTCTGGCGAACATATTCACATCGCGGTTTGGCCTAAGGTGCATGAGATGCTTCAGATTGCTACACGTTCTTATGCCTTTGAAGGCAGATGCTTTGCTGTAGGCGTAGGTCAAATCATGAGGGTCAAGGACATTCCCAGTGAATTAGTGTTACCGGATGATTTGAAAGATAAACCAGAGCACATGTTACTCAATGGAGGCAGCTGCATTGTGGGCCCTGACGGACATTATGTGATGGAACCTGTATGGGATCAAGAGGGGGTATTTACGGCAGAAGTAGACTTAAACCGTTGTTATGAGGAGAAAATGGCCTTGGATGTTACTGGGCATTATCAACGCAACGATGTCTTTCAATTGGAGGTTAACCACAAGAGATCATAAAAAAAGCCTCGACCCCCGAAGTTTCGGGTCGGGCTTTTAATTTTTTTAACTTAGAAAAAGTATCTACTGACAGCCTTCTCGTTCGTAGATCTTCTCCTCATATTCGGCAGGATTAATTACAAATTTGGTGCCTGCTGTATCCGTAGAGAATCCGGACAATATGTATTTGTGCATAGTTCCAAAATCATCAAGAACAGCCAAGGAAAGTACATCTTCACCGTTAGTTTCGATATACATCTGTACATATGTAGTCTCTTCAATTGGAGTCAATGTAAGTGTTCTTCCCTCAATTCGAGACCTATGTCCTTCACCATAAAAGGTCATCAGGTGACCAAAGTCAACAATGGCCTCAGAGTTTTGACCTGGGCAGAAATACATGATTTGAGAGTGGTCTTCCTCTTTGGTACCAACATATTCTGTTTTTCCGTCATTTAACCAGGTCTCATTAGGACCGAATTTTAAAATATACTTCTCACCCTCTACAACCAACACACCCTTCTGTGTATTTGAAAATCCCATTCTGTCATTACTCGACTGATAAGTGATATCCACTTTGTAATTGGGGGTCGCTTTATATTTATCCGCAAGCAGTTTTACTCTATTACTGGCATCCTGAGCTTGGACACTTACAGCAAAAAGCACGAGTGCTATTGATAAGCATAATTTCTTCATTGTTTTCATTTGGTCTGATTTTAAGAAGTCGGTAATGAGTCGATGCTTTACTTATCTGTTACCGTGTTGAGAAGTTCAAAAATAAAAAAATCCTGCGAATTTCCACTCGCAGGATCAATTACTCTGTGGGAGTTTAGCTACCCTCTCCGAATATAGATATTCCCATTTCGCGTCTTCATGGTTACTTCAGCTCCACCTCCATTAAGGTCACCTTGCACCCAATTCTCAATCTTTATGGATGTTCCTCCTCTACGTGGGTCTCTATTTCTAGTGGGCTTTGTCTGGATTAGATTGAAGGATTCGAAATCAGTATAAATTTCCCTATTGGTCTTCATCTTAGTAGAAAACTTAGTACCCCCGGGTACTGTGATATCCACATCTCCATTATAAGTATCGAAGTTCATCGGTACATCTGCAGTAACCGAGGTAAAGATGGCCTTAACGGCTCCGTTATAAGTAGAAGCTGATGCAGAACCAGAAATATTTGTCATAGTAATTGGGCCATTATAACTCTCAAGGTCTAACTCACCATCTACACCTTCAACATCGATATGGCCATTATTATAACTCTCAACCTTCAGATCAAAGTTCTTAGGTACTTGAATTTCAAAGTCTACCCGATTATTCCAGCCTTCGTTTTCAACTTTGACATTGTTATTCTGTTCAGAAGCTTCGAAGTTAAACCCACCATTGCTGATCAATCGCATACCATTCTTGTCGCTGCTTTTTGACACTTTTTTGCCATACCTGATCATCTTGACCTTGACTGTTCTCCCATCATAACCAACAATCTTTATTCTTCCATTTCTAGAGTACACTTTAAGCGTACCTCGTTCTCCTGGATTTGTCAATGGTATTTCCACCTCTTGTGTTGACTGCTCCTGCAGCTTCTCACTCTTACTATGGTGTGCATCTCCAAAACCAGCCATCACATGTTCTACAGCAGTTTCAGCAATTCGCTCTACGCTGGCCTCGAGTTGGCGCGTATCAACCTTTACATCTATGTCTTGGGCCAAAGCCGGTTTTATCATAAACCCCGCTATTAAAGCCATCAATATTGTTTTCATATTTTTCATCTCTTAATTCCTTTTTTGATTACATGATTTTATTAACACTCTCACGCAACGTTGTTTTCACTTCCTCAGGAGTGTATTCACCCTCAATAATTTCTTTAAATTCTTTTACAGCCTTAGGCTCTTGAAGCTCTACCATCAACTCGGCTAAGGCCAATTGCATCAGTGGAGACTCTTGTTTTGAAATGCTGTTTATTAAACCCTCTCTGATGTTTGGATCGTCAGCATATTCTGCCAAAAGATTCAGTGCTGCCATTCGTACATTAGTACTCTCATCATTGTTAAGGGTTACAAACATGGCATCAGTTACTTCTTTATTTGAGCTAACCAATTGACTACTCATTTGCACTCCCTTCAATCGCTCGGACACGGACTCCTCTTCCAACATGGCCATTGACATCATCTGCTGCATCTCCGTCATCTGACTCGATAGGCTCTTTAATTCATTTTGATAGGCCGAACCGGAAAAGCCTCTCCCCAACACTACTCCTATAACGAGTACTGCCATACCAAAGGCTAGTCTTCCGCTATTTGTACCGAAAAGCACTTGCCAAATACGGTCCAAGCCCCACTCACCTCGGCCATTACTTGCCTGAGCCTTGGCTTCATTCAGCATGGTGTAGAAGTTTTCGCTCATGGCAGCTGATGGTTCCGGATGATCAGCAGCTGCCATTCGCCCCTGAAGTGCCATGATGGCATCTACCTCTGCCATATCAATGTGACCTTCTGCGACATACGTATCGAATTCACGCTGTCTCTCGGCCGTTAGGTTGCCATCGATATAGTCCGTAATTAATGACATATACTGCTCTTCCATCTTCCTACTTTTTCTTCTTAATTCTAATGTCTCCATTTAAGGTTTCAAACTCCATCGAAGGACCTCCCTTACCTAATTGGTAACCATTCGAATTTGATATCTTATACATGGTACCGCCTCGCTTTCCAGAGGCTTTGGTCACCTTCGGGGCCAGTTTGGCACTAAAGTCCAAATCGCTGTAAACCTTACCCCACTGTGTCTGGAAGTTGAATTTCCCGTTAGCATCGTCAGGTGTTTCGATCAGTATGTCTCCATTGACCGTCTCAAAACTGCCAAACTCCTTAGGCATCTTTACATACGATACCTCAATCACCCCATTGACAGTACCCGCTTTGGTATCTCCTTGAACATTTTCAAGGGTGACATCTCCATTCACGTTGTTAGCATAGATATTGCCTTCCACGTTTCTGACCTCCAGATCTCCTTTGTTAACTGTAGACACTTTTACACTTATCCCCTTCGGCACACGAATCTTATAATCAAATTGATAATCATATCGTGGACCTCTTCTATTATTACCATTCCAATTCCAGCCACAGGCCAATGGATCGTCTTTTTCTCTGATGGTTTGATTTGGTGCTTCCATCAGCACTTTCACATAGTCCTCCCCTTCATCTACCAAGAGTTTTAAATCTTCCATCCCTTGTTTCACATCATCATCTGAACGGCCTTTGATCTGCTTATTCAGTTCCAATTCTATCGTTTTACCATCATAGGCTTCTACTTCCACCGTTCCATTGATATTGCACAGGCAGAACCAGAAATCGCTGCTTGCCTTTTCCACTTCGAAGCTCTTCTTAATCGTTTCACTATCTCTTTGACCGAAGAGCGTAGTGCTAGAAATTGCCAGCAAAACCAATATGTTCATTAAGTTTTTCATCATTCGTTGTTTTTAAGTTCCCTGTGAATTCACAACTTCCAACTTCTCGTATTGAACTTTTAAGTCCTTAAGGGCCCGAAAGATTCTAACCTTGACTGCGCTTTCAGTGATGTCAAGTACCTCAGCTATATCCTGATACTTCATACCCTGATATTTACTTAGTACTAAGACTTCTCTTTTTTCTGCCGATAGCCTGTTCATAGCCAACTGCAGCATGTCAAGTTGTTCTTCCTTGATCCTCTTCTCTTCTGCATTGAACTCATCTCTGAAGTATTTATCTGTCACTTCCGGATCTTCCTTGTAGCCCATCTTCTTTTGCTTTTTATAATGATCGGCAAAAAGATTTCTGGCCATGTGGTACATCCAAGTGGTGAACTTGCCATCCCCCTTATAGGTATGGCTGTACTTCATTATTCTCACAAACACATTCTGCACAAGATCCTCGCTAATAGCGCTATCAGCGGTCAAGCGATAAAAGAACCCGTAAAGGGGTCTATTGTGTCGCTCGAAAAGCAAACCAAGTTGATCAAGTTGACCAGCTTTAACCTTGAGCATTAATGTGTTGTCTGAGAGTGAATCCAATGTTTTGTTTTGAGAATTCAGTGGGGGAAACTCTGGGTTTTCCGAATGGTTACAGGGGAAGTTACTTTTTTTCCTTGAATTTTTTTCAGCACTGAAAATCAGACCTTTGAGGCCAAAACCTTAACCTTATGTAGGTACCCGTATTTGTTTTTCAATTGGTAAACCTTAAATTGAAGTACCTATCAGACCAATAACCCAATTTCAATTACCCCAATGGAATTAACAAAAGAACAATTAGAAGTACAGATTGCCGAATTGAACAGCAAACTAACCGGTGACATGTTTAGCGACATGGACATCAAAGACGAAATCCACAACCTGACCATGAAGCTTAATGGTGTTAAGCCAATGGACTCTCACTTTGATTGTGTAGGTTGCGGTAGTTAATAATGAAGAAAGCACCTTTTTCAACCTTAAACTTAGAGCCGATTGTGGCTCTTTTTTTATTCTTATTGGTAGGCGCCTGTCAAACTGATAAGGAATATGTGGGCATGACCATACCGACAGATCAACCCTACCTCATAGTGCTCGGTGTTGCACAAGATGCCGGTTACCCTCAAGCAGGTCAACAGGAAGAATGGAAATTGATTAAAGAGGGAAAGGCCAGAAAAACTTACGCTGTATCTCTCGGCTTAATAGACCCCTTGAACAATCAACGTTGGTTGTTCGAAGCTACTCCCGATTTTAAGGAGCAGCTTCAGCTGATGGATCAGGTATCAAGTACTGATAACTACCCTTACGATGGGATATTTTTAACGCACGCCCATATGGGACATTATACAGGATTAATGCATATGGGCAGAGAAGCAATGGGGACTCAGAAAACACCGGTGTATGCGATGCCAAAAATGCATGAATACTTAAGCACAAATGGACCCTGGAGTCAATTAGTTTCTTTAGGAAATATCGACCTAAAATCAATAACGAATCAAGAGCCCACTACCATCGGATCGTTCAAAGTAACTCCTTATCAAGTACCTCATCGTGATGAATTCAGTGAAACGGTTGGCTTTAAAGTAGAATCGAATGGCAAGTCTATCCTATTCATTCCAGATATTGACAAATGGGAGAAGTGGGACTTAGATATTCTTGACATGATTCGGTCCGTAGACGCGGCCTTGCTAGATGCTTCATTCTTTAAAAATGGAGAAATCCCTGGCCGAGATATGAGCGAAATACCCCATCCTTTTGTCGAAGAAAGCATGAAACTCTTTGAAAACCTTTCAACAGAAGATAAAGCCAAAGTTCATTTTATTCATTTCAACCATACCAACCCACTTCTTTTCAGCAACAGTCCGGAGCACCAGTCAGTCTTAGATGCTGGGTATAAGGTGGCCAGAGAAGGGCAAGTCTTTACTTTCTAAGCTTCTGTTCCCATTATTAGAATTAAAGTCAGATTTGAGAATCTAATTCATGCCTATTTTGTATAAATGCTTCCTTTAAGGCCTCTGGACGCACTTTACACTAAGGCATAGCACTTGCATCATTGGCTTGAACTAAAACAAGCTAATTATGGATATCGATTTCGAAAAATATTACGATCAGGGAGTTGAGCTGATCATGCAACGTGGCCCAAAAATTATACTGGCCATTCTGGTTTTAATTATTGGTCTCAGGCTAATAAAATTCGCAGTCAAACTTATTAACAAAGGATTCGAGGCCCGCAACATTGACGTTACGCTTCGTCCATTTATCTCAAACCTCATTAACTGGATTTTAAAGGTCCTATTGATTGTGACCGTTGCCGATATGATCGGTATAGAGAATACGTCATTTGTCGCAATCATTGGAGCTGCTGGTCTTGCGGTAGGCTTTGCACTTCAGGGAACACTGGCCAACTTCGCAGGTGGTGTACTCATCCTTATATTCAAACCCTTTAAAGTAGGAGACCTTATTGAAGGCCAAGGCCATCTGGGTGTGGTAGAAGAGATCGAGATCTTCGTGACTAAAATTCTAACTCCTGATAATCGGTTAGTCATTATTCCTAACGGATCATTGTCCAACGGAAGTTTAAAGAACCTCACTGCAAAGGACAGTGTAAGGGTAGACCTTACCATTGGCATCGCCTATGATGAGGATGTAAAACTTGCCAGAACACTCCTAGTGGAAGTAATGAAGAACCATGAGAAGGTTGTAGCCGAACCAGCTCCATTTGTGGGTGTTGCAGAGCTGGCCGACAGTGCCATTAACCTAGCCGTTCGTCCATGGTGTAACCCAGCTGATTATTGGGATGTCTACTTCGATATTTTAGAAGGCTCCAAAGATGCGCTGGACAAAGCAGGCATTACTATTCCTTTCCCTCAGAGAGATGTGCACTTGTACCAGCATAATGAATAATTAAAGCATATTAACACCCCGATTGGGCCTCTTCTTAATTATTAGGAAGGGGCTTTTTTTTACCCTTTATCTATGGTAATCAATAATTCATAAAAAATAAAATATACTCTCACTAATTATAATTATATTTTACAATCATAAATTATCAGTCAAATAGAAAATAGACTCACTATGAAAAAGGCAGCATTCATAATTATTGGCACCCTCTGCACCGTTGGCGCATTAGCCCAAACCAATACTTTTCCGACTACGGGAAATGTTGGTATAGGGACCATTACACCAGGTTATAAACTACATGTAACCGGTACCGGCTACTTTTCGGATATCTTAAAACTCGCAAACAATAAGTCTATTAGCTGGGCAGGTACCACTTATGCCTCCATAAGAAACGAAGGCACTTATATGAAATATGGTGCAACCAGTGGTCATTATTTCGATGTAGGAGGAACAAGATATATGTCCATCCTAAGTGGTGGTAATGTGGGCATTGGTACTACTTCACCACAAATGCCCCTACATGTAGTAGCAAGTAATAATGGAAACGATGTTGTTACTTTTGAGAGTACTGATGGAATTGCAAACATTTATATTAAAGATAATCTCGGCCGTTCACGGATCCTTCATGTAGGTGATCAATTAAAGTTAAGGGCTAATGATACAGCTGACCATTTTATAATTGATGGAGGCAACAATAATATTCAATTCAATTCGGATGCTCTTTTTATAGATGGAAGTACAAGTAATGTTGGCATCGGCACCATTTCTCCACTATCAAAACTACAGGTTAGTTTGACATCAAATGAGCCATTGTCCTCTGCCGTTATGGGGAATTCTGGCCTGGTTGTTAATGGCAGGGATGGTAATTTTGACCTATTATCCTTTGACGATAATTCGACCGTTTCGAACAACATAAGTTTTGGCAGGTACAATGAATCTACTGGCGCACTCATACACAAGTTTGGAATCACTTCATGGGCCAATACAGGAATTACCGGAAGTAATTCTGGTGACAAGCTGTCCTTCAGTTATGGGGTAAACAAAGACATTTGGACCAATTCTAACTTGATGGTCCTAGATGCCAACGGAAATGTAGGTATAGGTGCTGACTCACCAGGTTATCGAGTTGATGTAGTTGGTCAGTACTCATCCAATTATTTTGACTCTCAGCTACACCTTCATACCACAAATAATACTTATGGAATGTTTCTAGGTAGTCATTCAGCCAACTATGGAGTTATCTCACAAGGAGGCCACTATTATTCCGCAGGAAGTTTTACAGCCAGAAGTAATTACAGTAGTGGCATTGTCCAAAATAATGGTTACATCCACTTATTCTCAAATTCAGGACTTGCTTCGGGAAATACTTTTACACCGGAATTCAGAATGACAGTTTCCAACAATGGCAATATTGGAGTTGGCACAACAACCCCAGGGGAAAAACTAGAAGTCAATGGTAATGCATTGATTGATGGGGAGCTCTACTCTAAAAAGGTGAAGGTAAGTGTTAACCCTGGCAACTGGCCGGATTATGTTTTTGCTTCGAGTTACGAGCTCAGAGCTTTGAGTGAATTAGAGGCGTTTATCAAAACCAACCACCACCTACCTGAAGTCCCCTCAACTGAACAAGTAGAAAAAGAAGGGTTAGACCTAGGGAATATGGATGCTGCCCTACTGAAGAAGGTGGAGGAGTTGACGCTTTACGTGTTAGAGTTGGAAGCTGGAAGAAAAAAGTTAGAAGTCCAAAACTCAAAGCTAAGAACGAATAACCAAGCACTCGAAAACACACTTAATGAGGTCATCGAGAGACTAGAAAAGCTTGAAAAAAAGTAGTCCTTCTCTCATTTCAAACTATCAAATCTATTCATCATGAAAAAAATAGCATACACTTTACTTATCCTCGTGCTCTATACCAGCGCTTTTTCACAGACCTATACGCAAACAGTTAGGATCGAGCCCAGTGTCTATGGCCCAAAACTCATATTGAATGATGTAAATCAAAGCAACAAAGTGCCCATTGAATTTAGGGTAAATGATGTCATTAAATGGGAGTTTGGACAAAGGCCTGTTGGACAAAATCATGACTTAGCACTTTGGCGATATAACGGTAGCTACACCAGAGTCATGACTTGGGATCAATTGAATGGTAATGTTGGGATTGGCACAGATTCTCCTAATGATCGCCTAAGTGTAGTAGGTCAAAACGTGAGCTTCCTCAGTAATACGACCTACAACACCATGAAGTTTGGAAGAAATTCCACCGAACGGCTTCAATTTCAAGTGGAAGACAACAACGCATATCTTGAATATTTTCAGGACAGTGATAATAATGGTGCTCACATTTTTCATATCAGGAATAGAGCAGATGGATCATCCCCAGATAACGATATCCGTTTTTCAACAGGTGGCCAGCAAAGACTTTCCATTAAAGACAATGGCAATGTAGGTATTGGCACCACTACCCCAGGAGAAAAACTAGAAGTCAATGGTAATACTAAAATTGATGGTGATTTGTATCAGGTGGGTCAAGCTAGAATGACAACAGGTTCAAACTTTCTTCGAGTCACTGCGGACAATGATGCCCCTATCAGAGTGAAATCAAATGACGGATGGGTAGGTATCGGCTTTGAAGACCCTGCTGGTTCAAGCTATATTTATTTCGAAGGGAATAAAAATCAATTTCACATTCAGTCAAAAGCAAAAATTTCTGGAGATGCAATTGTTAATGGTGATGTCGAAGCTATGAAAGTAAAAGTCAGTGTAAACCCCGGCAACTGGCCAGATTATGTCTTTGCTTCGAGTTACGAGCTCAGAGCTTTAAGTGAGGTGGAGGATTTCGTCAAGAAGAATGGTCACCTACCTGAAGTGCCCTCAGCTGAGAAGGTAGAAAAGGAAGGGCTCGATTTAGGAAATATGGATGCTACGCTACTGAAGAAGGTGGAAGAGCTGACGCTTTATATGATTGATATGAAGAAGGAGATTGAGGTTTTGAAGGAGGAGAATAAGAGACTAAGTAATGAAGTAAAGAAAGTGAAGAAGTGATTTTTCGTCATTGCGAGGACATGGGACGAAGCAATCTCCAACTAGCTTGCTGAGACCTGATTTGGAGATTCCTTCGTCAGGCTATCGTCTTTCTCGGAATGACGTTTATTCAACACAAAAAAAGCGACTCCGATACATCGGGGCCGCTTTTGTGTTTTATAATTTCGGATTAATTACCCGATAGATACTCTTTTGAAAGCTGTAACTGTCAAACCTTTGTTTACTGAATCAAGGTACTGGGCTACAGATTGCTTAGGCTCTTTTACGAATGCCTGGCTTAACAATGTGTTCTCCTTGAAGAACTTCTGAAGCTTACCTTGAGCAATTTTATCAAGGATAGCCTCTGGTTTACCTTCCTGACGTGCCTGATCTCTTCCGATTTCGATTTCTTTTTCAACAACCGCAGAATCAACACCGTCCTTATCAAGAGCAACAGGGTTCATTGCAGCGATTTGCATACCCACATCTTTACCAGCGTCAGCAACGTCAGCATCACCAGCACCTGTCATAGCAACTAGTACACCTAGTTTGCCATTTGAGTGGATGTAAGAAGCTACTTTCTCTCCTGAGATAGTTTCGTATGCAGTAACAGCAAGTTTCTCACCGATTTTACCCAAAAGCTCAGTCACCTTTGCTTCAACAGTAAGGTCTCCAAGACTTAGAGCGTTCAATGCAGCAAGGTCAGCAGGGTTGTTAGCTAATGCAGCGTCAGCGATCTCATTTCCAAGTGATTGGAAATCTTCGTTTTTAGCAACAAAGTCAGTCTCACAAGTAAATGCTACCAAGTGAGCATTAGTACCATCTTCGCTAACTCTTACAAATACACTACCTTCTTTAGTTTCTCTATCAGCTCTTTTCTCAGAAAGTTTTTGGCCCTTCTTTCTAAGAATTTCAATCGCTTTATCGAAGTCGCCTTCGGCTTCTACCAATGCCTTTTTACAATCCATCATGCCGGCACCGGTCATTTGTCTTAGTTTATTAACTTCTTGTGCTGTAATAGCCATTTTTATATTGTTTTATTAATTACAGATTGGTCTAAACAAAAATTGAACATCGAAGCGGATCCAATGTTCAATTTTGATTATGATTCAATTAAATCTTATGCTTCTTGTTTTTCAGTCTGCTGATCAGCAGCTTTCTTTTCTTCCTCAGCTCTCTCTCTTTCTCTCTCCTCTTTGTCTTCTTTACGAGCAGACAATCCTTCTTCGATCGCTTTTCCGAAAGCTCTGGTGATAATTTCAATTGACTTGAAAGCATCATCATTACCAGGGATAGCAAAGTCAGCCTTGGTTGGGTCAGAGTTAGTATCGCAAAGTGCAAAAACCGGGATATTCAACTTCTTAGCTTCTGCTACTGCAATATGCTCTCTCTTTACATCGATCACGAAAAGTGCAGCTGGAAGTCTAGTCAGGTCAGAAATACCACCTAATAGTTTTTCTAGTTTTGCTTTCTCACGAGTCTTCATCAAACGCTCACGCTTAGCAAGTGCTTTGAAGCTTTCGTCTTTCATCAACTTGTCAATACCTGACAATTTCTTGAGAGACTTTCTCATGGTAGCAAAGTTGGTTAACATACCACCTAACCATCTTTCTGTAACGAATGGCATGTTTAGTCTTTGTGCTTCTTCAGAAACGATAGCTCTCGCTTGTTTCTTAGTAGCGACAAACATCACCTTTCTTCCAGAACGGACGATGTTCTTAACAGCGTTTGATGCTTCTTCGAGGCTGCTAAGGGTTTTGTTAAGATCAATAATATGGATACCATTCTTCTCCATGAAGATGTAAGGTGCCATACGAGGATCCCACTTTCTCGTCAAGTGCCCAAAGTGAACACCAGCATCAAGTAAGTCTTTGTTAGTAATTTTTGACATTATATAACTTGATATAGATTCTAATTAACGTTTCGAGAACTGGAATGATCTTCTCGCTTTTCTTCTTCCTGGCTTCTTACGCTCAACCATTCTAGGGTCACGAGTAAGGAAACCTTCGCTTTTCAATGCAGGTCTGTGCTCAGCATCCACTTCGCAAAGTGCTCTTGAAATAGCTAGTCTAATCGCTTCAGCCTGACCTTTTGGTCCACCACCATCTACATTTACTTTGATATCAAAGTTTGTAGCCTGCTCAACTTTCACTAAAGGCTGCTTCACAATAATTTCTAAAACATCAGAGTTAAAGTAATCTTTAACAGTTTTGCCATTTACATTAATGTCACCATTACCTGGCTGCATGTAAAGTCTGGCTACAGATGTCTTTCTTCTTCCGATTGTATTTGTTACGTCCATTGAAGCGATCTTATAATTCTTTTACTGTTGGTTGTTGAGCCTCATGTGGGTGCTCAGCTCCTTCATATACATATAGATTGTTGAAAAGACTTCTTCCCAATCTATTCTTAGGCAACATACCTCTTACAGCTCTTTCCACTAAAAGTGTAGAAGATTTCTCTTTCAACTGTCTAGGTGTAGTTGCTTTTTGACCACCTGGGTAGCCAGTATAAGAAAGGTACACTCTGTCTGTCCACTTCTTTCCTGTCAACTTCACTTTGTCGCAATTGATTACGATTACATTGTCTCCACAATCAACATGCGGAGTGTAGCCTGGCTTATGCTTGCCTCTAATCATTTTAGCTACCTCACTTGCCAAACGTCCCAATGCTTTTGAGTTGGCGGCATCAACCAAGACCCACTGCTTATCTGCAGTTGCATTGTTGGTCGATTTTGTCTTATAACTTAGTGTATCCACTTCAGTATATTTAATTGACTTTTAATACTTTATTCAGTCCTCCCCTTAAAAAGGGACACAAAGATAGAAGTTTGATTTTTCAATTCCAACACCACTATTAATAATTCTTTTCAGAATTAAAGACCTGAATAACCTGAGGTCAAAATGGACAGCTAGGAAGTCGAGAATTAACGCTTGTTTGCCATCAGTTGTTTGCGCAAAACAGCCATATCTTTAGGGTAAGGGGCTTGTACGGTGATGTTCTCTTTGAAATTGTCAAAAACAAGTTCATGAGCGTGTAACGCGAAACGCTTGATCAAAGGGAGTTCTTCGGTGTCTTTTTTGAGTTTGAACTTCCTCTTGATCTGTGAAAGGAACAAAGGATCACCTCCATACATCTGGTCGTTGATCAATGGAGCCTTGCTCTGCGAAAGGTGAATTCTAATCTGATGCATACGTCCCGTTTCAGGAATACATTCAACTAAAGAATGAAATTTATACAGCTCTAAAGTGCTGACAGTCGTTTTAGCAGGTTTGCCTACTGCATAGTCAATCTTAGTTGTGCCTTTGCTTAATGCGTAGATCGGCAGGTTTATAAGCTCTGCCTTGAACTCATGTACCCCATGTACAAAGGCGTGATATACTTTCTTAATGGATCGATGCTCAAACTGTAATGAAGCATGACGATAGGCCTCCTTATTTTTTGCCAAAAGAATACACCCAGAGGTCTCTTTGTCAAGTCGATGGCATGCCGAAAGATTTTCATCGTACTGCTTTGCCAGCTTCTGCAAATTTACCGGATCGTTACGGTCTTCTAGCGAAGCCATAAACGGAGGTTTATTGACAACCATAAAGTTGTCATCCTCATAAATGATTAATGATTCGAAATTGATTTTCATGCGCTGGGCAAAATTAACAAGAACTAAGCGTCTTCTTGTTCTAGCAACTCAAGTTCCAGTCGGGCCTCCTCTTCCATTTCTTGAGTACTTTGACCGATAGGCAGTTTAAAACTAAAAATCGAGCCTTTCTTCACTGTACTAGTCACATTGACCTGAGTCTCGTGTGCTTCCAGTATGTGCTTCACAATAGCAAGTCCCAACCCTGTGCCACCACCTTCTTTGGATCTTGACTTATCAACTCTGAAAAATCTCTCGAAAATTCGACTTAGGTCCTCAGGAGGAATCCCCACTCCCGTATCACGGATGAAAACCTTAACTTCATTTTCTTCAGTCTCTATGCCAACCTCTATATTCCCATTGTCGGTATACTTGACAGAATTTGACACAAGGTTCATGAGTACACGGTAAATGCGCTCCGCATCTGCATGTACGAATATGGGTTCACTGTATTCTCTATCAAAGCCAATTGTGAGCCCCTTCTTTTCAACTTTATTTTCAAGTTGATCGATAACCTCATGCGCGGTTCGCACAATATCAAAATGCTCCATGTGCATTTTGATTTCACCCGTTTCTATTTGCGATAGTGTGAGCAGGTCATGAATCAAAGCATCAAGATTATCCAAACTCTTTGCTGCTCGTTTCAGAAACTTCTTACGGACTTTCTTATCGTCAACAGCACCATCTAATAAGGTATGTACAAATCCCTGTGCCGCAAAAACAGGCGTTTTTAACTCATGACTCACATCTGCCAAGAACTCTCGTCTGAAAGCCTCCAATTTCCTGAGGTCTTCTATCTCCTTGTTTCGATTAACCCCATAGGTATAGATTTCTCGATTGATGCGCTTTAAAGGGTTGTTGGTGTCAGAGGCGTCACCGGCATCAATAAAAGAGAAATCCTTCTTCCTCATTTTATTCAACACCTTATATATCTCTCCTATTTCTTTAAAGACTAAAAACTCAAAAGTAATGTAAACTAATAGGTAGGTGGCCGCGAAGGATAATAATGCGGTCACTAAAAGACCTTGCTCAGAAACATCCGGCACCAGAGATAAAAACGCAGTGGTTACAATAGCAACGACTACTGCTAAGACCAATGCAACGACTCTGGAATTTAAAAACATCTCTAAGCTACTTCGAACTTATACCCTACGCCCTTGACGGTTGAAATATATCCGTCACCTATTTTCTCACGTACCTTTCTAATATGTACATCAACGGTTCTGGCCAGTACATAGACATCGGTCCCCCAAATATTCTGAAGCAATTCGTCTCGACTAAAGACTTTATTTGGGTTCTGCGCTAAGAAATAAAGTAACTCAAACTCTTTCTTAGGCAATGTAAATTGATCTCCGTTAGCGCTCACCGTATAGCTCGATCGATCAATCGTTAGATTACCTGCAACAATCTGGGGCTTCTTTTTATTCTTACTTTCTTTCCTAAATAGCGCACTAATGCGACTCATTAAAGCCCTCGGTTTGATGGGTTTTGTAATGTAGTCATCAGCGCCTGCCTCAAAAGCTGCTACTTCAGAGTACTCCTCTGTCCTTGCTGTCAAAAAAGTGACGTGTGCATCTGACATTTCTGGAATTTCCCTGATCTGACGGCAAGTTTCAACGCCATCCTGTTCGGGCATCATAATATCTAGGAGGATAAGGTCCGGAACGAATTTCTTGGCAATAGAAACGGCCTTCATACCGTCTTCTGCAATTTCGACCTCATAACCTTCTTTCTTAAGGTTGTACTTTAAGAGTTCAAGGATGTCAAGGTCATCATCTACAACGAGTACTTTAGGGCTTTGCTTGTTTGTCATGGATTTTCAGTTGTCTAACAAAGATATACGAAATATAGACTCTCGGACAACTAATTTTCAATCACTCAACAATCGCCATAGGATGCTTTAGGTTTTCGGCTTTCTTGAGCTCAACGCGCAAATAACCCACGTATATCTTTGCTTGAAACTTAAGCGGAACCTTATTGAGGTCATCTGAAAGCCAGACTTTCAAAGTATTGTCCTCCTCAAAGAGACTGTCTTTTTCAATAATCGGTACAAGGACAACTGATTTGACTTTACCAAACTTGGTCTTGATTACTTCTCTACCCGTAAACTTCACTCGAAAAGGTTGTTCTTTCTCATCAAAAAAAGTCTGGATGGTGATAATCTCACCAACTTTGAGCTTGTTAAAATCGATTGACCTTAGGTAATAGTACCCAGTCACCATATCCTGAACATTATGCGGTATGGCATACTCCTCTGTCCGCTCAAGTCGTTTCGTTTCCTTATGCAACTTATTAACAGTCACCGAATCACGATCGTGATGAAAGTAGAGGATCTCGTTTTTTCTAAAGCGACCTTCTCTTATGTATCGGTAGAAACGTTGAGGAATCAGCTGTTCGGTATCATAATAGGTACCCCAATTATCTCTGACTGGCGAGAAGAAATCGAAGATACCAGAAGTCCGTGCATTGATGTCAATTTTCCAGGTCGGGCGATCGTTAATCGTGTAAATGATATCACTCACACTAAAAGTAGCTTCAGCCGCTTTTACAAACCCAATAGATGCCTTCATTTCCAGGCGTTCACCTGGTTTAAAGGGCATATCATCTGTCAGGGCATAATCTTGAGCAAAGGTTAGGTGAAAAGCTGCCAAGAATAGGATAGAAAAAAATAGTCTCATTTTAAACTTTCCTGTCTTTCTGACAAATGCCATACCAATAATTTCAAAGAGAGGGGTATTGCGCTTTAAGGTATTCCAAATATGCGAGAAGATCTCCGTCAAATTTTTGCTCTAATGTGAGTGCTAAAATGTCCTGCTGAGAATTGTATCTCAGCAACGACATAAAGAAAGTATTATTTGGTGTAAAATTATCAAAATAGCCGACATAACGCTGTGATTTAAAGTCAACAGTATCAAAATTGACTTTGATATCGTCAATCAAAGCCGCTTTAAGAGACACCTTTTTTTCTAAGTCCAAATCTGTCAGTGTTTGATACAAAGAATCCAGGCGTTGAGCTGCTCCAAGCATATAACTCTTG
Organism: Roseivirga sp. 4D4; assembly: GCF_001747095.1. Taxonomy (NCBI): domain Bacteria; kingdom Pseudomonadati; phylum Bacteroidota; class Cytophagia; order Cytophagales; family Roseivirgaceae; genus Roseivirga; species Roseivirga sp. 4D4. The sequence continues at coordinate 2,470,084 of NZ_MDGP01000001.1, forward strand.
AAAGCTTCTTCGTCTGCATTCTTATCAATAAAATCGCTTACCTCTTGGCTCCCCTCACCATACTTTTCTTCTAAAAACATTATTGCTCCCCTATCTCCAATAAAAGAGGCCAGGTTTTCATTAAAGGTTACCGAATCTTTTACAAATAGGGTTCCATGGGTTAGTTCATGAATGATCAAACTCGCTAAGTCACCCTCTGACCTGTTGAGCATGTTGGACAAGACAGGGTCTTTGAACCAGCCCAATGTTGACCAGCCACCGGCAGTTCTTAAACCCACTTCCATACCCTCTTCTTCACGAATTCTTCTGGCTTCGTCAACCGCTTTTTCTCTATCAAAGAAACCCTTATAGGGGAACTTACCCACTATTGGGAAGTTCCAGAGCCTTGGCCGAAAAGCAAAGGGCTCACAAGCAGTAATCACAAACATGGAAGGCTGACCCTGCTGATCGAATATGGTCGAATAATTCTCTGAATAGTTTATTCCTAGCTTTTCAAAAGCGAAAGCCTTAGCCTCCAAAACCACCTGTACCTTCTCTCTCTGATCTGCAGTGATTGTTGTATCCTGAAGGTATTCTTCCAAAGGAATTGACTGATTGATTACTCTTAATTGACCTCGTAATTGCATGAGTCCATAGTTCACCAATTCGAACTGCCAAATCACAGCTGAAATGATCAATACCAACAGTACTAAACCTACTCTTTTTAGTATTTTCTTCACCTTCATTAGGATGTAAAAATAAGCCTTAATCTATCGTTGTTAATTGAAGTCTTTACTACTATCTTCACAGACTATTCTGAACACAAATACCCCATAAAGATGAGTGAGAATTCCGAAAAACTAAAGGCATTACAATTAACAATAGACAAACTCGAAAAATCATACGGCAAAGGAGCTGTTATGAAGTTGAGTGATGAAACTGTCGTAGACCTTCCTTCTATCCCTACAGGATCGCTTGGATTGGATATAGCACTCGGAATTGGAGGAATCCCTAGAGGTCGTGTCATTGAGATATATGGCCCAGAATCATCAGGTAAAACCACTCTTACTTTACACTGTATTGCTGAAGCCCAGAAAAAAGGAGGCCTTGCTGCATTTATTGATGCGGAACATGCATTTGATAGAGGCTACGCAGAAAAACTCGGAGTTGACACTCAGAACCTGTTAATCTCTCAACCAGACAATGGTGAGCAAGCACTAGAAATTGCTGAGCATCTGATTAGGTCAGGCGCCCTAGACATCATTGTGATTGATTCAGTAGCTGCTCTGGTACCTAAGGCTGAACTTGAAGGAGAAATGGGTGAAAGCAAGATGGGACTTCAAGCCCGCTTGATGTCTCAAGCCCTTAGAAAGCTTACAGGAACAATCAACAAAACTGGTTGTGCTTGTATCTTCATTAACCAACTCAGAGAAAAGATTGGTGTGATGTTCGGTAATCCTGAAACTACTACAGGTGGTAACGCATTGAAGTTTTATTCTTCGGTAAGACTTGACATTCGAAGAATTGGCCAGATCAAAGAAAGTGCTGACAATGTCATGGGTAACCGCACAAGAGTTAAAGTGGTGAAAAACAAAGTAGCTCCTCCGTTCAAGATTGTTGAGTTCGATATTATGTATGGTCAGGGTATTTCCAAATCTGGTGAGATTCTTGACCTTGGAGTTGAATTTGAAATCATTAAGAAAGCTGGATCATGGTTCTCTTATAATGGAGAGAAATTAGGACAAGGACGTGATTCCGTGAAGAATTTGATCGAAGACAATCCTGAGCTAGCAGAAGAGCTCGAAAACAGAATAAAAGCCGTAATCAACGGAGAAGTAGAGGAAGCTTCTGTCGAATAAAGGCACTCATTAAGCATTATTTAAAAGCCCTCTATCGAGGGCTTTTTTTATGGTCCAACCCCACTTCAATAATCTCAGTTATGAATATTATGAAATACACTTTCTCAAAAGCCGCATTGACAATCACTATTTCACTCCTAACCATCGCCTTTGCAAGTCATCCTAAAATTGGCTCAACGGATGACTCGAAATCCACAACGCTCACTACTGTGGAATTTGTTGAGGTATTAAATGACAACCAGAAAGAAGCTCGGTATTACTACGAAAACAATTGGTTGCAATTGAGAATACAAGCCAAATCAAAGAACTATATAAAGGAATACAACCTACTAGAGACGGACTATTCTGAGGACGGTCCATTTCACTTTATTCTGATCACTACTTTCGCTGACCAAAGCCAGTTTGAAGCAAGGGAAAAGAACTTTGGTGAGCTAATAGAAGCCAAAGGGGCACTTAAACTACTGAATGATACCCAGCCCAAAGACTTTCGAAAAACCGTATTTGTCAAAAACGAAGCAAAGCAGCTAATACATTAGCACTCCTTATGCCGATCGCATCGCCTCCACAGGATCAAGCCTTGCTGCTTTTGCTGAAGGAATAATTCCAGAAACAATACCAATCGTACTGGATACGACCACACCTAAAAGGATGTTCTTCGTTGAAAGCATTACCTCCAAGTTTCCTAATGGAACAAATGTCAACAAGTAGACAATGAGAATCCCTGCTACACCTCCCAGTAGACATAAGAAGATCGACTCAAATAAAAATTGGAATAGGATAAAGTAATTTTTTGCTCCAAGCGACTTCTGAATACCGATCAGTTTGGTACGTTCCTGAACAGATACAAACATGATGTTCATAATACCAAAGCCTCCTACAAGGATCGCGAAACCTCCGATTACCCAGCCTGCAATTCCCAAAACATCGAAAATTCCTCCAAGGGCATCAGCAAGGGCTTCTGGTCTATTGAGTGCAAAGTTTGTCTCGTCTTTCGGCCTTAAACCACGAACTTTCCTGAGCATCCCCTCCATCTCATTTTGAAGTTCCACCAGACCAATGTCATTATCATAACCCTTCACCGCTACTGAAGGGTTAATCCCGAAAACCCGGCCAATGTTGTACATTTTTGTAAACATCTTATAAGGAATGAAGACGCGATCATCACTACTTGGGGTTCCAATAAAGCTCTCACCTTCTCGCTCCATTACGCCAATCACACGAACCTTGTAACCTCTGACCTTAATGTCTTTACCTACGGCTTCTTCATTCGGAAAGAGTTGTTTGGCCACTTCATCACCAATAAGTGCTACTGTTCTTCCACCCTCAATTTCTTGTTGGGTAAAATATCTTCCTTTCTCAACTGCAACCTCATAGACATCTTTGTATTCGTAGGTCATCCCCCAAATGTCAGTACTACTCAAGCTGCTACTTCCTTTTTTGATAACACTAGATGCCCTGCCCACAATGGTCACCGCAGAAGCATTTTTGAGATTGGCGTTTAGAAATTCGTATTCAGCGTAATTGTTATTAGGCCTTCTGAAATATTTCCACCAAGGATAATCAGGATCAGGGCCGTCTCCAAATGGAAATTTGTCAACAGTAACCACATTAGAACCTAAGAAGTCAAGACTATCTTTAATATTCTTTTCCAGGGAGTCTACTAACGTAAAAACCAAGGTGATCAGCATGATACCAATGGTAACCCCTAATAGTGAAAGTGTGGTTCGAAGCAGGTTTGTGGTTAAGACCTGCATGGCAAACCTTATACTCTCTGCAAACAACTTAAGAAAAATACCTAATCGCATGGAAGAAGCGCTTTAAAGCAACAATACTTTTACAACGTAAAGAATCAAAAAATGTAAACGCCATAAAACGGAAAATGGTTAAAAAAACTATTCTTCCTACTGAAAGGAACAATACCCAGTTAAGTGGAGAGACCTATGTGACCTGAAAATCACAAAACTTTCCAATTAGATTTCCAGCAGAATTCATGCAAAGCTGAAGCAAATATTCATATCTTTGCCAGCTATTTGAAATTCAAGGTTTAACAAGAAACCCTATATGAAATTATCAGCTTTCAAACTTGAGCTTCCAGAAGACAAGATCGCTAAATATCCTGTAGAAAATAGAGACGAGTCAAAATTGATGGTGTTGCACAAAGACACTGGCGAAATTGAACATAAAGTCTTTAAGGATATCGTTGACTACTTTGATGAAGGAGATGTAATGGTGAACAACGACACCAAAGTATTTCCGGCCAGACTTTATGGGCAGAAGGAAAAAACAGGGGCTCAAATCGAAGTTTTCTTATTAAGAGAATTAAACTCCGAAATGCATCTTTGGGATGTACTCGTAGATCCTGCAAGAAAGATTAGAGTTGGCAACAAACTCTATTTTGGAGAAGGTGAGTTAGTAGCCGAAGTAATTGATAATACGACATCAAGAGGTAGAACCATCAGATTCTTATACGATGGTAGTGATGAGGAATTCTACAAGACGATCGATACATTGGGTGAAACCCCTCTTCCGAGAACTATCCCTAGAGAAACTGAGCCAGAAGATAGAGAGCGATTTCAAACTATTTATGCCAAGCACGTAGGTGCCGTAGCTGCTCCAGTAGCCGGTCTTCACTTTACGCATCAAGTATTGAAGCGTTTGGAAATCAAAGGTGTTGACGTTACCCCGATCACCCTACACATTGGACTTGGCACTTTTAGACCTGTAGATGTAGAGGACCTTACAAAGCACAAAATGGACTCTGAGAACTATACCATCTTGGATCCAACAGCGGAAATCGTAAACAGAGCCTTAGATAATAAGAAGAGAGTTTGCTCCATCGGAACTACTTCTATGAGAGCACTGGAATCTTCAGTTTCAGCAAGCGACAGATTGAAAGCCAATTCTGCATGGACGGACAAATTCATCTTCCCTCCTTACGAATTCAAAATCTGTAATGCTTTAGTGACTAACTTCCATTTACCTGAATCTACTTTACTTATGCAGGCAGCAGCCTTTGCTGGCTATGACCTGATGATGGAAGCTTACCAAACAGCTATTAAAGAAGATTATAGATTCTTTAGTTACGGTGATGCGATGTTGATCATCTAATCCATAATGAACAATAAAACTGAAAGCCTTCTTAGTATACTAGGAAGGCTTTTTTAATTTTAACCATGCAGAAAAATGCCATCATCGTTGCGGGAGGAAGTGGAACTCGGATGCAGAGCGAATTACCCAAGCAGTTTCTCCTCTTGAATGGCAAGCCCATTTTGATGCATACGCTTGAAGCGTTCAACTTTGATGATATCGAGATTAGGCTTGTACTTCCAGGGGAACAGATTGAATACTGGGAAACGCTCTGCGAAGAACACACATTCGCAGTCCCCCACCATATTGTTCAAGGTGGAGAAACACGATTCCACTCCGTTAAAAATGGGCTGGATAGTATCAAGGGAAACGCAGGTCTTGTTGCGATTCATGATGGCGTTAGACCATTAATCAGCAGGGATATTATTTCAGCCTCATTTGATCAGGCTCTAACCCATGGCAATGCCATTACTTCAGTGCCCTTAAAGGATTCATTAAGAGAAATCTCTTCAAACTCAAATCGATCCGTAGATCGCTCAGTATATAGGTTAATCCAAACCCCTCAAACCTTTCAACTCGGTCTCATTAAAGAAGCATTTGAAACACCTTACCAATCCGCATTTACTGACGATGCTTCAGTCTTTGAAAACAACGGTGGTTCTATCCACCTGATAGACGGAGACTATCGAAATATCAAAATCACAACCCCAGAAGATTTATTGGTTGCCGAGTCATTTTTAGCCAGATAAAACTAGCTTGATTTCAGGTAGATTTTCCCTATCTTATTGCTCCATTTTTATGACGAAACGCGCCTTTTTCTCTTGCACCCTTTTAGGGATAATTTTTTGCTGCCTTACATCCTGCAACCAAAGGGAGGATGAATGGATTCAACTCTTTAATGGAAAAGATCTTGAAGGCTGGACACCGAAAATCACGGGCTATGATGTAGGTGAGAATTATGGAGAAACCTTCAGAGTAGTTGATGGCTTATTGACGGTTTCTTATGACAAATACTACCGTTTCGATAATCGTTTTGGTCACTTATTCTATAAAGACAAGTTCTCTGACTATCTACTACGAATTGAATATAGATTTATCGGTGAACAAGTAGAAGGTGGAGAGCTTTGGGCTAAAAGAAACAGTGGTGTTATGCTTCATGCACAGTCACCTGAATCAATGAACAATCAACAAGACTTCCCTATCTCCTTGGAAGCACAATTTTTGGGAGGATATGGCGAAGGTGAAAGACCTACTGGAAACCTTTGCACCCCTGGCACACATGTAGATATTGACAATGAGTTTGTCTCGCAACACTGCATAAATGCAAAAGCCCCCACTTACAGTGATGATCAATGGGTGACTATTGACATACTAGTCAGAAATAATCAAGAGATCGCTCATATCATAGCGGGCGATACAGTCATCAAGTATTCAAACCCCGTCATTGGCGGAGGTGTAGTAAATAATTTCAAAGAAGAAATAAAAGAGGACGGAAAGCCTCTGACTGAGGGATATATCGCTTTACAGAGCGAAAGCCATCCTATTCAGTTTAGAAAAGTAATGTTAAAGGACCTTTCAAAGTAGACCAGGTCTGTAGAAATACTAAAACGATCAACTATGAGTACGAGTAACTCCGAAATTACGGTAAGACTAAGCATCATGATGTTCCTCCAGTTCTTTATTTGGGGCGGATGGTTCGTGACTTTAGGCACATTTTTGGGCAATAATATCAACGCTAGTGATGGACAGATCGCGCAGGCATTTTCCACCCAATCTTGGGGGGCGATTATAGCGCCTTTCATTATTGGTCTCATTGCCGACCGGTACTTCAATGCTGAACGCATCTTGGCTGTATTGCATCTGGTAGGAGCCGTTTTGATGTACCTAATGTCTAATACCACAGAGTTTAGTGTATTCTATCCTTATGTGCTAGGTTATATGATACTGTATATGCCAACCTTGGCGCTCGTTAATTCTGTGGCGTTCAGAACCATGAGCGATCCTTCGAAGGATTTTTCCAAAATCAGAGTTTGGGGTACTATAGGATGGATACTAGCTGGTTTGGTAATCAGTTTTGTATTCTCATGGGATTCTCAAGAAGCCATTGCCTCGGGCATGTTGAAAAACACCTTCTTGATGACAGCAATCGCTGCAGGTGCTTTGGGGCTTTTTAGTTTTACACTGCCAAAAACACCACCAGTGGTGGATAAAAATGAAAAGGCCGGTATTAGAGAGATCTTAGGCCTTGATGCCTTAAAGCTTCTGACTGACAGAAACTTTGCCGTATTCTTTTTCTCGTCAGTTTTAATCTGTATTCCATTAGCTTTCTACTACCAAAATGCCAACCCGTTCCTAACAGAAATTGGTGTTGCAAATGCCACCGGAAAAATGACCATTGGGCAGATTTCAGAAGTTCTGTTTATGCTTTTACTACCCGTATTCCTAAAGAAATATGGTATTAAGAAGACACTCCTTTTCGGCATGTTGGCTTGGGCTTTAAGATATTTACTCTTTGCGTTTGGCAATGGTGATGAGCTAGTGTTTATGCTTCTGACGGGTATTGCACTACACGGTATTTGTTATGATTTCTTCTTTGTTTCTGGCCAAATCTATACTGATTCAAAAGCAGGTGAGAAATTCAAAAGTTCAGCACAAGGTTTGATCACACTCGCCACTTATGGAGTGGGTATGTTGATCGGTTTCTGGGCAGCCGGAAAGATTTCAGAATACTACGTAACGGCTGATGGCCATGCTTGGGAAAGCATCTGGGTTATCCCTGCAATATTCTCAGCAGTGGTATTCCTAATATTTACCTTCTCGTTTAAAAACGAGACAATAGAATACAAAGAGGACTAACCTTATATCACAAAGAAAATGTCAGATAGAAAAAAGATCAGATTAGGGATGATTGGCGGTGGACTTTCCTCCTTTATTGGCATCGTTCACCGAATCGCCACCTACATTGGTGAAGAATACACCTTAGTGGGTGGTGCCTTTGACACCAACTATGATAATGCCCTCACATTTGCCAACAAACTGGAACTCGATCCATCAAGAACATATCCAAACATTGATACCTTCATTGAAAAGGAACTTGAGCTGCCAGAAGACCAGCGCATCGAAGCGGTAGTTGTGGTGACCCCTAACTTCCTGCACTATCCTATGGCGAAGCAACTAATTCAGGCTGGCTTTCATGTCATTTGTGAAAAACCGGTAACCAATACTGCCGCTGAAGCCATAGAATTGGAAGAACTGGTTGAGAAGCACCAAGTGGTCTTTATGCTTACGCATACCTATACTGGTTATCCAATGGTTCGACAGATGAAATCCATGATTGCAGATGGAGTTATTGGTGATATTCAGAAGGTAGATGCACAATACTACCAGGGCTGGATCAATCCAGTGATTCATGACAAAGAAAAGCGCAAAGGTGTTTGGCGCCTTGACCCTGAAAAGGCAGGTCAAAGTTGTTGCATGGGTGATATTGGCGTCCATGCCTTTAATATGATCGAGTATACTACGGGTTTGAAAACCATGAAAGTATTAGCGGACCTCAACACATTATATGATGATAACCCGCTGGATATCGATGGCACTAGTTTGTTAAGGTTTGAGAATGATGTACGTGGCATAGTCAGAGCAAGTCAGATCGCCACTGCCGAAGAAAACAGCCTCCGTATCTCAGTATACGGAACCAAAGGCGCATTAAAGTGGGAGCAGGAAGACCCTAATTATTTATACCACCTTCAAGACGGTGAGCCTGTACACGTTTTAAAACCAGGACATGTTTATGCCAGCAAGCTTGCTGAGGAAAGTACAAAAATGGCCCCAGGTCATCCAGAAGGGATATTCGACTCTATGGCCAATCTCTACATCGGTGCTGCTAAAGCCATTAGAGGAGAAGCGCATATGGATGGTGCTTACCCGACTATTAGAGACGGTGTCAGAGGCATGAAATTTATAGAAGCTGTACTGGCATCCGACAGCAACGGTAATACATGGACAGAAATTGAAGACTAAATAGCTATGAAAACGATAAAAGGACCTGCCATATTTCTGGCTCAATTTGCTGATGACCAGGCACCATTTAATTCGCTTGACAACATCGGCAAATGGGCAAGTGACTTGGGCTATAAAGCGGTTCAAATACCTACTTGGGATAGCCGATTGATTGATCTTGACAAAGCGGCCGAAAGCAAAACCTATTGTGACGAACTGAAAGGTACCTTGGCTGATCACGGCTTAGAGGTTAGTGAGCTTTCAACACACTTACAAGGGCAGTTGGTAGCGGTTCACCCTGCTTATGAAGAGCTATTCAAGGGTTTTGCTCCAAAGGGACTTAATAAAAAACAAAGAAACGCATGGGCCATCGATCAGGTAAAAAAAGCTGCAGTTGCGTCTAAGAACCTGGGCATTAATGTGCATGCTACCTTTTCAGGGGCGTTGGTTTGGCCTTATTTCTATAATTGGCCTCAGAGACCTGCTGGCTTGATTGAAAAAGGCTTTGCGGAACTGGCAAAACGATGGGAACCAATCCTCAATCATTTTGATGAAAATGGAGTTGATGTTTGCTATGAGGTTCATGCAGGGGAAGACTTACATGATGGTACCACTTTCGAAATGTTTTATGAGGCAACAGGAAAGCATAACAGAGTAAAACTTCTTTATGACCCTTCTCATTTCGTATTACAACAGTTAGACTACCTTGCCTATATTGATCACTACCATGAGTTCTTTGGGATGTTCCATGTCAAGGATGCTGAATTCAATATCAATGGAAAATCCGGTGTATATGGCGGCTATCAAGATTGGATAGACCGACCAGGACGCTTCCGATCTATCGGTGATGGTCAAGTAGACTTTCAAGCCATATTCTCCAAAATGACCCAATATGGCTATGATGGCTGGGCAGTTTTAGAATGGGAATGCTGCATTAAGTCTCCTGAGCAAGGAGCGCGAGAAGGTGCTCAATACATCGATCAGTTTATTATTGAAGCTACAGAAAAGAGCTTCGATGACTTTGCTGATGCTGGCATAAGTGATGACGAATTTAAAAACCTACTAGGAATCGAATAACATGAAAAAGCTTTCAATCATATTACTCATACTTTTTTGCGGTGCTACCGCCTTTGCACAAATCACAGATCCAAAAGCAACCGAAGTCTGGGAACCTGTACCCCGTAAAGTTACTCCAGCCAGGAATGGGGCCGCTCCTTCCGATGCCATTGTTCTTTTTGACGGCAAAGACCTGAACGAATGGAAATCGAGAAAAGACGGAGCAGCTGCCAAATGGAAAGTGGAAAACGGATACCTAGAAGTGGTCAAAGGCACAGGTGATATTATGACCAATCGCAAGTTTGGTGATATTCAACTGCACATCGAATGGAGTGCACCTATGGAAATCGTTGGTGAAGGACAAGGCAGAGGCAACTCCGGTGTTTTTCTCCAAGAAAGGTATGAGGTGCAAGTTTTAGACAGTTATGTAAGCAGAACCTACTCAAACGGACAAGCAGCCTCATTATACAAACAGAGCATTCCTTTAGTCAATGCCACTGTGGCTCCTGGTGAGTGGAATGTTTATGATATAATCTTTCATGCCCCACGGTTCAATGAAGATGGGGTAAAGGTAGCGGATGGCTATGTCACGGTTATGCATAACGGCATTGTAGTTCAAAATCATCAGAGGCTCTTAGGGACCACCGAGTACATTGGATTTCCAAAGAATCCTGCCCACGGTGATGGCTCTATCATCCTCCAAGACCATGGCAACCCTGTGAGATTTAGGAATATTTGGCTTAGAGAACTCTAATAGCACTAGAAGCGACTAACAATAAAAAGCCCCGACCTCCGAAGTTTCGGGGCGGGGCTTTTTCAAGGTAAATAGTTTGACTACTATTAAATAAATCAACTTCATCCTAATTTTCACCACAGAATCCGCTGATAACTGACTTACACCTAACCGCTCAGTGCTTGAATTGAGCTTGTGATAAAAGTAGGGTCACTACCTCCCTTTTTCAAATTATCGATGTAGACAAAACGTCACCAATCGAAAGATTCATAGAAAATAAAAAAGGGTACCAATATCTTGATACCCCAGTTGGATCATAAAAGCCCGACTGCTAGATAAGGCCTTGTCTGATACAGGTCGCCACTAATGCAGTAGTATTGCGCGCATGTGACTTTCTTAAAATATTTTTCATGTGCGTCCTAACTGTAAATTCTGATACAAACAGCTCATTCGCTATCTCTTTGGCTCTGCTACCCTCAGCCAGCAGATTTATTATTTCAAATTCCCGATTCGTGAAATCAATTTTCAGTTGAATGTGCCTCATATGATTTAGTCGCTTAAGTAGTCTGACATAAAGAGACAGAAAAACGGCTTCAATTTGATAGTAGAATACCTTAGCATCAAAAAATAGTGGTTTTCAGCTAGAGGTATTTTAAGTAGCTGAATTCAGCTATATCGAAGATTGGACTACTGCCACTAGTTGTATTCATTGATTATGGCATACCTTCATTGTGAATGACAGAAAGTCATTGTAGATTAATTGTTCAACTAAAACAAACGCAAGGTAATGACTACTACAAACCCACCGACCATGGGAACGCCTTTGAAAAAATTAAAGGACCTTCCCAAAAAGATTATGACACACATGCCGTTTGTCATTTTTAGACCACACGTGCATAACCACGAGGGCAAAACGTACAGAATCATGGACTACCTATATTTCTACAAAAATTTAGTAGTCACAAGTCCCTATGAGGATGGTCACTATTTTGACGAAATGCCTCCAGGTAACGTCTTAAATTTCGAAGCGACTGCTTTTGATAAAGGTATCAAGAGAATGGTAATCAGCTACACATATTACTTCAGCACTGATATTGAAGAAAATAAGTTACTTTTTAAAATGGATACTACTGAGCAAGTTATTAATGAGTACAATCAGGCTAATCCAAAGAATCCAATTGCACAACAAGGGTATGTGAATCCAATAACGGGTATTCCTATGTACTTTACAGAAGAGTGTGAAGTAGTTATGCCCCCTCCTCCTCCAACTGAATAGATTTGAAAACCAGATTTGTAATAATTATGAGCATAGCCTTAGGGCTATGCTTACCCTGTTTGATAAAGGCTCAATCTAATAATGTAGATAGCTTAAAACTTGAATTTAATAGGACAGGCAACCCAGAGACGGGTCTTGACCTTATATTATCTCTTTTTAATAGCCAAAAAGATTCTGCTCGCTTGTACTTAAACCGAATTGATCCAGAGCAACTCGATATGGATCAATTCATAAGGTTTCAACTTTACAGAGGTTACAATCACAGGTTATCTGCAAGGTACGATAGTGCCATAAGAGTATACATTGATCTGTTACCAATAGTATCTGAATTGGATCAACCAATTAAAGAAGCAGATATTAATGACCGCATCGCAGACGTTTATATTCAGCTCAGAGAAGTTGACCAAGCCACCTCATACTTCAATCAAGCGATTTCTATAAGGGAGGAAAACGGACTCACTTCTGAACTTGCAAAGTCATACTATGCTCTAGGTAGTCTCCAATGGCGTTCAGGAAACTCCGAAGAGGCTATAAAGAACTATAAAAAAGGTGTGGCAAGTATTGACGGGGATAGCCAGATATCCCTCTTAGCCAATCTTTACTACATGTTGGGAAATTCTTATAATAAACCGACTAGCATTGATAGCGCACTAATATACTTTCAACGAGCCAAAGAACTATATGATCAGGTTGGGCCTGATCAAATGAAGATTGCCGTTTCAAACGAACTTGCGAAGTTATTGGTCTTAGAAGCCAAATATTCCGAGGCGATCCTCATTCTCAAAGAAAATATGGAGACAATCAGGTCTTTCAAAGACCCTCAATATTATATTCGTGCTTATGGAATTCTAATTGATGCCTACAAGGGTCTTGGAGATTATCGACAAGCACTCGCATACAAAGAATCACAGTATGATACCGCTACTTTTCTTTTACAAAAGCAAAACACACAATCCATTGCAAAAATTACTGAAGACTACCGTACCGACAAGCAATTAGATCAGGCGGAAGAACAGGCTTTTTTCGCTACACGAAGGGCAAGAATTTTCGGCATAGTAATCATCATTATGATTGTCATATTCATTATTGCTTACCTGCTCTTTTCCAGAGCTATTCAGAAGAAGAAGCTCGAAAACCTACAAGCCATGGTCCTAGGGGAAGAAAACGAAAGAAAACGGGTGGCTAAAGATTTACATGATGGCATTGGCGTGCTGTTAACCAGCGTAAAACTCCGTCTCACCAATTTTCAGGATAAAGTGGAAGCCAAGGATGATTTCAAAAATTCCCTTGAACAAATCGACAATGCCTGTACCGAGGTCAGAAGAATCTCTCATAACATGATTCCGGCCAGTCTTACCAAGCTTGGATTACAAGAGGCCATTCTAGACCTTTTGGATAATGTTCAAGCTTCCACAGATATAGTCATTGAAGAGGCCCTCTCATATGAAGAAGGTGCCTATGATGAATCAAAAGAAGTATTGATTTACAGAGTTGTTCAAGAGTTAATCAACAATAGCCTCAAGTATGCCGACCCCACAAAGCTTTCGATAGAACTCGCCAAATCTAAGCAAGACTATGTTTTGATTTATCAAGACGATGGTAAGGGGTTTGAAAAGTCGAAAGTCAAGTCTGGGCTCGGGCTTCGTAGTATCGCCTCAAGGGTAGACATCTTAAAAGGCAAACTGACATTTGAGTCATCTCCTGGGCAAGGGGCATCATTTAACATTACAATACCACACTATGGATAGGATTAAAATTGCGGTTGCCGATGATCACCAGGTGATCATTGACGGCATGGAAGCCATCATCAATAATACAGAAAATCTTGAGTTTTCAGGTGGTGCGTTGAACGGTCACCAAGTGATCGAATTAGTGGAGTCAAAACCTGTCGACATGGTTTTAATGGACATCAATATGCCGGAGATGGATGGCTTGGAATGCACAGCATACCTTAACAAGCACTATCCTAATATTAGAGTCATCGCCCTAAGCATGCATGACAACCCTAGGTTGGCAAAGCGGATGATAAAAAATGGCGCCTTTGGATTCCTATTGAAAAACTCGAGCAAAGAGAATATTCTCAAAGCCATTGACGAGGTTTCAGCGGGCAGGAACTTTTTCGACCCTCAACTCATGTCCACCTTCTTTGATGCAGGGAATAAAAAGTCATCCAGCAGCTTTGCAAAGAAAGATCTACTGACGAAACGAGAGGTAGAAATCATACAATTGATTTGTCAGGAAAAAACGACAGGTGAAATAGCTGACGAACTATCCATAAGTACGCATACGGTGGAAAGTCATCGTGCAAATATTCTTCTAAAGCTTGAGTTGAAAAATTCGGTAGGCCTTGCCAAATGGGCAATCCAAAATGAGGTCTTCGAATTATAAATCAAAACCCTAGTTTAGATGGAATGAGAACTAACCTTTTTTCTTCTTATAAAAATCGGCTTGCAGAGCTAACGAAAAAATATGGGCTGTGAGTCCATTGGATCGCTTAAAAAAGCTATAACGAAAAATCACTGTGTTAAATAGGATGTTCTTATTTACTAGTCGTGCGGGACTATACCCAAAACCGAAACCAATGTTATACGAATTGAACTTTGACAAATCGAAGTCGGAGGCATAGTATCGAGTCCCTGGTTGATGCCCTTGAAATGGTGCAAAGTATTTAGAGTCACTTTGAGTGTAAAACCGAAATGTCGGCATGATTGAAAAAATAGCATCTAACTTAATCACAGTCTCGTTCCCAACTGAAAAAGCTGTAATGCCAAAATCATCATCATAAAAATTCAAGGTATTCTTAAGTATTACTCCTCCAGCAACAAAGGAGTTCAGCTTAAGTCCCAAACCAAACTTAAATCTGTTTTCGGGTAGGTTTTCCACTGCGCGCGTATCATCTGAAAAGAATATTCTATGAAATGGTGTTGATAAAAGACCATTTTGAATGGTCAATTCAGGAAATAAGCCCAGTACGTTTTTCTTATTCAAAACCTGCTCATACCCTAGTTTAAAGTTATATGAATACCTTTTAAACCTATCATGCCATTCTATTCCACGCAGTTCGGCAGGATAAATAAGCTCTATCCTTTCGTCAGGCTCACGATTATTGAATCTACCCCATCGCAGGTCATCATTGAAGTACTGAAAAATCGCTGAATACGTTCTCAGTTCATTCCGGTCTTTCTTGATTACACCAAGCTTGGCAGATATAGAGGTATAATCGCTTTCTATTGAGAACCCAGTACCTCCAATAATGGACAAATTCTTGTCTTCAAACTCTTTCTGAAATGTGCCATTACCGTAGTATCTGATATCATGCTGAGACACCGAGGAAGGAACGAAGTCTATCTTATCAGTGGAAGCTGATGAAATTATGTCTACCCCCAAATTGGCTGACCAGGTTTTTGTTCCTCTTTCTTTTTTGAACTTTAAAGAGGGCCCATAAACTGTTAGTTCCTCTGTACCTATACCTCCCGTTACGGCCGAGTTGTCGCCATCTTGGATATAATGGTTATAGACTAGCTCAATTTGAGTCTTATTGACTTTTGTGGCAACCGAATCTACCTCCTTTTGTGCCTTGGCAAAAGCATGAACAAAGGCAAGACTCCCGATCAAAAGGTATCGCTTTTTCATCTCAGAACTTAGTTGCAGCCACAACCACCACTTGCCTTAGATGTTCCTGCGGGCATAGACCCTTCTCTAATTGTAAAAATATAGTTCTGAAAACTCAGCCCTGCATCTAAACCCATCTGCATGGCCGGATCATTTAAATAAATCCTTTCATAGGGTTTCAGGCTTGTAGGAGCACATGAAGACAACCCCAATGAAATAAGCACTAAGGCTAAAGATCCGACTTTAAGGATTGACTTTCTCATAATTAAGACCTTCTGATAAAAATAACCTATTCCTGTCGTCTATTATAATACAATGTGTATTTGGTAACTGATTAATGAACCTTATGCCCTTGTCCGAACCCATAACATAGACTGCTGTGGCCAGCGCATCCGATAACTCTGCACTTGGAGAAAGCACAGTGACACTCTTCACGCCTTTTAAAGGCAGGCCATCTAGTGGATTTATATTATGGGAATATCGCTGACCATTATGGACAAAAAACTGAACATAATCTCCAGAGGTGGCTGCTGAGAGCTTTTCAGTAGGGACATACAGGAGCATTTCATCAGCATTATCAGGGTTGGCCACTCCTACTTTCCAATCACTGCCATCAGCTCTTGAGCCAAAAGCGTTCAAGTCGCCACTGGCATTGACGTATCCTGAAACAACTCCCTGGTCAAGCCATAGCTTTTTGACACAATCAGAGGCATACCCCTTGCCTATAGCTGCAAAGTTAATTTTTAAAGCTCTATTAAATGAAACAGTACTATTCTTATAATCCAGTCTTATATGTTGATAGCCAACCTCATTAAGAACCCTATCTATTTCGACACTCTGAGGAAGACGGACTTCTTCCCCTTTGAATTCATACAAACCCTTTAACCGTGCCGCGGTAATATCAAATGTTCCAGAGGTAAGTTCGGAAATCTGCAATGCCCGCTGTATTAGGGCTAAAGTTTCTCTAGAAACCTCAACGGCACTTTGAAAAGCCGAATCATTAATTTTTGACGTTTCAGAAGTGTGTCTAAATTCTGACAGCAGTTCTTCTATCCGAGCGATTTCATCTATTCCTATGTCAAGAAGAGTCTCTGATTGCTCCTTATCACTATGCACAACGCATAACTCAAAAGCAGAACCCATGAGCCTGGCCACTCTCCTAAATTCTTTCATCGGAGAGCTTCCATTTGACTTAGCAATAAAGTCATCATTTCTTCAGGAGACTGTTTCACATAGTTGGTGAGCTTTACGTAGTCTTTTGAGCCCTCATTTATTAATAGCATTGTAGGAAAGGCACCATCAAAATTATATTTAGTCGCTATTGAATCGTTATAAACCCTAACGTTCTTCTCTAACTTCTTTCTTTGGGGAAAGTCGACTTTCTCCAGCACAATTTCATGCTGGGTTAAAAACTCTTTAAACACCTCTTGAGTGAGAATATTCCGCTCCAATCGTCTACAATTTGCGCACCAATCCGAACCTTCAAAGATGAGCAGCCTGAAAGTTGAATCACTAGCTGGCCTAAATGAGGAAATGCATGTGAATACTAGTAATAGCCAAACAAGAAGTTTAAGTCTTTTGATCATACGTTTAATTGAAAATCAATTAAGCAAGAAATTTAAGTCGATAGCATCCATTTGTCAAGTATATAGAAAATCGGCAGTATACGGATCAATAAAAAAGCCCCGTGTTGAGCGGGGCCTTTTCGTTCGATTTATGATGATCACACGCTGGACCAGGACTTCTGTCCCGGCTCAAGTGGAATACATCCATTATAATTAACAGGTATAGGATCATAGGCCATTACTGTCTCGCCCACTAGCTCTGAAGTGTAATAACTGCTGAATGTGGCATCAACCACCGAAGTCACAAAATGTACTTCTACAAAGTCATCACTCTTCTCCCCTTCATCATTGAAAGTTTCCCGATAGTTCCTTAGCGTATTAGGATCATCGTTATACTTTCTGAAATAGCTATTGATCGCATCTGTTATTTGTTGGGTAGTCGCTTTATTGAAAGATACTTCTTGATTCTCGTTAAAGTTCTTTACAAAGACGACCAGCCCTCTTTTGAAATATTCAGATTCTAACTCCGAACTAAATACAGAAAATGCCTGATCTAAATGATTTGGCACACCTGCCTCGATTGCCCCGGGAGTAGTCGTTTTGGGTGCAATACCCTCACAAATTTTTTCCATCTGAGCCGCTTCTTCGGGTGTGAAGAAGACCGGAATCCAATCCACGGTTGGCTTAGCCGAGCAACCTTGCATGGCGCCAAACAGCATGCTCGAAGAGAACAATGCCGCAGAGCCAAAACCTATATTCTTAAGTGCTTTTCTTCTTTCCATAGCTTATAGGTTTCCTTTTTTAAGTTGATCTGCTGCATAATTTGCTGCCCTTGCACTAAAAGCCATATAACCCAAAGATGGATTATGGCACGCAGCTGAAGTCATAAATGCTCCATCCGTAACGAAAACGTTCTTACAAGCATGGACTTGATTCCACTTATTAAGTACCGAAGTCTTTGGGTCACGTCCCATTCTTGCAGTACCCATTTCGTGAATTCCAAGGCCCATATGAGGCCCATTGTCATACGTTCCGACATTCTTAAAGCCAGCGGCT
The DNA here is from genome assembly GCF_001747095.1 of Roseivirga sp. 4D4. Classification (NCBI taxonomy): domain Bacteria; kingdom Pseudomonadati; phylum Bacteroidota; class Cytophagia; order Cytophagales; family Roseivirgaceae; genus Roseivirga; species Roseivirga sp. 4D4. Next base: position 2,488,306 of record NZ_MDGP01000001.1, read on the forward strand.
TCTAGCATCTCCGCACCAGCGGCTGCCATGTCTTTACGCATTTCATACTCGTTTTCATGAAAGTTTCCTGCGTCAAACCTGACTTGCGGTAAACCCCACTGATCCAAGTTATCATAATCTAATTTCATGTGGTTTTTATGTTGAGGCAATACCTCACCAAAGCCTCCAAATCCCATAGTCCAGCCTCCTGGCTCCATGAGCATATCTTTGATATTACCACCAACTCGGGTATTTCTCATTTCAGCGATGCTACGACCCCAGCCATCTCGGCCAGCTCCACCTTGATATCCATAACCACGAATGAAGTTTTTCATGTTAGAGCTTCCGCCAAGGTTTCTAAAACGAGGTATATATATACCGTTCGCTCTACGGCCCTTGAAGTACTTGTCCTCATAACCTTCGACAGTGGCATAAGCACCAACGCCTAGGTGATGATCCATGATGTTATGTCCAAGTTCTCCACTATCATTACCTAAGCCATTAGGAAAGCGTTCGCTCTTAGACTGCATCAAGATACTTGCAGAGGCAATGGCTGAAGCACAAAGGAAAATTACTTTTGCATAATACTCGGTGGACTCCTTAGTATTCTGATCGATAGCTCGAACACCGGTTGCCTTACCAGTACTATCATCGTAGATGACTTCATGTACAATGGCATCTGTCTGAATCGTCAAATTGCCACTTTCTACACCAGCTGGAAGAGTAGATGACAAACTCGAAAAGTACCCTCCATAAGGACAACCTCTCATACACCTGTTTCTCATGAGGCATTGTGCCCTTCCTCCAGGATTCTTGTGGTCCGGCTGACTCACAGCCAAAGGTTCAGTTAAGTGAGCCGTTCTACCAATGGTCACCCATCGGTTGTTCCACTTACTTTCTACCGCCTTTTGAAAATCCTTTTCAACGCAATTCATCTCCATTGGAGGAAGAAACTTACCGTCAGGTAGTTGTTTGAATCCCCGGTTTTCGCCACTTACACCAATGTAGCGTTCTACATAGTCATACCAGGGCTTAATATCTTTGTACCGAACAGGCCAGTCTACACCGAAACCGTCTTTTTTATTTGCTGTAAAATCAATATCACTTAAGCGGTAACTTTGCCGGCCCCAGGTAATTGATCTTCCACCTAAGTGATAGCCTCTCATCCAATCAAATCGAGTGTCTTCCTGGTATGGGTTTTCACTGTCCTTTACAAAAAAATGGCGGTGTGCCTCAGCGGTGGTATAACCAGTTCTGTTTTGTTTTGGGTAATCCTTTTCGATTACCTCCTTTGGGGTCCTACCTCTATTGGGTAGATCCCAAGTGTCCATGGTGGCGGTATGATAGTCTTTGATGTGCTCGATTTTACGACCACGTTCTAATACCAGCGTTTGCAGGCCATTTTCACTAAGTTCCTTAGCGGCCCAACCTCCACTGATACCCGACCCAACCACAATAGCATCATAGGTTCTTTCCTGCTTTGCTTTTAGGTTTAAATTCATTGAGAATAGTCTTGAGTAAAAGTTTATACAATCTTATCCAGCGCGTATTCTGGGATAGGAAAGAAATATAAACAGAATGCGTCAAAAATGACAGGAAGTTTTGACCTATGGCAATGTCAAAAGGGTGGGAAACAAAAAAGCCTCGACATATCGAGGCTTTTTCTTAATATTCGTCTTCGTTGAAGAAGAAGTCTTCTTTTGTCGGATAGTCCGGCCAAATTTCTTCTATACTTTCGTATGGTTGTCCATCGTCTTCAAGTTCTTGAAGGTTCTCGACAACTTCTAGTGGTGCACCAGAGCGAATTGAAAAGTCAATCAATTCATCCTTGGTGGCTGGCCAAGGGGCATCTTCCAAATATGAAGCAAGTTCTAATGTCCAGTACATTTCTCTTCTTGTTTATGGCGTGCAAAAGAATAGAATAAATTCCTAAAATTCAAATGCTTAAATGCAATTATTTTCAATACGCTAACTAAGGTTTTTTAGTTCAGTCAGAATATCTTTTTTAATCTCTACTTTAAGTTTCTGTTGCGCAAGTTTACGGTCCAATAAATTATCTAAACCACTCGCCATGTTGAACTTACCAAGATTCTCCTCGAAAGTTTTCAACTCACTGTAATCTCTGTCTAAAAGTCCTCTCAGCAGCCGAATGCGCAGCTTGTTTAGATCCGATTCTGATAAACCTTTCTTAGCCTTCTTTTCTACCAAAGTGTTTAAAAATCTCTTCTCGGAGATCATCCCTGTAAGTCTCAGGTATTGGGCCGAAAGTTGCTGAGACACTTCCTTGTCCAAACCACCAACGCCCTTCCACTTCTTCTTTATCTGATTCAAATCAATCTTTGGTGTCAAAGACGTATTAGCCTTTTCCAACTCCGCAATAATCTTTTCTTTCAGTTTGAGATTGTCCTGAGGGGTCAATTTCGCTTTGGCTTTCTCAAGCTTTTTGGCTTCTTCCAACGATGACTTAATGATGGTCTGAAACCGCTGCCAGAATTCGTTGTGCTTATTAGGCTTGATCTTTCCTAGTGCTTGCCATTCTTCCTTAAAAGAGCTTATTGACTTACGGAGAGCGGTGATGTCTTTTATGGAGTTCAAGGCCTCAGCCTTAATTAGAAATTCCTCAAAAGCTGCCTCTTTCTCCTCGCTCATTTTCTCCAGATCGGCATAAAATGAAGACCTTCTTGTATAGAATTTATCGATCAAAGCCTTAAAAGAACCCTCAACCTCTTCTCTTTTTCCTTGATCTATAGCTCCTGTCTTTAGCCATTTACCTTGAATCTCCTTTACTGCTGCCGAAGAAGCCTTCCAGTCGTGACTTTCTGCCACTTCCTTTAGCTGGTCTAATAGGGCTGTTTTAATTTCAAGGTTCTTCTCTCTATTGGCCTTTATATATGCGGTCAATTCTTCCTGCAATCCATACAATGTGGTATACAAAGACTCAAAATCACCTATAGCATCGAACGTGTGCAAGCTATCGATGAGACGATCCACTTGTACAAGGAAGGAACCTTTATTGGTATTGGAAGCAATCTTAGTCTTCACTTCTTCCACCTTTTCCACAGCCATGTCAAAGCGGGCGGTGTAATGGTTCAATGCTTGTTCTTCGGTTTCAGTAACTTCAGCCAAGGCCAAATCAGGAAATTCCATAAAGCCTTTCCGATAAATTTTTCCGTCTAAAACGTATCCGTAATCTTTCTTTTCCAATGTTGATTTTTCTAATCGGGCTCGAAATTAGTTAATTCAATTTATTGCGCTGAATTGAAGCATATTTTTTAGCATATTTGATCCAAAATCAGCCAAATGAGTGATAATAAGATCATTTTTTCAATGGCAGGCGTTAGCAAAGTCTACCCTCCCAATAAACAAGTCTTAAAGAACATATACCTCTCTTTCTTTTACGGGGCAAAAATCGGAGTACTGGGATTGAACGGTTCTGGAAAATCTTCCCTACTCAGGATTATTGCAGGAATGGATAAAGAGTATCAGGGAGAAGTAGTTTTTTCTCCTGGATTCTCTGTAGGAATGCTAGAACAAGAACCTGATCTTGATCCTGAAAAAACTGTAAAAGAGGTCGTTGAAGAAGGTGCCAAAGAAACGGTTGATCTTCTGAAAGAATTTGAAGACATCAATCTTAAGTTTGCTGACCCAGCAGTATTGGCAGACCCTGACGCCATGAATAAGCTGATTGAAGATCAGGGCAAGGTTCAAGAGAAGCTGGACCAGGTGAACGCCTGGGAGTTGGACTCTAGACTGGAAAGGTCGATGGATGCCTTGAGAACTCCTCCTGCCGATGCCATTATCAAAAATCTTTCTGGTGGAGAAAAAAGAAGGGTGGCACTGTGTCGTTTGTTAATCCAAGAACCGGATGTATTGTTATTAGATGAGCCAACTAACCATCTGGATGCAGAATCAGTGCATTGGCTAGAACAACACTTAAGACAGTACAAAGGAACCGTGATTGCGGTAACTCACGATAGATACTTCTTGGATAACGTTGCTGGATGGATTCTTGAATTAGATAGAGGCGAAGGTATTCCTTGGGAAGGCAACTACTCATCTTGGCTAGATCAAAAACAAAAGCGTTTGGCCGATGAGGAAAAAACAGAGTCCAAAAGACAAAAAACACTTCAAAGAGAGCTTGAATGGGTTCGAATGTCACCCAAAGGTCGACAGGCTAAATCTAAAGCTAGATTGGGAGCATACGATCGACTTGTCGGTCAAGAAGCTGCAGAAAAAGAACAGAAATTAGAATTATATATACCTGCCGGACCTCGATTAGGATCCAAGGTGATTGAGGCCAAAGGAGTATCCAAAGCCTTTGGAGACAAGCTTCTTTACGAAAACCTCGAATTCTCTCTACCACAAGGTGGAATAGTCGGAATTATTGGACCCAATGGCGCTGGTAAAACGACTTTGTTCAACATGATTACAGGGCGTGAAGAGCCCGATGCAGGTGACTTTGAAGTGGGCTCTACTGTTGATATTGCCTATGTAGACCAGGAGCATACAAGACTTGACCCGAACAAATCGGTATGGGAAGTTATTTCTGAGGGCAACGAGCTCATTACATTGGGTGGTAAGGAAATCAATTCTAGAGCTTATGTGAGTCGTTTTAACTTTAATGGCACGGACCAAAATAAAAAAGTAAGCGAGCTGTCTGGAGGAATGCGGAACAGGGTTCACCTGGCGCTTACCCTAAAGCAGGGTGCCAACTTACTGCTCCTTGACGAACCTACTAACGATTTGGACGTTAATACTTTACGAGCATTAGAGGAAGGTTTAGACAACTTTGGTGGTTGTGCTGTAATCATTTCTCACGACCGGTGGTTTCTGGATCGAGTTTGTACTCACATTCTAGCCTTTGAGGGTGATTCGCAGGTATATTGGTTTGAAGGTACTTATTCGGAGTATGAAGAGAATCGCAAGAAGCGACTTGGTGATGTGGGCCCAACCAGAATCAGATATAAGAAACTAGGCTAACGGCCTGTTGCTTTTGATTTGAGAAACGTTCATTAAGCATATAATCCTTAAATTAGATCTATGAGAATCAGTTGTATACTTCTGTTTAGTCTATTATCCTTTGGGCTGAGTGCACAAAGCCTCGGTATAGGTGGAACCTCCGAAATAGTTTTTAACCTAAGAGATGGCTCAAGTAATAACCGAAGCTTTATCCGCAGTAGAATCCCAATTGGAAACACTGTTGACTTCAATCGGTACATGCATGAAACCCCTCGAAAGGCAACAATTGTCCTCATTAAAGGAGATACGATTCGTGGCAGTTATATGTACAATATGGAAAGTGAGACACTAGAGTCTGCCGATGGTGATTCGCTGATCGCCTGGAACTTCGTAAGTACATTCGAATTTGATGCTACCAAAGATAGTCCGGCTCAGAAGTTCTCAAATATGAAGCTCGTTTGGCCAGATAGTGAATATGGCGGGTTCCTCAGAGACTTATATAGTTCAGAATATGTCAAAATAAAATACTATCTCGAATACATACCTGCGACTTGGGATCCTTCCACACAAATGGGTGAGAAGAATGATAAGGTCATTGCAAAATCTGACAGCTACTTAAAAACTGGTGGCAATTGGAAGGAAATCCCAACTGGCAAAACGGCCTTCTTCGACTTCTTCGGAAGATACTCAGAATCACTTAGAAAGTATGCCCGCAAAAATAAGCTCAAGCACAGAAATCCTGAAGATATTGGTAAAATGGTGGCCTGGGTAACTAAAAGTGGAAATTAATCTCCTGCCTCAAATCTGGGTGAAGGCTTAAGGCTACCGGACAGTTTCTACCAATTTCTTTGAGCCATTCACGCTTTTCTTCGTTTAAGGAACAGTTATCCCAAAAGAATTCCACCTTTAGTGCTGCAATTTTTCTTGGGGCAGTGGCAGACATAACTTTAGTTGTTTCTAAATGCATACCCGTCAAATCGATTCCTTCTTTTTCTCCGGCAATAGCCATTACGGTCATCATACAGCTACCCAAAGCGGCAGCTACCGTGTCTGTAGGAGAAAAGGTCTCCCCTTTACCATTGTTATCGATAGGTGCGTCAGTAACAAACTCGTTACCAGATTTCACATGGACAGCAGTGGTTCTAAGGCCTCCGATGTATTTAGAATTGACAGTAGCCATAAACTAAGCAGCTTTATTTTTCGTTAATTTAGAGACCTTATTTCTACCGACAAAATTGTATGCACTCATTCATTAAAAGTATCTTTTTATCCCTGCTTCTTATCATAAGTGTAAGTGCTATGGCACAACAAAATACCGAAGTTCAGGGTGAAGAGTATTCAATTGAAAATGTCTTTGGCATAAGCAAAGCTACACATGGCGGCTTACTCAGCGGTTTTTATTATAGACACTCAAAAACCTTGAGTGAAGGGAACTTAATGAATTATGGTATTGAGATTGTCAATATCAAACATGCACGAGAGGGGAAGGAAACGACTATTACGGGCAGTACGTTCGTTTTTGGCAAGTCTAACTACCTTGTAGCCATTAGGCCTACCTATGGTAGAGAAAAGGTCCTGTTCAAAAAAGCTCCTCAACAAGGAGCCAGAATAACTGGCCTATTCTCCGCGGGCCCATCTATTGGTATGGAAATACCTTATTTTGTAGAGTTAATCGGAAATGAGAAAGAGCAATACGATCCGGATGACAGCAGACATGGCTTTAACAGAATCATTGGTAATGCCGGGCCTTTCAGAGGGCTTGGGCAAACTAAATTTGTACTTGGCGCTCATGCCAAAGCTTCTCTTACATTTGAAACTAATTCGACCAAACAAAGAGTGTTTGGCGTTGAAGTTGGGTTCACATTAGACGTTTACACCAGAGAAATTAACATCCTTCCGGTGGCTGGTAATAATAGCGTATTCACATCCGCCTTTATGGCCATTTATTTCGGCCGTAGAAGATAGTCCATTCACAATTTTATTTGGAACCTTTGACTTACATTTGTGTTTCAATAGACAGAGGAGAAAGCTATGATAGAACTACCTGTCGTTTCTAAGGAAACTGAAGAAAGAAAAAGGAAACCGAACTGGCTTCGTGTTAAACTTCCCATTGGCCCTGAATACGCCAAGGTAAGGAAGCTGGTAGATGAGAATAAACTCCATACAATCTGTGAGAGCGGTAATTGCCCAAATATGGGGGAATGCTGGGGAGCTGGAACAGCCACCTTTATGATCTTGGGTAATGTGTGCACCCGATCATGCTCTTTCTGTGCTGTAGCCACGGGGCGTCCACCTGAGTACGATGAGGAAGAACCGAAGCGTGTGGCTGAAGCTATCAAAACGATGGGTGTCAAACATGCGGTAATTACCTCAGTAAACAGAGACGAACTGAAGGATCGTGGTGCTGAAATTTGGTACCAAACCGTGGTCCAAACAAAAGCCTTAAGTCCCACCACGACAATTGAAACCCTAATCCCAGATGTTAAAGGCAACTGGGATGCTTTAGAGCGAATGATTGATGGTGGACAAGAAGTGGTTTCTCATAACATGGAAACTGTAAAAGATCTTTACAGACGCGTTCGGCCACAAGCCAAATATGATCGAAGCTTAGAAGAGCTACATCGCATCAAGGAGTTCGGTAAAAGGTCCAAATCGGGTGCTATGCTAGGTCTGGGTGAAACGGATGATCAGGTGTTCAAATTGATGGATGACTTGGCGGAAGTAAAACTAGACATCCTAACCCTAGGTCAGTATCTACAACCTACCAAGATGCACCATGAAGTGATTGACTATGTGCATCCTGATAAATTCGAGTTCTTTAAAGAGGAAGGACTTAAAAGAGGAATCAAATATGTTGAATCTGGTCCATTGGTGAGATCATCATATCACGCGGAAAGACACGTTCACGTTTGATTCGAAAAGAAAATAATGAAAACCACCTCGGTTTGTCGGGGTGGTTTTTTTCTGTTCAATTTGTAATACATCATATTATGATGTATTATTGTTCTATGTATTCAAGAGAACTCTTAAAAGGCATCCTAAAACCTATTATTCTGAAGTTGCTTTCCGAGCATGATAAGATGTATGGATATGAGATTGTCCAGCATGTAAAAGAAAAGACCGAAGGCAAGGTATTGATCAAAGAAGGGTCATTGTACCCTACCCTTCATAGTTTAACCAAGGAGGGCTATCTCTCAACAGAGTCCATATTAGTAGGTAATCGCACGCGCAAGTATTACTCGTTGACCAAAAAAGGTAATGGACTTGTAGTGCCTGCGCTCAATGAGCTAGTAGATTTTCAGACTACGCTCGGTTTACTTTTTGGAAAAGAAAAACCCGCTATCTCATGATTGATCAACATCAAAGTGAAATCATTAAGAACTTCTTGAAAGAAGCAAAGATTACCGATCAGGGGCTTATGGATGATCTACTAGATCACCTGTCCTGTGACATCGAATTACAAATGGAAGTAGGAGCGTCATTTGAAGAGGCCTGGCCGATATCAAGAGAGAAGATACTCCCAAAAGAACCTCTACAGGTTCAAAAAGACTTAGAATTTTTAACCACAAAAACTCAAAATATCATGATTAAGAAAATCGCATACATTGGAGGTTACCTCAGCGCACTTTGCCTTTGTCTAGCCATTTTATTCTTTAGTCAGTCACTCATCAGCTCGAAAAAAGTGATTCTACAATCTCAGGCGATGCAAATTGAGTCTTATCGGCTCAACTTGACTATGGATAATAAGGAAAGGCGGAAGCAATTAAATGAAGAACTGTCTGAACTATCCAATCAAAATGCGCTTGATAGAGCAACGAAATTCGAAAATGGAGAACTCCTTCTAATTATTTCCATTCTCACTTTCGGCCTCACTTACCTACCCTACCGCTTTTACTCCGGTTTTAGAAAAAGTGAAATGGAGCTAACATAATCGATGAATTCTAAAGCATTCTCGTCATGCTGAACTTGTTTCAGCATCTCCATTTATAAGACCCTGAAATACCCCGAGGCTTCGGGGCAGGGTGACGAACAACACAAAATAAAAGTGGCTGCCAATTGGCAGCCACTTTTATTTATTCATTGTATCTATATTCTTAGGCCATGGCCTCTTCCTCGGCATAATCCCCAACAGGAATACAGCTACACATTAAGTTTCTATCTCCATAAGCAGAATCAATTCTTCCTACAGAAGGCCAGAACTTACTTGCTCTTACATACTCAGCAGGATAAGCTGCTTTCTCTCTGCTATACGGCATATTCCAGTCACTTGACAACACAGCCTCATTGGTATGAGGGGCATTAGTAAGTACGTTGTTATCTGCTTCTGCCTGACCGTCAGCAATTTCCTGAATCTCGGCACGGATACCCAGCATGGCATCGCAGAAGCGATCCAACTCAGCTTTAGACTCAGATTCTGTTGGCTCAATCATTACCGTACCTGCTACAGGGAATGACACTGTTGGGGCATGGAATCCGTAATCCATCAATCGCTTGGCAATATCTTCCACCTCAATATGCTGTGCTTTAAAATCACGGCAGTCCACAATCATTTCATGTGCACACCTTCCTTGCGATCCAGTATAAAGGATTGGGAACTTCTCTTCCAATCTTGCCTTGATATAGTTAGCATTCAGGATGGCAATCTTAGTTGCGTTGGTAAGCCCTTCGGCACCCATCATAGCGATGTAAGCATAAGAGATTGTCAAAATACTAGCACTACCCCATGGCGCTGCTGAAATAGCAGTAATGGCTTCTTCCCCACCACTCTTTACATTTGGATTACCCGGTAAAAATGGTGCTAAATGTGCTCGCACACCGATTGGTCCCATCCCAGGTCCTCCACCACCATGTGGAATACAGAATGTCTTATGCAGGTTGAGGTGACAAACATCTGCACCAATCAATCCTGGACTTGTCAAGCCAACCTGGGCATTCATATTGGCACCATCCATATATACCTGACCACCATGCTGGTGAATGATATCGCAAATCTCTTTGATGCTCTCTTCGAACACACCATGTGTTGAAGGATACGTCACCATTAAAGAGGCAAGGTTATCGCTGTGAAGCTCTGCCTTTGCCTTTAAGTCTTCTACGTCAATGTTACCCTTTTCATCACACTGGACCAGAACTACCTTCATTCCCGCCATTACAGCAGATGCAGGATTCGTACCATGCGCTGACGTAGGGATGATCGCTACATTTCTGTGGTGATCCCCTCTGCTGTGGTGATAAGCTCTGATGACCATAAGTCCGGCATACTCCCCTTGAGCACCTGAATTTGGTTGTAACGATACATCATCGAATCCAGTAATTTCAGAGAGCCAGTCTACCAAATCGGTAAACATCTGCTGATAACCTTTGGTCTGCTCACCTGGTGCGAAAGGATGAATATTACCAAATTCCGGCCAGGTAACAGGTACCATTTCGGCCGTAGCATTCAATTTCATGGTGCATGATCCCAATGAAATCATTGAGTGTACCAAAGAGAGGTCTTTGTTCTCCAACCTTTTGATGTACCGAAGCATTTCATGCTCAGACTGGTATTGATTGAAAACAGGGTGCGTCAAGAAATCGCTAGTTCTTTTTAGCTTATCAGGAAAGCTAATCTCCACCTGCTTTGACATTGCCGCCACATCCAGTCCCATTGACTTACCTGCAGCTTCAGCAAACACATTGAGTACCTCCTCTAGATCAGCAACCGTTGTAGTCTCGTCAACTGCAATACCAATATTACCGTTTTCGAAGTAGCGGAAGTTAATTTCTTTAGCCTCAGCTATACCTCTCAATTTGTCAGCCATGGCCACATCAGATTCCACTTGAATGGTATCAAAGTAAACCTCGTTAAGTTGGGTAAAACCTAACTCCCCTAGGCCATCACTTAATAGTTTTGCCTTGCCATGGATATTGCTTGCAATACCTTTAAGGCCTTCAGGACCGTGATAAACACCATACATACCTGCCATCACGCCAAGTAAAACTTGTGCTGTGCAGATGTTAGATGTTGCCTTTTCTCTTCTGATGTGTTGCTCACGGGTTTGTAGTGCCATTCGATAGGCCTTATTTCCGTGGCTATCCAAAGAAACACCGATGATCCTTCCAGGAATCTGTCTCTTAAAATCTTCTTTTGTGGCAAAATATGCAGCATGAGGACCTCCAAAGCCCATTGGCACACCAAAGCGCTGAGTTGTACCGATCACGGCATCAGCACCCATTTCGCCAGGAGGAGTCAATAAGACGAGCGACATTAGGTCCGCAGCAGCAACGACAAATACATTTTGTTCTTTTGCTGTTTCCGTAAAGGCACTAAAATCCCTTACGTTACCATCGCCTCCAGGATATTGGTAGAGTACACCATAAAGGTTTGGATCCGTTAGGTCCACCTGATCTATATCTCCTATTTCAAGTTCAATTCCAACAGGGATTGCACGAGTTTTTAAGACATCCAATGTCTGTGGAAAGGTATTTTCGTCAACAAAGAACTTATTGGCTGTCTTTTTAGCTTTCTTCCTTAGGCCCGCAAACATGGTCATGGCTTCAGAAGCTGCTGTTGCTTCATCGAGTAAAGAAGCATTAGCGATTTCCATCCCAGTCAAATCAATCACAAGGGTTTGGAAATTGATCAAAGCCTCAAGTCTACCCTGTGCTATTTCAGCTTGATAAGGGGTATAAGCTGTATACCACCCTGGGTTTTCCAGTATGTTTCTTTGAATTACACCAGGAACTATGGTTCCATAATAACCCATTCCAATGTACGACTTAAATAGCTTGTTTTGAGACGCCATGGTCTTCAAGTCATTCAAGAACTGAAATTCAGACTTTGCAGCAGGCAAGTTCATTGCCTCTTTCATTCTGATACCAGCGGGTACAGTTTCGTTGATAAGCGTATCAATACTATCCGCACCAATCACCTCAAGCATTTCTTTTATTTCAGAATCTTGGGGGCTATTATGTCTGTCCTCGAATTTGGGGACTTGGTTCAAATCAATTTTTGTCATTTTCCGAATCCAATAAGTTGTAATTTCCTCTCTTCCAAAAGATGCACAAATGTAATCCACAACAGATTGATTTCCTTATATATCGAATCAAAAAACGATACCATTGAAATAAGAAAATTCATGCCCTTCTAAAATTATGTTTAGCTTTAGGCTGCAAAAAAATTGTAGTAATAAATTGTTTACAAAATGAGGAAAATAAAGGCATCCTTTTTAGGATTGTTGGTTTTGGGCTTTGCGGCAACAGCGCAAGATGCTTCAATAAAGTACGCTAAAACCATTACACCAGAAGACATGAGAAAAAAGCTTACTGTGCTTGCTTCTGATGATTTTGGCGGGAGAGAAACAGGAACTGAAGGTCAGAAAAAGGCCTCTCAATATTTAGAAGATTTTTACAAAGACCTTGGCTTACAAGGGCCAGCTGATGGTACTTACAGACAAAAATTTAATATGTACCAATCTGATTGGTCAGATGTCTATGTAAAGGTCAAAGGCAAAAAGAAGATGAATGGAGTGGATTTCATTTTCTCTGGAAGCGCCAACATGGACAAAGAAATGAAGCTTTCGACTATGTTCATTGGTAACGGTGATGGTCTAGCAGATATGGACGTGAAAGACAAAGGCGTTGTCATGACAACTATCTCTCGAGAACTGCTGACAAAAGTGAATGAGGCTGGTGCAAAAGCGGTTTTTGTGATGAGCAGCAATGATGAACAGTTCATGCAAACCATGCCTCGTCAGGCAAGGTTCAGACTAAAGAGTAGATTAAGATTCAATAAAGAATTAGGTGCTAACCAGAGCATTATATTCAATATCACAAAGGCAATGGGAGCTCAGCTATTAAATACCACTGCCGAAAAATTAGATGCCGCAGCTGATAATCCAGCTAGTATCAAAGCAAGAACAGTTCGCTTTATGGTAAAACAGAAGCTTGTTGAGCTAAGCACTGAGAATATGGTTGCCTTCCTGGAAGGTACTGACCTCAAAGACGAAGTACTAGTCATCTCATCACACTACGATCATATTGGCCAGAATGAAGATGGCACTGTAATCAATAATGGTGCTGATGATGATGGATCGGGTACCACTGGCGTAATGGAAATTGCCGAAGCATTTGTACAAGCTGCAAGCGAAGGCAACAGACCAAGAAGAAGTATTCTTTTCTTAAATGTTACAGGTGAGGAAAAAGGGCTTTTAGGATCGGCTTATTATGCCGACAATCCGCTTTTCCCGATTGAAAATACTGTTAACAATCTTAATATTGACATGATTGGACGTGTTGATCCGGATCATGAGAGTGATAGGGAATATGTGTATGTCATTGGTTCTGAGAAGCTGTCAAGCCACTTGAAGATCATTTCTGAGTATGCCAACATTAGTTACACAGGCTTGAACTTGGATTACCGTTATGACGATCCGAATGACAGGAATAGATTCTATTACCGTTCTGATCACTACAACTTTGCGAAGAAAGGTATTCCGATCATTTTTTACTTTAATGGTGTTCACGCTGACTACCACCGCCCTACGGACACAGTCGATAAGATCGAGTTTGACGTGATGGCTAAAAGAGCTCAGCTGGTTTTCCATACGGCATGGATTCTAGCCAATAGAAATGATAGAACACCCGTTGATAGAACTGATGACATGGACTACGGTTCGCGTGATTAATTCGTCATACATTTGAATAAAAACATATTAAGGCTACTTTCGAGTAGCCTTTTTTTATGCCTAAAATCTTACATATACTTAATGGAGATAGCACACTCCATCAATTCAATAAATCGGGTATTGAAGGTGATACCTACGTTTGGAGAGAAGTATTGAGCGATGGTCCGGTAAGTGCTGATTTTGGAAGTGAGTTATTCTGGGCAGAACGTGATCAGTTCATGAGTCGCGAGTTTCAATTGGAACCAGGTCGATATCAAAAAGAATGCGTTACCCTCTTCAAAGAGATGGAAGGATCACTTCCAATATATGATGAGGTAGTGCTATGGTTCGAGTATGATTTATTCTGTCAGATTAATATGGTAGCCTTAATCCATTGGCTTGGAAAACAAGAACTTGACAATACCACTTCATTAGTTTGTGTAGGCAAGATAGACGACTCGGATCGGCTTTATGGTTTAGGCGAAATCGAAGCAAGTCAATACGCCCAATTATTTGAGACACGTCTCAAGTTAGGCTCTCGTGAGTTTGAGTTTTGCAGCGATGTTTATGAGACATATTGCGCCAGTGACCCAACGGACCTATATAATTATGTCTTGATGAGTCTATCAGAGCTCCCCTATCTACCAGATGCTCTAGACACACATTTTAGACGATACCCTTACAAGGATTCAGGACTGACAGAAATTGAGCAGAGAATGATCGACCTTATTGAAGCAGGTGAATCCGATCAACGAAAATTAGTGGGCAAAATGCTCAGGTGGCAAAAGCATCAAGGCTTTGGAGACCTGCAATACTTTAACATCCTGGAAAACATGAAGCCACTGTTCAAGGACTTTGAAAAGCTAGTGCTTCACAATGACTTAGATAAAAGTAAGGTTGAGCAATTACTTGACAGGAATAAAAAATTGGGTGGCGCTCAATTGAGTGATTGGTATTGGGATAAACATGAAAAAACGCTGATCCCAAAGGAATCAGCGTCATAATTTCATTTAGCCTGAGATTACTTTCCTGTTGAAAGTCTAACCCGCCCATCTTCTACTCTAATATCTACATCAGCCTTACCACCATTTAACGAAAGCTTGGCCCTTCTCTCGGTCTCTTGGATCGTTTCGAAAGCTGAAGTAGAAGATATTCTACCATCATCTTTAGATACATTGAACTCACCACCACCGCTTAGCACTACAAAGTCAATATCGGCATCATCACCTCTGACTTCATAAACACCGTTATCAGAAAGTGTGGTTTCCAATGAAACGTTTCCGTCTTCTGCGGCAACCTCTACTCGATCAAAATTTCCATTACGGATGTCTAGATCACCATCATCTACTCTCACATAAAGCGAGCCATTTCCTCCATCCATTCTTAGGTCGCCATCTTCAAGTTCAAGATCGAATTTATCTCCATTACATTCGATCAACTCAACATCGCCATCATCTGTCTCAATAGATATGTTACCATTGACACTTCGGATAACGTAGTCATCATCATCTCCTTTAATCCTCAACGACCCCGTTTGAGGCATTTCAATCTCTATTTCATAATCTACCCTTCGCATACCAATTTGAAAGGAAGCGCCTCTTCGCTCAGACTCGGTTATGTACAAGTCACCTTGTCGCTCTTCTACTTCCACATTAAAACGACCACGATTGGTTCTAACACCGCGAACTATTTCTGTTCTTTCGATCACTACATGGACATCGCTCCGATCTGAGCCTGTGATTTTCACATTAGCATCTTGTGACCTCAAATGAACCGTTCCATCAGCGGCAAGGGAATAGACTTCGTCTAAGCTGAAATTCTTGTCTTGAGCAGACACATTGCCGACAAGCAATGCTAGCATGAAAAGACTGGATAAAAATGCTTTCGTTTTCATAATATTCTGAGTTGTTGTTAAAATTGACTACCTCAATTTAACGAATATTATGTAATAAGCCTTCGGTATTTATCTCCGCTTTTTGCGACCACGGCTACGCTTACCCTTGGTTGGTTTGTCTTTAAACTTGTGCTTCTTCTCATGAAATGCACCTTTAAAGTCAGGATCAGCTTTCTTGCGCATATTGTCGATGGCCCTATCCATTTCTTGCTGCTCGGCAAAAGGTGTCTTTTCAATGAGTACAGATTTTGGGATGGTTTCAAGAGCGATCGTCTCGTCAATCAGCGCTTCAATTCGTGGGACATGTTGCATCTCCAGTTTATTAGCAAAGGTGATGGCCTTCCCTTCATTCTGAGCCCGTCCTGTTCTGCCAATGCGATGAACATAGTCTTCATAAATCAGAGGCACATCAAAATTGATCACATGGCTCACCATAGACACGTCCATACCTCGGGCCGTTACATCTGTTGATACCAATATTCTGACATGCCCTTCCTTGAATTCATCTACTGCGTTGATACGAGAGTTTTGCCCCTTATTGGCATGAATCACGCGAACAGGCCCCATAGATTTTCTATCGAGATAATGCGCTATGTTATCCGCACTGGTCTTTGTTTTTACAAATACAATTACCCTTTGAAAAGACTCATCTTCTAAAAAGTGACTTAGCAAATTCAGTTTCGTTCTGAAATTCGGTACTTCATAGAGTACCTGATCAATTGTCTCTGCGACCGTAGCCTGAGGTGCCACTTCTACTCTTTCTGGGTACTCCAAAAACTCTTCAGTGAGTTTTACCACCTTATCATGCATGGTGGCAGAAAAGAGCATGTTTTGCCTTTTGACAGGAATGAGTTCTAAAATATTTCTGATTTGAGGCATAAAGCCCATATCCATCATCTTGTCCGCCTCATCTAATATGAGCGTTTTGATCCCTCGCGGATAAATAGCCCCCTTTTTGTACAAATCAAGAAAACGGCCCGGTGTACTGATAATGATGTCTACTCCCTTATCTAATGCTTCCAGCTGAGTCTTAGGCCCCAGTCCTCCATAGAGTGTCACAACCCTTAGGTCAGTATACTTGGCCAAGCTTTCAAAGTGACCTGATATTTGAATAGCAAGCTCGCGAGTAGGTGCTAGAATCAACGCTCTAGGGTGTTCCCCTTGAGCATATTTCACTTTCATGATCAATGGCGTGGCAAAAGCAAGCGTTTTACCTGTGCCGGTTTGCGCAATACCCAGGAGATCATGTCCAGCTAGGGCAATGGGTATCGCCTTACTCTGGATTTCTGTTGGCACTGAAAATCCCAAATCATCAATGGCATTCAAAACCTGACGGTTAAGCTTTAAATCTTCAAAATTTTGAATTTCTACTGCCATTTCTGATGGATTCGTGTTTGTTTTACAGCGCAATTACGCGAAACGGTCTACAAAATAAAATCATAATGGCATCCATCCTCATATTAAACGGCACCCTTGTTAATGAAAATGAAATTTTCGAAGCTGATATCTTTATCAACAATGACATTATTGAAGCAATAGGTAAGGATCTTCAGCATAAGCAAGCCGATAGGGTAATTGATGCTACAGGAAAAATCATTATCCCAGGTCTTATTGACGATCAAGTCCACTTCAGAGAACCTGGGCTTACACACAAGGCGGAGATTTATACTGAATCCAGAGCAGCTGTAGCTGGAGGTATTACCTCCTTTATGGAAATGCCAAATACGGTACCCAATACACTCACACAAGAACTGCTTCAAGACAAGTATGATATTGCAGCCAAGAACAGCCTCGCCAACTATAGCTTCTATATGGGTGCCTCTAATGACAATTTGGAAGAGGTTTTAAAGACTGATCCCAAGAACATCTGTGGCACGAAGATTTTTATGGGATCTTCCACTGGAAATATGCTGGTGGACAACCAAAATACACTTGAATCAATTTTTGCCAATTCTCCTACTCTGATCGCTACCCATTGTGAGTCAGAAGAAGTAATTCAAAGAAATACTGCTACTGCCCGCGGAAAATATGGAGAGGATGTGCCGATCGCTATGCATCCGGTTATTCGGGATGAAGAAGCTTGCTATGCCTCATCATCTTTTGCTGTTGATCTGGCCAAAAAAACTGGAGCCAGACTTCATATACTTCATATTTCAACAGCTAAAGAATTGTCTCTTTTCGATAACTCCATTCCACTAAAGGATAAGAAAATCACAGCTGAAGCCTGTGTACATCACCTATGGTTCTCTGATGCTGACTATGCAGAAAAGGGCACCTTAATCAAGTGGAACCCTGCCGTCAAAAAAGCTACAGATAGAGATGCAATACTACAAGGTGTGATTGCCAATAATATTGATGTGCTCGCGACAGATCATGCTCCTCACACACTGGAGGAAAAACAGAATGATTATTTTTCTGCTCCTTCTGGTGGCCCCCTAGTCCAACACTGTTTAACAGCACTGTTAGACCTACATCATCAGGGTAAGATTAGCCTTGAAAAGATTGTTGAAAAGTCGTCTCATGCCGTGGCTGATCTTTTCGACATAGAGAAGCGAGGGTATATCAGAGAAGGGTATTATGCTGACCTTGTCATAGTAGATTTAGAGCAGCCAAGCGAAGTGACTAAGGAAAGCCTACTCTATAAATGCCAGTGGTCTCCTTTTGAAGGCCATACCTTTAAATCATCAGTAAGCCACACACTGATAAATGGGAAAGTGGCCTACGAAGGAGGTCAGCTCGCAGAGGTGGGCAATGGCATGAGGCTTAGGTTTGAAAGAGACTAATCTTTTATGACTTTCTTTGATTTGACGGATTAATTAACCTTTCTTAAAGGCTAAGATTTTTTAACATGCCATTGAACAAACTCTCGCTAATTGCCATTTTTCTTATTCTTGCATCATTTACCACACAAGGTCAAGGTATTTCTGATTTTGAAAAGCTGGTAAGAAAGAATACGCGAAAAGCCAGTAAAACATCTGTCAGAAAGAAAATTGAAAAGAGCTATACTCAGTTACAGGAAACTCAAATAAGTGATCTTGTCAATGAGTTTAATGATCCTTCATACCCTCCAAATCGGTGGGTTTTAAGTGCTGCCACAGGCTATAGCAAGGCCAAAGAATTGGTTAAAAACTTGTACGGAACAACTCCTACAATTGAGGGTGAAAATAAAATGCTTCAAAGAGCTGATCTCGTCCTAGGTAAGTACTACGATGCAGGCGTCAGCTCGATGGGCGAGAAAGACCAATCTTCCAAGATAGTCGCTCTATCCAACCTAAAGTTTGTTCATGCCTTAGACCCCAATTATAAAGAGGTTGAAAAGTTAGTTGACGATTTGAATAGTCAGATTTCCTATAATGTATTGATTAGGTATGATTTGGAAGGCTTTGAAGAATTAGAACAGGCCATTTTTCAACTCAACACCGTACTGGTGAATGACATCAATGCGTTTGGCGGTAGCAATGTTAAATACGTCTTTGAAGGCAAAGAAAAAGAGGGCATGAACTTTCAGTATGTTATTACACTTGATTTTGAGTTTTTACAGATACCATTTGTCCAGAGCAAAAATGATGTTAAGACTTATACAAAGGTGATAAACAAGCAGACCATCACCGCAAATGTTAACCAGGAAATTTTTTCCAGAAACATCAATGGAACAGGGAGAGTAACGATCATCAACACCATATTCAATGAGGAGTACGCCTCTGAGCCATTTAATATTAAACTGCGGTCTAAATCTGTAAGTTCGGTGATTACTGGTGACAAGAGAGCCATTGATAGCGTCTCATTGAGACAGCATCAAAATGAAAACTCATCCCAGGCAGACCACGAAAAGACTTCAGATAAAGAATTTCGAGATAGAATGTTCAACATTCTCAGAAGACAAATTCAAGAAATCGAGTCACTTTTTTAGTACTCCCCTATTACTTTTATTGATTATCATTCTTGATTTTATTTCAAAATAATTTACATTTGCAGCCCGTTCAGCGATGAACAATCACGGTGGTTGTAGCTCAGTTGGTTAGAGCATCGGTTTGTGGTACCGAGGGTCGTGGGTTCGAGTCCCATCTTCCACCCACCTGAAGAAAGGAGAGCTTTAAAAGGCTCTCCTTTTTTATTTACTAAAATTTTTATCTCATTATTTTCCACTCTCTGGTAAATATTTTTATCCTATTTGACTCCAAGTATTTATAATACTTTTTAAAGGGATGTGAGACATCAAAATAGTACCATACTGCTCGAATTGAGCCAATTATAGGCATTTGGATAAATTATCTGAATGGCAAAATTCTCTCATGCCATTTGATTAATTTCAGACGGACCGCGCATAGTTTGATTTTCACTTAATAAAATTCTCAACCTTGAAAGAGAAGCCTAATGACGGAACGCACACACGACCGCTACTTGATAAACTCAAGGGGGATTACCGCGAACACCTCAAAGGTGATCTTGTGCAGACCATCTTGGCGATACCTACAGAAAGTTTCGAGGTAAATGATATCGAGTTTGTGTTCCAGCTATTGGAAGCTGAATTACGTGCTACGGATGCCGGACATATCCAGAATTCCCTGACTTCTTTGAAGGACAAGTTAGCTAATAGCTGGCCTATCATTGTCGCTTACGCCAACGAGATTGAAAGAGGTAAAGTAAGCTCAGCTGTAAGCCATCAACTCATTGCACTTATACAATTGACGGATGAAGCATGAAACAACGCCTTAGAACCAGTACCTATTGATGTTAACCTAATTATTATATCTTAGTACTAATGGACCTTGACCAACACCCTGGGAAAAAAATTAAATGGATTATTGAGCATTTTGAGAATGGCAATACAGCCGCTTTTGCTCGAAAAGTCTTTTTGACTGCCCCTACAGTTGATGCATATATCAAGGAAAACACCAAGCCTGGCTATGACGCGGTGCAAAACATTCTAAGGGCCTACCCTGAAATCAATATCCACTGGTTTATTCTGAATCAAGGCCCAATCAAACGCGAACTCAGCGATACAGAACTTGATGCACTGGAAGAAAATCACAGATTACGCAAAGGCATTCAGGATTTATACGAATTGTATGTAGAAGGAAATAAGGAGGAGAATTAATCTCTTCTGATTCTGTTTAGAATCTCATCTGCAACAGTAGCTCTATCGGCTTTCAGACTCGCCTCAAGTACTTTCTCTCTTCTCTTGTTGTAGCTAAGCTGAACCACATAAACGAACAGCATAATCAAGAGCAAAGCAACAACGCCCAGTGGCCAATATTGCCTTAATAAAGCTAAGCGCTCAGCCTTTAAGGCTCTATCCGCAAGGATGGTATCAATGCGTGTATTAAAGGCCTGAAGTGTAGGAGCTGAATTCTGCTGAGAGCTTTGGACTGTCATCCAATTCTTGAAATTAGCAGCGTATAAATCACTATACTCTACTGACTTATTTAAGTCAGTATTTCGATATGCTTTTTGCAACCAATCATAAACGATAAACAAATCAGGATCGTTCTTGATACCATCAAAAGTATTTACCGCAGTTTCCCACTTAGAAATAGCTTTTTCATTTTCCCCTTTGATATAAGATAGCTCTCCCTGGTCAAGTAAAGTGATAAATTGAGACCGCTCGCTGGAATGTTCCTTTTTTAAATCTAGCGCTTGAGTAAAATATTTATCCGCTTTCGAATAATCCTCTTGCTCCATGTAGATATTCGCCAAATTATGCATGGCAATAGACCTCAGAGCCGGGTCTACACCTTCATTAAAAGCTGCAATAGAGAAAAATTCCTCAGCACGGTTCAACTCTTTATTATCTTGTTTAATCAGTCCTAGCTCATTTACTACCTTAGCCAATAAAACAGTATCTTTTCTGAACTCTGATTGCTCCCAAAGGTCAACCAAAATTTCACCAGCCTCCGAATACTTGCCATCTTTCTTTAATTCGGAAGCCAAATCATAAGGTATGTCCACAAGGAGCCTCAGGTCTCCATACTCTTCGGCAACTTCCCTATACTGATCAACATACTCGATTGCAGCATCATGGGCTAATTCATACAGATATGCCGCTCCGCTATGATCATCATAGCTTGACTTAATAATAGCCAAATTGTTGAGAATTTCTGTCTTTTGATATAGATCGACAGTATCACATTTCTCAAGGTAGTCCAGAGCATCGGAATAGTTGATGAATGACGCTTCATAGTCATTCGTTAACATTCCTATATAACCAAAAGTAGACTTGGCCGACACCATTCCATACATGTCCTTATCTCGCTGAGCCATGTAAAAAGCTTTCTCAGAAAGTTCGATTGCTTTTTCAGGGGCTTCATCAACTATCTCAACAGCTTCATCTAACAGGTCATACAAGTTATTTGTCTGACCAATTACAATTAACTGGGTGCAAATGCATATAAACAGTATGTAAAGTGCTCTAAGCATGCCGTAAGGCCTATTTTTCATTACTTAACTAGCTTCTAAAGTAATGAAAATGAGGAAAAAGCTAGAACTTTTTTCTTTTTATTTTGCACGCAATATTGCCTCACACAAATTGTGCGAGGTGAGTAAATCAATAAGGCAAGGAGATTATCCGCGTTTTTTTGTAGTACGCCTCTTCATCACTTTTCCTGATGCCTCTTCACCCGTACCACTTTTCTGGTCATCTAATTGTTGTATCTCAGGAACTACCGGATCTGGCATGGTATCTTCTGCGTTATCAGCGCATCCAAAAGTTAAAACTGTAAGGGCGAATAATAATAGCATTGTCTTTTTCATAGTCGATTTATTTAATTGAGGGAACCAATATATTGAATTCACCCAATTGAAAGTCAATCTATTACAGGAAATGCACTGCTTTCGAAGTATATGCGAATGATCCAAGGAAAAGCTATCGAGACGACCTAAGAAGCCTTAAACTTCCCATTGATATAGTGCAATTAGAACAAATTAGTAGGCTCGTAAGTTACCTTAGGCTTAGTTCAGCATCAATGAAGCAACATCGACATTTTGGTGATGGATTTTGGTGACTTTGTAATCGCTAAAAGCATTATCTCCGAAGACCTCAGGATCGAATGGTGTGTTGATGAAATGAAGGGCACTTATGGAAGCATCTAATGGTCGAACATTTTCAAACTTGACTTTGGACAGTTCGGCTGAACAACCATCAATGAGCACTACTTCAGCATTAACATCTTTAACGATAAACTTTGCGTACTCACCGAATGTACCAATGTGAAGGGCTTCTGTAGTCAGATTACTGAGGCTTATATTCTCAAACCTTTCAGGGCAGATGAATACTCTGGTAGAAAATGAGTTTTTCTCAGGCTCACCATTGTTAGATATTCGGCAATCCCGCACATTGTTCTCGCAGCCAATATGAATCGTCTCATAGATTGGATTATCCTCTACAATGACTTTATGGATATCAGAAGCTTTGACTATTAGCTCCTTCAGCTCACTTGATCCTTCCAAAGCGAAATCACCAATCGATGAGGAATCAACCTCCACATCATGCAATCTACACTCCCTGAAAGTCAAATTCCTAAGCTTAGACTTCGAGACCTTAACGTTTCCAGAGAACCGACAATCCGTGAATACGACATGATCCATAGTACAGTTTGTAAAATCTAAGTCATAGGGCAAATGAATACCCGAAATATGTACAGACTGATTCAGCTTGAATGGAAAAGGAGAAATTCTAAACTCCAAGTCTTCACCTTTAAGGATTTTCAAGAATTGCTTGACGTTTATCTTTCTCATGGAGCTTGTTTAGAAAAAGACCCCTGAAGCTCTAATTTGAGCCTTGAACAGAGGTCTGTTTGCTCTTGCATGTTATCATTAAGTCAACCATCTGACAATACCCACTTTTGGGTATTTTTCTAGTTATACCCTACTTCAGCTACTTGAATCATTAAAGAAGTGAGCTTGGTAAACTGCTGAGCGGACCCTTTTCAAGCTAAGCGCTTGATTTTCCGATGTTTATGTATTTACTTCAACATACTGTTACTCATGCAGTAGAGAATCACCACTCTCAACTTAAGGCCCAAGCAATAATGAATTCAACTTCCGAGTTGGCTTATGAATTTGACTATCGTCTCAAAAGCCCATCGCTTTTTGAAGAAATAGAAAACTGGATGGAATCGAATACCTTCTATTCGGATCAGGGCTATGTGTGGCAAGTGGGAGTTAGTACAGAACCTATCCTCAAGGGCATAAAAACAAGGATTTTAAGAGACATCGAATGCAAGCATTTCAGGTGCTGGCAAGCCGATTCATTCAAGAAAGCGATCGGCATACTAAGCCGGCTGAATAAGCGAAACTTCGTCTTCAAATCAGAACTGAACGACTACACTGAAAAAGGTCACCACATCTTCATTTACAAAACATCCTTCCGAAAGAAGCGTCTGTTTTATCACACCTTACATCATTGATTCTTGAGCGAAATGCTTATCTTCACTTATGTCCCAAGGCATAGAAGATTTCTTAAAGCTATCCACCAGCGAGCAGACGCGCCTACTCTTTCTTGATGGCACCTTTATACTTTCTATTAGGTATTACGGATATAAAGTAAATCTATACCTCTACAAGAATGACTATGTAGAAGTCTTCTACAACCACAAACAAGACTTTATAGAGAAAATACAGCCCTTAGACTATCAGCATACGAGAATGAAGTTCTATGCCGATCAAATCAATATTAAATCAATTGCTAGCTGACCTTAGGATTTCCTTGTGAATCTTCATCACTTGAGGAATGAGCAGGCTCTCCGAATCATTTTGGATGGAATAAGTAGTCAATTCTCGTCTAAGCCGATCACTGGTTTGTTGATCCATGATTTGCTCAACCTGTTGAACTGTTCTTTGAATATCACGAAGTAGAACACGTTCTAACCTTACTTTCTTAGGCGCGAAAACACAGATAGTTTCGTCCAATGATTTATAGGATTCAGTCTCAAAGAGCAAGGCGGCCTCTTTCAGGACATAAGAATGTCCACTATGTTCATTGAACCATTGTTCAAAATCCTTTGCCACAGCGGGATGAACAAGGGCATTAAGCTTCGCAAGTTCCGAAGATTGCGAGAAAACGACCTTGGCCAAATAAGATCGGTTGAGCTCGCCATCAGCTAAGTAGCTTTCTTCACCAAATATCGACTTGACACTTTCGACCAAGCCTTTGTCATTTTTCAACAAGTATTTGCCTCGATCATCCGCATAATAGATGGGCACTCCTAAGGATTCGAATATCCGACACACAGTGCTTTTTCCAGAGCCTATCCCACCTGTGATACCAATGCTCCGAGGCTTAGTCATTTTTGAAAACTCTAATTGAAGCAGGCAACACCTCCAATTCATCGACATGCTCATCGCGAAAACCCACCTTGAGCACTAGAGATGAGTCTGAAGGGTTCATTTCGTTGAAGTCTGCAACTACTTGGACCCGGGCAGAGTCCACAGCATCGAAATGGGTTTCGGCAATCTTATACTTTATAGATGCCTCGCTGATATTTGGTCGCCATGTACTATCTGGGAAATTGAGTAATACAATCGGCACATTATCACTAACATCCAGCATACGAACCACCTCAAAGCTCACAGAAACAGATTCTAGAGCAGTATTAACAAACTCTGGTGCTTTCGGAATATCAACTTCCTCTGTCACATCCCTATCTATTTCTGTGAGGTTAGCCTCTAAATAGATAACACGATCAAGATCTCTTATTGTACGCTCAGGACCCGTCCAGACAACTGTATCGGGTTGAATACTGATTGGTGATGATATCCTGTAGCTATCATCTAGACTTATGGAAGAAGGGTCTAAAGCGAGTTTAAAAGTTCTGGAGACCTTCTTTTGAATGTCGTAGTTAATGGAGTCTCTCAAAATATAGTTGATGACCACAGGATCGAGGCGTGGGGTCAATTGCCCTCTCAACGATGAAGTCATGACGTAATTGGATTCGTCAGGCTTATCCAACGCAATTTTAATAGGACTCATATTAAATCCAAAGGATCGTGTCATAAGGTCCCAGCCTCCACCAGTGACTTCAATTGGAACTCTGGTGGGTAGGTCGCGCGTGGCTATGTATTCAGACTCATCAAACTCGATTTCGATCGGGTAGTTGATTTGGCTAATGTAATCTTCTTTATTCAGAGCACTAAAAAACCAAAAGGTGGTAGATATGACTATGCATATCACTACCACCTTTATTCTTTCGTCTTTCTTACTTGGTGTATGAAAAGACTTCTTTAATCTTTCAATTATGTCCTCTGCACTTTTCAAGCGAGTTATGATTTATCAGACTCACGCTTGCTTGCCTCCAGAGAGATTGCAGATCTTTCAAATTTAATCTTAGTGCTCTTGTCAACTTCAATAGTGATAGTATCATCATCGTGAGCATATACTTTTCCGTGTACACCACCTATCGTTACTACAGCATCACCTTTTTTAATCTCGCTGATAAACTTCTTCTGGTCCTTTTGCTTTTTCTGCTGCGGACGAATCATGAAGAAGTAAAACACTAGAGCGATACCACCAAATAGTATGAGTTGGGACATCCAACCACTACCTTGTGGTTCTGCTTGGGCTAAAATTGAATATATCATTAAATCTTTCTTATGGTTGAGGTACCGCTCCTACCTGAACGAATCCTCTTAGGCTTAACCTTGTTTGTCTTGGGTTGGTGTTGGCAACAATTGTGATTACAGGGCTTACTTGACCTGATTTTCCCTTACTGTCATACCTTACAACAATCTCTCCTGTTTCTCCTGGGGCAATTGGTCCTGTAGGTTTCTTAGGAACAGTACAACCACAAGAAGCGGAGGCACTCTGTACCAAAAGATCCTCGGTGCCATTGTTAGTGAACTTATACGTAAAGTTCACCACTTCACCTTGATTGATTGTACCGAAGTTATGGGTTGTTTTTTCCCATTTGAATGAAGCACCTGAAGCAACATTTGTTTCAATCGCTTGCGCTGATGAAGTAGGTGTAGCAGTATTTCTTACCACATTACCATTCTCCATTTGGTTGATTCTTCTTTCTAGGTTTGCAACTCTTTTCTCAAGCTCAGCATTTCCACAACTACTAAGCATCACAATGCATGCAAGTGCACTAAGAAGTGTAACTTTAGTTTTCATAGTTTTAAATTTTATTCTTTTTCTCCTGATTTTATCTGACCTATCAAGTCATCCACATCGCTCAATAGCTGTTCTGCTTTTTGACGTGCGTCTGAGACTACCTTTTGACCTTCTTTTTTGGCTGTAGAAGAAATCTCTACTTTTCCATTAATCAAGTCTTCTAACAGGTCTTCTAATTGTTTCTTATACTTATCTAACTGATAAGACAGCTTATCTCTTGTGTTAGAACCTTTATCTGGCGCATATAGTATCCCCAAAATGGCACCAGTTGCCGCACCAATCACAAATGCCAATAAACTACTTGACCCTTTACTCATAATCTTATTTGTTGTCTAATAGGCCTCTGCCCGATTTTTTCAATTGACCATTTTCCTTAAGGTCGCTTGATATCACATCTAAAATCCCGTTAACAAACTGCTTGCTTTTAGGTGTGCTGTAATTTTTTGAGAGCTCAATATACTCATTAATGGTCACCTTCACAGGGATGTTTCTGAAATTCATCATTTCGGAAATGGCCATTTTAAGTATTATTTGATCCGTATTTGCCAGTCTATCCACCTCCCAATTCTTTGTTTTGGCAGCAATCATTTCACTATACTCCCGATCGTGCTTTACGGTTGTGTCAAGGATTTTTTCAAAGAACTCCTTGTCCTCTTCCCAATTGTTAGAGAAGTCAGGCAAATCGAATGTCTTTGGCTCTGTATCCTCTTCAACATCTCTTACCGATCTGGCTACCAAACTCCTTATGATGGCTTTATTCTCGACCCAATGGATGTCTTGTTCTTCAAAATAAGACAGGATAACATCCGCCTTAAAAACAATTTGTTTAATCAGATGATCAACAATTTCCTTGTCTTGCTTGAATGTCGGATTAGCTGTTCTTCTATAGGAACTAAAATTCTCATCCTTCTTGAGCACATCCTTATACCAGCTCTTTAGGTTATCTTCTTCCCCCTCCCAGCTCATATCCTTTTTAACTAGGGCGACTTGAACTTTTGACGACTTCCTAAAAAAGTCGATGATCTTATTTTGCGAAAGGTTGTAGTCACCGACTAGTAGCTTCTCGGGAGAAAGCTTTTGCTTCTTGTCTGATTCAGATTTGCTCAGATCAGACCATGCAATCAGTAGACTGATTACCCATAG
The DNA here is from genome assembly GCF_001747095.1 of Roseivirga sp. 4D4. Taxonomy (NCBI): domain Bacteria; kingdom Pseudomonadati; phylum Bacteroidota; class Cytophagia; order Cytophagales; family Roseivirgaceae; genus Roseivirga; species Roseivirga sp. 4D4. The sequence goes on from NZ_MDGP01000001.1 coordinate 2,516,033, forward strand.
GAAATGGTCGACCAAAGACTCTGCATCAAGAATCATTGACTTTTTCAGTCTGGTTAAGTCTTCCTTCGTATTGCTGAGATAATTCTTATGCGCTTGATTTGCGGCAGATTGTGCTTCTTTAGACACTTCCATTCCCTCAGGGAGCGGTCGTTGAATTACTTTTTCTGACAGCACTGCTTTTGCTTGCTCTTGATTTGACTTTAATAAGTCGTGATCTGGAGCTTCCATCGAGTTCAAGTCAGGCTGAAAAGCTTCCTCGATCTCCTTCAAGCCTATATTGTAGTTAGCCTCTTTACACTGACCGAAGGCGAAAATGGTCTGCATGGCTTTTACTCGTAATGATCTCCTGTTGAGCATTGCAAAAAGTATAAGAACTATAAAATTAAGTAGTAGTGGGTAGCATTTCTAACCACCCACCTAATATTACATTGAAAGTTTCACTCTTCCTATGTCTTCTATTCGTTTTTCTGCCAATTTCATTGCAGCATCCTGAGTAGGAATACCTTTCTCAGTCGCTAGTGCAAAGATATTGTGCGTTGTATCATAGATTTTCTCAGTCCATGAATAAGCCTGTTGCTTATTGTAAGCACCAGCCAACTCACCTGAGATATTAATAATTCCACCTGCATTGATCACAAAATCCGGAGCATATAGAATACCAGCATCGATAAGCATTTGACCATGTCTCGCTTCATCTTCTAACTGATTATTAGCTGCACCTGCGATCACGCTAGCCTTCAATCTCCCAATTGTATTATCATTTAGAGTGGCTCCCATCGCGCATGGCGCATAAATATCGACATCTAGATCATAGATTTCATCCATACCCACCACAGTAGCTCCAGTGTCATTAGACACTTTTGCAAGTCTTTCTTGATTGATATCTGTAATTGAAACTACGGCTCCTTCCTCAACCAGGTGATTAACCAAGTACATCCCTACCTGACCCACTCCTTGAACAGAAACTTTTTTCCCATTCAAGCTATCGGTTCCATATGCCTTCTTAGCTGCTGCCTTCATGCCCATATAGACTCCATAGGCTGTCACTGGAGAAGGATCTCCACTACCACCCATTTCTACCGGAAGTCCAGTTACATGTTTTGTCTCCATTCCGATATATTCCATATCGCTGGTCTTCATATTCATGTCTTCTGCTGTGATATACCTTCCTCCAAGGCTATTCACGAACTTCCCGAACCTTCGTAAAAATGCTTCATTTTTTAGTTTAGTGACATCGCCAATAATTACTGCTTTACCACCTCCCAAATTTAATCCCGATACGGCAGCCTTATAGGTCATACCTCGAGAAAGTCTTAGTACATCAACAATGGCTTCTTCTTCAGTAGCGTAGTTCCAAAATCGCGTTCCTCCAAGCGCGGGACCTAATACTGTGTTGTGAACACCAATGATTGCTTTAAGACCTGTTGCGTTGTCTTGGCAGAAAACAATCTGCTCATGACCCATCTTAGATGTTTGTTCAAAGATGGATATGCCACCGGCTTTTTCGGTTACATCTACTTCATCCATTACATTCATATTAGAGTTTACTTTATATTTGCCTCAGATCTGCCGAAACAGTCTTTTGACGGAGCGCAAAACTAACCAATTAATCGACATTTCTAAAGATTAAAAGTACCCTCGGCAACCTTTAATGTGTTGTTTCTGTTAAGACTATCGTGAAAGAACTCAGGCACCTCAACAAGTATCTCTATAAGTACAAACACCTTCTAATCCTGGGGTTCATCTTCTTAGTGGTTTCAAACTATTTTGCTGTTTGGCCAGCACGCGTTGTTCGCTATGCCATTGACTATGTAACCGAGAGTTTTGCCCTTTACCGCTTGTTTGAGGGGGGTGAATTAAGCGCTGGAGTGTTCGAACAGTTGGAAGTAGGCATTCTGGTTCTGGGTGCCCTCATGATTCTCATGGCGCTTTTAAGAGGTTTTTTCCTATTTCTGGTGAGGCAAACCATCATTGTTATGTCTCGAAAGATTGAGTTTGATCTGAAAAACGAAGTTTTCGAGCAGTACCAGAACCTTCCCTTAAGCTTTTACCGAAGGAATAATACAGGTGATTTGATGAATCGAATCTCTGAAGATGTCAGTAGGGTAAGAATGTATCTGGGGCCTGGAATCATGTATGGAATTAACCTGCTGGTACTTTTTCCTATGGTGATCTATGAAATGCTTCGGGTGAATGCTGAGCTTACTTTTTATGCTTTACTTCCATTGCCGATACTTTCAGTGAGCATCTATTTTGTTAATAATATTATCAACAAGCGCTCTGAAAAGATTCAAGAAAGCCTTTCTGACCTATCAACAAGTGTACAGGAAGCATTTTCAGGCATTCGTGTACTCAAAGCATTTGTGAGAGAACAAGACTCAACACAGCGTTTTGAAAACGAAAGCGAAAAATATAAGTATCGATCATTGCGATTGACTTTCGTCAATGCACTTTTCTTTCCACTGATTATGGCCCTTATCGGACTGAGTGTGATCTTGACCATTTACATAGGCGGTTCTCAAGTGATCAATGGTGAGATTACATATGGAAACATTGCGGAATTTGTGATCTATGTAAACATGCTCACTTGGCCCGTGACAGCCCTTGGCTGGATCACTAGCATTAATCAACGAGCCGCTGCTTCGCAAAAACGAATCAATGAGTTCCTGAGAGAGAAAAACGACATTCAATCTACTGAGAACCTAGAGAAAGAAATTGCGGGCGATCTGGTATTTGATAACGTTAGTTTCACTTATCCTGACTCAGGGATTAAAGCCCTAAAAAATGTATCCTTTGATGTAAAAGCAGGTCAGTCCATTGCGATCATTGGCACAACCGGTTCAGGAAAAAGCACTATTGCTAACCTAATGCTTAGGCTGTATGACACTACAAGTGGCTCTGTTGCAGTAGACAATCAGGATATCAAAAAATACAACATCCCTAACCTGCGGAGTCAAATGGGCTATGTCCCTCAGGATATTTTCCTCTTCTCTGATTCCATCAAAAACAACATTGCATTTGGCAATGATGACATCACAGAAGAGCAGGTTTTTCAAGCCGCGAAGGATGCTGACTTATACGACAATATTGCAGACTTCCCTGAGGGTTTTGAGACCATGTTGGGCGAGAGAGGAATCACGCTTTCTGGAGGACAAAAGCAAAGAGCTTCAATTGCTCGGGCAATAGTCAGAAACCCAAACATTCTTATTCTTGATGATGCGCTATCGGCAGTAGATACCAATACTGAAAACACCATCCTGAATAGCCTAGCGAATATCATGGAAGGGCGTACTACTGTGATTATTTCACACCGGGTCTCTTCCGCAAAACTTGCTGACAAAATCATTGTACTTGATGATGGTGAAATCATCGAACAGGGTACCAATGAAAGCCTTTTGGCACAAAACGGTGTCTATAAGGAACTGTACGAAAAACAGTTGAAACAGGAAGAGTCAGCGGAATCGGCCTAAGCTATTTCGCCAACATGTCTATAATAATCTCATTAGCGGAGACGTATTGTTCAACAGTGAAATCCTGAAGCCTTATACTGGCCTCTGCGGCTTTTTCCCGAATGTTATTTTCGATTGTCTTAGGGCTCGGCATCACAACATTGTGTGCTTCAATACTTGCACGAACAGCTCTTTTGGTCGGAATGGTAATTCGGGTATAGCCTTGAGGTATGGAGGCTAATCCTTGATCCAACTTAATCCCTATAAACAGCTTTTGCTCATCTTCAGCTAAAGTGGAATCATTGTAATGTATGACTACCAGTGTCCCGTCAATAATTTCATCTTCAATAAGCTCCTTTGCCTTAAAAAAGGCTTCTTCAATGGCAGAACTATCAGACTTACCCCGATAGGCAACACCTACAAGGTTATAGTCACTGACATTTTCGATGGAGTATTCAACCTTATTTAATCCCCCGAGATAAAAATAAACAGCCGTTATAATGATGATTGCACTAACGCCAATAATGGTAATTCTTCCTTTGCTCATGAGACTATTACTTCTTTGTATTGCATTTGGTATAGGTTGGCATAGAAACCCTTGTTATCCAAGAGCTCTTGATGATTGCCTATTTCCTTAATCTCACCTTTGTCCAGCACTATGATCTTGTCAGCCCCTTGAATAGTTGATAGTCGATGCGCAATTACAATTGCCGTTCTACCCTTCATCAGTACCTCAATGGCATTTTGAATCAACTCTTCTGTTTCTGTGTCTACGGAAGAAGTGGCTTCATCCAGCACGATCACTTTTGGATCGTATACCATAGCCCTAACAAATGAGATCAATTGTCTCTGTCCTACGGAAAGCGTAGAACCTCTTTCCATTACATTGTAGTCATAGCCACCAGGCAGTTTTTGAATCAGCTTATTGACGCCAACCAACTCCGCTGCCTCGATCATCTTGCTGTCAGGGATATCAGGATTGCCGAGGGTGATATTATGACGAATAGTATCAGAAAAAAGGAATACATCCTGTTGAACCACTCCAATTTTTTGACGTAAGGCCCCCAGATCAAAATCCTTGACATCTCTTCCGTCTATATCGATCTCTCCTTTGTTGATTTCATAGAATCGAGACAAAAGATTAATCACTGAAGATTTCCCTGCTCCTGTAGCTCCAACTAAGGCGATCGTTTCACCTTCCTTTACCTCAAATGAGATGTCTTTTAGGACATAATCTTCATCGTTGTAGGCAAACCAAACATTTTTGAAAGACACATTTCCTTTGATTTCCGCTGGCTTATAATCTCCTTCATCAGGGATATGGTCTTTGCTATCTAATAGATCGAAGATTCGATTAGAACTGACAATACCCATTTGGAGTGTGTTAAAGCGATCGGCAATCATCCTGATAGGTCTAAAGAACATCTGGATGTACATGATAAAAGCGATGATTACTCCCGGGCCTGTTTCCGTATTGATCAAGATTCCTCTCGCCCCGTACCAAACCGCCATACCGATCGCAATGGCCTGTATAATCTCTGCAACTGGGAAATAAATGGAGTAATAAAGTACCGATCGGATATGTGCTTTCTTGTGCTCTGTGTTAATCTCTTTGAACTTGTCCATCTCACGCTTTTCAGCATTGAAAATCTGTACAATGTTCATCCCCGTCACGTGCTCCTGAACAAATGAGTTAAGGTTTGAAACCGCGTTTCGCACCAAGTTGAAAGTCACTTTGATCTTCTCTTTGAAGATATAGGTACTGAAAATCAGTAATGGTAATGTTGATAAACTGACAAGGGTCAAACGCCAGTCGAGATAGAACATGAAACCCATTAGAAAAACGAGTTGAAGTAGATCTCCTATTAAAGCCGCAATGCCTTCACTAAAGACGTTAGAGAGCGTTTCGATGTCAGAGACGTTCCTCGTTACCAGCCTTCCTATTGGTGTTTTATCAAAGAACTTGAGTCTCAGCTTGAGCAAGTGTCTATACAACTTTACTCTTATATCCTTGATAATCACTTGACCAACCCAGCCAGACAAATAGGTGTGAGAATACTGAACAATGGCCAAGAGAATGATATGACCTATTAGGATCGTGGTCATAAAAACCAGTCCATCATAGTCTCCGGCAGGCACAAAATCATCAATGGCACGCTGCACTATGTATGGCCTGATCGGTGTGAGTATAGCCAAGAAAATCGTCAGAAATACCAGTAAGTAAAACTGCTTAATGTATGGCCTTGCAAACTGGAATAGCCTCTTTAATACTTGAAAATCAACCAGATTCCCGGTTTTGACTTTTTCTTTCTCTTGTTCCAATCGTTAGAGATAAATTGACTCCGGATATTTGACCTCAGTCAAAAACAATCCATGAGGTGGTACAGCCCTTCCCGCAACCTTGCGATCTTTGGCTTTAATAATATTAACAAATTCTTCAACAGTAAGTTTCTGCTGACCGACATCCAGCAAGGTGCCTACCAGCGCTCTTACCATGCCCCGCAAAAACCTGTTTGCCCTTACGTGAAAAACGAGTTGATCGTTTTCTACAATCCACTCTGCCTGGGTAATAGTGCAAATAAAGTTATTCACCTCCGTTTTCACCTTACTAAAGCTCTCAAAATCTTGCTCACCAAGCAGTTCTTTTGCCGCCTCGTTCATTAGGTCAAGATCCAATGGCTGACTGAAATAGTAACTTTGACCCACGTAGAAAGGTGACTTTTGGGGATTGATGAAATATTGATAAGCCCTTTCAATGGCATCAAATCTGGTATGAGCATCATGCTTTACCTCTCTAACTTCATTTACAGCAATATCAGGAGGTAGAATGCTGTTCAGCTTGTAGACCAGATCAACTGTATCTAAATGCTGGTCATTGTCGAAATGAGCTATTTGTTGTTTTGCATGAACACCAGTATCGGTTCTTCCACTTCCCATGATCTCCGTTGGAACCCTTAGCACCTTGGAAAGACACGCTTGAAATTCTCCTTGCACCGTATGGGCATTGGCTTGCACCTGCCAACCGCGATAGTTGGAGCCGTTATAGCTGATGTCGATGAAATATCTCATTAGGAGTCAGAAGCCTGAATTTAGGAGTTAGAGGAGATTTTTGAAACATATCCAGAAAGCATCTTACCAACCTCATTAATCTTATTGAACAGCAATTCTTTTGAATCATGATACTTTAAGTCTGCAGACAATATTGTGAAATACTTCAGCTCCTGAATAGACCCTTGAGAAATGTTATAGAACCGTAGCTTATCCTTTATTCCTCTCTTTGCGAATCCTTCTGCAATATTGGATGGAATAGAATAAGCCGCTCTTCTCATTTGCGAGGTTAAACCAAATTGTTCGGATTTCGGGAAGGAATCCGTCAAGTGATATATTTCAAGCACAACAGCATGTGATTTCTGCCAAACTACTAAATCCTCAAATGATGAAGCCCTATCCATTCTAAATTCTAACTCCTAACTTCTATCTCCTCCTAACTAGCACTTCTCAAAGATGATTGCAGCCCCTTGGCCAACGCCTACACACATAGTTGCCAAACCATATTTTGCACCTTCCCTTTTTTTCATTTCATGAAGGAGGGTAGCCGAAATTCTCGTTCCGCTAGCCCCTAGAGGATGACCGATGGCAATAGAGCCGCCATTTACATTGACTTTCTCTGGGTCAAGTTCAAGTTCTCGCATACAGGGGATTGCTTGTGCGGCAAAAGCCTCATTCAATTCAATTAAATCCAAGTCACTGGCTTTTATACCTGCTCTTTTTAGTGCTTTTTGTGTTGCCGGAATCGGCCCCACTCCCATCACCTCTGGGGACACTCCAGCGATGGCCATGGACTTTACTCTTGCCATTGGAGTCAGGTTGAACTTCTTCAAAGTCTCTTCATTAACGATCAAACAGGCTGCAGCACCGTCATTGATGCCAGATGAATTTCCTGCTGTGACAGTTCCCCCCTCCTTAAAGGCTGGCTTTAAGGAGGCCAACTTTTCTAGTGATGAAAGCCTAGGGTGTTCGTCTTTATCGAAATGAAGAGGGTCTGCCCTGCGTTGTGGAATGTCAATGGCCACAATCTCATCACTGAATTTTCCAGCTTCGTGGGCTGCCTGATATTTCTCTTGGGTATGGTGTGCAAATTTATCTTGATCTTCACGACTCACTTTCCATTTTTCAGAAACATTCTCAGCAGTTTCTCCCATGGCGTAAGGGTAATGGATCGCAGATAATTTTGGATTAGGAAATCTCCAACCAATCGTTGTATCAAACATATTGGTGGCTCTACCAAATGCCGTTTCTGATTTCCCCTGGACAAAAGGAGCACGTGTCATACTTTCGGTACCCCCAGCAATGTAGGCTTCACCATCACCTACCATCAATCCGCGGCTCGCATCCATTATGGACTGTAAGCCTGAGGCACAAAGCCTGTTGACGGTTATGCCTCCAACCTCCACAGGCAAGCCAGCCATTAGCCCAGCCATTCGGGCAACATTACGATTATCCTCTCCTGCCTGATTGGCTGCTCCAAAAACTACATCTTCCAACAATTGTGGATCAAATGCGGAATTTCTTTCCATCAAGGCCTTAATCACATGAGCTGCCAGATCGTCTGGCCGAACTGATGCGAGTGTGCCACCAAACTTCCCAATTGGGGTCCTTACAATATCTACTATATATGCCGATTCCATCTCTAAAGTTTATGCGCTACGAATTAACTCAATTTGCCTTAGCTCTGAAAACCACTTGAATCAAATCGTAGTTCCCCTTTCAAAATTCGCTCTGCTTTTGGCTATATTTGCAGCTCAAATTCAAAACCGATGATTCAGCGATTTCAAACTGTTCTTTTGTTATTGGTGGCCATTTGTATGGCTACTTTTTTAAATATGTTCATTTGGGCTGAGGTCAGTGCGGACCAAAGCAAGGTAGCAAGGCTAAGTGCATTTAAAATGGAGGTATTCGATACAGCAGGTACTCTTCAAAACCAAATGGATGATGAAGTGATTAGGACAGATTCGATTTGGTATGTAGGCGTATTAGCAATTTTGGTAATACTCGTAGCGATCTTCTCAATATTGCAATACAAAAATCGTTTAAATCAAATGAAACTTGGTGCATTGAATGCCTTATTCATGGCAGCTACTCTAGGTTTAAGTTTCTACAAGATCTACACCTATGAAAACCTCGTGAATCCCGAAGGTCAAGGTGGTATTCAAATAGGTTTTTATTTGGTTGGCGTTGCCATGATGTGTAATCTACTATCCAACAGATTCATTCGTAAGGACGAAAAACTGGTGAAATCTGTTGATAGGATTAGATAATTTTTTAGTGCAAAGCTGGTCTAATCTTTAAACCAGCTAATATTTTGGCTTCCTTCTGCATAAGTTCATCTAGCTTTGTATACACTAAGTCTTCGTCAAAGTAGTTAAGGGCAAGCTTAACATAAATATTACCATGCTTGGCTTCTGATACCCAAAGCTCCTTGTAGAATTTTTTGAGAACAGGGTCTTCAATATTGTCGGCTACCAACTTGAAACGCTCACATCCACGGCATTCGATTACCGAACCCAATAACAAACGGATTAAAAAACGGGAGTCTGAAGAGCCTCCTTTAGCTTCTTCCATCAGTTGATGGATATACACATCAGGCTCCATTTTAGAGGGAAGTGGCACATTTTTCTCTTTCATTACTTCATATACCTGTTGAAAATGCTCCAACTCCTCTAGGGCAGTATCAATAAGATCTGGAATGATAAAATCGCGATCAGGATACTTCGCAATCAAGCTCATGGCCATGGCAGATGCTTTTCGTTCGCAATCCGCATGATCCTGCAAAAAGGACGGAAAATCGTTCATCACCGCATCTATCCACTCTTGTGAAGATGCACTTAATACTTCAACAGAATACTTCATTCAATTCATTCATTGCAGATGGAGGTTCACAAAGAGTCTCCTTGTAATAAAAGTAATCGAATTCAGAATATTTCTAGCACGTCTATCCTTATCCTGAGTATTTCATTTCTCTCAAGTCCAAACGCAGGAGTATTCCGATAAGCCAGTGTCGAAGGGACATAGAAGGTACCCTCAGCACCAACGTTCAAGAGTGATGTCCCGATTTCGTAACCCTCAATAACAGTACCGGTACCTAACAAATACTTGAAAGGTCCATAACTTCTACTCGCAGAATAAATTCCATTAGCTCTGGCCAGATCTTCATTGGTGGTATCGATAAGTCTACCTGATAATGTATAGATGTCATATTGTGTCGTGACAGAATCCCCATTAATTGGAAAATCGCCATTACCGGTATTATTAACAGAGTACCTTATTCCTGAAGGGTGAATTTGAACCGTTTGCCCATTGTCTGAGAGATGAGCATCAATTAACCCTAAGTCAATTTGCAACTGGGCCACTGGGTCGTAGGGTTCTTCATCTGAGTTATTACAAGAGCAGACTAAGGCGATAACGGCAAGGAATATTAACTTTTTCATTGAGTGTTGTTTTGATACTATGATAAAATAAACTGATCTCCATTGACACATGTTCTGGCCGAAGGTTAAACTTTGCTAATCCAATTGTTAAAAAAATAAAAATTACCCCCGCACCAGATATTTCACAACATTTGCAAAAGGTGAACAAAACAGCTGAGCTTTATATCAATAATTACTTCAAGAGATTTGCTTCCAGAAAGCCGATCATTGATCAGCCCATAAACTCCACTTGTGGACTGATCATTGTGATTCCCTGTTATAATGAACCAGACCTCATCGGCACACTGAACTCTTTGACATCCTGTTATCCTCCCAGTTTTCCAATAGAAGTAATCATTGTGGTAAACCAAAGTGAAATCACCGACTTGGAAGTAAGGGTACAAAACCTCAGAACTATAGAGGCCTTCAAAAAATGGAACGGGTCAATAAAGCATCAAAACTTAGACTTCCATTTGATTGAAGCATTAGACATGCCGAAAAAGCATGCCGGAGTTGGCTTGGCACGAAAGACAGGTATGGATGAAGCATTAAGGCGATTTGATGCTATTGGTATAGATGGGACCATCGGTTGTCTCGATGCAGATTGCAGGGTGTCAAAAAATTATTTGACGGAAATAGAAGAGAAGTTCGGAAAGTCAAATGCTGGTTTGGGCGAAGTCCATTTCGAACATCAATTCAAACTTGAAAGGAATGAGAAACTTAGAAAAGGGATTATCAATTATGAGCTTTTTCTATACTACTATGTAGAAGGCCTAAAACAGGCAGGTTTTCCTTTTGCCATCCAAACGATCGGTTCGTGTATGTTGGTCAAGGCATCCACTTATGCTAAGCATGGAGGTATGAACAAACGCAAGGCAGGAGAAGACTTTTATTTCCTTCATAAAATCATCCCACATGAAGCGTTTATTGAAATAAACGATGCGACTGTATATCCGTCCTGTCGTACTTCAGATCGTGTGCCTTTCGGAACTGGAAAAGCTCAGCAGGATTGGTTAGATGAAGGTTCAGACGATTACCTGACCTATGACCCAAGGGTATTTAAAGAACTCAGGGTATTGATTGACGCAGTAGATCAATTTTTTGAATATCGTCTAGAAGCCATTATCGAACAACTCCCTAAAATCCCAAGAACCTTTGTTCAAACTTATGGGTACGAAGGAAAGATCAACTTGATCAAGTCAAACTGTAAAAACCTCGAGCAATTTCGAAAGCAGTTCTTCATTTGGTTTGATGGGTTTCTGTGTATGAAATTCGTGCACTTTGTGCGGGATAATTACTTTGAGAATATACCTATTCAACTGGCGGTCCAACGGTTAATGAAAACCGAAGGAGACTGCCAATCCATGTTAGAAGACATTAGGGTTAAAGTCCGTTCTTGACAATATGTCACCCTTTCTCCATTGGTATGGCATTTGATATTGTGGCGACAGAATAAAACAATGACAAAATAGCTATGCAAGAAAAAGGTACTATCTCGATTCACACCGAGAACATTTTTCCCATCATTAAGAAGTTCCTCTATTCAGATCATGAAATCTTTTTGAGAGAGCTTGTTTCCAATGCAGTCGATGCTACTCAAAAACTCAAAAGACTGGCATCACTAGGAGAATATACCGGAGAAGTTGGCGAAACTAGGGTTGAAGTAGCTGTCAATAAAAAGAAAAAAACCATCACCATTAGCGATAGTGGTATTGGTATGACGGCCGAGGAAATAAAAAAATACATCAACCAAATTGCCTTCTCTGGCGCGACCGAATTCGTTGAGAAATTCAAAGATGCTGGAGATGCCAAAGAGATCATCGGTAAGTTTGGTCTAGGTTTCTACTCTGCCTTTATGGTAGCTGGTAAAGTTGAAATAGACAGTTTGTCATATCAGGAAGGTGCCGAGCCAGCCAAATGGATTTGCGATGGCAGCACTGAGTTTGAAATCAAAGCTGGCAAGAGGAAAACACGTGGTACAACCATTACGCTTCACGTAAATGATGATTCCGAGGAGTTCTTGGAAGAAATGCGTATCCAGAACATCCTTGACAAATACGCTAAGTTCTTACCGATCGAAGTAAAATTTGGTGAGAAAGATGAGTCAGTGGAAGATGGAGAAGACAAAGAGGGTAAGAAGAAATATAAGACCGTCAAGGTTGATAACATCATCAACAACACTACTCCTATCTGGACAAAGTCTCCTTCTGATCTTTCAGATGAAGATTATATCAAGTTCTACAAAGAGCTCTATCCATTTCAGGAAGATCCATTATTCTGGATTCACCTGAATGTAGACTACCCATTTGAATTGACAGGTATTCTCTACTTCCCGAAAATCAAGAATGACTTTGAGGTTCAGAAGAATAAGATCCAGCTCTACTCTCGCCAGGTGTTCATCACAGACGAGGTAAAAGATGTTGTACCTGAATTCTTGATGTTACTACACGGTATCATTGACTCACCAGACATTCCTTTGAACGTTTCTAGAAGTTACTTACAGTCTGATGGAAACGTGAAGAAAATCAATGCCTATATCACCAAGAAAGTAGCAGACAAGCTGGGTGAACTCTTCAAAAAAGAACGTGAGTCTTACGAAAGCAAATGGGATGATATCGGGCTTTTTGTAAAGTATGGAATGCTCTCAGAAGAGAAGTTTTATGACAAAGCGAAAGACTTCGGTTTGGTGAAAAACACCGAAGGCAAGTACTTCACTATCGATGAGTACCAAAAGCACATTGAGACGAATCAGACGGATAAGGACGACAACAAAGTTTGGTTATATTCTTCTCACCCTGCCAAGCAGGACAGCTTTATCACTGCTGCGACAGATAAGGCATATGATGTGCTGGTCTTTGATACGCCAATTGATAGTCACTTCATTAATCATATGGAGACCAAGCTTGAAAAAACTCAAATCAAGCGAGTGGATGCAGATAACGTAGACAAGCTGATCGACAAAGACGAAAAGCGTGAGTTAGTGATTTCTGAGGAGCAGAAAGAAGGGCTCAAAGGAGTTTTTGAAAAGGCGATCAATAATGGAACCTACAAAGTCTCAATCGAGCCATTATCTCCTTCAGATGCCCCTGTGACAGTGACCATGCCTGAATTCATGAGAAGAATGAAAGAAATGCAGGCTACTGGAGGTGGCGGTGGATTCAACATGTTTGGATCAATGCCTGATACCTATGATGTATCAGTAAATGGTAATCACCCATTAGCTGATAAAATCATCAGTGCTAAAACAGACAAAACGAAAGAGAAAGTAGCAAAACAGGCATTTGACCTAGCTTTACTGTCTCAAGGGCTTCTAGAAGGCAAAGACCTGACTGAGTTCATTAAGAGAAGCACGGATATCTTGAGTAAGTAATTCCTAGCTCTCACAAAATTGAATACCACGTCCTCCAAAGGATGTGGTATTTTTTTTGCTTCAAAAACTAAATAGCTTGCGCGCAGTTTGTATCAGTAAATAATTACCCACATGAAGTACTTGATCGGCATAACCCTCATTCTATCTTGTTTTGCAAGTCTGGCTCAGGAAAAAACCCTCGTAACTATTCGCCAAGAAGGTTTTGGGAACAAACATGGGTTGAAATTGATTTTCGGCAATCAACTCACCGAATCTAACGATAAAGGTGATATCCTTTTTAGTAAGGAAATGGAGATTACTGAGCCCACCTATGGCATGATCCTGAATAAACAGAATAGGTATTCTGGGTTTTGGCTTGAACCTGGTAAAGGAGAAGTAATTATTAAGAAGAAAGGCTTTCCACAAAACACTATTGTTAAGGGTTCTAAAAGTCATCAGGTATATCAAAGCCTGAAGTTTGCTGAAGATAATGATGCTTTTATTAAGGCCTTTATGAGTCATAAAGACAATAGCATTGCGATCGGTGTGCTGAACTCAACCTTCAAATTTCAAGATTTCGCCAAGGAAGAGTTACAAAGCATGTATGACGCGGTTAGTCCTGACAAGCAAGAAGGACTGTCTTATGTAAGAGCCCACCTTAACACTTTTGGACTTGATAAGGTGAAAGTAGGTGCTCAGGTTCTAGACTTTGAGGGTACGGATCAAAACGGCAATACTTTTAAGACTCAAGACTACAGAGGGAAGTATCTACTGCTCGACTTTGCCTCAACAGGCTGTGGCCCCTGCTGGACAGGCTATCCTGGTATGATAGAGGAAACTAAGAAGTATGAAAACCTACAAGTACTCACTTACAATGAAGACGAAGAAATAGAAGCTTGGAATCAAATTGCTGCAAGAAGGGACATCGAATTACCTTGGCCAGTGCTTTGGAAGGGTAATGATAAACTTGAAGTATTCGAACGTTATAATGTAGAAGGATGGCCCCTTCATTTTCTGATCTCCCCTGAAGGAAAAGTGATCGACTCTTGGTATGGCTCAGGATCGAAACAAATTACAAAGACATTGGAGAAGCATCTAAAATAGACGCCCGCTAGCGAACAATACCGTTCTCTTTAGGACAGCTGAGAACGCCTATAATGAATCAAAACATCGATTAAATATATTAATCGATGTTTTTTAGTTGGCACCCTATTTGGCTTGGTTGAACCAAAAAATCCTAAATTGATCTGCCATGCTATCTAATATGTTAACCATTGCCTGGAGAAATGCCATCCGTCATAAGCAATTCACTTTACTTAATATCCTCGGTCTATCCATTGGTATAACCGCTTCCCTCCTTATTGGGTTGTATGTGCTAAATGAATTGTCTTACGACAATTTTCATGAAAAGGCAGATCGCATATACCGTATCAACCAATCGAGGGTCTGGGGCGATTGGAATGAAGAGTTTGGTTCAACCGGTCCGAATCTAGCCGTAGCACTAAGGTCTGATGTACCTGAATTCGAAGAAGTAACAAGAATTCAATCACCTGGGAGACAATTAGTATCCTACCAGCCAGATGGGGGAAATGTTGTCTCTTTTCGAGAGCGTAAAATTTTCATTGCTGAAGAAAACTTCTTCAATGTCTTCACTTTCCCACTTTTAAAGGGCAATCCTGATCAGGCGCTATCCAATCCACTAAGTGTAGTGATCACAGAAGAAATGGCATCCAAGTATTTCGGTGATGAAGAGCCCATCGGTAAAACATTAAAAATCGATGAAGAAAGAGGAGAGTCGAGAGCCTTCATCGTCACCGCGGTTATCGAAAATGTGCCCACCAATTCACATATCCAGTTCGATATGCTCACCTCCATGAGCAGCTACCCAAAAATTAAGAGACGAGAATTCCAGTGGATGTGGACACAATTTGGCACCTATGGACTTGTACGTTCAGGCAGCAATATCAAGGCATTAGAA
Organism: Roseivirga sp. 4D4; assembly: GCF_001747095.1. Lineage (NCBI taxonomy): Bacteria > Pseudomonadati > Bacteroidota > Cytophagia > Cytophagales > Roseivirgaceae > Roseivirga > Roseivirga sp. 4D4. The sequence continues at coordinate 2,531,276 of NZ_MDGP01000001.1, forward strand.
GCTAAAATTCAAGCAATTCCACCGAAATGGGCCGGTGTACGTGCACTAGGAAAAACCTTCGATGAGTTTGTTGAGGGCAAAGAATGGAAACTATTCATGCAACCCATCAGAGATGTTTATATAAATTCCTCTTCGAGTGGCAATAGATTTGGCCCATCTGGTAGCTATGTCTATGATCAAATTTTCGGGGCTGTGGGGCTACTCATTCTGTTACTCTCAAGCATCAATTTTATGAATTTGTCAACCGCTCGCTCGGCAAATCGTGCTAAGGAAGTCGGCATCCGAAAGACATTCGGATCTCCAAAAAAGGCGCTTATCAGACAGTTCATGTTTGAGTCCGTCATGTTTGTGCTCGTGAGTACTATCATAGCCATAGTGGCAACAGAGTTCTCACTAGGTGCCTTTAACACGCTCGCCAATACCCATCTTTCGCTACACTCCAAATTAGTGGACCCATCATTCATAGCGCTTTTAGGAGGGTTCATACTGCTCCTAGGTATAGCTACCGGAAGTTATCCTGCTTTTTATCTCTCCTCCTTTAACCCTATCGAAGTGCTCAAAGGAAAATTAAGTACTGGCTTTAAAGGGAAAACTGTAAGAAATGGACTAGTAGTCTTTCAATTTACAATAACGATTGCTTTAATCATTTGTGCCCTATTTGTGCATAAGCAATTGGACTATGCATCTAAGGAAAACTTGGGCTTTGATACCGATAACATACTGCAAATCCATAACATAGAGTTGCTAAACGATAATAATAAGGAAACCTTCCAAACCTTATTGAAGTCGAATACTGCCTTTGAAGCAATAGGCCTCTCAGACGCTGTTCCTCCCAATATATGGGGAGAAGATAACTATAAACCGGCTGATGATATGGAAAACAAAGGCATAAACCTCAGTAGGCTTAGGACTACTGAAGAGTATTTGAACATGCTGGATTTAGATTTTATAATTGGCCGCAGTTTTGACAAAACGCTAGAAACCGACAAATACAAAGTCATTCTAAATGAGACCGCTGTAAGAGATTTAGGCTGGGGCATTAAGGAAAACTATACTGAAGATTCACCCATTGGAAAACAGATTGATTTCGTAGATAGTGGTCAAACGCCTCCTTTCGAAGTAATTGGTGTTGTGAAAGATTTCAATTTTAACTCTGTGAAGTATGAAATTAGCCCACTATTAATTGTTCATGAAGACAATGATCGCATGTGGGAAAGTGGGCGTGATTTTATTTCCATCAGATTAAATAAGGACTTTGTTCAAAAGTCATCAGATCTTTCGGCTCTACTAAAGGATGTTGAAAGCAAATTATCGGATGTGAATCCAGGAGTACCTTTCGAATACTCTCTGATGGATCAGAACTTTGAAGCCCAATTCAGAACCGAACAACAAATGGGTCAAGTACTGAATGTCTTTACTGCTATGGCATTGAGTATCGCTTGTCTTGGTTTGTTTGGTTTAGCTGCTTTCTCTGCAGAACAAAGAAAAAAGGAGCTAGGTGTTAGAAAAGTGCTTGGTGCATCAGTCTATAGACTCATGTATACTTTCACATCTGAGTTCACTGTTTTGGTTCTAATTGCACTATTGATCGCGAGTCCTCTTGCCTATTGGTTTGTAAAAGACTGGCTAACTAATTTTGCTTACACAACTCCAATCACACCACTCGTATTTATTGGAGCTGCTATTGGATCACTTGGTTTAGCGTGGATTACGATAAGTTTTCAATCTCTGAGAGCCGCCAACAGAAACCCTGTAGAGGTTTTAAGGGATGAGTAACTACTAGACAAGGAATTCATTAACAAGAAGTATAATGCCCGTCATTCTGAACCCGCCTGCGCATGGCAAAGGCAGGTTTTAGAATCTCAAGATTGGAATTAGTGAAGATGTACAAACCCTGAAATACCCCGAAGTTTCGGGACAGGGTGATGTAAACCTGTCATTTGAGACGAACCTACTTTTTATTTAACCGACCGTCAGCGAACACTAGCGTTCTTCAAAGGACGGCCAACTTAATCACGCAATGTCAAAACCTTCGAATAGACACTAGAATAAGGCATTCCTAGTTGGCACTCTATTTGGCTACTACGAATCATTAATTCATTAAATTGATATCTCATGCTCACTAACATGTTCACAATCGCCTGGAGAAATGCCATCCGTCACAAGCAATTCAGCTTGCTCAATATCCTAGGGCTTTCTATTGGGATTACAGCATCATTGCTCATTGGTCTTTACGTCATGAATCAGATGTCATATGACAACTTTCATGCAAAAGGGGATCGGATCTACCGGATCAATCAGCCAATGATTTGGGGAGATTGGGCAGATGAGTTCGCATCTACCGGACCTAACGTAGCAGTCGCATTGAGGGCCGATGTTCCAGAGTTCGAAGAGGTGACACGCTTACACACTCCAGGAAGACATGTAGTTAGCTTTCAACAAGATGGTAGTACACCAAGATCATTTGGAGAGAATAATCTTTTTGTAGCAGAAGGAAACTTCTTTAACATATTCACTTACCCTCTTCTAAAAGGAGATCCTAATACCGCTCTAGTTGAACCATACAGTATTGTGATCACGGAAGAAATGGCTAACAAGTACTTCGGAGAGGAAGAGGCGCTTGGAAAGACATTAAAAGTAGAACAAGGGGGAGCATCAAATGCCTTTAAAGTAACTGGCGTGGCACAAAACGTACCAACAAATTCGCATATCGAGTTTGATATGTTGACTTCCATGAGCTCGTATCAAAACATCAAAAATAGAGAGCAACAGTGGATTTGGACCACCTTTGTTACTTACGGACTGGTACAGCCAGGCACAGATATCGATAAGCTCGAAGCCAAAATTCAACAAGTACCACCCAAATGGGCAGAAGTAGAAACACAACGTGTTTTTGGACAGAGTTTCGAAGACTATGTTCAGGGTAAAAAGTGGACTTTGTTCATGCAACCTATAAAGGATGCTTATATCCACTCCCCTTCCAGTGGCAATCGCATTGGGCCATTTGGCAACTATGTTTATGTCCAAATTTTCAGCGCTGTTGGCCTATTAATATTATTACTATCCAGTATCAATTTCATGAACTTATCCACGGCTAGGTCAGCGAACAGAGCCAAGGAAGTAGGTATTCGTAAGACCCTAGGCTCCCCTAAACAAGTGCTCGTCAGACAGTTTATATTTGAGTCGATACTATTTGTATTGGTGAGCACAGTCATTGCCTTAGTAGCGACAGAGGTTTCAATCAATACATTCAACACACTCGCCAATACGGATCTATCACTCTATCAGAAATTATCGGAGCCAGTATTTATAGTTAGCCTAATAGGCTTCGTCATCCTTCTTGGTTTTGCTGCGGGAAGCTACCCAGCCTTCTACCTATCATCCTTCAATCCCATTGAAGTATTAAAGGGGAAATTGAGCGCTGGTTTTAAAGGTAAAAAGGTAAGGAACGGACTCGTTATTTTTCAGTTCACTATCTCGATCGCGTTGATCATTAGCACCATGTTTGTTCAAAAACAATTGGACTTTGCATCAAATGCAGATCTGGGGTTTGACAACGACAATGTGATTCAACTCCATAATATGGAGTTGCTAAACGACAGCAATAAAGAGACTTTCCAGACCCTCTTAAAGTCTAATGCCGCATTTGACGAAGTAGGACTTTCGGATAAGATCCCACCCAACATCTGGAATGAAGATAAGTATAAGGCCTTTGGGCCTGACAATGACATTGTAACCCTCAATCGATTGAGGGCTGATCAAGGGTACCTAAATCTTCTTGATTTGGAGCTTTTAGAAGGACGTATTTTCGATGAAACAAGAGGTACAGATAAGTATAAAATTATCTTGAACGAAGCTGCTGTTAGAGAATTGGGATGGGGAACAGCCAAAGACTACGCTACAAATTCTCCAATCGGAAAGCATGTAACTTACCCCAATAGTGAGGCAGCGCTGTTCGAAGTAATCGGTGTAGTTAAAGACTTCAATTACAATAGTGTACGGTATGAAATAAGTCCATTAATGATCATTCACGAAGACAATGATCAAATGTTTGAAGGGGGCACTGATTTCATTTCGATCAGAGTCAACAAAAATCAAGTTCAAAGCACATTTGATCTGGCGAATGTCTTGAAAGATGTTGAATCAAAACTTTCAGAGGTCAACTCGGGGATACCGTTTGAATATTCCTTAATGGATCAAGACTTTGAGAGCTACTTCAGGAGCGAACAACAAATGAGTCAGGTGCTGAATGTCTTTACTGTTATGGCCTTGAGCATCGCCTGCCTTGGTTTATTTGGTTTAGCTGCCTTTTCCGCAGAGCAACGAAAAAAAGAGCTAGGAGTAAGAAAAGTATTGGGTGCCTCAGTGTATAAACTGATGTATCTGTTTACCGCAGAATTCACCGTGCTAATATTTGTATCCCTTGTGATAGCAAGTCCACTAGCCTACCTCTTTGTAGATAACTGGCTGGGTAATTTTGCTTACAAAACGCCCATTAGTCCTATGGTATTTATCGCTGCGGCCGTAGGCTCTATAGTGGTGGCTTGGTTGACGATCGGATTTCAGTCCCTGCGTGCAGCCAACCGAAACCCTGTAGAAGTATTGAGGGATGAATAAACCTCTATTTGGAAGAAGCTAGCACAGCTTCCTCCTCTTCTTTGGTATACTTCCATCGTCTGTGAGACCATAAGTAGTCTGAAGGATTCTTTTGAATAGTGACTTCTAATAAGTCCTTATACTTCTCAATAATACCAAGGGGCTCACCCTTAGCATAGGGAGGGGTGGCTAAATTCTTACAGGTCAGTTCATACTTTCCCAAGCCTGTACGCACTGCATCGACATAAAAAACAGCATATTGAGCCATTGAGGCAATCCTTTCAGCGCCTACATAAAAAGCAGTCTCTCGATTCAGGAAGTCTAGCCAAAGCTTTTCAGTACCGATTGAAGGCAACTGGTCTGCAATGATACCTACAAGCCTCGGCTGTTTTCTTCTCTTTATGATTTCTCTCACCGCAGCATCTTTGGGCACTGCTATACCACCATGACGGGTTCTCAACTGAAGCATTATCTTTTCGAACTTCTGATTCTGAACGGGTTTGTAGAGAAATTCCATCGGGTACTCCATTTGAGCACCAATCGAAAAGGCAGGCCACTCCCAATTCGCTGCGTGACCGGACATTAGAATCACCGGCACTCCTTTATCCAGAAATGCTCTGACCTCATTTAGATTAGTTATGGGAACTCGCTTAGCCCAATCCTCTTTTGTAAATCGATAGGCTTTGATAGATTCTACAAACACCTGAGAGAATTGCCTATAAAAACGCTTAGCAATCCTGCGTAAGTCATTTTCAGACTTTTCAGGAAATGCTTTAGACAGATTCTCTTGAACCACCGCTTTTCTATACTTGAGTACATGATAACCCAGAAAAGCAGTTGCTTCAGCAAAAGGATATAAGAACCAGAAGGGTAAGCGTGAAAGTATTCTGACCAGGTACATTATGTGAGTTTCTGCAAATGTATGGACAGAACGGTATAGTCAACATATTTGGTTCATAAACCCAAAAAAAAGGCACCCATTTGGGTACCTTCTTTACTAAGTTGACTTCAACTACGCATGGTAGAATCGCTCTGAAACGATCTTCCCATCCTCCCACTTATCAACAACTGTCTGCTCAACCTTTACATGTACTCCATCTTTTTGGACATACTCCATTACTCCTTCATAGAAGCTTACATTATCTTTTACTGCAGTGTTGAAGGCTTCATATCTGATAAACTCTCCCACGCCTGAAAGCACTTCTTTTTCCTGTGCAATTACATTTGCCTTGCCTGTTTTTGGTACTGCGTTTCCTTCGGTTAGTGAAACGTCATCTCCCAAGTATTTTTCTTGTGCTTCAATAAATTGACCCTGACTTAAAAGTGATAGTAGGTCGTTTAAATTCTCTTCGATATTCAATTGCTGTGACATGATCGTTATTATTTAAATATTTCAATGTTACAACATTGATTAATTCGAAATTAGTTCATCTTTGGAAAAATATATTTCTCAGTTCCTAAAAATCATTGTTTAAATAGCCAGAGGACAGCTTCTGCAAACTCTCCTCGCCAGAACTTTTCGTTGTGTTCGCCTTCAGGATTAATTTTCGAAGTGAGCCTATCACTTGCATGACCACGCTCGAGAATCTTTTGAACCATTCGCTGCATGGGCACTACCATATTCTCTCCCTCCTTTTCTCCCATAAGGAAATTCAACCTAATATTGGACGGTAAATCTGTGTTGTCCACTTGTTCGAAGGGACCAGTTCCCCACCAATAAGAAGGTGAGAAGATGCCTGCCTTACTAAAGACATCTGGATATTGATAAATGGCAAAGTGCGAGATCAATCCACCCAGAGAGCTACCCATGATCGCGGTATTCGATTGATCAGGTTTGGTTCTATAATTTCCATCTATATAAGGTTTTACAATATCAATTATAAAACTCATGTAAGCCTCGCCTTCGGCTTTCCCATATTGTGGATGATCCCAAGCTGTCAGTTCATGGATTCTATTTTCTCCGCCATTATCGATACCAACCACAATGAGATTGAAGCCGGACTTAATGCTAAGTGAATCGAGTGTCTCATCAATTCCCCATTCTCCGGCAAATGACGTGGAGTCTTCAAACAAATTTTGCCCATCATGCATATAAAGTACGGGGTAGGAATCATCACTTTCGGCATAACCCGGTGGAGTATAGACACGAATAGTTCTGGGTTCATCTTGCCCCGGTATTACACCTACGTCCTCGAGAATGGTCAACTTTCCATTACTCTCAACTGTTGATGCTTTATTGGTCGATTGACAAGAAAATAATATGGCGAATGCTCCAAAAATGAATAGGCTTTTCATAAATCCGATTTCATGGGAAGATAGGAATTCTTGAAATTTGAGGGCATCCATTCCTCAATAAAATCAATTACCAAAAGGAAGATTTAAGCTGGAAATCGGACATTGGAGAATATCATCACCATCGGTGAAATAGAAATACCCGGATTTCATCGAAAGACTAGCTCCCCAACCATAGGGAAGAATATCTATTCGAGCAGATTGCCATCCATTGTCATTCTTTCTGGCATGATAAAAGCCGCTTTTCATCTCTTCAGTGGTGTCTTCAAAATACTTCGAATAGATCATCCAACTTTCGTGCTTTGCAACCCAGGCATCAAAGGCCGTTGTGCCCTTAGTAGAAATATTATCTCCTTGCCATTGAGGTTCATTAAAACCGGGATTGAGGAACTGAGCGCGATAAATGCCTGAACCCTTTTCACCCTCAAAGTCATAGAAGTATAAACTTCCATCAGCAACCTCATGTGCATAACTGCCCTTTAACCCATATCGCTCGGTAAGATTGATTGTTTTCCAGATACCTGAATCCAATTCAGCTCTGTATAGGACAATTTGGTCTCCATCTTGATGAACAATCCGCTTTGAAAATAGAATGGTTCGGTCATCCTTACCGAAACTGATGGTATATAAAGAGTCACCAAATGAGGTGAGTTTTTGGACCTCATTTGTCTCAAGTGAAGCCCAGTAAGCATGTTTATAAATACTGGATGGCCAATCATCTGACTTCGAGCGTAAGAAAATCAATGCCTTGCCGTCATTCGAAATACTTGGAGAATCTTCAGCAAACCCAGTGTTGATAGAAGCATTCAAAGATTCACATGTTATCTGAGCAAACCCATGATGCAAGTTTATCCAACCAAAAAGCACGGCAATAAAGAGACTTCTTAAAAACAGCATAATATCCCAAGGAAAACCATTGTTTACTCTTGTTTCAAAGGCTCAACCAAATTCATTTTAGTTGTTCTGTAAGATTGTGATATTACACCCAATAACATGATCACCAAGCCTGCTATTCCAATGGCTACTAAAACCCAAAGCTGACTCTCAATGTGGAAAGCAAAATTACCCAACCATTGATTGATTACATATAAAGTGATCGGCAAGGCGGCAATCATTGCCAATAACCCAACCCAAAAGAATTCTTTAGACATCAGTCTTAGTACATGAAGCACATTAGCACCAAGCACTTTTCGAATTGCCACTTCGCGCTGTCTTAGTTTCGCGCTGTAATAAGTGAGGCCGATTAAGCCAGCAAGCGCTAAGACAATGGACAATATGCTCAAAATCTTTACAATCGCTGCCACTTTAAATTCCTCAGTGTAGAGGCTATCAAGACGTTCATCCAAAAATTGCGCAGCAAAAGGCTTATCCTTTTCTACATCATAGTAGGCATCTTCTATGAAGGCCATAGTTTCAAAAAGATCTTCTGTCTGCAATTTCACATTGACCTCATATACCCAAGGTATATCATTATAGACTTGAATGAGCAGAGGATTAAATGATTCCCTCTTGGTGAAATAGTGAAAGTCTTGAACAAAGCCATCAATCACCTCCGGATCACCAGCGGTCCCATCATCTTGAATCCACTCAGGTTCCTCAATCAGATTGGCACCCACCAAGTCTAACATTGGCTTTTGGGTCAATTTTTCATATTTACGTCCTGCCGCGCGATTTAGCAGAAAAACTTTATCCTTTCCCGCTTCAAGCTGTTTGAATGCTTCTGACTTTAAGCCAAACATCTTGGCAGAACTATAGTCCATGAAGATTTGATTAGCATCATCAAATACCTCATCTACGTCCTCGAACTTATAAGTAATCGTATTAAAGGGCATATTCCCTGGTGTTCCCCCACTGCCCACCTCAAGAACATTAGGGTTTTTTAATAATTGATCCTTTAAAAGTTTGAACTTCTCGGCACCTCGAATATCGAGCGTCAGAATACCATCCTTTTCAAAACCCAAGTCAGTCTCTGTAACATAATTGAGTTGAGCGTTTACATAAAATGCAAAGCCGGCCATGAGGACAAGCAAAAAGAACTGAAAGCCAAGCAAAGTCTTCCGCAAGTTCATCTTACCAGAACCCCGATTGACACTGTTGCTTAGCAGCTTTAATAATGGCTTGCTTGAGAGAAGTGCTGAAGGATAGAGCCCACTCAGTACTCCAATGGAAAAGCAAAAAGCCGATAACAAAAGAAATTCATCAAGCTTGAAGATATCGGCCCACTCCAAACCAACGGATAGAAGCTGATTAAAATATGGAAGGAGCGTATAGACGAGCAGTAGTGCCATCAAGAGTGCTACAAAGATGGAAATCACTGCCTCTGAAATAAACTGTGCAAAAACATCTTTCTTTCTCGCTCCGATCACCTTCCTAACACCTACCTCTTTAAAGCGATTAGCATTTATTGCCACAGCGAGGTTCACATAATTAGTGATGGTAATTATCAAAACGATCAAACCAATCGCAGCAAATAGATAGATGTATATAGGCTTTACATTCGCCTCAATTTCGTAGAGATGATCAGACCCAAGGTGAATATCTCTTAGTGGCTGAAGGTTCAGTCCTTTTTCAAGTGGGTCCGTTTCGGCCTCCGGATCATTAATATAACTGGCCCGAGTGATCTTTTCCGCTACTTGACTTAGGTTCTTTGTGTTGGGCTTCAACTTTGCATAAGTATAAGCACCCCAGCTATAAGGAATGCTATCGACCACCGCAATCATGTTGAAATCGAAATGGGCGTTCTCAGGAATGTGTTCCACAATCCCTCTCACCAAGAATGCCTTGTCGTCAATATAAACGGTGCTCCCAACTATTTCATCCGATAAGTCTCCAAAATACCGCTTGGCCGTCTTGTCCGACAGTACTACACCCTCAGCATTGGCCTGGGTCATTGTACCCATTATAAATTTCCACTGGAAGATTTCCTGAAGAGATGTAGCGGTATTGGTGTAAAGGATTGGCCCTCCTCTAAGCCTGCGATCGTTGGCCTCTACGAAAAATTCACGACCCATAATGTTACTGTTCGAGATGGCAAGCTGTCCAACAACTTCAACTTCGGGAACATCACGAAATGCATTGATGTGAGCAAGTTGATTAGCGCGAGATGTATTGTAGTAATTTGGAAAACCGAGGTTTGAATAGGTCTGTGACCTGTAGTTTCTTACAATACGATAGATACTATCTGAATCTGGCATGTATCGATCGGCCGTTAATTGATGTTGTAAATATTGAGCTGAGAATATCATAACTGCAAGGCCAACCGTAAGACCTATCAGATTAATCCCTGCTACCAACTTATGACGTCCGAAATTCCGAAGGGCTACTTTAAAATAATTGCCAAACTTTGGCACGAAATCTTGAGTTCTCTTGAGCTTTTGCATGAATTGAGGTTTTAAAAATTTAAGTACACTGATCAAGTACCACCAATTCGCACTCCGCTGACCCGAAGCTCTAAATGTTCGCTGATACCCTTCATATAAATCACCTGATATTGCTTCGACTAAGTCGTCATCACAAAACCACGTGAGTAGTTTTTCCAAAAATTTGGGTGGTTCGTTTTTGCTTGAAATATTCTTTTGCATATCGATGAAATACTAAAGGCCTTGTACCTGACTCCAGAGTTTCATTCTATTCTCCTTTAGCGATTGAATGATCGCCTTTCCGGAAGGAGTGGCTATACAAACCTTCTTTCTTCTGCCTCCTCGGGATTCCGTGGCACCATCCATTTTTGTTTCGATAAGTCCTTTCTTTTCCAATCGCATAAGCACGGTGTGGATCGCGCTGATCGATATCTGCTGACCGGTCTGCGCCATGTATTCGTCAGCAATGGCATAACCGTAGGGTTCGTCCATAATCATGACCAAAAGGAGAACGGTTTCTTCTAGATTACCAAGGTTCTTCATATCTATGAATCTTATTTCATCAACTTTTGTAGCATATAAAGGTTTATAAAAAATTCTATTATATCAACTTTTGTAGCATATAAGTTTTGAAACAACTCACACTTGCCTATTGACAAGAGAACAGCATTATCTAACAACTCGCCAAAAAATCATGCCCTACTGTAAACAGCGAGCGTCTAATAGTCAAAACCAACTATTATGAAAAAACTCATCACACTTCTATTTTTTGTCTTTCTGGGCACCAGCGCTTTTGCCCAAGACCTTTCAAAACCTCAAAAAGGAAATGCAATTCGACTAAAGGATTATACCATTACCCTAAAGCAAGGTGAAGAAACCACTTTTGACATGTGGGTAGTTAAAGCAAGAAAATATAAACTGAACCTTGGCGCAGCGACTGCCAAGGGCAAAGACGGAATTGATTTCTGGTTTAATAACAAATCATCTGACCCTATCACTTATGGCGTCAGAGTTAAGGTTGATGAAAACACCCCAGTAGGTAACCATATGTTTGTCCTCAAAGTAGATGGTAACGGGAGAAATGCTGTCAAGAGCACTACATTGATGGTCAAAGTGATATCGGCAGAAGAAGAATAATTCAAGTTCATCATTTAAAAGTCTGGTAGCTTCGGCTATCAGGCTTTTTGTATATTCAGGCATGTCGAAAAGCACGATTTACTTACTGAGATTAGGCATTGGGCTTTTCGTATTCCTTTTCTTCAAACTTTCTTCAGGGAATTACTCAGATTGGGAGGCCGTCACTTTTGTATCGATGACCTATACGGTTTTGGTAGTACTTATTGTCTTTGAAATCTTAGACTATACTGCCAAACATCTCATTAAACATTATAAAAACCGACTTACAGAGCACAAAACACTTTTCAAATTTTACTGGGGCAACTGCTTTGTAACAGCCCCTATTGTAGTCGCTGCATCCTATATCCACACTGAGTTACTTATACCCCAATTCCCTTGTTGTACCCATGACTGGGAGCCCGGCTTAACCACCACCATTGCCCAAGGATTAGTGTTGTCCTGGCTTATCATCATGGCCAAGACCTTTATGATCTATTTCGAATACAGCAGAATCTCAGAGAGAGAAAAGAGTTTATTACAGAAGGAACTTGCACAGTCAAAGTTCGAAAGCCTAAAGGATCAAATAAAGCCTCACTTTCTTTTCAATAGCTTCAGTGTACTGACCACCATTATTGAAGAAGATCCAAAGCTGGCAGTGAAATTTGTTGCGAAACTCTCGAAGATTTACCGTTATGTATTAGACACAAATGATCAGCTTGTCTCTCTTGATACAGAGTTGGAATACCTTGATCACTATATATTTCTTTTGAAGACGCGTCATAGCGAAAGTCTTATTGTCAAAACCAACCTGGACGGGATCGAATCAGGCTACCAAGTCCCCATTTTATCAATGCAGATGCTGATCGAGAATGCATTGAAACACAACTACTTCTCGAAAGAGAACCCTCTGGTTATTGAGGTTTTTAACCAAGATCAAGACTTTCTGGTAGTTCGTAACAACATAAATAAGCGATCGGCCTTAGAAAAGCCGACTAAAATTGGTCTTGACAACATTAATAACCGTTACCAAATGTTAGCAAACAAACAAATTGATGTTTCGCAAGAGGACGGATATTTCACTGTAAAGTTACCTTTGATTAAATCACAAGAGACGAGCTAATGAAGGTAGTAATCATAGAGGATGAAGCGCTTTCTGCCAAAAGGTTAGCCAAGCTCCTTGGGGAAGTTTTCCCACATATGGAAGTGCTCACCATGCTCGAATCTGTGAATGCTTCCATTGCCTGGTTTCATGAAAATGATTATCCAGATCTTATTTTCCTTGATATTCAATTGAATGATGGTACTGGCTTCGAAATTCTCAGGAAGTTGGATGGTTATCCCCACATTATTTTCACCACGGCTTACGAGCAATATGCCTTGGATGCCTTCAAATTCAACAGTATTGATTACCTACTGAAACCTATTGACAAAGAGGAATTGCTGACAGCCGTCAATAAATTAGAGCAAATTCACAAAAGCGAGGAGAGCAATTATCAAGACAAAATTGAGGCCCTAGGGAAACAATTGATGCCCACATTCAGGGAGCGCTTCCTAGTAAAAGTAGGGTTGCAATTTAAAAGCATACTAACCGATGAAATAGCCTACTTCTCTTATAAGGATGGTCTTAGCTATTTGCACACTAGCGATCAATGTTTACCGATCGACTACACACTGGATCAACTGATTGAAGAGCTAGACCCCAAAGCATTCTTCAGGATAAACCGGCAATATGTTATCAGCCTTAAATCAGTGAAAGAAATCCATTCCTATTTCAATAGCAGGCTTTTATTGACACTGTCACCAGCATCCGAGGAAGAGGTCATTGTTAGCAGAGAAAGGGTGCTCAATTTTAAGATTTGGGCAGGCATGTAGCCTAGTCCTTTTGATCTTCGGATGCCTCGGTACCTTGATCAGGAACAGGCATTTCAATAGTCTGTGCGAGGGTCTCATCAACCTTATCCAAAATACTTTGAGCCGCACCCTCTGCTATCAGTTGCTGTTTTAATTTCAAGAGGTTATTAGCTGTAGTGGACTTGATCAGGTGCTCGTTAGCCGCTGCCAGCGTCTCTAGCTCACTTTGTTTATTCGCTATTATCTCATCTACAGACCCTTTAAACAAAGACTCGATTGCATCGATGAGTCTATTCAGTATGCGGTAAACCAAGTTGGCCGAGAAACCTCCCAGAATTGCCAGAATAGGCTTGATTAAATAAGGCGCTGAGGTAAGCGGTGGAGCCTCATTAGAAGTAGCAGATTCAGTTGTTGCTGGTAATGTCTCAATAAAGACCACAAAGAGTTCGGACAATAAAACACCTGCTACCAAGCCCAAGACATACCTTGACCAATAAGTAGCGGCATACTTCATATCGAATGTACCTTGCTGGATATAACCGTTCATTTTGAAAAGCGCATAGAAAGAAGCACCAACACTAGCGGCCGCGAGCAAAAACATGAGCCGCTCGAACTGCGACCATCCCGAGCCCTGCAGCATGCTGTATTGCATGGTGTCATTATTGACTTGGGGAAAGAGGCTTATGGCAATTAAGGAAAACAATGAAATGATGGCCACCATCATGAACCACCTGACGATCGGCAAAGGCCCTAACTTCTTAAACTTTGACTTACTTTGACGATTTTTTTCAAAGAGGATGAGTGTTCCCGGTGTGGCAGGTTTCACCAAGTTCGACAGGTAGTTAAATACTATTAATAGTTCTTCCTGATTTACCTTATCGTAGTCTTTTTTGAGTGCCATCACGAGTTTGCCGTCTATGACCTTTCCCATTTTCATGGCATGGTCGAACATGACGCGGCACTGTTCGTAAAGAGATTGTTTAATTGAATTGAGGGCAAGGCCGGAATGGCTTGCGTTTCCCTGTGATCCTTTCATAATGCAGTAGTGTGTTATGTAAAGCTAAAGGATATTGCGAATAATGTAATATCCACTCGGCCCTTTATTGACTAACCTAGAAACCCCGCTCCCACTTACTGGCTTCTTGCTTACGTTTCATCTCACCAGAGTCGATCATTTCTTGAAGCCTGGAGTTACGTTCTGGAGCTTTACTGGTCAGGTGCCAGTGACCGCATTGGTCGCATTCGTATACATTTTGAGGACCCTCGTGAGGCAAGAATCCCTTGTAGATATGCTGATCGATCAGTGCCGTTTCGGCCAAATCTTGGGTGTAATACTGATATTTGCGGGTAGAGCAGGACATATTTGAGTACAATAGTATTGAGTACCGAATATCAACACAAGTTAGAAGACCATTTATTCAATTGAATCGCACATCTTTGAAATAGAATAATCCACTATGTCATTTGAGTTAAGCGAACTCGCTAAAGTTACAGCAGATTATATTAATACCACCGACAGACATATCTTCCTGACGGGAAAAGCGGGTACGGGAAAAACCACATTTCTCAAATACATAGTAGCCAACTCTCATAAGAAGACTGTAGTGGCGGCTCCAACTGGCATTGCAGCGATTAATGCTGAGGGCGTTACCCTCCACTCCTTATTACAATTGCCATTCGGAGCTTTTATCCCCGAGAGAATTCAACCTCCGAATGTAAATGCACAGATTACTACTCTCTTCAACCTCTTTTCTAATCTGCGCTTTAATGCTTCAAAGCGAAACCTCATCAATGAGATAGAGCTCTTAATCATTGATGAAGTCAGTATGTTGCGTGCTGATCTTTTGGACTGCATCGACCATATGCTTCGCTTTCTCAGGAAGAGGAAACATGAACCTTTTGGTGGACTTCAGATGCTGTTTATCGGTGATTTATTGCAGCTTCCTCCCGTTGTAAAGGACAATGAGTGGCAGGTTTTATCAAACTACTATGCCAGTAGCTATTTCTTTGAGGCACATGCCTTGAAAGATAACCCACCTATCAATGTCGAGCTAGACAAAGTCTATCGGCAAAGCGATGAGCGATTCATTAGTATTTTGAATCGATTCAGAGAAAATGAGCAGTCCTCCGAAGACATAGCCGCACTCAATCAGCACTATCGTGAAGATTACCAAAGCCTTTCTAGCCAAGGATATATCCACCTGACTACTCACAACCGAAAGGCCGATGAAATCAATACGACCCGTCTGGCTGAGTTGACGACTAAACCAAGAACCTACAATGCCAAAATTCAGGGGGAATACCCAGAAAATCTCCACGCCACAGCCGATCGCATGGAACTGAAAGAGGGCGCTCAGGTTATGTTTATCAAAAACGATCCCAGCGGTGAAGGCCAGTTTTTCAACGGCAAGATTGGCCATATTACCAAGCTAGAATCCGATGACATTCGCGTAGCCTTTGAAGATGGCAATGAAGTACAAGTACCCTTTTATACTTGGGAAAACAAGCGCTATACACTCAATAAAGAAACCAACGAGATTGACGAAAAAGTATTGGGTAGCTTCGAGCAGTACCCCCTCAAGCTTGCTTGGGCTGTAACGGTTCACAAAAGCCAGGGGCTTACTTTCGAAAAGGCTATTCTTGACCTTACCGATGCTTTTGCTCAGGGGCAGGTTTATGTGGCACTATCACGTTTGACTTCATTGGATGGACTCGTACTCTCGTCCAAAATTCCTGAATCAAACTTTGATGTGAGCGAGTCAATGAAGGCTTTTGCCCAATCCAAGGCCTCGGTTGATTCACTGTCAGACAACCTGGCTACTGATAGAAAGCAATACCTCCAAAAACTGATCACCAATACCTTCAATTTTGGAGGGGTCATTTATCAACTTCAAGCCCACGAAAAAAGCTTTGATAAGCAAGAAAATCGATCTGCCAAGCAGCAACACATTCATTGGACCAAAGCTCTCATCGAAGAAGTGCTGCCGATTAAATCCGTTGGCGAAAGCTTTGTAAAACAAGCACAGGGGATCGTAAGTCGCGAAGCTAATTATTTGGAACAATTGGCTGACCGAGTGAATAAAGCCACTGCATACTTTTCACCTATTTTACAAAAGGCTTCTAAGGATTTAAAAAGTCACGATGCTAACCTGAAAGAGAAAACAAAGCTAAAAACCTACCGGAAGGAATTGAAAGAGCTGGAGCAGGCCATCTTTAATAAAGTGTTGGCCATGCAAAAAGTCAACCTCTTAGTCAAGTCAATGGCAGAAGATAAGATTCTGACCAAAGAAGACCTCGAAGCGAATGACCTGCATAAGGCGCGTAAAATCGAACTCAAGGCGAAGAAAAAAGACAAAACCCCTACGGCCGAAATCTCCTTCAATCTGTTCAAGGAAGGAAAGACGATTGAAGAAATTGCCGAAGTAAGGAGCTTAGTACCAGCCACTATAGAAGGGCACCTCTCTCAATATGTCGAGACTGGAGATATCGATCCTTATGACATCGTTGAAAAGGAAAAGTTCAACAATATCCTTTCTCTAATCACCCCAGAAACCTCAGGCTCAGGAGAAATCAAAGCCCAATTAGGAGATGAATATTCTTGGGGAGAAGTGAAGATGGGAATAGTTTACTACCGTCTCAAAAATTCGATAAAAGAGTAATATAGTCCAAAATTCCCGCCTTACTTCTCAGTTACTAATTCATTTTTTAGCTGATTACCACTAGTGCAATTCCATCAGGGATTGGTAGTTTTCAATTCAAAACACATAGTACTATTTAATACTAAACCATGAGCACTCCACAGACCATCCCCGGTTACATCAAAGTGACCATTACTAACAACTCAAAAATCAATGAAAACGAGCTTTACATATTTCTGCAAAGCCAAACCGAGATTTATCAAATCTCTAAAACAGATCGAAAAGCCAGTATTGCATCACCTCCGAGTTCTACGACTGGTAAGGCAACTACTACCGATGCACCATCTATTAGTTTAGCTTCACTCAAACAAAATGGAGAGTACGCTTTTTTCATTGATCAGTCGCAAAAGTTGAAATCGGGTAGAATGTATTTCAGTGACTCTGCATCTGCGGTACAAATAACAAGCACCAATGGCGTATTAGGTTCTATCAATGGCCCCTCACCCACGGCACCGTTTATTTTCGATTTTGTAGAACTGACCATCAAAGGAAATGAGGAAGTCAACTTAGATACTACACAGATCGATCAATTTGGTATGCCGATTACTGTTCAGGTCACTCCTGGAGATACCAATTTCCCTAATGGTACGGGCATTAAAGCAGGTACGAAAAGATCCACAGTGATCTCAAATTTCAATGCACTTTGTGGCAATACAGCTTTTGCCCCATATAAAAACTGTGCACAACCAATTCCCGCCAGAGCAGCCGTTCCTGCAAAGGGAAGTACCCCAGCAAAACCTGCGGTTCCAGCGTCTCATCGCTTAATCGGTCCTCAACATCTTATTGATACTTTGATTGTGCCGAACCAATTCAAAGGTGATGTTAGTAATGCTGCTACTGGTACACCCAATACGGCTACCTTCACACTCACCACAGCAAATCAGAACTTTGGAGCCATCACTGGATGGGTAGCCTCAGGGCCAGGTGTGCCTCCTGGCGCAACAGTAAAATCAGTTGCTTCTAATCAGCTTACACTCGAAAGTACTACGGGTGAATTTGTTAATATAACTGGCGTTCAACTATGGTTTTACGAAAAGCATTCTGATGCCATCATTAACAGTATGGATGATGCAATCCACCAGATGTTTACATACTATAAGACACACAAACTATATATGGTAGCCAACGGCACCAATAGTGGTACTGAGGTTTATGAAGGTGAGGTCATCACTGACTTTGTACTGCCTGACAGTCTTCCGGATATCAATGGTAATGTCGGAACGAAATACTGCGTCTTTCAATTTAAGGGAACAGGTTACCGTTATGATGATGCCTCAAATGTCTTGACAAAGGTACCTGGTCTGGCGGCTGGTGAAACCAATGTTTACCAAGTCTTCTATCCTTACTTCTCTACGAACTGCGTGAGCGCACCGGGAGGTAATGCATTGACCAAGAGAAATCCTCCAGCACCACCCGTTTGGTTTAAGCATAGTTGGGGAGCAAACATACCGGCAACCGATGGTGGACCATTGGGAGACATTAACATTGTATCTCCTGCTACCCAAATGGCTTTAGGTTGTGCAGGTACATTTGCGGATAGTTCCTACCAAAGCTGGGCATATCATGCCTCTTCAAATAACAAGCTTCAAGATGCCACGGTTCTGGGTAATATAGAAAACCAGTTGGTAACCATGTTGAACCGAGGTATCTCTCCAAATACCGGGTCTGGAAACAACAATCTACAGCTCAAACTGGGCTACATCACGCATGACGGACTCGATCCAATAGATCTATCTAAGTTGACATCCGTTCCAGCTACTGCACCTGCTGCACCTACTTCAACACCTGGTGCGATGACCAAGTTCAGCTTAGGCAATCCGGTAGGTACTGGCATTCCCGTTGAAACCATCAGCGGAAATCTGTACCTCTCCGGCACTTTAATACAAACCTTCACAATTGATGCTGCAGGTACGGCAACCTTTAAAAAGAATGGTACACCTGCTAACTATGCCACCGGATTAAGTTTTGATAGTGCTACTTCAACCCTTACCATCAATTGGTACAATGCTGTTAATATCTCTGCTGTGACTGCCGAAATTTCATTTTCTTATGGAAACGTGTTAAGTGACAGGTATGCTACTCTTCAATTTCTAGATCCTAATAAACCAACGGCTTCCGTGAAATTCACCAATGACTTAGGGAAAGATAATACCGACATTGAGGTTGGTATGCAGATGACCACTACTTCAGAATTTTCACAACCCATGGAAGTCTACTATGTCAACAGTGACAAGAGTAGCATTATCCTAAAATCGCCAATGCCATTTCAACCCTTTAATGCTGGCATCCTGCTCTTCTCAAACTTCTATCCAATGAACAAGAATACACCTGATGGTGCTTGGAATATGTACTCCTATTATTTCCACAACGGCAACCTTGGAACTGATATACCTACAATAGATGGAAGAGGCTATGCTTTTCCTTTTGATGACAATGGAGGCTACAGTTCCGACTTGGATGTCACCATGACGGCAAGTACGGTTGTGGGTATCGATGTAACCTTAAATGAAACAGTTTAGGTTTAGATAAGCCCTAATGTTATGATTCATGCCATTCGCTCAGGAATGGCATGAACGCAAAGGGTGAAATTGCCATATTAGAAAACAGGAATTGATATAGGAACTCTTTCGGTCTAGATAATCATCAAGACATTCAGAGTGACGGAATCATTTATAATCCACTCTTCCAGAAGGACTTCAATTCACTGGCGGTACCCGCGAAAACATCGCGATCACAATTGCCGATTCCATTGACGCTATGTGGTTCTGGTCCATGGACACCATCGGTATATTGCCACATGGTATACTTAGACCAGCCGGCAGGCAGGCTTGGATTAGCACTGTACTGTGCCAACCACAAGGGGCATTGACTCAGCACACTATTACCCCCGCCAACTGACTGTTTGATCAGGCTGCCACCATATAACACGGGATAACGACCCACAGCGTCTTTCACCCGCTCTACAAATTCTACCGCTTGGGCCAAGGTCATTGTTCCCTGAGAGGCAATACCATTTTCTTCCCAGTCTAGGACCAGAAGGGTATTGGCATCGGCTGCTGCCACTTGCAAGAAGTGGGATACTTGTGTACCTACATCCTGAGCCGTACCAAAGTGGTAAGCACCCCAAAGCAATTCTTCCTGCCCTGCGGCAACTCTCTTGGATACATATTCAGGGTCGGTATAACTAGCTCCTTGCGTGGCTTTATGGATTACCCCCAAGAGTCCATCTGCTTTCACTTTAGCAAAGTCGACATTAGATTGAAAGTGAGAAATATCGACCACCGCATTGATATTACCCACGGGTGGAAATACGCTTGCTGTAAACTGAAAGCCTAGGGCTTGAGCCGCAGCAATGGTATTATTACCGGCCATTCCATCTGCTGAAAGTCCATGGGCCGATTGAAAGCCTTTAGTAGCCGCTGCCGTGCCCGACCCGAAAATACCATCGGCCGCACCTGCATTAAGTCCTTCTGTGTTGAGAAAATTCTGCCAGTCTTTCACTTGCTGGCCTTGAGAACCAATTTTTAAGAGCATATGTGTGTTGTTTGTGTGTAGAAATTAAGGTAGGTTTTTCGCTCCAAAAAGTAAAACCGAGAGTCCTCGCTAAGAATGATGCTTTTAAGATTTAAAAAAAGAAAAAAATCATGACCTTTCGAATCATGAGGTTAGACGATAAACAAAGCCTGCTTCTCGAATTTGTGAAAGCATGCCATACCGACCAGAAAAGGAAATATACCCACGAGCCTTATTGGCACCATGTTTATGCTGTTGCGGAAATAGTTGCGGAGTACGAACCCTCTGGAATAGAAATCGCTTTATGCCATGACCTCTTGGAAGATACCGAGTGCACAGAAAGTGATTTAAGTGAAAAACTTATAGCCTGCGGATATCAGAATGAAAAAGCAGCCTTTATCATTGCCGGAGTGCTTGACCTAACTGACCAGTTCACCCACGAGGCATATCCTGATTTAAACAGAAAGGCTCGGAAAGAGAAGGAAGCCGAACGACTCGGAAACATTAGCTATATAGCCCAAACCGTCAAATATGCGGATTTGATCAATAATTCAGAGTCTATTACGGAACATGATAAAAGCTTTGCCAAAGTTTACCTCTCCGAAAAAGCGGATATGCTCAAACTTATGGATCAAGGACACCCTGAATTGTTTAAGAGGTGTATTAACATATTGGAGCAAATCTGAAAAAGTAGTTAAGAACAACAATAAAAAAAGCAGGCCCAGACCTGCTTATCTATGCCTTAAATTATATAGAGAATTCTAAGTCATTTCCCCTCATACACCGCCTTGAAGTAATAGACATTGTTTGAAAACCTAACGTTTCTCTGGTAGACTCCTCCTAAAAACTCAGTGGCGTAACCGTACTCCTCAGATACCAGGTTTTGCATCTGTTCCAGTTTCCAGCCTCGACTCATAAAATGATTGACTATGGATATATCAGAGCGCATTTTGACCCGATTATCTTCTTCATCTGCCAGTATATAGGGACGATTGATTCCATCATCGATCAGTACTTGCCAATAGCGACTCAGGGCGGGTGAGAATGGAATCACTTGAATAATAATTTCCTTGCCTATTAAAGCATTTTTATCTAACACACTTACCTTCTCATTGATTCGGGGTGCTTTTACCAACTTTTCGACTCTGGCCCTTAGTGTTTTTCTCAAGGTAGTGGTATCATCGCCAGTGAGGAGGTAGTAGTGATACTCATATTGAGTCGTTCTCACATGTCTCACTGGATAAACTCCGACATCTTTGACATACAAAGAATCTGGGGTGGTAACTTCTTCTTTTTTTAACCCTGGAAGCTGAGCGTAAGCTTGAAAGCCTAATAGCATCAGCATGATAATAGATATTTTTTTCATGTATGTGGTGTTAGGATTTTAAACACCAAAAAGGCCTCAAAACCAGTGCCAGTTTTTGGAGCCGGAGGAGGGATGAGCGTTAAGAATTCTTCCGGTGGAAGAATTTAACGAATAGCCAGCCTGCAAGGCAGCCCCTGAAGGCGTAACAAAAAAACCACCTTTTGGTGGTCTTTTTTGTGGAGCCGGAGGGGATCGAACCCTCGTCCAGATAAGGAACACTAAGTGCCTTCTACATGCTTATTTGCTGATTAATTTTCGAGTTTGATAAGGACAGCAGCCACCCTGATTCAAACCTTAGATGCGATTAGTCTTACGCTTACGTCACAACTCCGCAAGCGCCAGTTCCGCAGTTGATGCCTCGGTTGCCGACCCGGCAGAACAGGGGGTCAGCGAGACACATTGCTATCTAATACTAATTAGGCAGCAAGGGCGTATTGTCTTTCGCCATTTATAAAGTATGATCGTTTTATTTACGGGAAATACGAACAACTCCCGACATGCTTACACTCGCATTTCACCTACTGTCAATTCCAGTCGGCCCCATGCAAAACATCGCAGCCTTGGCGTAGATGTAGACAAATAAACACCTTCGCCTAGGCTCCGGTGTTTGATACAAAGGTAAGGGCTTTTTGGTTCACATCCGTCCTTTGAAAAACTTTGAACAAAGAACATTCAACATCTTCCTTAAGATTTATATCTTGCGGCAATGGAAAACTTCGTTGTCTCGGCTAGGAAATACAGACCTGTTGGCTTTGAGGAAGTGGTGGGACAAGAACACATCACTACAACCCTTAAAAACGCCATTGACAACAACCAATTGGCCCAAGCACTCTTGTTCTGTGGACCAAGAGGTGTGGGTAAAACCACTTGCGCCCGGATTGTGGCCCGATTGATCAACGAGCAGACCATTGAAAACCCTTTAATGGGTAATGATACTTTCAACATCTATGAACTGGATGCTGCTTCAAATAACTCGGTAGATGATATCCGAAATTTGATTGAACAGGTCCGCTACCCTCCTCAACAAGGAAAGTTCAAAGTATACATCATAGATGAGGTGCACATGCTATCTAACCAGGCCTTCAATGCATTTTTGAAGACCCTGGAAGAGCCTCCTTCGTATGCCATCTTTATTTTGGCTACCACAGAAAAGCATAAGGTTATCCCGACCATTCTTTCTCGTTGTCAGATTTTCGACTTCAATAGAATTGAAGTAAAAAATATTGCCGATCAATTGAAGATGATTGCCGAAAAGGAAGGCATTGAAGTTGAAGAGGAAGCACTTAATCTGATCTCACAAAAGGCAGATGGTGCCATGCGTGATGCATTGTCTCTTTTCGACCTGATCGTTACTTTCTCCAAAGGACAGAAGGTTACCTACAAGGATACGATTGATAACCTTCACATTCTGGATTATGATTACTATTTCAGAATGACCGAAGCCCTCTTCACTGAGAATACTACCAATACACTACTCATTTTCGATGAGATCCTAAAGAAAGGTTTCGATGGACACAATTTCATTGTGGGTCTAAGCAGCCATTTGCGTGACCTAATGGTCTGCAAGGACAATGCAACGGTCGAACTTCTCGAAGTATCAGATAGCGTAAAGGCAAGGTATACGGAACAGGCTAATCAGATCCCGCTATCCTTCTTGCTGACGGCTTTAAATATTGCCAGTCAATGCGACATCAATTACAAGGCGAGTAAGAACCAACGACTGCATGTAGAGTTGGCCTTAGTTAAAATGGCCCATCTCAATTCAGCACTTTCGCTAGCCCAAGTGAGCGCCAATGGTGACTCATCAAAAAAAAAACTCTAACTGAACCGGCTGAAGCGCCAGCAAAACCAGAAATAAAAACAGAGGCACCTCCTGCTCCTGCTCCTGCTCCTGCTCCTGCTCCTGCTCCTGCTCCAAAAAAAGAAGAAGCGCCTCCATTACCAACCGCTCATGATGAACCTCAGCAGGACGAACCTGAGACACCTCCTGTTACTGAAGCAGAATCTGTGGCTCCTGCTACTGAGAAACCTGCAATCCCTGTTGCTAAAAGGCCTAGTATTAGAAAGTCACCTTCTAAAACTATGTCAGTACCTACTGACCTGAATGCCTTAAAACAAGAAATCAACAAACCCAAGGAAGAGGAAGCTGAGCAAGAAGAAGAAAAAGTCGACTTAAGAGATACATCTTTTACCCCTGAAGCCTTTGAGGTGGTGTGGCAAGACTTTCTAACAAAAGGGAATTTTCAAAACCTCGATCAGGAAGTACTTAAAAACCCTTATCAACTAGAGGGCACCAAAGTGATCATTTCTATACCAAATGAAGCATTGGTCTCAAGTTTCGAAAAATTTAGATCTGAGCTCCTTCAGCATTTGAGAAATTCTCTCAAGAATGACCATATCTCTCTCCAGTCTAATGTGGTGGAGATTGCTCAAGAGAAAATGCTCTATACCGATCGTGAGAAGTTCGAATTCTTAAAGAATAAATACCCTGCTTTAAAAGACTTACAGGAAAAACTAGGTCTTGATCCAGAGTTTTAATACTACCGTCATTACGAGAGTGCAGCTCGAGGTAACCTTCTGATCAACCCCCTTTTCTTTTTCTGAGCAAAGCGAAGAATCTAATATTGAGTATAAGATCCTTTGCTGCGCTAAGGATGGCCAAACGATAAGGTCTGTGAGTACAACCCCTCTGTATCTCCCCTTCAAAAGGGGAGAAGTTGATAGTCAATATTAATTCCAAAAGGCCCGTCATTACGAGAGTGCGACTTGACGTAATCTTCTGATCTACCCTATTTCTTTTTCTGAGTGCAGCGAAGAATCTAAGATAAAGCATAAGATCCTTCACTGCGTTCAGGATGACGAAGCCATAAGGTTTTGGGAACAACCCCTCTGTGTCTCCCCTTGAAAAGGGGGAGAAGTTGATAGTCAATAATCATTCTAAAAGGCTCGTCATTGCGAGAGTGCGACTTGACGTAATCTTCTGATCTACCCTATTTCTTTTTCTGAGTGCAGCGAAGAATCTAAGATAAAGCATAAGATCCTTCACTGCGTTCAGGATGACGAAGCCATAAGGTTTTGGGAACAACCCCTCTGTGTCTCCCCTTGAAAAGGGCAGAAGTTGATAGTCAATAATCATTCTAAAAGGCTCGTCATTACGAGAGCGCAGCTCGAAGTAATCTTCTAATCAACCCTCTTTTCTTTTTCTGAGCACAGCGAAGAATCTATCATTGAGGATAAGATCCTTCGCTACGCTCAGGGTGACGAAGTGATATAGTCTAAGAAAGCAACCCCTCTGTGTCTCCCCTTCATAAAGGGAGAAGTTGAATTGGATTAGAAACCGAGCACAAAGCCCACATTGATCACATTCTTGATTTGCAAGTCCCTCCCCTGACTGCCATCGGATCGGGTGACGATTACATCATCGTCATATATCAGCTGGGTACTGATATTGGATTGGATAAAGTCGTTCACCTTAAGGTTGAGCACGGCTTCTACATTCACAACGGTGTTAGGAAACTTCTCATAGTTAGAGAACAAGTTGAAATTTGTCTGGAACTTCACATTCTCCATAATATCCTTCTGGTAGCCTCCACGCAAACTTATCCCAGCCTCAGACCTTACCTTATCATTTGGTGTAATACCAAAAGCTCCAGCCTTGGATAAGGAATCGTTCAGTACAAAGGTAAATCGACCAGTAAAGGGTGCCAGAGTTGCCGTATAACCTTTTTTACTATCTCTAAAAGTCAAGCCCAACGAAGCCTGTAAATAACCAGGAGCCATAAAGTTGGAGATCAGTGTTCTTCTAGTCTCGCTAGAATTTGGAATGTTCTCAATTTTATAACCACGATCCATTTGGGTCCTGAAGTTGATGGCCGAAGTCATCAGCACTTTCTCACTAAACTTCTGACTGTACTTAGACGATAGTAGGACTTGATCATCCGTTTTTTCAAAGCGGTTTCCCCCTCCACCATTTCTAATTACACCATAGCCGATTTGCGCTGCATTCTCCCAGAGAATTTCGTCTTTTTCGTAATTGATAAACCCATCTATTCCCCCTCCAATGGCGACTGAAGACTCACCCCCAGCTGCCCAATTCGTCAAGCCCACTTGTTGTACTGTCAAGTTGAGTTTAGCTCCCTTTTTCCAAAAAATAAGGCTATCTGGGACGGTGGTCGTAGTGTCCTTGTCCTCTGGCTTTTCTTGAGCAAAACTGTTCATTGATGTGATGGCACCCAATAAAAAAATAAGAAGAAAGCGCTGTGTCCAGCAAAAATTGGCGCGTTTCAAATCAATAATACTCCTAAGGTCTCTTTAAAATTTTCAGTTGGTCTCCTGGGGAAAGTTCGTTACTTTTTTTGTTATTCCACTTCATAATGTCTTCAACAGTTACATCATAAAGTTTTGAAATTGACCAGAGGGTTTCACCAGCCTTAACCTCATGCCTTAGCTCTTTCAAACCAATAATCTCAGCTTTCACCTTCGGCACCAACAATTTGATCTCTTGATTGACCTCTAAACCATCTTGAATACTCAACTGATTCCAAGCCAATATATCGTCAATCTCAACGCCATAAATCCGAGATATTGCAAAGAAAGTTTCTTTGGCTTTCACTTTGTGCACCACAATAGTCTCCGTCTCTGTTTCCGCCAAAGGCTTAACAGTTTTGGGTTGTACAAAAACCTCATTCTCTTCAGGAGATGCTACTTCTTCCACCTTTCTTCCATTACTTCTATCTTCCACAGCAGTGGCCAAAGAGACTTCCGTAATTAAGCGATCTTCCGCTGAGACTTCATCTCGCCTTTTGAGCACATTACTATATTCAATCGGGATGTTCTGCGGTCTGATAAAACGAAGCCACAATACTCTTCCCACCTTGGGTTCCTCCGCCTCAGCCATGCGATTCTTTTGTCTCAGCTTCTTTAAGCGCACGCCATAATCCTGTGCAATAGACCATAATGTCTCTCCTTGCTGAACGACATGATAGTGCACTTTCCCTTTAGCCTTTTTATTCTTTAGGTAGTAGTAGCCATCTCCTTTAAAGCGGTTCTTGGAATTGATATCGTTGAACTTTGATAGTTTGTTTATGCTGACTCCCGTTCTCCTGGCGAGCGATTGAATATTCTCATCTGCTCTGGCTCTAATCGCAGGAATGCCATTCATTCTGATTTGACCAGACTCATAGGCTCGGCTGATATTGCCCGTCACCTTAGGGTATACCCCAACATTTCCCTCTAGCGGCCTGAATGAATTACCTGCCAGTACTGAAGTTGGTCGTTGGCGCTTACTATTATTCACCCGAGTATTGGTTTTTGGCTTGTTGGTAGGTTTCGGCTTATCCCTGTTTTGCGCAATTACTTGTTGCTTACCCTTAGCTGGGTAAATCACCATGTAAGACTTGTCATCCGGTATTCTTGATTGATTCAGCCATTTATTGAATCGCTTTAATTCGTCATAGTCTACTCTAACATCTTGACTCACCTGTCTGAGCGTTCTACCCTTACCTTCAAATTCATTGAGGCGCACTTCAGGGTGCTTTCGTCCTTCGCCAACGAAGTCTTGAAAAGCTAGTTTATGCGCAATAAATTTCTTGATATACCAGTGAGACTTCCCGGTAATATTCATGGACTTGGCTCCATAAAGTTTGTCCGCAACTGATCGTTGTGTACCCGTAAGTCCTTGGAGGTAGGATTGTAAGGAAAGGACCCAATTGTCAAACACAAAATTCGATCGCTTAAGATACTTTGTAGCACCTATGGTGGAAGCGATGATATGCTTACGCTCATCCACCACATTATCGACCCTAAGTCCCAATTCTTGTGCCGAAGCTTTCTTAAACTGCCAAAAACCCACTGCATTAGAGGTAGACACTGCATCTGAGATAAATTCTCCTTCCTGGATCGCCAGGTACTTAAAATCATCGGGAATGCCCTCCTCTTTCAAGACTTTCTCCACAAAATGCATATAGAGGTTCGACCGATCTGCTTTAAGCTGAAAGTGGTATTGGCTTCTTACCAGCAAGTCTAAGGTTTCAGCTATTTCCTTCTTTGCCTCATTGTTAATTTTGAGCTTGACGCCAGCAACGGTTATTTGGGAGGGGACATTCATTGGGGCTTGCGCTAAAGAGCTCAACGAAGCCATCATTAGGATGATGAATGACACTAGGAGATGCCTCACTATTTTTTTCTTATTACCATCAAGCCATCTCTTACTGGAAACAGTACGTTTTCAACTCGATCGTCTTCTTGAACGAAACGGTTAAAATCTAAGATTGCTTGTGTGTCCTTGTCAGTTTTCTTTTCTGTCTGCACTACTTTGCCACTCCAGAGCACATTATCGGCTATAATGAATCCTCCAGACCTGACTTTATCGAACACTAAGTTAAAGTAATTCGTGTAATTTTTCTTGTCAGCATCGATAAACACCAAGTCCAATTCAGCGTCTATTTCTGGAATTAATTCCATGGCATTTCCGATGCGATAGTCAATCTTTTCGGTGAGGCCAGCCTTATCGAAGTAATCCCTTACCATTCCTTCCAATTCCTCATTAATATCAAGGGTAATGAGCTGACCATCTGGTGCTAAACCTTCTGCCATGCAAATGGCTGAATAACCTGTATAGGTACCAATTTCAAGAATACACTTAGGTTGAATCATATGACTCAACATAGAAAGCATTCTACCTTGAAGATGGCCAGAAAGCATTCTCGGCATCATCACCTTAGTATGCGTTTCTCTGTTTAATTCGGCTAATAGGCCCGTTTCCTCATCAGAATGTGCTTCTACATAAGCTTGAATATCGGCAGGTAAAAACTCCATTAATTCTTAGGTAAAAAGGTTAGGTGACTCATCTGATCTTCTACGAGTGACTCATTGGCAATATCTTGAAGCAGTTCACCACTAATCGATCGAATGTTTTTAATAATGCTCTCCAGACTATGCACCTTATTGAGGTCGAGTATACTCTTTCCCATCATGAGCATTAGGCTGGCATTGTTTTCCTCCGCCATAGCCAACTGCCCAACCAGCTGTTCCTTTGCCTTGTGTAATTGCAAGGTACCAAGTCGCTTATCTCTTAGCAATTTGAGCTCTTTCGAAATCAACTTTTTACTTCGCTTTACCTGGCTTAATTCTGTACCATAGAAAATGGCAAACAGTCCAGTATCCGAATACGGATGATAGGCTGCTTCTATATTATAGACGAAACCATACTTCTCTCTTAGCGCTAAATTCAAACGAGAATTCATTCCGGGACCACCCAAGATGTTCATGAGCATGAAAAATGGCAGTCTGCGCTTATCGTTCAAAGCATAGGCAGTTGTACCAATGGCACAATGCGCCTGTGTGATATTTCTTTTGATAACCTCCGAACTTGGGGTATACCCTTCGAAGGTGATGCGTTGCCTTTCGGCTTTGACATGGGGAATGGCTCCAAAATACTTTTCCGCAAGTTTTTTCACTCGCTTTAAAGGAACGTTTCCAACACAAGAGAAAACAATGCCTTCGGTATTCATATTGGCTTTTAGAAAGTCTTGAAAATCTTTTCGGTGAAAGGATTTCACACTGGATGGTGTACCTAAGATATTCTTGCCCAAAGGGTGATCCTTAAAAACCACATCATCGAACTCATCTTGTATGGCATCTTCCGGACTATCATGATATAGTGACATCTCTTCCAGAATGACGCCACGCTCGTTTTCGATCTGCTTCTCTGGAAAAATTGAATCAAATGTAATGTCCTGAAGCAACTCAAAAGCACTTTCCATATGCTTTTCTAATGCCGAAGCATAGAAGCAAATCTTCTCTTTAGTGGTATAAGCATTGAGCTCACCCCCAACTGAATCGAGTCGATTTAGAATATGGAAAGCCTTACGTTTCTTGGTACCCTTAAAGGCCATATGCTCCCAGAAATGAGCAATACCCAATTGATCTTCGCGCTCATCTCTGCTCCCAATGTCGAGCACAAAGCCACAATGAACAATTTTAGTACTTGGTACTTCTTTGTGAACTATTCTGATGCCGTTTGGCAGTGTAAATAGGTTATAATCAAGCATCTCCGGGTCTCCTCAATTCGGCAAAGATAATTATTTAATAGGCATGAAAGAGAAAAGAATTGGCTTTGTTGCTAAGCCACCTGCTGCTTTTCAATGTAGCTTTTCATACGCTCAAGGTTATGCATAGCTTGGCCATAGATCATATCCGAAAACTCTGCAGGGATTGGCTGCCGATCTCCCGTCAAAGCCCTGAAAGATAAGTTAGTACCGTTCTCAGTTTTCTTAAGCTCGTAATAAGTCAGTAAAGTCATACCACTATTGAGCGAGCGAGCCTTTTCAATATAAACGATCTGATCATTCTCCCCAACATCCTGCAAGGTCTTTATATCGAAGGTATCGCCATCAAACTCGCAGATATGTGTACTGCCAATGCGATTGATACTTGAATCCATTTTCAGGTCGATCAAGCCATCGACAAAATTTACCTTTTCGTTATTGTCAGTTAGTGTAGCATGAACCTCTTGCAATGACGCTTCAATCTCTATGTCCATCACTCTGGCCAGACCAAAAACAGAAGAGTAGTCCTCAGCACTTTCCGGATCTAACACCTCATTCTTCAAGTGGCTGATTGAAGCATACTGGTAGGACACCCTCCCAATCAAATCGTAGTGGTCCTCAGTACTTTCCCAACTTAATAGAGAATCTTCGCCTGAAAACTGATAGGCGTCCGTCACAAGAATATATTCTTTGGAGGGCACACTGTTTTTCATCAAACGATGCGCAATGATCATATCCGGTCCCGAGAGTTTCGTGAATTGTGCTATCTTAATTTCTTCGAACATTCCATAGTGTACAATGAACTTCAGAGACAAGTCACTTGCATTGTTACAGGCCCCACACCGACATACACTATCCCTTTCAATCACCTTCAAGAAGTAATGAAAGTTCTTGAAAGCGTCAGCACAGATAGCCTCGATTTCTTCTTCTGATACTCTTCCATTAGCATAGGTTAGCAGCGCATCACCTTCAATTTCTGCAAGGGTAAATTTGGATTGAACAGAATCGGCTATGACCTGAAGTAACTCATTGACAATATGCGTGCTGTGACTCAACTCCGTTTTGGTCATAAAGCTGGTGTACCCGCTAATGTCTGGTATCAGTATGGTGGCTTGTTGCATGCTAAGTTTCGATCTAATACAGTGAACACATTTTTCGGAAAATCAATTCCTTTATATTTGAGTGAATTCACTGTCAATGGCAATTCGTCAAATACTCGTTATTCAAACCGCCTTTATCGGAGACGTTATTTTAGCCACGGGGTTGCTAGAAAAGTTACATTCTAAATATCCGGAAGCAGAAATCGACTTTCTTGTCCGCAAAGGCAATGAGAGTTTAATGAACGGACATCCCTTTATCAGGGAGACAATTGTCTGGAATAAAACAGGTGGAAAGTATAGAAACCTGTTCAAACTGATCGGTAAGGTTCGTAAAACCAGGTATGATTTGGCCGTAAATGTTCAACGATTTGCTAACTCAGGTCTCATCACTGCCCTATCCAAGGCGAAACTCAAAATCGGTTTTGACAAGAATCCCTTCTCCTGGGCTTTTGATGAAAAAATCCCTCATGAAATTGGTAATGGAGTTCACGAAGTGGAAAGAAATCATGACCTAATTCGAAAACTTACGGACAGCCAGTACTGTAAACCGAAACTTTATCCATCGGCACAAGACTTTGAAGCCATAAAGCCATGGCAGGGAAAACCCTACATCTGCATGGCCCCAGCCTCGGTTTGGTTCACCAAACAGTTTCCAAAAGAAAAATGGATCGAGCTTATAAAAGCCCTAGCCTTCCAAGTCAATATTTTTCTGCTCGGGGCACCTTTGGATAAAGACTTGTGCAACGAAATTATGGAGAAGTCAGGGCATTCGAATGTCCAGAACCTTTGTGGCCAACTCTCATTGTTACAGTCTACCGCCCTGATGAAGGATGCGGAAATGAACTATGTCAATGACAGCGCTCCCATGCATCTGGCCTCTGCCATTAACGCGAAAACTTGTGCCATCTTTTGTTCTACTATTCCAGAATTTGGTTTCGGTCCGCTTTCAGATGAAAGCCATATTGTTCAAGTAGAAGAACAATTAGAATGTCGACCCTGTGGACTGCATGGCAAAAAAGCCTGCCCGAAAGGTCACTTTAAATGTGGCTTCGACATCAGCACTAAGCAGTTGGTGTCTGTTTTAAACTGACAGTTCAAAGAAGCCTTCCTTTTCTCGTCAATTCCTGCTTAATTCGTTGAATCACTATAGACTTAGCGCCATGAGATACGAGCATATCGGTAAAGACCTTTTTATAAAGAACAGAGAAAAATTAAAGGCGAAAATGAAGCCCAATTCTATCGCCATTATTTGTTCTAATGATATTATGCCTACCAATGCCGATGGCACCATGACCTTTCGCCAAAACAGCAACCTGCTTTACTTTTCTGGCATAGATCAGGAGGAATCTATCTTGATTGTTGCCCCTGATTTCCCTGATCCTAAGATGAGAGAAATACTCTTCCTTAGAGAAACCAGCGAATTGATCGCAATATGGGAAGGACACAAATACACCATGGAAGAAGCTACCGAAACCTCGGGGGTTTCCACCATTATGTGGAACGACAAATTCGAAAGCACGCTGAACACACTTTTGGCAGAAACTAATAACATCTATCTCTATAATAACGAGCACATTCGCAATGGCTCAGAAGTAGAAACTCGAACTGACAGGTTTAATAAATGGTGCAGAGCAAAATACGCCAACTATGAATTTGAGCGCCTCGCACCGATAGCCTATGATCTTAGAACGGTTAAGGAAGCAAGGGAAATTGAATTAATGCAAACGGCTTGTGATTTGACCGATCAAGGCTTTCGAAGAATTCTGCAATACGTGAAACCAGGGGTTTGGGAATACGAAGTGGAGGCTGAATATCTGCATGAGTTTGTGAGAAATAAGTCCAAAGGCTTTGCTTACACTCCGATAATTGCTGGTGGTGGAAATGCCTGTGTACTACACTATATAGAAAACAAAGATCAGCTTAAGGATGGTGATTTACTGCTTATGGATGTAGGCGCTGAATACGCCAATTATAATGCAGACATGACGCGCACCATTCCGGTAAATGGACGATTTACAGATAGACAAAAAGACGTTTATAATGCTGTCCTCAGGGTTAAAAATGAGGCTACAGCATTATTAACACCGGGTAATAGCATACCAGATTATCATCAGGAAGTTGGCAATATCATGACCAAGGAATTATTAGGTCTTGGTTTGATAGATCAGACTGATGTTAAGAATGAAGATCCTGCCTGGCCTGCCTATAAAAAGTATTTTATGCATGGTACTTCTCACCACATTGGTTTAGATGTACATGATGTCGCCAGTATTTACACCGATTTCAAACCAGGCATGGTATTCACCGTTGAGCCAGGCATATACATACCGGATGAGAATATCGGGATCAGAATTGAAGATGATATTATAATTACCGAAGACGGCCATCATAATTTGATGGGCAATATTCCAATTGAGGTCGAAGAAATTGAAGAGTTGATGAATTCCTGAAATGGAACTTGAAATTGTTGAAACTTCAGTTCTAGAAGCCATAGCGGTGTTAAGGTCGCTTCCAGAGTTTACTCCAATGCGTGACGATGACTATTATACCGACAGGATAAGAAATTCAAAGCATCTTGCACTGATCGCGAAGATAGATTCGAAACCAGTGGCTTGTAAAGTAGGCTACGACAAATTAAATGATGGATCATTCTACAGTTGGCTTGGTGGGGTGAACCCAGCATACCGAAGACAAGGCATTGCTCAGGCGCTTGCAGATAAACAAGAAGCTTGGGCTAAGCAAGAAGGCTATGAATGTATAAAATTCAAAACCTTAAATAGACATAAGGCGATGCTCATTTTTGCCATAAAAAATGGATTTGAAATCTATAACATTAAGCCTAAAGATGAGTTGAAGAACTACCGGATTGAGATGATTAAAAACCTATTATGAGTGAAAAATTCAACAGTCAGAAAGCACCAGAACCTGTAGGCCTATACCCTCATGCCAGAAGAGTTGGAGAACTCTTATTCTTATCGGGTGTCGGACCAAGAGAAAGAGGAACCAAAGACATTCCCGGAGTGACTTTGGATGACTCCGGAAATATTGTTGACTATGATATTGAAACACAATGCCGATCGGTTTTCAATAACGTAAAATTGATACTCGAGGCTTCAGGCAGTAGCTGGGATAAACTGGTAGACGTTACAGTTTTCCTAACAAACATGAAGGACGACTTCAAGACTTATAATCGAGTTTACGCTGAATACTTCAAGGATAACCAGCCATGCAGAACCACAGTAGAAATCAATTGTCTCCCGACACCTATTGCGATTGAGCTAAAGTGCATCGCTACTGTATAAAGCATTCCTAAGCATTTGTTTATCTTCATGAGGAAATATTCAACCTCACATCAAGAAGATGATCAAATTTTTTAAAAGAATCTGGAAAGCAATTGTTGGATTTCTAAAGAAACTTAATCCTGGCCCTGTTGCCTGGAAAGGAGCCAGCAAAGCGATCGGCACAACGGTTGTCATTATTTGGATCATCGGCTCTATGATGATGTTTGTGACGCAACCACAAACCTATTTCGGCATAGCAATGGTGCTATTAGGGATAATTCTTGCCTTTCTTATGGGTGCCGGAGCCCTTCTTGCTCGCCTTCTTGTCAAAAACATGAACAAAGGGCTTTTTTGGGTCATACCAGGAGCTTTTTTCTTAATGCCATTTGTTTTTGGTATGGGGAGTTTGAGTTGGAAATTCCCGGTATTGGTTGTCGTCTTCTCAGGAGCATTAGGCGCAGGTATTTTCACCCTCACCAAAAAGACAAGGTCAGAATTAACCCTACTCCAAAAGATAGTCGCTTCAACAGGCAGCCTGTTGGGAATTGCAGGTTTGGTATGGGGACTTATTTGGTTAGCTGACACAGGCTTTAAACCCGAAGTGGAACATATCAATGCCGCTAAAAAATCAGAATACCGACCGGAACACATTCAACTTCCGGATCCATCAGAACCCGGGCCATACGAAGTGGAATACCTGACATATGGAAGTGGTAAAGACAAGCATCGGGACGAATTTGGGTCTGATGCCACCATTATTACCGATTCTATAGACGGTTCCCGGCTACTTTCTGGTTGGAAAGCAACGCCTGGAAAATTAAGAACATGGTACTGGGGCTTTGACGATAAGGCACTCCCAATCAATGGGCGAGTTTGGTACCCAAAAGGTGAAGGTCCATTCCCTTTAGCACTTATTGTACATGGCAATCACAGCATGTTTGATTTTTC
Organism: Roseivirga sp. 4D4; assembly: GCF_001747095.1. Lineage (NCBI taxonomy): Bacteria > Pseudomonadati > Bacteroidota > Cytophagia > Cytophagales > Roseivirgaceae > Roseivirga > Roseivirga sp. 4D4. The sequence continues at coordinate 2,566,444 of NZ_MDGP01000001.1, forward strand.
TGACCCCGGCTATGAGTACTTAGGTGAGCTTTTGGCAAGTCAAGGAATGATCATGGTCAGTGTGGATGAAAACTTTATCAACAGTGGTTGGACAGATTTTATTGGTGATGGCCTGAATGAAGAGAATGATGCCCGCGGATGGCTTCTACTAGAACATCTTAAGTACTGGAAAAAATGGAATAATACCGAAGGAGGGCTTTTCAATGGAAAGGTTGATATGGAAAACCTGGCTGTTATGGGGCATTCAAGAGGTGGAGAGGCAGCTGCTGTTGCCGGCTTTTTCAATCGACTCCCCTTTTACCCCGATGATGCCAAGCAGGTCTTTGATTTCGACTTTAACATAAAAGCTGTCGTGTCGATCGCGCCAGTGGATGGACAATATCGACCTGGTAATGTCAGTACGCCACTGGAAAATGTCAATTACTTGGTAATCCATGGCGCAAATGATGGGGACGTTCAGTCTTTCGCGGGATTAAGACAATATGAAAGGCTAGAGTTCAATGACTCCTCGGATTACTTCAAGTCGGCCGTTTATGTTTATGGGGCCAATCATGGACAATTCAATACCACCTGGGGAAATCGCGACTCAGGATTTCCTTTCGGATCACTCCTAAATGTTGATGCCTTAATGCCTATGGAAGATCAATTGAAGATAGGTCAGGTTTATATCAGTGCATTTCTGCAAGCCAGTTTACAAGGCAAAAAGGAATATGAATCGCTGTTCAGAGATCATCGGGCTGGTGAAAAATGGTTACCAGAAACGATCTATTTGAATCAATACGAGAACTCAGATTGGAAAGTCCTTGCCGACTTTGAAGAAGATCTGGATTTGACCACAACTTCTTCTGGAGGTAAAATCAAGACGAAAAACCTCACGGTATGGAAAGAGCAAATTGTGGGTATGAAGTGGGGAAATCGAGGCACCAGAGCCGCTTATATTGGTTGGGATAGCTTGGCATATGAAGCTGACACAGCCAGTTATGAAGTGGTCTTTAAAGAAAGTATAGATGCATCTCAATCCTCATACTTGACTTTCGAAATGTCTGAAGCCAAAGGCAGTACTTACCCTGACAAAAAGCGAGACGAGGAAAAAAAGAAGAAGGAGCAAGGCAATGAGGAGGAGAAAAAAAACGAGGACATAGAAGAGAAAGAAGAAACTGAGGACAAAGAAGAAGATGATAAAGAGGAAGAAGACGATAAGGACGAAGAGAAAAAGGCACCTGAGCCTCTAGACTTCACCATAGAATTAGCGGACGTAAATGGCAATACTACAGGTTTCAAACTGAGCGATTATAGTTACCTTCAAAGACAATTATCTGTGGATGTACTGAAGAATAAAGAACTTCAGAGCACCAAACGATCTGAGGCAGTTTACAATACATTTTTCGTTGATTTGAGTAAGTTTTTAAACTTAGAAGATTTCGATATCACTGCGATTAAGTCTATGAAACTCATATTTAATCAAAGTCACAAAGGGCTTATAATTCTGGATAAAATAGCGGTTCATTAGCGCCTAATTCTTCCATTTTCATGACGTTCAATCCCATATTGGGAATATCCGTAAGTTGTGTGATAACGTCAAAACCCCAAATATTCAACAGAAAGTAGGGTTTCTTTCCGGCATGGCGTACTGGTATATGTATTGCAGGACTACTTGCAAACAAACTGACCAAAATGAGTACGCTAAACTACAACATCCAGAGTGCCCTACTCGCACCATTGAGTAATATCGGCAGTGGTATTTTACTAAGATTATTGAAGCCCTTCAGCATTGGGGATTTTATCGAAATTGATGGTCAAGTAGGATCTATAGAGAGAAGTGGCTTTCAAAGAACTACCATCAAGAAAATTGACGGCTCCGAAATTAAAGTCAACAACTCCATTTTTTACCAGAGAGATCTGCACAACCTTTCAAGCAAAAATATCATTGCTTTGGAATTGACAATCGGTGTAAGTTACCAGAGCAATATGACTAAAGTGAAGGAAGAAATCATGGCTTTCTTTACCGAACACGAACGACTCCTTAATTCACCTAAGGCCAAAATTCAAGTATCTAAAATCAAGAATGACTTTGTGGAGCTTTCCATTAAACCTTGGTGTCTTTTAGACGATTTCCTAGCATTAGATGCCAAACTTGAATCTCAATTGACCGAGCACTTAGTTTCTAAAAACGTAATACTAGAAGAAGAGAGGTCTCTTTTCAGCGAAGCCAAAATGCTTGCCTAAACTTTAATCCCTTCAATAACTCATACAAATACCTCTGAACAGATATATTTGTAGAAAGACTGAGTATTGATGGAGATAATTTGGCTGATTTCGGGGGTAATTTTGGGTGGACTGGTTGGTTGGTTTATGGCCAAAAGCAAGTCTAACACTTCGAATACGGACCACAACGACATCCAAAATAAATTACAACTGGCAGAAGAGCGATATGCTATGATCGCCAAGGAATTGACTGATGTCAAACCAGAGCTTTCGCAGGAAAGAGATAAGAACCTAGATTTAAGCAATCAGCTTACCCAGGTTAAAACCGAACATAAAAATCTTCAGTCAAAGCTTGGAGAGCAAAAAGAGGAGTTGGAAAAACTGAACCAGCGCTTTGCCCTTGAGTTCAAAAATTTAGCCAATGAAATCTTTGAGGAGAAGAGCAAAAGATTCACCGAGCAGAATAAGACCAATATCCATGATCTCCTGAATCCCTTAAAAGAGAAAATCGGGGAATTTCAGAAGAAGGTAGAAGATTCTAACAAGGAAGGGGCAGAAAGAAATGCTTCTTTAGTACAGCAAATCAAACATCTTAGCGACCTCAATAAGCAAATAACCAAGGAAGCTGAAAACTTGACAAAAGCACTGAAGGGTGATTCTAAAGCTCAGGGAAATTGGGGTGAGGTAATTCTGGAAAGAATTCTAGAAAAATCGGGGCTTGAAAAGGGCCGTGAATATGAAACTCAGGTTTCCGAAACTGGCGATGATGGAAAACGGTATCAGCCTGATGTAGTCATTAAGTTACCGGACAATAAACATGTGATTGTCGATTCCAAAGTTTCATTGACGGCATACGAGCGCTTTGTCAACGAGGAAGATGACACTGAAAGGCTTACACAACTCAAACTCCATATCAATTCGATTAAAGCACACGTCAAGGGACTGAGTGAAAAGAGCTATCAAAACCTTTATGGCTTAGATGGACTCGACTTTGTATTGCTTTTCATTCCCATTGAGCCAGCTTTTACCCTAGCGGTTCAGCACGATCCGGATTTGTTCAATGATGCCTATGCTAAGAACATCGTCATTGTAAGTCCAACCACACTGATAGCCACCTTGAGGACTATTGCTTCTATCTGGAAGCAAGAATATCAGAACAAGAACGCCATAGAAATAGCTCGACAAGGGGGAGCGCTTTACGATAAGTTTCAGTCATTTACTGAAGATCTAATCTCTATTGGAAAACATCTCAATGGAACTCAGAAAGCCTATCAAGAGTCCATGAAGAAGCTTTCTGAAGGAAGTGGCAACTTGGTGAAGCGTGCTGAAACACTGAAAAAACTGGGTGCTAAAGCCAGCAAACAAATGGATGAAAGACTCCTAAATAGGTCCGAAGAATAAGACCTGACACCTCTCCTTTTAAGGATCAATTTTAAGTCCCCTGATTTACAGCGACTTGTAACGATAAAAAACAACAAAAGATTGTATGTGAAATGCAATTTTTTGTATATTTACAGTCCTTTCACTTATTACATCACCTAAGTCGCGTTTAAATGCCTGAAATGGCGTTTATATGATATAGAGACTCCCTAAACAGTCCGGTGATAGATTACACTAGCTGCACTTTGACCAAAACACGATTACAATGGAAATGCAGGTTCTATCCTATAGAACTCATGCTTTTTTAAAACGCCTGTGGTGTGTGACTATCCTACTTTTAGTCATGGGAACACCTGTATCCTTTGCTCAAAGCAATAATCAAACTCTTTATTTAGATCAAGATGGCCAAGCGGTCCTAGATGCCAATGGCCTTGAACTCTGTTTCGAAAGCGAAATAGTGACCACTTGCACGCCTTCCAGAGCAATCGGTGATGACCATGCCCTTTGGCTAAGCAATAATATTTTTCCAGGAAGCACAACAGACTTCCTATTCGAAAGTGGCGCTGAGTTTTCTCAGTTCCCTGATGGAACAGCCACTATTACAGGAATTGTATACAATACGGCCAACCCAACAGACAAGTGGGAGGTAAAACTGTTCTTAGCAGACAAAAAGAATTGGACTGAGTGGAGTAATGCAGGTCGCAACTATAAAGATGAGAGAGGCTTTACCGGTAGTAATTACACTGACTGGAGCTATTATATTGAGGATCCTGCGAAAGTTAGCGAGCTAGTCGGCCTGGCAGACAATGCCGGAAGCTCACTTACGATTGAGCATATGCCGTCAAATTATTATTACGGCTTTCAGGTAGGAACAGCTGCCAACAACAAAAATGCAGACTTTGGTCTCTCGGGATGGTTCAGCTACTCTTGGGATGGTGTAAATTATCATCAAGGCGATTTCAACTTAGACCTTAACAATTGTCAGGATAATGAAACCCTTCCGGTTGGCGAAGTAACGAGAACATTGAGTCAAGAGATTTTCACTTGTGACGATCTGGGTGAAAACACTGTAACATTGACAGCTACTGATGAGGAGGGTAATGTCTGTACGCAAGAGTTCACTGTAACAATTGAAGACAACATCGCTCCTACTGTGGTGACCAGAGATATTGCAAGAGTGATCGGAGCAGGTGGGCAGGTAACCATTACTGCTGATGATGTACTTAACTTTAACTGTGGTGGCGGTACTTCTATCCCTCAGCCTGTACCAGGATCTGGTGAGGTGACAATCGAGTTTGCTACCTGTACCGAAGATAACTGTTAACCCTTACCGTGACTGATAATGCCGGTAACCAGACTGTAAATACTTTCAACGTTACCATCTCTGATGATACTGCGCCTACAGTAATCGCGCAAGACTTAACCATCGCCCTAGATAATGACGGACTCGCTTCCATTACTACCAGTCAGGTCGACAATGGCTCTTCTGATAACTGTAACATCACCCTAAGCCTTGACAGGTTTGCCTTTGATTGTAGTGATGTCGGACAGCATACCGTAACACTAACCGGTACGGACCCTAGTGGCAATACTGCCTCTGCTACCGCTACCATTACCATCATTGACAGCACAGCTCCTACTGCCATCGCGCAAGACTTTGAAGTATTCTTAGATCAGGATGGAGTGGCCACTATCACTCCTACTCAGGTAGATAATGGTTCTAATGATAACTGTGGTATCGCTTCCATTACTCTGGACAGAGACACTTTCGGATGTGCTGACCTTGGTGAAAACACTGTAACACTCACAGTGACCGATACCAATGGTAACACGAGTACTGCTACTGCAACCATTACAGTAACCGATAACATCGCTCCTACCGTGGTAACCAGAGATATTGCAAGAGTCATTGGAGCTGGTGGGCAGGTAACCATTACCGCTGATGATGTGCTTAACTTCAACTGTGGGGGCGGTACTTCTATCCCTCAGCCTGTACCAGGATCTGGTGAGGTGACAATCGAGTTTGCTACCTGTACCGAAGATAACTGTACCATCGCCTCTAAAGAACTTGATAAGTACACCTTCGATTGTAATGATGTTGGGGTTAATACTGTAACTGTTACAGTAACCGATCAAAGCGGTAATAGTACTGTAGCTACTGCCACGGTAACCATTACTGATAATCAGGCTCCGGTATTGGCTACTCAAGACATTACCATTCCGCTTGATGCAGATGGTATTGCTACCATTACTCCGGAGATGATCGACAACGGTTCTAATGATGGTTGTGGGGATATCACACTCACCCTTTCTAAAACTACTTTCAACTGTGATGAGATTGGCCCTAATACCGTAACACTTATCGCTACCGATGCTTCTGGCAACACCGCAACTGCTACTGCTGTAGTGACTGTGGTTGATGACCTTGCCCCTACAGTGGTCACGCAAAACATCCTGATCTATCTGGATGAAAACGGTAATGGTAAAATCAGAGGTACTGATGTACTCTATATCTGTGAAGGAGCTGATGTTAATGTACCCGATCCTACTCCGCCTTCTTCTGGTGGTGGTAGAGGTCGTGGACGCGGAAGACCTACAGAACCAACAATAGACTACTCTGATGTAATCGTTACCTCTGATGTAAGTCAGTTTACCTCTTGCACCGAAGACAACTGCGCCATCGTTAATGCTACCCTTTCTAAAAATACTTTCAACTGTAGCGATATTGGAGATGTCTCTGTTATGGTTACTGTCACCGATAGCAATGGTAATATCTCTACTGGTATGGCTACCGTAACTGTAGCTGATAATACACCGCCTACACTCTCCACTCAGGATGTAGCACTAAGCCTGGATGCTCCATTACTCTGGACAGAGACACTTTCGGATGTGCTGACCTTGGTGAAAACACTGTAACACTCACAGTGACCGATACCAATGGTAACACGAGTACTGCTACTGCAACCATTACAGTAACCGATAACATCGCTCCTACTGTGGTCACTCAGGATGTCACCATAGCATTGGATGAGAATGGAGAAGCTTCAATCACAATTCCTCAGATTGACAATGGCTCTAATGACAACTGCAGCATTACATTAAGTCTTGACCGACTCAACTTCAATTGTGATGACCTTGGAACCAACACGGTCACACTAACAGGTGTTGATGTAAGTGGAAACAGTACTTCGGCCACGGCAACAGTAACTGTTACCGACATTGCAGCACCAGTGGTCACTGTTCAAGATGCCATCATTAACATAGATGCTGACGGAACAGCTCAACTGACAACAGACCTAATAGAAATATCTAGCGCTGACAACTGCGGTATAGCAACCAAAGTTCTAAGCAGAACATCATTTGACTGCACAGAACTAGGAGTGCACACTGTATCGTATACTGTTACTGATAATGCTGGGAATACAACTACAAAAACGGTCAATGTAACTGTTCAGGACATTACCGCTCCTACCGTTATTGCTCAAAACTTAACTGTATCGCTAGACCAAAATGGTCAAGCAGTCATCACCTCAAGTCAGGTAGACAATGGATCAAGCGATAATTGCAACATTACATTAAGTCTTGATCAAACAAGTTTTGATTGCTCAAACCTTGGGCCGAATACTATCACACTCACTGGTACTGATAATGCTGGAAATACTACATCAGCAACTGCCACAGTTACCATCGTTGACGACATAGCACCTTCGGTTACAACTCAAAACGTCACCTTGAACCTGGATGCAAATGGATCAGCAAGTTTAAGCACTGAGGTAGTCGAAGTATCCGAAAGCACTGATAATTGTGGAATAGTGTCTAAGGTCTTGAGCCAAACTACATTTGACTGCACTGATGTTGGTACCAATCTTGTCACATACACGGTCACTGACGGTGCTGGGAATACCACCACTCAGACGATTACCGTAACAATCGTAGATAATATTACACCTACAGTCATCGCTAAAGATATAAGTCTTGTCCTAGATCAAAATGGGTTAGCATCTATCACTGTTTCTCAAATTGACAATGGTTCTAGTGACAACTGTGACCTCACACTAAGCCTAGACAAGCTCAACTTCGATTGCAACGATTTAGGTACTAATACTGTAACATTGACTGGAGTTGATGCTAGCGGAAACACAGCCTCAGCCACTGCCACTATAACTGTTATTGACAATGCAGCACCAATAGTAACTGTACAAGACGCTACCATTAACATAGATGCCAATGGCACAGCTCAATTGACAACTGACCTAATTGAAGTATCTAGTACTGACAACTGTGGTATAGCAGCTAAAGTACTCAGTAGAACATCATTCGACTGCAATGACTTGGGAGTTCATGCCGTTACCTACACAGTCTCTGATAACGCTGGAAATATCACTACAAAGACAGTCAATGTAACGGTTCAGGATGTTACTGCTCCAACAGTTATAGCGCAAGATGTAACAGTTATACTGGATGAAAATGGTGCTGCTTCAATCAGCATCCCTCAGATAGACAATGGATCAAGCGATAATTGCAACCTCACTTTGAGCCTTGATAAGCTTACCTTCGATTGTGACGATCTAGGAACTAACACTGTAACCCTTACTGGTACTGACAACTCAGGAAATACTGCGTCTGCAACAGCAACTGTTACCATAATCGATAACATTGCTCCTACTGCGATAGCTCAGAACTTAGAAATCTCCATCGATGAGAATGGACAAGCTAGCATCACTGCGGATCAGATTAATAATGGTAGTACAGACAACTGTGGTATTGCAAGCATTACCATCAGCCAAACTGACTTTGACTGCAGTAACATTGGGGAGGTCACCATTACACTTACTGTTACTGATAATGCTGGTAATATTTCTACGGCTACTTCAACAGTAACCATTGTAGACAATGCCGCACCTTCAATCACTGCTCAGCCTGCTACGGTGAGCTTAGATGAAAATGGTGTTGGTTCAATTACTCCAAGCGATGTAGTGGCTGGAGTAACAACTCAGCGTGGTGTCAAGCATTATGGAGGAAGCTCTTCTCATGCCATATGGCTAAGTAAGTACACGCCTGATAATCAAGTGGGTAAATTCCACTTCCTACAGGACGAAGGATCGCTGGCCGAACAGGCGGATGGTACTGCTACCATTACTGGTACACTTGTTAACATTAATGATGAGAACGACAGCTGGGCAGTTCAACTTAACCTGATCGATAGAAAATCATGGAATGAATGGTCTGCTTTAGGTAGATCGTGGAAAGGAAATACCAGCAATGTTGGAGATAACTACTTGGATTGGAACTTCTATATCATGGATACTAATCCTTCCAACCCTTCTACACTAACAGGACTTGGTAACAATGCAGGCAAAACAAAAACACTAGCGCATGCTCCTGCTAATTACAACTATGGATTCCAGATAGGTGAAGCAGCTAATGACAAAGACAAAGGCCTTGGCTTCTCAGGATGGTTTACTTATCAGAACGATCAAGGTAATACTGTTCAGGGCGACTTTAATTTAGACATCACTAGTACTACCTACACAGTAGGTGATGGACCATGTGCTACTGCAGAAGTAACCATCTCTACAGAAGACTTTACTTGTGCTGATTTAGGTCAACAAACCGTAACCATTACAGCAACTGATAACCAAGGTAATACGGTAACAGAAACAACCACTGTGACTGTCGTTGATGAGATCGCTCCTATCGTTCTTGTTCAAAACCTAACTGTATCGCTAGATCAAAATGGTCAGGCAGTCATCACAACCAGCCAGGTGGATAATGGATCAACCGATAACTGTAACATTACATTAAGCCTAGATCAGACAAGTTTTGATTGCTCAAACCTTGGACCGAATACTGTCACACTCACCGGTACTGACAACGCAGGAAATACTACATCAACTACAGCTATTGTTACCATAGTTGATGATATCTCTCCTAATGCCATCACACAGAACTTGACTGTTTATTTAGATGAGCATGGATCAGCAAGTATTTCGGCAAGTCAAATTAATAATGGTAGCACTGACAACTGCGGTGTTGCGAGTGTCTCAGTTGACAAAGCTAATTTCGATTGCAGCCACCTTGGAGAGAACATTGTCACGCTAACCGTTACTGACATCAGTGGGAATACCTCAACAGCGGTGGCAACAGTGACTGTAATTGATAACATTGCTCCGGAGATTACTGGAATTCCTTCTAACATTGTATATAATGAAACGGATACGGACTGTGGCCAGGCTATCACTTGGACTGCACCTGATGCTACTGATAACTGCAATCTCACGCTGACAAGTACACACGCTCCTGGTGATGTCTTCCCAGTTGGAACTACAACCGTAACCTATACCGCTACGGATGGCAGTGGTAATTCCGTTGATGCATCATTTGATGTTACAGTGGTGGCTTTACCAATTGCTATCACGCTTGATCCTGAAGTATACAACGATGAAGAAGGATATAATATCACCTGTAATGGTGGCAGCGATGGTATCATCAATGCTACAGTAGAAGGTGGATGTGCACCGTACACTTATAGTTGGAGCAACGGATCTTCTGAAACTTCGATCAACAACTTAGAAGCAGGTAACTATACATTAACAATCACAGATGCCAATGGTGCCCAAGCTTCTCAGACAATCGAATTGTCTGAACCAGATCCATTGACAATTGAAACCAATGTATCACCAGCATTGCCTGGTGGTGAAGCGGGGGTTGTCAATACGATATACCTGGGTTATGGAGAGCAATCTGTCACTTTAAGCGCGGCTGCCTCTGGTGGTAATAGTGAATACACTTATGAGTGGTCTTCTGACGGAGACATCTCGTGTATTAACGATAATAGTGCGACAGTAGCCCCTAAGATTACCACTAACTATACTGTCAAAGTTACTGATGCTAATGGATGCATCACTGAACGTACCTTCACCATTTATGTCATTGATATACGTTGTGAGGGGGGAGTTGTCTCAGAAAACCCTGGTGGAGACAATGGGGGCGGAAATGATAATCCAGGTGGAGATGACGATGGAGGAAACGATAACGGTGGCGGAAGTGACAATGATGACGATAACAATGGGGACAGCGATGATGATGACGATGACAACGATGACAATGGAGAAAATGACGACATAACGATATGTCAGTGTGAAGGCAAAATGCAGAACTTCACGGTAACCTATAATGGCCCATCAGGTGTTACTATTAGAGCCTATAAGAAAAATGGCAGAAGCCAAATAAAGAAGTTCACTAATGTCAAAAATGGCGATCAGATTACAGTAAACGGCTTTGACAAAAAGGGGAGATTAGATTCGAAGACCTATCTCAGAATTGGATCAAAATATTACAAAATCCATACTTCCTGCTCCGAAAGCATAATAGGAAAGTCCTATGGACCATTTAAAGTGGACGCTTACACCGATGGAGAAGGTGCTGTGTGCATGGCGGGTATTGGAAACGGTGATATTGACAACGGAGACGATGATGATAATGGGGACGATGACGATGATAATAAGGGTGATGATGATGACGATGACGATGATGATAAGAAGAAAGACGATGATGATGATGATAAGGGCGAGGATGACGATGACGATGATAACCAACCTAAGTTTGACGATGACGATAATGGACTAAGTGCCTTTACAGATGATAATAATATCTCCAGAAGTACTTACTATGGCGGTCAAGGCAATGTAAATCAAGGCTGCGATTGCGAAGGTGGGATGAAAGAAATTACCGTTGTCTATAACGGTACTTCAGGAACATGGATCAAAGCTTATAACCGTTGGGGTAATGTCAAACTGGGTGAATATAAGTATGTACAAAAAGGTCAAACACTAGTCATTAATGGATATGGCAGCTCTGGACTGTTAGATTATAAAACCTACCTCAAGGTGGGTGCCTACTTATACAAAATTTATACGTCCTGCTATATCGATATTGTTGGACGATCTTACGGACCATTCACCGTAACAGGTTTTAAAGACAAAAAGGACAACACTTGCTCAATTAATGACACCCCAGATGATGTAGAAGTAGAATCAACATGTGATGCGACAAGCTATAGCAACAATGGACATGCACTTTGGTTAAGCCAGTATAGTTCTCAGGGTAGTGCTAGGTACATGTTTGAAAATGGCTTTGGTACGTTGAGCCATTTAGAAGATGGTACGGCCACGGTTACAGGTTCTGTCTATAATAAAAATGATCCGAATGACAAATGGGATATTGAGTTCTACTTGGACGAAGGTAAAACATGGAATGAGTGGAGCGCCTTGGGTAGAAGCTATAAAGATGAACAAGGTATTGCTGGGTCGGCCTATCAAGACTGGACCTATCATGTACTTGATGTGAACAAAGTCAACAGACTAGTCGGTAAAGGCAGCAATGCGGGCCGTCAAAAGATTGTAAGTCATATGCCTTCCAATTACCAGTTTGGTTTCCAAATCGGTAATAAAGCCAATAATAAAAATGCCAACTACGGTATTTCAGGCTGGTTCTATTATAAGAATGATTACGGGCATTGGGTACAGGGAGATATCAATATGGATCTCTCTAACTGCGACAGTGACGGTTCAGATAACCCAGGAGATTGTGATTTAGACTTAATTAGTTGGAACGGCAATGTTACCCTATGTTATCAGGGTGAATCTATTTGCGTCAGTCAGGAAGAAGCTGCAACGCTTATCGCTGATGGTGCCAAATTAGGTTCGTGTGCGGTAATTCTTCCTAGTGCCAGAGCACCAAAAGGTGTTATAGTCACTGATACCGATGTGCCTGTCAGTTCAGTAAGCATTGAAGTGAATGCATATCCAAACCCAACTCGCGACAGAACTACCATCAACGTTACATCATCGGTTGCTGGCCCTGCTTCTATCAATGTTTACAACAGCCAAGGACACTTGGTAGGAAAGCTATTTGAAGGAGATACAGAAGCGGATAGAACCTATTCATTTGAATTTGATGGTACTAATCTAGTCAGTGGGCTATATATGATCAGGGTGAACACCGCTGGTATGGTAGAAACAAAGAAATTGATAATTAAGCATTAATCTCCTTTTACCAATCAACAGGGAGAGGGGTCAACTTTACGTTGACCCTTTTTATTTACACCAGTTACCATTATATATTTGCTTCACAGAACTGACTATTATGGAATTGACGGCTGACAACAGATTGAAAAAGCTCATCATAGTGGGCGATCGCTTACTCATAAGACCAAAAAAGTCACCAGAAAAAACTGAAAGCGGTCTTTATTTACCCCCTGGGGTTCAAGAGAAAGAAAAGGTTCAGACCGGTTATGTCATCAAAATTGGCCCAGGTTATCCTATCCCTATGCCCACCGATGAAGAGGATCATTGGAAAGGCAATGATGAAAAAGTTAAATATGTGCCGCTACAAGCGGAAGAAGGCGATCTGGCAATTTTCTTACAGAAGGGGGCCGTTGAAATTGTTTATCAAGGCGAAAAGCTCTTTATAGTCCCTCAAGCGTCAGTTTTGATGCTCGAACGCGAGGAAGATTTCTGAGGAAGTCAGATTTCAGGGATTTAATCACTAATTTTGCAACATTATTAACCAGTGGACTGTCAATTCGTGTAATCCCTCTGGAGTTTTTTGTGTTCCTGAATTATATTAGGTACATCTAAACAAAAACTAGAAACAAAGTCTTCAGCAAGAAGCATTAGGTTAAAATAATATATGAATTACAAGAGCATTAAATTTTCTCGTACTAATCAAGCCGAATTTATAAGTGACCTACGTAAACGTGTCAAGACTTATTTCGACTCGAACGAGATATCGGTTCACGGCAACTTCACCATGTTTAGCAAAACAGCAGCCATGTTCTTAATGTACTTTGCTCCTTATGTACTAATGCTTACCGGAGTAATTACCCAACCTTGGCTAATCATTGTCATGTGGGCAATTATGGGCTTTGGAATGTCGGGAATCGGGTTATCCGTAATGCATGATGCCAACCATGGGTCTTACTCAAATAATAAAACAGTAAATAAGTACATGAGCTACGTAATGAACCTAATTGGTGCCAGCTCATTTAATTGGAAAATACAGCATAACGTATTACATCACTCCTACACCAACATAGAGGGTGTAGACGAAGATATCGACCCCGGTATTCTTATGCGTTTATCTCCGCATGCGAAGCACTACAGATTGCATAAGTTTCAGCATATATATGGCTGGTTCTTTTATGCCATTATGACCTTCTTATGGCTTACTACAAAAGACTTTGTACAACTGAATAGGTACAAAAAAATGGGACTCATAAAGGGTCAAAAGAGAACTTATAGAAGTGTGCTGATAGAAACGATTTTTTCAAAAGTCGCCTATTATGCCTATGCTCTGGTTCTTCCATTAATCTTTATCCAAGCGCCTTGGTGGATTGTTGTAATTGGCTTTTTGACCATGCATATCATCACAGGTTTGTGGATTGCTTTGATCTTCCAGCCTGCCCACGTCATGCCAAATTCGAAATACCCAATTCCAGATAACTTGGGGAATATGGAAAATAACTGGGCCGTTCATCAGCTCTTTACAACCACTAACTTCTCCCCTAAGAGCAAACTTTTCTTCTGGTACGTGGGTGGTTTGAACTACCAAATTGAACACCACTTGTTTCCGAACATTTGCCACGTTCATTATAAAAGAATCTCTAAAATCGTCAGAGAGACTGCAAAAGAATATGGTTTGCCCTATAATCTGGAACCCACCTTTGTTTCGGCCATCGTTAGCCATGCGAAAATGCTGAAGACTTTAGGTCGAGTGGAAACAGTTTAATAAAGATCTCCAAATCCATTGTTCTCCTACATAACAAAAGAAGTTCTATTTATGAACTTTCTGAAGGGCGTATCTATTAAATAGAGCATGTATGATGTCCTAATCATTGGTGCTGGTCTATCTGGATTAACAACTGCATACGCTTTAAGGGAAAAGGGTATTAACTATAAAATTCTGGAAGCCAGAGATCGGCCAGGCGGACGTATAAACACGCTTGACGGACCATTAGAAATGGGCGCTACATGGCTTGGAGGACAGCACACTCACCTGCTTCAATTATTGAAGCAGGTGAGTGTTGAAATATTTCCTCAACATACTGAGGGTAAAATTTCATACGAAGTATCGAGTTTTCAAGACATCCAGCATTTCGATTTCCCACCAGGTCAGGCTCCATCATATCGAATTAAAGGAGGCAGCGCGAAGCTAATCGAATCACTGATTGACAGGATTGATAGGGACACAATTCTCTTCAATGCTCAGGTCGCTGAAATTAAAGACAATAGTGACTCGGTTGAAGTAATTTTAAATTCTGGAACCGCATTGGAAGCCGCAACAGTCATTACAACTATACCCCCTCAGCTACTAGCAAGGAGCATTCAGTTCACACCTCCTCTTCCTGAAAATAAAACCTCAATTATGTGGCAGACACATACCTGGATGGGAGAATCCATTAAGTATGCTGTCAGCTACGCCTCACCTTTCTGGCGCGAAAAAGGGCTATCAGGAATGGGCTTCTCCCAGACAGGCATTATTCAAGAGGTTCATGACCACAGCAATTTTGAAAATGAATTCTTCGCATTAAAGGGTTTTCTGAATCCTGACTTGGCTCGTCTGGATTACGAAGAGAGAGAGGGGAAAGTTATAAGTACGCTTATCAGACTTTTTGGTAACCAGGCTGGTGAATATCTGGAATACTCCGAACACCTCTGGGCGAATGATCCCTTTACATCAGTCAAGGATGCAATTCCAGTAGTACCACACCAAAATAATGGTCATGAAATACTGCGAGCAGAAGCCTATGATGGAAAACTGATGTTCTCAGGAACAGAAAGCTCACTTGCTTACCCTGGCTATATGGACGGGGCTGTATTCAGTGGCTTAAACGCTGCCCAAAGAGTTTTAAAGAAATATCAACGTGCTGAAAGCTGAGCGAATTCTTTTGCATGATAGGTAAGAATAATATCTGCACCTGCACGCTTTATACTCAGTAGGGTTTCTGCCATTACCCGATCATAGTCCAACCAGCCTTTCTGGGCTGCTGCCTTGAGCATGGCATACTCTCCGCTGACATTGTATGCAGCAATAGGCTGAGAATAATTGTCTTTCAATAGCTTAATCACATCTAAGTATGCCAAAGCTGGTTTTACCATTAAGAAATCAGCCCCTTCGTCTACATCAAGATCCGCCTCAATAAGTGCCTCACGCTGATTGGCCGGGTTCATCTGGTAAGTATTTTTGTCCCCACTCTTCGGTGCAGAATCTAGCGCATCTCGGAAGGGCCCGTAAAAAGCACTTGCATACTTGGCAGTATATGACATAATGGAGACATCCATAAAGCCATGATCATCTAAGACTTCCCTGATGTATCCAACTCGGCCATCCATCATATCTGAAGGACCGATGATATCTATTCCACAACGCGCCTGAGAGAGTGCCTGTTTACCTAATACTTCTAGCGTTTCATCATTCAGAATCTTACCATCCTTGACAATGCCATCATGACCATCGGAGTTGTATGGGTCTAGGGCCACGTCAGTCATAATCGCAGCCTCAGGAAACTCCTGTTTAATCTTTGTCAAAGCTTTCTGATAGAAGAAATCATCATCATAACTTCTTGTGGCAGTCTTGTCCTTATATGACTCAGCTACTACAGGAAAAATATCAAAGGCTGTTATTCCTAACTTCATGCATGACTCAATTTCACGAAGCATGTAATTCAATCCCAATCGGTAAATACCTGGCATAGAGTCTACCTCTATACTACCGTTAGGATCTTCGAGCAGGAAAAGCGGAAAGATAAAGTCATTATTCGTGACTTGAGTTTCTTCTACCAAATTCCGGATTGCTTCCGATTTTCTGTTTCTTCTTGGCCTGATGTCCATACCTCTACGATTACTTGACAAAGTTAATGCATAAAGGATAATTAAATAGCTTCCCTTTATCTGCATCTATAGTGGCCAAGATCACACAAACAAAGTTGACAATAGGTAAGATCACCAAAAATGGAATTCCTATCAATAAGAAAATTCCGAACCCGGCTATTATAGTATATAGGGCCATTGAAATCTGAAAGTTCAACGAAGCTTTGGCATGTTTTTCAATGAGCTCAGACTCGTCCTTTTTTGATAGCCAGATAAACAAAGGCACCAGGAAGCTACCCAACACTACCGTATAACCCAACAGGGTTCCAATGTGTGCGCCCAAAACCCATGGTCTTTCTTTAATAGTCATTATTCTTCATCGGTTTTAAATTCTAGAATATCACCAGGTTGGCAATCCAAAGCTTCACAAATTGCCTCTAGTGTACTGAATCTAACCGCTTTGGCCTTACCCGTTTTGAGAATAGAAAGGTTGGCCAATGTAATACCAACAATTTCAGCCAACTCTTTGCTCTGCATCTTTCTTTTGGCAAGCATAACATCAAGATTTATTATGATTGCCATAATCAGATGGTTAGTTCTTGTTCTTCCTTTAATCTCACACCATGTTCGAAAGCATTGGCCACTAGAAGAATCATGAGCCCTAGAAACCAAAGTGAGTCGAGGAAATCAAAATTAAGCAAGAAACTGGAGCTCACCTTTGAAAAACCTTCAATTTCAAAATTGTTCCTCAAAAACGAATCTAGTATCATTGAATAGGACCATCGGATGATTGCTGAGCCAATCACCATCAAGCCGATAATTCTCAGTCTTTTCACATTGGCCAAACTAAAGAACTCACGTTCTTCAATGGATTTCAACAACTTGATAATGAGACTAAGAAAATAGAAGAGTACCAGAGCAATGAGAATAACTGGTGAAGACATCAGATACTTTGATATAGGAACATCTTCAATCAACACAGCATAAGTTTGAGGTGTTACCGTTACGCTATCATAACTAACCCCGTTATAAGTGGCATTTGGCTTGAAAATCACTGCTTCTTCAAATTGATAATCATTTACAGTAAACATTAGTGGGTTATCGGTGTCTCCTATTACCAAAAACGCGAGTCCAGCAACCCCAAGCACTCCTGTAAACACCCTTGCTAAACTCAGCAAGAAAATACAAACCGAGGTAATCATTCTATTCCATCTCATGGCTATCTAGTTTTGTGCATGACGTACTTTATATGTCTTTCATAGACGGTCAAACGATATTTCCGACATTCTATGTTTTTCGAAATGTAATAAATATTTATTGTAAAACAATAATTTTTTACTGAATTACAGCCATACTAAACCTTTCAGATATGTCAATGTCTAAAATTCAAATCTCAACGACATGCGACACTTTTTTACGGTCATCTTATTCCTAATCTCCTTTTCAGCCTCTGCTCAATACTGGGTAATCAAAGGCAACGTGCTGGACAGTGCACAGAACAAACCCCTAAAGTTCGCAACGGTATTATTGATAAATCTGTCTGACTCAACAGCTAAAGCATACTCAACCAATGATGCTGGTGGCTTTAGGATGACAGGTGTAGAAAATGGTGCCTATCAGATTGGCATCTCCTATGTTGGCTTTAAGAAATATAGTAGAAACTTCACTATATCAGACGCATCTCTCAATCTTGGCAACATTATGCTCGGTATAGATACCAAAAACCTGGATGGTGTGGTTGTCGAGGGCTTAACGGAAAGAGTGAAACAAAACGGGGATACTACTGAATTCAATGCTGCCGCCTTCAAAGTCAACCCAGATGCCACAGCAGAAAACCTTATTGAAAAGATGCCGGGTATTGTTATCCAAAATGGTCAGGTACAAGCTCAGGGAGAAAATGTAAGCAGGGTTTTAGTAGATGGTAGAGAATTCTTTGGTGATGATCCAAATGCCGCACTCAAGAACCTACCGGCAGAAATGATTGAGAGAATTCAGGTTTACGATCAAGCGAGTGATCAGGCCCAGTTTACAGGCTTTCTGGACGGTGAGACATCCAAAACGATGAACATTATCACCCGTGTAAGCATGCGAAATGGAGAGTTCGGAAGGATCAACGCAGGTGCTGGAACAGATGACACCTACAACGTTGGTGGAAGCATTAATTTATTTCGTCCCAAGGCCAGAACTACGTTCCTGGGCCAAATGAATAATATCAATATTCAAAACTTCTCTACTAGTGATTTACTGGGTATTACTGCTGGTGGAGGAAGACGAGGCGGTGGCAGAGGCGGCCGTGGCGGAGGCGGAGGAGGTGGTCTTGCTGGTGGCTTGGCCGGTGGAGGCGGAGGTGGTCGCTTTACAAATGGTGGTAATGCGAGCAACTTTCAGGTAGGCCAACAAGGAGGTATAAATGAAACAAAGGCCTTTGGTGTCAACTATTCCTACGAAGACACAAAAAAGATCAAATTTAGTGGCAGCTATTTTTTCAATCAGTCAGACAATTCGTCTAACGAAGCGGTCTTTAGACAATTCACATTGGCTGAGAATGAAGGGCAAACTTATGATGAAAGTAGCTTGTCAGGAAGCAGAAATACGAATCATCGCTTTAGTGGACAGTTAGAGTATAAAATCAATGACAGGAATTCTATTATCATGCGTCCTCGATTTACTTACCAGGATAACTCGGGAGCAGCATTAGTAGATGGAACGACTTTCTTGGGGGCAGAAACCTTGAATACCATTAACACCGAAAACACCTCGGACTTGGAGGCTTTCAGTTTTAGTAACAACCTACTGTGGAGACATTCATTTGAAAAACGAGGAAGAACCTTTTCGATCAATCTGAACACAGGATTGAATAATAACAATGGGGAAGGTTTTCTGCTGTCCGAATCTGAGTTCTTCACAGGGACATCCAGAAATGTTGATTTTAATCAATTCAATGATCAGAATCAGGATGGCTTTAACATGACGGTAAATGCCACCTATACTGAACCTCTAGCAGATAGAAGCTCTATTCTATTCACTTATAGATATGGCTATCAGTTTAACGACTCGGACTTACAGACCTTTGATTTTAATGAGGGCAATGACGCTTATACTGATTTAAATACCCCTTTGAGTAATACTTTTGAAAATGACTACTATACCCATCAAGGCACATTAGGCTATAATTTGAGAGGAACAAAAGGAACACTAACAATTCGAGCGACTTACCAAAGGGCGATTTTAGACAATGATCAGACCTTTCCGGTGCTTGATAATGTAGATAGAAACTTCAACAATTTTGTGCCTTCAGTCAATTATCGATTTAGGTTTGATCGGGGCAAGAGCCTGAGCATCAATTACAGAGCGTCTACCAATGCACCAAGTGTGAATCAATTACAAAGTGTAATAGATAATACAGACCCGCTAAACATCACATCAGGAAACCCTGAATTAGATCAACGCTATCAGCACACTGCTACCATCAGGTATAACAAGGTAGATAGCGAAACTTCCAGAACATTCTTTACGCTACTGAGCAGTACCTTTTCAGATAATTACATTGGGAATAGTACCACAATTGCATCCAGAGGTAACACTGTTGTAGACGGCATTGTACTGCAACCAGGTGCCCGGTTTAGCAAACCCGTTAATCTGACTGGTTATTGGAACGTAAGAAGTTTCATAGCCTATGGTCTTCCATTAGGTTTTATTAAGTCAAACTTGAATTTCACTGGAACACTCTCTTTTACTCAAACACCTGAATTAATCAACGATGAGTTAAACCAAGCGAAATCACCCACTGTAGGCCTAGGCTTAGTATTGAGTAGCAACATCAGCGAAAAAGTGGATTTCACTATCTCCAGTAACTCTAACTTTAGTTCAGTAAGTAATACACTTCAATCCGCCAATGATACTGACTATTTTACGCAATCGACAAGACTAAGGCTCAACTGGATTTTTGGAGATGGCTTTGTTTTCCGCTCTACAGTAAGTCACACTGCGAACTCAGGTTTATCGGACGGCTTTAATCAGAGCTTTGTGCTTTGGAACATGGAAATGGGCAAGAAACTCATGAAGCAGAAAGCCGAGATAAAATTATCTGTCTTTGACCTATTGAAGCAGAACCAGAGCATTACCAGATCAATAACGGGCTCATATATTGAAGACAACCAGACCGAAATACTGACCCAATACTTTATGCTATCCTTTGTCTATAACATCAGGAGCTTTGGCCAGGGCCAACAACTACCTGTTGAAAATGATAGACTCCGTCAATTGAGAGAACGGTTTGGTGGAGCTGGTGGCTTCGGAGGAAGAAGAGGCGGCAATGGAAATGATCAGTAATACCCCCGGCTCTCAATTCACCATTCACATTATTTATGATCCATTTAAGATTTATTTACAATTAAATCATACGAATAGCAGATAAGACAACTATCTTCATAGGTGTAGTTTATCTGCTATGAGGTCAAAAGGTTTAATACTCTTACTACTTCTATTCATTGGGTTCAATGCATTTGGGCAGCGTCTGGCCATTGACGGCATCGTATTAGACAGTACCTACAAAAAGCCACTCCCCTCTGCCAATATAGTACTCAGAGATAACCTCGATTCATTAGTTCAGGCGACAATCAGTAATCAAGAAGGTGAATTCATTATTAAAGATTTACCCAAAGGAGCTTATCAGCTACGTATATCATTTGTTGGATTCAAACCTTACCGGCAAAGTATCACTTTGACGGACGCCTCCCTTAGTATTGGAAAAATCTATTTAGTTGAAGATCCAACAGACCTAGATTCTGTTTCAGTCACTGCAGAGGCTGAAGCTGTAGTCTTAAAGAAAGATACAGTGGAGTTTAATGCATCAGCATATAAAACTACTGAGGATGCCAGTTTGGGAGAACTCTTGAAGAAAATGCCGGGGCTGGAAGTAGAAGAAGGCAAGGTAAAGACTCAAGGTAAGGAGATTACCAAAATCATTGTTGATGGCAAACCATTCTTTGATGGTAACCCTGCCTCTGCGCTGGAAAACATACCAGCAAACATGGTCAAAAAGGTACAGGTGATAGACGAAAAAAGCGAAGAAACTAGGTTTACAGGGCATGATGATGGCAAAAGAACCAAGGTGATCAACATCGAAACAAAGCCAGAAAAGAAGAAGGGCTACTTTGGCAGGAGTTCTTTGACCTATAGTCAGCCATCTAGATATAACCTCAATGGAAACATAAATTTCTTACGCAAAGACGATCGTTTTTCACTGAATGGCAGCTACAATAACCTTGGTTCGACAAGCGGCCAGAATTATGTTATAGTGAATGGACAAGAATTTGATGCAAGTAACCTGAATATCCCACAAAGGGGAGGTATCACGGAAAACCGATCGCTAGGCGGTTATTACTATACTAAACCTAATGACAAATTAGAGGTGACATTATCATTTCGCCTGAATGGTTCGGAGAGCAGTTCATTCAATGAGATCTCACGACAGTTTATACAGACTGCTGACGAAGGCAGAATTTATAATGAACAATCAGAAAATAATTCAAATAGTGGAGGTCAAAGCGGCTCTTTAAGGGTGGTTTACAAGCCCTCTAAGAAAGACGAAATCTTTTTTAATCAATCTCTTAATCAAAGTCGAAGTACGCGCTCTTCTCGTCTTAGTGGTGTCACTTTAGTTGATGACCAATTACTCAACTCAACGGAGAACCTAAACTATTCAAATGCCACAAGCGATGGCTGGAGCAACAGTCTAACTTGGCGACATAAATTCAAAAAGAAAGGTAGGACCCTCAGTATTAAGTCAACTAACTCACTATCATCTAGTGGAGGAATTGACTCTGTTCGTTCTGAGAACATCTTCACTACAGGTGATATTGAAAATCAACTATTTGACCAAATCTCAGACCCAAACAATGTAAACCGAAGGCATAGTGCGGAAATTTCCTATACTGAGCCTATAGCCGAAAAGAGCAGCCTTAGACTATCTTATAATGGCACCCTGAGTGTAACAGATAATCAGAGACTCCTCTTAGACTTTAATGAAGGTAATGATGCTTATACAGACCTGGATGAACAGCGATCGAGTGAGTTTGAACTAAATAACTTCAGTCATAAAGTCAATTCCGGCATCAGTTTTAAGGTCTCAGATTTTAACCTATCGACCAACCTCATCTATCAATCACAGACGATTGAAAACATGCAAGTCTACCCAAATACTGTTGATACCAGAAACTCTTTCTCGGGCCTTCTTCCCTACTTGTCCATTCGCAAGAGCAATAAGGAGGGGAAACAATCTAGCCTTTCATTTAGAAGAACCATGAGGGCGCCAAGCGCAACACAACTACAAGATGTATTAGACAATAGAAATCCACTTTTTATTCGTCAAGGTAACCCAAACTTAAATGCAAGTTTTACCAATAGCATTTCATTAAGTCACTTAGAGTTTAATGAGAAGACCAGATCATATATTCAAGTCAGCGGTTCACTATCATTTACCGAAAACTCCATTGTGAGCAATACTTTGGTTGGAGATGGCGCAAACAGTCCCGAAGGAGTTTTACTTCCTGTTGGAGCTAGGTTGACAAAGCCTGAGAACCTCGCTGGCCGAATGGCAGCAGGTATTAACGTAAGCCTTTCAAAACCTCTGAAAGGTAAAAAACTAAATCTGGGACTTGGAGGCTCTATCAACTACAGTAGAAATCCGCAATTGCTTAACGAGGTGAGTCAACTCACGAAATCGACCAACTACAGAGTTTCAGTGAGACTAAGCAGTAATTTCAATGACAAGCTGGATATGTCTCTTAGTGCAAATCCGACTTACTCCATGGTAGACAATACGAACCGAGAACAAAACGACAGAAAATACTTTACGCTTTCAAACTCGTTTAGGGCTACATGGAAATTCTGGAATGGTTTTTCACTCAATACATCGTTATCGAATCGTGTACAAGGAAGAATTGAAGACATAGCCGGAACAAGTCTATGGATCTGGAATATGTCATTGAGCAAAAAACTGCTTAAGAAGAAACTAGACTTCAGGGTTTCTGCAACGGACATTCTTCAGCAGAATGCACTTATCAATCGAAACGTAACATCCGAGTACATCCAAAACACCGAGACTAATGTCTTACGCCAAGTATTTAGGTTTAGCCTCTCCTATAAGTTCACCAAAATGGGAGGTAATTAGCAATTTCGCAGTCACTACTTGAAACTGCCGATTGGTCAGCCAGCTGTCGCAATCCATCCCCCTACTAGCAATCGTTAGTATTCCGTGATCTTTTCATGATATCCTAGACTGAGTTTTACCAGCGAAAACATTAAAACTCAGTTATGAAAAAACTATTAGCACTTTTGATCATTCCAGCGCTCGTCTTGAGTTGTGGAGATGACGACAGTCCTTCGTTGGCAAATCTAAATGTCACAATTAACGGACTTGAAGATTTAGGAGCAACTGCCCAGTACGAAGGATGGATTATCGTAGATGGCACTCCTATCAGTACAGGAACATTCACCGTAGATGGAAATGGAAACTTATCGACCTCTTCATTTTCAGCTGACGCTGAAGATCTTGAAGCCGCTACAAAATTCGTTTTAACAATTGAACCAATTCCAGATCCAGACCCTGCTCCTGCAGATGCAAAATTACTTGCTGGTGATTTTAACGGGACCAGTGCCACACTTTCAACCGGTGTCGCACCCGCTTTAGGTGACTTTTCTAATGCAGCAGGTACTTTATTTCTCAGAACTCCCACTGATGAGACTGATGGTAACAACGGAAACGACATTTATGGTGTATGGTTTGGGACACCAGGCATGCCTCCAACCCCCAACTTTACACTACCTACATTACCGGCAGGTTGGGCATATGAAGGATGGGTAATTGGTGAGGCTGGGCCAATTTCTACAGGAACCTTTACTGACTTTGGAGCCAGAGATTCAGGAAATCCATTTAGCGGAACCGAAAATAATGCAGGTCCACCAGTACCAGGGGAAGACTTCTTCAATGCAGCTCCAGCAGGTGAGACATTCCCATTGGATATTAGAGGTAGAAGGATCGTTATATCGGTGGAACCTGTACCAGACAACTCCCCTGCCCCATTTCTATTAAAACCATTATTAGTTGATTTAGCTACGGATGCTGCAACTGCACCCGCTGCTCATGAATTCGGTCAAAACTTAGGTTCCGTACCTACGGGCTCAGTTTCAAGACAATAATTATTAGGAATAAAACATGATTGACATGAGGCTCATTAGAGTCTTTTGTCAATTAAATTTAGTTATTGGGATTTGTAAAGGGGTTGTTGGCTCTAAGCACTAAGGCGGGATCTGCCTCGAGTGTCTCATCTTCTATCTTCAGCTCATTCTCTTGGACAACCGCAGCCTCAAGAGTTGACCTCTCATAACGCAATACCAAGCCGTATGATACAGAGGCAATAGCCAATGTAACGCATATTACGTTTAGTACTCTTCTTTTGGTTGAAGTAAGCATGTAACTGTTTTGATGTATTAGACACCTCTGCAGAGCAATACCCTACTTCAATATCCAATCATTCAAATTTAGAAAAAAAATTAGCCCCTGCTCCTTACTTAGGTGACGAGAGGTTATTAATTGGATTTAAACGGCATTAAATTGAGTAATAGTGGAATCAATGATATCGCAACACTCGTGTAACTGCTCTTCGGTCATTACTAAGGGTGGTGCAAAACGGATAATATTGCCATGGGTAGGTTTTGCCAACAAACCGTTTTCTTTCAGTACCACGCAAATGTTCCAGGCTGTCGAGCTATCAGGAGAATCATTAATGACGATAGCATTTAAGAGTCCTCTGCCCCTAACTAATGTCACTAAGTCTGTCTTTGCAATTAAATCGTTCATTCTCGATCGGAAGATCTCTCCAAGTTTGCGAGCATTTTGTGTTAATTTCTCATCTCTGATGACTTCCAAGGCAGCCATGGCCACAGCACCTCCAAGTGGATTACCTCCAAATGTAGAACCATGCGTTCCAGGTGTAATCACATCCATCACTTCATTGTTTGCTAGCACAGCCGAAACAGGGTAGACTCCTCCCGAAATTGCCTTTCCTAAAATCAGTATATCTGGCTTGGTATAACTCTCTTGTTGCTCACAATGTCCTTGACAGTCGCAGTTACCACATATGGCTAAAAGCCCTCCTGTTCTTCCAATACCTGTCTGAATTTCATCAGCCATGAAAAGAACGTTATGATCATTACAAAGTCTACCAGCGTTTTTAATAAAATCAGCATCAGGTACAAATACACCAGCTTCTCCCTGAATTGGTTCCATTAGAACACCAATAACATTTTCTTCTTTCAGGGCATTCTCTAAAGCCTGTACATCATTGTATGGTATCTTAGTGAAACCAGCAGTATAAGGACCAAAGTTCTTTCTCGCATCCGGATCACTTGAAAAAGAAATTATCGTGGTCGTACGTCCATGAAAGTTTTGATCAAAAACTATAATTCTACCTTCATTCTCGGCCACTCCTTTTTTCTCATAGCCCCACTTTCTACAAACCTTTATCGCTGTTTCGACAGCCTCGGCTCCTGTATTCATTGGTAATACTTTGTCAAAACCGAAGTATTCTGTTACATACTTTTCATAAGGTCCTAAAACGTCATTATAAAATGCTCTGGAAGTAAGCGTTAATTGATCTGCCTGATCCTTTAAGGCACCAACTATTCTTGGATGGCAATGTCCTTGATTGACAGCGCTGTAGGCAGAAAGGAAATCGAAATACTTTTTACCCTCTACATCCCACAGATAAACGCCCTCTCCACGCGATAGAACAACAGGTAGTGGGTGATAATTATGCGCTCCGTGCTCGTTTTCTAAAGAGATTGCCTCTTGACTAGAGTGTATTACTTCCATATTAGTTTACTTTATTTGTGTTTCTAAAAACAATTTCCTTGCACCAAAGGTAGAGAATCTATTTCAGCAGAAAAACATGTCTAGAGATTCAAACAAGAACCAAATCTTTGCCAGTAAAACCGAAGATTACTACATTGGTAAGGATGGCAAATTAGTCTTCACAGAGAAGTATCTCTTGAAGAGGGGCTACTGTTGCCAGAACGGCTGCCGTCACTGCCCATATGGTTTTAAAAAATGAATGAAACATTTCAGAATCTCTCTGTAAATCCAAACGATCTTCCTTCAGTCAAAGAAGCCGATTTCAATCATATCGAAAAGGGCTACTTGAAAGTATCTCTGATTTCAGGTGCTGTTTTTTTTCTACTACTCTTAATTGGAGGCTTTTGCTTGATTTTCTTCAACGATGATATTGAGGGTTCTGTAAAAGTTTATTCGATTGTTTTAGGTTCAATTATCCTACTCTGGGGACTCAATATTCTTGTCACCGTAAAGGCCTTCCCTAAGAAACAATATGCCCTCAGAGAACGGGATATTATTTATACTAAAGGCCTGCTTTGGTGGGAAAGGACTAGCATACCTTTTAATAGAATACAACATGCCGAGTTAAAACAAGGCCCTGTGGATCGTATGTTCAAGCTGCACAGCCTCAAGATTTTCACAGCAGGAGGCCAGAGCAGCGACCTAGTGATACCTGGACTTAGAGAAGACACCGCCTCAAGGTTAAAAGAATTCGTTTTGGGTAAAACTGCGATCGATGGAAATGACGATTGATCAGTATTATACACCTCAAAGACAGTCGCGTGTTGCCATTGGTATTATTCTGATCAAATTCCTTAGAATGACCATTAGATCATTCTGGCCTATACTTCTAAGTTTCTTTATCGGTGGGAGAAACAACGATAGTTTCGGTATGATCATTGGCTATATCGCCTTGGGTTTTGCAGCCTTTAACCTTATTGGTTCTGTACTTACTTACTTTCGGTTTTACTTTCATATAGAGGAAGGCGCGTTCATTATAGATAAAGGTATTCTGAAAAGAACCAAAACAAACATTCCTTTCGAACGCATTCAAACCATCAACTTCAAGCAAAACCTATTACATCAAATCTTTGGAGTGGTTAGCCTGGAGATTGACACTGCTGGTGCAAAAAAATCGGAGCTGACCATTGACGCTCTAAAAAAAGAGGATGCAGAAGCCTTAAGAAGCTTTATTCTAAAAGAGAAAGCACAAATCGAAAGTCCATTAGAGTCTACTGAAACAGACGTGGCAATCGAAGAAGATGAACAGATAGTGCTACACTTAGGAGTTTCAGACCTCTTTAAAGTCGGGGTTAGTCAGAACCATTTGAAATCGATGGGTATTCTGTTTGCCTTTGTGTTCTCAACTTTGAACGAAGTCACCGAAGATGTTCCCGAACTGATCGCTGACGAGCTATCGGGATACGATCAAACCATTCTAAACACTGGATGGGTTATGTTTTTTGCCTCGGTGATCATTGTGGGCATTATATCATTTCTTTATTCTTTGATTACCACGGTTTTGCGCAACTATGATTTGAAACTTTCTATCAAGCAAGGTGGCCTCAAGCTGGTAAAGGGACTTTTAAACCGTGAAGAAATCTCAGTCAATAAAAAGAAGGTCCAGGTGATATCCTGGTCTGACAATCCAATTCGGATGATGTTTAAGATGTTCACCCTACAAATTGAGCAAGCCAGCAGTGCCGAAGCAGACCAACTCAAATCCAAAATTAAAGTACCCGGAAGTTATCAAACTCAGGTTGACAGTGTGGTTAAGGCAGTCTTTCCAGAAGAGTTCTACCGACCAGAGGAACGACACCATGTGAGTAAGCTATTGAAGTATAGGCTCTTCGTCTTCATTGGCCTATTCCCTACACTAATTGGTGCTGGAATAAGCTATTACTTCATAGAATGGGAAGCGCTCTACTTTCTAATTTGGGGACTTTTCATTTGGCTAACTGTCAGTGCCTATTACAGAAAGCGCACCTATGAGGTCAACGATGAGTTCTTAAAAAACAATCGAGGAACTTTCGGTCATATCTACGAACTGACTCAGCTATATAAGGTGCAATCTGTACAAATAAAACAAAGCTGGTATCAGCGTAGAAAAAGAATTGCCACAGTGGTGCTATCCAACGCAGCTGGGGCTCTTAAAGTCCCTTTTATACCTATTGAGCAGGCCGAAGCGCTTGAAAGTTTTATTCTTTACGGAGTAGAAAGCGATCAGCGGGAATGGATGTAATAATTTTCTTAGAGATTTTCTAGGCAAGGTTGCTCAGTTCAGGAATTATTCAGATATTTGCAGTCCGTTTAGAAAAAGCGGTAAATTCAGACGTTATGGCAAGAGTTTGTGATATCACAGGAAAGAAAGTACAGGTAGGAAACAACGTTTCTCACGCTAATAATAAAACGAAGAGAAAATTCTATCCGAATCTTCAGAAGAAGAGATTCTATATCCCTGAAGAAGATACTTGGATTACTTTGAAGGTTTCTACTTCAGCTTTGAGAACCATCAATAAAAATGGTATCTCCGCTGTACTAAAAAAAGCAAGACAAAGCGGTAACATTTTAGTATAATAGCGTCCTCGTACGTTACTATACTACAATGAAACAACCCATAAAAACATTTACAATCCTGATAGCATTCTTGCTATCAGGATTTTTTGTTGCCCAAAGTCAAGAGGCGCCAACGGATTTTCTTTCCTCAGACTTCCACAAAGGGAGACGAGAGGCTCTTAGGGCTAAAATGCCTGACAACAGTGTTGCCGTGTTCTTTGCTAATCCGGTAAGGAATCGAGCTAATGATGTAGACTACATCTACCATCAGGATCCGGATTTATACTATCTCACCGGTTATCGTGAACCGCATGCTGTTTTACTGATTTTCAAACAAGAACAAACCAATCAAAGCGGTGAGGCCTATGACGAAATATTCTTTGTTCAGGAGCGAAATCCCCTACAAGAAATGTGGAATGGACGAAGATTGGGAAATGAAGGTGTTAAAGAAAAGCTAGAAATAGATGCCTACAATGGCAAAGAATTTGCCAAGTTCGATATCGATTTTTCTCAGTTTGATAAGGTCATGTTCTATGACTTTCAAAATGATGTCAGAGATAACCCGAATGATCCGGCAGACCTTTTCAGCCTAATCGTTCAGTTTAAAACTAAGACAGGTTATCAGACTACTTCAGCAAATTTAGGTACTGAGCCTCAGAAGAATAATCTTGACGTAAGTACGCTCAATACACTAATGAGTGAGTTAAGAGGTATCAAAACTCCCGAAGAACTTGATTTAATAAGAAAAGCAGTTTTTATCTCAACCGTAGGTCAGGTGGAAGTAATGAAGGCTATGAGGCCTGGACTTTCTGAAACTGAAATTCAAGGCATACATGAATTTGTCTTCAAGAAGTACGGATCAGAATATGAAGGCTATCCTTCTATTGTGGGTGCCGGTAACAATGGTTGTATTCTCCACTATATAGAAAATCACAAACCAGAGGTTGAGAGTAAGGAAATGATCTTAATGGATTTGGGCGCAGAATATCACGGCTATACAGCCGATGTCACAAGAACCATTCCTATTGATGGTAAATTTTCCCCCGAAGAAAAGGCCATTTATGACCTAGTTTATAAAGCTCAAGAAGAGGCCATTCAAATGTCCAAGCCAGGCGTAACCTTTGGACAGTTGAGTGCCACTGCTAGAAGTATCATTAACAAAGGCTTGGTAGAATTAGGCATTATAGCAGATGAAAGTGAACGACACTTGTACTATCCTCATGGACTTTCTCACCACATTGGTTTAGATGTTCATGACAAGGGTACATATGCGCAATTGGAAGAGAATATGGTCATTACAGTAGAACCTGGTATCTATATTCCGGAAGGCTCTAAATGCGACAAAAAGTGGTGGGGCATCGCTGTGAGAATAGAGGATGATATTTTGATTACTAAAGATGGTTTTGAGTTGCTATCAGCATTCGCTCCTAGGACCACAGAAGAGATTGAAAAACTGATGAAGGAACCTAGTCCTCTGGATCAGTTTACTTTGCCTGAATTAAAAGGCAATAAATAGTGAATTTATTTCTGAGTTCAGGTTTTAGAATCAAAACAAGCTTCGTATATTTGCAGTCCGAATTTTAGAAGCATAGAAAAATGGCTAAGAATAAAGGGAATAGAGTTCAGGTAATAATGGAGTGCACCGAGCACAAAGAGAGTGGTATGCCTGGAACTTCTCGTTATATCACCACCAAGAATAGAAAGAATACGACTGAAAGATTGGAGTTGAAGAAATACAACCCAATTCTTAAGAAATATACAGTTCACAAAGAAATTAAATAATCATGGCTAAGAAAGTAGTTGCAACCCTAAAGAAAGAAGGCGGAGTAAAGTACGCTAAAGTGATTAAGGCGGTAAGATCTCCAAAAACTGGAGCTTACACTTTCAAAGAAGAGATGGTTACGGAAGATATGGTTAAATCTGTATTAGCCGATAAGTAAGAATTAGCTTTTATATCATAAATTAAAGTCCCCATTTGAGGGACTTTTTTGTTACATCAAATTCAATTCATCAGCATGGCATTATTTGGATTATTCTCGAAGGAAAAGAAGGAATCTCTAGATAAAGGTCTTGAGAAGACCAAGGAAAATATATTTTCCAAAATAGGCCGGGCTGTTGCCGGAAAATCTAAGGTAGATGATGAAGTACTGGATGAGCTAGAAGAAATCCTGATCACATCTGATGTAGGGGTAGACACCACAGTAAAAGTCATTGAACGCATTGAGGCCAGGGTAGCTAAAGACAAGTTCATGAACACCTCCGAACTTGATCAGATCCTAAGAGATGAAATAGCCGCACTCCTATCGGAAAATAATACTGAAGATCTTGCCGATTTTGAGCTACCTGAAGGACATAAACCTCATGTAATTTTGGTAGTTGGAGTTAACGGTGTGGGTAAAACCACGACCATTGGTAAGCTTGCAGCGCAATTCAAATCCAAAGGAAAGTCAGTGGTACTTGGTGCTGCAGATACGTTTAGAGCAGCCGCAGTTGATCAATTGAAACTGTGGGGTGAGCGTGTAGGTGTCCCTGTAGTAGCGCATGGCATGAATACTGACCCTAGTGCCGTGGCTTTCGATACAGTTAAACAAGGAGTAGAAACTGGTGCTGATCTAGTAATTGTAGATACAGCTGGAAGACTACATACCAAAGTGAATTTAATGAATGAGCTCTCTAAGATTAAGAGAGTGATGCAAAAATTCATCCCTAATGCTCCTCATGAGATAATGCTAGTCCTTGATGGGTCTACAGGACAGAATGCCTTTATTCAAGCACAGGAGTTCACCAAAGCGACTGAAGTCTCGGCCTTGGCGATTACTAAGCTAGATGGCACGGCCAAAGGCGGTGTGGTGATCGGCATATCTGACCAATTCAAAATCCCTGTGAAGTATATTGGTGTGGGCGAGCAAGTGGACGATCTTCAAGTCTTTAACAAGGCTGAATTTGTCGATTCATTGTTCAAGAAATAGCGCCAATCAAGTCAAGATCATCGCTTTTTACTAACGGTATAATTTTTACAAACCCTGAACGTTTGCGTACATTTTGCTGCACTAATACGGTCATTCGTAAGCCCTAACCATTCTTTACCCCTTATAGATCAGGTAGTTACAAGCTTGGCATCCATATTGTTATGTACTTACATGGATAGAAAACATTTGTACATTAACGAACAGGCTTATGAGCGCTATAGCAATCCAAATTCCACAAATCAGTGGTGAGCAAGAAATCGAAGTAGAAGTTAAAGTAAACGGCAAAAAAATGTCGTACAATTATCGAGTAGAAGTATTCTACTGGGCCGATTGTGATAACCCAAGCGATGATCGCGTAGATTGCATTAGACAAATCCTGGATAAATACGATTCAAACTGGGAGCTATATACCATCGGTATGCCTACTGAGGAATTGGTACCTATTACCTTCCGTAGGAAGAGAGTATAGTATACTCATCAAGTAGTTCACCTCCTTTTATTTGTTAAATTTGCCCTTTGTGAAATATAAGGCATGAAGGCGAAGGGTTTAAAGAAAGACAAGGTCAATATTGTCACACTAGGTTGCTCCAAAAATCTGGTTGATTCTGAGGTAATGCTTACCCAACTCAAGGGAAACGGCATTAATACTACTCATGAGGCACAAAATGATGATGCAAATATTGTTGTCATTAATACCTGTGGCTTTATTGATAATGCGAAACAAGAGTCTGTTGACACTATTCTTCGTTATGTTGATGCGAAAGAAGAAGGTCTTGTTGATAAAGTCTATGTAACAGGCTGCCTTTCTCATCGCTATAAAGATGATCTTGAAAAAGAAATCCCCCAAGTGGATGCCTTCTTTGGCACCATGGAGTTACCCGCCCTACTCAAGAAATTTAAAGCCGATTATAAACACGAATTAGTTGGTGAAAGGATTACCACTACTTCTAACCACTATGCTTATCTAAAGATCGCGGAAGGCTGTGACAGACCCTGTTCGTTCTGTGCTATTCCTTTAATGCGTGGTGGACATAGATCAAGACCTATAGAAGAGCTTGTGCTTGAGGCGAAAAACCTCACCAGAAAT
Organism: Roseivirga sp. 4D4; assembly: GCF_001747095.1. Classification (NCBI taxonomy): domain Bacteria; kingdom Pseudomonadati; phylum Bacteroidota; class Cytophagia; order Cytophagales; family Roseivirgaceae; genus Roseivirga; species Roseivirga sp. 4D4. The sequence goes on from NZ_MDGP01000001.1 coordinate 2,599,408, forward strand.
GGCACTAAAGAATTGCTCCTAATCGCTCAGGATTCCACCTATTACGGCTTAGACCTTTATAAGAAAAGAAACCTGGCGGATTTACTCAGAAACTTGTCTGACGTTGAGGGCATAGATTGGATCAGACTGCACTATGCATTTCCGACAGGATTCCCAATGGATGTGCTGGACGTGATGGCCGAAAGAGACAACATCTGCAATTACTTGGACATTCCATTGCAGCATGGTTCTACTAATATGCTCAAACTCATGCGCAGAGGGACTACTCGTGAGAAAACAGAAATACTTCTGGACCAAATGCGTCAACGAGTTCCTGATATTGGTATTAGAACTACTCTGATCGCGGGTCATCCGGGCGAGACTGAAGCTGACTTTGCAGACATGGTCGACTTTGTTGAAAAATCTCGTTTCGACCGACTCGGTATCTTCACATATTCACATGAAGAGAACACACATTCTTTCTCTTATAATGACGATGTTCCAGAAGAAGTAAAACATGAGCGTGCCAATCACGTAATGCAAATACAAGAAGATATTTCTCGTGAGATCAACGAGCAAAAAATTGGCAAAACCCTCAAAGTTCTAATCGATAAAAAAGAAAGCGGAAACTTTGTTGGAAGAACCGAACATGATTCTCCAGAAGTAGATAATGAAGTATTGATAGATGCCAAGGAGCATTATCTCCGTATCGGTGATTTCGCTAATATCAAGATCACAGATGCGACTGAATTTGACCTTTATGGGGAACCCGTTGATTAGTCTTATTGTCAACTTAGGTAACCCCATTTAAGCCCTTAAAAAGTTTATGGAAACATTGGAAAAAACTGACTGTTTACTCACTAAAATTGAGTTTGATAAGACAAACAGCTTCTCAAAATTTTTCCTAGACTACATCAATGGGCAAGCGGACCTACTCCCCTTTCACAACGGTCTACCCACTGCCGAAAACCTTATTGCCCAAATTGGCAAGCGAAACTTTCCAATAGAGCACAGATCGGTACTCTATTCATCACTCGTACGTCAATATGAAGACCTAGATATTTCGGAGGGCACTCAAAAGAACCTTGAAGATCTCAAAAGCGAAAATACCTATACCATCACTACAGGTCATCAGCTCAATATTTTCACTGGGCCTTTATATGTGATCTACAAAATTGTCTCAGTCATTCGTGCTTGCCAAGAGCTCAAAAAGCTTAGACCAGACTGTAATTTTGTGCCAGTCTACTGGATGGCGAGTGAAGATCATGACTTCGATGAAATCAATCACTTCAGGTTCAATGGGAAAAAGTTCTCTTGGGAAACTGATCAGGTCGGTGCAGTTGGAAGGTTTAATAGCAAAACAATCAGCCCAATCTTCGACCAGATCATTGGCATTCCGGACTTCTTCAGAAATGCCTACTTGAAAGAAAAGAATCTTGCTGCTGCAGTTAGGTACTATATGAATCACCTATTTGGTGAGCATGGATTGGTTGTTATAGATGCGGATGACAAGGACCTGAAAACATTATTTCAACCCGTCATTCAGTCCGATATTTTCGATCATATGCCTGAACAACTAGCTAAAGCAACTACCGAGGAAATTGAGAAAAAGGGTTATAAAACGCAGGTTTTCCCTAGAGAGATTAATTTCTTCTATTTGAAAGACAATCTTAGATCCAGAATTGTAAGGAATGGTCAAGGATATGAGGTGCTAGACTCAAACATCTCCTTTACTGAGGACAATATCAGACAAGAAATCGAGCAATATCCCGAAAGGTTCAGCCCCAATGTTGTATTGCGACCACTATATCAAGAGTTTCTTCTACCCAACTTGGCATATGTAGGAGGACCTTCTGAGCTGGTCTACTGGCTTCAGCTTAAAGGAATATTCGATCACTTTGACACTACTTTCCCACTACTCATGCCTCGAAACTTTGCAGGAGTGATGACCAATGGGCAAGTGGAGAAGTTAAATAAAGCAGGCCTCAGTTTTGAAGACATCTTTAAAGAAGAAAATGCATTGGTGAAAGAAAAAGTGGTTGCCAATACTCATTTTAAGATGGACTTGGATGAACAGAAACAACGCTTAAGTTCATTGTTCAATGAAGCCAAGGAACAAGCGATACAAGTGGATTCAACCTTGGAGAAACTAGTATTGGCTGAACTCAGGAAATCTGAAAAGAGTCTAGAGAAAATTGAACATAAGATCCTCAAAGCCGAAAGAAAGAATCAAGAGGTATTGGTCAATAGAATCTATGCCCTAAAAGAAGCTTTATTCCCAGGAGGCGGCCCACAAGAAAGGAAGGACAACTTCTTGAACTTTTATATTAATAACCCAAATTTCATAGCTTCATGTCTGGAAGCATTCGATCCATTCGATTATCGCTTCCATATGATAGAAGTGAATGAATAAAGAAGTCCTCAGGTCACTATTTTTAGAAAAGCGTCAGACACTTACGCAAGAAGAGTTTGAGCGGAGAAATGAATTGCTCCTCACAAATTGCGCTTCATTTCTTGAAAGACATAAGCAGGTTATCCACTGCCATCTGTTCTTACCAATAACTAAGTATCGAGAACCTAACACTTGGCCTTTATTTAATAGACTAAGACAAAGTGATCGACACAAGGTATACCTCTCAAAAACGCTGTTTAAAAGAAAATTGCTTAGGCATTTTCTCATCAATCGAAATACTGAATTAGAAACTTCAAAACTGGGAATACCAGAACCTGTTAATGCCCAAGAAGTAATTCCTCAAGTACTAGACCTGATATTTGTACCACTCATTTCTTGCGATGCAGCGGGTAATCGCATTGGTTATGGAGCTGGCCTGTATGATCGCTTTTTAACCGAGGTTAGAAAAGACTGCTTAAAAGTAGGTATTGGGATTACAAGTACGCTGGATAATATTGATTACAACAATGAATTTGATATACCCCTGGACTACTACATCTCTCATTTAGGCATCGATCACTTTAGCTAAGCGATCGGCATACTAATTACTTGCTCTTTTTCAGCAGCTTAATCGAAGCCGTTCTCAGACCATTCGATGCATTCAAAATGTAGACACCATCAGAAAAACGAGATAGATCTAGGCTTACCTGTTCCTCATTTACATAACCCTCTATTTGCTGACTGTGGATCACATTGCCATTTACATCGACCACCCTCATTTCGAAATTGCCTTGGAAGTAGGTTGGGAAAGCCAGGTTGAAAACACCTGTTGATGGATTGGCATCAACGATTATTCGTTCTTGATTACCCAAAAGTTGATCATCAATGGATGTCACAAGGTTTTGTATCGTATAAGTTTCCCTTGCAATGGCGTTACCACCAAAACGATTACCAATAATGTCCTCAATATCTTGAGAACGTGAGAAGTCTATTCCAAGGGTTCCATCCGAAAGAATATCATTGATGGTTACCTCAAAGATCCCTACGCCAAGAGATGACAAGGACTCTATGGTAGCATTAGGCGAACCGTCAGCCAAGACAATGTCAGTCAAATCCACATTGCGTACAGCCTCAGAGAAGATAATTTGAAAAACCACCCTGCTTTCATCAGTAAACTGATCCGAAGGATTTCGTCTGGTTATAACAGCTGTTGGTGCTGTAATGTCATCTCCGGAGGCAATTATATAAGTTTGATTAGAGGCGACATTTCCATCAAACCGATTACCGGCATCGTCCTCAATATCTTGGTTAGCCGTAAACTCGATACCCAAAACCCCATTAGTTTGTATGTTGGCTACAACCAACTCATAACGTCCCAGGGCCACTTCAGAGATACCACTTAATGTTGCCGAAGGTGAGCCTGCCAAGAAGGTAAAGTCAGTTATGTCTACATTTCTAACAGATTCAGAAAAAAGCACCTGGAAAGTAACTTGATTCTTATTGGTAATCTCACTTGATGGATTTACTCTGGTCACAAAGGCAATTGGACCAGAAACGTCCCCGCTTTCAGCGACAATGTTGTAAGTTTCTCGAGATAAGATGTTCCCATCGAAACTGTTGCTTGCATTGTCTTCAATGTTTTGAGCAGAAGCAAAGTCAATTCCTAAGGTTCCTTCTCCACTAATACTCGTGATTAGTAATTCGTACTTTCCTATCCCTGTTTCAGTGACTGAGGTTATCGTAGCAGATGGTGATCCTGTCGCAAAGACAAAATCCGTAACATCCACATTCCTAACAGCCTCAGAAAACAAGACCTCAAAAGTAACCTGACTTAAATTGGTTGTTTGGACACTAGGATCATGTCTTGTTACGATCACAGTTGGAGGGGTCATATCTGACTGAATTGTATACGATTCTCTTGCTGTTGCTACTCCGTCAAAGGCGTTACCTCCATTGTCTACTATATCCTGACCGCTACTGAAGTCGACCCCGAGCGTGCCATTCGCAGAAATGTTGGTGACAAGCAACTCATACCTCCCTCTTTCCAATTCAGTTATACTGTTAAGGGAAGCTGATGGAGAACCAGAGGTAAAGACAAAATCTGTTAAGTCTACGTTCTGCACCGCTTCTGAAAAAAGGATCTGGAAAGTTACCTGATCACGATCGGTATTTTCGTTTAAAGGATCGAGTCGTGAAATCACTGCTGTCGGTGCCGTAGTGTCATTCTCAATAGTATATGTTTCCTTGGCTATGGCTGTTCCTCCAAACGCATTTCCAGCATTGTCTTCAATATTCTGGCTGCTGGCAAAATCAACACCCAACATTCCATTTCCGCTAATATTGGACACGATCAACTCATAGCCTCCTGTACTTACTTCCGTCAACTGACTTAAAGTAGCAGCAGGCGATCCTTCAGTCAATACAAAGTCGTTCAAACTTACATTTTTAACCTCCTCAGAAAAGAGAATAAAGAAGGTTACTTGATTTTGATCGGTAGTTTCCGAATCCGGATTCCTTCTGGCAATCACTGCGGTTGGAGCCGTTATATCTGCCTCTATAGAGTAGGTTTCATTAGCGGCTATATTTCCGTCAAAGTCATTCCCCGCTTCATCTTCAATATCCTGACTCCCCACAAACTGAACTCCAAGAATTCCATTACTCAAGATATTGGTGACTGTCAGTTCGAATCGGCTTGAGTTGGTATTGGTCAGTTGAGAAAGCACCGCGACTGGTGAGTTAGCAATCAGTTCAAAGTCAGTGATATCCACATTATCAACTCCTTCCGAAAATAGCACCTCGAAAGTGACGCGATCCCGATCGGTCACCTGATCTGTAGGTTCCAATCTGGAGATAGTTACCGTTGGGCCAATTACATCTGTTTCTATAGTATATGACTCATTGGCTATGGGGTTTCCGTCAAAGGCATTCCCTCTAATATCTTCGATATCTTGAGCATCACTAAAATCGATACCAAGCGTACCATTGGGTCCAATTCCGGTGACCAATAACTCATAGCGATCTCGATCGACCTCGGTAATACTACTTAGTGTTGCGCTCAATGAGCCAGGCGTAATTATGAAGTCATTTATGCCCACATTTTTAACCGCCTCAGAAAAGAGTATGAGAAATGTTACCTGCTCACTGTCAGTAGTAGCATTTAGCGGATTTAATCTAGCTATTGTCGCTGTAGGTGCAATCACATCCGCTTCTATGATATAAGTCTCTCGAGCTGTCGCATTACCATCAAAAGCATTCCCTCCATTATCCTCAATATCCTGCGAACCACTGAAGTCAATACCTAGAGTTCCATTGGTGCTTATGTCAGTCACTAGCAATTCATATAATCCTCGTTCGACTTCGGTTAAATCACCGAAAGTGGCAGAGGGTGATCCCGACTCAAATACAAAATCCGTTAAATCGACATTGACGACCGCTTCGGAAAACTGAATTGAAAACGTCACCTGATCCTGGTCTGTAGTTTCAGTTAAGGGATCCAACCTGGAAATCACAGCCGTTGGTGCAATAACGTCCGTTTCAATAATATAAGACTCTTTAGCAATAGGGTTTCCGTCAAAGAAGTTACCCGCATCATCTTCAATATCCTGTGTATTACTGAAATCAATACTTAATGTACCATTGCCACTGATATCCGTAATAAGTAGTTCATATCTACCAATTCCAACTTCTTCAACCCCATTAAAAATTGCTGATGGTGATCCTTGCGTAAATACAAAATCACCAAGGCTGACATTATTAACAGCCTCTGAAAAGAGTATCAAAAAGGTCACTTGATTTTGATCGGTTACCTGAGAGGTAGGATCTAATCTAGAGATCACGGCAGTCGGTGCTACGATATCATTATCTATTATGTATGACTCCGAGGCCAAGGCTGTTCCACTAAAATTATTGCCCGCTAAATCCTGAATATCTTGACTATTTGTAAAGTCCAGACCTAAGGTACCATTGTCGAGTATATTCGAAACTACTAATTCATAGCCTCCTGTGCTTACCTCTGTTAAGCGACTCAAAGTAGCTGCTGGTGAGCCATTCGTAAGTCTAAAATCAGCCAAGTCAATATTCTGGACACTTTCAGAGAAGAGGACAAAGAACGTAACCTCAGCACTGCTGGCAATTTGAGAGGTCGGATTACGCCTTGTAATGGTGGCGGTTGGCGCGGTATTATCGACAATATTGTAAGACTCAACAGTGCCTACACCATTGGTTAGTGTATTTCCCTGAACGTCTGTAATGTCATTGCTTGTGTTTATAGATAGATTAAGCGCTCCTTTGCCATTGATATTTGATATAGTGACATCATAAAATAGACCATCCGAATTGGGAACCACACTTGTGATATCTGCACTAACGTCTCCTGACAACATGAAATCGTCCGCATCGACATTCACAACCCTCTCCGAGAAGGTCACTCTAAATTGAACACTACTGGCACTAGTATTTATCTCAGAAGGGTTTAATCTCGCAATGGACACCACATCAGGACTGACTATATCAAAATTAAATGTTATAGTATTCGATTCTGCCACACCATTCACTCCCTGAACGGCAATCCTAAGTTTGTAGTCACCATCTTGAGTGACTGTGTATTCACTTACACTAGCACCAACTATTGGCACTCCGTTTCTGATCCACTGATAAGCTATACCTCTTCCTTGCACGAAAGACACATTTCCTCTCAGCACTGCAGTACCCGCCTGTGCTCCTTTTGAAAAGTTGATATTCGGATTGATTCCCACTTGATAGAAACCCTTAAAGACACCATTGCCGTGAGTTGCTGCAACCACAGCTCCGTCAATTGGCCGTACTTCTACAGAAGCCACAACCACATTACCAATTTGATCTACTGCCTGTTGTTCCCATACGGTATTATCACCATCCAAAGTCTGGGTCATAAAGAGCCCCACGGAAGTGGCAGCAAAGTAGTAGTTTCCACCAAAGCCATCAGGTAAGATGGCAAGGTCTCGAACTGAAGGACCTGCGCCTGTTCCATCATTATTTTCTTCTAGATTACCCGAGATTGAACTCCATGAATCCCCACCATTTTCAGTATACCAAATACTCTTGACCTCATAATTTGAAAATGATATCATTACCCTGGATCCATTATTTGGATCAACCGATATACTTGAAATATATCCTGCTGGAAGCGCTGATCTATTCAAGGCAGTTAAATCAGCAATACTAGATACGTCACGTGTATCTGATATTTTATAGAGCCTCCCAGAGGAAGTTCCAAAGTAAAGTATCCCTTCAGGACGTATGGACATAGCCATTGCGGAGACAAAACCATTTATCTGCGTATTGGTGCTTCCATCAATCGTTATCCAATCGCCTTCTCCTGGGTTTGTTCTGACATCATTTGTTGCATAGAGCTTCTCATTCGCACCTACAAACAACTGATCCTGATGCACCGGGTTAACGATGTAAGGGTTTACCTGTAAAAACTCATCTGAATCTGTTGAAGGTGAAATTCGAGTAAAGTTCTGGTAGCTACCATCAACCACTTCAGCTCTTAACATAAAAGCATCCTGGGCGGAGGCATATAAGGCATTGTACGAAATTGCCGCCCTTGCACCATCACCACCTACCAGCTCAAGCCAATCCGCCTCAGCACTATTGCTAAAGACTATCCAGGTACCATTATCCTGCATTCCACCGACTATCTGGTTGTCCCCAAGAAAGTATTCCTGAATCGCGGCATGTGAAAATTGTGAAGTCAGATAACCGTTGTTCAACGATTCCCAGGTCACAGGAGTATTATCATTAGAGGTGGCTGTGTTGTCTCTTGTAAGATGAACACCACCATCGCTACCGGTCAACATTTTATCAGGGTCGGATGCGAAAAACGATATTTCATGCAGATCTGGGTGGTGATTAGGATAGGATGGGAAACTTTGATCGTTTCCACCATCAGATAAATACCCACCAATATGACTAGTCGAATTTGCCGTTGTAAAGGCATTATCTGAGCGAAGCAAATTTGTACCACCAATAAATACCAAGTCGTTATCGCCCGGGTGAACCGAGGCAATCATGTTATAACCATCTTGAGAGTCATAACCCTCTCCTGGATCTGTAGAAACACCCAAATTGCTTGATCGATCCGTCCAAGAGTTATTCGCAACATCTAAGACGAACAGTTGATCATCTGTAACTGCATAAACAGTATTCTCGTCCGATGGATCGATAGCCAATTCTATTCTGGTATAAGTTGCATCAAGACCAGCAGGATTAATGTTTGTCCAGTTGACGCCATCATTCGACTTAAAAATCCCATGTTGTGAAATCCCATTGGCGGAGTTACCAATAGTGGCAAAGACCATCCCGGTAGAGGATACCGTTACATCACAAGTGGCAAAGCCAGTGTTATTTTGACCCAATACGATATCATATGTACTGAAACCATCTTCGCTGCGAATAATTTTTCCATTGCCTGCAGCATAAATCTCTGTGCCTTGAGCATTAGAGTAATCAATGACCAGTTCGTCAATCGTTGTAAAAGTGCCATTGGTTAAGACTACCTGTGTACCTACCTTGCCAGCAACCGCAGTTGATAAAAGTAGATCCCAGCTATCACCATTGTCGGTAGACTTATAAATCCCGTTTCCATAATAAAAGGCACCGACTGCATCTGCTGAATTTCCTATGTTCTCCCCTGTGGAATAATACCATTCGTTGGTTTTACCGGCTCTCCGATCCTGAATAATCGCAGAAACGGCAGGGTGTTCTTGAAGACCAGTGGTTCTTGTCCATGATGCTCCTTGGTTAGAGGTTTTCCAAACACCACCTGATATGCCAGCAGCCAGGATAACGTTCTCATTTGCAATATCGATACCCAATGCACGCGTACGCCCCCCGATATTGTATGGCCCCATACTGGCGAAAGGAATAACAACATTACTCTGGGCATTACTTCCACTTGCACTACTCCGTACGTTATCTATCCTTTCTGAAGGTTGGAGTGACTCTTGTGCAAAACCAATTTCACGCTCTCTTATGATTGTCGGTATTCTTCCGGTGGATGGATCAGCCAGTTGCAAACGCTCAAATTCCAACCGGTCCTGTGGGTTTTCTTTTTCCTTTTCTTCACGATCTACAGCCAATGGTTCTTCAAAGGACATTCTTTGAGTACTTACTTCATTGACGATAAAATTTAGCTTCTGATAGCGAACCAAAGAGAGCACTGTCAATCCAAGTAAGACGGTAGAAATTATGAGAGATCTCTTTTTCATAAGTGACAACTATTCTGAGACTTTAAAAATCATCAACTTACCTACATGACGTTCTCTAGGCGTGGTTACATCCACTATAATTTCATCTCCTGGTTTTGAATCAAGCTTCTTGGAAGTATTGAGCACTACTACTTCTTCTTGTTGTGGCTCGATGCTCGCAAAGGTGGCACCGTACTTCAGCGTTTTATTAACTTGGAATTGATACTGATACCAACCATCTTTTTTTCCCTTGACAGACATTATAAGCCCCTGCAAGCGGATGGCATCTTTGACCATTGTGGCTGGCGCTACATTGATCACTTTTTGAGAAGAATCTACTTTATTGTTTGGAGACTGGACAGCATATGAGTTCCGAGATACGGAACAAGCCGATATGACCATTAAGAATAGCGTACCTGTAGTCAGCGTGGTACGTACCCTAGAGTACTGATCCATTACAGAATGTTGTGTAGGTGAAAGTTAAAAGTGATTATAATATAAAAATCTGACTCTTCTAGTCCATTTATGTAAAACATGACTAAAGGCCTAGTTATTAGTCAATAAAGTACTCTTTAAACACAAATAAATGCAGTTCACATTTTTAAAATCACTAACGAGCGGTAATTAAAACCGTCATTTTACATTAAGAATGAGCTATACCAGGAAGGCCTGAGCATTAAAAAAGGAGGTGAAAACCACCTCCTTTAAGACTATCTTGAGCTACTTGATTTAAGCAGCTTGATTGACGCTGCGCTTCGGCCATTAGACGCCTTGAGTATATACAGGCCATCTGGTGAACCTGTGAGGTTTAATTCTACCTGACTGCCGCTCGTATATCCCTTGACTTCTCGTACTACCGTAACTCTACCTTGCGCATCCACGACTCTCATTTCAAAATCACCTATGAATGTGTTAGGGAAAGCAAGGTTGAACAGACCCGTTGACGGGTTAGCATCTACTATTATCCTTTGAACATTCACAAGAAGAGGATCATCAATAGAAGTGATAACATTCTCGATGGTATAGGTTTCATCGGTGGTAACAGTACCATCGAAAACATTTCCGGCATTATCTTGAATATCCTGACCTGCAACGAAATCAAGTCCGAGCGTGCCGTCCTCAACAATATCAATTACTTCAACCGCGTAAACTCCGGCACTTGTTTCAGTAACAGAGCTAAGGGCAGCTGAGGGCGATCCAGCAGAAAGAGCAAAGTCGCTAACATCAACATTTTGGACAGCCTCTGTGAAAGTCACTGTAAAAGTTACTCTGTTTTGATCTGTCGTCTCATCCATTGGAGTTCCACGAGTAATGGCAGAGGTCGGAGCTGTACCATCCTGAATTGTATAGTTTTCCTCCGAAATCACAGTTCCTGTAAATGCGTTACCAACTGCATCTGTGATATCAGTAGAGGCTGCAACGTCAAGGCTTAGTGTTCCATTCCCACCAATATTGTTTACAGTCACATTAAAGACCGTTCCTTCAGCCACCACTGTGACATCACCAATAGTACCGGAAGCATCACCAGAAGTTTCGAAGTCTGTGGCGTCAACATTTAGTACAGACTCTGAGAAAGTAACTTGAAATTGAACTGTCGTTCCGGTCGTATTTTCATCAGTAGGATCGAGCCTCGTGATTGAGCTCACATCAGGGCCGGTACCATCAAAATTAAACGAAACTGTATTAGAGAATCCTCGATTTTCATTACCCTGAATAGCCAAGCTGAGCTGATAATCTCCTCCTTCAGTGACTAATAAGGTATTGCTCGTCTCACCCTCGATTACTACACCATCCTTGAGCCACTGGTAATTCATCCCTTTGCCCTCAACAAAGGACACATTACCTCGAAGCAATGCTGTATTTGGTTCAGCTTGGAGCGAGTAGTTAATGTTTGGAACCGTACCTACTTCATAGGTAGCTTTGAAAACACCATTACCATGTGTTGAAGCAACAACAACTCCCTCTATCGGTCTTACTCGAACTGTTGACACCACCACATTACCTATTTGGTTTACCCCTTGCTGAGTCCACACGGTATTGTCTCCATCAAGTGTTTGTGTCATAAACAACCCTACAGATGTACCAACAAAATAGTAAGCACCTCCATTGCCGTCAGGCATTATCGCAGAGGACCTAACAGACGGTCCAGCTCCTGCACCGCTAGGGCTTTCTTCCAAATTACCAGAAATAGATGACCATGAATCGCCTCCATCCTCGGTATACCAAACGCTGATTACTTCATAATTAGAAAAAGTTGCCACTACTTTGTCCGCATCATTCGGGTCTACTGTTATGCTTGAAACATTACCGACTGGCAACCCATCTCTATTTAGTTCAACGGCTTCAACACCTTCTTCAATATCTCGCACTTGATCAACTTTATAGAGTCGGCCGGATCGCGTGGCAAAATAGAGTACGCCTTCAGGCTGCGTTGAGACCGCCAATGCTGATACGTTTTGATTGGTCAATGAATTCGGGCCACCGATTTCTATCCAATCTCCATTGCCTGGGTTGGTACGGACATCATTCGTGGTAAAGACTCTTCCTCTAGCGCCAATGAACAATTGATCTTGGTGAACTGGGTTATAAGTGTATGGGTTTATAAACAAGTAATCATTGTCATCACTAGTAGGAGATATATTTGCCTCAAATTGATAAACCCTGTTCTCATCGGTTTCATAACGAAACACATTTCCTCTTTGAGAAGAAACAACTAATGAATTATAAGTAATAGCCGTAAACGCACCATCACCTGTACCTACATCTGTCCATTCAGCATCAGGTTCCGGATCAAAAACCGCCCAAGTACTGTTGTCTTGCAGACCGCCAGATATTTGATTGTCGCCAAGGTCATAATTATGAATATCAATGTGATAGAATTGTGTAGTTAGATAACCATTATTTAATGAAGTCCAGTCGATTGGTGTTATTGTATTTGTCGCAGCCAAATTGTCGTCTGTTACTGCAACTCCACCATCTGTGCCTGAGAGCATTTTATTCGCATCAGAAGGAAAGAAGACAGTAGCATGCTGATCAGGGTGCTGATCGGGGTACAGTCTACAACAATTGCCTGGTCGGTATCCTCCAACTTGAGATCGGTTCGCATCTGTAGTAAAACCATCCGTTGACCTTAACAGATTTATTCCACCAACATAAACTACATCGGGGTCATCAGGGTGTACTGTGACTAACAAATTATATCCTCCCTGAGCATCATGCCCATTGATACCGTCATCTGTAATGACATCTAACCTTGGGGTTAAATCGCTCCAGGTACCTGTTGCATCACTGTATAGGAAAAGATTGTTAGGTGCCAAAACATAAATCCTATCCTCATCAGAAGGATCAATTCCCAATTCTAGTCTTGTAGAAGTAGTCGGGAACCCTGTTGGAAAATCTATTTCTGTCCATGTTATACCATCATCAGACTTAAAGAAACCGTCAACTGCATTAGCACCATTAAAGCTTGAGTTGGCAATCGTAGCATATACCTTGCCACCTGAAGTAATAGCAACATCCGTGAAATTCCTTCCTGTGTTTTCAGAACCCAAGACAATATCCCAAGTTTCAAAACCATCTGTTGACCTGATGATCTCACTAGAGCCAGCAGCATATATCTCCGTCCCTTCAGTATTTGACAGGTCTATGGCCAAATCGTCAATAAGAGCAAACTCTGCTCTATTGTTTAAGATTACATCTGTACCACTTGTACCAACCACAGCGGTGGCATCTATTAGCGTCCAAGAAGCACCATTATCGGTAGATTTATATATACCATTACCTACGTATATATCTCCATTATTGGTCGCTGAATTTCCTCTTCTCTCTCCTGTAGAATAGTACCATTCATTTGTCTTTCCAGACCTAGTATCTTGAACCAAGGCACTTACAGCGGGATGTTGTTCCAGCGCTGTGGTTCTTGTCCAGGAAGCTCCTCCATCTGTAGTTCTCCACATACCCCCTGAGACTCCACCAGCCAGAATTATATCTTCATTATTCACGTCAAGTCCCAGTGCACGCGTACGTCCACCAATATGATAAGGCCCTCTGTTGATGAAATCCTCTGTCTGGGTTGATGTAGCAGCTGCCGCACTTCTCACATTACCTGCAGCTCCACTCCTTACTTCTTTAATGAGATTCAGGTTTTTCTTCGCGAAGGCCAACTCACGTTGGTGAATATATGCCGGTACCTGTCCGGTTTCCGGGTTTTTCAGCATGTCTATCTCATAATCAATCCTCTCATCCGGGTTCTCACTTTCTTCGCCCTGATTTCTAAAAGATTGTACTATTTCAGCACTATTCACTGATGTTTTTTGAACAGCCACATGATAAGGTGGCCGTTGGTTACGATTGAAATATATCGCAATAAGTAGTGCTACGCTAAGCACAGTAAGTGTTAGAAATAATTTCTTCATGTCTAGTCTTATTCTACAATCATGTTTAGGGTCAATGGCTCATCCGATCCTCTCGGTGTTGAGAAGGCATCCATCATCACTTCGCTATTCTTCTTGAAGACTACTCCTGGGGTATAGAGCAAAACCGTCTCTCCTACTTTAGGTTCAGCAGTAGAAAAGGTAGACCCCAACTTAACAACTTCGGTCACTTTAAACTCATACTGATATCGATCAGCAATTTTTTGAGCCTTTGTCATAATCTGACCTTTCAACCGAATCGCATCTTTGTTCATTCGCTCGATCTGGGCTTCCAAAACACCTTCCGTATTGACACTATAGGTATTTAAGTTTTTGGCGGCAGAGCAATTGGTCATAAGCGCTGCCAACACCAGCAAAGAAAGAAACAATAGAGGTTTTTTAGCGTAGTAGTCCATTCCATTTTTATTGGGGACGAAATATACAATTTATCTCCTAGGAATGAAGGAAATGACCCCGACAATTGAGTTCACAAAAATTTAGGGATGGACATTACTTTATGTCAATGAGTGATAGCATACACAAATGGCTATTTCATCATCAATCTGGTGTACGCGAATGTCAGGTATCCTTAGTTAGAACGTTTTAATAATTTAATCGAAGAACGAGCATTTTCATTGGCCACATTTAAGACATATAAACCATCAGGAAGATTACTCAAGTCAATTGGAACCTGATCTCCTTCGCTATATCCCTGAATGGTATTAGCTACTTTTTGTTGACCATCAGCGCCCACTACAGTCAGATCAAAATCACCTATATACTGATTAGGAAAGGCCAGATTAAAGACCCCGTTTGAAGGATTAGCATCTACTACTATCTCTTCAATCTCCGTTAGTAGGTTATTGTCAATTGAGGTAATATCATCTCCCTCATAGACAATAGTGTTGGATAATGCCGTAGTGCCATCCAGATGGGTTACCCTTGCTTGATAAGAACCCGTCAAGTTACTCGTGAATGAATCTCCATTTGAATTAGGTATTGCTTCTCCATCCCTTATCCATTCATAGGCAAAGGGTGTAGATGAATCGAAGGACAAATTGGCTCTCATTACAATTTGACCAGTCTGTGCATCTATTGAGTAGTTGATGTTAGGATAATGACCGACATCATACTGTGCCTTAAAAACTCCATTACCGTGTGTCGAAACAGCCACTGTACCATCAATCGGTCTGGTTGTAATCCAACTAACAACTACCTGTCCGATGACATCTGGCGACTGCTGGGTCCAAACGGTATTGTCACCATCCAAAGTCTGGGTCATGTATAGACCAACAGAAGTACCCACAAAATAGTAGTTTCCTCCTTGGTCATCCGGCATAATGGCAACGGCTCTAACAGAAGGACCATTACCTGTGCCGTCTGAGTTCTCTTCCAAATTTCCTGATATAGAAGACCAAGATTCCCCACCATCTACAGATTGCCAAACGCTCCTTATATTATAATTAGAAATTACAATCACTACATTGTCTGCATCACTCGGGTCGACTGCTATAGCCGCTATATTACCGGCTGGTAATTCGCTTGTATCCAAAATTTCAGGCGCTGTTCCATCCTCAAGATTTCGAACATCATCAATTTTGAACATAGTGCCACTTCGGGTTCCAAAATAGAGTACTCCCTCCGGCTGATGGGACAGTGCCAGCGCAGATACTCTTGAATTATTGGGTAGGCTTCCACCGCGTATTTCATCCCATTCGCCAGTACCCGGATTTTCTCTCACGTCATTGGTGAAATATACTTTTCCCCTTGCTGCAATGAAATACTGATCTTGAGCAACAGGGTTGTAAGTGATTGGAGTAACGAACAAGAACTCATTACCATTTTGGCTAGGATCAGGAGAGATATCAAAAGCATTTTGATACGTATTGCCAACAAGCTCATAACGTCTGATAGCTCCGATCAACTGAGTGGATACAATTAACGAATTATACGTAATCGCTGAATAAGCACCATCAGCGGTAAGCACCTGCGTCCATTCCTCATCGGTCTCATCAGTAAATTTGGCAAAGCTGCTATTGTCTTGCATACCACCCACGACTTGATCATCTGCGTAGTCATACTTCTGAATGGCCAAGTGATAAAACTGAGAAGTGATATAACCATTATTCAAATCTGTCCACGTAATAGGTTCGGTTGTGTTTGAGGCAGCTGGAGCTACATTGTCAGTTGTTATATGGACACCACCATCGGTTCCTGACAACATTTTGTTCGGGTCGGAAGGAAAAAATGCAAAGCTATGTTGATCAGGGTGTTGGTTATTATACAATCCTGACTGGTTGGCAGTGTTATAACCTCCAACTTTGGACCTATTATCATCTGTTGTAAAACCATCTGTAGACCTTAGAAGATTAGCGCCTCCTAAGAAAAGCACTTGATCATCGCCAGGATGTACCGCCAAGTAAAAATCATAGCCAAATTGCGTATAATGACTAGCGAAGAAGTCATTACCCAGCCCCATGTTATCCGTTAAATCCGTCCATGTATCCGTGTCATCATCATAGAGTAAAAGATTTCCTTCATTAACATTATTATCCAAGTCTTCATTGGTCACACTCGCAAAATAAAGTCTGTTTTCGTTTTGGGGATCAATGGCCATTTCCGCTCTTAATAAGGTAGCCGGAAAACCTGTAGGAAAATCAATTTTTGTCCAATTGATACCGTCCTCGGACTCAAAAAGACCTTGGTCACCGTTAGTCCCACTGGGTGAGAGATTACAAATGACTGCAAACACCTTACCTGTGGAAGTAATTTCTAAGTCCGTCCAATTCTCATCATCATTGGACCCCAATACAATCTCGTAGGTTTCGAAACCGTCTTCACTCCTGATTATTTTCCCAATACCTGCAGCATATATTTCGGTCCCATTCGGATTTGAGATGTCTATATTTAATTCATCCACCAAGGTAAAGTCACCTTGACTCACAACACCAGGAGTATTATCAAAACCATCAATAATAGTGGATGCTATTGGTGACCAGGTAACACCATTGTCTTCTGATTTATAGATACCATTTCCGAAGTAAAAGTCACTATTGATTTCTGCACTACTCTCAAGCATCTCTCCAGTGGAGTAATACCAAGTATTCGTCTTTCCAGCTCTTGTATCTTGGATGATATCTGTAACTGCCGGATGCTGTGTTAGGCCACTGGTCTTTGTCCATGAGGCACCTTCGTCTGTAGACCTCCAGACTCCTCCACTCACGCCACCTGCAAGAATGTTGTTTTCATCAGCTACATCAATAGCCAGAGCTCTGGTTCTACCACCGATATGAAAAGGTCCGAAATTCTGAAATGTGGCCTCGTTTGTTGCATTAGCCCCACTGGCTTGAGCACGTTGGAATCTAGGTCTTGCATCAATTTTCTCCACTAAATTCTCCTCCGCAAATTTTAGCTCCTTTTGACGAATTAAGGCCGGAATCTTACCAGTTGCCGGATCCTTAAGCTGATTGAATTCAAACTCCGCTCTTGCTCTTGGGTTAGTATTTTTATCTTCTCTCTCTTTTTGGTCAAGTTCGATATCACCGAATTGGCGGTCTTCTATAGTTCTCGATGAAACATGATTGACTGATGCTCGGTCTATCACTAGGAATGACAAAGATGCAATAAGAAGTAAAGATGTTATATAGAGTATTCGTTTGTTCATTTCACAACCTTTCTTAATAGGTTAAACATTAAGTTATCCCCTGTTTGATTCTTAGTAGCTGCAACATCTACCAAAACTACTTCGCCCTTTTCAAAAGCAATATCCGAGGGTGAATTGATACTAACCGTTTCACCTGCTTCTGGTTCCTTTGTCCTGAAGTTTGATCCGATACCTTCAACTGCACTAACTCTTAGATTAAACATCTTCCGGTTGTTAATCAATGCAACATCCGTAATCACCTCACCACTCAGCCTAATGGCCTTTCTGGGTAGTTTTTGAGGAGTCAAAACAGTCTGATCTTCAGGAACATTAATAGACTTCTGTGTTGTGTTAACACTTTTACAGCCGGCAAGCCCTATCCAAAGAGAAAAAAAGAGAATAGGAATAATGGCGTTTTTTGTTTTGCTAAGGGTCATCTGTGCTATTCTTTACCATGGAAGATACAATTTATCTGCCATTTTCTCCTAGGGAGAAAGAGGTTTGGGTAAGAGGCAACAGCTTTTAAATCGATGGCTTAATGGCCCTTACCATTTCCTTTTTACCAGGAGGTCCAGGAAGCGTTTCAACTGTTAACCCTAAGTCAGCCAAATCTCTTTTCAGTTGACCTCGGGCACAATAAGTCACAAATACTCCACTGTCATTTAACAACGAATAAACTTTAGAAAGCAACGCTTTCTCCCACATTTCAGGTTGCTTGCTGGGTGCAAAAGCATCGTAGAAGACAATATCAAATCTGAATTCAGCCTTAAACTCAGCCAAAGGACATTTATACTTTGTGAAAGTAAAGTTTTCTAGAAGTGGCAAGGAAGTCTCCCATGCACACGCATGAAGCCTTTCGAAATCTTCTCGGGTTATATGATCTATTAATTCATCATATTTCAACTCCGAAATTAAATCTGGAGATAAAGGAAAGGGCTCTAGGGTGGAAAAGTGGATCTTTAAATCAGGGTTTCTCAGCGCATACTCCTGAACCAATAGGGCATTTAATCCGGTCCCGAAACCTACCTCAAGGATTCTAACTTCTTTCTCCCCTCTTTCGACCAGCAAGTCCAGGCCTTGTTCTATAAAAACATACTGAGACTCTGTTAGCGCACCATGCGTAGAGTGATAGGTTTCATTGAGTTTCTCATTGTACAAAGACTGCGAACCATCTTCGGTTTTAATGATTCTTATGGAACTCATGACTTAGTGATCAGCACGGTAGCGAAAGCGGCTACACCTTCTTCTTTACCTACAAAACCTAGCTTCTCAGTGGTTGTTGCTTTTATTGACAAATCCTCCTCTTCGATCCCAATAACATCACAAAGGCATGTTTTCATCGCTGGGATATGGGGGTTGACTTTTGGTTGTTGTAAACAAATGGTAGAGTCAATGTTACCTACTTCATATCCTGCTCCTCGAATCAACTCCATTACTTCCTTCAGCAATATCTTACTGTCAATTCCTTTGAATTTGGGATCCTGATCGGAAAAATGATATCCAATATCTCGCATATTAGCAGCACCCAAAAGGGCATCACAGATAACATGTATTAGAACATCAGCATCTGAATGTCCCACAGCACCATGACTGTGCGGCACCTTGATACCTCCTAGCCAAAAGTCTTTACCTGCTTCCAGCTTATGAACATCGTACCCAAATCCTGTTCTAATTTTCATGACTATCGCTTTGCTTTATATCTTAATACAGAGGCATTTTCTTTACGCAGTATGCGGTGTGCAGCCTGCATTACAGTATCTGAAGTTACAGCTCTTACTTTTACTACCTCTTGATTGACTAGGTCCAAATCACCCAGCATCTCAGCATAGGCCAAATTCATTGCTCGATTGAGTAACTCCATCTCCGAGAAAACCATTGTAGACTCTGCCTTGTTTTTGACTTTCTCCAATTCTTGTTCTTTCAGCTTGTCCGACTTAAAATCTTCAAGTAATTCCCAAACAGCATTCTCGGCCGTTTCAAGACTGTGATTTCCATTCAATTTCCCTTGAATGACGAGGAGTCCCGGATCAATTGAACCCATTACATAGGCACTCAGGGAATTAAACACTTGCTTATCTTCAACCAACGCCTGATAAAGTCTGCTTGATTTACCTCTCCCCAGAATATCACTTAATAAATCTTCGGCATGATAAGTTTCATCATTTCTACCGGCCATATGAAAGGTCAAATACAGAGCATCCACCGGAACGTTTTCTTCAACCTCTAGCAACTGATAAGACTTTTGGCTTGGCTCCACCGGAATCTCTCTTGCTATGGTCTTTCCTTTCGGTATAGGAGCAAACCATTTCTCACTCAATGCTTTTACCTGATCGACTGTCACATCTCCCCCAACCACTAATACTGCATTGTTCGGTACGTAGTACTTGTGAAAGAAGGCCTTGACATCTTCCATAGTCGCCTCTTCTATATGCTCAATCTTTTCCCCAATAGTGGGCCACTTATAAGGGTGTTTTTTGTAGGCCAAAGGCCGAAGCTTTAACCAAACATCTCCATAGGGTTGATTCAGGTAGCGCTGTTTAAATTCTTCAATAACCACCGATCGTTGAACTTCCAAAACCTTCGGGTCGAAAGATAAACTGAGCATTCTGTCAGACTCCAGCCAAAAGGCTGTTTCTAAATTCGCTGAGGGAACTGTGATATAGTAGTTGGTAATGTCATTGGAGGTAAAAGCATTGTTATCACCACCAACAAACTGTAGTGGCTCATCAAACGAGGGTACATGCTTAGAGCCACCAAACATTAAGTGCTCAAAGAGGTGTGCAAAACCGGTTTTTTCCTGCTGCTCATCTCTAGCTCCAACTTTATAGAGTAAGTTAACAACTGCCATTGGGGAAGAATGGTCTTCATGAACCACTACTTTCAACCCATTATCTAAAACAAAACTTTCGTATGCTATCATTGTAGGAAGGTGAGCGAAATTAAAAATATGATCTTTAATTTTAGCAATAGCGCCATTACTTTAATTTTGCCTGCTACATCCAAACCTATGAGATTCAAAAAAGCCGGTTATTCCAACCAGGAACTTCTAGACCTTTACGAACAAATTCTAAGACCTCGCATGATCGAGGAAAAGATGTTGATCCTACTTCGTCAGGGCAAAATCAGCAAGTGGTTTTCGGGCATTGGTCAGGAAGCTGTATCGGTTGGAGCAGTCAATGCCATTGCACAGGATGAATTCATTCTACCTATGCATCGGAACCTCGGTGTCTTTACAGGTAGAAACGTACCTTACCACAGGCTTTTTGCACAGTTTCAAGGCAAAATGAGTGGCTTTACCAAAGGCAGAGATCGGTCCTTTCATTTCGGTACCAAGGAGCATCATATCGTTGGCATGATCTCGCACCTAGGGCCGCAAATGGCCTTGGCTGATGGTATTGCCCTAGCCAATAAGCTCAAAGCCGAAAACAAAGCGACCTTGGTATTCACGGGAGATGGCGCCAGCTCTGAAGGGGATTTTCATGAAGCCTTGAACGTAGCAGCCGTTTGGGATTTGCCTGTAATCTTCGTGATTGAGAACAATGGTTATGGACTTTCAACACCTAGCCGAGAACAATACCGCTTTAAGTACTTTGTGGACAAAGGCCCTGCCTATGGAATCAAGGCAGTTCAGGTAGATGGAAACAATATTTTAGAAGTACATCGAACCATTAAGGAGTTGGCCGAAGAAATAAGACAAGATCCTAAGCCGATCATTTTGGAAGCCATGACTTTTAGAATGAGAGGTCATGAAGAGGCCAGTGGAACCAAGTATGTGCCCAAAGCGCTGATGGAGCATTGGGCGAAAAAAGATCCTGTTGAGAATTACGAACAGTACCTTATAAAACAAGGCGTTCTGGATGAAGCCACAATTGCCGAGATCAGAAAAAAGATCAAAGAAGATATTGATGAAGGTTTGGAAACTGCCTATGCCGAACCTTTGCCCACCGTAAACCAGGAACAGGAATTAGCAGACTTGTTCGAGCCTTTTGAACAAGAGGTTATCATGCCTAAGACCGAGACCAAATCTGAAAGAAGACTGGTTGATGCCATCTCTGACAGCTTGCGACAGAGCATGGAGAAATATTCCAATTTGGTGATCATGGGTCAGGATATTGGTGACTATGGAGGCGTCTTCAAAATCACAGAGGGCTTTGTCGACCAATTTGGAAGAGAACGCGTGAGGAATACGCCACTTTGTGAATCAGCCATTATCGGCACCGGGCTGGGGCTTTGCATAAATGGCTATAAAGCTGTTGTGGAAATGCAGTTTGCAGACTTTGTCACCTGTGGGTTTAACCAAATCGTAAATAACCTGGCCAAGATTCATTATAGATGGGGTCAAAATGCTGATGTGGTAGTACGCATGCCAACGGGAGCTGGTGTTGGTGCTGGGCCATTTCATTCACAGTCTAATGAGGCTTGGTTTTTCCATACGCCTGGTTTGAAAATACTTTATCCATCAAATGCACATGATGCCAAAGGCATGCTAAACGCTGCTATCGAGGATCCAAATCCATATTTATTCTTCGAGCATAAGGCGCTTTATCGTTCGCACAGCCAGGAAATTCCTGTGGATTACTACACCACACCAGTGGGCAAAGCTGTACTGACAGAAACTGGCGAAGACTTTAGCATCATCACTTATGGCATGGGTGTTCATTGGGCTAAAGAAGCCATTAATGCCCTGGATGGTATATCAGCGGACATTTTAGATTTAAGAACACTGTTACCTTGGGACAAGGAATCTGTCGAGTTGTCTGTTAAAAAGACAAACAAAGTTTTGGTATTGCATGAGGACACTTTGATTGGTGGAATTGGTGCTGAAATATCTGCCTGGATCAGTGAACATTGTTTCGAGCATTTAGATGCTCCTGTTATGCGCGAGGCCAGTTTGGACACACCGGTTCCTTTTACTAAGCCACTAGAAGAAAACTTTTTACCTCAAAAAAGACTTATAGAAAAGCTGAAAAACTTAGCAGCATATTAAGCCCATGTTCTGGAAAAAAAGTAAACCTGTTGAAGGAGTTAATTGGAACCTACTCACCTCTGAGGACCAGATCCAAGAGTTGGTTGAAGAAAGCAAGGAACAACCTGTACTTATCTACAAGCACAGTACGCGATGTGGGATTTCAAGTATGGTCTTAGACCGGCTTGAGAGAACTTGGACGAGTGAAGACAACCCCATGAAGCCTTACATATTGGACTTGATAAGCTTTAGGAATGTATCCAATGCTGTAGCTCAAAACTTCCAAGTTTATCATGAATCTCCTCAGGTTATTCTCCTGAAAGATGGAAAGGCCATTTATGACGCCTCACACATGCAGGTTTCTTTTGATGCATTAAAAAGTCAGGTGCAATAAAAAAGCTTCTTGATTTCTCAAGAAGCTTCTATGTTAATATACGACCGTCCAACAACCGTCAACCCAAATTCTGACACCGTTGAATCTTTGGTATCTACCAGGTACCCATCTGTGATTTGCTCTTCGGACAGTCCAACGACCATCTACCCAAACATCTCTTCTAAAACGAGGACTGTATCTCCAGTGACCAGCAACCCATATATGTCTGTTGCTAGGTCTGTATCCTCTGTTGACAAGGATTCTTCTGCCCCTTCTGAAATCGTAGTCATAGTATCTGATGTTTCTACGACCTACAGTATTTGAGTAGCCGTAATTTCTCCAACCTCTATCTCTCCTAACCCTTCTATCAACTACTCTTGAGGTTCGCTCTGCTCTGAAGCCCCTATCATTTCTTTTAGGCTTCTTACCTTCTCGTCTATTATTCAAGGCTTCTTCCTTGCGAGGCTTTCTATTGTCTTGCCTGGTGCGTTGTGCCAACAAATCAGCTGACAAACCAGTGAATAATATTATCGCTATTGTTAGTAAAGCTCTTTTCATAACCTTGAGATTTTAATGTTCAAATTCATTTCAAGGTCCGGACCACTTAATTAATGCATTGATTGTCTTTATTCCATTACCGTGCCAAAAATTGCTTTCCGGCAATTTAGCCACCCTGATGATCCTTTGATTTCAGTAGAAATTCTTATCTTGAAGAACCAACCAAAACGTACTATTGTGACTTCTCGTCTTTTCTCAAGAGGCATGTTACTGTCTCTGCTTTTTTACATTTCAATAGGTTCTTTACTATCTCAAAGTCGTTATTCAGACTACGGTAGCTCGGATAAAACCAGGGTGTATCGTGAGAACTTCAGCGAACCGAATAGTAAGTGGGAAGTTTATCGCAGTGGCTCTCGAATGGGCAAAATACATGATGGTGTATTGGACTGGATATCTATGAATACGAGTGCTCAAATGATCTGGCACACCCTTACCGATATGGACTGGTCACGTGATTGGCAAATTGAGACCAGGGTGAAATTTGTTACGGGCAAGGAAAACTCGTCAAACGACCTTGTTTGGAATATGGATGAGAATAATCGTGACAAGTATCATTTCGGCTTTACCGGACAAGGCAAATATGTGTTCTCCAAAAAAGTCGGATCTGAATACCAAAGCATTGTTCCTTTTACAAAATCAGACTTGGTGAATACCAGTGCGTTTAACAAAATCACTGTAAGGAAGAAGGGCAATACCTATTACTATTTTTTCAATGAGAAACTCCTAACTACAAAGAGTTATCACACCGTGACTAGCGATAAGGTAGGTTTTATGGTTGCTCCAAATACCACCGTACAGATTGATTATTTAGATGTTTCCTATCTCAAACCCAAAGATCTCTCTTTAGCATCCAGCCTACCCGCAGGAAAGAACTATGTGGGGATCATGACGAAATACAATGGCTATAACCTTCAGCGATGGAAGACGCGAGATGCATTTCCTAAAGACGCTATCAAGAGTGACTGGGATGATGGTTATCATATATCTGACTTGAGTTATGACAATGATAAATGGAGTCTGATTATGTCCAAAGGCACTGGATATTCTACCCAGACCTGGATTACGCGTAAAGAATGGCCAAAAGATGATATTAAAGGAAAATGGGATGATGGTTACCGGATCACAGAGGTAAACTATGGGAATGGAGTGTGGGCCATTGTATTTTCTAAAGGGGGGGCTTATGGCAGGCAACGTTGGGCAACTAAAGGAAGTTCTTTCCCCTCCGATAAAATTAAGGAATTTGGAGATGATGGGTTATGGATAACCGAGATTGCTTATGGCGTAGATCGATGGGTTCTTGTGTCTTCTCAAGACACCAATATCAGAGGACAAAAATGGTTTAAAAAATCGCAATTTCCGGAGTCAGAGATTAAAGAATATCAAAGTCAAGGTTACTCGGTGGCACAACTTTCGCGTGAAGATGACTGGTGGGTACTCGTGATGAATAAATACAGTAGTAGTCGGCCTCAGCAGCTAATTGCCTCAAGTACTTTTCCTAAGGAAGAAATTCGAAAATACTGGGATCAAGGTTACTATTTGACCGACCTATCTTATGGTACTTTGAAAAAGACTAGTAGCTACACAAGCAACACTTCTACAAGCACTACATATAAACCGACAAACCTAAAGTTGGCACTTCTTGGCACCTGGTATGGTGGCGCTGAAGGTGAGAATGACAATGGATACTTTAGATTCTATAGTGATGACATTGCTATGATGATCAGTGACAAAGGTGACACCCTTGGAGGCTATGACTACACCCAAGGAGGTATGGAGATCGACTTGGAGTACGAGATCAATTCATTTAATACGCCTAATCAACTGGACTTTGTATTCAAATCCTCTGGCAATTCTATTGGCAAAATGAAAGGTATTATCAGATTCAAGGATGAAGATACCTTTGAACTTAAGCTCGCTACAGAGCTCGGTGACCCTAGACCCTCAAACTTTATCAGTACACCTGACAGTAAAGTGGCTACTTTTAAAAGGGTGAGGTAATTACTTTTGCTTGGTCCAGATTTCTCTAATGAGATTACCAGTAGAACTCAATCCACTATGGTCCCATTTGTCACCGTTCACCTTGTAGTCAAAGCTGAGATCAGCACCGACACGGTCAGGGTTGCGTGAAAAGAACTCTATATGTTCATTGTATTTCCCGTTTTCAAGAATCACTGTTCCGCCACCCGTTCCTGAAAACTGCTTGGTATCGGGATTATAGGCTGCCCATTGAAATCGAGTACCCGTGATCATTTTAATTGTCTTTCTAGGCCCCATTCGCATCGCAGTCATTTCCCCATTTCTCATGCGATCCGTAATACGCCAAGCTCCTGCTAAATCTCCACTCCCATTATCAGATCTGTTCAGCTTCATTTCAAATGCCTCTCCATCAGCTTCAAAATTCAATGTCACCTGACTACCTTTCAAACTGGCGGTAATCTCATATTCCTGACCAATACGTTCAGGATTCCAAGTATCAAACTCCATCTTGAGAGACATCTTATTGCCCATTATTTCAATCATTCCTCCCTGACTACCGACAAAAATCTTCTTTTCAACATCGAATTCAGTATAGAATGCATAGGGTGCTTGGATTAACATAGCGCCTCGATGTGCTAGTTTCTCTCCATTAACTGTCTCTATTTCCCATGCCCCCTCAAGAGCATTGGCTAAGGTTGATTTACTCGTATTCAGACCTGTTAAAAGGCTTATTGAGATGATTAAGAGTGTAGATAAAGTTTTCATAAGCTCTCGTTTATATCTCAAAATATACAAATCGATCGAAAAATAGAATTGATATTTGATGGAGGGCAAATGATCGCAGTGAGCAGCTGGGTAAATTATCTCTGAAATTTAATTGCAAGTTTTTGCAATTATTTGAAATAGACCTATCTTTGCATCCCAATTTAGAAAGCGTAGAGTAAATGGCAAATCATAAGTCAGCATTAAAAAGGATCAGATCAAACGAAGCGAAGCGTTTGAGAAACAGATATCAGAACAAAACCACTCGTACTTTTATCAAAAGGTTGAGAGGCACTTCTGACAAGAGCGAAGCTCAAGAGCTTTTGAAGAAAGTGATCAGCATGTTGGACAAACTTGCTAAGAAGAACATTATTCATAAAAACAAGGCAGCCAACAATAAGTCAAAATTGACTAAAATGGTGAATAGCCTTTAATAACAAGAAAATTGAAAGAACCGGTTCACCATGTGTTCCGGTTTTTTTATGTCTACTCTGTATTATTTTACTTATTATTTTATATTTATTCATGCTAATATTTAATGCATGAATAAAAAGCTGACCATCCTTAGTTGGGCCGAAGAAGATAGACCCAGAGAAAAACTCCAGTTAAAAGGTAAGTCTTCACTTTCCGAAGCGGAACTGGTTGCCATACTTATCGGTTCAGGTTCTCAAAGTCAAAGCGCTGTAGAATTATCAAAAAGCATCCTCTCGTCCGTCCATAATGATCTCAATCAACTTGCTAAATTGGGTATACAAGATTTGACGAAGTTCAATGGCATTGGCGAGGCAAAGGCCATTTCAATAGTGAGTGCACTAGAGCTAGGCAGAAGAAGAAAAGACATTTCAAGTCAAGTAAGACCCCAAATTCTAGCCTCACAAGATGCCTACCGATTGATGAAACCCGAATTGATGGATCAACCTACTGAGCAATTCTGGGTTATTCTTATGAATAGAAGTAACAGAGTGATCCATAAAAAGCCAATCAGTCTTGGGGGCATTTCAGGAACGGTAGTCGACCCAAAAGTAGTTTTCAAAGTAGCGCTGGAAAATTTGGCTAGTGGAATCATACTTGTACACAATCATCCAAGCGGAAACTTAAAAGCCAGCGAAGCAGATATTCGATTAACCAAAAAACTCAAGGAGGCCGGCTCATTACTCGAAATCCCGATACTGGATCATATCATTTTTGCTGACGAAGGTTACTTAAGTTTCATGGACGAAAACATGCTCTAGGCTCCATCCTAACCAGGCAGAGATACAGTCATTAATATTTCATTTTCAGGTCGTTCAAGTATAACTTCGCATTGCATTTGTGCATTGATTGAATCTACTTGAATGAAGCGAAATACAATCTTCGGCTTGCTTGTTGTGGCCATAGTTGCCATCACCGTCCTCAACTTTCTCACAGTAGGTGAAAATTCTGAAGACTATATCGAAAGACTCGAAACAGACCGCAAAGATAAAAATAGCTTCATGCTCTCGTCCACTTCGCCCCTTACTGAGGAAGATAAGCGTGACTTTAAAGGACTGAACTATTATCCAATCGATGAAAACTTCAAGGTAACAGCTAAGCTCACCTTGATAGATAAGAAACAACCGATCTTCATTCCATCTACCACTGGAGAAGAGCTTAAGTACATCCCTTTCGCCTATGCCGATTTTAAAATCAATGGCAGCCAACAACGCGTCATTCTTTATCAAGACTGGGAAGAGAAGGACCCTAATAAACTGTCCCTGATGTTTGCTGATGACACCAGTGCCCGTGAAACCTA
Source organism: Roseivirga sp. 4D4 (assembly GCF_001747095.1). Lineage (NCBI taxonomy): Bacteria > Pseudomonadati > Bacteroidota > Cytophagia > Cytophagales > Roseivirgaceae > Roseivirga > Roseivirga sp. 4D4. The sequence goes on from NZ_MDGP01000001.1 coordinate 2,627,470, forward strand.
CGGTGGCGGAAGATACTTAGACGTGCAATACAGGAATACAAATGCGGTCACCATTGACTTCAACAATGCGTACAATCCCTACTGCCATTTCAATGCAGAATTCAGTTGTCCAATCCCTCCTAGAGAAAACATGCTGGATATTGCCATTGAAGCAGGCGAAAAGCTGTATAAAGTTGACTAATGCACCAAATCAAAAGGCTAAATCCTTAATTTTGGCTTTCTTTTAATACGAGCAATTCAATACTCATGAAGATTTCTCTCAATTGGCTTAAGCAATACATTAACTTACCCGAATCTCCCACTGAAATAGGAGATTTATTGACACATTCGGGCCTTGAAGTAGAAGGACTTGAAGAGATAGAAAGTATTAAAGGAGGACTAAAGGGCTTAGTGATTGGCGAAGTACTCACTTGCTCCAAACACCCTAATGCAGATAAACTGAGCGTTACTACTGTAGACATAGGTACTGAAGAAGCTTCCCCAATTGTATGTGGAGCTCCAAACGTGGCCGCTGGACAAAAAGTTGTCGTGGCAACCGTTAACAGCATGCTCTATCCTTCCGGTGGAGAGCCTTTTAAAATTAAAAAGGCGAAGATTAGGGGTGAGGTCTCAATGGGTATGATTTGTGCTGAGGATGAAATAGGTCTTGGAGCCAGTCATGATGGCATTATGGTCTTAGATACGGACCTTCCGAATGGAACACCAGCGGCAGACTACTTTAATCTGGAATCAGATTTTGTATATGAAATTGGGCTAACACCCAACCGAGCTGATGCAGCTTCACATTTAGGTACTGCCCGAGATTTAAAGGCGCTCTTCCATAGAGAAATTTCATTGCCGTCAGTAGAAGCCTTTGAAATTGATAACACCTCAAGCAAAACCAAGGTAACAGTTGAAAATACTGAGGCCTGTCCAAGATATTCGGCCCTGTCAATCACAGGAGTGAGTGTAAAAGAGTCACCTGATTGGTTAAAGACGAAGCTTATGACGATTGGCATCAACCCCACAAACAATGTGGTTGATGTGACCAACTATATATTACATAGTCTTGGTCAACCCATGCATGCTTTCGATGCTGCTGCCATTACAGGAGATCATATAGTGGTCAAAACTATGCCAGCAGGCACCAAGTTCACCACTTTGGACGAAAAGGAAAGGACTCTATCGGATAGGGATCTCATGATTTGCAATGAGAAAGACGGCATGTGCATTGCCGGAGTCTTTGGGGGTATAAAGTCGGGTGTAACAGAAAAAACCACCAATGTTTTCCTGGAAAGTGCCTACTTCTCTCCTGACTATATCAGAAAGACTGCCCAAACACATCAGCTTAAGACTGATGCAAGTTTCCGTTATGAGCGTGGTACCGATCCGAACATGACCGTGTACGCATTAAAGTATGCAGCACTATTAATCAAGGAAGTAGCCGGAGGTCAGGTCAGTTCTGAAATCACCGACATTTATCCTGACCCTATCGGTCCGTTTGAGGTACCAGTGACTTACAGAAACATCAATCGACTTATCGGCAAGACCTTATCTCAGGATCAAATAAAAGACATTCTCATCAGTCTTGATATCGAAGTTTCTAATGAAACAGCTGAAGGATTTACGGCCATTGTACCGCCTTATCGAGTTGATGTTCAACGCGAGGCAGACATCGTTGAAGAAGTACTTAGAATCTACGGTTACAATAACATTGAATTAAAAGACACACTCAGCAGCACTTTCCTTTCGGAGTTCCCACAAAGGGATGCTGATGCCATTCAGCTTGAGATCTCCAGGTTACTGGCTGGGAGTAGCTACAATGAAATTGTTACGAACTCATTGACCAAACACACCTACGCAGAAGCAACTGAGAGCCTTGATGATAGCCAAAACGTTGACATCTTAAACTTTCTGAGCGAAGACCTGAACGTGATGCGCCAAAGTCTTCTATTCAATGGGCTCGAGGTCATTGAAAGAAATATCAAACGAAGACAAACAAACCTTCGGCTTTTCGAATTCGGAAAGACCTATCACAAGGTCAACGACAAATACAAAGAGAGAGAGCGACTAACGCTTTTCATTACAGGGAATAATACTGAGGAGAATTGGCTCGAGAAGAAAAGGGAGGCACACTACTTTGATTTGAAGACCACCATAAGTCAACTACTCAACAAGTTCGGTATAGACAATTACGAAACTTCTGAATCTGACAGTGACTTATTCGCCTACGGCTTAACAGTTTCCACTAGAAAAAAACCGCTGTTAACGATGGGTAAGGTGAATGCAAAACTTACCAAGCTCTGTGATGTGAAGCAAGAAGTCTTCATGGCAGACATAGATTGGACATTCCTACAGTCACTCTATCCACTCGGTGTAGACTTTAGACCTATCTCCAAATTCCCAGAAGTTAAGCGAGACTTATCATTAGTTGTTGACAAAGCGATAAATTTTGACCAGATTAGGAAACTTGCCTTGAAACTTGAAAGACAACTTATCACAAGAACGAGTGTCTTTGATGTTTATGAAGGTGATAAGATTGGTGAAAACCAGAAGGCTTACGCGATAAGCTTCTTCTTGCAAGACCAGGAAAAAACCCTGAATGACAAAGTGATTGATAAAACCATGAACAGACTCATCCAAGGATTTGAAAAAGAACTAGGTGCAATAATTAGAAAATAATGGCTGCTGAATCAATTGACCAAAAGCTCCTTCAGCTTGAGAATAACCTCAAGTCTTTGATAAATTCACAACAAAAAGAGAAGGAAGCCAAGGACCAATTGCTGCAGAAAAACAACCAACTTCAGGCAGAAGTTGAAGCACTGAAAGCGCAATTATCAGATTTTCAAAATCAGGATAAAATCGCTAAAATTGTATCAAGTACTACAGTAGAGAAGGAAGAATCTGCTGAGTTGAAACTTAAGTTAAACGAGTATATTAAAGAGATAGACAGATGCATTTCGCATCTGAGCTAAGCCACATAAAATAGATGGATCTTCTATCAGTAAGATTAAAAATAGGAGACCGTGAGTACCCAATGAAGGTGAAACCGGACGAAGAGGAAAGGGTACGTACTGCTGGTAAATACATTAATGATCAGTTAAAATCCTACCGAGAAAAGTTCGGTATTGACGATAAAGAAGATTTGTTAGCCATGGTCGCTTTTGATTGTATGGTTGCCAAATTAAAAAGTGAAGAGTCCTCAGGTGCAATCGATAGCACTACAGAAGACAAGATTCAATCGTTGAACCAAATGATCAAAGACGCTATCTCTTAAGCTCAATTTCAACTCTACATTTCTTCTCCTGTATAGATTATAAATACCTATGGGAGATATACTTACTATTATACTAGTAGCCATTGGAGCATTGGCACTAGGAATTTTTTTAGGGCGAATAGCTTTGCAAAAAGCAAACAAAAAGGCCCTCTTAGAAATAGAGGAAAAGAGCAAATTACTTGTCAAGGAAGCTGAGATTACAGCTGAGAGCATCAAAAAGGACAAGATTCTAGAAGCCCGTGAGAAATACATAAAAATCAAGGCCGACTTCGAAGAAGAAGCCAATCGCAAGAAGAATCAAATCATCTCTAATGAGAATAAGCTGAAGCAAAGAGAATCTAAGATCTCTAGTTTACAGGAAAACATTAGCCGCAAGGAAGCTGAGCTTGACAGCATGAAAGAGAATGTAGAAGCTCAGTTGGAGATTGTCAAGAAGCGTAAAGAAGAGTTGGAAAACAAGGTTGAAGCTAAGGTGAAAGCTTTAGAAAAAGTAGCCAACCTTTCCGCTGATGAAGCCCGAGAACAACTTATTGAAACGCTCAAAGACGAAGCAGAATCTAAAGCTTCTGCCCTAGTCAAAGACATCATTGATGAAGCCAAACTTTCCGGGGCTAAAGAAGCCAAGAAGATTGTGATCGAGTCGATCCAGAGGACAGCGACTGAACATGCCATTGAAAACTGTGTGTCTATTTTTAATATCGAAAGTGATGACATCAAAGGAAAAATCATTGGTCGTGAAGGAAGAAACATTCGGGCGCTGGAAGCTGCAACAGGAGTCGAGATTATTGTCGATGACACACCTGAGGCCATTATCATTTCAGGCTTTGATCCGGTAAGGCGCGAGATTGCAAGACTGTCTCTTCACAGATTGGTGACTGATGGTAGAATTCACCCTGCGCGAATTGAAGAAGTAGTTTCAAAGACCACAAAAAATATAGAGGAGGAAATCTCTGAAATTGGAGAAAGAACCGTGATCGATTTGGGGATTCATGGCCTTCATCCAGAATTGATTAAGATGGTGGGTCGTATGCGATTTAGATCGTCATATGGTCAAAATCTGTTACAGCACTCAAGAGAAGTTGCCAACCTATGTGCCACCATGGCTTCAGAGCTTGGGCTAAACACTAAACGCGCAAAACGCGCAGGCCTTCTTCATGATATTGGAAAGGTATGGCCTGAGGAGCCAGAGTTACCTCACGCAATTCTCGGTATGGAACTGGCCAAAAAATACAAGGAACACCCTGCCGTATGTAACGCCATTGGCGCACACCATGATGAGGTTGAAATGACTTCGATGATATCCCCATTGGTTCAAGCTTGTGATGCTATTTCAGGTGCCAGACCTGGTGCCAGAAGAGAGGTTATGGAATCTTACATCAAGCGATTGAAAGACCTTGAGGCACTTGCCCTTGGGTTTGAAGGGGTGAACAAATGCTACGCGATCCAGGCAGGTAGAGAGCTTAGGGTGATGGTAGATGCCGAGTCCGTGACTGACACTCTGGCGGGTCAATTGTCTTTCGACATCTCTCAGAAGATAGAAAAAGAGATGCAGTACCCTGGCCAAATCAAGGTCACTGTAATTCGTGAAATGCGGGCCGTAAACTACGCTAAATAGGCATTTTATTAACAAGAACTTGTCAAAGTCGAATGCAACAATTGTTGTATTCGACTTTTTTTATGGACTCAATTCATGGTGCTATTTTAAAAATACCCAAAACTAGGTATTGTCCTCCCCTGCTTAAAACATCAACTTTGATATAGTCAGTAAAGATTCAATAGTAGTCTGATTTAGTTGAGTCTCTTGGATTCGGGGTCACGTATGGTGACCCCTCCTCTTACACATTGGCCAATCAAACACGCACGCACTTGTTTAATTGATTAACCAACAACCAAAACCAAATAGTCATGAACTTTTTTTCTAAAGCAGTTCAGCACGTGTCACGGCAGTTTGAGTTATTACTGCTGCTGATCGTAATTTGCTTGATACTATTATTCTAAGTGCATAAAAAAAGCCTCCCGAATCAATCGGGAGGCTTTTTCATGATTATACTAATTCTTATCCATTCAAGACTTTCGCCATTGTTTCTCCAATGTCAGCTGGTGACTTAGCAACGTGAATTCCACATTCAGCCATAATTCTCATTTTAGCTTCTGCGGTATCTTCTGCTCCACCGATAATGGCACCAGCATGTCCCATTCTTCTACCTGGAGGCGCTGTCTGCCCAGCAATAAATCCTACCACAGGTTTTTTGTTACCTGTGCTCTGAATATACTCAGCTGCTAAAGCTTCATAGTTCCCACCAATCTCACCAATCATTACAATTGCATCTGTTTCCGGGTCTTCCATCAACAATTCAACTGCATTCTTGGTAGGAGTTCCAATAATTGGATCACCACCGATACCGATGGCAGTAGAAATACCCAGACCAGCCTTAGCCAATTGATCCGCTGCCTCATAAGTCAAAGTACCTGATTTAGAAACCAACCCTACTCTTCCTTTCTTGAAAACAAAACCAGGCATGATACCCACTTTCGCTTCACCCGGAGTAATAACACCAGGACAGTTAGGTCCAACAAGTGTAACATCTTTTCCTTTGATGTATTCCTTGGCATAAACCATATCTTTCACTGGAATACCTTCAGTGATTGCGATGATTACTTTAATCCCAGCATCTGCCGCCTCCATAATCGCATCCGCTGCAAACGCAGGGGGAACGAAGATGATAGAAACATTAGCACCTGTCTCATTCACTGCATCTTCCACAGTGTTAAAAACCGGTTTATCTAAATGCGTCTGTCCTCCTTTTCCAGGTGTAACACCTCCAACTACATTGGTGCCATATTCAATCATTTGACCAGCATGAAATGTACCCTCAGAACCGGTAAATCCTTGCACAATCACTTTCGAATCATTATTCACTAAAACGCTCATCGCAGTGGGTTTAATTTTGACGCAAAAATAGAATATAAAATGGCTCGACCAAAGAGAATGTACTTCAAGAAACATCCTTTAATCTGGAAGACGCACCCATAAAATTGACGGTGCTCCGTTTAACGCTTTTTAACTAAAAAAATGCTTGATCAATTGAAACTATTTCGCACAAGCCAGCGTCTATATTGCAGAAGTTAATTCTAAAAGAGAGAGATAAGTGAAGTAAGATCAGAATTAAATTCTACAAGAGAGCGATTTAAACATAGTTAGTTAGTTTTTAGTATTTTAAGGTTGAAGATGAGAGGGCCCCGATTTGTCGGGGCTCTTTCTATTTATTGACTACCTGAAATAGGCATTTGACAGTCAATTTTAACTGGCCTAATTACCTTATCTTACGAAAACATATAATCCACCATCAGTCATTTAGATAGGTGGTATATGATAATTCTATTCATTCCTTTATCTTTTGTCATTAAGCAAAAGTTCGGACGGTTAAGAGCTGTACTTTTGGTTTCATGCAATCATTTTAATCGGTGCAATTTTGAAACAACCCGAATTTCATGGTGCAAAAATCTTTGGTCTGGTTGCAGGACCTGCTCTTTTTGCATTATTAACGCTTTGGAGTCCCTCATCATCATTGAGCCCTGAGGCCTGGAAAGTTATAGCCGTAGCGGCCTGGATGGTGGTCTGGTGGATCACAGAAGCCGCACCTATTGCTGTAACGGCTCTACTCCCAATTGTCCTCTTCCCGTTGACCGGAATCTTCACTGTTGATGAAGCAACGGCACCTTATGCCAATAAGATCATCTTCTTATTCATGGGAGGCTTTATGCTGGGCTTGGCGATGGAACGACATAACCTCCATAAGCGAATTGCATTAAATCTGATTAGGCTCACGGGCACCAATCCGAATGGCATCATTTTGGGCTTCATGCTAACCACTGCCTTCATTTCCATGTGGATCAGCAATACTGCGACCACAGTGATGATGTTACCTATAGGACTTTCCATCATCAATTTACTCGGAATCGATCAGGCCTCAGAAAAAGGAAAGAAACGCTTTGCACTATCCTTAATGTTGGGCATCGCCTACTCAGCGAACATAGGAGGTACGGCTACCATTATAGGAACGCCCCCGAATGTAGCATGGGTGGGTTTTATGAGCGACATGCTCAATACTGAGGTGACATTTGCCAAGTATCTCAGTGTAGGTTTGCCCATATGCCTCATCATGCTTGGCATAACTTACTTCCTCATTACCAAAGTCCTTTACCCTAGTGGTATTGCCAAGCTATCTGACTCTGCACAAGTCATCGAAGACCAGCTTGCTGAACTAGGAGAAATCAGCAAAGCAGAAAAGAGGGTTGCGGTCATCTTTGTCGCGACAGCCCTTGCCTGGATTCTGCGTGGGAGCATTAACAATTGGTTCGACACCAACTTGTTGAACGACTCCATCATTGCTATTGCAGGGGGTATACTCATGTTTATTACGCCCCTTGAGATCAAGAAGACCAAGTTCCTTTTAGAGTGGGAATATACATCGAAGTTGCCCTGGGGAATCCTCTTATTATTTGGAGGAGGACTAACCTTAGCCAAGGCCATGGAGAAATCCAATATTGTTCAAGTAGTGGGCGAAACTATCGCTGGTAATGGTGATATCTCTCCTATCTTATTGATTGCGGGCCTAACTGCATTCATGCTTTTCATGACCGAACTGATGAGTAATGTAGCCCTCACGGTCATTTTTGTACCCGTGGTGATTGGCATATCTGTCAGCCTCAACGTTAACCCGATGTATCTGACCATGCCCGTAACTTTGGCTGCGAGTTATGCCTTTATGATGCCAATATCTACACCACCTAATGCCATTGTTTTCTCCAGTGGAATGATTCGAATCAAAGACATGATGAGGGCCGGAATTCTTTTGAATATCATTGCCATCATATTGCTTGTCATCCTATCGCAGACTTTAATACCAGCCATTTATTGATATGAAAGAATCAGCTGTCATTTTCGATCAACTTGTACAAGAAAGGCGATCCGTTAGAATTTACGATGCTGAAGCATCTTTTGATCATGAAGCGGTAAAGCGAAGTATAGAAAGGGCTGTGCTTGCACCGAATAGCAGCAATATGCAGCTCTGGGAATTCTATCGTATCAAATCACCAGATGCATTAAAACAAGTGGCCTGGATGTGTATGAATCAAAAGGCGGCCAAGACAGCCAGAGAACTAGTGGTAGTGGTTACGAGACGAGATTTATGGAGGAAGCGACAACGGGTCTTGCTCAAAGAAATTGAAGCGGTCTATGCCGGAAAAGAAGACAAGGGTGCTAAGAGAGCCATTGGCTATTACAAAAACCTTATTCCCAAATATTATTACTCCGATCCGCTGGATCTTTGGGGCGTGATTAAAAAACTCATCTACTTTTTTGTAGGCCTCAAGCGACCGATGGTCAGACACGGTAACCGTGCTGATATCAGAATCTCAGTACACAAAAGTGCCGGACTAGCATCTCAAAATTTTATGATGAGTATGCAGGCCGAAGGATACAATACATGTCCTATGGAAGGCATGGACGCCAAACGCATAAAGAAATTCTTGGGCCTCCCCAGAAAAGCCGAAATCAATATGGTCATCGGTTGCGGCCCTGGATTGAAAGAAGGTGTATACTCCGAACGCTTCAGAGTTCCAAATGAAGAAGTGATCTTTGAAGTTTAATTTTTATATTCAGTCACAACCAAAATTCAACCATGAAAAAACTTCTAACCACATTCCTAATTCTATTTGTCTGCATCAGCGCAACTTCTTGCATCAATTTCATTGAAAGAGTATTCTTCAATGCCAATGGTAGTGGTGAATATACCTTCTCGGTAGACATGAATCAGTTGAAAGCCCTGGCCGAAATGAGCGGTGAAGACATCTCTTCCGAAAAAATGATGAGCGACATGAACATGGACGAGAACAAAATGGTCGCGAAACTAGAAGCTATTGATGGTGTCAGCAATGTCAGAACTGAATTTGACGATGAAAACTTTACAGTTACTGTGGGATTTGATTTTGCCGATATAGATGCACTCAATGAAGGTATGAGCACCTATCTAGCCGACTCCACAAAATCTGAAATTGAGATGTTCGAGTTTTACAGCATGAACAAGAAAACGATCACCAGAACGGGTATTAATCGAATCCTTGAGTCCTTTGAAGAAGGCTTAAATCAAGGAGCAGGTGACGAAGAAATTGATATGGGCATGATGAAGATGATGTTCGGTGACTTGTATTTCGCTAGTGAAATAGCTTTTGCGAAAAAGATCAAATCATTCTCGAATGAGGAGTACGAGCGGAAAGACGACAACACGATTCGCTGGATCGTTTATCCGTTTAAGGATGAAGATGCCAAAAAGGATATGTCCGTAGTGGTCAAAATCAAATAACTCTTTTGACTTAACGCTTCCTTAGACTCATATCAGCATCACGCTTAGCTTTGAACTCTGAGCCCTCATTCCATTGTGGAAAATAGGTCTCATTGGCAATGCGGTAGCCTACATTGAACAAGAGCTTAGCATCCTGAGCAATGCCCTTCAAGTCCCATTCATCAGGTAAGTAATTATCCTGTGGTTGGTGATACCTAATGGCCAAGTACTCTTGGGTTTTCTGGTCAGTAAACTCAACTCCCTTTTCCATGGATTCATAGGAACCAGAGGCGTACAGTGCTGGAATCCCAACCTTGGCAAAATTGAAATGATCTGATCTGAAGAAGTAACCTTTTCCTGGGTCTGGATCCGGTATCACATACCTTCCCTGTTTTTCGGCCTCAGCGGTAGCATACTTATCGAGTTCCGATTGACCATAACCCGTAATTGTCAGGTCTTTCATCTCTCCATATGCTGGAAGCCCGTCCATGTTAATATTGGCAACCGTCTGGTTTGGTGGGAAAATTGGGTTTTGACCATAGTAAGCAGAACCCAGCAAACCCTGCTCTTCAGCCGTGACAAATAGGAATACCACCGATCGCTCAGGTTTAGTTTCTAGTTTAGCGAATGCCTCAGCAATACCCAACATTCCTGTAACCCCCGTGGCATTATCGTGTGCTCCATTGTAAATGGAATCACCATCTATAGGGGCTCCCACACCCAGGTGATCCCAATGTGCAGAATAGATAATGTATTCATCAGGTCTTTCAGTCCCTTCGATCATTCCCACTACATTTCTGGACATATCCTTTTTGATGGCATTTTCAACTCCCACACTTGCTGTCAAACCCATAGAAACGGGTTTAAAATCCTTGCTTTTTGCCAGGTCTGAATAATCTTTAATTCCGGCTTCTCTAAAAAGTGAGACAGCAGTATTTCTAGTAATCCAACCCTGAATAGCGCATTTATAAGGCGGGTTTGCATCATCAAGATTAAGTTTAGCCCCTGTCCAGGAACTCTCAACCACCAACCATGGGTAACCAGCCGGAACGGTCTCATGAACGATCAGCACACCCGCAGCTCCCTGTCTGGCGGCCTCCTCATACTTATAAGTCCACCTGCCATAATAAGTCATTTGATCTCCTTTGAACAACGTGCTATCTCCAGAACCAAAACCCGGATCATTCACTAAGACAACTACCGTTTTGCCCTTTACGTCAAGCCCCTCATAGTCATTCCACCCATATTCTGGTGCAACAATTCCGAAACCTGCATACACCAACTCCGAGTTTTCAATGGAAACTTTCTCTTCGACACGCTCGGTATACACCACCACGGAATTGCCGGTTTCAAACTCTAGCGTTTTCCCATTTCCTTTGACAGTCATTACCTCAGATTGGGTTCCGGTAATCTCAACCAATGGCACTTCTTGAAAATAGCTATCACCATTACCAGGCTTGACTCCCATCGTTTTCAACTCTGACTCCAGATAATAGATTGTCTTTTCCTCACCTTCAGTAAAAGGCTTTCTACCTAAAAACTCATCTGATGCCAAGATGGACATATGCCTATCTATGGTAAGTGTATCAATGGTGACTTCAGGAATCTCGGTAGTTTCTTGTGACTGACAACCCGCAAAAAATAAGGCTACCAATAGGCCAGGTACGATTTTCTTCATAATGCTAATCATTAGGGGAGTTGAAGATAAATAATTTTTGCCGGCTAATATGGCTTAGTTGAACTAGGTGATTAGTTTTATGTTATGAAGTGCTTCAGTTCTGTATTGAATTTTGTCTTAATCTTATCGATCGTCCCCCTTTCTGCCCAAAGCTATTCTGATATTGCCAATCAGAAGACAGGAAATTATAGCCTTGAACCCTCTCCCTTGGTGGGACTTTGGGAAGTCACCGAGGTCATAGTAGGCGAAGAGACACTCACGCCTACGGCCAAATGGTTTGAATTTCTTCCCGATGGCACACTCTCTTCCGGCAATGGATGGCTGCAAAACTTCTATGGCAGTTATAACTACGACCAGGATACGAAAGAGCTTATACAAGCCACTGAGGGAAAAGCCGATGAATACGGAGCCTTCAAGATCAACCTAAGCAATGATGGCATGACTTGGCAGAGGGTAGAAGACGGTACAGGTGTAAAAGTGACCTTAAAGAGAGCCACTTATAAGCCACTGGCCCCATGGGACAAAATCGTGGGGAGGTGGAGCATTGAAAAAGCTGAAGGCCTCGACCCTGAAACAGGTGTGGTCAAATCCGAATACTCGATGCGACCCGGTGCCTACCTTTTCCGATGGGACAGAGAATATCGAAAGTTCGATGAAAACAATGAAAGAACAGAGATGGGCATTTGGCATATTGGTTCCCACTCTCCATCACTAAGCATTATGACCCAAGATGGCAAGACCAACGTCAAATGGGAAGTTTCCTTCGCAAACGATCAAATGATCTGGACGCAAAAAGGTGGTGCTGAAACCATGAAGGTGTATCTTAAAAAGGATTTATAGTTTATTAATCAAGTACTTTGGCTTATCTTCCATTAGTACTTTATCAACATTTAACCTACACATATGAAGAGGCATACATTCTACCTTTGTTTCCTTCTAACTTGTGTATATGCCTGTAGTCCGATTTCAAACCTTAGGAACGATTCAAATCAGAGAGCTGATATCAAGGATGAAATTCTGTTCTTGACTTTAGAAGCTACTAAGTCTGACGATTCAATCTCTTTCAAAATCTTAAATCAAAAGTTAGTAGATGGCAAGATTAAAAGACCGATGCCATCGGAGCTAAGTCTTTCTGAATTCTTTAAGGTCAGTTTTAATGACAGAAAAGGAAACTCCTTGTTAGAGGTTGCCATTGAAAACCCATTGAATAAAGTTGTAGAAGTACCTTCTGAGAATGGCACCTTCTCCAGACAACAGGTGGAGCTTGACAAGTCCTCAGTGGTTTTAAGGGTTAACTACTCTAGCAGAATGGACAACATCTCCATTTCGCATAATACCAATGAGCTTATTACAACCCTAAAACTTGACGAACAATGAGATTAAGATTGATAATAGCGGCATTAATTGTGAGTTGTTCAATCAGTTTTGGGCAAACATTTCCTACTGATACGCTGATCTATAATGGCCCCGGTGAAAACAGAATTAATCTTGTGTTCCTTGGTGATGGGTATTTAGCGGAAGATTTGGATAAGTACATTACTGACATTAACAATATCACTGCCCAACTTTTCGATGCTACACCATTTAAAGAATACAGCAACCATTTTAATGTAATAGCAATCAAAGTTCCATCTAATGAAAGAGGGGCCGCCAGAGACCCAAGTAATCTAATAGACAACTATTTTGGAAGCACATATAACTTTGCTGACATCGACCGACTGTTGGTTCCCACCAAAAACGGTGTTGTAGCGTCAGTCTTAGCCGATAATTTCCCTCAATATGACCAGGCCTTCGTTTTGGTTAATGATGACAAGTATGGCGGCAGCGGTGGTTGGCTAGCCACTTCCTCAACCAATGCTTCAGCCGGTGAAATCGCTATACATGAAATTGGCCACTCCATGGCAGGACTGTCAGACGAATACTGGGCAGGATCACAATTTGCCAGGGAAACCGCTAACATGACACAGGAGACCAATCCTCTTCAAGTCAAATGGGCAAATTGGATGGGTGATTTCGATATTGGTATTTATTCTCATAGCGGAGATGCTACCTGGAAAAAACCTCACCAGAATTGTAAAATGCAATTTTTAGGGGTCCCTTTTTGTGCTGTTTGCAACCAGACATTTATAAATACATTCAGCGAACTGACTATCAACTACGATGACTTCACACCTGAATCTCAGAACGGTCTGAATAGTCAAAACAACTTTGATGTATCCACCCTGGAGCCAACACCGAATACTTTGAAAACATGGTGGCTTTTGAACGGTGACACTTTGGCAAAAAACAACAATACACTTTCAGTTGCTACCTCTGACTTTTTGAATGGGTCTAATGAGCTAAAACTTACCCTTGTTGATACGACAGCTTTATCGCGCCTGGATGTTCTTAATGCACAAAGCATTACCTGGACTATCGATAGAAGTACCTCTCCAGAAACTGTTTCAAGCAACCAAAAACGGTTCCTGATCATCAGAGCGGACTTGACACCCGACATTATTACTTCAATTGACGATCCATTCATTGAGGAAATCGGATTCAAGGCTTATCCAAATCCGACATCAGACTTGCTCACAATCACTTTCAGTAACACACAAACCGTCAACTTTAACCTACAACTAGTAGGTATGGATGGTCAGGCTCATCAGAAAGTGCCCGACAGAATTCTTCCACCCGGAGATCAAGTGTTCGAGATCAACACAGCTCAACTTAAAAAGGGAATATACTTAGTGCAGATGGTAGTTGGAGATAGATTAGTTGTTCACAAAATCTTGAAATAGCCTACTTAAAGAAACACTGACCAAAAGTCTAACTACTCAATACTAGATACGCAGTACTCTAATACCCATACTTCTCTTTCCACATCACCTTGAGGCGCTTACGCATTTCTTCTTCACGCGCATTCTTCCCTGGATCGTAAAGCTTAGTACCCTTGATTTCGTCAGGCAGAAACTCCTGATCTACAAAATTCCCTGGAAAATCGTGTGCGTACTTATAGCCTTTACCATAGCCCTCTTCCTTCATTAATTTAGTCGGTGCATTTCTGATCGGCATCGGTACGGATAGATCGCCCGTTTTTCGGACAATGCTTTGCGCCTGGTTAATCGCCATATACGCAGCGTTGCTTTTAGGTGAAGAGGCCAAATAAGTGACTGCCTGAGAAAGTATAATTCGACCTTCAGGATAGCCGATTAAATTCACGGCTTGGAAAGCATTGGTCGCAATAACCAAAGCAGTGGGGTTTGCATTGCCAATATCTTCGGAAGCCAAAATCACCAATCTTCTGGCGATGAACTTAATGTCTTCTCCCCCTTCTATCATCCGCGCCAGATAGTAAACCGCAGCATTCGGATCACTTCCTCTAATGGACTTGATAAAGGCCGAGATAATGTCATAATGCTGATCTCCAGATTTATCATAGATCGCCACACGCTGTTGTGCAATCTCGAGGACCTTATCATCCGTCACGGTTACCTTCTCCCCACCCAGGTTTTCAACAACCAGGTCGAGTAGGTTGAGTAATTTCCGAGCATCACCTCCCGAAATACTGAACAAGGCTTGAGTCTCTTTGAGCTCAACCTTCTTTTTACTGAGGATTTCATCTTTCTCAAGAGCGAGTTGAACCAAGCGTTCCAAATCCTCTTTCGAAAGGGCTTTAAGCGTGTATACCTGAGACCGAGAGAGCAATGCAGAATTCACCTCGAACGAAGGGTTCTCGGTGGTGGCACCTATCAAGGTAATGTCTCCCTTCTCCACCGCACCTAGGAGTGCATCTTGTTGAGACTTGGTAAACCGATGGATCTCGTCAATAAAGAGAATGGTGTTGGTCTGGAACTTAGCCCTTTGAATTACCTCTCTGACTTCCTTCACTCCTGAACTAATCGCACTCAAGGTGAAAAATGGCGCTTTCACTGCATTTGCGATGATGTTGGCAATGGTCGTTTTACCTACACCAGGAGGTCCCCAAAGAATCATTGAAGGAATGCTCCCAGACTCAATGGCCCTTCTCAAAACCCCATTCTTACCCACCAAATGCTCCTGACCAATCAGGTCATCCAAGGTCTGTGGTCTGATGCGTTCAGCAAGAGGTTTGGAAGCGTAATTCATTCCCTGAAATTAGGAATGTTGGTTGAGAGAATCAGTATACCGGTTAAGAAATTCGAATAAGAATTCAACCGTAAGCGTCATTCATATCGCAATGACTCAACCGGATTGGTTACCGCGGTTTTTATGATCTTTTGACTCACCGCAAGCAAGGCCACACCCAAGACCAAGATCATGGGAATGAAGAACAGGAAGCTCGAAATATCGATATGGAAAGCAAAACTATTTAGCCAACGGTTAATCCCATAGTACGCCAATGGTACTGCAAGCACAAAGCCCAAAAGCGCAAGGGTCAATATCTCTCTGGTCAACAGAGAAAAAATTGTAAATACTCTCGCACCCAGAACCTTCCTTATTCCCATCTCTTTTGCCCTTTGCGAAGTGGCAAAGGAAGAAAGTCCGTAGAGTCCAAGACATGCCACAGTAATGGCCAACAATGCAAAAACTGTAAACACTTTGGAGTTAAGCTCATCAGACCTGTACTGACCATCAAAATGGCTGTCAAGAAAGAAATACTCAGGTGGATTGCCCGGAAATACTTCGCCAAATACCTGCTCTACAGATTTAACTACTTTCTGCACTTGATCTGAACTTAGACCTAAGGCATAGTATGAATCAAAGGCTTCGCTTCTCACAAAATACATGGGGTCTTTCGGTCTATTCAGAGACTCATGATGATAGTCTTCAATAATGCCGACAATCTCTCTGGGCTCCCGGGTAAATTCATAAATCGTTTTACCGATCGCTTCCTTTGGATCCAGAAAACCAAGCTCCTTGGCAGCAGAAACATTCAGAACAATAGGAGTAGTACTATAAGCTCTCTGGGGATCAAAATTTGAGCCTGCAACAAAGTTGACATTCAGAATATCCAGAAAGTGATTGTCAACCAAAACGCGTTCAATAGCATGCATATGTGCTTCACTCTCAGAGACAGTGGATATGGCAATACCTCTTAATATCCCACTCCCTGGTATTTCAGTGGTAGTACCCACCGAACCAACCCCAGGTATGGCCGCTACCCTTTCTTTGAAGAGTCGAATGTCTCCAACCCGCTCTTCCAGGCTACTTCCATTTCTTATGGTCGGATTTTTGAGAATTAGGATTTGTTCTTTGTCGAAACCCAGCGTTCTACTTTTCATAAAGTCGATCTGCTCCTTGATCGTATAAGTACCTATAATTAGTACAGAAGTAATCAATAGTTGAAAAACAACCAGGGCTTGCCTCAAGCTGACGCCTGATGTTGTTACGCTCAACTTCTTTTTGAAAGCATCTAAGGTTTTATAGCGAGCAATGATTATGGCCGGATACAAGCCAGAAAGCAGCATGCCTACACAAAAAATAATCGCTGCGATACCTCCATATTTACTCCAATCGATAGCGCCTAAGCTCAACTCCTTTTCAATGAAGTTATTGTAGGAAGATTGTAATAGTAAAACGGACCCTAAGGCAATTAATAAGGCCATTAGATTTAACAAAAAGGCCTCGGTAAAGAATTGGCCAATGAGCTCATTCATTTTAGCGCCAAGTACTTTTCTAAGCCCCACTTCTTTGGCCCTGTCTAATGATCGGGCGGTGGACAGGTTTATATAATTCACCCATGCAATGATCAGTATGAAAACCGTAATAATGATCAGCATTTGTATCGCGGTGCTGTCCCCCACCCGTCCAACTTCATTCTGATAGGTTGAATTCAGATGAACGTCCTTTACAGGAGTAAGAAAATATGAGTTAACCCTTAGGTATTCACCATTTTCATCCTTTTCGGTGTAGCCCTGTTTGTACTTAAGTGTAATTGAGGACATTTTTTCCTCGATTACCCTTGGGTCGGCATCCGATCTTAATTTCACATAGGTTAGAAAAGAGTAGTTTCCCCAGTTGTTACTATAATCGTCTTCTCCTCCCTCCAGTGTATACAATGTGGCATAGGAGATCAGCACTTTAAGGCTTACCTGCATATTGAAATCGGGTACTCTTATAATGCCAACGACTTTTAGGTCCTTAGAAAAAAGAACGTTGCTGAAGCGAATCGTCTGACCCAAAGCTCCTGCCGAACTTCCAAAGAACTTCTCTGCATATTCTTCTGTGATCAAAGCTGTATTGGGTTCAGTCAAACCATTAACACCAGAGACCACAGAAATATCAAAGAGATCGACAATCTCACGATCAGCAAAATAGGAGGCCGGTTCTTGATAGTTGATCGATGGGTTTTCCAGGCTGGTAATAATATTCGCACCACCCCGATCTTCGGAGATATTATATAATCTGGCAGCCATTTCCACTTCGGGAAGCTCCTTGATCATAGCAGGTGCTACACCTGAGAATGTCATGGCACTTTCATAAATCGTCTGCCCAAACCTGATGTAGTTATTCTCTACCCGATACATTGTTTCTGCCTGGCTGAACTGATCATAGTCCAACTCATCGGAAACGTGCTGCATAATCAATAAGGCAATGGCTATTCCGGAAGAAAGTCCCAATAAGTTCAACAGACTGTAGGACCAATGTCTTCTAAAGTTTCTGAAGGAACTTTTGACAAAGCTCAATAATAAGCCATTAAAGGCGCTGGGCTTTGATTTTGTAGGCTTGAACAGGCGCAAAGCACTTATCACATCAGCCAAATACCAGATTTGAGCAAACAGCACTCCCCTCTTCTGGACCCTCCATTCAAATACCTCCAAAAGATCTCCCTGAACTTCATTCAGATATTCTTTCCGACAAAATTTGCCGAGCAACCAAGTAGCTAACCTAGGAGGGGATTTAGGTCTTTTGCCTTCCATCATTATTCCCTATGTAAAAGGTTAATCGGATTCACCCTTGATGCGGCTACCGTCTTGAGACTCACACTCACCAGGCTAACCAATAGAATGATCAAACCGGGAAGTACAAAAAACAAAACCCCGAGACTTATTCGATACGGAAAGGATTCCAGCCAGCCTTCTACAGCCCATAACGATAGTGGTGTGGTCACCACGGCTGCCAGTAAAATCAACACTAGAAAATCTCTGTTCAAATGATTCACAATACTGGATGCTTTTGCACCCAACACTTTTCGAATACCAATTTCCTTGCTTCGAGACAACGTAATGAAAGACGATAGACTATAGAGACCAATACTGGCGATCAGTATCGCGATCAGGGCGAAGAAGCCAAACGATCGGCCGAAACGCTGCTCATCTTGATAGTTTTGTTCGAAGTGATCGTCCAGAAAATAGTAGTCAAAAGGATTTCCAGGGAACACCGTATTAAAGGCCTCTTCCACTTCGGCCAGACTCTTTTGAATGGAACCACCATCGATTTTAACCAAGTGATAGTCCAAGCCCCAACTGCGTGTTCCAACAATCATTGGCACCACCTCGCTTTTCAAACTTGTGTGATGATAATCTGAAATAACACCGATAACATTCACCCACTCATCTCCTTCATATAACCTTTGGTTAACCACTTCCTCAGGATTACTAAAGCCCAATGCCTTTACCGCAGATTCATTCAGTACCACAGATTTTTCGTCCACAATAGTATTTCTAAAGTCACGACCGGCTATAAATGGTATATCGAGCAACTTGAAGTAGTCATACTCCACATAAATGGCTCGGGCCTCAATTTCGTTCTCTTCAACCTCCGTCAAGTTGATGTCCTTTCCTTTTCGGAGCACACTGCCCGGTAAGGCATCAGTGACGGCATAGTCTTTTACAAAAGATTTTGAGCTCAATAATGATTTGAATAGGTTTTTATGATCTCTATCCTCATCGGCAATCATATTAAGGTTACCTGGTTTTGCAATGACCAAAACCTGCTCTGGCTCCATGCCCAGATCGTTGTTCATCATAAAGTCCACTTGCTTCACAATGGCCAGTAATCCGGTAATCAGGAATATTGATATGCCCGCCTGTAAAATCACTAGCCCTTTTCTTACCAACAGTCCACTTCCTGAAGTTTTAAAAACGCCTTTGAGTACCGTTGCAGGTTTAAAACCTGACAAGACGAAAGCCGGATAGATACCAGCCACCAAACCTGATGTAAGAATGATTCCACCGATCAGGAGTATATTCTTTACATCATTAAAGAGATACCACTTTTCAGCTACGGGTAAAAACTCATTGAAGTAAGTGAAGCTCAGGCTGAAGAATAGAATACCAATGGCAAAGGCAATGAAACCGGTTAGAACCGACTCAAACAAAAACTGCCATACCAGCTGTTTTCTTGTTCCACCTAGCACCTTTCGCATACCAGTCTCTTTAGCACGACCCAAGGCGGTAGCCGTAGTCAGGTTAATGAAGTTAACCCAAGCCAGTACCAGTACGAAAACACCCAAAATCAGCAGGGTATTCAGTTTTTGAACATCAGCTACAGCTTTAACCTCTTCCCTGATAGCGGCAGAAGTGTGGATGCTAGCCACTGGCATTAAACTCAACTGATAAGCGTATCCTGGGTAGGTTATTGGCGCGTTAATATTTTCTTCAAGTACCGTAGTAATTGATTCATGGTCCGCATCAGGCGTCAGTTTTAAATAGGTTAGAAAGTCATGAGCACCTTCCCAATCTTCATCATAGCGAAACCTTGCCGTCAGGTCTCTCTTCACCTCTCGGGTAAAAAGTGTTTCGAATGAAATGAGCATATCAAAGGCTAGATGAGAGTCTCCGGGAAAATCCTCAAACACACCACTGACAGTAAGCACCTCGTGATTTTCATCATCATCATCGAAAATGATCGTTTTGCCAACCGCAGATGCTCCCTGGAAATACTTTTGTTGGAATGACTTTGATATGATTATCTCAAAAGGCTGGTCTAAAACGAATTCGGCATCACCTTCTATCATATTTAAGCCAAGTATCTTTGGAGCATTCGCTGTAGCATGCATGACACCAGACTCATTGAAGGAGTTTTTCCCTCGATCATCCAGGCTGATAACGCAATTGTTCTCACTACCAGAATTGAAGAGTTTAAAGTAACCTTCAACCTGAGGAATTAACTCATAGGCATTTCGGCCCACGGCAGGAACCGCCTCGGCATTCTCAAAGACCAAGAGTGTATCGCGTAAAAGCGTGCTATTAACACGAAATAGATTCTCGTGTTCTGGAATAAATGTGTCGTAATTCTTCTCGAATGAGACGTACTGAAAAATGGCTAGAAAAACCATGAACCCACAGGCAAGACCAAATAGGTTGGTGACCGTTTGAGATTTGTTACGCATAAATGTGCGTAGTGTGACCTTTAAAGAAATCATTGCTAAAAAATTAAGTTTGACCGTTGTTTTGTTGTGTATTCTCATCAACCGCATGGCCGAAAATGCATCTAAAAAATATCGGAGATTGGCGACCGTTTTACCCCTCTCTTCTACTCGCCAGCAGTACACTTCGTGTACATCGCCCAGTACCTCTTCTGCATAGTCCTTCCGACAAAATAGCTTCACTAACCATTCAGCAAACTTTGGAGGTGCTATGAGCTTGTTGTTTTCCATCAAGACATTTTGGGCACCATATCCCAGATTTGGGTTTTGGTTTTGACCGCTTCTTCGGCACTATGATAACCAAGTTCGGTGGCTTCATACATTACTTTTCTTCTTCCTCCTCGCTGGGCAGAAGGGTCTCCGGTGTAGGATTTCAACATCTTCTTTTTCTCCAGCCGCTTCAGTACCATCACCACCGCTGGCAAAGTGATCGACTTGTTAGTGTGCTCTGCGTATAGCTTGACTAACTCTGCTCCATATGACTCTCTTTCTCTTAAAACGAGCAAGAGAATCAATTCTTCGAGGGCTCCTAGTGTCTGATTCATAATTCGAAATCCTTATTTCCTAAACACAAGTATACAAAACATTTGTTTAGGTAATCAAATTATTAAGTAAATATTTGTTTAGGATATATATCAGTGGTCTAGAAATCTGACCAAAAACCGCACTAATCAGCTAATTCATCAATAACTGCCGAGTAAAACGAGGCCTTCCGCTCCCGAGGAATTTCTTCCGTTCCCTTAAAACCTCCACTTGATGCGAAGCGCTCAGCGTAAGTTTGATCAAACAAAAAATCAAAATATCATGAAACAACGCATCTTAAAATTTAGCATTCTCACGCTTATCAGCATCTTGTTTGCCATAAGTAATCATCTGTCTTATGGCGAAGTAGCACCAGGTATTAAGACCAGAGTCATCGGTAAAGGTCAGCCTGTAATTATGATTCCTGGCCTCACCTGTGACGGCTCCGTTTGGGATGAGACCATCGAGGCTATGGGCAATAACTACCAGTACCATGTCATGACACTACCGGGCTTTGCAGGCAATGCACCTTTAGAAGACCTAGAAGCTGGTTTCTTCAAGCAGGTGGAAGCCATGGTGTTGGACTACATTGATGAAAACAATATCGAAAAGCCCATCATCATTGGACATAGCCTTGGCGGCTTTATGGCTTTGAATATTGCGATCAAAAGACCAGACCTTCCTTCCAAACTGGTCATTGTAGATTCTCTTCCTTACTTAACACAGGTTCAAATGCCACAAGCACAAACTCCTGAGCAAGCAGAACAAATGGCTAATCAAATGAAGTCTATGGTTGCCGCCAGTGCTGACCAGCCCAGAGCTAACAAGGTAGCTTACCAAAAGCAAATGCTTCAGACAATGATTATTGACAAGGATAAAATTGAAATTGCGGCTGGCTGGGGTGCCGATAGCGACCTGCACACCGTAGGGCAATCTATGTATGAAATGTACACTACTGACATTCGTGAAGACTTGGTCAAAATCAAAGTGCCCACATTGGTATTAGGTGCATGGGTGGCTTACAAACCTTACGGCAGTACCAGAGAAAGTACTCTAGCTATCTATACCGGTCAGTATGAGAAACTCAATAACGTGATAGTTGACATGACGGACATTGGTAACCACTTCATCATGTGGGACGACCCTGAGTTCTTCTACGGCTGGTTGAAAAAATTCCTCTAAATCACAATTCATGAATGGTGGGTGATAAATGTTAAATTATCCACCATTCTTCACAACTATGAATAAGAAACTCGTTTACTGGCTATGTCAAATCGGAGGGTGGCTTCTTTATATAGCCTTCTCAACTGCCATGATTGTTATTTTTGGAGGGTTGGGGGCAATCACTCAGTCCGCCATCCTACTTCAAATCATCATCTTCTTTACCCTTGTTTTATTTTCACACTTTTTTCGTCTCTACATTCTCAGAAATAATTGGGTTGATTTAAGTATTCTTCAGCTGACGGTTCGCGTCTTAATTGGCGCTTTGATTGTAGCGATTGCCGCCCAAGGTATCATCCACATTTTTATCTACTCCATCCTCAAACTCGATGATTTATCAGCATTTAGCTGGGCAGCCTTTGGTGGGTACGTCTTTAGTGTCTATGTGGTACTTATGCTCTGGTCTACCATTTATTTCTTCATCAAAAACACGGAGAAAAATCGCAAAAATGAAATGGAGAAATTAGCCCTGAAAACTGACTTACAGGAAGCAGAGCTGATGATCCTGAAGAACCAGATCAATCCACATTTTTTATTCAATGCCCTGAACAATATCCGTTCTCTAATTCTATCAGATCAGAATCGAGCCAGGCAAATGGTCACCCACATTTCCGATCTCTTACGTTACTCTATTCAGTTCAATGCATCAGAAAAAGTCACTCTGAGCCAGGAAATGGATATTGTGCAGGACTACCTGCAATTAGAGTCTATTCAATTCAACGATCGGCTGGCCTATGTACTGAATATTGCAGACGAAACTCGGGAACTTAGTATTCCTCCTATGGCCATTCAACTACTTGTTGAAAACGCCATTAAACATGGTCTGTCTATTCAAAAGAATGGTGGATTTATTAGGATCGAATCGAGCAGAGAGGAAGACGCTCTGGTAATCAAAGTCACCAATACAGGTCAGTTAGGACAGAAACAAGGTCGTGAAGGGATTGGCCTCAAAAACCTGGTAGAGCGCATGAAGATTCTCTTTGGCCCATTCGCAAAATTCAGTCTGGAAAACTCGTCAAAAGACACCGTCACCGCTACACTCAATATACCTATCCAATGAAATCAATTATTGTAGACGACTCGCACCTCGCCAGGCAGGAACTCAAACACCTGCTAAAGACTTTTGATGACATTCGAGTAATCGGTGAAGCAGAAAATGCCGAGCAGGCAAAAGAGCTCATTGAGGAATTAAAACCTGAATTGGTATTTCTGGATATTCAAATGCCTGATAAAGATGGCTTCGGGCTTTTAGCAGAACTAGAAGATGTCCCTGAGATCATTTTTATCACCGCATTCGATGAGTATGCAATGAAAGCATTCGATCATAACGCGCTGGATTACCTTCAAAAACCAGTCAAAGAGGATCGCCTTTCCTTAGCCCTTGAAAAGGCTAGAGAAACCATAAAACTTCGTGCTGAACAAGAAGCAAAAAGCCAGCAACTGGGGCTTAATAATCAGGTATTTGTCAAAGACGGTGAGGCATGTTGGTTCGTAAGCTTAGCAGAAATCAGGGTGTTAGAAATCATGGGCAGCTACACACGCATTTACTTCAAAGATCAAAAACCGATGATCCCCCGATCGCTCAACTATATGGAAGGTCGCCTTGATCCAGAAGTATTCTTTCGGGCTAACCGACAGCAAATCATCAACCTTAAATACATCGAAAGAATTGAGCCCTGGTTCAGTGGCACCTTAAAAGTTTACTTAAAGGATGGTGAAGAAATAGAAGTATCTCGTAGACAAAGTATTAAATTCAGGGAGTTAATGAGCTTCTAATGTCAAGAACACATTTACTCCTCAGTTTACTTTTAGTCCTTAGCCTCGGTTGTCAACAAACCCTAGAAAAGGGTACAGAAAAGGACCTTATGACCACCCTTGACAAATTCAACCTGGCATTTGCCGAAGGAGATTTAGACTTCCTCGATCGGCATACGACAAGCGATTATCGGCATACCAACAATTCCAACAAAGCCTTTGGCAAAACCTCTTGGTTTGAATACCTCACTTCAAGAAAAGAAGACCTAAATAACGGTGTGCTTAATTTGCAACGCTATGAGATGTCTGAAATTGAGGTGCAGCTTTATGAGAACTCCGCTGTAATCACTGGGCTCATTTACACCAAAGGGAACCATTATTCAGAAGCCTTTGACCGACAATTGAGGGTTACCCACCTTTGGGTTTTTCAGGAGGGCATCTGGAAAAGGGCCGCCTTCCATGATACACCGATAGAATAGTCACATTAATCCATTTATTTCCTTGGGAAGCTTTTTCTTAAACTTTAATTTTCCCCAATGAACAGGGCGGAAATCATAGGAAAGCTAGAAGAGGTATATGGACGACTGAGCGATTTTCTTCTCGACCTTTCACAAGACGAGTACGAATATGCTCCCGAAGGCAAGTGGAACGCGGGCCAACAGGCAGAACATTTAAGCAAGAGTGTCAGAGCAGTCACCACTGGGCTAACGGTTCCAAAGCTCATGATCGGCTATAAGTTTGGAAAGGCAAATCGACCCAGCTTAGAATACCGCGAATTGGTAGAGAAATACCAGAATAAACTATCTGATTATGATGGTCCTGCTCCATCAGCCTATAGCCCGGGCAAGGTAAAATTTGTCAATGCCCAAAAGAACGTCAAGAACCTTCAAGATGCTATCCAAGCCATGATCAAAAGGCTAGATGGTTGGTCTGGGTCCGATATGGATAAGTATATCTTTCCACATCCGCTCATGGGCAAGATCACAGTGAGGGAAATGCTCTATTTTACAATTTATCATGCCGAACACCATCACGGTCTGATTCGAAGATATTTAAAAGGTGTCTAACATATGAAGAAGCTTTTAGCCTTTATTTTAACCATTCTTTCTTTCGGGCAAATGCAAGCACAGGAACAAAAGAAACCACTTCAGGTAGCCGTGATCGGTCTTACCCACACCCATGTGCATTGGATTTTAGGTCGTGAAGATCGAGGCGATATTGAAATCATAGGAATTGTTGAATCCAACAAGGATCTAGCCCAGCGTTATGCCGATCAACACGGGTATTCGATGGATATCGTCTATGATTCTATGGATGCATTAATGGAGAATAAATCGCCCGAGGCCGTTACTGCCTTTGGTACTATCTATGATCATCTTTCCGTGGTAGAATTCTTCGCTCCCAAAGGCATTCATGTCATGGTCGAAAAGCCCCTCGCGGTCAGCTTAGATCATGCTAAGAAAATGGAGGCCCTGGCCAAAAAACATAATATCCACTTACTGACTAACTACGAAACCACTTGGTATGGAAGCAATTTCAAAGCCTACGAAATGGTCCACGAAACGGATCAAATTGGTGATATAAGAAAGATAGTGGTGCATGATGGACATCCCGGACCAAAGGAGATCGGGGTCAATGAAGAGTTTTTAGAATGGCTGACCGACCCTAAACTCAACGGTGCCGGAGCCCTGACCGACTTTGGTTGCTACGGTGCCAATCTGGCCACCTGGCTCATGAAGGGGGAACGACCAGAATCTGTATTCGCTATTGCTCAAACCAACAAACCAGACTTATATCCAAAAGTCGATGATGAGGCTACCATCGTTCTGAAATATCCAAAGACCCAAGTCATTATACAGGCTTCTTGGAATTGGCCAGTTAGTCGAAAAGATATGGAAGTCTATGGTGTCAAAGGACAAGTAATTGCTGATAACGAATCCACACTTCGATATCGCTTGGGTGATGATAATGAAGAGGTGACACTGAAAGACCTCAGGAAAGAAAGTCCACTAGACGATCCATTCAGCCTATTGGCTGCCGTAGTTCGTGGCGATGTAAAGCCCTTGCCTACCGATTTATCAGCCCTCGAAAATAATATGGTGGTGATGGAAATCCTTCAGGCGGCCATGAAGAGCGCTAAAACTGGAAAATTGGTGAGGTTGAAATAAACCTCCCCTAACCCCTCCTTCATAAGGAGGGGAATGAATGAGTTCTGACTTACTTTAAGAATTTCAGGCAAACCGGAGTAGGTACTTCCGCCACAAAACCCGTTTCTGAAAGCATACCCGTTTCTTGATCAATCGCAAAGGTCACGATCGTGTCCGTATCCTGATTGGCGGCTAGCAGAAATCGGCCAGAAGGATCAATCTCAAAATCCCTTGGCGTTAAACCCAAGGTCGATTGCCTACCTACAGCTGACAGACCACCATTCTCATCAATAGAAAAAACAACGATCTCGTTCAGTTCTCCTCGGTTAGAGGTATAGAGAAACTTACCACTAGGGTGTACTTTGATGGCCGCACTGGCAGGTTCTCGATTGTCACCTTCTTGTTGCACGGAAATCATTTGGGTTGTTCTCCTCATGCGAACATCTTCTGATGTGCGATAAACTTCTACTGTGCCTATCAACTCATTCAACATATAGGCAACCTCCAAAGTAGGATGAAAAGCCAGGTGCCTTGGGCCTGACATCCTCGGAGAATTAGGATAATCACCTACGTAGTTCAGGGTTTGTGAGAGGGTATCCAATTCATATTCATAAGTTCTATCGGCCCCAAGGTCAACCGCAATTACCCAATCTTGGGTAGGATGTTGAATGATTTGATGCGCATGCGCTGCATCTTGTCGAGGATGTGTTGAACTCCCCTCGTGCTTCTTATAAGAGGTATAGTTTTCCAGCATTCCCTCCTCGTTGATGGGAAAGAGTGCCACGCTCCCACCTACATAGTTAGCAGCCATCACAAATTTTCCCGTATTGTCAATACTGACATAGCAAGGGTACTGCCCCATACTTCCAACTTCGTTTAAGTAACTAAGGCTGTGATCTTTAGGATTGTATTCCAGAGCCGTTAGGGAAGCGAATTCATCCTCACCCCCATTGAATTCATTGACTGCATAAACCCATTTGCCATTCTCATGCACCGCCAAATAAGACGGACTGATCAAGGCATCAGAAGTAGATAGATACCTGAGCGCCCCAGTCTCTTTGTTCATTTCATAGACATAAACTCCCTCGCCTTTCCCATCCACATGCCCTTCTTTCTGGGTATATGTTCCAATGAACAGAATTTCGACATTATCTGGCTTCTTCACCGCTTCCTCCTTATTAGATGACTGACAACTTGAGATTAAGAATAGACCGATTAAGGTCAGCAAGAAATGCTTCATGTTAGAGGCTTTTTAAAACTTTGATCAATTGATCCATATGGTCATCGGTGAAATCAAGGTGTGTCACAAAACGAATGAGCTGCGGCCCAAAACCGAAAGCATGGACGTCATGATCCGCTAGTTTTTTAATAAAGCTTTGATTGTCGTATTTATCCGTGAGCTTAAAGATCAGGATGTTGGTCTCGCATGGATATACCTCTTCCACATAATCCAAGCCTTTCAGGACCTCGGCAATTTCTTTCGCCTTCTTATGATCTTCTGCCAAACGTTTCACATGGTGATCCAATGCGTAAAGTCCCGCTGCTGCAATGTAACCGGCCTGTCTCCAGGCACCTCCCATTACTTTTCTGATCCGCTTAGCGCGCTTGATATCATCATGTCCTCCAAGGAGTAATGATCCTACAGGAGCACCCAAACCTTTAGACAGGCAAATAGAAATCGTATCGAAGACCTCTCCGTACGTTTTAGCCTTCTGGCCTGTAGCCACAAGTGCATTGAATAGCCTTGCTCCATCTAAATGCAAGGACAGGTTATGTTCATGGCAGGTTTCTCGGATCGCCCAAATCTCTTCAAAATCATAACAGCTCCCCCCACCCTTATTCATGGTGTTTTCCAGTGAAACCACTTTGGACACAGGCGCATGAATGTCGTCAGGTTGAATAGCAGCTTTGACATCTGCAGCGGTAATCAACCCCCTCTCTCCTTCTAATAAGCGAACAGAAACACCCGAGTTGGACATCAAGCCCCCACTTTCATACAGATAAATATGCGAGTACTTATGGCAGATCACTTCGTCTTGAAGCGTGGTATGCAAACGAATACCAATCTGATTCGTCATGGTACCGGAAGCGCAGTACAAGGCGGCATCCATTCCAAACATATGGGCTGCTCTCTGTTCGAGGGCCGTCACCGTTGGGTCTTCACCGAACATATCGTCCCCAACTTCGGCCGTCATCATAGCTTCTAGCATCTCAGGGGTAGGCTTGGTCAGCGTATCGCTTCTTAAATCAATCACCATTTAAAATATTTAAACTTTGAACTCGAACTGGGTCTTAAGGTTTCCAATACCTTTGCTGCTTCTATCGGTCGATCAGTAGCCAAAATATCAGCTCCTCGGTTCACAAAGCCCGCATATATACTATCGCCTCGGGCAATGGCCTTTCGATCCAAGTTACCCAGAACACCTAAAATAGCATAAATACCCTTGTCGTGCAGAAACTTATACAGAGAAGGTTCTGGCTCTGAAACACCCGTAAAGGCAATCATATTTTCATCAGGAATGCCAAGGTTCTTGTGCGCCTCATAGGCCGATAAATTACCAATGCCGACAGAGATCATAAGATCTGGATTCAAATCATACACAGTCTGTGCATCATTTGCAGAGTAGGTAATGATGGCGGCATAGTTTTCTGTTTCAGTTGCTACCACCAAATCAGTGACCATCTTAAAAGGAACCCCTCTCTTCACATCCAGGGTCAAAAGTGCTTTACCATCAGCCCAACGTAAAACTTCTTCTAGCGTAGGAATTTGATCCTCGGTAACAACCCCTTCATTATCCTTCAAACGAAGGCCTTTCAGTTCAGTCCAAGTCATGTCTCTCACCCTTCCAGTACCATTAGTTGTTCGGTCAAGTGTATTATCGTGCATCATCACCAAAACGGAATCAGAAGTCATCTCTATGTCGCATTCAATGACAGCTGGAGTATAGCTTAAGACATAATCAAAAGTGCGAATGGAGTTCTCAGGGTATCCAGGATAAGGACCTCCCCGATGTGCACTTACCATGGGTACACGATCTTCCGTCCATGAATAGAAATCTTTTGCGCCATACAGTACCATGGCCGCATCATTCATTCCTTTCAAATCGGACGTATCGGATATTTTATGATCAGAACTGCAACTGGCAGTGATTACAGCAAGAAAAAGGATAAAGAATAAATATTTGAAGGCGCGCATCAGACTAGTAGGGATCAGGAAAATGCATGAGCATGCAAGATAGTCTGAAGTGGCAATAAACGAAGCCCATTGATCAGAAAGTCATCCCCGATGCGGTAGACCATATGCCAACCGCACCGGTAATCTCCATTTAACCTAAACATATGAAGATCAGATGTCAAACATCTAAAATGACCGGACCGTCTGTCACTTTATGGGTGTGTAATCTCCTAAATGGCTCCTTAAACGTTGGAGCTCATCTCGAATTTCATCATGTAAAACGCGCGGCACTTCTTTTAAGTAGCCAGCAAAATGATTATCCAGCTTAATGATCATTTCGTTCTTGCTCTTCCTTCCTTTCTCGGTGAGTACCACGTGAAAGGATCTACCGTCTTCCTCATTCACAACCCTTTCAATCCATCCATTCTTTTCCATTCTCACGAGCATTCGCGAGATAGAAGGTAAATCCTGAAGTGTCACTCCACTGATTTGAGTAGGTGTGACACTTCCATGGTTCCACAGAATAATCAAGACCTGCCATTGCTCGGGAGTAACCCCATAAGCTTTTAACCCTCTAATCAGCTCCCTGTGAAACAACAGGTATGCGCGATATAGATTATAGCCGAGATTATTATTGAGATGAAAGAGAGCCTTACCGAAATCCATTTTTGGTGGTAAATCTGGGCGAAATATAGGCTAAAAAACTTGTCTAGACAAGTTTTTAGATGAAACTTTCGCTGATCTGGAAAGAATTTTTCTTAGAAATTCAATAGGTATCTATTCCTCACTTTTTAAATGAGTGAAAAGAGATTAGAAATGACTTGAAATGCTACTTTTCTGTAGAGCCAGACTCTAAATCGCTCAACTCTAAATTGAGGGCCCTAGTAGAGATTTGGGTCTCGATAAAGGATAAAACCAGCGATCCTAAGAGCAAAAACAGACTTAAACCGAAGATATAATCGGCTACTACTTGTCTGGATAAATACATCAGTACCATACTCAGTACACAACAGAAGAAACTGCCAATGCCCAAGGCCTGCATGTTCCGGATCAGCAAGAGCCGGGTCTTAAGGTTTTTAATTTGGCCAAGAACGGTTTCGGGCATATCAGGCATGTCTTTATAACGCTGCCTCAATCCTCTGGCCAAGGTAGCAAGAGCCACAAATCGATTGGTAAACGCCAATAGTAGTAGTGTAATCGCAGGAAAAAGTAAGGCGGGGGTTGAAATATCTATTTCCATATCGCTATTTCCTTTTGTCAGGGAACTTATGTTCAATCTTTTTCCACCCAAAATAGATCGTGCTTAATCCCGATAGGTAAAGAATGATCTTCGAGTAATAAATATCCATTTCGGTTAACCCGAGATCCAGTACATATAAACCCATCACTCCTACTGCTGTTAAAAACAGCCCCATCCAAAACAGTGAGTTCACTTGTTTTTCACTCATTTAGCAAAGATTGAGAAAAAAATTGAACCTGCTAAATCCAATCACCAAACCACTCCCGTATGTATGCCTGAAATCAAAATTCAGAACATATGAAAACGAAAATCACACAACTCGCACTGACCGCCTTATTAGTATTTGGCCTTCAGTCGGCTCACGCCCAGAGTACCGTCATGGTGGGTGGAGAAACGATGTATCCCAAGAAGAACATTATTGAGAATGCCGTTCAATCTAAGGACCATACCACTTTAGTTGCCGCTGTAAAAGCAGCCGGTTTGGTTGAAACGCTTCAAGGCGATGGACCATTTACAGTCTTTGCCCCTACTAATGCGGCCTTTGACAAACTGCCTGATGGAACGGTGGAAACGCTTGTAAAACCTGAGAATAAGGAGCTACTGACCAATGTCCTTACTTATCATGTGGTAGCAGGTAAGATGGATGCCAAGGCTTTGATGAAGGCCATCAAAAAAGGAAAAGGCATGGCGGAATTGAAAACCGTCAGTGGTGGAAAATTGATCGCCATGATGAATGGTGCCATGAACATTACACTCAAAGATGCCAAGGGTAACATCTCGAATATTTCTCTTTACGATGTCTACCAGTCCAATGGCGTCATCCATGTGATCGACACGGTCGTTATGCCGGGCTAGTCCAATAACCATTTAAACAAAATCATTTAACCCATTGAAAATTAACGCGATACAAATCGCGAACAGGAAAAATACATCCAAAAATCAAATACAATGAAACGAAAAATAACCTTTATGACGGCCCTTTTGGCCATTGCGACCAGCATCTACTTGATTGCTGCCGACCACAACGAAGCGCTTGGCGTGCAAGACACTGGGTCTGACATTGCCGATCTCTTTGCCTATCAAAGTCCGCAAAATTCCAACAATCTGGTTTTTGCTGCAACTGTACAAGGCTTACTCAGTCCGAGTGCAACTGCCAATGCGCAGTTTGACGAAAATGTGATGATAGAATTCAATATCGACAACGATGGAGATGCCATCGAAGACTTGGTCATCCAATGCATCTTTGAAAACGGACAAGTTTATGCGTACGGACCGTATGCTCCGATGTCTACTGGACTCAATAGCTCGATAGATACGAATGCTTCATTGGCTCAAGCCGATATCACTCCTTATGGCAGTAATGCTGTAGTGGGGTCGAACAACGGAGTAAGCGTTTTCGCAGGCCCCAGAGATGACCCATTCTTCTTTGATTTTGCTCAATTCGGTGCCATTCTCGGAGGTAATGCTACATCATTTAATGACCCTGGTAACGACTCTTTCGCAGGCACCAATGTCTTAGCCGTGGTAGTTGAGGTACCAAAATCCATGGTAGGCACCGGAGACTCTATTAACACCTGGGTCGAAACCAAACGCAAGCAATAATCTTCACTTCTAAAACGAATTAAAATGAAATTTATAAAAGTAAATAAACTCGTTGCGCTCCTGTTTATGGGCGCACTAACCATCGGTTTCACCTCATGTGATAACGATGATGACAATACACCTGATATAGCCGCAGTCTATGCACAGGAAGATCAAATGGGCCGCCCTGCAATCAATACCGTATTTATTCAGGGCGCTAGAAAAGACATCTTTAACGTGACCATTCCATCGCAGATGGGCGCTGCGTTTAGCACTGAAATGCAAGATCGACTTTTGGCCTTGAATGCTGGTTATTCCACGAATGCCCTTGGACTCGATGCATCAACATTCATCGGAGTACTAGCTACTGATGTATTGACCGTATCACTTACAGGCACTACAACTTTCTTTGACGGGACAAATGTTTTGACTGGGAGAACACTTTCGGATGACGTCATCTCTACTGAACTCTTATTGATCTTCGGTGGACCTGATGGCACCGCAAATCCTGGCTTAACAGACGACCATGTTGATGGTAATGATAAGCCATTTCTTAACACATTCCCCTACCTGGCAAGCCCTTGGTAGTTGATCATTTTCATACAATCATATGCGACTCAGTCTTCCCTTATGGGGAAGTGCTGGGCCGCTAAAAAAATCTCACCATGAAATCATTACTCACAATTATACTCACAGGCCTCCTACTTGCTTCCTGCCAACAAAGCCCGAAGTCAATAGCAGAGGCTACAGATTACGACACCTTATTATCGGCTGCTGCTACAAAAAGCCGAGACCTTAATGCCGACATAGAGTTTTGGCAAGACAGACTAGAAAAGTCTCCTCAAAGCCATATGAACCTCAATCAGCTAGCAGGCCTTTATAGCAAACGGTTTAGAGCCGGTGGTTTGATCCATGACCTACACATTTCAGATAGTCTTTACCAAAAGTCTTTAGCACTAAATCCATTCAATAAGGCAGCCACTTATAGAGCTCTGAGTGCCAATGCGGTCACGCAACATGAATTCCCAAAAGCAAAGATGTATGCACTCAAGGCCATAGATGCTGGCGAAGACCAAGCCGCCTCTTACTATATGCTTTTCGATGCCTTGATGGAATTAGGAGAGTTTGAAACCGCAGAGGGTATCTTGAATCGTCAACTGAGCAAAAACTCCTTTGACTATCTGACCAGAGCTTCCAAGTTCGCGGATCATCAAGGTGACCTGGATAAAGCCATTGAACTTATGGAGATGGCTTATGAAAGAGTAAAGTTCGACAATTCGATCATGAGTTGGAGCATTTCGAATCTTGGAGACATGTATGGTCATGCAGGCAGAATTGAGGATTCTTACCAAGCCTATCTCAAGGTACTGAATCACCATCCCCAACACTGGCATTCTTGGAAAGGATTGGCATGGATCAACTTTGCTCATGATCAAAATGTGAATGAAGCAAAACGGATTCTTCGCCATATCGATGAAAACAGCAATGATCCACAGGTAAAACTCATGCTCGCAGAAATTGCCGACTATGAAGGCTTGGGGAATGAGAGCCTGCAATTAAAGCAAGCCTTTTTTGAGCAGGCCTCCTCTCCAAAATACATGGGTATGCACAATAAATACCTCATTCTATTGGCCAGCGAGGATTTAAAAATGAACGCTCAGGCCATCGCAGCAGCTGAAAAGGAGCAGGAAAAGCGACCTACACCTCAAATGTATGACCTGCTGGCCTGGACCTACTTCCAAAACGGTGAATTAGAAAAGGCCCTCAAAATTGCCAGCCTATTCGTAGATGGTCAGTCCTCCGAACCCGAGGTTCTTTATCATCTGGGCCTCATTTATAAAAGGAATGGGCAAGATCGCAAGGGTAATAAATTCTTGAAAGAAGCCTTAGAAAGTGAATATGAGCTGGGGCCTCTCACGACCAAGCACATCAAGGAAAACCTTAAAAGCTAGTGAAAATGAGATCCTACATCTTAACACTTTGTATTGCCCTATTTGGTTTTCAGGCCCTAGCACAAAAAGGCCAAGTCACCGGTACAATAGTCGATGCTCAAGGGGAACCCTTGGTAGGTGCTAATGTCGTGTTAGTTGAAGCAGCACAGGGAAGCCCGACCGACAGAATGGGTAAGTTCTATTTGAACAATGTCGATAGTGGCAAATACCAATTGCAAGTGAGCTTTATCGGGTTCGAAAAGTATACCGAAGAGATCATCATCAACGATCGGGAAAAGACTGAGATTGAAGTGACTTTATCACGCGCCAATCTAGAACTGAAGGATGTTCGGATAATGCCAGGTTTGGACCAAAACCAATCTCAGATATCAGCAATTGACATCGGCTTAAGACCTATCAAGTCTTCACAGGATGTCCTGCAAATCGTTCCAGGACTTTTCATTGCGCAACATGCAGGAGGTGGAAAGGCAGAACAGATATTCTTAAGAGGTTTCGATATCGATCATGGTACTGACATTGCGCTAACGGTAGATGGTATGCCGGTGAATATGGTTTCTCATGCGCATGGTCAAGGCTATTCAGACCTACACTTTGTGATTCCTGAGACCATTGAAAGAGTGGCTTTTGACAAGGGGCCTTATTATACGGATCAAGGCAATTTGAATACAGCAGGCTTTGCAGCCTTTTCAACCAAAAAGCGAATCAGCGAGAGTTCAATTAAGCTTGAAGGAGGTCAGTTCAATACCTTTCGCGGTGTTGGTTTATTCAACCTTATCACTCCATCAAACGAGAAGTATGCGCCAAGCTTATATTTAGCTAGCGAGTACTCCATCTCTGATGGCTACTTTGAAAGTCCACAAAACTTTAACCGGTTCAACTCACTCTTAAAGTTCAACCAGCGGCTAAACGATCGAAATACGCTTGAAATCTCCGCTTCTGCCTTTAGCAGTCGCTGGAGCGCATCAGGACAAATCCCTCAGCGGGCCATTGATAGCGGTCGAATATCAAGATTTGGGGCTATTGATGATACGGAAGGTGGAAAGACGAGCCGATACAATCTCAATGCTCAGTTGGTTTCTGAATTCAACGATGGTTCGTTTATTGAGAACCAGATATTCTTATCGCGATATGATTTTAACCTGGTTTCCAATTTTACATTCTTCTTGAACGATCCCGTTTTCGGAGACCAGATTACCCAATCAGAGAAGCGAACCATGTTGGGTAGTAGACATACTTATTGGACTGATTGGTCCCTTCTTGGACGCGATGCCTCTACTGAATTGGGAATAGGATTTCGACACGATATCATCGATGACAATCGCCTGTCCAGAACTTTTCAGAAGAACACAATTCTTGAGGATTTGGCCTTCGGAGACATCAGAGAAACCAACCTTTATCTCTTTGCCGAAGAGCAAGTGAGTTTGACAAACAAATTGGAACTCACCACAGGAGTACGATATGATTGGTTTAGTTTTAGCTATGCCGATAAACTCGCAACATCACAACCTGATGTAAATCAAGGCATCTTCAGTCCTAAGCTCAAATTGAGCTATACTGTCAATCCCAGCCTTAATTTGTTCGTCAAATCAGGTGTTGGTTTTCATTCTAATGATTCACGTGTAGTAGTGGCAAGGTCTGGCGAACAGATTTTACCTAAGGCCTATGGTCTGGATGTCGGATCCATCTGGAAACCTTCAGACAAGCTATTAGTGAATCTGGCTTTTTGGAGACTAAATCTAGATCAGGAATTTGTTTACGTAGGTGATGAAGGCATAGTCGAGGCAGGAGGCAAAACCACCAGACAAGGCATTGAACTTGGGCTTCGCTATCAGTTTACTCCAGGCCTTTATGCCAGTATGGATGTCAACTATACTGATCCTCGTTCAGTAGAGGAAGCAGAAGGTCAACAGTATATTCCATTGGCTCCAACTTTTACCAGCATCGGAAGCATCATTTATGACACTAAGAAAAGGTTCAGTGGCAGTCTAAGTTATCGACTGTTGGGGGATAGATCCGCCAACGAAGATAGGTCCTTGATAGCTGATGGATACTTCTTATTAGACATGACCATGAACTATCGGGTCGGACGCTTTGATATTGGGCTCTCGATCGAGAACCTATTAAACAGAGAATGGAAGGAAGCACAATTTGAGACAGAGTCGAGATTATTCTCAGAGGCTGCCCCAGTAAGTGAAATACATTTTACCCCAGGCACGCCATTTCAGGCAAGAATATCCCTGGGCATTAAGTTATGAGTTGTTGATTAATTGGTTGAGATGGGTCGTTCCGAGGAGTCGGGGCGGCCTTTTTTTTGTTATCTCCCAGAATAAAGTCAATGAAATCTATCTAATTATTTTTTTAGACTAGTCTAATTATATAATTTTACAAATCAAAATAATATAATCGACAACTCTAATCATGAGACTCAACAGGTTTCTATTCGGTTTCTGCCTTTTATTTGTGTCCATTTGCGCTTGGGCACAGGAGGGGTCAATCAATGGCACCTTGTCTTCAGAAGGGTCACCCATGGCGCTGGTGAATGTCGGTTTATTGAATACTGTCTATGGTGATGTATCCGATGAAAACGGGGTATTCAGCATTCAAAACATCCCCTATGGCAGCTACACACTGGTGGTTTCAATGGTAGGTTATGAAAGGATCAGTCAACGTCTTCGAATCAGTGCTCACACCCCTAACCTAAGCCTATCTTTTGACTTGGTAGAAAAGATCAATGCCCTGGATGATATCGTAGTTTCTGGTACACTCAAAGAAGTATCCAAACTGGAAAGCCCTGTTCCTGTCGAAGTCTATAGTCAAAAGTTCTTTAGGGCAAATCCCACTCCTTCCATTTTTGAGTCGCTACAAAACGTAAATGGCGTTCGGCCACAGTTAAACTGTAACGTCTGTAATACGGGAGATATTCACATCAATGGCCTTGAAGGACCATACACTATGGTATTGATCGATGGTATGCCCATTGTCAGTGGCCTATCCACTGTCTATGGTTTGACCGGGATTCCTCAATCCTTAATCGAGCGTGTAGAGATTGTGAAGGGGCCGGCCTCCACGCTATACGGATCTGAAGCGGTAGGCGGCTTGGTGAACATCATCACCAAAAAGCCAGGCAATGCACCTCAAGCCTCGGTGGATGTTTTCGCCACAGATTGGGGTGAGGTAAACACTGATATTGGCTTGAAGTACAATCTGGGCAAAAGAGCACAGTCATTATTAGGTATTAACTATTTCAACTACCAAAATCCAATTGATAATAATGGTGATAACTTCACCGATTTAACCCTTCAGGATCGGATTTCGATCTTTAACAAAGTCAACTTTCAGCGCAAGGACAACCGAGTATTCTCTATTGCGGGTCGTTACGTGTATGAGGATCGTTGGGGTGGTGAAATGAACTGGAATACCGAAAACCGAGGAGGTACGGACGTCTATGGCGAAAGCATTTACACCAGTCGATGGGAAACCTTCGGCATATACCAATTCCCAACGAGCGAGTTATTGAATTTCCAATTCAGTGCTAATGGCCACGTCCAAGATTCATTCTATGGAGACACTGAGTACACTGCCGATCAATATGTTGCCTTCGGTCAGTTGACATGGAATAAGACGGTGGGCAAGCATGATATTGTAGCAGGGGCCGTCTATCGCTACACCTATTACGATGACAATACGCCTGCAACATTTAATGATAATACTAGTGACAACAATCCATCTCGAACCCATCTGCCAGGCATATTTGTTCAGGATGAGATCTCTTTAAAGCCCAACAATAAACTATTGCTAGGCATGCGCTATGACTACAACAGCCTTCATGGTGGCATTGTGACCCCCAGAGTCAATTACAAATGGAATTCTCCTAACAAAAGGAACATTCTTCGCATCAGTGCTGGTAATGGTTATAGGGTAGCCAATGTCTTTACTGAAGACCATGCAGCCCTTTCTGGCGCCAGAACAGTTGAGTTTGATGGAGAGTTAAGACCTGAAACTTCTTGGAACACCAACATCAACTTTGTGAAGAAGTTCTATACGAGCAATAGCACCTATATTGGCTTGGACGCCACCGCCTTCTATACCTACTTTACGAATCGTATTCTACCGGATTACGAGACGGATCCAAACAAAATCATTTATAGTAACCTGGAGGGAAACTCCATCTCTCGTGGTGTTTCTGTCAATCTGGATATGGCCTGGGACAATGGATTAAAAATCAATGGTGGTCTGACCGTTATGGATGTTACAGTTGAAGAAAACGGTGAAAGAACCCGACAGATTCTCACTGAGTCTGTGCAAGGAGTTTGGAGCATTAGCTACACGTTTGGCAATGGCATTCAGGTGGATTATACTGGTAATTTGTATGGCCCTATGCGCCTGCCACTTCTGGGAGAACTAGACGATCGGCCGGCAGAATCTCCATGGTTTAGCATTCAAAACATCCAGTTGACCAAGAAGTTCGGTAGCCGATGGGAAGTTTATGGAGGTGTCAAAAACTTATTGAATTTCACTCCTGCTGATAACAGCATCGCCAGACCATTCGACCCCTTTGACAGGAATGTGACCTTCGGTAATGACGGGCAGGTAATCCCTACCCCAAACAATCCTAAGGGTCTTACTTTTGACCCAACATACGTATATGCCTCCAATCAAGGCATTCGAGGTTTTCTTGGTTTAAGATTCACTGTTCAATAAGCTATGGCAAGAGTTGTTTCGCTTTTTCTGGTATGCTTCGCACTTGGATTCAATATGGCTCATGCACAAGACTATGCCCTAAGTTTCGAGAAGCTAGAAGCCGTGCAAAAGACAGACCCAAAACCCATGGTCGTGTTCCTGCATGCCCCTTGGTGTAACTTCTGCGAGAACATGAAGCAGACTACTTTTCAAAATGAAGAGGTCAAAAAGTTACTCACCAGAGACTTCCACTTTGTGAGCTTTGATGGGGAATCGAAAGAAGATGTCTCTTTCCTCGGGCAGACTTTCAAGTATAAGCCCACCGGGGCCAACACGGGTACGCATGAACTGGCTCAACAGCTAGGTGCCAAAGAAGGTGTAGTAGCATATCCCACGCTTGTGTTTCTCAACGATCAGTATGAAATACTCCATCAGCATGATGCATTTGTCAATGCAAAGCAGTTGAAAAAAGTCCTGAAACGACTTCTTTAAAAGGTCCTTCTTCCACTCTTCTCAGTCCATTCAAAGCAGATTTTTCCGTTTTCAAGGGGGTAAAAAATACTAGTACTAGTGATTGAATTTGAGCCATCAGCAGTTGATCCTTGAACCTTTGCGCTTTACCTTTGTTTGGAATTAGTCTAAATAACAACAATAACGAATCCGTTCGCTATGAGAATCAGATTACTAACTGGGATTTTATTGATTTCTTGCTTGTTCATGGAGTTTACGACAGCGGCACAACAGGCCAATAAACTCTTGGATCGAGGTTTTTGGAGATCAAAACCTTCATTGGAAGAAGTAAAACAAAAAGTAAAAGAAGGCCACTCGCCTACTGAGTTCAACTCGTCCATGTTCGACCCAACTACTTATGCTATTCTTGAGAATAACTCGACAGATGTTGTCAAATATTTGGTAGAGCAAGTAGGTGAAGTCAATACCATTACACACGATGCAAGAACCTACCTTCACTGGGCTGCCTTAAGAGGCAATACTGAAGTGATGGAATACTTACTGGCTAGCGGAATCAAAATTGAAATCGTAGATGATGGCGGCAATAATGCCATGATGTTTGCAGCACGTTCAGGCCAGTCCAACAAAAAGGTCTATGAACTGTCCATGGCCAATGGCTTAGACATTACAGCAAAGAATGAGCGCAACGGTAGAAATGTCTTAATGACTTTTGCCGGTCGACTCGAAAACACCGAAATGTTGGACTACTTTATCAGCTTAGGTGTAGATATCCATGATACAGACGACAACGGCAATGGTCTATTCCACTATGCAGCTTCTACTCGAAATAAGGAACTATTACAAAAGCTTGTTGATGATTACAAAGTCGACTTCAAGTCTAACCCAAAGACTGATGAGAATGCTTTCTACTTTGCAACGAATAGAAACTTTGGAGAAGACGAAGCATCTCCAATCGAACTGTTCCAATACTTTGAAAGCCTTGGGCTCGATCCTGCACAATCGACTAAGTCAGGCAGAAATGCGCTTCACAATCTGGCCTTCAGGTCGAATGACGTTGAAATGTTACAGTACTTCTTAGACAAGGGTGCTGATGTCAACCAGGTGGATAAAGATGGCAATACGCCTCTAATCAATGCTTCAGCGAGAGGAGGATTGGAAAAAATCGAGTTCCTGGCCGGCAAAACCAGAGACATTAGTCGCAAGAATAAAGAAGGCTTTTCAAGCTTCATGCGTGCGATCAAGTACAACAATATGGACGTAGTTGAATTTCTTGCTGATGCCGGAGCTCAAGTGGAAGTCAAAGCGGATGGAGCTTATGATCTAGGTTACCATGTCGTGGATGGTACGCGAAACAACCTTGATCTCTTCGATCAAAAAATGAAATTCTTGACGTCAAAAGGATATGATCCAAAGACAACACAGTTTGATGGGCAGACGCTTCTACATGTAGCCATTGCAAAGCAGAACAAAAATCTTCTTGAAAAGCTAATTGCCATGGGCGTTGATATCAACGCTAAAGATGCCAACGGACAAACCATCTTACACCATGCGGCTATGCTATCAGAAACCAGCGACTTACTCAAGTTCTTGATTGCTTCTGGTGCCGATAAAAACGTAAGAACAGAATTTGAAGAGTCTGCTTACGACCTGGCCATGGAAAACGAAATTTTAGGCGCCAACATCGCCAATATTGAATTCTTGAAAACTCAGCAATAATGAAAAACAAAGTATTAATCGCTGTTCTCTTATTGGCAGCAAGCATCAGCTTTGGGTTTAAATCTATCAACAGTGATGCTATCACTTTTAAGTGCCTTATCCAATTAACCAACTATGGTGGTGAAGGCGCTTATGTTGTGGTTTCTGTGTTAAATGCTGAAGGAGAATACGTAAAGACACTATCAGTACACGGTGATGATGAAGACTGGTATGAAGACCTACCGGCATGGTACGAGTATTACCCAAGTAATAAAGTAGCCATCGATGGTATGGCCGGTGCTTCCATTTCCAGTGGTGGCAGAAAAGTGACCACATTGGATCTAGATGCTTCAATGCTCAATGCCGGTTACAAGCTAAGGTTCGAAACTGCTGTAGAAGACCAAGACTACCACGAAAAAGATCTAGAGATAGAGCTTACGGAAGATGTGGCAGGTCAGCGCTTAAAGGGTAATGGCTACATCCGCTATGTACAGTTAATCCAAAAGTCGGCTAAGTAAAAATCCATATGTCACTCTCATTGTGGCGGGTCACACACCTGTGGCTAGCTATAATCAGTACGATATTTCTTCTGATAGCGTCCATAACAGGCGCTATCTTGTCTTTTGAACCTATCTATCAAAAGACACATTCCTATCAGGTGAAAAA
Organism: Roseivirga sp. 4D4; assembly: GCF_001747095.1. Lineage (NCBI taxonomy): Bacteria > Pseudomonadati > Bacteroidota > Cytophagia > Cytophagales > Roseivirgaceae > Roseivirga > Roseivirga sp. 4D4. The sequence continues at coordinate 2,669,184 of NZ_MDGP01000001.1, forward strand.
AGCCGATGACTTACTATTAAGCAAGGCGATCACCAACATCACAGCACAACACGAGGAGGTGCTGAACATATCTCGTGACAAGAATGGCTTTGTCTCTATTCAAACTATTGATTCAGACACTCCTTTTTATGTCGATCCATTCACAGGTCTGAAGATTGGTGACCTGATCCGAACCCCGAGAATCTTTGAGTTCAGCCGTACCCTACACCGATCCCTATTCTTGGGTCAGATCGGAAGATTTCTCATTGGCCTGGCCTCTGTCATACTCATGTTTATGGCACTCAGCGGTTTCTTTCTGATCCTTAAGAAGCAAGGAGGTCTCAAAAACTACTTTTCGAAAGTCATCAAAAATGACTTCTACAAAGACTATCATACGCGCCTCAGTCGTTGGCTCATTTTATCTATCATAGTGCTTGGCGCCACGGGCACCTATCTGTTTATGGAGCGGTTCAATTTGGTTGTCATACCTCCACTCGATCACTCAATAGATGAGGCCCGACTCACGGAAGAACCTAAGCAAGCCCTATCCTCTTTTGAGGCATTCAATACCTATACCCTCGAAGATCTAAGAGATATCAACTTTCCATTTGCAGAATTTCCTGAGGAATACTACGAAGTCAAACTGAAGAACAAGGAGCTCCTTGTTAACCAATTTAATGGGGAAGTAATCAGCAAGCTTGACTACCCATTTGTGAAGCTGGCCTATCAAATGAGCTTTAATCTTCATACGGGTGAAGGCACCATTATTTGGGCGGCCATATTAGGTCTTACCTGCATCGGCATTCTATTCTTTATCTACAGTGGTTTTGCCATTTACCTGAAAAGGGATAAAACCAAAATTGTGAATCCTTATGGCAAGACGGAAAGCCAGATCGTCATCTTGGTGGGTTCAGAACAAGGGAGCACCATGAGTTTTGCGATAGCACTACAAAAGAGCTTACTCAAATTGAAGCATAAGGTGTATCTGACCGGCATGGACAATTATGAGCCCTTCAATAGTATGGAGCATCTGCTCATTTTGACCTCCACCTATGGTGTGGGTGAGGCACCAGCCAATGCAACGAAGTTTATTGATAAGGTTCAGCAATTAAAACAGTCACAGCCATTCCAATACTCGGTTTTAGGCTTTGGCAGCACTGCTTATCCTGACTTTTGCCAGTTCGCCATTGAATCCGATGATCAATTAAGTCAGGTCTCAGAGGCGACCGAGTTAGTACCCTTGCACAAAGTGAATAATGGGTCCAAAGACGAGTTTTTGAACTGGATCAATGCTTTAGGAGCAAAACTGGGTCATGAAATCGTGATTGACGAAAAGGATCTATCCGTTCCAAAAAAGAAGCAGTCGACATTCAAAGTGCTTGACAGACGTGATTCTCCCAATGCGGCAGATCAAACATTTCTGTTGGAGTTGAAAGCTTCGAAGCGTAAGCTCAAAGCATATCAATCGGGTGATCTCCTATCGATTGTGCCTCCGGAAGAAAGTCGTGAACGTTTGTACTCCATGTCGGTGGATCGTGAGGCATCAACGATTACGCTCAGCATCAGAAAGCACGAAATGGGCCTCTGCTCTAACCATTTGAGTCAGGTAAATCCAGGGAGCAAAGTTTTAGGCAACTTAAGGGCAAATCCAGACTTCCACTTCCCCAAGGAAGCACCAGGCATCATTATGATTGCTAATGGAACCGGCATCGCCCCTTACCTCGGCATGATCAATGACAGTTCTCTCAATCAGCACATTTCACTCTTTTGGGGAGGGCAAAACAAGGCTTCTTACCAACTCTATGAAGATCAATTGGAGAAAGCCAAGGCATCGGGAAAACTCAATAAAGTCATCACGGCATTTTCCAGAGAAGGTGACGAGAAACAATATGTTCAGGATGTTATTGCCAAAGAACTAGAGTCAATTACCACCGCGCTGAGCCAGGGCCATGTCATCATGATTTGTGGTGGACTTAGCATGCAGCAAGCAGTAGAAAAGGTACTGGCTGAGCATCTCAAGAAAGGATCGGGACTCACTCTTGATCACCTGAAAATGTGTGGTCAAATTAAGACCGACTGTTACTAATCAAAATTCATCCTAGTAAGTACAAAAAGAAAGAGGAACACTTGCGCGCTCCTCTCCACCATTGATTGTATGAAACAATTTAACTAATCACGATATGTGTTTATGATCTCTGTTAACTCTTGCTGAATCGCTTCACTGTCATAAGCATCTGCTTCCAACACTTTATCTCCAAGGGCGAAAATTCTCTCGTACATCACCTTCTCGTCTACTTTTCGCTTAAAGGTTAACGTGCTTTTTGAAGCAAAAACTTCATCCCATACCTGTCTTACATCAGACCAGTATTGCTTGTTTTTTGCCCACCAATCCTGAGCGTCTTTACATTCGCTGTCATCAACTTTGGTATAGGTATTCCAACCCTTCTCTTGAGCCAATAGCTTATCGCCTTTCTCTGATCGGATGACCTTATCATTGTCCTGCTCATGCACCCAACCTTCTGGTGTCAACTCCTGACGATTGGTTCTCACCATTAGATTGTAATCTGTTCGCTTAGAATACTCACGTCTTGGAAGAGGCGAATCAGCAGTATTCTCCCAATAATGTCGACCATCTACATGTACCCAGCTGGCAGAACCTTCGTAACGAAGACTACCATCTACCTGATAGACTTTTTGTGACCACTGGCCTTTGACATCCTTCTTTGAAAGTGCTTTATACTTCCAACTGTTGTCCTTATCGTAGGTATAAAAGTCTGTATTTTGATAAACCCAGTCCTGTCGCCAATGCTTCACGATCGTCTTAGGCGCAACAATCAATAGGTGTTGTAAAGAGACCTTATTCTTATCCTCTTCCACCAATTGAACCCACTCTAAACCCTTCGACTTATAGTTTTTATGGAACTCATAGCGTCTGTCTGGCGCGAAGGTCTCGGCAAATTCGAACCTCACCTTGTAGCATCCACACATTTCCTTGATAGCAGCAACATCCTGCTTCTTTTTGCTTTGTGCCCAAGTACTCATGCTTATGACACATAGGGCGATCATTAGTAATTGTTTCATATTAAATCGTATTGTATTCGTCTCTTAAATCTTTTGGCTTATTCCTCTAGTAGGTCATATTGGAATTGCGGGTTTCCTCGCTCTCCGGACTGTGCATCGACAAGTCTCGTGAAGCGGAGTTTATAGTAGTTCCCACCAGCATCTTTCACCACATAGAATATGTCATCCTTAATGCCGGTTTCGATGTTTGATCCTGGCTGCGCTACATTTCTCCAGCCGCTGCCAATAGTCGCTACTTCCGTAGAAAAATCTAGTGCTCCGATGCCACCAATCGCAAAGTCCTCATAAGTAGTACCAGCAGTGATCTCCACCATGGCCACTTCTACCCTATTGGCATTAATCAGAATGTAATCTCTGATGGCATAAGGGATAGAGATATCCGTACTCACTGGTAATAGGCTGGTGAAAATGGTGAAAGTGAAATCCCATTCATTCTTTTCAGGAACAGTGGAGATAATCCCGTTATCAAAGCTCACAGGAACGAAATCGACCTCATCATTTTTAGCGATGGTCAATTCCTGATAGTCTGTGGCATTGATCTCAGCGTACTGAAGAGTATAGCCATTTGAGCTTCTCAAGGCACGGATTTTCATCCATCCTCTAGGCGAACCGTTCGGGTTCTTGCCTCTGTTGACAATATAGACTTGGTTGTCATCAGCAGTGGCAGAAACTTCGGCAATCGCAGTCTTTGTCAGGTCTCCTGACGGATCATCAGACCAAGTCGCAGCACTGAATAACCATGCCGGTGGTGGGCCAAATAGGGCACCGAAAATAGCATCAATATTGAGCTGTGCACCAAAGCCCGCAGTATCGGCTGCCGTCACATCATTTAGATCATTCTTATCGATTGATCTGGCCAAGGTACTGGCTGAATTATTCAGAATCACTCTGAAATCGGCACCCGTATAGAAGCCTAGGTCCCAAGAGTTTCTGGCCACAGAAGTCTGGCTTTCTTTTGATAGGTCGATAAAGACTTGGTTCGGCTGCTCCGGACCACCTACGGAAGGGTCAATAATGGCTCCTGTAGCCGGTGGATCGATAGTCGGGGTGTCATCGTTAGAACAAGCTGTCATGGCTATTAAGGCAATGACGGCCAGGCAATAGGTTACTCTTTTTTGTATCATTTTACTTTAGATTATAGCTTAGTTTTAAGAAGTAGGACCTTCCATAAGATATGGGTACTGAAGGCCCTCCAGAATGGGCTCCTCCGCCCACTCCTGAATTATTGATATTGATTACATTTAAAATATTTCTTGCGCCCAGTGTCACTTCAAAGGCATTGCCCAAAGGCTGAATAATGGTAGCGTCTAGCCAATGGAAATCGTTGATTTCTCCTATGCTGACCACTTGTTGATTTTGCGCATTCGTCTCTGTGAAGTAGGACTGCAGTCTGCCTGTATACTTATAGAAAGCATTGATGGAAGTGCGACTTTTAGGAAGCTGATAGGACAAGTTGGCATTGAACTCGGGTGAATAGAAGAAAGTCGTAAGACCTTCCTCAGCCTCTGAAATCTGATTGAAACGACCGATATAAGAAAAGCCTACGTTGGCCGATAGTCGACCAATCTGTGCCTGCTGCGTGAGCGTAATACCTTGGGTTTTAAAACGCTGAATATTCAGGTAAGTGGTGCTCGTGACATCATTCACATTCTGACCCAGAGAAATCTGATCGCTGATGCTATTATAGAATAAGTTGAGGTCAACCTTCACCTTGGTCGAGACGATTTTATAGCTCGAAATGGTATTCAGGCTGAAGTGATTTGAGGTTTCGGGCGTCAAGTCTGGGTTTCCGAAAATCCTGTGATTAGAATCGACAAACTCGAAGTAAAGCTCTCGTACCGATGGCGCTCTAAAGCCTCTGCCGTAAGAGAACCTGAACTGCAGGGCCTCGCTTTGATGGTACTTAAACTGTAGTGACGGAATCAGCTGGCTACCAAAAGCACTATTGGTGGTAAAGCGAAGCCCAGGCCTAAAAGTGGCTTTGGCCAGAGGCCTCCATTCTGCGGAAGTATAAACCGCATATTCTTCGATACCCTGCGCAGCATCCAGGATTCGGCCGCCACCAACGCGTTCCAGCGAGATCTGATATCCTACCTGTAGATCAAAAGCATTCGCTGGACTCAAGAAACCTGTGCCTCCAAACTCCCAAACCCGATAGGTACTCAAATCCTGATCACCATCTCCACTGGTCAGTTGCTCCTCTCCAGTGACAATGTTCTTGCTAAAACGCCTCTTGTTTCTTTCAAAATCTGAGAAGGAGGCAAAGGCAGTATATCTATTCAGGAAGGGCAGCCTGCCTTCTGCCTGAATCTGATGGGAATAACGCCTTGAATCATAGGTTTCATCAATGGCGAAAGGCTGGTTTTCACCTGAGGGTAAAAAGTTGTTCTGCGTGGAGCCAAAGTCTTCGATCAATTCATTGAGGGCATCGAAGCGATAATGCAGCGTATGATTTCCTCCCTGGTACTTCAATAGACCATTACCCAACCATTGCCTCTTCGGATTCCATTCATGCTGCCGAAGACCAGCACCCCCTTGAAAACCGAGAAAATCATTATGCTGGGCACTTACCAATACCGACCAATGCTCATTCAGTCGGTGATTAAGGCTTAGGGACTGCACATGCCGACCCGCATCCAGTCCGACTTCATTGCCAGCGGTCTCTGACTGAATATCCAATCTGACTTCTGTGACTTCTTCAAAATCCTTTTTGGTGATCAGATTGATAACACCAGCCAATGCATTCGCACCGAAGTTCACGGCCATGGGGCCTTCTACAATTTCGATTCGCTCGATATTCTGGAGGTTGATCTGGCTTAGATCTGCGCCATTGCCATTCCCCGATCGGTTGACCAATGGAATACCGTCTACTAAGATCTTTACATTCTGGCTTGAAATACCCTGAAGGCTAATGGACGAACTGCCAATCGCCAAATCCTGACTGACTCGAATATTGAGTTGATTGCTCAGCACCTCTTGCAGGTTAAAAGCACCCCGCTGCTTGAACTCTTTTGAATCGATGGTTTGTACCCTGAAAATGGAATTGCTGGCCGCCTGAGGATTGAACTGCCCCGTTACTACCACCTGATCCAATTCCTTAGCTTTTGGCACTAGCGCAAAGGCCCTAACCCCTTCTGCATAAAGCGTATCACGATAGACTTCATAAGCCAGGTGGCTTGTCTGAATAAGGATAGGAAAAGGAAGATTTGCCACCACTGCTCCCTGGGCATTCGTTACTTCGACAGCACTTTGGTTTCCGTTCAATGACTGCAGCTTTACCACAGCCCCAGACACTGGCTTTTGAGTCTCAATATCCCTAAAGAGAAGCCCTTGGGCCAAGGCCTGAGCACCCAATAATGTGCTTATAATAAAGATCAGTGCTGCTTTTTGCATTTATTTAGAATGATTCTTAATAGATGCAAATATAGAGGGCGGGTGCTCCACCGGAAATCACTAGTGCTGGTATAAGTGAATCACTAGTGCTAGTATGCGACTCACTAGTGTTAGTAGTTTAGTCCATGGATGATGCCCGAGTTCGAAATATGGTCTTAGCGAGATGCTAAGACCAGTGGGGGCCTAGGTAACTGGTTTTAAAGATCAGCACGCACTGCAAGTGCGCACTAGGTTTAAAAACCCTGGTTCGCACTTGCAGTGCGGACCTATCTTCAATTTAAATAAAATCAATCTCTAGCTCTCCAACCTCACCAGCATACTGACGGGCTGAGGAATAGACATAATCCACAGACTCATCTACTATTCTCTCAACAACTGGGTTCTGATGGATGTAATCCAGTTTCTGTGCCAACATCTCTCCTGATAGTATTTCAATTGGGTGAAACCCGTCTTTCCATAATTTATACTCACTGCCTCGTTTCTTTCTATTCGCTTCATAAGAAAACTTATTCAGCAACCATTCCCGTCTACTCTCATTGATAGCTTTGATTTCATGAATCAGTGCTTTGGATGTGAATGTCTTAAAATCTCGAATAACATCAGGAAGTGAGACATCATCTTTCGTACTGACCAACAAATGAATGTGACTGCTCATAATTACATAAGCGTGAACTTTCAAACCCTTACGTTCAATGCAATACCTAAGTGAATTGATAACAATGTCCTTGTAAGTAGGTCGAACAAATAAGTCTACCCAACCAACTACAGTGCAGGTAATAAAGTAAACTGCTTGTGGATTACGAACCTTATACTTTTCGGACATGACTTAATTTAATCATAAAGCATAAGATCGTCCACTTATTAAATGTTCGATCGTACCTGGTTCGCACTTGTAGTGCGGACCCATCTTACAAATTACAATGTATTTTAAGATCAGCACTCACTACAAGCCTGCCTGTCGGCAGACAGGTGAGCGCTAAGACAAGAGAGTTAAAGGCTAAAATAAAAAACTAAGTATGAGACAAACAGCTAATGTCCACCAAATTCCGAGAATAACTTTGACTCCGGTAAGGTGTACCTCATCTGGTTCGCACTTGTAGTACGGACCCATATTACAAAGTATAATGTCTTTTAAGATCAGCACGCACTACAAGTGCGCGCTAGAGCAAAGCGCTAGGGTCAGAGCCTATCCCACATTCCCGATCACCTGCATGGTTTCTAGGTGCGGTGCTTCACTACCACCTTTGGGTTCGATGGTCACAGCAAAGGCGACTGCCTGGGAGGCAGTATTCTTCATTTTGATCAGTCCTTCAGCACCTAAGTCAAAGACTCCGGCATCCACCGGTTTGCCGTCAATAATGGCCCATAACTGATATTGCTGATCTTCGGACAGGGTTTTGAGGTTTTGGATATTGAGGAAGAGTTCTTCGGTCCGTTTGTTCCAGAAAACACTGGCCGAAGCTTCAAGCGCATTTTCCGTGCCTGCCATGGAAACCCTCAAAAACTCTGTATTGCTCATAATCGCCAAGTCACTCTCAATACCTTCCAGTCTTTGGTTGACCTTGTTGTATTGATCGGCCATCAGTGTATTGCTGCCTACCAATTCCGCATAAGCCTCATTGGTAGACTTCCACTTGGCACGATAGTCATAGGCCATATAGCCGCTGATTAAGGCGAGCGCGACAGAAGCGGCTACCAGATACTTCCAAGACGATGGCTGTTGCATGGCTACCACTTTAGTTTCCTTGGAAGGAGTTTCGGCAGGTGCCGCATCTTCAATACCAGATAATATGGCATCCTTCAAGCCTGAAGGTGGCGCCACGGCCGTTTTCATAGCAACAGCTTCCAAAGACAGCTCGATTGCTTCAAGTTCGGCTTGCAGCTCAGGATATTGGTTCAACATATCCTCCACGCCTTTCCGTTCTTCAGCAGAGAGGGTGTCAAGGGCATAAGCCTCTAAGATTCCTGACGATATGTACTTTTTTATATCCAAGCTATTCCAGTCGCTTTCTTAAATGTTTTAATGCAGATCTCAATCTGGTTTTGACCGTTCCCAGAGGAATATCAAACTCTTCAGCGATCTCCGAATGTGTAAAACCTTCGAAATATACTTTAAGCAAAACAAATCGCTGCTCTTCTGCCAGGTCATTCATGAGTTCTTTTACACCAATGCCATCAATGGGAAGTTCGCTTTGATTTTGACTATCAATCGTATATACGTAGTCATCAATCGAATCAGTTTTAGCCGATCGGTTGATTTCTTTGGACCTCACCTTATCGATGGCCGCATTTCGGGCCATGTTGAGCATCCAGGTAAAGAAACGCCCCTTTTTGGAGTCGTATTGATCTATTTTATTCCAGATTTTCATGAAGATGTCCTGCACGACTTCGGTAGACAGCTCTTCACTCTGGACAATTCTCTCCACAGTACCATACAAAGCGGCCCCGTACTTATCATAGAGATAAGCCAGGGCCTCTTTGTCCTGACCTTTGAGCCGGAGAACTAATTCGTTCTCGTCAATATGGTTGGGTACAGGAGAAATATATAATCTTGTTTACAAGTGAATTACTTCATCGTAAGCCGCAGCTGCAGCTTCCATCACTGCCTCAGACATAGTAGGGTGAGGGTGAACCGTCTTGATGATCTCGTGACCTGTTGTCTCCAGCTTTCTAGCCGCCACAACTTCAGCGATCATCTCCGTTACATTGGCACCAATCATGTGTGCCCCTAGCCACTCACCATACTTAGCATCGAAAATTACTTTTACGAAACCATCGCTAGCGCCCGCAGCTTTTGCCTTACCTGATGCTGAGAATGGGAATTTACCCACTTTCACATCATAACCGGCTTCCTTGGCTGCCTTTTCAGTATAACCGACAGAAGCAACTTCAGGGCTACAGTAAGTACAACCTGGGATGTTATTGTAATCCAATGGTTCAGCATCCATGCCTGAAATCTTCTCTACACAGATAATACCTTCGGCCGAAGCAACGTGGGCCAAAGCTGGACCATGAACAATATCACCAATCGCGTAAACACCAGGGATATTGGTTTTGTAGTAATCATCTACGATCACTTTGCCTTTATCCGTAGCCACACCAACATCTTCCAGACCAATGCCTTCTAGGTTGGTAGAAACGCCTACTGCAGAAAGTACTACATCTACTTCAAGCACTTCTTCGCCTTTCTTAGTTTTCACATGCACCTTGCACTTCGCGCCTTTGGTATCTACCGAAGTCACCTCAGAGCTGGTCATGATTTTCATCTTAGACTTCTTGTAGGTTCTCTCTAATTGCTTAGAAACTTCCTCGTCTTCTACAGGAACAATACGATCCATATACTCAACGATGGTCACTTTAGTACCAATAGAATGGTAGAAGTAAGCGAACTCAACACCAATAGCACCAGAACCCACAATCACCATGGACTCAGGCTGCTTGTCCAATACCATTGCTTCGCGGTAACCGATAATCTTTTTACCATCGATCGGCAGGTTAGGCAATTGTCTTGAACGACCACCTGTTGCCAAAATGATGTGATCAGCAGAATAGTCTACTTTCGAACCGTCTTCCGCAGTCACTTCTACCTTTTTACCGGCTTTCAGCTTACCGAAACCAGCAATATGATCGATTTTATTTTTCTTGAATAGAAACTGGATGCCCTTGCTCATACCTGCAGCAACGTCACGGCTTCTTTTCACCATGCCGTCAAAATCGGCCTCAGCTCCTTCAATCTTGATTCCATAATCCTGTGCATGCTGCACATATTCAAATACTTGAGCACTCTTCAAAAGTGCTTTGGTAGGAATACATCCCCAGTTCAGGCAAATTCCACCTAGCTCTGAACGCTCAACCACACCTACTTTCATACCGAGCTGAGATGCTCGAATCGCTGCCACATATCCTCCAGGGCCACTTCCAATGACTATTAAATCGTATTTCGTTGCCATATTTCTATTTGATTTTTCTCGTTTTGAAGAGCCGCAAAGTTAAGCCAAATCCAATGACAAAAAAATACTGGAATTGTATGAGTTAATCCTTTTGGTTTTATTTGAAGATTGATTTCGGTGAGCACAAAACCGAAAGCTTAATTTTTGACTTCAAAACAATTTATATGGGTCTTTTAGATGGAAAAACTGCTTTAGTAACTGGTGCTTCAAAGGGCATTGGCAAAGCAATAGCAACTGCCTATGCACAACAGGGTGCAAATGTGGCTTTTACTTACCTCTCAAGTGTTGAAAGAGGACAGGCATTAGAAGCCGAACTTGCTGCCTTTGGTACTAAAGTGAAAGGTTTTCGTTCCAATGCAGCTGAATTTGATGCAGCTGAGCAACTGGTGAATGATGTAGTAGCCGAATTCGGTTCGCTCGATGTCATCGTAAACAACGCAGGTATCACACGTGATAATCTCTTAATGAGAATGACAGAAGAAATGTGGGACGAGGTGATCAACGTGAACCTTAAGTCTTGTTTCAACACCGTGAAAGCGGCCACCAGAACAATGATGAAACAACGTGCCGGATCGATCATTAACATCACTTCTGTAGTCGGTGTGAAAGGAAATGCAGGTCAAGCCAACTATGCTGCTTCTAAAGCGGGTATCATCGGTTTCACCAAATCAGTCGCCCTTGAACTAGGCTCAAGAGGCATCCGATCTAATGCTATTGCTCCCGGTTTTATCGAAACGGAGATGACAGATCAGTTGGATGAAAAGACCGTTCAGGGATGGAGAGATGGTATTCCATTGAAGCGTGGTGGTTCACCTGAAGATGTGGCCAATGCATGCGTTTTCTTAGCATCAGATATGTCTGCTTATATGACAGGACAGACCCTTGTTGTAGATGGCGGCATGATGACCTAAGCGCCATTCATAAAATTCATTTACAATTTTCGAATCGGTTAATGGCTTATTTACGTTGTTATGCGTTATACTGTCATTAACCGATTTTACTTAGGCTTCTAAGCATTGTATAACCTTTCTACACTCCTTTCCAAGATTTCACTTCAGACAGAGTTCTCATCGTGGTTTATACCATTATGTCTGTTGGTTGGTGCAGGATATGCAGTACTGTTATACACGAAAAACTCTCCTTGGAGCAAATCTGTTAACCGACTCTTAGCAGGACTTCGCTTCGCCCTGATCAGCATCATGTGCTTTTTGATTTTGGGACCTCTGCTGAATCAAATCGAATTCTTTGAGGAAAAGCCGATCGTTGTACTGGCGGTAGATGATTCTGCTTCCCTACCCGATGGTTATGATTCCACCCAATTTATTGAGGTAAGAAATCAAGTGGCTACTATGGCCGATCGATTAGAAGATGCCGATCTTGATGTCCGTATCAGGGGAATAGAAAGCTATTATGACAATGCTTCTGACATTCAGTTCGATCAGCAAGCGACCAACCTTCATGGTATACTGAAAGGCGTTCGGCAGGATTTTGAACAACAAAACCTGGTCGGCACCATACTTTTAAGTGACGGCATTCACAATTATGGCAGTTCGCCACAATTCCTCACCTTGAACTACCCCGTTTTCAGCGTGGGTGTAGGCGATACCATCCCTGCGCGTGATCTGAGTATCAAGCGCATTAACTATAACAAAGTAGTTTATCAGGGTAATCAATTCCCTTTGGTAGTAGACATTTATAATAATGGTTATGTAGATGAGAATGTCAGTGTCGAAGTAAGAAAGCGAGGCGCTTTGGTGAGTTCTCAAAACCTCAGTCTCAAGGGTGATCAGGAAGTGAATAGCCTCGAATTTATTCTGGATGCGGAGACCATTGGCGTTGAAGCCTATAATATTGTCATCGTACCAAAAGAAGGCGAAAGCTCTACCGTCAACAATACCAGAAGGGCCTTTATTGAGACAGTTGATAGCAAACAAAAAATACTGATCGCTGCGGCATCGCCTCATCCTGATGTGAAAGCCCTGAAAAGCCTGATTGAATCAAAAGAAGGCACGGAAGTGCAAATCTACCTGGACGGCATTACCGAAGATACCCCTGACGGACCATTCGATTTGCTGATCATGCATCAGCTTCCTGGCGTCACAGATTTACCTCCTTGGTTAAACAGTTGGCTTGACAAAACGAACACTTGGTTTATTACGGGTACCGGGTCATTGAACACCATGAACCAAACCAATCCAGTGATTAGCTATCAGAGCTTCGGGCAATCTGATCTGGTTGGTGGAAACTTGAACCCCAATTTCGAGCTATTCTCTATTGACGAAACACTCCTTAGTCGAGGAAGAGACTATCCACCGATAAGAGCCCCTTACGGACAGTTTACCTTGAAAAACAATGCCAATATCTTCCTCTATCAAAAAATTGGTAATGTGCAGACCAACAGACCGCTGCTAAGTATTTACAATGGGGATGAGAGAAAGTCTGCAGTACTTTCAGGTAGTGGCATATGGAAATGGAAACTTCAGGAAAGTGGCCTGTATGAAACCCCTGAACTGTTTAATGAATTGTTCGGCAAGCTGATTCAATACCTGGCAACCAAGGACGACAAGAGAAATTTTAGAGTCAGTACCACGGAAGAAAGCTATTTCGAAAGTGAGCCTGTGGAATTCAATACCGAAGTCTATAATGAGCTATTTGAAAAAGTCTACGACTATAATATCGACTTAAAGGTGACCAATAGTGAAAATGAAACTGTAGAGTATAACTACGTCAACACACCTACTGAGAACTATCAGTTAAATGGTTTGACACCAGGTGTTTATCGTTATACAGCCTCCACTAGTCTTGCAGGTAATCGGGAAGTGGCTAGCGGTAGTTTTGCTGTTCAGAAATTGGCTCTGGAAGACATTGACCTTACGGCCAACTTTCAACTGCTAAGGAATATCTCCAACAATTCGGAAGGCCAGTTCTTCCCTTTCAGTCAGGCCGATCAGGCAGTCGATGCCATAGAGGCGCTTAATCCAAAACCATTGGCTCGGTCCAATGAAAGACTGAATCCAATCATCCATAACCCCTGGATTCTGCTCCTATTATTGGTACTACTCTCTGTGGAATGGTTTACCCGTAAGTACCACGGAAGCTATTAAATGTTAAATCAACTTAATTTTTAGTCCCCATATTGCAACATTAAACTAATCATTTAGTTTATTTGTATATGCGCACATTACTCCTTAACACAATCGCACTTGCAGTTCTTCTTTGCTCCTGTGATATGACGGCCGTTCGTGAAGAAGCCGATGAGCATATGAAAGCAGGTGACTTCAAAGCCGCTGCCGCTGCCTACGATCGGGTCATCAAGTTAGAACCAGAAGATAAGTATGCGCTCTTCAATCGTGCATTAGCCAATGAAAAGCTGGAGGAGTTTGACAAGGCCTATGATGATTATAATACGCTTCTAAGACTTCGATTCAATTCCAGAAAAGCCACTTTAGGCAGAGCCCGTTGCTCCTTTGAACTTGAGAATTTTGATGGTGTGGTATTTGACACCAATACGATACTCAGTCTTGAACCTGATAACCTGGAAGCTCGTTCATTGCGTGGCAGAGCCTACGTCAAACTCGGGGAGTCTTATAATGGTATTGAAGACCTCGGTAAATACCTGAACGAACGACCAGATGATGTGCAGGCATTGATCAGTCGAGGTGCCGCTTGGGCTAGAGCCGGTAATGGTAGCTATGCCATTAAAGACTTTGATAAGGCACTAAAGATCGATCCTAATCTTCCAGTCGCCTATTTCAACAAAGCAGCTGTTTTTCTTCACTATGAAAATTACGATGAGGCGATAGATAACTACGATCTCGCTATAAAGAAAAACCCTGAATACACTGAGGCTTATGCGCGAAGGGGTATGGCTAAACTCGCCTCGTCCTGGCATGGTGTAAGCTCGGCCTGCGCTGACTTCAAGAAAGGAGATGCCATGGATGACGAGCTGGCTACCGCCTATATGGACGAGTATTGCAAATAATCTGATTCTCTCTTTTATTGTAGGAAATTCATCTGATATGAAGAGACTACTGAAAACAGGCAAGAATTCTTCTGCCGTCAACTTTGGACTGCTCATCTTTAGAGTCGCCACAAGTTTGATGATGTTCACCCACGGGTATCCTAAATTTCAAAAGGTGCTCAATGGTAATTTTCAATTTGGCGATCCACTGGGCATTGGGCCAGAAGCTTCCTTGATATTAGCTGCCTTTGGTGAGTTCATTTGTTCCATACTCTTGATTTTAGGACTGACCACGCGTTATGCCCTTGTTCCGCTGATGATTACCATGATTGTTGCACTGGCTACGGTACATCTTGATGATCCCTTCAGAGGGCAGGAAAAGGCATTCTTGTATCTATTGGCTTACCTGTTCTTGTTTATCACAGGCCCAGGGAAGTATTCTATGGATCAGAAACTCTTTAATTAGGGGCTATTTCGGCATCGATTTTCTTAATAATAGATTCTATACTCGCAATGCCAGCATCAAACTGAGCCTTGGTACTTGCTTTGTACAGCATTCCCCATTGGACCAAATGCCTGAATTCATCCGTCCTGATCAGTGACATCAATTCTCTTTGCTTGGCTGGTCTTAATACGGCAAAGTTGAGGTTGGGAGCAAATGGAAAACGATCGATTGTAAATTTGATCAGCTTGTTTTTGACATGGTCAGAATCAATGCTCGTCCATTCATGAATGTTTTCATAAGAACGCTCATACAAGCCAATGATCTCTTTTGAAAGGCCATCATTTTGAATGATATAAGTTGTTCCCAAGCTTTTCATTTCCTGATAAGTGATATCCTCAGGATTGAAGGGTAAGTAACTCAAAAGGGTCACGACATCCAGTGCGGTACTATCCTTGAATGGTGCATCGTTGGGCAGGAGAATCAGTCTTCTGGCAGATTCAATCTGCTTTGACATAAGTTCTGACCCAGCAGATAGAATAGTGCTGTCATTAATGAGGTTGGCCTTAAAACTCTTTAACAATTGCACTTCTTGTCTCTCCTCCTTTTTCTGCTGCCTGTACTCATTCAGTACAAAGGATACGGAAATACCGATGATCAGAATCATCAGCTCTGCCAGGAAGTATTTGATGTTTCGGGAAGATCCATTCTTCTTCATAATGAGAAAGCTAAAAAACAATTTTCACACTCCATAATGGTGAGCGGTATTAAAAACTCAGGCTAAATCCTTTAATTTCAAACCAAATACTTTTTCAATGGAAACTACCCTGGCTGCACATGAGGAATGGAGCCCTCTTAGGAAAATCGGCTTCAGATTTATTTTTATACTCTTCCTCCTATTCATTCTTCCCTTCCCATTCACTATCCCTTTGAATGTCTTCAATGAGTCTTGGCTCGACACTCAATTCAGTGACTTCTGGACTTGGGTCACCAATCTGGTTGGGACAAAACTACTGGGCTTAAAGGAGCTTTCCAGTACTCCCACAGGTAGTGGAGACATGTCCTTTAATTGGGTGCAGTATGGTCTTTTTACCACGCTAGCATTAATTGGGACCATCATCTGGTCATTGATCGACAAAGGCCGAAAGAACTATTATCGCCCTTGGCGCTGGTTTGTACTCATCACCGTCTATTACCTGGTTTTCTATATGCTGCTCTATGGCTTTATCAAAGTCTTTTGGCTTCAAATGCCACAGCTAAGGATAGACCGATTACTCAGAACATATGGCCAATCAAGTCCGATGGGACTACTCTGGACATTTATGGGTGCGTCCAAGACCTATTCCGTTTATGCCGGAATGAGCGAAGTGATCGCTGGTACATTGCTCATTTTCAGGAGGACCAGAACCCTCGGAGGACTCGTCACCTTCGGGGTAATGTTCAATGTCTTTATGCTCAATATGGCCTATGATGTGCCAGTAAAGCTTTTTTCAGCACAACTGATGTTCATGGGGCTTTATATCGCTATGATCGACCGAAAGGCCATTTTCGGTTTGTTACTCTTCCAAAAACCGGAGAAGATCACCCCATGGCCACCCATGTTTAAGACTCAATGGAAAAAGAACGTATTGCTACTAATTCAGGTACTACTCGTCTTCTATTTCTTCCAGTCACAAATCAGTCGGGACTTGAGGAGCAGGAAACAATATGGAGAGCTAAGACCCAAATCAGCGCTATTGGGTCTTTATGATGTAGAGCATTATATAAAAAATGGAGACACTTTACCTCCACTATTGACGGACAAGGAAAGGTGGCAACGCCTCATCTTTGAAGATCCAAATCGATCGATTGCCATATTTATGGACGATAGGGTCAGGTACTATTCAAGTACGATCGACACCGTTGAAATGACCGTGACTTTCACCATTGGAAGAGACTCGCTCAAAAAGGAATATCCCCTATCCTATCAGAAGCTAGATGATGGCCTTACCCTAAGTGGAGTTTTTGAGCAGGACACACTACAAATGAAGTTGAAGACCTATGATCTATCCAACTTCTATCTGACCAATCGAGGTTTTAATTGGGTAAATGAGGTCCCTTGGCACCGATACGATCCTAACCCGAAGCCCAACTGGTAGACTAAAGCGACCAATTCAATACAGTTCTTGACCATTTCGTTACTCTTAATTTGATTAATTAAACAAATGTTAATTATATTCGTCACCATATTATAAACAATTGTTAATTATATGAGTGAATATTCCCTTGGATCACTAGAAGAGACCATTCTGGTGATTGTATTAATGAAAGAGGAGAGTTATGGTGTTGAGATAGCCAAAGTCTATGAGAATCATGTCAAACAGAGCATATCGCTCCCTGCCATCCATATTGTACTAAAGCGACTGGAGAAGAAGGGTCTGGTAAAATCTTCATTTGGTGAGCCCACGCCTGAGCGGGGCGGCAAGCGAAAGAAGTATTATCAGGGTACGCCAGCCGGTTACCGAATCGCTCAAGAACTCCAGCAACGCAGATCAGAAATGTGGTCGCTGGTTCCCAAAACATCATTACAGTATGGCCTCATTTAAGAGCCCTCCACATTGGGCCTTACGGCTTTTACAATACATCTGCCCCACTGACCTGGTCGAAGAAGTGGAAGGAGATTTATATGAAGCCTTTCAGTGGCGCGCTACTGAAAAGGGGATCTCCTATGCACGCAGAAAATACATTTTCGAGGTAATCAGATGCCTCAGGTACTTTAGAATCAAAGTTCAAACTCAAAATAATAGTGTCATGTTAATCAAGAATTATTTCAAAATCGGCATCCGGTTTCTATGGAAAACCAGAGGCTATTCCAGTCTCAACATCCTGGGCCTCGCTCTGGGAATTGCCATCAGTTGGCTCGCTTATATCTTCGTCACAGACGAGCAATCATTTGATGGCTTTTATGCCAATGGCGATTATGTCTATAGACCCACTGCCACTATGAGCAGTGCGGATCGTGTGGATCGCTTTGCCGGTTCTTCTTATATCATGGGGGAAGAATTTCCCAATCAGATACCTGAAATCATCAGGAGCAGTCGGTTCAAAAATGCCTCAACCTTGGTGAAAGTGAAGGACGCCTATCAGCAAGAGTCCTTCCATTATGCCGATCGTGATTTCTTCGAAATATTTTCCGTGGATTTTCTCATCGGCAACCCTGGAGAGTTTACTGATCCACTCTCGATAGTAGTTTCAGAAGCTACTGCCGACCGCCTTGGTATTGCAAAAGCGAGCGGCCAACAAGAGATCACCGTCTCAGCAGGAGAAGAAGATCAGACATTAAAAGTAGTTGGCATCTATAAAGATTTCCCACTGAATACTTCTATCAGGCCGCAAATCATCTTCCCCTTTTCTAGCTGGGCTGCTGACAACGAGCGTAGAACAAAAGTCTGGTTCGACATCAACATGAACTCCTTCTTTCAAATCGACCCCAACTCAAGTGCTGAAGTGGTTGAACAAAAGATGAATGACGTCTTTCCAGAAGATCCGGAATTGGAAGAAGTTGAGGTTCGTTTAGGGCTTCAGGCATTGACGGATATACACCTCAACCCTGAGTTCGGTACAGGCAATGGCATTGCGGCCAGAGGGGATAACGAATTGATTACCATTGTGACCATCATTGGAATATTCTGCCTGCTGATCGCCTGTGTAAACTACGCCAATTTCGCTGTAGGTAATTACATCATCCGATTGAAAGAAGTTGCGCTTCGCAAAGTATTCGGAGCTGAAAAGACTTCGGTATTCAAGCAGTTTGTGGCAGAAGCATTTATCTCGGCCTTTCTCGCCTTAATCTTATCAATAGTGTTTATGGCACTGATGCTACCAGGTTTCGCTCAATATGCTGAGAAAACCTATACACTCGACATCATCTTTAACAGCGAGGTGCTCTTTGGTGGAATGCTCATACTCGTGGTGGTCACCTTGCTTTCTGGCATCTACCCTGCGCTATTATTATCACGTTACAAAACCATTAATGGGCTCAAGGGCAAATCGAAACTAGGAGGTAAAAACTATTTGGCCAAGGGCCTGATCACCCTTCAGTTTGCCATTTCAGCCTTTCTAATCGCGGGTATGCTTACCATGAATGGTCAGCTCAGTTTCTTGCTGAATCATGACCTCGGCTATTCCGGAGAAAAAGTGGTGCGGATATTCAGACCCATCCAAGACGCACAAACTAAAGAGAGCTTTAAAAATGACATATTGGCTGTTGCTGGCGTAGAAAATGTGACCATCACTTCAGGCTTTAATGGGACCAATTATAAAGATGAGAATGATGTAAGGGTAGATGTACGTCACGCTCGTATAGACCCTGATTATATTGAAACGATGGGCATAGAACTTGTCGATGGGAGAAGTTTTAGCCGGGAAATATCCACCGATGTCACGGGAGCTGTCATTGTGAATGAGGCATTTTTGGAGAAGACAAAGCTCGAAAACCCCATTGGCAAGCAAATCTATTTCGGTTATGGCGAGTTCCAAAAGCCAACCATTGTGGGCGTTGTTAAGAATTTCAATTTCGAGTCTTTACGTTCTGGAGTAGATCCTCTGGTCATGTGGATGGGTGATCGACTGCTCACCTATAATACCTATATCAAGTTCTCAGATATCAGTCAAGACAAGATAGCCCAGATAGAGGCGATCCACGACCGATACTTCTCCCCTTATCCGTTCAGCTATGGTTTCGTGGAAGATGACATTGCTAATCGATATGCTTTAGAGGCAAGTATCAAGAAGATTGCCCAGGTAGGCTCGGCAGCGGCTATATTCCTTTCCTGCCTTGGACTCATGGGTTTTGTGGGCAACCAAATCCGTCAGCAAATGAAGGATGTGAGCGTCCGAAAAGTCGTTGGAGCTAATGGCAAGCAAATCTTTGGCCTCTACCTCAGCAAATACATCTGGCTTTTGTTGATTGGCGCAGCAGTGGGACTTGCCGTGGCAGTTAGTATAATGACGGACTGGCTGAACAACTATACCTACAAAATTGACTTTGGCTGGACCATTGGCGCTGCGGCTCTAATTACCGTTTTGGGAGTAGCGATATTGACGGTATTCTCTCAGTTATACAGAGCACTGCGTGCCAATCCGATTACTTACCTAAAGGAGGAATAACAACACCACTCATCAGAAAAACAGGCCTCAAAGTGTGATTCAACACCTTGAGGCCTTTTTGTTGCTTAAAAAGTAATTATATTATATGATCACTTTTTAAACTTATTCCATGACAACTGCCGGATATTCAGGCACACCTTTAGCCAAAAAACTCGGAATAAAGGATCAATACGCTTGCCACTTTTTGCAGATCCCTGAGTATTACTTCAACCTATTCGAAGCAATGCCCGACATAGAAGCCATCGAAGAACCGAAGGCCGAGAGCGTTGACTTTGCTCATGTATTCCTTATGTCTCAGGAGGGTATGAAATCTCTGATTCCGCCTGTCAAAGATTACCTCAAGAAAGACGGCTCCCTCTGGATCTCGTGGCCAAAGAAAGCCTCAAAGCTCAAAACTGACCTTGATGGTAATGTGATCAGAAGTTTTGGCTTGGATATCGGACTGGTAGATGTCAAAGTAGCTGCCATTGATGACATCTGGTCTGGACTAAAGTTTATGTACCGAGTAAAGGATAGGTGAACATTCAATTATTTTTTAGCATAAATTCATAGATGAACAATAAAGACCGCACAAAACCCTATCTAGTAATCGCTATTATCTCAGTGGCGATAATCTGGGCTGGAGTCACTTATCTAATTTATCTCAAATCTGGCTCAATTACTGTATCCGGCTCAATAGGAGACTCCTTTGGGGCCGTAAACGCCCTATTTAGTTCCCTTGCCTTCGCTCTACTAATCTATACGGCAATGATGCAGAGAAAAGAATTACAACTGCAAAGAGAAGAACTCAACCTAACGAGAGCAGAATTAAAAAAATCGGCAGAGGCGCAAGCTCAAATAGCTGAAATAAATAGAGAAACAATTCAGATGCACAGAGTTACACGTATGGCCGAAGTAAGGCCAGAGGTAAGACTTAAAAGTAAAAACCAAAATAAGACCAGCTTTCATGTTGAGTTTGCATATTCATTTGAAATTTTAAAGAACGACCTAATCTGGAACGAGTTAGAATTTAAAAGTAGTTCACAAGACGCAAGTGCAAAGAGCAATACGCAAAAGAGTATTAGAAAACTTGTGGGAGAGTATATTGTCCTAAGAATAACAGTTCCATTGAATTATGATAAAATTGAATGCTCAATAGGACTTAGGTTCTTTGATATTGAGGGCAATGAATATGTATTGAATTGCAGTTTTCTAACTGGGGAACTTCATGTGCGTCCCATAAGTCAATTGTTAAAAGCAAAGGATATTACAGTTGGTAGTTTTAAACTTGAATCTCCAGGTCTAAAATGAATTCGTTTACTAATTTTGCCCCATGCAAAACGATCCGGAATTAAATGGTAAATACCTCGGCTCTATCACAAAGGATTTTGTAGTGGTGGCCGATACCTTGAAAGAGGCATCTTATCAAGTCAGAAAAAGAGGCTTTTCTGATTTTCCCATATTCCCAATTTCACAAACTGATATTCCCATTGGGCAATTGCTTATTGGTCGCAATGAACTGAACACCGAGTGGAATTATCACATCACCTATTTAGATGAGTTTGTACAGCGCAAACTTGTTGAAGATGAGAACGCTTTTAAGCAGGCTTTCAAAAATCCAGATGAGTTTTGCTGCCTTTTTGTAGTGGACCAGACCTTTACCAACTTCTTATTCGTACCGTTCCCAGAAGACGAATAACCAATATGGCTTTTCAACCGTTGTCTTATAAAAGTCAATATGGAGGCGGTAGCTCAAGAAAACAAAACACTGGTCCGTAGCTTGCTGGGCAAGCTCGAAGAAGTAGGTCAGAATATTACCTGGAGAATTAACAATACCTACAGCAATGGCATCGACAATACCGTCCTTGAAATTCAAATTTTTGAGAACAAAATTCAGACCGGACGCATTGCCTTCCAACTAGAAGACGGCCATGTAATCAATTATCGGTACAAAGATCTTGAAAAGCGACTTCCAATCCAGATTATGGATATGCTTCTGGATGTAATTGGCTATGAGTTAGATCATGCCTAACCTGCTGACCTAGCACTAACATACTGATCAATGTATTCATCGAAGGCCTTCATTAGCCTTTTCGTTCTATCTCCTACCTCCCCATTTCCTATAAGCTGATCATCCAGTTTCACCACAGGCATCACTTTCTTATTGGTGCTGGTAATAAAAACCTCCTCAGCCCTGAGCAGCTCATCCAAACGAATTGGCCCGATCTTAACATTGAATAAAGATTCAGCACATTTGAGTACATTTTTACGGGTCACTCCTCCAAGTACGCCTTCTCTATTGGTTCTCAATTTATCGCCTTCAAAAAAGTAGATGTTACTTCTGGATACTTCCGAAACGAATGTTCCGTCATGATAGAGAACATCCGTATGACCTTTGGCCAACCATCCCTTTTGGAGTGATAGTGCCTGAGCATAATAGGTAGACTTTACTTCAGGGAAATCTCTGTGATATTCGAACAGCATCAGACTAATCCCTTTCTCAAAGAGTTCAGCCATAGGATCCTTATGAGGGTTGTTGAGAATGATAATTTGGGGATTGCCAGGCGAAAAGCCATCTTCTGATTCACCCCCGGTGACAATGATTTTAAAATTGCTTGCCGAAAACTGATTCTCTGAAATCAGCTTCTTAATCACCTTTCTAATCTCATCTCTTGAAATGGGCAATTCTAAGTTGATCTTATTGGCGGAGTTCTCGAGACGATCCAGATGATCTTCCAAAAAGAGTGGAACATTGCCGATCGCCTTAAAGAAATCGAACACTGCATAGCCTCTTAAAATACCCACATCATCAATTGACAAATTAATTAGACGCTTTGGCACAAAGTTGCCGTTAAAGTAGTGAACCGTCTCTTTCATCTTCGTATTGGTTTGCCCATGCACTTGTTAACTTGCTAAAGATATGCCTAAAGATTATTACCATATCCTGGGAGTCAAAGAAAATGCAAGCACGAAGCAAATCAAAAAGGCATATCGTGAAAAGGCTAAAAGTGCTCATCCAGATGTAAGCCCCAGCAAGAAGGACCTGATTTCTATTCAGGAAATCAATGAGGCATACAGCGTGCTTTCCGATAGCGAATCGCGAGAAGCGTATGATCAGGCGCTCATGGAATATCGGAACCAAATGTCGAGCGCTGAAAGCAGCATGGGCCGAGAATTCGACTCCTTCTTCCGATTTGAACCCAAGAATGCATATCCACCCACAGATTATGAGGCCAATGCCAAGCACTCCAAAACATTCAATATGGTATTTCTGGTGCTAGCCTTCCTCTTTTTAGTGGACATGACTTTCTATAAGCCTATTCAGAGCACTGAGATTGTCAGGGTCAATCAGACCAGAACATTCAATAATGGAGCCTACATCACTGAACTCAACTATGTAAGTGCAGAAGGTATAATTTTTAAAAGTCCTGACGGGAATTATGACCTTAAAGCCGGAGACATCATTGAATACAAGAGAAGCCTTCTATTTGCTAAGATTAGGGGTTTTAAAGGAGGCCAAAAAACTGATTTTCTTTATTTCAGTGATCGGTCCTATGTGACACTGATTAGTCTTTTGGCCATAATAGCAGCCATATTGGGTCTTTCCAAACTACTCACTGCAGAACGTCAGTTTAACGCTGCCATCATTTCAGGTTTTCTGTGCGTGATTCTGATCCTAAGCCTATTTTTCGCTTAAGTGATTCCACCCTTGGGCGGATAAAGGCACCTGATTACCCTTCTTGGTCGTAATGATATTTCCTTTAGATAAATCCTGTGCATGACCAATAAAATGGATATCGGCATGCTTTTCTAATTTGGCATGATCCGATTGCTTTATGGTAAAAAGCAGCTCATAATCTTCTCCTCCATTCAATGCTGAAGTCATAGGATCCAGGTTGAATTCTACAGCCGTTTGGTAAGTCTGATTGTCGATCGGCAATTGATCTTCATAAATCACAAAGCCTACCCCAGAATGCTTAGAAAGGTGCAAAGTTTCGGAAGCCAAGCCGTCAGAAATATCGATCATAGCAGTCGGAATCACTCCAATTTCTCTTAGTTCATGAATGGCATCCATACGGGCCTTGGGCTTCAATTGGCGTTGCACCACATACTGATACTTGTCCAGTTGCGGTTGCATATTGGGGTTTGCCAAAAACGTCTGCTTTTCTCTTTCCAACACCTGCAAGCCGATATAGGCTCCTCCTAAATCACCCGTGGCACACAGAATATCATTGTTATTAGCACCTTTTCTATAAGTGATCAGATCCTTAGGCGTCTTTCCAAAAATCGAAACTGAAATCACCAGGCCACTTTGCGAAGCAGTGGTGTCACCTCCAACTACATCCACATTAAAATCTTCTGCGGCAGCCTTTATTCCAGCATAAATGGCTTCTATGGCTTCCACTGAAAAGCGATTGCTCAGGGCCAGAGAAACCACTACCTGCTGAGGAATGCCATTCATAGCGGCAATGTCTGATACATTCACTGCTATGGACTTATAGCCTAGGTGTTGAAGTGGCGCATAGGAAAGGTCGAAATGTACACCCTCCACCAGCATATCGGTAGAAATTAAACCATAGTCATCGCCTTCATTGATGACAGCAGCATCATCTCCAATGCCTAAAACGGTACTTTTTTGCTTAGGAGTTAACCCTTCTGCCAATCGATCAATCAGACCAAATTCTCCCAACTCTGATAACTCTGTTCTTTTTTCAGACATGCCTATTCCTGATTTTGGAGGGCAAAGATAATGGATAGTTCCGAGTTGGGCTTCCTACATGTGGTTGTCTATAAAATTCTCACTTAATTTGTTCCAATGAAGGATAAAGTCGTCATCATCACGGGAGCCTCTTCCGGTATAGGCAAGGCCCTAGCCCTAGAGTTTGGAAAACTTGGAGCAAAAGTTGTCATCACTGGAAGAAACGAAGAAAGGCTTAAGGAAGTAAGTGCGGCACTTGATACCCTAAATACGGCAAACCTATGCCTTAAACTTGATGTGGCCAAGGAGAGCGATAACGAAAGCCTGGTGACCCAAACGATCGAGGCCTTCGGTAAGATTGATATCCTGATCAACAATGCCGGTATTTCAATGCGCGCACTTTTAGAAGAAATTGATCTTGATGTTTTCCGAAAGGTGATGGACATCAACTTCAATGGCACTTTATACGCTACGAAATATTGCCTTCCCCATATCCTGAAAACCAAGGGCAGTATCGTAGGGATCTCTTCTATCAATGGCTATCGGGGCACACCAGCTAGAACAGCCTATACAGCATCAAAATATGCCATGAATGGCTTTTTTGAATCATTGCGAACTGAAGTGATGCATCGTGGAGTACATGTCTTAGTCGCTTGTCCTGGATTTACAGGCACCAATATCCGGAATGCGGCATTAACAGCGGATGGCACTTCGCAAGGAGATTCTCCACGAGATGAAGGTAAAATGATGACAGCCGAAGCCGTGGCTCAGGGCATTATCAAAGCGATCAGAAAGAGAAAGCGCGATATTGTCTTTACTTCACAAGGCAAACTGGCAGTCTTCTTAAACAAGTGGATGCCCGGTAGAATGGACAAAATCGTATTCAACGTGTTTGCCAAAGAACCGGATTCTCCTTTCGGTAAATAGTTAATTGTTCTCGGTTAATAGTTAATAGTGATTCATTAAATTCACTATTGACTAATAACCATTAACTAACAACCAACCCGTGCAGCAGATTCTGAAGACGTATCAAAGACGGTTGACCAACCTATCGGGCAACAACCGTTCCTTGCTACTACTTCGGTTAAATGCTGAACAGTTTTTAGACCTTCACGATCTCGACTATGTCAATGGAGAACCTTCCTGGAACCTTGTCGATCAGATCATTTCTCGCAAGTCAAAGGTCAAGCTAATCCCTATAGCTGATGCACGAGATGAAAAATCGAATAAACTTTCGACCCGATTAAAGAAGCTTCAACGCAGGGAGCAGTTCATTTTTCAGGAAAGCGGAGCAAGAGACCTGTATGTAGGCTGGCCCTTTGTTGAAGGAAAGTTCAATGATGGCACAAACCTAAGAGCACCCTTATGCTTTTTCCCGGTAGAGCTGGATCAAACCGGAAAAGACTGGATTTTATGTCCCAAAAAGGACGTAAACATAAGCTTCAATAAAAGTCTCCTTCTCGCCTTTGCCCACTATAATCAGATTGATCTAGCCGATGAGTTGGTGGAATTTACCTTTGATGGTTATGACAAAGAGAGCACAGCTTTAAAGAATATGCTCTATGAGCAGTTGAGAGAAAGTGCTGTTGACCTCCAGTTCAGCAGAGAATTTTACGGGAGTCAGCTCGAGTCATTTGCTCCAAAGAACAAAGAGGGGCTCGAATTTACCTCGCAAGAGGGGGAGGTGAGCATAAAAATGCAGGCAGTCTTGGGTATTTTCCCACAGGCTGACTCCTACCTGGTGCCTGACTATGACTTTATGCTGGATCAGGTTAAGGCGGAAGACCTTGATCAGTTCTTTGAAAGTAAAAGCCTAAATGAGCCGGATGTTAGCTCCGAAGATTTTGACCCAACTAGGCATTTCCTTAGCAATGTCAATGAATACGAAACTTTCACGCCCTTCGCGCTAGATGCCTATCAGGAAAATGCGCTGAATGCCGTAAAGAAAGGAAACTCAATTGTAGTTCAAGGCCCACCAGGAACAGGCAAATCGCAATTGATCTGTAACCTCATTTCAGATTTTATTGCCCGGGGGAAAAAGGTATTGGTAGTTAGCCAAAAGCGCGCTGCGCTGGATGTCGTCTACGAACGGTTAAAGTCCATCAAGGCCGAAGACTTTGCCACCTTAGTCCATGATTTCAAAGCCGATCGCAAGACAATTTATGATCAGCTAGCCAACCAAATCGAGCAGCTTCAGGACTATAAAAGAAGCAATACCAGCCTCGATGCACTGCAGTTAGATCGCGCCTTTAAACAGGCCAGCCTGAGTATTGAAGACATCACTGAGTCGCTTGATGAGTACAAAAAAGCCTTGTTTGACACGAGCGAATGTGGCCTTTCCATTAAAGAACTCTATCTCACCTCAAGTCCTGACGCGGCATCGATTCCGCTCGTTCAGGAATACAGCGACTTTCATTTCAATGAACTCAAGGCATTCAAGAAAGACCTTTGCCTTTATTTCGACTACGCCAAAGACTTGAATGTCGAAGAGCATCCATGGTCAGACCGCGTGAGCTTTGCCGCCTTTGGGCCTTCTGATTTACAGGCTATCCTCAATTACATCGATGAAATCCTCGAAGTAGCCACACAATTGAAGCAAGAAGTGGGTGAAGTCATCGGTGAGAAGGTGGACTATGATGATTGCCGTACTATTAGTGAGAACTTGAATCGACTGGAGGAAATTCAGTCCTTGCTCAAAACGGAAGATACTTTTAAGTTATTCCGTCCTATGGTGGTCTTTGGAAGTGAAAGTGCGGGTTTACTGTGGCTTCAAAACACTCGAAAACTAATTAACACTTGCTTTGCCGATCATCGTGTAGAACAGAGCATTCCCGCCAACGAAATTGGTGAGGTACAGGGCATCTTGAAGCAACGCAGCGATGCCAAAAACACCTTTTGGAAGTCATTGAAATGGAGGTTTTCTAAGGAGAAATTGAGGCTCGCGCGGATACTGGTAGCTAACAACCTCAGGGATGATAAAGCTGCCCTCCGAGTATTGACAGCCCGCATTGATAATCGACTAAACCTTCAACATCAACTGACCAAACTCAAGGGAGTTGGGTGGATAGAAGATGTACCACAGTCTACTGATCAGAATGTCATCAATGATTGGTTGGATCAAATGGAGCAAGCGATCAATGCCAAGACATTATTCGACTCTTTTGCCAATTTCAAAGAGTTTTTCCCACTGAAGAATTCCTCAGCAAAGATATTTGGAGGCAAGCTCAAAGCGATCGGTAAAATACTTAAGAACCTTCCGGACAAAAGGGCTAATTGGAATAAATATGTACTTCCAAGGCAGATTGATATCATGTTAGCTGATGCTAAGTATGCCGATGCACTGAGGAAAAGTGTTAGAAAAGACTTTGACGTGCTGATCGCTCTAGATAAAATCAGAGCATCATTTACTGAGGCAGAAACGGCTGCAACGGATAAGATTATCGAGCATGATGTTTCCAGTAAAGAGGAAGCCCTTGAGCTATTCGACAATAGCATTCGACTGGCATGGATCAATCACATCGAAAACAAGTACCCAGTTTTGGCGGATGTTTCAACACTGAAGTTCCAGACTATGGTAGATGAACTGCAGCAATCGGTTTTTGATAAAGCCGAAGCCAGTGCCTCAATTTTATTACAGCGTACGAAGGAAAGAACCTATGAAGGTCTGGAATTCAACCGACTGAATAATCAAGTTACTTACAGAGACTTAAAACATCAGGTCACCAAAAAAAGGAAGATCTGGCCACTGAGAAGGTTAATATCAAACTTTGAGCACGAGCTTTTCAATCTGGTACCATGCTGGTTAGCTTCACCAGAAGCGGTCTCCGCCATCTTTCCTATGGAGTCCTTCTTTGACCTGGTCATTTTTGATGAAGCAAGTCAGTGTTTTACCGAGAAGGGTCTTCCTGCAATTTACCGAGGCAAGCAGGTAGTTATCGCGGGTGACAGCCAACAGCTCCGGCCCAATGACCTTTACAGGGTAAGGTGGGAAGATGAACAGGAAGAAATGGCACTGGAAGTCGATTCTCTATTAGAACTGGCCAATAATCACTTGATGCAAGTTGACCTTAAGGGCCATTATAGAAGTCGATCGATGGCATTGATAGACTTCTCCAATCAACACTTTTATAAAGGAAAGCTTCGCGTATTACCAGACTTCAAAAGTGTTAATGATACGGACCCGGCTATAGAATACATTAAAGTTGAAGGTCAATGGGAAAAACAAACGAATTCGGTCGAAGCGGATCGAATTGTAGCACTGGTCAAATCGCTTCAAGAAGAAGAGAACGATAAGTCCATAGGCATTGTCACCTTCAATGCACCTCAGCAAGCCCTGATTCTCGATCGGTTAGAAGAAGCTGGCTTGAGCCATGTAAATGACTTGTTCGTCAAGAACATTGAGAATGTTCAAGGAGATGAAAGGGATATCATCATCTTTTCAACGGCCTATGCCCCAAATGCCGCTGGCAAACTTTCGATACAATTCGGTAGCCTCAATCAAGTGGGTGGAGAGAATCGTTTGAACGTGGCGGTAACACGAGCTAAGGAAAGGGTAATCATGGTCACCTCAATTTTACCAACTGATCTCAAAGTCGATCACGTGAAAAACGAAGGACCGAAGTTATTAAGAGCCTATCTAGAATATGCCCATGAGGTTTCAAGCAATCGTTTCGAACCATCAAAGGCGCCTTCCACAGAATTTGGTCTAGACTGGTATTTGAAAAGAAAACTGCAAGCATGGGAAAACGATCTCCCTGTGTCCTTCCAATATGAAGACGTTTATGCCGATCTCTCTATCAAGCTCAAAGAAAAATACCTCGGACTGCTATTTACGGATGACGACTACTTTTATAATAGCCTATCTTCCAAGGAAGTTTTTGCCTATCGGCCTGCCCATATGAAGTCAAAAAACTGGCCTGTTGATATGATCCTATCTCGAGAATACTGGATGCACAAGGAGAAGACCAAGGATAAACTCAAGCGATTTGTTGAGCAAATAAGCGATCAATCCTGATCGGATTCCTCAATTCTTACCCCAATAGAATAAGTCCCCTCCAAATCGGTCTTTCGCATATACTGCGCAATCCTCAAATTATAGCGCCCAGTACTAGGGAAATTGTATCCAGACAAAATGGTCTCGCTATGCTGAAAAACACTATTACCCTTACCAAATGGCTTTCCTGTGGTTTCATCGAACAACTGGAAATTCACAAGGTCTGAAGCCAATACGTTACCTACACTATCCTCCAGATAATAGGTCATATAACAGTTCCTAAAAGGGAAATCCAGACTATTTCTAATCTTGAGAAGAATGTCATTACCTGATGGCTCATCAATTTGAAATTCGAAGCTTGGGATGGTATCCATATGCCATTGCTGACCTTCAAAATCATAGTCAGATTCATAGACCCTTCTACTGTCACAGCTAACAATCATTAAGGCCAAAAGCCCAATTAAGGATAAGGAATACTTATTCATTGTTGCTCGACTTTTTATTTCTAAAACGTCTTTTCTTCTTTCTGTTGGCCTGTCCCTTGTTAGGCCCTCCTTCTTGTGGCTTCTGTTCACTGGACGACTTGGCCTGAGGCTGTTGTCCTGAGTTGGCCTGGGGGTTATTAGGTTTCTTTTTTCGGTTTCTATTCTTATTGTTTCGTCTCTTCTTACCTCCAGCGTTCTTCTTTCTGAAC
This sequence comes from Roseivirga sp. 4D4, assembly GCF_001747095.1. Taxonomy (NCBI): domain Bacteria; kingdom Pseudomonadati; phylum Bacteroidota; class Cytophagia; order Cytophagales; family Roseivirgaceae; genus Roseivirga; species Roseivirga sp. 4D4. The sequence goes on from NZ_MDGP01000001.1 coordinate 2,699,503, forward strand.
TTTTCGTCCATTTGCTCAAGGTCTCTATTGATCCGATTATCAGCAATCGTGACCTCAATGGTATCTAGCGTCAAGCTTTCAGGAAACTCTCCGGCCTTGTTCATCTCCATGATTTCCTTCACACGTTCTGTGGAAATCGGATGCCAGTTATTGTCCTTATCAAAACTGAACCACATCAGCTTTCTAAAGATATCCGTCTTCTGAAGACGCGCATCTCCATTTTTTGTCTTCAGAAACTTGACTTCAGGAATATCCTGAAGCGCATCCATGTAAGTCTCTAATTCATAGTTCAGGCAACACTTTAATCGACCGCATTGGCCTGACAACTTACTAGGATTAAGACTCAGGTTTTGATAACGCGCTGCAGAGGTAGATACGCTCTTGAAATCAGTCAACCAGGTGGAACAGCAAAGTTCTCTTCCGCAGGAGCCAATACCACCTAAACGACTCGCCTCTTGACGAAGGCTGATTTGTCGCATCTCAACCCGAATTCGGAATTCGCCAGCTAATACCTTGATCAGCTCACGAAAATCGACACGTTCATCAGCTGAATAGTAAAAAGTAGCTTTGGTATTGTCTGCCTGAAACTCTATATCTGTGAGTTTCATAGCGAGCTTTTGTTCCAGGATGATGTTTCTGGTTCGATAGAGTGCAGGGTTCTCACGTTTTCTTACCTCTTCGAATTTCTCAAGGTCGTTGAGCGTAGCCTTTCTGTAGATCTTGCGGATATCGTCATTATCGGCAATGCTCTTTTTCTTCATTTGGAGACGAACAAGTTCTCCTTGCATCGATACATATCCTATGTGATGCCCGCCCTGAACATCTACCACTACAGCTTCACCGGTTACCAGATCAAGATTGGATACATTTCGATAAAAGTCCTTTCGCCCATTCTTGAAACGAACTTCTACCACATCGAATTTCTCCTGGACAGGGATGTCCATATTCGAAAGCCAATCAAATACATTGAGTTTATTGCAACCACCGGTAGAACAACCACCATTATTGTTGCAACCCGCTGTCTTTCCTTCAACGCTTACGCCACAGCTACAGCTCATAGGTATATATAACGCCCATTAGGGCTTTGAGTCTACTAATCTATCAATCGCAAAATATCCTGACCAATATCCCTTCTGTGATATACGTCTTGCCAGGAAATCTTTGCTATGCCATTATAAGAATTTTCAAGGGCTTTTGCTACCGAATCACCTCTACCGGTAATCGCAAGCACACGCCCACCATTGGTTACCACTTGCCCATTATCAGCCAATTTGGTACCTGCATGAAATACTGTCGCCTCTGAAACTCCTTCTATTCCGCTAATCTGATGGCCCTTTTCATAGGCCTCAGGATATCCTCCTGCCACCATTACTACAGTAGTCGCAGCTTCCGGGTCTACTTCAAAATCCGTTTCACTCAGCGTACCCTTGGCTGTTGCCTGTAATAAATCAACCAAATCCGATTTGATTCGAGGCAATACCACCTGAGTTTCAGGGTCTCCCATACGTACATTGTACTCAATCACGTAAGGGTCGCCAGCCACATTCATCAGGCCTATAAAAATGAAGCCTTTATAGTCAATACCATCTGCCTTGAGTCCATTCACAGTAGGTTTTACAACTCGCTCTTCTACTTTGCTCAGAAAGTCACCCTTTGCAAAAACTACAGGAGAAACAGCTCCCATTCCACCAGTATTCAGTCCCTTGTCTTGTTCACCAATACGTTTATAGTCCTTCGCTTCTGGAAGAATCTTATAGTTCTCACCATCTGTCAAAACAAAAACAGAAAGCTCGATACCCTCTAAAAACTGTTCGATCACTACACGACTCGAGGCCTCTCCAAACTTGGCATCGACCAACATCTCCTTGAGGGTTTCGCGAGCGTGCTCATGTGTTTCAGCAATGATCACACCTTTTCCGGCCGCCAAGCCATCAGCCTTTAGGACCACTGGAGTTGGGTGACTTGAAACATAGTTCAAGCCTTCCTCTAAGGTTTCTTTGGTGAAGGTCATCGATCGGGCAGTAGGAACGTTATGTCTGTCCATAAACTTCTTAGAGAAGTCTTTACTTCCCTCAAGTTCTGCCCCAGCTTTTGAGGGTCCTACGAGGCCAACTTTCGCTAACTCCTCATCAGCTTTGAAATAATCGCTTATGCCGTTTACCAAAGGGTCCTCAGGTCCAACAACAACAAGGTCTACTCCATTTTCCTTTACAAAGGAGCCAATGGCATCAAAGTCATTGACGCCAATATTTACGTTTTCTCCGATCGCAGCGGTACCTGCATTCCCGGGAGCTATATATAATTTATCACACTGTGGGCTCTGAGCGATCTTCCAACCGAAAGCATGCTCCCTACCTCCACTTCCTAAAATCAGGATGTTCATGAAGTCAAAAATTTTAAGGGATAAAGGTAATTAATTTGCGTATTCAGAGATGAATTTAATCCGCATCAATCGCATATCTTCTTCAGCGATATCCTCATCTTCGAATTCATCCAAAGCTTCATCGATATCGTCAGAATCGGCATTGAGAAAATAGTCCATGATGTCTTCCTGCCTTTCTTCGTCCAAAACATGCTCCAGATAATAGTCGATGTTCAGTTTGGTACCGGCAAAACAGATAATCTCCATCTCATCAATCAGCTCACTCAAGGACCAGTTTTGACCTTCGGCCACTTCTTCCAGGTCGATTTTACGGTCAATCTGTTGAATGATATAGATTTTGTTCTTTGACTTTGACCCTGCAGTTTTGATCACAACCACATCTTCAATACCGATATCATTGTCATCTACATATTGCTTGATCAGATCTAAAAAGCTCTGCCCAAACTTCTGCACCTTACCCATGCCAATACCATTGACATTCGCCAACGCCTCTGCGGTGGTCGGATAGGTAGTTGCCATTTCTTGAAGCGATGGATCTTGAACAATCACATAAGGGGGCAAATCTCGATCTCTCGCAATTCGCTTTCTCTCGATCTTCAGTAATTCGAATAACTCTTTATCATAAGAATCCCCAATGTGGATTGGAGATGAACCTTGCGATTCATTGTTCTCATCCTCTTTTTTATCGACATCACTAAAGTCTAAATCTTTGATAATATCAACGCTGTAAGGCTTATCAATAAAATCCTCACCTTTTTTTGTCAGTTTGAGTACACCGATATTTTCAATATCCTTTTGAAGAAATTCATTCAACAGTGTTTGACGAACCAGAGATTTCCAGTAATGCTCGTCTTGGTCCTTACCAGCTCCATAGACTTCGAGTTGGTCGTGTCCATAGCTTTTCACGTATTGGTTTTGTGAACCTCTAATCACGCTTACCAAGTGGGTAGTGCCAAACCTTTCTTCGGTCTGCTTTACAGTCTTTATGACCGTAACAATTTCATTTTTGCCATCGAAACTCTCTCTCTCGTAGCGGCAGTTGTCACATAGCCCTGATTCCCGACAAGCTGTATCATCATATTCTTCTCCGAAATAATGTAGCAGTTGCTTTCTCCGGCACACTGCGGACTCAGCATATGAAGACATTTCATCAAGGAGCACCTTGGCATTTTCCCTTTCAGTAACGGGTTTATCCTTATTGAACTTCTCCAGTTTGAGAATGTCCTCGTATTTGTAGAACATGATGCACTGGCCTTCCAGACCGTCCCGACCTGCACGTCCCGTTTCCTGATAGTATCCTTCCAGTGACTTTGGCACATCATAGTGAATCACGAAGCGTACATCCGGCTTATCGATCCCCATACCGAAGGCGATGGTTGCGACAATCACATCAACCTCTTCGTTCAGGAAGTCGTCTTGGTTCTTCATCCGAACGGAAGGCTCAAAGCCTGCATGGTAAGGGGCCGCCTTAATTCCGTTGACTTGAAGAAAACCAGCGATCTCTTCAACCTTTTTCCTACTCAGGCAATAGATAATACCCGATTTTCCACTGTTCTCTCGAATGAATTTTACCAGCTGTTTCTTAACGTTCTTTTTAGGCCTTACCTCATAATAGAGGTTCTCTCTGTTAAAGGAAGATTTGAATAGATCAGCATCTTCCATATTCAAATTGCGCTGAATATCTAGCTGGACCTTAGGTGTGGCAGTTGCGGTTAAAGCAATGATCGGTATTTCACCTACCTGAGCGATAATTGACTTAATCCGTCTATACTCAGGGCGAAAGTCATGTCCCCATTCTGAAATACAATGGGCTTCATCGATCGCGGCAAAAGAGATGTCTGCTTGTTTTAAGAACTCCACATTCTCCTCCTTGGTCAAGGACTCGGGAGCCACATAGAGGAGCTTTACTTCACCTTCAAGTGTTGCCTTTTTGATTTTGTTGATTTCCGACTTTGAAAGGGTTGAATTCAAGAACCTGGCATTAATCCCGAAGGCATTTAACTGATCTACCTGATTCTTCATCAAAGCAATAAGAGGTGAAATAACAATCGCTGTCCCAGGCTGGATTATGGCAGGCATTTGATAGCACATGGACTTGCCTGCTCCTGTGGGCATAATGACAAAAGTGTTTTTGCCTTCTAGTATATTCTGGATTATTTTCTCTTGATTGCCTCTGAATTTATCGTAACCGAAGACTTTCTTGAGGGTTCCTCGGATTTCTTCTACACTTGTCATATTAATTTGGCCAACCTAAAAAGGATAAAGTCCAATGCTTATCTTTGCTCGGACTTTTAAAAAGTGACTGAATTGAAGTTACAGAAAAATATTCAAACAATAGCCAAGGAAACGCTCCTCAAGGAAGCAGAGGCAATTAAGAATGTAATTCAGTATATCGATGATGATTTTGAGCAAGCCGTACTCGAAATACTGAATATGAAAGGCCGTTTGGTGGTGACAGGAATCGGTAAGAGTGCAATCATTGCCAATAAAATAGTGGCTACTTTAAATTCAACAGGCACTCCTTCTATATTCATGCATGCCGCAGATGCAATTCATGGCGACTTGGGTATCATCCAGCCAGACGATATAGTCATGTGTATTTCAAAAAGTGGGAATACTGAGGAGATCAAGTTGCTTATTCCACTTTTAAAACAGACAGGGGCCAAAACGATCGGCCTGGTCAGTAACGAAGACTGTTTTGTAGCAAAACATGTAGATCATGTATTAAAGGCTATCGTAAGCGAAGAAGCTGACCCCAATAACCTCGCCCCTACGACAAGTACCACTGTTCATATGGCTATGGGTGATGCACTGGCTGTTAGTTTGTTAGAAGCAAGAGGCTTTACAGCCCAAGACTTTGCCAAGTTTCATCCCGGAGGAGCTCTGGGCAAGAGGCTTTATCTGAAAGTAGATGATATCTACCCTAAGAACGAATTACCGATCGTGCACCAAACTGATTTGGTAAAAGAGAGCATTTTGACCATTTCAAAGAAACGTCTCGGTGCGGCTGCCGTTATAAATGACAGTGAGGAATTGGTCGGGATATTTACCGATGGAGATTTGAGGAGAATGCTAGAGAAGTATGACGATTTTTCTACTTTGGAAATAGGTCAGGTAATGACCCATACTCCGAAAACCATTGAAAAAGGAGAATACGCCATTAGGGCTTTGAATGAAATGCGCGAGCATGACATCAATCAATTAATCATTATTGACAACCAGAAGGTTGTAGGTTTCTTACACATAAGCGATTTAATCAACGAAGGAATTATTTAGTATGCCAAATAATTATGTAGTCATCATGGCCGGTGGAATCGGCAGTAGGTTTTGGCCCTATAGCCGCGCTGAAAAGCCTAAGCAGTTCCTTGATGTTTTGGGCACCGGAAGGTCTTTAATACAAATGACCTATGACCGTTTCTTGAACATCTCCTCAAGTGATAGGATTTACGTTGTTACCAACACTCGGTATAAAGACTTGGTAAAGGAACAATTGCCAGATTTGAGTGACGACCAAATCCTACTGGAACCCATCGGACGCAATACATCTGCAGCTGTAGCATATCCGGCCTTTAAGATTAAGCAGCGAGATCCCGAAGGTGTAATGATTGTAGCACCATCCGATCATGTCGTTTTCAAGGAGAAGGTTTTTCAAGATAACATTAATACGGCCGTTAAGGCTGCCAAAGGATCAGAAAAACTGATCACTTTAGGTATTGTCCCTTCTCGCCCAGAGACAGGCTATGGCTACATTCAGTACCACTCCAGTCCACTAAAAAAGGTGAAAAAAGTGAAAACCTTCACCGAAAAGCCTGAATTAGAACTCGCTAAGAAGTTTGTAGACAGTGGTGATTTCGTTTGGAATGCTGGCATCTTTATTTGGTCAATTGACACGATCACTAAGGCTTTCCATGAGTACTTAAAGGACATGGCAGTCATATTTGAGGAAGGATCTCAAAAATACTACACTGATCAAGAGCAGGTTTTCATTGATACGGCCTATTCGCAATGCAAGAGCATTTCAATTGATTACGGCATTATGGAAAAGGCATCTGATGTCTATATGGTCAAAGGCAAATTTGACTGGTCAGACTTGGGTAGTTGGGATTCATTGCACGAAATCAAGGAAAAAGATGGTGCCAATAACGTAATTGAAGGGAACGCCATCTTATATGACACAAAGAATTCCTTTGTCAAAGGACCTGATGATACGCTAATCGTAGCGCAAGACCTAGATGGCTATCTAATCACCAAATCAGATAATGTGATCTTGATTTGTAAGAAGGATGCGGAGAAAAAATTTCGTGATTTCTTAAATGATGCCAAGGGCAAAGGAGAGCAGTTTACTTAGCCCTTTGCCTTACTGCCTCATAAGCGATTATACCTGTTGCCACTGAAACGTTTAGAGATTCGATATTACCTGTAATGGGTAATTTCGCATGTCCATCACAAAGTTTTAAGTACTCAGGTGAAATACCATCTTCCTCTGAACCCATCAACAAGACTACAGGTACGGAAAAATCCTTTTCATATATGGTCTCAGTAGCTTTCTCAGAGCATGCTACTATCTGAATGCCATTCTCTTGTAAGTCCTTAATGGTCAACTTGAGGTTTTCAGCGCGACAAACGGGTATGTAATTAAGCGCTCCGGCCGAAGTTTTCATTGCATCCGAGCCGATTTGAGCAGTCCCTCTGCTTGGCACAATAATTCCATGGACACCAGCACATTCAGCTGTTCTTGCTATGGCACCGAAGTTTCTCACATCTGTGACCCTATCAAGCATAATGAATAGAGGATTTTCTCCTTTACCATATGCTTCAGAAATCAAATTGTCGAGTGAAGCAAAACTGACAGAAGACAGATAGGCAATTGCACCCTGGTGATTCTTCCTGGTGATTCGATTAAGCTTCTCAACAGGCACCCTTTGCACTGGAATTGACAAGTCTCTGCATAGCTTTAAGAGTTCCGAAGACAACTCGTTCCGAACGTCTTTTTGAACAAACAACTTGTCTACTTCTTTGCCTGATTCAATCGCTTCTATGATAGCACGGGTGCCATAAATGAAGTCTGAAGATGAGTTTGATCGCATTTATTCTATTATTCTGCCTGACCTCCACTGTGTGACGGCCCGCATCCAGTTCTCCCTGTACCGCTTATCTCTGATCAATTTGTATTTAGTAATTCCGTCCTCGACTACTATATCAAAGATATATTTCACACGGCCTCCCGTGCTTGATGGATAAACCCAAAGCTCTGTGCTTTCATTTCTAAATACTTGGGCAGGGTTCCCAAATACTTGATAGATCATGCCTCGATCTGTTTTCCAGCCCGCCTGGTTCTCAGAAAAAAGCCGTGCTGATTTTCTAACTCGTCTGTAATAATACTTAATGAAATCTTTGCCGATTTGCTCGTTGGAAGAAATAGTATTGCTCACAAAGGCTTCGAATGCCTCGCGATCATCAGTGGCTGCCTGCATATCCTTAAACTCATCATTAGTACTGACATAAATCAAAGGATCGATCAAATCTCGATAGTTATCAAAATATGGATGAACCTCGTCTGTAACAATGATACCTAATTCCTTTTCTGGTTGGGAGGACGATCTGATCGTATGAAACCCGTTGTTGTAGAATCGAAACTCCTCACCATTGGTAACTCCATAAAGAGTATCTAAAGGAATATCAGAGGCAGTCTGCATATCAGAATCATCGAATGGAGGCATAGCCACATTCTTATTGCTATTCACACCATTGATTTCAAAGCTGTCTGAGTTATCAAAGACGTTGACTATCCTAATCGGAAAGTCTTTGTTAATGTATTTGTCGAAATAAGGTATGTCTTTATTGGCCTGAAAGATTAGATGGGATGCCGGAGTCCAGTCTTTAATTTTCAGAGGTATATCCAAGCTAAATCGCTTGTCGCGTGCTGCATTATAAAAGTCAATCACAATGAGATTATCATTAGACTCCTTCTCAAATTCGAATGCATAAACATATTGCCTGAAGGCAACGTCCACTACATTGGCTGAATCTATGGTGACTGACGAGTTAACTGCTTTTTCATCTATATAGCTTGCTCGCAAATCGTATGAGATGCGATAATCTGAAATCTTAACATTCCCGCTGTTTAGGATGAATCTTAAATAGACTTTTACTCGATCCTCAGAGGAAGCCACCTTGTGCTGCACCAGAAATTCATTTTCCTGATTATAGAGATAGCTAATTTCGGCAGAGCTCATCCTGACCTGAGCCATTAGCCCCATAGCCAAGAATAGCAGAATACATATTGAGCTTAGACGTATCATGATTAAACGATTAACTAAAGGTATATAGAATTTGAATGGAGCAGAACAAATTTGTGTGAATTCATCGATTCTGGGTCAAATAGGTTATTTTTGGCCAAAATTCAAGGATGGCTACCTATACAACTGAAATTGCTTCTGATAGTATCCCTTCGGATAACCCTATACATCAACGTTTGTTGAAGGCCTATTATTTAGCCAAACCTTATATAAAAGGTGATTTGCTGGAATTAGGCTGTGGCGAAGGTCGAGGAGTTGATTTGCTGGCCCCTTTGGCCGACAACTACGTGGCCCTTGACAAAATCCAGGAAGTCATTGAAAAACTGAAGGCCAAGCACCCTGAATTAGATTTTAGACAAGCCGTTTTTCCTCCATTCAAAGAAATCGGGGACAATAGTTTTGATACCATTGTCAGTTTTCAAGTGATAGAACACGTAAAAGCAGATGGTGATTTTCTTGCCGAAATATTCAGAGTACTAAAACCAGGAGGAAAAGCCATACTCACAACCCCGAATATTAAAAAAACGCTCAGCCGAAACCCATGGCATGTCAGAGAATACACCGCTTCTGAACTTACTGATTTGGCTAGTAAGTACTTCGACAAAGTTGAGATGAAAGGCGTTGGTGGAAATGAAAAAGTGATGGCTTATTATGAAGAAAATAAGCGATCGGTTGAACGCATTACCCGCTTTGACATTTTTAACTTACAATATAGACTTCCAGCTCCGCTTCTTAGAATTCCTTATGACATTCTAAACAGGATGAACAGGAATAAGCTCAATACAGCCAATACTGGCCTTGTCTCAGAAATTAGTCATGAGGACTATTTGCTAATGGAGAATGGCGATGCGGCGCTAGACCTTTTCTTGATCTTGGAAAAATAAAAGGCCCACTCACTGAGCAGGCCCAAATTCTTTCTTTCAATTTTGAACTAAAAGTCGCTTCTGTCCATTCCTAATCTGACGTTTTGTGCATTTAACATCTGACGCACGGTATCAGCTTCTGCCGTCTTACCATTACCGGTAAGTAGGGCTTCTATGAACCTAAGCCCTCTGGACTTGATAGAAAACTCTCTATTATATCTACCATTCTTCTGTAGATAGGTCACTTCGCTATCAAACTGATTGGCGATTTCCATGGCCATATTAGTAGCTTTTTCGGTTTCACCGATATCAAAATACCCTTGTACAAAACCGATAGATGAAATATCATATGGTACCGCCTCAACCGGCATTTTTTCCATCCCAAAATCAAGCATCTCCTTGGCTCTAACTGTATCACCTTCGGTTACGAATGCATCTGAGAGGCTAGTGATCATAGACCTATGGTTTTGTATAAAGCCTCTATAATCTTCATTTAAATTCGCCTTGGGATTATCAAGGCCTCTGAAACGCATCTCATTCTTAATGTTGTCATACATAACCTCTGTATTAACCAAGTCCCGCACATTGGCTGGCTTTCTCACAGGCAGTAATCTGTATGCCATCCCCTCTTGTACCAAATAAGGATTCACATTGAAGTTGATTGAGTTGACTGAAGTATAGTTAAAGTAAATAGGTCTCTCCCAATTGTTGTTTGCAATTAGGTCAAGCATCATCATTTGTCCCTTATCCAAGAATCTGCTGGATAGGTCTCCATTTTGATTACGATTGAACTGAAAGAACATAGATGGTGTCACATACTTTTTCAAATTGTCTGGTATCAAACCTTTGTTCAATACCGCTGCAGTATCCACATTCAAATTCAAACCTACTCCAGTCGGAACTGACATCAACTGATTTCCAGATTGAAATGCTACCTTAAACTGAGCGACATCTCTTCTCACTACGTCAATGTAATCTTCAAGGTCTATTACACGGTCTTTAAAGGCTCCGTTCTCATCAATGTATAGAACATCATTCGTTCCGTCCCGGTAATTATCTTTGGTCAAGGAGTAAGGAAAACCTTCCGAGTCATTCATCTTAGTGGCTGTCTGATCTACATACCAAGACGTTTGGTAATAACTCAGCACCACTACCCTGACGTCAGTTCTAAAACCTTCTACTTCCTGTAAGTACCATAATGGGAAAGTATCATTATCACCACCAGTAAATAGGATGGCATTAGGCGCACAGGATGCAAGGAAATTTCTTGCCGAATCAACCGACAAGTACCTACCTGATCGGTCATGGTCATCCCAGTTTTCTGAGGCCATAATAATAGGTGCCAACATACCTAGCGCGATTGCTCCAATAACCATAGACTTTCTTCCCTTAGCGGCAAAAGCATTGCCGATTGCCAAAACTGAGAATCCTATCCAGAACGCAAACACATAGTATGAGCCTACATATATATAGTCTCTTTCGCGTGGTTCGACCGGTGGCGAATTGAGATAAATTACCAAAGCCAGTCCCGTTAGAATGAATAACATAAGGGTGGCTGAAAAACGCTTTGGATCCTTATTGAACTGGAAGAAGAAACCAATTAGGCCCAGTAAAAGCGGGATCATGAAATACTGGTTTCGTCCCTTATTATTCCTAATGGTCTCCGGAACACCTTCGTTACTGGCGAATGGTCCTAACCAACTCGCATCTTGAATATCGCTTTCTCTACCGGAGAAGTTGAACATAAAATACCTCAGGTACATATGTCCAATCTGATGAGTGAACATAAAGTATAGGTTATCACCAAAGCTTGGTTTCTCCCCAGGTCTCAGTCCAGTTTTTGCCATATAAGTCTCCGGATGACCAGGGTTTGCACTCCACATCCTCGGTAGGAAAGTGGTATACTCAGGATCATACTCAACCTCCGTTTTATAGTCAGCAATTTTGTAGCTATCCTCAGCCTTGTAATAAACCGGAGCCCCCTGACTCGCACTGATTTGAGGAGCATTATAATACTGGCCATTCAACAATGGACGGCTTCCGTATTGCTCCCTTTTTAGGTAAGAAACGAAAGTCATCACATCCTCAGGGTTGTTTTGATCAATTGGCGGATCAGCTCTTGATCTAATCAGAATTACAGCATAACACGTGTAACCAATCAGGATAAAGGCTACTGAAAGAATGAGTGTATTTAGGTTTACCCAATCCTTCTTCACCGTATAGCGCAGGCCGAAAATGATACCTGCAATTACTGCAAGTGTAAGAAAAAGCGCGCCCGAACCAAATGGTAAACCAAATGTATTGACAAAGGTAATCTCGAACTTACCTGCCAGCGTAGGTAGCCCAGGAATGATGATGCTGTTGACTAAAACAATCAGTCCCAAACTCGCAACAATGGCTACCAGCCCTCCTACCCAAGTTGGGTTTTCATACTTCTTGAAGTAATAAATCAATCCTAATGCAGGCAATGTTACAAGCCCTAACAAGTGAATACCTGTGGACAGTCCTAGCATGTAAGCGATGAATACTAACCATCGATTGGCTTTGCTTTCGTCTTTGACCAACTCCCACTTCAGAATCGCCCAGAAGACGACAGCAGTGAAGAATGACGACAAGGCATAAACCTCGCCCTCCACGGCTGAAAACCAGAAAGAGTCACTAAAAGTGAATGCCAAAGCACCAACCGCTCCGGCTCCTGCGAGCAGTAATTTTTGATAGTCAGTCTCTTCACCAATTTTGGCATCAACCAATTTTCTCCCCAACATGACGATCGACCAATACAGGAAAAGTATGGTAAATGCCGATGCCACCGCACTGGACATATTGATCCAAAAAGCCACATCAGTAACGTCTCCAAATGCAAGGAATGAAAACAAACGACCAATCAACATGAACAAAGGAGCCCCAGGAGGGTGTGATACCTCCAACTTGTAGGCTATGGCAATGAACTCCCCACTATCCCAAAAACTGGCTGTTTCCTCAATGGTCAGTATGTAGGTGACCAAAGAAACGAGAAAAACTCCCCAGCCGGTAAGATTGTTGATCTTCTTAAAATCTGTCATTTATTCCACATTTGAGGCGTGAAAATAGTAAAAATATGGCTTGCAAGGCGTTAATTTTTATTAATCGGAAGCCCTGTACTTAGTCGGTGATGTTGATATTAAACCAAAGCCAAAACAAAAATAATGGGATGTAGGTAGTTGCCACGATTGCATTGGCGACAGACTTCTTCTTTCTGGCCGCAAAATCTACTCCATAAGTCAGTACCACCCAGTAGAGAATTTCGAATACATTCAGGGCCTGATTAGCATATATGTACTTCTTGGGTACTTCTTGATAGTCGAAAAAGTTCATGTAGGAAAGGGGGTAAAATGCCTGGTACTCGAAATAGTTCGGGTCGGTACTCACGAACATAAACCAAAAGATTTTGAGGATTGTGGGCACAAAAAAAACTACCTCGGCTATCATAGCAATCTGCCAACATTTGGTGTAAGTGACCTTATAACCCCACATAAAACAGCCCGTCCAAAGGATAAAGCCGACTACCGTAAACTTGAGTGCGTAAACGATCGGCACAGCAAAAAACTCTAAGGCAGCGAATATTTGAAAAAGCAACGCCTCCGGGCCTTCCAAGAATTTGAATGCAGCAATTTCTGCCACAATAAACGACTGTTGTACATAGAGTAAGAGGAATGCAATTAAGCAGACTACAGCAAAAAAGAGCTTCTTGTTAAAGCTCACCCAATCTCTTGCTCGCAATTCTAATGCGCTAAATTCCCTCGGCATTGAAAACTATTTTGGATAAAAGTACGATTATAGGACGAAGGCCTTAATAAAAATGTATCAACGCGTAGTAAATGACATTAAGGGCTATAATTTTGCACGAACTTTAAAAGCCAAGTGAGAAAGTACATTTTATACACATTTATTCTGGCTAGCACCTTGATGCAAAGCACCTTTGCTCAAAGCGCGAACAACAGTAGCGAATACTTACTGCTGAACATGCCCCTGCAGATTGAAATTACTGATGCAGTGGATAATATGTACAACTTCAATTTCCGTAAAGCGGAAGTTGACTTCAATTGGCTAAAGTATCGATACCCAGAACATCCATTGCCTTATTTCTTGTATGGTATCAGCACTTGGTGGCAAATGCTTCCCAACCTTGAAGCCGAGACTCCTCTGGGAGATGAGTTCCTAGCTTATATGGACACAGCCATTGTCAAGGCAAAAGTGCTTTTAGAAGCAGATGAGAATAACGTAGAGGCCGCCTTCTTCCTGGCGGGATCATATGGTTTTAAAGGACGCTATCATTCTGAAAAAAGGAACTGGGGTCGGGCTGCGAGCGCTGGAAAGTGGGCTCTCAGGTACTTGGAAAAAACAAAAGGCAATGAAGGCTTCAGCCCGGAAATACTATTTGGGGATGCACTATTTAATTACTACTCTATATGGATTCGAGAAAACTATCCCATGCTCAAACCCATACTCCTGTTCTTTCCAAAAGGCGAAAAACAATTGGGTATTGAACAAATGGAGCAGGTCTCCAAAAACGCCTTTTACACGAGGATCGAGGCCATCTATTTCTTAATGAGGATCAAAGCCTTTGAAGAAAAGAAGACTTATGATGCTCTGAGACTTGGGGAGCAGGTTTTCACGAAGTACCCCAACAATGCATACTTTCATCGTTTCTATGCGCAAATGCTTTACACCACGGGCCAATATCAAAAAGCTGAGTTAGTTGCCAAGGACATTTTAAAGCGGATAGATGCAGGACAACTTGGCTATGAAGCTGTCAGTGGTCGTTATGCCAGCTTTTACCTAGGCCATATTCATAAGAAACGTAGTGACCATAGCATGGCACAAGACTACTTTCAGCAGGTGATTGATTTTTCAGAAAGCACTTCTTCAGAAGATTCTGGTTATTACCTTACCTCCCAACTTTACCTTGCCGAATATGATGACGAGTCTCAAAATTATGAGCGTGCTTTAGAAAGGATATCCATCATCAGAAGTAATACCAAAAGGAGAGAGCAAATTAATAAGAAAGCCAGGGCATTGAGGAAAGAAATCAGGCGAAAAACCTAACAGTCGTTCTGATTATTTTTAACTGATGGTAAAATTTTCTTCGAAAATACTACCTTTGAACAGAATTATATTTTGTATCTGATATATTATGAACCTCAATCTAAAATTAGATAAAATCGACCGTAAGATTTTGGACATCCTTCAGGCCAATGCCAAAATCACCAATGCCCAGTTATCAAAAGAGATCGGTCTGTCACCAGCCCCAACCTTAGAACGTGTTAAAAAGCTGGAAAACTCAGGAATCATTAAGAGTTACCACGCCAAGCTCGATACCGATAAGATCGGCATGGGTGTCAGTACTTTTGTCTATGCTACGCTAAAGGGACACAACAAGCAAAATATTGAAATCTTCATAGATGCTATCAATGGTATTGAAGAAGTAATAGAATGCCATCACGTTACAGGTTCGGGCGATTTCGTCCTAAAAGTAATTGCTCAGGATATCTCTTCTTACCAAAAATTAATGTTGGAAAAAGTGAGTGATATTTCTGTAGTTGACAACTTGCAGTCCATGGTGATACTGTCTACTTTTAAAGACAGCAAGGTGATGCCTATACCTGAATAGCCGAATGCATCAAGAAAGAAAACGCATCTTAGAACACTCCCAAATCCTTCAGATTATCAAAAGGATGGCTTATGAGATTTACGAGCAAAATCATAAGACTGAGGAGTTATTTTTTGCAGGCATTGACACCAATGGTGTTATAATTTCCGAACTACTGAAAAAAGAAATTGAAAAAATTTCTGATATTCGCATCCAACTCATCCGAGTGGATATCGATAAATCCGCAACGAGCCAACCTCAAGTAAGTTTTTCTGCTCAACCTGAAGTGTCAGATTTCACACTGATTGTGATCGATGATGTCTTGAATTCAGGAGGAACCATGATTTATGCATTGGACCCTTTCCTGAAAATGAATGTATCTAAAATTCAAACCGCAGTGTTGGTCAATAGAAGTCACAAAAGATTTCCGATTGCCGTGGACTACAAAGGCTTTGAACTAGGCACAACCATTCAAGAACACATTGATGTAAAATTAGATGATGAATATTCGGCCTTTTTGTATTAATTTTTACGAACAACTTTAAACTAACAATTATGGAAAAAATCGAAGAGTTATGGTTGAAATACTCTGACGATATAATCAACAAAGGCGTTGATATCTTGTCAGCTATATTGATACTGATTATTGGGCTTTGGGTGATCAAGAAGGTTGTCAAAGTCTTTGCGAAGGTTCTAACTAAAAGAGGTGTAGAACCTACTCTTATGCCTACTCTAAAAGGAGTTGTAAAAGGCATGCTAACCGTTGTCCTGCTCATTGCGGTAGTCGACAAAGCCGGTGCTGAAACTAGCGGTCTTGTTGCAATTCTAGGCGCGTTGGGCTTAGCTATAGGTTTCGCATTACAGGGTAGCTTGGCCAACTTCGCTGGTGGTATTCTTATCCTAGTACTCAAACCGTTTAAGAATGGCGATGTCATTAATGTAAATGGAGAAACAGGTTCTGTTCAAGCCATTTCTATTGTAACCACAACGCTAAAGACTCCAGACAACCGCGTAATCTACATGGCGAATGGAGCAGTAGCGGGCGCTACCATTACTAATATCACACAAGAGCCTACTAGAAGATGGGACTTTACTTGCGGCATTGGTTATGACGATGATTTCGACAAAGCAAAAGAAATCATCCAAGGACTTATCGCTGCTGACAGCAGATTTCATAAGGACCCTGCTCCTTTCGTAAGAGTGGGTAACCTTGGTGATAGCAGCGTTGATATAACCATCAGAGCATGGGTAGACACTTCTGAGTACTGGAACGTTCACTTCGATATGATCGAAAACATTAAGAGAGAATTGGACAAAGCAGGAATATCCATTCCTTACCCACAGCGAGATATTCACGTTTATAACGAGAAGTAGGATTCATTCTAATAGAAATACAGGAAGGGGTAAATGTGTATATTTACCCCTTCAATTTTTATAGGCATGTCAATTCACAAGTCGGAGATTAAGAAAGTAACTACACATCAGTTACAGGCTATGAAAGATAGAGGTGAGAAAATCTCTATGCTCACAGCGTATGACTATTCCATGGCGCAACTGATTGATGGAGCAGGTGTCGATATTATTCTAGTGGGTGATTCTGCCTCTAATGTAATGGCAGGTCATGAGACCACATTACCCATTACCCTTGATCAAATGATTTACCATGCCAGCTCGGTTATTCGGGCGGTAAATAGAGCCTTTGTTGTAGTGGATATCCCCTTTGGTTCTTATCAGGGTAATTCTTCAGAAGCTTTGCGATCGGCCATACGAATTATGAAAGAGTCCGGGGCACACTCGGTCAAAATGGAGGGTGGTGCTGAAATTAAAGAATCCGTAACTCGCGTGCTCAGTGCTGGTGTTCCAGTAATGGGTCACCTGGGGCTGACTCCCCAATCCATTTATAAGTTTGGTACGTACGCTGTTCGAGCCAAAGAATCTGAAGAAGCAGAAAAGCTAATTGCCGATGCCAAGCTCCTAGAGGAGTGCGGTTGTTATGCCATTGTTCTGGAGAAAATTCCAGCAGATCTCGCCAAGCGTGTTTCTGAAGAAATCAATATTCCAACCATCGGTATTGGTGCAGGACCACATACGGATGGCCAGGTATTGGTAATGCACGATATGCTTGGTATTACAAAAGAATTTAAGCCAAGGTTTCTTAGGCAATATGCTGATGTGGGAAGCATCATTACAGAAGCTGTAGGCAACTACATCAAAGATGTGAAATCAAAAGACTTCCCTAACGAGTCAGAAAGTTATTAGCCGACCGGTCACCTTCGGTCTACATTTTTGCTTGAAAAACTTGAAACTTGAAACTTTGTAGCCCTTAGAAATTGTTACCTTTCGCATCCTAAAAAGAACAACACATTTTTAATTCATCGGAGTATGAGTGAACAAAAAATAACCATAAACAACGGAGTACTTAACGTACCAAATAACCCAACAGTCCCTTTCATTGAAGGTGACGGCATCGGAGTAGATATCTGGCCTGCCGCACAGCACGTTTTTGACAATGCTGTATCTAAAGCCTATGGCACGGATAGAGCCATCAATTGGAAGGAAGTTTTAGCAGGTGAAAAGGCATTCAATGCGACTGGCGAGTGGATGCCATCCGCTACCCTAGACGCTTTTAGAGAATATTTAGTGGGTATCAAAGGCCCATTGACCACGCCAGTCGGAGGTGGTATCAGATCACTGAATGTGGCGCTTCGACAGGAGTTAGACCTTTACGCTTGTGTTAGACCCGTAAGATGGTTCGAGGGAACTCCCTCTCCAGTAAAGCAACCAGGTCTTTGCGACATGGTGATCTTTAGAGAAAACACAGAAGACATTTATGCCGGAATCGAGTTCGAACAAGGCACAGAAGACTGTGATAAGTTTGGAAAACTATTAGAAGAAAATTTTCCTAATCGATACAAAAAAGTAAGGTTCCCGGGAAGTGCTGGGTACGGCATTAAGCCTGTTTCAGAAGAAGGAACCCATCGTCTCGTGAAGAGTGCGATTGATTACGCATTCGCTCAGAAAAGAGATTCTGTTACACTTGTTCACAAAGGTAATATCATGAAGTTCACCGAAGGTGCATTCAAAGCATGGGGTTATGAACTTTCTAAAAATGCATATGGCGCAACCGACTATGAAGGTGGTCCATGGCAGATCATCGAAAAAGATGGTCATAAAGTGATTATCAAAGATGTGATTGCTGATGCTTTCTTGCAGCAAATTCTATTAAGACCTGCTGAGTATTCTGTAATCGCCACTTTGAACCTCAATGGTGACTACGTATCAGATGCACTAGCGGCTATTGTTGGTGGTATTGGTATTGCTCCTGGAGCTAATATCAACTACCTGACAGGTAATGCCATCTTTGAAGCTACACATGGTACAGCACCAAAGTACGCTGGTCAAGACAAGGTAAATCCAGGTTCAGTAATTCTTTCAGGCGCTATGATGTTTGAGTATATGGGCTGGCAAGAAGCTGCTGACCTGATCTACTCTGGGCTAGAGGCGGCCATTGCATCCAAGCGAGTTACCTACGACTTTGAACGACTCATGGAAGGAGCAACACTCCTTAAATGTTCTGAGTTCGGAGAAGAAATTGTGAAAAACATGTAAACAAAAAGCCCCTCTCGGGGCTTTTTTATTTTTACAGGTTAAACATTTATGAGTAAACGGTATTTACCATTCTTTCCATTGAAATTGGCCGCCTTTCCAGGTGAGCAGCTCAATTTGCATGTGTTCGAGCCACGTTACAAACAGCTCATCAACGAGTGCATTGAAGAAAGTAAAACCTTCGGCATACCCGTATTTGGTGAAAATATGCAAAAGTTCGGCTCTGAGATGGAACTCGTCAGGGTAGTAAAGCGCTATCCAGATGGAGAAATGGATATTATTACCAGATGTCTGAGTGCTTTCAAAATTTTCACTTTTGACGAAAAAGCTCCTGGAAAACTCTACGCTGGAGGTGAAGTAGAATCCATCGAAAATATTCACGATAGCAGTGAAGAGCAATGGCAAGACCTTAAGCGCCTAGGCAAAGAACTCGTTTCAGTCCTAAAGATGGATGACGCGCTCGATGTCGACCTGTTGACAAATTCATTTGAATTGGCTCACAAATTAGGTTTATCTTTGGAACAGGAATATGACATGCTGCAAATGCCGCGTGAGTCTCAAAGGCAAACTTATATGATCAACCATTTGGAGAGGGCCTTGCCGCTCATTCGAGAAATGGAAAATGCCAAAGACCGCATCAAAATGAATGGCCATTTTCAGCATCACGATCCGCTGAATTTTTAAGAATGATCCAAACCAATTTATCCGAGTTCGGTACCTTATTGATCTTCATCCTCGGAGCACTAGCCTTTGCTATTGTTGGTTTAACGGCATCAAAACTCCTACGCCCAAGTAGACCTAATTTCGAGAAGCTTACGACTTATGAGTCTGGAGAAGATACGGTTGGCTCGGCTTGGGGTCGCTTTAGTGTTAAATTCTACATCGTAGCGCTGATCTTTCTCTTGTTCGAAGTAGAGATCATTTATCTCTTCCCCTGGGCAGTAATTTTTGGAGATAAAGAACTTATTCAAGGCACTAACTGGAGCTGGGCTTGGTTTGCTATAACAGAAATGTTCATCTTCATTTTAGTATTGGCATTGGGCCTCGCCTACGCATGGCGAAAGGGATATCTGAATTGGGTCAAACCACAACCGGTTGGTTCCGATTACAAATCAAAAATACCAGAAAGCGCATACGATAAGTATAAAGGATAGTGGGTTTACTCGATCAAAAACTAGGACAAGGTGGTATCATCATCACCAAATTTGAAGACCTAATCAACTGGGCCAGATTATCATCTATGTGGCCCATGGCTTTCGGAACGGCTTGCTGTGCCATCGAGTTCATGAGTACCCAAGGAACGCCTTATGATCTGGACAGACTCGGTATCGTGCCAAGAGCAAGTCCTCGGCAGTCAGATGTTATGATCGTTGCCGGTACCGTCACCTTCAAAATGGCCGATCGGGTAAGAAGACTGTATGAGCAAATGGCCGAACCTCGCTATGTCATCTCCATGGGCTCATGTTCCAACTGTGGCGGACCATATTGGGAGCATGGCTACCATGTGGTCAAAGGTGTCGATCGTATCATTCCCGTTGATGTCTATGTACCCGGCTGCCCACCAAGGCCAGAAGCGCTAATCGGTGGTTTGCTAAAACTTCAAGAGAAGATTAAGGGAGAAAGCATTATTGCACCAAAGGCAATTGAAAATTTATTGGCTAAAGCCGAAGCATGACATTTGAGGCCATCATATCGAAATTAAAAGCAGAGTTTGGCGAAGGGCTAG
Source organism: Roseivirga sp. 4D4 (assembly GCF_001747095.1). Taxonomy (NCBI): domain Bacteria; kingdom Pseudomonadati; phylum Bacteroidota; class Cytophagia; order Cytophagales; family Roseivirgaceae; genus Roseivirga; species Roseivirga sp. 4D4. The sequence goes on from NZ_MDGP01000001.1 coordinate 2,720,009, forward strand.
TCGTATCAATTGATGAAACTGCTAGTCCAAATTGCCTTGAGGTGCATGCCGATCGCTTGGTCGAGACCATGGAATACCTTCATCAAACTGAAGGGTTATATTTCGATTCACTATCCTGTATTACTGGGCTCGACAATGGTCCTGAGGCTGGCACAATGGAAGTCATCTATAATTTGTATTCCATCCCATGTGATCATCACTTGATGGTGAAAGTGACGCTATCAAGAAAGGAACCAGTACTAGATTCGCTTACACCCATATGGAAGACTGCAGACTGGCAAGAACGGGAGGTCTATGACTTATTCGGCATTCATTTCAACAACCACCCAGACTTAAGGAGAATACTCCTTCCTGCCGATTGGGAAGGCTTTCCATTGAGAAAGGATTATGAACATCAGACCTATTATCGCGGGGTTAAAGTAGCAGAATAGTGGCCAACGAAGTTCAGTACATATTTGACAATCAGAATCTGCAGCAGTCAGAACCTCAAAAATTCAAGTCTGAAGACTTGAAGAGTGAGGAAATGATCGTCAATATTGGCCCTCAGCACCCCTCTACTCATGGTGTACTCAGACTAGAAGTTATCACTTCAGGAGAAGAAATTGTAGATGTCGTGCCTCACTTGGGCTACCTGCACCGCTGCTTCGAAAAGCATGCTGAAAGCCTCCCCTATAATCAGACGCTACCATTCGTAGATAGAATGGACTATCTGGCCGCCATGAATTCTGAACACGCCTTTGTCATGGGGGTAGAGCGGATGCTAGGCATCGAAAACACGATTGACAAGCGGATCGAATATATCAGAGTGCTCGTTGCCGAACTGAACCGACTGGCATCTCACTTTATTGCGCTGGGCACCTATGCCATGGATATTGGTGCGATAACGCCATTTCCATGGATGCTTCGAGATAGAGAACACATTCTCCGATTGTTAGAATGGGCATCAGGCGCCAGAATGCTGTACAATTACATTTGGGTGGGTGGTCTCTTTTATGATCTGCCTGTAGGTTTTGAAGAAAGATGCCTAGAGTTTTGTCAATACATTAAACCCAAACTCAAAGAGTTCGATGAGGTAGTACTTCAAAACAAGATCTTTGTTGATCGGACCGCCAATGTAGGCATACTCCCTGCCGACCTCGCCATCAATTATGGCATTACGGGACCAATGCTCAGAGGCTCAGGCCTCAAATTTGATCTGAGAAAAGTGGATGCCTATTCTGTTTATCCAGAGATCGACTTTGAGGTTCCGGTAGGCAAGGGTGAGATGGGAACACTCGGTGATTGCTGGGATCGTACTTCTGTACGGATGTTGGAATGTTATGAGTCAGTGAAGATCATAGAGCAATGCCTGACCAAACTTACAGGCGACCACAAAAGAACTCGTGACTTCGATCCAAGGGCCACCGTCCCAAAAAAGATTCGCCCAAAAGCACAAGATTTTTACGTTCGAGCAGAAAACCCAAAAGGAGAAACCGGCTTCTTCTTCAGAGCAGATGGACGATCAGATATCCCTTTCCGTTGCAAGGCACGTGGAGCTAGTTTCGTGAACCTTTCTATTTTGGGTGAACTTTCCAAAGGAGGTCTAATTGCCGATATGGTAGCTGTTCTCGGCTCAATAGATATTGTGCTTGGGGAAGTAGATCGCTAAAGCAGTTCCTGCAAATTAGTCTCTCTTACGAAAGCACGTTTTCCCCTCCATTTGATCTCGTACCAAATGTCAGTCTTGTCGATGATTTCGACTTTGTGCCCCTGACCTACTACTTCGATCAACTCAGCGGCAGCCGAAGGTCCAGACATGACATAAGAATTAGTGGAAGTAACGATCCCCTTTTGTGGTTGCCCGCTAAAATTGACAAAGAACACTGCCAAGCCCAAAATGAGGACAAAACCAACAGCCAGTCCAGGAGATTTTTCATTGTGCTTCTTGATCTTCCTAAAAATCATAGATAAGATCAACAGACTCAGGGCGAGTAAAACAGCAATGATAATCAGTTTATAATCTTGAATGGTTTTGACAAACCGTTGAAAGTCATTAGAATCATATCCTTCCAACCCATTGACCTGAGCCAGATCACTCATTTTCTTCAAGACAGTCTTGTCTGAAGTCACTTTATAATAGTCATGCAGATAGACTAAGGCGTTACTCAAGTTTCCCATCGCCTCTTGGCTATACGCCATCTTCAAAAGCATGGCAGGCGTAGCACGCTGAGTATCAGTATATATACTCTCATATATCTCCAATGACTGCGTAAACATTCGTTCATTAAAGAGCGAATCCGCCTTAGATAATTTTTCCGTAATAGACTGACTATAAGATACTTGAAGAGAAAAAATGATCCCCAAAACAAATAGTAGAATAAATTTAGAACCTCTCTTTTGCATTTTATATTGAACCTCTTACCTTTGCAGTCCGAATTAAGAAAAACGCTCTTAATTCACCAAATAAAACTTCATGATCTGGTAGCTCAGTTGGTAGAGCATCTCCCTTTTAAGGAGAGGGTCCTGGGTTCGAGCCCCAGCCAGATCACAACCAAAAGCCTCAGAAAACTGGGGCTTTTTTTATTGGCTCACGAATATAGAAAGTTCGGGCTCTATCCCCTTTACCTTTTACATCATTTAACAACTTAGCCAGTGTTTAGAAGGCTTTGATATTCACATCACATGAATATGTGAAATACGACAGATCCGCTACTAAATCGCAACTTGGTCAGTATTGTTGCCCGTTGACTTAGGTTCAAGTCAACCATTATGAAAAACTTACGAACCTTCCTTCTCTCCTCTATACTTTTATTCTCCCTTAACGGAGTGGTCCTAAGTCAAGAAACTATTCCGGATGTGAATGTAGTATCACTAACCGACACCCTAAACGGTGCAGTAGGAGAAATCGAAAGAGATGTCATTGGCAACCTCTTTGTCGCTGACTTTGGTGAGAAAGTCTGGAAAATATCTCCATGGGGTGATGTCTCAGTTTTTAGCAATCAAATGTATGGCTCATCGGGTAACACGCTTGACCCACAAGGCAACCTCTTCCAAGCGCAGTTTTATGGAAATACCATCACCAAAATCAATCGCTATACCAGAGAAGTTTCGGAGGTAGCCCATGAAGGTCTCTTCGGGCCTGTTGGCTTAACTTTTAAAAACAAAGACCTCTATATCTGTAACTGCGCTAACAACACTATCGCCAAGATGGGCCCTGACCAAAAGGTAGTTGAGTTTGCTAAGAGCCCACTTTTAAATTGTCCCAACGGTATCACTGTAGGTTTTGATGGCAACCTTTATGTTGTCAATTTTAGTAATCCAAACATCGTAAAGATCAATCCCGAAGGAGAAGCCACACTCTTCGCCAAATTACCTGCCAGTACAGGTGGACATATCATTCAGCACAGGGGCAATTTCTATATTACCAGCTTTGCCGATCACAAAATATTCAAGGTATCAGCAGATGCCAAGGTCACACACTTTGCAGGAACAGGCGAGACTGGAGTTAAGAATGGTGAGGCACTTCAATCCCAATTCATAAACCCAAATGGCATCGCGGCCGGAACAGGAAAGCTGTTTGTAAACGATAAAATTCCAGGATCTAATGGAAGACAACAGACGGTGGTTAGGCAGATAAACTTCACAGAATACTATGACCTGATTAAAAGGGTATCAGCCAGTGGAGACCTCAAAGCAGTCAAAGAAACACACGAGGCCTATAAAAATCACCGAGCCTACAAAAATGATCATACGGAAGGAACATTGAATCGTATTGGTTATGAACTCTTAAACTCAAGACAAATGGACACGGCCATTGGCGTCTTTCTGATCAATACAGAAGCCTACCCCAATTCATTCAATACCTGGGACAGTCTGGCCGAGGCCTACCTGCTAAAAGGCGATAAGAAGAAGGCCAAGGCCAATTATCAGAAGTCTCTGAAATTGAACCCTAACAATGCTAACGCTAAAGAAAAACTCAAGTCCCTCTAATCACTAAAGCACACTCCTTCTATCAAACAGGCACTGATTGTTAAAATTTAACCACCATTTGCTCTACAATTAGGAAATTAATAAAATGAACTCTACATTTAGGAAACTAATTAATTACCTGAATTATGAAAGGAACTTATTTGGGAGAGTTCGAAGAGATAGTTCTGCTCACAATTGGAGTGCTTCAAGAAGAGGCATATGGCGTGGCCATTAAACTCGAAATTGAGCAGCGAACCAACCGAACGCCTAGTATTGGCGCCTTGCACTCAGCACTAAGTCGGCTTGAGGATAAAGGCTTCATCAAATCTCGCGAAGGTGGTGCTACTAAGTCTAGAGGTGGCAGAAGAAAAAGGTTTTACACCATTACCTCTGCTGGGGAAAGCACACTCATCAAGGCCAACGAGCTTAGAAATGAGCTCTTCAAATTGATACCCAACTTTCAAGGTCTCAATTCATGAGTAGGAACTGGTCAAATCCTCCTCAGTGGCCACAGCGCTTATTAAAATGGCTCTGTTCAGAAGATCACTTCGAGATACTTCAGGGTGATCTCTTTGAGCTATACGAGTACAGGTTATTAAAAAAAGGGAAGGCAAAAGCTAAGCTGCATTTCATCAAAGACAGCTTTGATATGATCAGGCCTTTTGCGCTCAAAAGGAAAAAGAAACGAAAACTCAATCAAACCGCTATGCTTAAAAATTACTTCAAAATCTCATTCAGGAATATGCTTCGGCATAAGGTCTATGCCTCTATTAACATTGCCGGACTTTCCGTTGGCATTACTTGCTTCCTACTGATTTTTCTCTACCTCCAGAATGAATTAAGTTATGATCGCTATCATGAAGATGCAGAAGATGTTTATCGGGTTGTGATACCAAATTATGATGCAGATGGGGAAACCAGTGCCGTATTTGATTATGGATCACTCAGAACAGCTGAGATGCTTAAAAATGACTTCTCTCAAATTGAGTCAGTGGTCAGGTTCAACCCCTTCAATTTTCCTGTAGTCGAATATGACAACAAACGTTTCGAGGAGGCTTTTTTCAATTTAGTCGAGCCCAGCATCTTTGATGTTTTCACTTTCAAATGGATAGAGGGCCAAGCTCAGGGTGCCTTAACAGATCCCTTCACACTAGTGATCACCGAATCGACTGCAAAAAAATACTTCGGTGAAGATACGGCCCTTGGTAAAACATTAAAGGTCGTAGATGGCGGTAGCTTTCTCTTTAAGATAACCGGTGTAGTTGAAGACTTCCCTGAAGAGTCTCACATGGATTACAATTTTTTAGGTTCATGGGCAACTTTTGAATCCATGGTTGACCTGAGTCAAAGAACACAGTACTATGGCAACTATAACTTTCCAACCTACATAAAGCTAAACCCGGGCACCAAAATCAAAGACCTGTCTGCACAAATTCCAGCAATGATTGACAAGTACATTGAAAACATTCAAGGTGACCCAGCTAGCACTAGGATTGGTCTGGTATTCCAAAAAATAACCGATATCCATTTGTATGGAACTCCAGGTACCGCTGGGACCAAGCGAGTATTCTATTTATACCTATTCTCAGCAGTCGGACTCTTGGTTTTACTAATTGGCTGTATTAACTATATGAATTTGGCCACGGCTAAGTATGCCAATCGGTTGAAAGAGATTGGGGTTAGAAAAGTGATGGGCGCAGGCTCAACAAGTATATCCCAACAGTTCTTGGTCGAATCTGTTAGCTACACACTCATTTCATTAATCCTAAGCATTGGATTGGCACTTCTAGTACTCCCTTCTCTAAATAGATTCACGGAGAAGTCCTTGTCCATGAATTTTGCTTCTAACTTCAGCTTGTATCTTTTCTTATTGGGTGTAGCAATCTTCGTGGGACTAATAGCCGGGAGTTACCCTGCCTTGTTTATGTCGCGTTTTAAAACTGTGAGTGCCTTGAAAAGTGGCAAGCTCAACATCAAAAAACGTTCGTTATTCCGGACTAGCATGGTGGTTTTTCAATTTACCATCACTATTAGCCTTGTCATGGGAGTAATTGTGGTAGACCGTCAACTCAGCTTTATCCGAAACCAGGATCCTGGCTTTGATCGAGAATTAGTCGTAACCTTCTCCGCCAATGGAGAAATGAATGAACAGACCGAAGTTTTCAAAAGCAAACTGGCCACCAATCCAAATATTCTGGAAACCACATTCTCAACACGTGTTCCAACTGGCAGACTAGCTGATTCAATGGATGCGTCATTTTTAGATGATGATACATCCTCCGATGTCGATTTTCGTCTACCTTTTATCAGAGCAGACCATGATTTTCTTAATTTATATAACATCTCCATAGTAGCCGGAGGTAATCTTCAGAGCATGGTACCATCGGACAGTAATCAGGTATTCATTATCAATGAAACTGCTGTCAAACAACTCGGTTGGGCTTCTCCTGAAGAAGCAATTGACAAAAGGCTTCAATATGGCTCGTTAAGAGGTTTTGTAAAAGGCGTTGTGGAAGATTTCCATTTTGAATCATTTCATTCCCCTATACAACCTATAATATTTTTCAATACGTCCAGAAATAAGAGAATCGCTTCAGTGAAGATTGCGGGAAATAATATACCTGAAACCATGAGCTTTTTGGAAGAAAACTTTAAAACCTACAATCCAGATAGAAATTTTGATGGCAGTTTTTTAGATGATGATTTCAACAGACAATATCAAGCAGAAGATCAGTTGAGCGAAATCTCCAAAGCCTTCTCCCTGCTTGCCATCTTTATCGCCTGTATAGGTCTTCTCGGATTGGTGAGTTTTACACTTGAGCAAAAGGCGAAGGAGATTAGCGTGAGAAAAGTTCTTGGTGCCTCTGTCAGCGGAATTTTACTCATGGTAAATCGTAGTTATGCCCTAATCATCTTTGTTGCCTTTTGTATCTCGGTGCCTATTTCCATTTATGCCTTACAACATTGGCTCGGTTCATTTGCCTATCACATTGAAATCGGTATTGGTATTATCAGCGCTGCCGGATTCATTACCATAACATTGGCAATTATTACTATCTGCTCTCAGGCCTTAAGGTTCGCAACAGCCAACCCAATTAAGTGGTTGAGAAATGAATAGCTCAATATTTTGGGCATCCTGCGTTAGGTATTTGATGAGTTTCAAATACCTTCGCAACAATGAATAAGCAGCATCCCATAGGGATTTTTGATAGCGGTATGGGTGGTCTTACGGTTGCCCATGCTGTTAGTCATTTGCTTCCGGAAGAACAGCTTATCTATTTTGGAGACTCCGCGCATCTACCCTATGGCGATAAGTCAGCAGCCACCATACAGGCCTACTCTATAAAAATCTGTGATGTGCTATTACAAAAGGGATGTAAGGTCATTCTGATTGCCTGTAATTCCGCATCTGCTGCTGCCTATGAACTGATAAAGGCTTATGTGGGGAGCAAAGCCCTGGTAATTAATGTGATCGATCCGGTGGTCGAATATTTGGTATCAAACTTCAGCAAGAAAAAAATAGGTTTGATTGGCACAAAGCAAACCGTTGGGTCGGGGGTCTACGAATACCAGGTAAAGTTAAAGGACAGTTCTATTCAAATTGGATCGCTGGCCACCCCACTCTTAGTACCAATGATTGAAGAAGGCTTTCATCGCAATGAGATTTCAGAAGCCATCATTGAAGAATATCTCAGTAGTGAGACTTTAGAGGCTATCGAAGCACTCATCTTGGGTTGTACGCATTACCCATTAATCAAACAAAAGGTCACTAAGTACTATGCTGAAAATGTTGAGGTGATCGATTCTTCTGAAATTGTTGCGGCTACCTTAAAAAAGGTCTTGGGTGAAAATGATCTTCTGATCAAGAAAAGATCCAAACCGAATGAATTTTTAGTATCGGATATCACGCCTTCTTTCGAAGCAGCCACAGGGCTTTTTTTCGGTACTAAAGTGCCTTTGACCCTGCATAAACTCTGGGAGTGATCACCTTTCAGGTTAGTTGAACTTTTCGAAAACTTACTTGTTATTTAATAGTCTACTAAATCACTAGGATACTAGCTGTTTCTTTGGTAGAAAAGTGTTTTCTTTGTACCAAACAAGGGCTAATCAAAGCGTGTACGCATTTCTCTTTTTCCTTTCTTTTTTCTTAGTCTACATGGTCTTTGTAGTATATGCCGAAAGGAAAATTTCTGCCTTTATCCAAGACCGTTATGGGCCGATGGAAGTTGGCTACTACGGCATTCTGCAGACGGTCGCTGATCTACTCAAACTGGTACAAAAAGAGGACATCGTTCCACTCGCTGCGGACAAGAAATTATTCAAGCCAGGCCCAATCGTCATATTTACAGCCGTTTTCGCTGGCTTTGCCGTTTTGCCATTAACTTCTGACTTTGGTGGTTCAGCCGCTGATGTCGGCATTTTTTATCTGCTAGCCATAGTCTCACTGGATGTCATTGGTATTCTGATGGCCGGTTGGGGTTCTAACAGCAAGTATGCCCTCTTCGGTGCCATGCGCTCCGTAGCCCAAATTATATCTTACGAAATCCCTTTGGGGCTTACCGTAGTCTGCGTGGTTATGGTATCTCAAACCCTCAACCTACAGGAAATTGTCTTCCAACAAGGCATCTGGTGGAATACGATAGACAAGGAAGCGCAAAACTTCTTATTCGGTATTAAGGCACTAGGAATTAATACGACAGAGATTGGTGGTATTCTTACCTGGAATATTTTCAGAGCACCCATCTTCCTATTCGGATTTATCATATTCTTCATTGCTTCATTGGCTGAAAGTAATCGCGGACCTTTTGATATCCCAGAAGCCGAGTCTGAATTAGTCGGTGGGTTTCATACAGAGTATTCAGGCCTCAGATGGGGATTGGTAATGATGGGTGAATATGGCATGATGCTTTTAGTTTCATTCTTAGCTGTTATTCTTTTCTTAGGCGGTTGGAATACTCCCCTACCAAACATTGGATCAGTGACTCTGGCAGAATGGACCAGCGGAACCCCGGGCACCATTGCAGGTCATATTTGGGGTGCCTTCTGGATGCTCGCCAAAACCTTCTTACTTGTTGGTCTGCAAATGTGGATCAGATGGACATATCCAAGGTTGAGAATTGATCAATTGATGAACTTAAGCTGGAAGTACTTGACGCCAGCTGCAATACTACTGGTCTTACTAAGTGGCATTTGGAGGTTGCTTATGATATGAAGGAGTATTGGCGCAACATAAAGACCACTGTAAAGACCTTAAAAAAAGGTCTTGAAATTACTGGGAAACATATGGTTGATGCTCGTAAGCAGCGAGACGCTATCTCCCCGAGTGACCAGAATTACTTTGATCAACAAAACGGACTTTTCACTGTCCAGTATCCCAAAGAACAAATCCCAGTTCCAGATCACGGCAGATACAAACTGCACAATGAAATCGAAGACTGTATCGTCTGTGACAAGTGTGCAAAGGTCTGCCCAGTCAATTGTATTGACATCGAGCCCGTTCGAGCCACTGAAGAGTTTGGCAAAACTTCGGACGGCACTCCGTTGAGAATCTATGCCGCCAAGTTTGACATTGACATGGCCAAGTGCTGCTTCTGTGGTTTGTGCACAACGGTTTGCCCTACAGAATGTCTGACCATGACCAGCGAATATGATTTCAGTGCTTTTGACTTTGCAGAACATAATGTTCCCTTCGCTAACATGTCTCCGCTCGAAATTCTGGAGAAGAAAAAGGAACTGGAAGAATTCAATAAGAAAAAGGAAGAGGCTAAAGCCAAAGCACAAGCAGCTCAGCCTGCGAGTTCAGCGGGGAGACCAGTAGTAAAACCTTCTATAAAACCGAAGTCAACCGCTGGTGCAAAACCTGTGATGAAACCCAAAGTTGGGGGATCAGGTACTAAGCCAGTAATGAAACCTAAGGTACCAGGTGCGAGTGCCGCCAAGCCGAAAGTTGTGATTAAGCCTAAAATCCAAGTCAAAAAAGAAGGCAATGAAGAGATAAAGCCAAAGGCAAGACCTGTGATCAAACCAAAGGTCCAAGTCAGGAAAACTGAGGAGCAACCAAAGAAGGCAGCTCGACCCAAAATACCGATGAAACCCGCTGTTCCACCTCGAAAAAAAGATGAGTCTGAAGACGATCAATAATTCATGGAAGTGAACGACATCATATTCTACATCTTCGGTGCCATTACTGCAATATCAGCACTCTATATCATGCTGACTAGGAATATCTTGTATGCTGCTTTCGCATTGATACTGACATTTATTGGAGTGGCAGGAATCTATGTGTTTTTAGGAGCAGAGTTTATTGCCGTGACACAGATCTTGGTCTATGTAGGTGGAATTCTCATTCTTTTAGTATTCGGCATCATGCTCACCAATAGGCTTTCGGGTAAGAAAGTCGTGAGCCCTGCCTATCACAAGCTTATGGGCTTGATAGTAGCCGGTGGCCTTTTCGCTATACTCTTCAAGGGCATTTTAGAAGCCAATTTTAGTGCACTGAACTGGATTGATAAAAGCAAAGGAGCAGAATCTAGTATCCCTAAGTTTGGGTTGACCTTGATGACAGACTACGTTTTAGTCTTCGAAATTATTGGTGTATTACTATTACTGGCACTGATCGGTGCAGTGAGAATTGCTGGGAAGACAAGAAAGGAGGTTAATGATGCCCTTTGATTACCTGCTCATTTTGGGTGCTTTCTTGTTTTGCATTGGTCTGTTCGTAGTAGTAACCCGCAAAAACGCGATCATGGTTTTAATAGGCATCGAACTGATGCTAAATGCGGCTAACATTAATTTGATTGCATTCAGCAGTTTTGATCCCAATGCATTACAAGGCCAGATCTTTTCACTGTTCATCATTACGGTAGCAGCCGCAGAAGCAGCAGTCGGGCTATCTATCGTGGTTAAAGTCTACAAGCATTTTCAAACGGCCGACTTGGATAAAATCAATGAGTTGAAAGGATGATCGATCTGCAGGACATCATATTGCCCAAAAGCGACCCAATCATTTATTGGGTTATCGCCTTGCTGGCCATCCCATTCTTCTCTTTTATCACCACACAAAAGTTTAAGTCGAAAGCTCCGCATTGGGCCACTTTTCTTTTGGGCTTGAATACGTTGATTGCTATTTACCTGACTACCCAATACTGGAACAGTAATTTCATCACCGTAAGAGGCCATTGGTTCAAATTGGGTGAAACCCAGATCACTTATTCCTTCCTAATCGATCGGCTTACGTTGGCCATGTCGGTGATTGTGAACTTCATCTCTTTGCTGGTCCACTTATTTTCTCAGGAATACATGAGAAAGGACAAAGCGAAACCGAGGTATTTTGCCTTTCTAGGCCTATTCACCTTTTCCATGATGGGCATAGTCTTATTTAACGACTTGCTTTTCATCTTCATCTTCTGGGAACTGGTTGGGCTGTCCTCCTACCTATTGATCGGCTTTTGGTTCGAGAAGAAATCAGCATCACTAGCTGCGAATAAAGCATTTATCATGAATCGCCTCGGTGATCTTGGCTTCATTACTGGCCTCATGATTCTCTATACACAATTCCAATCCTTCGACCTAGAGGCCATCAAATCCTTGATGATTTATAGTGAAATAGAGGATGGAAACTGGGTAGCCCATTTCGTCAACAATGGTCAGGAGGTTACCAATACGCTTGACGGCAGATGGTTAAGCGCAGCAGGAATTGCCCTCTTCTGCGGAGCTGTGGGTAAATCGGCACAATTCCCCTTACAAGTCTGGCTGCCAGATGCGATGGAGGGACCTACGCCCGTCTCAGCCCTGATCCATGCTGCTACCATGGTGGCAGCTGGTGTATACATGCTGGCACGAGTATTTGTGATTTTGGATGCCCAAGCCCTAGAGGTTGTGGCCATCGTTGGTGCCATAACCGCTTTTATGGCAGCCATTGCGGCCCTATCACAATTCGACATTAAGAAAGTATTGGCCTACAGTACTATATCCCAATTAGGATATATGGTAATGGCCATGGGTATTGGGGCTTATACTTCCGGACTTTTCCATCTGGTTACCCATGCCTTCTTTAAGGCGGGGCTGTTCTTAAGTGCAGGGATTATTATTCATCAACTCCATAAGTTGGAATCAAAAGAGATAAAGTTCAATACGCAGGACATGCGTGTAATGGGAGGCCTTAGAAAGCAGATGCCCAAGACATTCTTTTGTTTTCTGATCTGCGCTTTGGCGCTTGCTGGTTTGCCTGGGTTCTCGGGTTTCCTGTCTAAAGATGCTATTCTCCTAGACCTTGCGGTTTGGGCCGACATCAAAGGCGGAGGCTTTTATATCCCTGAAGTCCTCGCATTTGCCACAGTGCTATTTACAGGTTTCTATACCATCAGAATGATCATGTTGGTGTTCTTTGGAAATTTCAGACTGCCGATCATTATGCAGAAGGATGAGCTTTCCGGGCAGCTTAAGGAAGGAAATTGGGTCATGCTTGTGCCAGTTGCCATTTTAGCGCTCCTATCGCTAAGTCCAGTTTTTGGTTTTACGCTGAATGCCGAGCATACATGGTTTGTTGAAGCCATGCCAACACCGATCTATCTAGTGCCGATTTCATACGCTGCCAAGAGCTTAGTAGATGTGACGCCTGAGACTTTCGAAGCACTTCATGGACTTGTTAATGCGGTGTCGATCGGCCTGGCACTTATTGGAATCGTCATTGCTTATTTGGCTTATAAGCCGAATGCCAAGTTGGAACAATCTTTTGTGGAGAAAAGAGAACCAAGAGGTCTTTTTGGACAGGTTTCATTCTATCACTGGTATCAGGATGCCCTTTACCGAAAGGCGATTCTCAAATTTGTTATGCTAAAAGCACAAGCGCTTGCGTGGTTCGACAGAAAGGTTATTGATGGAATCGTGGATGGTTTGGCTAAATTCCAAGTCATTTTTGCTCATCTCATCAAATGGTTTGATCGATACTTCGTAGATGGTCTGGTCCATTTGACAGTTTTCACCAGCGGAAGAATAGGTCAGTTGACCCGATCGATTCAGTCTGGTAATGTACAGGCGTACATCCTGATGAGTTTTGTGTTCTTGATCCTTTTAATGCTTTATTTGGTCTTTTAAACTATGGTGCACCTGTTATCATATATCGTTTTCATTCCCCTAGTAGCGGCATTATTGGTACTGCTAACACCGAGAGTGCATCAAAACCTCTACCGTGTACTGACTTTGCTTGGTTTGGGGCTTACGCTTGTTCTCATCGTTTTTGCTGTCTTTAAGTTTGACGGATCGGTTCAAGAGGCGATTAACGATGAGGCGAATCTTCAGTTGGTCGAAAAGTCCGAATGGTTTTCGATGTCCTTGGGCTCATTGGGTAAATTCTCGGTGGATTATTTCGTGGGTGTTGATGGCCTCAATGTAGGAATGCTCTTGTTAGCAGGCATTGTATTGTTAATCGGAGCTGTCGCCTCTTGGAATATTAAGGAAAAGCAAAAGGCGTATTTTGGACTATATCTACTACTCTCTTCCTCTATTCTAGGCTGTTTTGTGGCTTTAGACTTCTTCCTGTTTTACCTATTCTTCGAGTTTATGCTCCTACCGATGTACTTCTTAATCGGTATTTGGGGCGGACCTAGAAAAGCATATGCTGCCATCAAATTCTTCTTATACACGCTAGTTGGTTCTATACTGATTCTCATCGTGATGATAGGCCTTTATAACTCAGTTTACGATCCAGTGAAAACCGCTCTGGAAGCTGGGTACCAAGCCAATCAAGTAGAACAGGTTCAACAAATGGTACAAGCGGGCACCATTGAGTCAGACCAAATTGTGAAGTCCTTCAATATGATCCACATGGCGGATGCCGACAACTTTATACCCGGATCATTACTTGAAAGATCAGGACTCGCAAAAATCTTTGGGCAACCCGCTCGATGGATTGCTTTTCTGGCGCTTCTTATAGGCTTTGCGATTAAGTTACCGGCAGTGCCCTTTCATACCTGGCTGCCTGATGCTCACGTGGAAGCCCCTACTCCTATTTCTGTTGTCTTGGCAGGAATTCTCCTGAAAGTCGGAGGTTACGGATTGATCAGAACAGCATTTGTCATGTTCCCAGATAGTGCTTATCACTATTCATGGTTGATCGGTTTCTTCGGCATGTTCGCCATTATCTATGGCGCCTTAAATGCCCTCGCACAAAAAGATTTGAAAAAGCTGATCGCCTACAGTTCTGTATCGCATATGGGTTTTGTATTGATGGGCTTGGCCGCTATGACAGTGGAAGGAATCAATGGTGCCATCTATCAAATGTATTCTCATGGTTTGATTTCGGCCATGCTATTTTTGATCGCAGGTGTAATCTATGATCGTACTCACGATCGCATGATCGAAAACTATGGTGGTCTGGCTTCCCAAATGCCAAAGTATACGGTCTTCGTGGCGATTGCTTTCTTCGCGTCATTAGGTCTTCCTGGCTTCTCCGGTTTCATTGCTGAATTGATGGTCTTTATCGGTTCCTTTAAGTCATCCGCTATTCCGGCATGGATGCCTGTTGTGGCAACTACTGGACTTGTGTTGGGTGCTGGATATTATCTCTGGACGCTGCAACGGATGTTCTTTGGCAAGTTCTGGGTAAAAGATAAAAACTGGGTGAGCTCATTGACCGATCTAAATGGCAGGGAATACCTGATGCTAGTGCCTCTGGTTATTCTAATATTGGCTTTTGGTATTTATCCATCGCTTCTTTTAGATCTGATCAACAATTCGGTTGAGAGTTTTGCCGACCACTTATTACAGTTTCGTAAATAATGTTGATCGGCCAACTACAACATAGTGGACTAGAAGAAAAACTGGCAAATACAAGTCAAGACTTATGGGCACTGCTCCCCGAGATTGTCATTGTCTCGACCATAGTCCTTTTGATTGTCTTTGATCTGATCTTTAAGAAAAATAAGTCGATCGGCTTAGCAGCTATTTCATTTGTTGGACTAGCCTATTGCTTTGTATTGACCCTTCAGCAATGGCATGCTATTGAGTCTTCACGATCCCTAATGTCAGGTTTGCTCAACCTCAATAGACTCTCTATCTTCCTAAAAGGAGGCTTTATTATCGGACTGGCTATTGCGCTGATCACGGCCATTCGATCGGGAGACGTACAGAAGGGCTTTTTCAAGACTAGCGAAATTCTGGTCATGCTTTTCGGTTTGCTACTGGGTGCCTCGTTCATGACCATGTCTAGCAACTTGCTCATGATTTACATATCTATCGAGGTGGTTTCTATTTGCTCTTATGTGTTAACGGGTTTGACAAAAGGACGTAAGAAAGCAGAAGCTGGGGTGAAGTACCTGATCTATGGTGCTGTTGCCTCTTCCATTATGCTTTATGGTATGAGCTGGCTGTATGGCTTTACAGGGTCTTTGAATTTGACGGATCAGTCATTTATCAATTCCATTGCTCAGATACCAGCATTACCGCTGACCATTGCCTGCATTATGGTATTGGGTGGTTTCTTATTTAAGCTAGGAGCGTTTCCACTTCATATTTGGTCTCCAGATGTTTATGAGGCCACTCCTACTCCCATTGTGGCTGTATTCTCAGTGCTACCAAAACTTGCGGCATTGACTATCATTTTTAAGTTCGTTAATCTGATCAACACACCCCTGATCGACTGGGAATTATGGATCGGTATAGTTGCCATCGCGAGTATGACGGTGGGCAATTTCTCGGCTCTATGGCAAAAAGATATCAAGCGAATGTTGGCCTATTCTTCCATAGCCCATGCAGGTTTCTTATTGGTTGGCATTTTGGCCTTTAGTAGTTCAGGTAATCAGGCCATGCTCTTCTATGGATCGATTTACTTGATCATGAATTTTGGAGCCTTTTATTTGGTGCAGACCCTAGAACGGCAAACTGGAAACACTTCTTTTGAAAGCATGAAAGGTTTGGGTGTCAAGCTTCCACTCATCGGTAGTTTGATATTGATCGTAATGATCGCTTTAACGGGACTTCCACCCACCGCAGGCTTCAACGCTAAGCTTTATATTTTCTCAGCACTCTGGGAAAGTTATCAAGCCAGTGGACATGAAATTCTAATCTGGGTCTTTGTTATTGGATTATTGAATACGGTGATCGCCTTATTATATTACCTCAAACTTCCTTACCTACTCTTTTTTAAAACATCGCAAGCTGAAACCAAGTTGGACAATCAAGAAATCAAAGATGCGCTAGTGGGCACTTTATTTGTATTGCCTTTGTTACTCTTGTTCTTTCGGTCAGATTGGTTTGTAGGCCTAATGAATAGTATTAATTTTGAGCTTTGGATACCCTAAATGAGTGAGCAGATCAAACACGAATGTGGTATAGCCCACATTCGCCTCAGAAAACCGCTTCAATACTATATTGACAAATATGGTTCGGCTTCTTACGCGGTAAATAAGCTTTATATCATGATGCAGAAACAGTCTAACCGCGGCCAAGATGGTGTCGGGGTGGCCAACATCAAAGTTGATGTTGATCCAGGGACGCGTTTCATCAGTAGGTATAGAACCATTAACCAACAGCCGGTAAACGAGATCTTCGCCAAGATTGCTCGAAAGTTTGAAAAGGCTAAGAAGAAAAAGGGTTACGATCCCAACGATGCCCAGTGGATGAAAAACAACATGGGTTTCACAGGAGAGCTTTGGATGGGTCACCTCCGGTATGGTACTCATGGAAAGAACAGTATCGAAAGCTGTCATCCATTCCTAAGACAGAATAACTGGCGTAGCCGTAACCTGGTGATGGCGGGTAACTTCAACATGACCAATGTTGATGAGCTTTTTGACTTACTTGTCAAACTGGGGCAGCACCCTAAAGAAAAGACTGACACAGTGACTGTGATGGAGAAGATCGGCCACTTTGTCGATGAAGAGAACCAACGCATTTTCGATAAGTACCGCAACAAGAAGGAGAACTTCGAGATTACGAAACACATCGAAAATGAAATGAACATTCAGCGTATTCTGAAGCGTTCTTTTAAAGATTTTGATGGCGGTTATGCCATGGTAGGCCTCTTGGGACATGGTGCCTCATTTGTGGTTCGAGACCCAAATGGTATTCGACCAGCCTTTAAATACATTGATGATGAGGTCATTGTGGTTGCTTCTGAAAAGCAGGCAATCAAAGCTGCCTTCAATGTGAATTACGAAGAGATCACGGATGTAAAGCCTGGTCATGCCCTTATCGTTCAGAAGAATGCAGAATGGGATGAAGTGCCGATCATGAAAGCGGGTGAAATGAAGGCCTGTTCTTTCGAGCGCATTTACTTCTCCAGAGGTACCGATCCCGATATCTACAATGAGAGAAAAGATTTAGGAAGACTTGTGATCCCACAAATCTTAAAGTCCATTAACATGGATCTTAAGAATACCGTCTTCTCTTATATTCCAAATACGGCTGAAATTTCCTTCTTGGGAATGATGCAAGGTTTGGATGAGTTTATGCTTAAAAGAAGGAAGGAAGTCATTATTGATGGACAGCCTTCACTGGAAACACCAGAGCAGTTACTCAGCTTTCAACCTAGAGTTGAAAAATTGGTCATCAAAGACGCGAAACTAAGAACCTTCATCGCAGACGATAGTAGCCGTGATGAACTCGTGGCCAATGTCTATGATACAACATATGAGGTAATCAACAAAGGTGTTGACACCTTAGTGGTCATTGATGATTCTATCGTTCGCGGAACTACCCTTGAGAAGAGTATTTTAAAAATGCTCGATAGGCTAGAGCCAAAGAAAATCGTTATCGTTTCTTCCGCACCTCAAATCCGATATCCCGATTGCTATGGCATTGACATGTCGAAGGTGAAAGAATTCGTGGCTTTCCGTGCCATGCTTGCCTTGTTGAAAGAAAATTTCAAAGAGAATCTTCTCGAAGAAGCTTATCACAAAGCTTTGGCAAACATCAACAACAAGGATCAAGTCAACTGCGTGAAGGAACTTTACGATCAGTTTACTTATGAAGAAGTGTCTCAAAAGATCACTGATATCGTAAGACCTGAAGGTCTGAAAGCAGAGTTAGAAGTAGTCTATCAAACCGTAGAGAACTTACACGAGGCATGTCCTAAAAACCTGGGCGATTGGTACTTCACAGGAGACTATCCTACTCCAGGTGGTAATCGCGTAGTGAACAAAGCCTTTATCAACTTTATGGAAGGCAAAGAGGTTAGAGCTTATTAGTAGTGGGTATTGCGTACCTGGTATTGAGATAGTTACAATTTCCTCTTTTCTTAGAATTGAGATTTATGGATATTAGGCTCCATGAAGATCAGTCTTGCGCAAACCCAACCGATAGCCGGAAATCTAGAAGCAAACATTAAAGACCATCTCAAATTCGTTGAGCAGGCAATCGAGCAGAGTGCTGACCTGGTCATATTTTCAGAACTTTCATTGACGGGTTATGAGCCAGAACTGGCCAAGAACTTGGCCATCCATTTAAATGATTCAAGACTTGATCCCTTTCAGGCCCTGAGCGATATGCATAACATTATTATTTGTGTTGGTGCGCCCACAAAAGCCGACAATGGCATCTGCATTAGCCTGATCATTTTTCAACCGAATAAAGAAAGAAGGATTTACTCCAAGCAATACCTACATGAGGACGAAGACCCATACTTTGTACCTGGACCGACTAGCGATGGTATTATCGAAGCAGACAAGAAAGTAGCTCTCGCCATCTGCTATGAGCTAACCATTCCAGAGCACAGCAAAACAGCAAATCAAAATGGTGCCGAAGTTTATATCGCCAGTGTCGCAAAAACCATCAGTGGTGTAGCGAGAAATAATCCCAGACTCTCAGAAATTGCAAAGCAGAACAACATTCCAGTGCTTATGTGTAACTGTGTCGGTGAATTCGATGGCAATATTGGTGGGGGACAGTCGGGGAGTTGGGACAAAAGAGGTAACCCTCTTGAAAATCTAGATTCACAAAGTGCTGGATACCTTATAGCTGAGATATAAAAAAGGCTTCCACCTTTCGATAGAAGCCTTTTCAATTTTTTTGGATATCTCTTAAACAGAGAAGCTCTCTCCACAGCCGCAAGTACGAGATGCATTTGGGTTGATAAACTGGAAACCTTTTCCGTTCAATCCATCTGAGAAGTCAAGCGTTGTTCCCAATAAGTACAATAGACTCTTTCTATCCACCAGAATCTTAACACCCTTGTCTTCGAATACCTCATCCTTTTCTTTGATTTCGGCATCGAACTCTAAGTCGTACATCAGGCCAGAGCATCCTCCACCTTGTACTGCTACTCGTATATTCTGATTGTCGTCTTTCCCCTCTTTCGTTCTAAGCTCGACAATTTTATTCTTTGCTGTATCTGTTACTGTAATCATTAGGCTACCGGGTTAAGTACTACACTAAACACTGTAATGGTATTGATGTCTCGGCTGTAATAAAGCTTATCAAGCGCATCATACATGTTGCTGGCTGTGAAATATGAAGTGTGCAATTCACTCTCTCCTTTCGCTATCCACTGGATGGTATATGAATTGTATTTGTCCTTATACGACTTCACATAATCCAGCATCTTTCTCAAGGCATCCAACTTATCAATTCCGATTTCTGAATGAAAAAGAAACGATTGGTTATGCCTTGGGTTGATGGTGATCATGTCGAGTTTTGTCTTGCCTTCTGTTGCAGAAAACTCAAAACTCAATTCGCTTCCTTTCATACCCAAATGGCTCTCAATCTTCTTCTGAAGTTTGACGCTTTCTACGTGGATATCTGTACCTGCACCAGTCATATTCATTTTGGCAACAATTTGAGCTCAATTGAATATATTGAGCAATTATTGAAACAGGTGAACATGAAAATAAGTTTCCTGTTTCGGTTACAAAGATAAGTAATGATTACATACTATTACTAATCGTCATTCCCGTATCCCGAAGATTCGGGACGGGAATCTCCTTATCAAATTATGAGATCCCCGCATTCGCGAGGATGACGTCCTAAGAAAGCACAAATGAAAAAAATAGAACACATCGGCATAGCCGTCAAAGACCTAGAAACTTCCAATAACCTATTTGCTAAACTCTTTGGTGAACCTCATTACAAGGTTGAAAGTGTGGAATCGGAAGGCGTCAACACTTCATTCTTTCAAGTAGGTCCGAACAAAATAGAATTACTCGAAGTCACAAATCCCGATAGCCCAATCGCTAAGTTCCTCGAAAAACGAGGTGAAGGCATCCACCATATCGCTTATGATGTGGAAGATATACGGGCCGAAATGAAACGCCTCGAAGCCGAAGGCTTTACCCTCCTCAATACAGAACCCAAAAAAGGAGCCGACAATAAACTAGTGTGCTTCCTCCACCCTAAAACGACTAATGGGGTTTTGATTGAACTTTGTCAGGAGATTCAATAGCCATAAGCTTAGAGGTTCAAGGTTCAAGTGAGTTTAATGAATCGCATGACGAACCCATATCTGATTTCTGATCAACTGATCACCATTTCCTGATTAACTATTTACTAATTTCGCGCCATGGGAAAATTCAGGGGCAAGCAGAAGATTTTAGAGCAAGTCTTAGTCGAAGGTATCGCTGCGGAAGGCAAATGCATTGCACGAGTAGATGATCAGGTAGTCTTTATCGAAAAAGTAGCACCTGGAGATGTGGTCGATGTACGCGTAACACGTAAGAAGCCTAGTTTTATGGAAGCGACCCCCGTGAAGTTTCACTCCTACTCAAAAGATCGGGTAGAACCATTCTGTAGTCATTTCGGCACCTGTGGTGGTTGTAAATGGCAACATATCCCTTACGAGGTTCAGCTCAAATACAAGAATCAACAAGTTGTTGACAACCTAGAAAGAATAGCGAAAGTTGAATTACCTGAAATCACGCCAATCCTTGGGTCTGAAAACATCCAATTCTACCGCAATAAACTAGAATATACTTTCTCTAATTGGCGATGGCTAACTCGCGAGGAAATAGAGAATAGTGATGAAATTGACCGAAGAGGTCTGGGCTTCCATGTACCAGGGAGCTTCGACAAGATTCTGGACATCGATACATGTTATCATCAACCAGATCCATCCAATGCCATTCGAAATGCAGTAAAGGAGTTTTGTAGAGGTAATGATTTCCCGCATTACGATTTAAAAAAGAAGACCGGATCACTGAGAAATCTTATCATCCGTAACTCAGTGCTCAATGAGTGGATGGTCATCGTTCAGTTTGCCTTGGATGAAGATAGAAACCAAGACTTACTTGAGTTTATCAAAACGAGCTTTCCAGAGATTACCTCCCTACAATACGTGATCAACAACAAAGCCAATGAGACTTTCCATGACCTAGAAGTGAAAGTTTATAGCGGTCAAGCCTACATTACAGAAGAAATGGAAGGCATTCAGTTTAGAGTGGGACCAAAGTCATTCTATCAAACCAATGCTACCCAAGCCTACGAACTTTACAAAATTGCACGAGATTATGCTGATTTATCCGGAAATGAAGTGGTATACGACCTCTATACAGGCACAGGTACCATTGCTAACTTTGTAGCCAAGCAAGCCAAAAAAGTCATCGGCATTGAGTATGTAGAGGCAGCTATTGAAGATGCCAAAGTCAATTCGGAGATTAACAGTATAGACAACACCGATTTCTATGCTGGCGATATGAAGGACCTACTCAATGATGAGTTCATGAGTCAGCACGAACGTCCTGATGTCATCATCACCGATCCGCCAAGAGCCGGCATGCATGCAGATGTAGTGAACATGTTATTGAAGATAGAGGCTGATAAAATCGTCTATGTGAGTTGTAACCCAGCTACCCAAGCAAGAGATTTGGCCTTACTCGATGCTAAATACAAGTTGACCAAGGTCCAACCTGTCGATATGTTTCCGCAGACGCATCATGTGGAGAATGTGGTCCTATTAGAACTCCGGGATTGACTTAGACTTAACTTTTCTGAAAATTTACCAACTTCAAAGAGTTGATGAGCTGATCGCTCAAAAGCGCCAACAGAAGAACGTGTAATGCCAAAGCAGAAAACCAGTTTTGAACGGCATGTAGATAGAATTAACAAAGAGATCTACCAACCGGCATATTATTATACCCAAATCAGACAGTCCAGGACTTTCATGAAGGCCAATCTCTCAAAAAAGATTGAATTGGAGGAAATTGCCGCAACAGCTTATATGTCCACTTTTCACTTTATCAGGATCTTCAAACTTGTATATGGACTGACACCAAGAGAATATCTCAAAGGCCTTAGAATCGATAGGGCGAAAGAACTTCTCAAAGAAGGAACATCAGTGACCCAGACCTGTTTTGAAGTGGGTTATGAAAGCCTGCCCACCTTTTCGAGAGCGTTCAAAAAAGGAACTGGCCATTCACCCAAGGCCTATCAGGAATTAAATAAAGCAATCTAGGATAAGTGATCTATTAAATAATCGAGGAGTTTTAGAGCATATAAAAGTTTTAGCAATATGATATGGATTAGCGGAACCAGCGTAATGGTAGATGATCAAGAGAAGGCACTTCAATTTTATACTCAAAAGCTCGGCTTTATTAAAAAGACCGACATCCCCATGGGAGAACACAGATGGCTGACCCTTGTCTCTCCCAAAGAACAAAATGGCGTAGAACTACTGTTAGAACCACTTGGTTTTGAACCAGCAAAGGTGTTTCAAAAGGCATGCAAAGATGCCGGTATGCCTTATACCGCATTTGAGGTAGACAATGTTAAAGCAGAGTTCGAGCGGCTGCAGGGCCTGGGGGTTGAATTTTCTGTCGAACCCAAAGAAGCCGGGCCAGTTATGTTTGTCGTCCTAGATGATACTTGTGGTAATAATATTCAGCTTGTACAGACCTTGTGATCAATAAAATGTCACTTCAACGAGATCATGAGACGCTATTAAGGTCAGCTATGGATACCTTCATTTTTTAGAAATATAGAACTCCTCATCACCCCTTAAGATGAAGAACTAACGAGATACTTCGCAACCTTCCTTTTGTACTTCTCGTCAATAATGCTATTATTTGTTTTGTGATCAGAAAACAAATCAAGCAATGACTCAAGAAACAATCAGCACTCAGGAAGAAATTGTGCTTTTAAGCGTGGGTAGTCTTGAACCAGAGGCATATGCCTATGGCATACAGAAAGAGATTAAGGACCAGGCCGGTCTCAGTTGGTCATTAGGTACAATCCACACGATACTTTATCGGCTTGAGAATAAAGGGCTTCTCAAATCAGAAATGGGAGGTGCATCGGATAAGCGCGGAGGCCGAAGCAAACGTCTCTATAGCCTTACGGCAAAGGGCTATGGCAACGTTCAGCATATCCAAGAAACTCGCCAAGCCATGTGGAATAAGCTTGTGACAAATAAGCCCTCATTCTAATGGCTGAGATATCCCGTCATACACCACCAAAACTTGCTCAAAGAATGCTTGAGCGGTTTCTTGATGATCGATGGTGGAATGAGTTGGCAGGAGATCTTGAAGAACAATTCGAAGATAACATTGACGAAAAAGGGCTACGAAAGGCAAAGCTCATTTATTGGTTAGAGGTTCTGAAAATGTTAAGGCCTCATCTTTTTAAGAAATCAAAACGGAATGCAAGAATCATGATGACAGGAAACCACCTCAAAATATCATACAGAAACCTCAAGAAGAACAAGGTCTATGCTTCCATTAATATCCTTGGCCTATCCATCGGTATTGCCAGTGTAATGTTGATCGCCATTTACGTGAACTATGAGACTTCCTATGACAAATTCTTCGAAGCCAGTGAACGTACTTATAGAATTGCTCTAGAACGGGTTTACCCTGACAGAGTCAAAACATTTAGTACCTCCTCGGTGCAACTGGCACCTACGTTAAAGGCAAACTATCCGCAAATTGAAGCTGTAACAAGGCTACATCGACTCTTCTTCAACAACGAGGTTCCGGTCACTTTCAATGAAAACGACAAATCATTTACCGAGACCCGCTTTCTTTATGCAGACTCCCTCTTTTTCAAAGTCTTTTCTTATGAGTTTATAGAAGGTCAAGCGGAAACAGCCTTGACTCAACCAACTGATGTGGTTCTAACTGCCTCCACTGCCGTGAGATACTTTGGCACTACAGACGTGGTAGATAAAATTATTAACGTTAACAATGGAACAAGAAGGGTAACAGCTGTGATAAAGGACATTCCTGCCAATTCACACATTCACTTCGATTTGTTAGGCTCTATCCACTCTTTACCGTTTTTACAAAATGCGATTCAGCAGGACAGTTGGATCAATATGTGGCTCTACACTTATGTGAGGCTCAAAGAGGGTGTAGACCCCGATGCATTTGAATTGGAATTCCCTGAATTGGTGGAAACTTATGGTGGCGCCAACATTGCTCAGGCTTCAGGTGCTGATTGGAAAACACAAGGTCATGCTTTCAATTATTTTCTTCAACCGTTGGAGTCTATTCATTTAGAATCAAACCTTGACCTCGAAGTAGAGCCTAATAGTGACATCACCTATGTCTATATCATCACCATAGTAGCTATCATTATTCTCACCATTTCCAGCATCAACTTCATCAACCTTTCCATCGCAAGATCCACTGAGCGTGCCAAAGAAGTGGGCATTAGAAAAGTAATGGGCTCACAGCGATCGGCATTGATTTCACAGTTTTTAACCGAGTCGATTTTCATTTGCTCTCTGGCCTCTGTCCTATCCATAGGCATTGTCTATTTCACCATACCGCAATTCAATAGTATTCTTGGTACCCCCCTTGATTTCAATACCATCATTCAGCCCATCGCCATTATCTTGTTGTTAGTATTCATCATAGTGATCGGCATAACCTCTGGTTTCTATCCTGCCTTGGTCATATCAGCTTTGCAACCCTCCAAAGTCCTCAAAGGCAGCTATAAAAACAGCAACAAGGGGATTTGGCTGCGTAACGGTTTGATCATTGTGCAATTCGTGATCTCAATTTTTATGATCTCGGGTTCCATTATAGTAAGTCAACAGATGGATTATCTGATGAACAAGGACCTCGGCTTTAATAAGGAAGATTTACTTGTGGTGAGACAGGCTTTTCGTCTAGGTAATGACTACAATGCTTTTTTCAATGAAATATCTCAAATCAGCGCCATCCAAAGTATAGGAGGTTCCACATTTATCCCTGGTGATTTTATGGGCAGTGGGGTTTTCAAAGTCAACGACCCAGAAGTTAACGATGTGCGTGGCAATACTTTTAGTGCGGATGAGGCCTATATGGAGACCATGGAATTTGACATGGCCATGGGAAGACCTTTTGACACCCGGTTTAACGATTCACTGAGTGTTATTGTAAACGAAGCGACTGTTGAAGCAATGGGTGTTGATAATCCTATTGGGATGAAAATTTTCAGCAACAATAACAACCCAAATCAGACGATTGAATTCACGATAGTGGGTGTGGTTAAAGATTATAATTTCTATTCCCTTCACTCTGAAATTGGACCCATATTCATGTTCTATGGAGGCAATAATTTCATACCAGCTATGACGGTGATCCGTGTAAATCAGGCTGCATTAGAATCTACCCTTGCGCAAGTGAATCAGGCATGGGACGATCTATCAGAACAGCCTTTCAAATATTCATTTCTTGAATCAGATCTGGATCGCCAGTATGAATCAGATCAAGCTTCGACTTCGGTCTTTGATATCTTTACATTCATTGCCATCGTCATGTCGTGTACCGGATTGTTTGGTTTAGCCACTTATGTGGTCAATCAGCGGAGTAAAGAGATGAGCATTAGGAAAGTTCTGGGTGCTTCTTTGCCTAGTATTATTACAGTTTTTGCCAAAGATTTTCTGCTCCTGATAATGGGTGCCTTTTTGGTTGCTGCACCAATGGCATATTTCGCCTTAGACGCCTGGCTTGAAAACTTCGCCTATCATATCGACATTGGCATATTGGCTTTCTTATTTGCCGGGGCCATTACGCTTGGTTTGGTTTTCATTACGGTGAGTTATCAAGGCATAAAAGTAGCGTTGGTAAACCCAACAAAGATTTTGCGAAGCGAGTAATCCTGATTGTTTGCCTTTATTATTCTTAGTAGTTTCAGCCAAACGCAAAACACGCTGGAACAATGAATCGATTGAAATTTAGAAACGGAGATAAAATAGACGCCATTGGCCTAGGCACCTGGAAATCAGAACCGGGAGAAGTAGGTCAGGCAGTACGTGAAGCTATTAAAATCGGGTATAGACATATTGATTGTGCCTGGATTTATCAGAACGAAGCAGAAATTGGTCAAGCCTTTCAGGAAGCCTTCACTGAGGGAGATGTAAAACGAGAGGATCTCTTTGTCACTTCCAAACTATGGAATTCTTTCCATGCAGCTGAAGATGTCGAAAAAGCAGTAATGGAATCGCTTAAAGCCTTACAACTCGACTATCTTGATCTATATCTTATCCACTGGCCGATCGCGCATCAACCCGGTGTAGTTTTCTCTGAGGATGCTGCAGGCTTTGCACCAATCGAAGACTACCCAATTGCCGATACTTGGAAAGCCATGGAGGCATTGGTTAAAAAGGACTTGGTAAAACATATTGGAGTTTCAAATTTCAATATTCCCAAACTCCAAAGGCTATTGGAAACTGCCGAAATAGCTCCAGAAATGAATCAGGTAGAGTCTCATCCACTTTTGGCACAAAATGAACTCTTGCAATTCTGCTCTGACAATCAAATTCTTTATACTGCTTATTCTCCGTTAGGTTCAAGAGATAGATCCGCAGGCATGAAGGGAAGTGATGAGCCAGATATGTTTGAAAACGAAGTACTGAAAGGTATTGCTGACAATCATGGTGTGCATCCTGCTCAAATATTGATCAAATGGGCTGAAGGCAGAGGTACATGCGTAATTCCGAAGTCCGTGAATCCGGCTAGGCTCAAACAAAACCTAGACTCAGCAAATATTGCCTTAAGCGAGAATGAAATGAACGAGATCAACGGACTAGACAAGGGTTATCGTTTTCTGGATGGTAAATTTTGGGAACGAGAAGGAGGACATTACACGGCTGAAAATCTGTGGAACAACTAAAGGTCGTATACTAGAAAACGACTTGTATGAAAAAGCTAGTGTTATTGCTGAGTCTTGCTTTCCTAGGATGTACTCCAAAACAAGAAGCAATCTCTGAATTTCCGGAAGGACTAAGGATCGCCTTTGTCTCTAACCAAGAAGGATCGATTGATATTTATTCGATGAAGCCAGATGGTTCAAACCTGAAAAAGATCACCGATACTCCTGAACGTAATAGCTTTCCCGAATACATTGATAGTGAGACGCTTCGCTTCACACGAGTCGATAGCAATAACGTTTACAGAAAATTCGAGGTGAGCTTGAAAGATGGAAGCGTAATCCCCTTTGTTATGGATACGGTGTATTCAGGAGCAGACTTTCAATGGTTTTCTAAGGACAGTAGCAGGGTGGTTTTCAGAAAACAAGAAGAAGGAGTATTAGAACTGTTTCTCATGAATCGTGACGGAAGCGACCTTAAACGGATTACCCAAAACAAAGAAAATGGCACCCCCGCCCTACTTCCCAACCCCTATTGGAACAGTGATGAGAGCAAAATTGCCTATATGAACGGGCCTGACTATTATAATCAGTTCCTGAAGATTTATGATATCGAAACCGAGACTACCCAAATCATAACTCCAAGAGGCTATATGAATTCCGGTATGTTTTGGCATTCTGATGACGAGCAGTTCACCCTTAATATTAAAGTCAGGGATTCCACTACTTATGAGCTGTGGAACATTAATGCTAGCAACTCAAATATGATCCCACTGACGGACAATCCCGGCCTTGGAAACATTCATCCAAAGCTATCTCCTGACGGTGAATGGATAGTCTTTGAATCTGCTCGTGACGATCGAGAAGGGGATATCTTCATTATGAGACCCGATGGTTCAGATCTAAGAAAACTGACCCAAACTACCTCTTATGAAGGTCGACCTGAATGGATTATTGTAAAATAAAAAACCCCAGCCTAGGCCGGGGTTGGTAATCAAAAATCTATAACTCTAAATTATATTTTTCTGACATCAGTCGCATTCGGGCCTTTTTTGCCCTCAGTGATTTCAAAAGAGACTGAGTCACCTTTTTCAATCGCATCTACTGTACCGGAAACGTGAACAAACACGTCAGCTCCATTTTCGTCATCAACGATGAAGCCGAAGCCCTTCTCATCATTGAAGAATTTTACAGTACCTGTTTTCATTGTTATTCGTATTAAAAGATTATAAAATAAATAAAGTGCCAAAGCTAGTAATTACTTTGGGACTTACCATAATTAGAGGTATGAAAAGGCTATTTATCGTACGACATGCAAAATCCAGCTGGAATTCCCCTTATCTATCTGACTTTGATCGCCCATTAAATAAAAGAGGGAAAAGAGATCTTCCTGATATGGCCAATCGCTTTTTAGAGATGGGTTATCCCGTAGATCTGATAGTGGCTTCTCCTGCAAAAAGGGCCTGGGTCACGGCAAAACGCTTCGCAAAGGCATTGGATATCTCTAAT
Source organism: Roseivirga sp. 4D4 (assembly GCF_001747095.1). Taxonomy (NCBI): domain Bacteria; kingdom Pseudomonadati; phylum Bacteroidota; class Cytophagia; order Cytophagales; family Roseivirgaceae; genus Roseivirga; species Roseivirga sp. 4D4. The sequence continues at coordinate 2,748,464 of NZ_MDGP01000001.1, forward strand.
GACAATTTCCTTGATGATGAGCGTTTCTATCATGCAAGTACCTCAATACTCATGGAGGTGATTTCAAATATCGATGATAGCGTGAATAACCTAATGATCTTTGGTCATAATCCAGGACTCACCTCCTTGATCGGTAAACTATCTGATTTTAATCTCTACAATCTGCCCACTTGCGCTGTATGCGGCATTGAGTTCCCATTTGACTCATGGAGGGAGATTCAAAATCATCAAGGAGAAAAGTTCTATTACGACTTCCCCAAGTCTAGAGCATAAACTCGCTCAGGTCTTTATCCTCAATCAATCCACTTAGACGATCATTCACCATTTCTTTAGTGATAGAAACCTTTGCATTGGGAGGAATCTGTTCAGGAATGTCAAAAAGAATATCATTCAAAAGCTTACTCATAACCGTATGCAGCCTTCTTGCGCCAATATTCTCAACCTCAGCATTGATTTGGAAGGCCAAACTGGCAATTTCCTTCAAAGCCTCATCAGTAAACTCCAAAGCCACATCTTCTGAATCGACCAAGGCCTCATATTGCTTAGTCAAAGCATTCTTAGGCGCTTTGAGAATTTGATAAAAGTCATCGACTGTAAGACTATTGAGTTCGACACGGATTGGGAATCTACCTTGAAGCTCAGGAATCAAATCCGATGGCTTAGCCACATGAAATGCCCCTGCTGCCACAAAAAGGATATGATCCGTCTGGATAATACCATGCTTGGTATTCACCGCACTACCTTCCACAATCGGAAGTAAATCTCGCTGCACACCCTGACGACTTACATCAGGACCACTACTCCCTCCTTTTCCGGAACCTGCGGCAATCTTGTCAATCTCATCAATGAAGATGATACCCGTATTTTCAGCTTTAGCGATCGCCTCTTCCTTCACCTCATCCATATCGATGAGCTTCGCACTCTCCTCTTCGATTAGAAGTTTCTTCGCCTCAGCAATAGTGACCTTACGTTTCTTTTGCTTTTTCGGCATCACATTGCTGATCATGTCTTGCAGGTTGATCATAGACATTTCGTCCATACCGCCTCCAACCATGCCTAGTCCATTGGACGATGCTTGAATAGAAATTTCAATTTTACGATCGTCAATTTCTCCTGATCTGATTTTGTCTCTGAAACGTTCGCGCGTCTTCTCGTTCAATTCGCTATCAGTCATCTGAGAAGCCTCTTTGTCTTCAGTTTGGAAACCTGTACTAGGCTTTACAGAACGTACCGGAGGAATAAGTGCATCAAGAATAATATCTTCTACAGCTTGTTCTGCCTTCTCTTTTACCTCTTCCTTTTTCGAGTGTTTTACCAGGTTGACTGATTGCTCTACCAAGTCACGTACCATGCTCTCTACGTCCCTTCCTACATATCCGACTTCGGTAAATTTAGATGCCTCTACTTTTGTAAAAGGAGCATCCGCAATGTTCGCCAGTCTTCTGGCAATCTCCGTTTTACCCACACCTGTCGCACCAATCATTAAGATGTTATTAGGCACAATCTCCTTTTGCATTTCAGATTGCACATGCATGCGCCTCCATCGGTTTCTTAGTGCAATGGCTACGTTCTTTTTGGCGTCAGCCTGTCCGATAATATATTTATCTAGTTCGGCAACGATCTGCCTTGGGGTTAAATAACTTTTGTCAATCATTTTAATTCTTGTTTATAACACCATCCAGATTCAGGTTCATCTGAAGTGTATTGCTGCCTCCAACAGTATGATACAAAGCCCTACTGTAGGCAAATTCAAATCTCTTTACTTTGAACATAAAGCCAAACGAAAAGCCCGCTCCTCCACTGGCATTTTCTAGCTTAAGTTCCTGTCTTAGTAAATGGTTATAACCAAACCTCAATTGAAAGTTTGGGGAGGCGATCAGTTCTGCACCAAAAACCAGCCGTCTAAATATTTCTTCACCAAAACCAGGCTCTTCATTTTGCCCAAACAGTGAATTGGTCGATGGATCAAAAAAGGTGACATCCGATCTGACCAAATTTCTGGCAGTCACGGAAAACCTAAAGGGCATAAATTCTGGCTTGTATGAAACGCCCAACTGAATATCTGTCGGAAGCTGGCTATTATTATCTTCCGTGTAATCTGAAATCAAAAAGCCAATATTCTTAATCACGAATCCAACCGTGAGGTCTTTCTCAGGATGTAGGAAAGTACCCCCCACATCAAGGAGCAAAGCCGAAGCCTGGAAAGTAGCCAAATCAGAAACTGCAACCTTTAAATTGGCACCTACTCGAAAAGGGCCAAATACCTGGCTGTTGGCAACCGAGAATGCGTATTCGTTCACACTGAATTCACCATTTAAAAATCCAGCTTCATCGAAACTTTGAATATCTCCATAATTCAGGTAGTCCAAATGGAACGCCCATGTGCCATACTTCTTGATAGGCGTGACATAAGTGACTGAGGTATTGGCAATGTCTGCGAAGTAGCCTAACCTCGATATCACCAGCTGATGTTCCAGCGTATCATTGAGCATGGCAGGATTGGAAGTAACCTGACCTGGATCATACCATCCAGAGGTGATATTAATTCCACCTAAAGCCGCCAGTCTCGCGTTATTGGGCAAATTGAGGTATTCAAAAGCACGACTGCCACCGAGCTGCGCATTGGCAAACTGCCAACTTATTAAAAGACATGTGCACAACAGCAGTCGGGTTTTCCTCATTCAGATAGATCTCTATTGAAAATACGTTGAATTTTAGTCCTCAACTACAAATTTGATCGGATTATCTACTTTTTGACTTGTCAAAGCAATCTCTAAGACTTCATCTGCTTTTTCCACGAAGTGGAAGTTCAAACCTTTAGTGTACTGGGCATCAATCTCTGAGATATCCTTTTGATTTCTCTTACTCAAAATGATCTCTTTGATACCTGCTCTTCTGGCCGCTAGAATCTTCTCTTTGATGCCACCTACTGGAAGTACATTTCCTTTCAAGGTAATCTCACCGGTCATCGCCAGCTTATTCTTCACCTTTCTTTGGGTAAATAATGAGGCCAAAGCGGTGAGCATTGTGATACCTGCCGAAGGTCCATCCTTAGGTACTGCTCCCGCAGGAACATGCATATGTAAGTCGTACTTATCGAAAACCTTATAGTTAATACCGTAAGCTTCAGCATTCGACTTAAGATAAGAAATGGCCGCCATCGCAGACTCTTTCATTACATCTCCTAGCTGACCTGACAAGGTCAATTTACCTTTGCCTCGGCTCAAACTAGATTCTATGAACAATATTTCTCCACCAACTGCCGTCCAGGCCAAACCTGTAACGACACCGGCATTCTTATTGTCATTGTAAATCTCTTTGTCGAAGCGTTGACCTCCCAATACCTTTTCTATAAACTCAGTGGTGATTTTTTTAGGGTACTCCTCTTCGAGCGCAATTGATTTAGCCACACTTCTGACTACAGAACCAACAACACGTTCAAGGCTCCTTACCCCTGACTCACGTGTATAGCCTTCCACTATAAACTGAATGGCCTTCTTATCAAAAGAGACGTCTTTTGGCTTCAAACCATGCTCGGTTTTCTGCTTAGGGATCAAGTGCCTTTTGGCGATTTCTACCTTCTCTTCGATGGTATAGCCAGAGACTTCAATAATCTCCATCCTATCTCTAAGTGCGGGTTGAATAGTGTCCAATGAGTTGGCTGTGGCAATGAAGAGTACTTTTGATAAGTCATACTCTACTTCCAGATAGTTATCTGTAAACTCGTGGTTTTGCTCTGGGTCAAGTACTTCCAGCAAAGCGGAAGATGGATCACCTCTGAAATTAGAATTCACCTTATCAATTTCGTCCAATACGAATACCGGATTAGACGACTTCGATTTCTTAATATTTTGAATCACCTTACCCGGCATAGCTCCGATATAGGTTTTTCTATGACCGCGGATTTCAGCTTCATCCTGAACACCTCCAAGTGACATTCTGACATACTGACGATCAAGGGCTTTGGCAATTGAACGACCTAGTGAGGTCTTACCAACACCTGGAGGTCCATAGAGGCAGAGGATCGGTCCTTTCAGATCGTTCTTCAGCTTAAGCACTGCTAGGTATTCGAGAATACGATCTTTCACTTTCTCTAAGCCGTAGTGATCGTCTTCTAAAATCTTCTTGGCTCTCTTTAAATCTAAGTTGTCTTTTGAATATTCACCCCAAGGTAGGTCAACCATCAATTCAGCATAATTCATGGCCACCGGATACTCAGCAGCCATCTGATTCATACGAAGAATTTTATCCAACTCTTTATCGAAATGCTTGGCAACTTTTTCTGGCCAGTTCTTTTCTTTAGCCTTTCTTCTAAGCTCTTCTACTTCCTGCTCCGGCCCCCCGTCTCCTAGTTCGGTCTGCAAGACTTTCATCTGTTGACGAAGGAAATAATCGCGTTGCTGCTGATCAATATCAGAGTGCACCTTGTTCTGAATCTCATGCTTCAATTCGAGCATTTGAACTTCCTTCATCAAATGCTGAAGCAATTGAGTAGCTCTTTCAACACCGTCATTGATTTCGAGTAAATCCTGCTTTTCCTTCAACTCAGCATTGATATTTGAGGATAAGAAATGCACCAAAAAGCTGGGTTTTTCAATATTTTCGAGGGCAACCTGTGCTTCTTTAGGAATCTCAGGATTTAATGTCATGATGCGATTAGCCGTATCACGAATAGACTGAATAATTGCCTTCACCTCCTTTGAAAGTCTTTTAGGAAAGTTCTCTTCCAGGTAATTTACTTTGGCCTTCAGATAAGGTGTGGTAGCCGTAAATTCAGTGACTTCAAATCGCTGCTTACCCTGAACAATAATGGTCGTATTACCATCAGGCAATACGAGCATCTTCACAATCTTGGCGACCGTTCCTACTTTATAGAGATCTCCCGCTTTCGGGTCATCCACTTGAGGGTTTTCCTGTGTGATCACCCCAATGATTTTATCCCCTTTGTAAGCTTGCTTTACCACCTTGATAGACTTCTGTCTTCCAACAGTGATTGGAATAAGAACACCTGGAAATAATACGGTATTACGAACCGCCAAAATGGGAAGTTCTTCAGGAAGATCCGCCAGCTGTGTACTATCCTCGTCATCAGGAGCAATCATTTGAATGAATTCTCCACTTTCTTCTTCACTTAGCTCTGCAGCCAAAATGGATCCTATTGTGTTCTTATCAATCTTCATAATGAGGTGTCAATCTGACACATAATGTCAGAAAAATTAAGTCATGCCCATATTGCAAGCGCTATGCCAATCGTTTTGTTGTCATGAACTCCTTTTTCATAGTTCCGTAAAACGGATAACTTTGTTTTCATAAATTCACCTATTATCAACAGTTATCGATCCATGCTAAGAAGAGGCATTGTCTTGACACTCCTTCTACTCTGCTACTCATTTGCAGCGCATGGACAGCTTTTCAAAAAAAGGACTAAAAAAGTCGCCCTAAGTTCTGATTCGGTTGCTGTTGACATTTCTGACCTTTCCTTCCCCAACATCAACAAAACACCGGTTTATCTTAATAAAAAGTTAGAGAAGAAGATTGAAAAATTGGATAGGGAGCGTAACTGGCAAGCGCTTTATCCAGAACTGAAGAAATATGTTTCCAATTTCGGTACTCAGAACTTTGCTCTTCAAACCTATTATATCTGGAGACTGGCCAAGCTCACAGAAATTTTTGGGTCTCCCGAAGAGGCCAAGCCTTTATATGCCATGGTGCTTAAGCATTACAGGCGGGGACTGGACATTCCGGCCATCATGGCACGATATGATTCATTAGATCGAAATAAGAAGTCATACTTCGTTCCTCTGGAATACTATTATGATCTGGTCGAGTACAGAAGAAAGGTTGATACGCTGATTCCTCCAAGGAGTGTTTTGACGAGTATGGGTCCCAGGGTGAATTCCATCAGTGAAGACTATGCTCCTATGGTTTCCAGCAATGATTCCGTCATGATTTTTACTTCCAAAAGGAACTCAGTAAACACTGGAATCAACAAATATGTGAATGAAGATTTATTTTACACCCTTAATACGGGGACTGGTTGGGGAACTGCGGAAATGATCCCCAATATCAATTCGCGTTATAATGATGGCTCTGGTTATTTATCGCAAAGCGGAAAATCTCTTTTCTTTTCCAGATGCGAGGCACCCGATGGCTTCGGTAATTGCGATCTCTATGTCTCCAATTTTCAAGGTGATACCTTATGGACAGAACCTGAGAACTTGGGAGAAAAAGTCAACTCTGACCAATGGGATTCACACCCCAGCCTTAATGCTACGGAAGACACATTATACTTCTCTTCGGATCGCAGAGGGGGCTTTGGCCTTGCCGACCTTTACTATAGTGTGAAAGATAAGAGAGGAAGATGGGGTGAGGCTCAAAACCTTGGCCCTATCATTAACACACGAAATAATGAGGTGAGCCCTTTCTATCACCGTGAATTTGATGTGCTTTACTTTAGTAGTAATGGCCACTTGCTGAACTTCGGTGACTATGATATCTATAAAGCATACAAAGCCTCAGGACAATGGTCTGAACCCATCAATATTGGTCCACTCGTGAATGGTATCGGTACTGAGTTCTATTTCAGTATAGATGCGAAGTCTGACTTCATCTTTTATTCCAGATCGAAAGAGGAAAGCATGAAAAACCTGGACCTCTACTCTTTTCCACTACCTATGGCTGGCCAACCACTGGCCACAACCAGATTTAATGGTAGAATTAGTGAGGTCACAGGGAAAATTCCTAAGAACGCTATTGTTTCTATTATTGACTTGGACGAAGGAGTAGAAGTGGCCCCTAAGTTTGCCAGAGACGATGGCACCTTTGAGTTTGATCTAATTAATCAGAGAAATTACTTACTGATCGTTCAGGGAGATGACTTCTTCAGGCTGGAAAAACTTTTCTTCCTGGATGGAGATACCGACTATGAGGGTGTCGTTGAGCAAGTCGGTAGTAAAATTGAATTTGCCACCATTGAATTTGAAAACGCCAGTTCAAAGATTTTACCCGTTATGGAACCAGACTTGAATAAGGTCATTGACTTCCTAATCGACAACCCAACTTTTAACCTTAATATATCAGGGCATACTGACTCTAGTGGCAACCCAATTTCTAACTTAAAGCTATCGCAGCAGCGGGCAGACGCCATCAAAAGATACATTCTAGGCAAAGCGTCTATCAACCCACAACGAATTTTTGCGATGGGCTATGGCAGTGAACTTCCGATTATTAAGGAAGAAAAGACTGAAGAAGACAAAAAGTTAAACAGGCGAGTCGAATTCGAAATTTATCGTGACCCGCCTAAGAATCAGTTCAATAATGGGAATGATTAAACTATATCCCGAATAGCTTCAGTATATCATTTCCAAAGACGAATACCATCAAACCTAAAAGGATGATCATACCTACTTTTTGGGCTCCCTCAAGGAACTTGTCTGACGGTGCCTTACCAGAGATCATTTCGAAAAGCAAGAACATCACATGACCTCCATCCAATGCCGGTATGGGTAGCAAGTTCATAAAGGCAAGAATCATAGAGATAAAACCTGTCGTGAACCAGAATGCATTCCAATCCCATGTCTTAGGAAACATTTCAACTATTCCGATAGGTCCGCTGAGGCTTCTAGCAGATAATCCGCCTGTAAACATCTTACCCATTGCACGTGCATTCAGGATTACCATTCCAAATGCCTCTGAGGTGCCTTTAGTAACAGCCTCGCCAAAGGTGTAGTCCTTAACGGCCGTTTCAAGTGTTGAACCCACCATAATGCCAATAGTGGTATCCGGATTAACCGGAATGTTAAATTCAAGCGCATCTCCATCACGGTCAATTTTAACTGTCACTGACTCGCCAGCATACTGAGCCAACGTTGGTTTCATCTGATCCCAGAAGTCAATTTTAACATCTTCGATATAGGTGATTTTATCACCCATCTGAATACCTGCATTCTTAGCATTCGAATTGGCTTGATATTCCTTATCGTTAGGGAATGCTACCAAAAAGGGAAGCCTAGGGTTGATGTAATTGCTTCTAAACCCTTTATCCTTAGACATAATATCGAGTGCATCACTTGGTACGTCTATTCGAACCTGCTGTCCGTCTCTCAGCACGGTGTAGTAGGCGTCAGACTCAAGAAAAACGGAAGGGTTGGTTACCTCGCTAAAGCGCTCGTAAGACTCCCCATTGACGTTAAGAATGATATCTCCTGTTTTAAAACCGAATTGCTCACCGTAATCGAAAGCCTGAATACCACTTTCCATAACAACTTCGCTTGGAACATATTCATCGCCTGTGTTATAAGTTAAAATAATCATGGCAATAACCCCTGCCACAACATTGACGATGATACCACCAAGCATAACGATCAAACGTTGCCATGCTGGTTTTGACCTAAACTCCCAGGGTTGCGGTGGTTTGGCCATTTGCTCCTTATCCATCGACTCATCGATCATACCGGAGATTTTCACAAAACCTCCCAATGGAATGGCGCCAAGACCGTACTCAGTCTCTCCCTTCTTAAATGAAAATATGGTTGGAGGAAAACCAATGAAGAACTTCTCGACCTTCATACCAAACATTTTGGCGGTCAGCATGTGACCTCCCTCATGTATCCCTACTAAAATTGAAAGCGCCAGCAGTAGCTGGGCTATTTGAACAATGGTTTCCATTAATTTCTATATGCGTTTGCTAATTCTCTAGTTTCTCTGTCGGACATGACATAGTCCTCATACGTTGGCTTCTTAATAAAAGATGTCTTGGCCAAACAATGTTCAATTAGGTCAGACATTTCCAAAAAGCCTATTTCGTCTTTCAAAAACTTGGCTACTGCAACTTCGTTAGCCGCATTTAATATACAAGGCATATTGCCGCCTTGTTTCATCGACTCAAAAGCCAAGCCTAAATTTCTGAAGGTTTCGATATCCGGTTGTTCGAAAGTGAGCTCTGGGTAGTCCATAAAATTGAACCTCGGAAAATCTGATTTAATACGATCAGGGTAGCTTAGGGCAAATTGAATAGGAAGCTTCATATCTGGCAATCCCATTTGTGCCTTAATACTTCCATCTTCGAACTGAACCATTGAATGAATTATAGACTGAGGATGAACTACCACCTCTATTTGATCCATGCTAAGGTTAAAAAGCCACTTGGCTTCAATCACCTCAAGCCCTTTATTCATTAGGCTTGCCGAATCTATGGTAATCTTCGCACCCATTTCCCAGTTCGGGTGTTTGAGGGCCTGTTCTTTTTTTACCTGGAGCAATGCCTCACGATCTCGCCCTCTAAACGGTCCTCCAGAGGCCGTAAGAATGATCTTCTCGATCGGATTATGAAACTCACCCACCAGACACTGAAAGATTGCAGAATGCTCCGAGTCAACAGGGTATATATTTACTGCCTTTTGCTGAGCAAGTGCTGTAATCAACTCTCCGGCCACTACCAAGGTCTCCTTGTTGGCCAGCGCGATATTCTTTCCACTTTCTATGGCCGAAATTGTCGGTTTTAAACCAGCATAGCCCACCAAGGCTGTCAGAACGATATCAATGGTATCCATTTGCACCACCGAATTCAAGGCATTCGCTCCGGCATACACTTTAATATCAAGCGCATCCAGCTGGCCGAAAACATCATCATAGAGATCCTCATTCGTGATCACCACCGTATTCGGTTTGAATTCTTTGGCCTGCTTAATCAGGAGTTCGCTATTATTCATAGCCGTTAATACCTCAACTTCGAACTTATCAGGATTGGCCCTGATCACATCAAGTGCCTGGGTACCGATAGAACCGGTTGAGCCAAGAATGGCAATATGCTTTTTTGCTGACAAATGGATTTATTTATTGAATCTAATTCAGCCTAATTCATTGATCTTGAATCTGCTGACAGCGGTGCAAATTTAGACCTTTTTAAAAGGTCACCAAATGCTCAGGACCATCAGTGTTTATGAATACCCTTACCCAACAAAAGTCGATTTAACATGGTTTTACTTTTGAGGGCCTGATTTAACTATAATTAACACAGCAGATAAACCCATTTCATCTGCTAAGCGTAAGTTTGAATAAGGAAAACTGACAACACAGCGCGCTCCGAAAAGGTCAGTTATATCTCAAGAGCGCATTTGAGATTGCTTATTAAAGAATTGAATATGAAGAGTAAGATTGCCATAGTCCTGATCGCTTTTGTCGGTGGAATCGCAGGAGCTTTTACTTATCAGAAACTATCCAACCCCAACACGATCACAGAAGTTATTCGTGAGGTACCAGCTAACTTTCAGCAAGCCAATTATGAGTCAACTGATCGTTATGAGTCAGCTCCTGCTGCCTTGCCGGTAGACTTCAGATTAGCGGCTGAGAAATCCGTAAGTAGTGTCGTCTATATCAAAAACATCCAGCGCAGTCGAAGAAGTATGAGCTTTATGGAATACTTCTATGGTGGTAGAGGTGGTTCTCAGAGCGGGGTGGCCATTGGATCTGGATCGGGTGTGATATACTCTGAAGATGGTTATATCATTACTAACCATCATGTGATTGAAGGTGCAGATGCCATTGAAGTACAGCATGAGAAAAGAACTTATAAAGCCAAATTGGTAGGTACCGACCCGAGCATGGACATTGCCGTGTTGAAAATCGAGGCTAATGATCTCCCTGCCATTGATATTGCTCCAAGCCGAGATGTGAAAGTGGGTGATTGGGTATTGGCAGTAGGTAATCCATTTAACCTGACATCGACCGTTACCGCGGGTATTGTAAGTGCTATTGGTAGTGACTCTAAGGCCATCAGAGAGAACTTTCCAATCAAATTATACATTCAAACCGATGCGGCCATTAACCCTGGCAATAGCGGTGGGGCTTTAGTGAATACTGAAGGTGAATTGGTTGGTATCAATACTTCCATTATCTCGAGAACCGGATCTTATGCCGGATATGGCTTTGCGGTTCCCTCAGATGTGGTCGAAAAAATCGTTGAAGACCTTAAGAAATATAAGGTGGTTCAAAAGGCCTATACCGGTGCTGAGGTCATCGAAATCGATGAAAAAGTGGCGCAGGAAGAGCGACTAAAAGACTTGGATGGTGTGCTGATACAATCCATTAGAAGAAACGGTGCTGCCGACAAGGCCGGCTTAGAGTCGGGTGATGTGATCCGAAAAATCGGCAACCAACGTATTACAAGTAAATCGAGCTTTGAGGAAGTGATCAATTCCATGTCACCAGGAGATGACATTACTGTTCAATACGAAAGAAACAAAAGACTCTACGAGACAGACCTAACATTGGAAAACATCCTAGGCAATACAGATATTCTGAGTAGCGACAACTCCTTAGATGAGGATGATATCTATTTCTCAGGTTACTTGGGTGCTGAGTTCAGAGCCTTGACCGAATCTGAAAGAGAAAGCCTCAGGCTACGCTATGGGGTTAAGGTGAGTAAAATTGATAAGGAGAAAGGCTTCTTCAGAAAACTGGATGACATCGAAGAAGGAGATATCATCGTAGCAGTCAACAGAAAGTATGCGAATAATCCAGAAGCATTGGCCAACTATATAGAGCAATACTATGGAAGGATCTACTTTGAGATAGTAGATAAAAATGGAAGACAACGCACCGAAACGTATCGATTCAGCAGATAATCAAAAAAGCCCGATTCAAATGAATCGGGCTTTTTTAATTCCAGAATATCACTGCTTATCGAATAATAACAAGCTTCCTGTGCCTATTTGTCTTAATGAAAGCTTTTCAGCGGTTATTCCATTAACCTCATAACAGTACTCGCTATCAACCTTCCCAACCTTCACTAGTTTCAAATATTGTGTCTTACTGTTTACTGGAACAGTCTTATCACATTGAGGTGATGTATTGGAAAGTGAATAGACATAGGTATTCAACAATTCGTTATCATAATAGCGCTTGCATTTACCATCATTGGTAAAAACCCATTTGCTCTTTGAGTCTTTTTCGGCCATCCAAGTACCCTCCAAAGATTCGTTTTGATGGGTACTTAGCACCGACAAGAGCATTACCCAATTAAGTACTTTGTACATAGCAATCATGAGCTATTCAATTTATAGTAAGTTTTAATAAAACATGAATTAAGTTCAGATAGTCTTACTTAAAGCTCTAAACGGAATCATCTTGGCAGTTAGCAATGACATAGGAATTGCCGAAATCAACAACACCAATAAAACATCCATTCTAAAACCTTCAAATAAAAACTCCGCGATTGAAAAGAGTAAAAGATAGTAGCAATAAGAAAGAAGCCACTTGATATAGAATTGAAATTTATCCAGTCTAGGGCTTAATAGAGAATACAACAAGTAGTAAATACAATAGACCCAACCCGAGATTACCAAAGTCAAGCCCAAGCTTGATAGATAACCTGTCAAAAAATCAACAGATGATGTATTGTAGACCCTTGGATTTAGAGGGATAACATTAAAGTATTCGATAATAAATTTGAAAGTAATATCTAATAGAAAGATCAACCCAAATGTGGGTATTACTACGAGTAAGAACCTCTTAATCGGCAACTCAATACTAAGTGGGACAAGCCTTGCCACCGTTTACATACAATAAATAAAATATCATTTACTGGCTCCAGAACGTTTTCCAAACAAATGATCCTTTACCCTCACGACAAATGACTTAACAGAATTTAAAATTTGGCGAGCGACTTTAACTTCAGTATACATAATTGAAGGTAATTGAATCTCATTTATGAATCAACAGGCTTAATCAAGCTCATCAATAATATTATCAAAATCCTTACGGTAGGCTGATGGGCTCTTGCCTGTAAACTCTTTAAAGGACTTGTTAAAATGCGAGAAGTTATTGAAACCGCTCTCAAAGCTTACTTCGGTAATGGACATAGAAGTTTCAGCCAAAAGCTTTGAGGCATGAACAATTCTAAATTCGTTGACAAACTTTGTAAAGGTTTTGCGAGATATCTTCTTAAAATACCTACAGAAGGCCGGTACGGTCATGCTTACCTCATCTGCTATCTCTTCTAGAGAGATATGCTCCTTGAAATGGTTTCGGATGTAGTTGTAAACCAGGTTCATCCGATCGTTCTCCTTCGAGTTGACTGCAACTGCTACGCCATCGGCATTTAGAACCGTGTACTCCTTGGATTCAGCTAACTCCTTTAAAATAGACAGTAGGCCTATTAGTCTGCCATATTGATCGGCCCAGGCCAAAGCTTCAATTTTCTTTCCTACCCTCTCCTTTGTTTCACCATTAAAAACCAGGCCCTTCTTAGACAGTTCCAAAAGTCTTTTTACAAAACCCATTTCAGGGATATTGAAAAAATCAGGACCTAGAAAATCCTGCTTGAATTGGATGACAGTTTCTGACTTATTACCACTATGGCGATCCGTAAAACCATAATGTGGAAGATTTGCCCCCATGAGGATCAATTCTCCATCATTGAAATAGGACATGTGCTTTCCAATGTGGCGCTTCCCACTACCTCCGTTGACAAATACCAACTCCAGTTCTGGGTGAAAATGCCAATTGGCCAAGTTGTGCTCACATGAGCTATTATATCTTCTTACAAGAAAACTACTGCCAAAAGCTGGTAATATCTGTTCTAATGATGGTTTTGTAGCCACTGTCTGTTTGCTCATGATGATATAACCAATTTATAATGAGTAAGTTCCACAAACCACCACAAAATTAACATATATATACTCTAAATTACCGACTTTCAAATCCATAAACCCATCAAGGGTTAATTTAGCATATATACTTACCAATTTTGGAGTAGTACAGCCATAGCCCACCCCATACCTTTGTTGTCATAATTGGTTTAAAACCCAAAACGATTAGTAAAATGAAAACGATGAGAAAAGTATTGTTGACAGCTGTAATGGTTATGGCATCAACGTTCGTAATTGCTAATGACACCAAACCAAGTGTTAATGTAGAGAAAGTAGGGATGAAGTCTGTGGTAGTATCTACCAAGGGACTGGGTGAAGCAACGGCTCATATTCAACTTAAAGATGAAAACGGATCAGTATTATATAGTGCACAAACAATCAAAGGACAAAAATTTGCAAAAAGGTTTGACCTGACTGCACTAGAAGCTGGTAATTATACCATTGAAGTTGAAAATGAAATGAGTTTCACTGCAACTCCTTTATCGATCAATGCAGATTCAGCATGGATTACTTCAGAAGATCAGGTGACTATTGTCAAGCCAGTTATTCGTCAGAATGGCGAAAAACTAGACATCATCTTACCAACTGATAACAATGAAGAGGTGTCAATCACAATATTCGACAGCAACTTCAGAAAATTGACTTCTGAAAGCTTCGGTGGTGAGGCATTGAAAAGATTTGACCTTTCAAAACTTGAGCAGGGTTCATACACAGTTAAAATGAGAACAAACGGTAGAAACTTTGTGCAATCAGTTTCTATCAAGTAACTAGGATTAGTTATATGAAAAAAGGGGCCGTTGGCCCCTTTTCTTGTTTATACGAGTTTCATTTTCATCTTCTTCCTCAGTTCGTCCATTGAGTTGGAAAACTTGGAATCGATGTCCATCATATCACTTACCGATTGTACTGCATGAATTACAGTACTATGGTCTCTACCACCAAAGTGGTAACCAATAGATTTGAGTGAATGATTGGTATACTCTTTACAGAGATACATCGCCACCTGACGGGCTATCACAATTTCTTTCTTACGGGTCTTGTCTTTGAGGTCTTCTACACTGATCTGGAAAAACTCACCCACGGTCTTCTGGATATAATCCACTCCTACCTCAGACTCAATATCATGAACGATATTCTTCAAGGTTTGCTTGGCAAGCTCAAGGTTAATGTCCGTTTTGTTGAGTGTCGCATGAGCAATCAAGGAAATCAATACGCCCTCTAGTTCTCTTACATTGGTATCTACACTGTAAGCGAGGTATTCGACCACATCATCCGGAATATAAATGCCGTCAGACTGCATCTTGCGCATGATAATGGCCATTCTGGTCTCAAAATCAGGCATTTGAAGGTCAGCGGTAAGTCCCCATTTAAATCTGGAAAGCAACCTATCCTGAAGACCCTTTAAATCTCTTGGTGCACGATCACTTGACATGATAATTTGCTTACCATTTTGGTGCAAGTGATTGAAAATATGGAAGAACATCTCCTGAGTTTTCTCCTTGCCAGCAAAAAACTGTACATCATCAATGATGAGTGTATCCACTTGCAAGTAGAAATTGGTAAAGCTCTGGATGTTATTATTCTTAATCGCGTCTGTGAACTGGGTGGTGAATTTCTCTGAAGAAACGTACAGCACAAAATTATCACTAGACTGTTGACTGACTGTATTACCGATAGCCTGAACAAGGTGAGTTTTACCTAAGCCAACACCACCATATATCATGAGCGGGTTAAAGGAAGTTATACCCGGTTTTTCAGCAACTGCAATGCCAGCAGACCTGGCCAAGCGGTTACAATCACCTTCAATATAGTTTTCGAAATTGTAGCCCGGGTTGAGGTTAGAATACCTAGAATCCTTGTCCAAAGATTGCATCTTGAACGGATTAATCATCTCAGGTTCAGTAGGCTGTCTCCCCCAATTCTTCTTTTGATTTTGATTCTGGTTGGGCAAAGTCACCATGTACGGCTGATTTTGCACACTGCCGCTATCAACAATTACTGAGTACTCAAGTTTTCCTTCTGAACCCAGCTCATTCTGAACACATTCTCGCAAGAGGTGTACATAATGCTCTTCTAAATACTCATAAAAGAATTGACTCGGAACTTGAATGGTAAGTGTTGATTCACTTAGCCCTAAAGGTTTTATCGGTTCGAACCATGTCTTGAAACTCTGCTCTCCTACCTGATTCTTGATAAATCTGAGGCAGTCCTCCCAAACCGAAATTTCACTTTTTACCATCTAACCATTTTGCAATAAGGGCTTCACATTTTTCTTTAGGCGGGCAACAAAAATGATAAAAATTAAATGAACATGAAAGGTGAAACGAGCTGATAGCCCAAAATAGTTTTCCCCTTAAAAAGAGCTTATCCACAGACTTTTTGTGGATAACTATTCTTCCCTAGCGATAATGACATTGAAACAAGGTATATGCCAATTGACTGAAATTATATCGTGGCCGTTGAGAAAAGACTTATTTTCGCAGAAGAAAACTGAAGGAAATGAAGGAAAGAATGTTTGCCGATTTCGAACCGCAGACAGCCGAATCTTGGAAGTCTAAATTACTCGAAGACCTGAAGGGAAAACCATTTGAAGAATTGCTTTGGGAAAGTGAAGGTTTCCACGGAAAACCATTCTATACCAAAGCCGATCTACCAGATTCTCTACCACAATCGGCCAATGTTCACCCGCAGCCGGAGGCTTTCGGTCATCGCTATTGGACGAACTACCAGCTGGTGAACGTGTCATCATCAAAAGAGGCTAACAGCAAGGCACTGGATGCCTTGAACAATGGTGCCAATGGCCTGCTCTTCAGCATAAGCGAGCTACCAAGCTTTGAGGCACTCCTAAAAGACATTAAGCCGGAGTTCTGTCAGGTCTCGTTTCAATCAGATAGTATTGAAACCTCCTATATATATAAGGAGTACCTGAATTACTTAGAACAAACCCAAACTAACCTATCCAAAGTATCAGGCTTTATCCATGGAAAAGGGGTTCTCTTTCAAGAAGCCATCCCTGAACTCAAGACGTTTGTCATCTCCGATATGCCTGGTTCGGATTTGGTAGATCAACTGTCTGCCCTGACCAAGTCGGCCGTCAGTGAGCTTGACAATTCTACATTTCCGAGCAACATCAGTTTGGGTTGCATAGCATTTGAAAAACGGATTGGCAAAGACTACTTCCTTGAAATTTCAGGCCTTAGAGCACTTCGTCAGGTAATAAAGACCATTGCAACCGGAATGGGCGTCATAGACTATCGGCCTACCATAATAAGCACCTCTCCATCGTGGGACGGACAGATAGAAGATAAGCATGACTTTATGTTGCAGGCCACTACCATGGCCATGTCCGCGATAACGGGTGGAACTGATGCACTGTTGGTAAATCCATTTTACCCCGTTTTCCCTGACAATACTTTGCTGGCCGAACGTATGGCCAGAAATATCTCCAGCATATTGAATGACGAGTCGTATCTGGGGAAAAATGTGGACCCTGCTGCTGGTTCGTACTATTTGGAAGCAAGTACCATTGATCTCGTTAATCAAGTGCTAGCCAAAATTGAGGGTGTTGACCCAACAGCAAGTAGCGTGGCGGCATCTGAAAGCACTAGCCCCATTAATTGGGAGACCGCAGAAGGTATTTCAGTACCACCGCTAGTGACCGAAGGAGACCTTCAAGATGCTGAACATCTTGAATTCATTGCAGGCAAACCTCCTTATTTACGCGGCCCCTATAGTTCCATGTACACGGTTAGACCCTGGACTATTCGCCAATATGCAGGTTTCTCTACCGCTGAGGCGTCCAACGCATTCTACAGACGAAACTTAGCCGCTGGCCAAAAAGGACTTTCTGTTGCTTTTGACTTGGCAACACATAGAGGTTATGACTCAGATCATCCACGTGTTGTCGGTGATGTGGGTAAGGCCGGAGTTGCGATTGATTCCATTCTTGACATGGAAGTGCTCTTCGAGCAAATTCCATTGGACAAGATGTCGGTTTCGATGACCATGAACGGTGCGGTAATTCCGATAATGGCATTCTACATTGTAGCGGCCGAAGAACAAGGAGTAGACAGGTCGCTTTTAAGCGGAACCATCCAGAATGACATTCTCAAGGAGTTTATGGTGAGGAATACCTATATCTACCCTCCTGCTCCTTCCATGAGAATCATTGGTGATATTTTCGAATATACTTCGAAGCATATGCCCAAGTTCAACTCCATCAGTATCTCGGGATATCACATGCAAGAAGCGGGTGCCACGGCAGACATTGAGTTAGCTTATACCCTGGCCGATGGCTTGGAATACCTGCGTAAGGGCGTTGCTTCTGGTTTGGATATCGACAAATTCGCACCGAGACTCTCCTTCTTTTGGGCGATTGGCATGAACCACTTTATGGAAATTGCCAAAATGCGTGCTGGTCGATTGCTTTGGGCCAAACTGGTGAAGCAATTCAACCCCAAGAATCCCAAATCCATGGCATTGCGAACGCATTGTCAAACCTCAGGATGGAGTCTTACCGAACAAGATCCATTTAACAACGTGACGAGAACTTGTGTGGAAGCCCTGGCGGCAGCTCTTGGACACACCCAATCATTGCACACCAATGCCCTCGATGAAGCCATCGCTCTACCTACCGATTTCTCAGCGAAAATCGCTCGTAATACGCAAAAATACTTGCAGTCTGAAACTGGCATTAACAGAGTCATTGACCCATGGGGTGGTTCTTATTACGTTGAATATCTGACTGATCAATTGGTAGAAAAGGCCTGGGCCTTAATCCAAGAAGTAGAAGAAATGGGCGGCATGGCCAAAGCCATCGAAGCAGGTCTTCCCAAAATGAAGATTGAAGAAGCTGCAGCTCGGAAACAAGCAAGAATTGACTCCGGAAAGGATGTTATTGTGGGAGTCAACCGCTACAAGGTTGATGAAGAAACCGACATAGATCTTCTGGAGGTAGACAACACTGCTGTCCGTAAGTCACAGTTAGAACGATTGGCCAAACTGAAAGCCGAAAGAGATATTGATGCAGTCGAAAAGGCGCTTGAAGCCTTAACCCATTGTGCCAAAACGGGTGAAGGCAACCTACTAGACCTTGCAGTAGATGCTGCTAGAAAAAGAGCCTCATTAGGAGAAATCTCCATGGCGATGGAAAAAGTCTTCGGAAGACACAAGGCTGTGACCCAAACCATTTCTGGCGTATATTCGAGTGAAGTGAAAGACAACGAAGACTTTAAGAAAGCCAGAGAAATGGCGGATCAATTTGCAGAATTGGATGGCAGAAGACCCCGTATCATGATTGCCAAAATGGGGCAAGATGGTCATGATCGCGGTGCTAAGGTAATTGCCACAAGTTTTGCCGACTTAGGCTTTGACGTAGACATTGGGCCACTTTTTCAGACTCCTGATGAAACAGCCCTACAAGCGGCTGAAAACGATGTGCATATGATTGGTGCTTCCAGTTTGGCAGCAGGTCATAAGACCTTGATCCCTCAATTGATCAATGAGTTAAAAAGACTCGGTAGAGAAGATATTATGGTAATTGCAGGTGGAGTAATACCGCCTAAAGACTATGATTTTCTTTACGAAGCAGGGGTATCGGCAGTATTTGGTCCTGGCACCGTGATTGCAAAAGCAGCTCAGGAAATTCTCCGACAAATGATAGAGGAAGAGTAGGCTGAGAGCAGGTTATTTCTTCTTTTTCAAATTTGCGAAAGCTACCTTGAACCATAGCCAGGTCAGCAAGCCAAAGACAGCCAGAAAGAGCAGTCCAAAAGCCAGATCGAGCCACGCGGTATTGTCAGAAATGAAAAAATACCCATACTTAATGGTCAGGTACAAAAACCCGAGTGCGAATACAAGGGGCCATAAAAAACCTAGTGTTAAGTACCTTTTCATGTCTAACTAAATTATAGATAAAAAGTCAATTAAATGAAACTCATAGACAAACTGGCCTGGATAGAAGTCAAAGAGAAGAGAGTTCTTGTTGCCAGAAGTAAAGGCAAAGAGGCCTTTTATATCCCAGGCGGAAAGCGAGAACCAGGTGAAAACGATGAGCAGGCTTTGTTGAGAGAAATTGATGAAGAGCTGAGTGTGAAGCTACTGCCCGAATCGCTTCAATACTATGGTACTTTTTCAGCACAAGCCCATGGTCATGCCGAAGGTATCATCGTTCAAATGACTTGTTATCAAGCTAATTACAATGGAATCTTAAAAGCAGCCGCTGAAATCGAAGAAGTCGCCTGGTTACCCTTCGAAGAAATGGACAAAACCTCGCATGTGGACAAAATTATCTTCCATGATTTGAGGCAAAAAGGCCTACTCTAACGATCGTTAGGAAAAAAAACATACAACCACTTCTGAGATTCGAAATAAACAGATTTCTTTGTTAAATCATTTCAAGAGTACACGGTCAGTATGCAAATCTTTGAAGTAGCAGATAAAAAGAGTGCCAATGAGTTTTTAGACGTGGCACGCGTTATTTATGCTCAGGATAATGAATGGGTTTGCCCCTTAGACAACGACATCCGCGCGGTATTCAGCCCCGCAAAGAACACATTCTTTAACCATGGTGAGGCTACAAGATGGGTCCTGAAAGATGACAATGGTAAGCTGATCGGCAGAATAGCGGCCTTTATCAATGAGAAAAAGGCCAATTATGGTGACAAACGCATTGGAGGCATTGGGTTTTTTGAATCAATCGAGGATTATGATGCGGCAAAACTGCTTTTCGATACTGCCATGGACTGGCTCAAAGAAAGAAAAGTCAATACGGTAGATGGCCCCATTAACTTTGGTGAAAATGATCAGTACTGGGGTTTATTGGTTGAAGGCTTTACTTCCCCCTCCTATGGAATGGCTTATAATGCGCCTTACTACCAGAAGTTCTTTGAAGACTATGGTTTTCAGGTGAAAATGGAGCAGATGACGAACAAATTCTACCTCAAAGAAGGTTTGAGTCCAAGGTTTGTCAAAATTGCCAATTATATAGTTGAGCGTAAGCCAAGTATTACCACCGAGCCTTTCGATCCAAAAAGAATTGATAAGTATGCCGAAGACTTTATGGCTATTTATAATGCTGCCTGGGCTGAATTTGAAAACTTTACTCCCATTAAAAAGGACTATGTGCTGGAAACATTTGAAAAAATGAAACCTGTACTTGACCCGAAGCTTGTGCAATTTGCCTATGTAAATGGTGAACCAGCAAGTTTTGTACTCTCGCTACCCGATGTCAACCAAATCTTCAAGCGCTTCAAAGGGAAATTGAATCTGATCAATAAAATCAGATTCCTGATGTTGAAAAGAAAAAATGTGATCGATAGAGTTCGGGTAGTTGTCATGGGTACCCACCCTAAATTTCAGGGCATTGGACTGGAGTCTGTCGTAACCTACAAATCATTCGAATACTGCTTTAACGAAACACCACTTAATGAGGTAGAACTCAGTTGGGTCGGTGACTTCAACGATAAAATGATTGCGATCCACAAAGGTCTTGGAGCTGTACCTTCCAAAAAGCACATTACTTATCGCTATGAGCTCAACTAATCTTCTTCCCGAAGAATAGTCTATCGGTTTTACCTCCGAATACTTCCCACAAAGCCAGTAGGCCTACCAAACTGTATTCTACCACGACTACTTCGATTCGGTCGGCATATTCCCCACCCAAGTAATTGGCGTAGGTAAGAAATATTAAAAAGGACCATAAGAAGGGAAAACGCACTTTCGAAAAAACCGCAACCGCCAACAAGGGAATCACATACCACGGGTGGACTGTTGTAGCGAAAAGCAAGTACAAAGCCCAAACCCATACCATTCGCCTTGGCCAATCCTTTTTTGTACTAAGAAGTGAATAGATAATGATCGAACCTAAAGTAGCATACATCATCCATTTACCAGATTTGGCAATAATGTTATGCCCCTCTGTCTCGAACCCATACCATCGGGCCAAATAGTAAATACTTCCATTGAACTCAAACTTTTGAAAGTAGAGCTCCATACTATCCTTAATCGCCCAAATATGCGCTGTATTGATCAACGGCAAGAAAGTGACAGCCAAAGTGCCTGCTACGATAAGGCCGTATATGAACGTTTTCTTAAGTCCAATTTTCCGAAGTAATAACGGCAAGAAGATCAGCGGCAAAAATTTAGTAGCTACAGATAAGCCGAAGAAGATGGCCGACTTGTGAAGCTTCCCTTGCTCATATTGCCAAATGGCCAGCAATAGGAAGTAGACCATGATCCCCTCGAAATGCAGATTGCCAGTTACCTCAAAAATCACCAAGGGATTTAATGCATAAATCAACCCATAAGCCTGAGGCAGTTTATAGTGCCTTAAGAGCTTTCTGATCAAAGCAATGTTTCCCAGTTCAAAGCCAATCATAATCACCCTCATGATGACTACCGACCATACAATCGATCCCGGTGAAAACAGGGTTGAAATAAAGAAAATGACCTGATTCAGGGGTGGATAGACTGTAAAATATTCTTGAGAATTTAGCTGATCATACAGCCCTTGTGAAATTCCTGTTAAGCCCTTGTTGAGATGATGCGCTGGCAGGTACTTATAGGGATCTTCAAAATTCAGCAATAGCCTTCCGTCCCAAATAAACCGATAAAAGTCATCAGAAAGTTTTGGCAACGAAGCGATCAGCACTACGCGAAGTAATACTCCCCAGTAGTATCCCAAATCTGCATCTTCAGCGTTGGTCTTTCGAATTATGAATGCAACGGAAACAAAGAGTAAGGTATATAAACTGAGCAGCAACCACGTGTCCTCTCGGGCAACGAAATAGCCAATATAGATCGTCAACCCACCTGTTAAAATGTAGGCCAAGTTTACCCAAGAAGAATTCTTATTAAGCATGTCGGGTATGCTGGACAGTGTAATAGAACACCAGCAAAAATCCTAAACTCAAGAGTAAGTGGAAAGGAAGTAAGGCAAAATCATTGAAATAAAAGGCTAAACCAAGACCTCCCACAAAATAGAGACCTAAGAAACCTTCCAATGCGGTCAACGGATTGATCTTTTTCTTGAAGTACTTGTTGCCCTTCCAGGTATCTTTCTTACCCGTAATATTAAACTTAGGCGTCCTCACGAATGGAGTTTTCTTACCAATTAAACCTTCAAATACGGCAACGGCATTATGAACACTCAGTCCTAGAAATACGGACAAAAGCATAAACATTTGAGGTACAAAATCTTTGGCTGTTTTCCAGAAACCATCGCGTTTCTCCTTAAATCCATTCCAGTAAAAGACGATCAGAAAGGCATAGCCCATCAGGAAAATCATGGAGACATTCATCAGAATCTCCCAGCTGTCAGATAGGTTTCTGATAAGCAATACCGGTACGCTCAAGAATGCTGTCACTACTATACAGATAAAGACTGCTGAATTCAATAAGTGAAATGTCGCATGGAACTTCGTTCCTAATGACAATGGAGCTTTCAATACTTTCGGCAATAGCTTAATGCTCGTCTCGGCTGCTCCTTTAGTCCAGCGATATTGTTGAGATTTGATAGCACTCATTGCTGCTGGCAATTCCGCTGGAGCCACCACATCTGGTGTATAGAATATCTGCCAACCCTTGAGCTGTGCTCTATAACTGAGGTCCAAATCTTCGGTCAAAGTATCTGCCTTCCAGCCACCTGCATCTTCAATACATTCTTTTCTCCAAACCCCTCCAGTTCCATTAAAATTAAGGAAATGACCTCCTTGTGAACGACCGTTTTGTTCTACAAAGAAGTGGGTATTTAAACCGAAGGCCTGAAGCTTAGTGAGCATTGAATACTCCTCGTTGATATGTCCCCAACGGGTCTGTACCACGCCAATTTTCTCGTCCTTTTGAAAATGCGGAACACTATTCTTTAAGAAGTCAGCTTCTGGCACAAAGTCAGCATCAAAAATCGCGATGAATTCTCCCTTGGCAATTGACATCCCGTATTGTAAGGCACCTGCCTTAAATCCTTTGCGTTCTGGTCGCTGTACTTGCTGAACGTCTACTCCTTTGGCCTGCCACTCAGTAACTTTTTTAGCGATGAGCTCAATCGTTTCATCATTGGAGTCGTCAAGCACTTGCACTTCTAGCTTGTCTTTAGGCCAGTCGAAAGACGCCACGGCATCAATTAATCTTTCAACTACATAAAGCTCATTATAAACGGGCAACTGAACCGTCACCATGGGGTATTCATAATCTTTGGTAATCTCTGCCGCCTTAGCAATAGATTGTTTCTTTCTTGCCTTACGGTAGATATAAACAAGATTGAGCTGAGATAAGCTGTATACAAAGATGAACGACAGCGCACCTGTGTATAAAGTCAATACTATGAGTTCCAGCCAATACATTACAAATACTTAAAAATCGTGTATAAAATTTTGTAGCCTGCCAAAAAAGTACCCTTTACTGTACCAGACACCTTGCTAACACCTATGCGCCTTTTATAGTTTACCGGAACCTCTGTCGATTTGAGTTTATGTCTTGCAGCTTTCACTTGCATCTCGACCGTCCAACCATAAGTCCGATCTTCCATTTGCAATTCAATGAGCTTATCAAACCTAATGGCCCTAAATGGCCCCAAGTCTGTGAATTTGACCTTATAGAATAACTTCATCAAGGAAGTAGCCAACCAATTTCCGAAAACTTGGGGGAAAGTCATCGATCCTCCTTCCCTATTTCCGATTGCTCTAGACCCGATTACAATGTCCATACCGTCATCAATGATCGGTTTGACTAAATCTGGCAGCTGCTCAGGGTAATCCGAATAGTCTCCGTCAATAAAAACCAGGATATCAGGACGGTTGTCTGCATTATTGAGATAATCGATGCCTTTTAGACAGGCATTTCCATAGCCCGAAGCTAACTCTGTCAAAACCGTGGCACCTGCGGCTTCAGCTACTTCAACAGTCTTATCTGTTGAAGCATTGTTGACCACCACCACTTCATCTACCCAAGCTTCAGGAATATCATTCACCACATGGGCAATGGACATTTCTTCATTGAAAGCCGGTATAACTACCTTGATATTTGGTCTTTCCTGGATGTTCAAGATTTGGTGCAAAGCTAAAAATTAACGAGCCTACATAATCACTCTTTCAACATCTTAGTTCAAATTATTTCAAGAGGCATGCATTAATGTCAGTTGGATAACCTTTCGCATATGGAATTAGTTGATACTCTTTGACATTATTTCACAAAAACAGGTCTTAAATTTCGGGTATGATTCGGATGATTTGTACAGTATGGTTCGTGATTGGGTCATGTTATGCGATGGCACAACAGCCTGACATTCTCTCAATAGAGAAAAATCAGCAAGGTTTCATTTTCACCATGATCGAGGTTAATGGTGAAAAGGTAAAAGCTATGATCGACTTTGGCGATCCTCATGTCTTAATGGTTTCTACCCGAGAAGCTAAAAGACAGAACATCACTCTAGAGGACACAGGGGATAAAATGCAGCATATTAATGGCCAGCCAATGACCCTCTACAGTGGTATAGCGAACAGTCTCAAAGTGAGCAGTCGAAGGCTGGAAAAGGTTGAGTTTTTTAGCGCTGCCAACGAGATAGAGGGTGTAAGCGAACAAGTAGGCACTCCCTTTGACGCTGTATTGGGTTGGGGTTTCTTCAGTCAATCTAACTTCAGCATGGATTATCAAAGCCTGACCATTGAGTTTTTAGAGGAAGAAAATCGTGCCGAGCTTGGAAAACCTATTCAATATGAAAAGAGCTCAAATTACATTGTACTGCCCCTCTATATAGCTGGAAAGGAAGCGAATGTAATTTTGGACACCGGTTCAGGCATATCTTTGGTTGATCAAGATTGGGCCAAGCCATTTAAGAAGACCAGATCTCCACAAGGGTTCCCTATGATTACTGAGAAAATCCGAAAGGGTAGCTTGACGCTAGAACAGAATTTCGAACTCATGGACCTAAGCATGCTAAGTACTCTGAATGCCATTGGAATATTGGGTAGCGACTTTATCAATAGGTTTAAGTTGACCTTTATTCCTGACGAAAATTTGATCTACCTTAAAGGATAGGATTAGAGGGAACCAAATCAGGAGCAGACAAGTTGTATGTATGTACATGTATTTTAAACATAAACGAAAGGAATCAAGATGAATACTGTCGTACACAAATCAGATAGTCGAGGCCTTGCCGATCACGGATGGCTAAGAAGTCGACACAGTTTTAGCTTTGCCGGATACTACAATCCAGATCGCGTGCACTTCGGAGCACTTCGCGTACTAAATGACGATATTGTTGCAGGTGGCCAGGGTTTTGGCACTCACCCGCATGACAATATGGAAATTGTGTCCATACCGCTTTATGGAGATTTAGAGCATAAGGACAGTACCGGAACTGGGGAAGTGATCAAGACAGGTGACGTGCAAATCATGTCGGCCGGTTCAGGTTTAAGACATTCTGAATTTAATCATAGCAAGGATGACGAAGTCCAGTTTTTGCAGATATGGGTATTTCCAAAGGAAAGAGACATTAAACCCAGGTATGAACAAAAGTCATTTGACATAGAGTCCAGAATGAACAAGTTTCAAACTGTAGTCTCGCCTGATGATGAAAGCGCACTATGGATAAACCAGGACGCTTATTTCAGCTTGGCTAACCTTGATGCGGGCACCAACTTGAACTATGAAGTAAAGAAACCCGGCAATGGGGTTTACTTCTTTGTTTTGAATGGTGATGTGGCCATTGCAGGAGAAAGTTTGTTGAGCCGTGATGCGGTTGGTGTATCAGAAAGCAACAGCGTAGAGTTGAAGGCAAAATCCTATGCCGAAGTTTTGGCCATTGAAGTGCCCATGGACATTCAATAGACTAACAAAAAGTATACATAAGGCCATCATGACCTCAGCAGGGTTGTGATGGCTATTTTTTTGACTTCCCTCCCAATCTTAGTATCTTCTGACTTCTTCAACCTTAAACTTTTCTCATGGTAATTTATGGATGGAACACCAAAGTTCTAAAAGATGCCCCATTTGCCGGTCATCAGTGTACCAACTGCGGACATGAAAGCGCTCATATTATAGTCAGTGCCTCATATGCACATATTTTCTGGATTCCTGTTTTCCCTTATAAGAAGGTACTACACCTGGTCTGCGACAACTGCCAACATGCAAACAAACCCAAAGAAGTCTCGCCAGAAGTCCGCGCTCTAGCTAAGGGACTTAAGTCCAGCGTGCGATTTCCCTTTTATATGTTTTCAGGAGTGGCCATCATCATGGCACTCGTAGCTTACTTCGCAGTGGAGACATATATGGATGAACAACGTTTCGAAAAGTACCTGACTGAACCAGAAGTAAACGACATTTACTACCTATATGATAAAGACGAACCTACTGAGTATAAATACTCCCTCCTAAAAGTCATTGATATTCGGGAAGACTCTATTGATGTATCGCCTAATAGTTTTGGCTACAATTATGAACCAGCTGTTCTTATGGAAGATGATGGTTTCTATGATGTGTATTTCACCTACCATATAGATCAGCTTAGAGAAATGCACAAAACCGATGAATTAAAATCGGTAGTCCGACTGGGTTCAGAAACTATGGGCATGGATCGTGTGATCACTTATAATCCAGAGGACTTCGAGAACAAATAGCGTCTAAAGTAGCTCCTCTCATGAAGCCACCCCGATGAATCGGGGTGGCTTTTTTTATCACCAAACTATCAATTTCGGGCAAAGTATCACGAAAGTGTCACGCACATGTCACTGAGACCTAACACTTTGATTATTAGGGAGTTTTTTTGAAAAATCTGAGAACTATTCTTCGCATCTTCTCATTAATGTCCTGAATCCCGCAAACGGATTCAAAACTTTTAAACTATGAAAACAACAAAACCTACAACAAAACTTATTGCAATGCTGCTCAGCATTTTCATGCTCAGTGGCTGTAGCCTTGTAGACTTAGAGTCACCTGCACCTCAGGTGGAAATTGATTCGCCAATCGGACTACCACCATCGGAAGCTGCTTTCATGACTGCATTGACCAATGACGATATGCGTGAGTGGGAGGCCATCACCTTTGAACTAGAAGGCTTGAATGGTTTTCAGAACTGTAGACTGGATGATACCTTCTCCTTCTTTAATGATGGCACCTACCGATATGACGGTGGAGCGGTACTCTGCGGAGGAGCAGATGATCAGCGTATCAAAACCGGAGTTTGGGAGATTGACTTTGACAACCTTATGGTCATTTTCGATCGAGAGACTTCACTAGAAACCAGAGCCACTTTATCCGGACTTCAAGACAATAGAATGGAGCTTATCGGACAAGTAGAAATCTTTGGGCAAATGCTGGATATACAAGGCATTTACGAATACGCATTGCAATAGCATCAAAACACAATCAGGACATTATCAAAATCAAAAATGAAAAAGTTAATCATATCAGCATTTGGCCTACTCATCGGAATGGTGGCCAGTGCGCAAAATCTTAACAGCTTTTTAGACGAGGCGGATACCTTCTTCGAAAAGCACGTATCAAACGGACAAGTAGATTATAAGACTTTGTCAAAAGACGGACAAGACCTCAAAAACCTTGTCAACCAAGTGGGCTCATTTAACACAAGCAGCCTTAGCGATATCGAGAGAAAAGCATTCTTTATCAATGCATATAACATATCGGTCATCAATGGCATCATCAAAGCATACCCTACCAAATCACCTTTAGAAATTGGTGGGTTCTTCGACAGTAAAAAACACCAAATTGCCGGAAGCTCTATCACGCTTAACCAGTTAGAAAAGGACAGCCTTCTTAAAGTAACGGGTGATGAGAAATTACACTTTGTACTTGTGTGTGCAGCCGTGAGTTGCCCTCCTATTGCCAGTTTTGCTTACAGACCTGAAAAGCTTGAAGCTCAGATATTAGAACGCACAAAAATGGCACTTTCTAATAATGACTTCATTCAAGTGGACGATAGCAAAAAATCAGTAGGCATCTCAGAGATTTTCAAATGGTACCCTGGTGATTTCAATGACAAGGCTGAAAACATCATCGCCTATATCAATAAGTATAGAACCAACAAAATTCCAGCGAACTATAAAACTACTTACTATACGTATAACTGGAGTCTAAACGCTCAAAGCCAAAACGCTTCATCGTCAAAAAAGGTAAATGAGCCTACTTCAAACCTTCAAGTGTTCACGCCTTCAGTACTCTTGGCAAAAGGACAAGTAGAGCTCAGATCTTTTTACAATATCTATACACAAAGAAATATCAGAAACCGTGAAGGCGACAGAGTAGCCATTGATGGGCGTCAAAGCTTCTTCAATGCACAGTATACATTGAATTATGGGGCATCAAAATCCGCAAGGATTAATGTTGGTTTTGATGTAATCGTGAGTTCCTTTTCCGATGGGAACTCACCTTTTTCACCCGTTTTCCAATCAGGCAATGTAAACGAGGTGGCACTTGCCGCCTTTGGGCCAGCTATCCGATTTACACCATTCAAACAGGTGCCTAACCTATCTGTAAGATCTGCCTTCTGGTTTCCAGGAGCGGCCAATTTGGAAGACAGAAATGGAACCTTCGTAAACCACGATAGATACACGTCATTTACGCAAGTGTTCTACGACATGGAAATTAATACCCGTTGGAGACTGTTTGCTGAAGCTGATTTAATCTATCGCTTTTCGCGCAGAGACGATCAGGTGGATTTCTTCAGGACTCCCGTAACTGGTATTCTGTCTTACTTCTTACCGAGTGGTAAAGCCTCATTATTTGCGCTGTACCAATACTCACCAAGGTTTGAGCGAGTATCAAATGGATTTGACGATCAATTTGGTCTTTCGCAGTGGTTTCAGCAGGCAGGTCTCGGCTTTAAGTACCAGTTGAATAGCAAGCTAGAATTAGAATTATCATATAGTAACTTCTTCGCTTCAAGAAATGACGGAGGAGGACAGACCTTTAACCTTGGCTTTCGCTGGTTAAAGTAATCATACAATTAGTTTAGCGTTTAGTTGATGTAATGCCATCTCGTAACAGAGATGGCATTTTTTGTTTTTGAATTCTTATTTTTAAGCAACCGACCAAAACACTAAATCCGATGATCAGACTATTTTTTATCCTAGTTTTTCTAGGGTCAGCATCACTGGCTCAGGCCCAGTTTGATGTTCAGGAAAAGCTTGAGAAGAAAATCATCCAAGATAAGTATGTGGCTTTTCTGACTGATAAAGGTTATTCACCAGAAGTTGATAGTGATGGTGATGTCAAGTTCACTTATAAAGAGAGAAGCTATTACATCACCATTGACATGAAGGACAAAAATTTTTTCAGACTAGCACGTTTAGCCAATCTTAAGCTGGATTCAGAATCGCAGATCACCAAAGCCAAGGAAATCTGCCATGAAATCACCCAGGACGTAAAGGTGGCTAAGGTCTATTGGCTGAAAGGTGTAGTATGGACCTCTTCAGAAATTGTACTTGAAAATCCAGATGATTATTCCGCAATCTTCGATCGGGTACTTCGATTGACCGAAAGTGCTTATCTCAAATTTGTGAAACGCTGGAAAGACGCATGATTTGACGAATCTAAATGAATGAGCTATTTTGATATTTCATGAGTAACCAGAGCACAAATACACAATACCAAAAACTCACATACTCCGAATCCTTTACACCTATTATCTCCTTTCTGGGATTGGTGCTATTTGGATTTATATTCTACTACCACTCGGAGTTGCTCAAAATTAGCCTGGTAGATGACACCTACCTTTTAAGCGGAACCGATGTTCATGAATATCGCTGGAGGATTATATGGGGCTTATCCTCAGTATTCTTATTTTTCGTCATTGCCGTAAATGTGGCATTATCATGTTATATCATCCATCGAAACCTCTCAAGACCCAATCAAAGCCTCAACTTTTTAGTCCCACTGATCATTTTTTCAGTGATCGTTTTAATCTTCATCTTCTCTAAGAGTTTTCGAGAATACGGTATAAGTGGTGGTGCTGGAGTAATGCTTCTAGATGCAGTCTGTCAACATCTGGGAATAGACTTGGTCGACACTATAGACTGGTCGATGATATTCTCTATCGCCTGCGTCTTAATTACGGTAGCGTCAATGGCTACTATACTCTCTAAGCCTAGAAGAAGGCTAAATGTGGAGGATATCTTAGAAAGGTTTCGGCTCTACAAGGCCAGTGTCTATGCTACCACATTATTTTTGGCTGCAGGTATTCTACAAGTATATTGTCTATATAGCTGGTCAATTCTCAGTTACTTTGAACTCGATGATATAGCAAAACGTTCGTTGGCGGATACTTTAGCCCTAAGTGGTGGGATAATTTACACCCTGGTCTTTTTGTGTATGTTCATTCCAGTTTCAGTAGTTCTTTCCAACTGGAGTCGGAGGCTTGCAGAAATCCAGACTCAACATATTAACCCTGATCCCGAGAAGAATCTTACCAGAGCAGAGATCAGGAATCAATGGCTCAGAGATAATGGACTATACCGTTCACCAAAAAAGATCGCTTCCAATTTTCTCATTTTATCCGCACCGACTATTATTCCAATTATTATTGAGATAGTCAAACAAAGTATTAGTTGATGAAGGCGCTCATTGTGGAAGGAGGCGCAATGCGCGGAATATTTAGCTCCGGTATATTGGAGGCATTTATGTCCAAAGACTATTACCCTTTTGATTGCTATATAGGCGTATCTGCCGGGGCTTGCAACTTAGCATCATATCTTACTAAGACAGTCGGTAGGAATTACAATGGGTACGTTACCCTGATGGCACAACCCAAGTTCATTAGCTGGAGAAGGTTTCTTAAAGGAGGAGATCTTTTAGACTTGAACTGGCTGTGGGACGAGTTAGACTCAAAATTCCCAATAGACGAAAGACGTTTAGAACAGATCGATAGTAGTTTTTACTGCGTAACAACTGAAGTTGCCAGTGGCAGAGCTCGCTACTTAAAGCCTAATAAAGACAATATTCATACGTACTTAATGGCATCAAGCAATATACCATTAGCATGTAGGAACTTTGTGGATATCGATGGCCAAGATTATTCAGACGGAGGTGCATCTGATCCGATTCCCGTACAATTCGCAATTGACAAAGGAGCCAAAGAGATATTGGTTCTACGATCACAAAAGGCAGATTATCGCAGTAAGAACACCCTATTCAATCACGTTTGGAATTTCTTTCTTAGAAAATACCCAAAACTAAAAAAGCAATTAGATCTCCATGATCGCATCTACAATGATGCACTTGACCTCATTGAAAACCCACCTGAGGGAGTTTCTATTCAACAAATAACACCTGATACGCTTCATACGAGTCGAACTTCCCAAGACAAAACAGGGCTAAACAAAGATTTCGAGCATGGGTTTGCCAAAGGGATTGAATTCATGAAATCAGTTCAACAATAGAGTTCAGTCCATTACCTTTGCCGCATGACAGGAGATTACAACCTCAAAGAAGTTGTGCTAGCAGCTTTTGAACAACTCATTACAGTGGAAGAAAGTGATGCTGAAAAGCGACCAGCGCCTGGAAAATGGTCGGCTAAGGAAATCATTGGTCACCTCATCGATTCGGCTTCTAACAATCATGGACGCTTTGTCAGAGCTCAAGATTCGGATGATTTGGTGGGTGTAGGCTACGATCAGGACGAGTGGGTTACTTCTCAGAACTATCAGGCAGTCAACTGGCATGATCTACTTATTCTTTGGAGACAATTGAATCTACACATTGCTCATGTTATGAACCAAACCCCTGACAATGTCAGGAATAAGGAAAGGGTTAAGCATAATCTTCACAAGATTGCCTTCTACACGGTTCAGGAAAATGAGCCTGCCACACTGGATTACTTTATGCAAGACTATGTGGTACACCTAAAGCATCATTTGGGCCAGGTACGGGAAGCGCTGACGATGGAAGCGGAGTAGTGCGTAGTGAGTACTAAGTATTGGGTAGTTTAGTATCAAGTAACACTGTAGCCTGTAAATGTCAATAATAGAGGACGCTTTGATTAAACAGCAAAAAGCAATTTGTAGTAAGTACAATGCTGATTTTCATGCAAGTGCAGATCACTTAAAACTTGGAATCTCCTTAGATGTTAAGAAAGGTGTTTTCCCTATACATGGTCTTAGGCACCCGCTCGAACAAGGAACTTCTGGCTGGTTTATCTGGGCAGGTGAATATTCTGATGATTCAGGTTTTTTTCTTCCCGTTCATATCAAACATGCAAAAGTCTGGAGTCCGTTGATTGAAAAATATTTGGGATTAGCTCCCGGATGGAGGTTTCTTATTACCAAGGATTATGAAGATGTGTGGCAAGATGTATCTCTTTTGGATATCTAAAAATCTTGTTATTCCTCAAATTCTTATTAGAGGCCCTTTATACTCACTACGCAATACACACTACCCAACGAAAAGAGGTTACCCTTGAACTGGCAACCTCCTCTAAAATCTTATATCTAAATACTAGGTACTAAGTACTAACTACTAGTTACTCACCTTAATACTCTCGTTGCCGATAATGATTGGTGGTAAATCAGTTCTTCCTTCTTCAGGACCGTTCTCTAATTTTAGTACCCCCCTTGGGCAAACTGCAGAACAAATACCACAGCCCACGCAACTTGCACGTACGATGTTCTGACCCTTCTGAGCATATGCTCTAACGTCAATTCCTTGCTCGCAGTAAGTAGAACAGTTACCGCATGAGATACACTGACCTCCATTGGTCGTAATTCTGAATCTTGATTTGAAGCGTTGAATAATGCCCATATAACCAGCCATTGGACAGCCAAATCGACACCATACACGATTGCCCAGCATCGGATAGAAACCTACGCCTATTACGCCTGAGAAGGTCGCTCCAATTAAGAAGCCATAAGGCTTTTGGAAGTTGTTATAAATATTCAGCCCGAAGACCTCTCCGGTATTCCAAAAGTATCCGTAAATGGTCGCGGCAGTCATCACAAATACAAAGACCATTACGCCATGGATCAACCATCTTTCGAGCCTCCAGGTACTTAATTTTTTAGAAGATAAGTGACGGAAAGGGTCTCCAGCAGTTTCAGCAAGTCCTCCACAACCACAAACCCAAGAGCAATACCACCTTTTCCCTACATAGTAAGTAATGATCGGTGTTACCACCAGAAACATGGCTATTCCAACGATCAGGTATAGAATTCCCACGGGTTGATATGCTTCTTGTTGAAAGGCATTCAATTGCCAATCATAGAAGAAGTCATAATCCAAAGGCCAGGTGTTTTTTAGGTCGGTATTGAAGTATCCTAAATATTCACCACTTGCAGTGGTCACATCATTGTAGTTAAGGCCAGCCAAGATTTCAGGGATCAGATAAGCCAGAAACAACTGACTGGCAATGACCACCAAGGTCCTAATAAACTGATAACGATTATGTCGGTATTTGAAGAGGAACTTGATCCCCAAGGCAGTAATACAGAGGGTATAAAGCGTTCCATAAACGAACCATTGACTCGCAGGGGTTCCCTTGAAAAACATACTCAATGGATCGAATAAGGCAACCATACCTTCATTTCCGGTTGCCTTGAAGCCGATATACTCAGGGTACCAATAGAGCAGCACATAGAAGCCAGTGAGCACAATGCCTGCCACCCAACCGAGCACCCCTCGGTTCGTTAAGCTTTTGAACCAGACACCATTGTTCTTAATTCCCTCCGGTTGGTTTAAGTATAGTCTTGCTGAATAAATGACGGTTCCCACCAGAATGCCTAAAAGGGCAACTGGCAAACCAATAGATGCTGGAATGGCAACATTTCCCCAAGCGAGGAACAGCACTAATACTCCCAAACCAGCAAGTGCCAAACCCGCCTTCTGGATCACATCGGTGTCCTTTGGCTGTGGGTTAGCGATAGATAAACTTGGATCTACTGATGACATATTTCTTGATATTCTAATTTGAGACTAATTGTAAAATGCGTTGCCAGCTTTTCTTCTTTAAGCTGATGCTAGTACCGTTTTCGGCATTGAATTGATTGATGATATCCTGTTCATGTGTCTTATATAGCTCAGGATCGAAATTGGCATCTTTCAAGTGTTCAAGTACATACTGTACTGTTCTGCCTTCTTTAAACCATTTATCAAAAGCATGATGCCTTAATCGGAAGCCAAAATTGTTCACTCCTAAAAGCTTATCGTTGCTTTTATCCCAACGCAGCCTCAGGCATATTTTACCTTCCTCATGTTCCCAGTAAAAGTCGTTCTCGTTTTCTTTCGGCTTGGCCCAAACCCAGCCATAGGTTTGATACTCTATATCGAAGAACTTGGCTGAATTAAACCAGTAGCCAGGGTTATACTTTGTCGGTTTGTTACAGATCGTTTCTGCCAGGGCCTCTCCCATCATTCTGCCGGTATACCAAACCTGCTCCAGATTTCTACGCTCTCCATTTGTCTCTCTGAATTCGGCACAATCTCCAGCTGCATAAACATCTTTGATATTGGTTTCCAGATATGGGTCAACCATGATCCCTCGATTGGTTTCAATACCCGATCCTTCCAGAAAACCAATATTCGGAGAAACTCCCGCTGTAAGACCAACAAACTGACAAGCAATCTCTTCTCCCTCGTCCGTTACTATAGCTCGGGCCCTTCCATTCTCATCGGAGAGAATCTCCTTCAAATTTGTATTGAGCCTTAGGTCTACATGGTGTTCTCTGATATGGCGATTGATCATTTCTGACTCGCCATCGGGAAGTACATTGTTCCAAAAACTACTTTCTCTTACCAGAAAGGTCACTGGGATATCTCGGCTCAACAACATCTCAGCCATTTCAATCCCAATCAAACCTCCACCGACAATAACCGCCCTAGAGATGTTCTTGGTATTCTCCTCCATTGACTCGAGATCCTGGTAGTTATAGAGTCCCTGAACAGCTTTTAAGTCCTGACCCGGCCAACCAAACTTGTTGGACTTAGAACCAGTTGCCAAAACGAGCTTGTCGTAGTCCATGGTAGACCCATCGGCAAAAGTCAAAGCCTTCTTATTGGTATCCACTTTCTCGACATATGCTCTTTTCAGCTCGATTCTGTTCTTTTCCCAAAACCAATCCTCATAGGGTTTGGTATGTTCATATTTCATGTGCCCCATATAGATGTACATAAGGGCAGTTCGCGAGTAAAAATGATCAGTTTCAGCGGAGATAACCGTTATTCTATGGTCACTCTTCTTTCTGATATGCCTCGCGGTAGTGATTCCGGAAATTCCATTTCCTATGATAACAATGTGTTCCATGACGAGTCTAATAATACATAAAATGTAACTTTTGGTTCTCTGTGGATGTCGTATCAGAGACAGAAAGAAACAATAGCCTTTTTAATATACCGAAAGGTAGAGTCAATGTGAGTCTGAGAGACAAAAGAATTTGGATCTGACATGCAACCTTTACGGATCGACATTATCTTTAAAGCAAATAATCATTAGAGTAATGAAGAATTTAAAAATGAAGTCCTTACGATTGAGCCTTATGGCCGTTGCCATGTTGATGTTTTCGACATTGGCTTTTGCCCAGGATCGTGAAACAATCAACGTAAGAGACTTTGACGGACTTAGTGTTAGCTCATCTTTTGTTGTTGAAATCAGCGTAGGCAACGAGGTGTCTTTAGAGATAGAAATAGATGATGAGTATAGAGATGCTTTGATCGCAGAGGTAAGAGGTGGAACATTGGTTATTGGTTTAGAAAATAACCGTAGAAACCGCAGAATGAGAGAATCTCCTAGAGCTTATATCACCGTAAAGGAATTGAACAAGATTCACTTGAGTGGTGCAGCAAATCTGCGAACACGCGATATTATTAAATCAGATGATATGGAGCTTCACTTATCTGGTGCATCTGTAGTAAACATGGAACTAGAGACAGGTGACTTTTCTTTTGAAGCTTCCGGAGCCAGTGTAGTAACAATTCAGGGTTCTGCCAAAACACAGAAAATTCGTATGAGTGGTTCGTCTATTTACAGTGCATACGATTTTGAAACTACTGATGCAGACATCAGAGTGGGTGGTGCATGTTCTATTAAGGTTTATGTTACTGACCAACTTGATGTACGTGCATCTGGAGCTTCTAATGTAAGATACAAAGGTGGTGCTTCGGTTGACAGTGATACGTCAGGCGCGTCAAGCGTGAGAAAAGGTTAATCAATTTATCTGAATATAATCATGACCGATTATATCCCTTGCTTCGAAAGGTCTATACCTGGAAAAGCAGGGGAACTTTATTTTAGGGGCTCCCTAATTTTTTAAAAATTGCTGCATGAGGTTGTAGGCTGCACTGTTCGCAGGTAAAGCTCCACTTTCAACCTGGCTTAAAATTTCTGGAAGTAAGTCAGCAATCTCCTGATTTTGATAGAAGGCTTGACCCAGCATTTCGCTGACATTTTCTCTAAACCAAGCTACCTGTTGGCGTTTTCTATTCTCCACTAAGAAGCCATTGGAATGCATGGTAGATTGATACTTAGTGATCATTTCCCATACCTCATTTAATCCAGTATTCTCAAGTGCCGAACATGTCTTTACCTGAGGGATCCAGCCTGACTCATCGACTGGAAACAAGTGAAGCGCACTTTGATATTCAGCCTTTGCCCGTTTTGCTGCCTTTTGATTCTCACCATCTGCTTTGTTGATGACCACCGCATCGGCCATTTCCATGATACCCTTTTTAATTCCCTGCAACTCATCTCCGGCACCGGCCAGCATCAATAGCAAGAAAAAATCGACCATCCCATGTACCAATGTCTCAGACTGACCGACTCCGACTGTTTCAATAAAAATCACATCAAAACCTGCTGCTTCACAAAGGAGCATCGCCTCTCGCGTTTTACTACTCACGCCTCCCAAAGCACTTCCCGAAGCCGATGGCCTGATAAAAGCTGATGGGTTACGTGCCAACTCTTCCATCCGAGTTTTATCACCCAAAATACTGCCCTTAGTCTTCTGACTACTCGGGTCAATGGTAAGCACTGCAAGCTTTTTACCCTGCTCTGTCACAAGTGTCCCAAATGATTCGATGAAAGTACTTTTCCCAACCCCCGGGACACCGGTAATGCCAATCCGCATGGATTTTCCGGTATGCGGCAAAACAGCTTTCAAAAGCGCTTCAGATGCACGAATATCATCTGATTTCTGACTTTCGCATAAGGTAATGGCTCGGCTCAGTATCAAACGATCGCCAGCTAGAACACCTTCTATAAGCTCTTCAGTTGTGAGTTTTCTTCGCTTCATCTCGGGTTGGCAAGGTAATAATAAAATCAAATGTCATTTAAGCTTCATTTGACGAGATTTTGGGGAATTCTAGTACCCTGAAAACAATTGAGTGAAAAAGAAGTAGTTTATTTGAATCCTTAAACTAATGGCATACCTAAAATTCATCCTTCCTGGGGTACTGATTGTACTCTCTCTATTATGCTATCAAGTATACAAAAGAGGAGTTTTTACATTTTTCAATAACTCCCAGCTCGAACGTGTAGATGCCTTGGAGGCTTCGGAATTACTCACAGAAAGTCCATTTACCATCCTTGATGTAAGAGATGAAAAAGAATTCAAAGTAAGCCACCTCAAAGGAGCCATACGCTACGAAGAAAGCCTTTTGAAAGACTTGAGATCGGATGAACCAGTGATGGTATACTGTACTGTCGGCCTAAGGAGTAATCAAGTGGCTAAGGCCTTAAGAGAAGAGGGTTTTGACAGAATCATAGAACTCCAGGATGGCCTAATTGGCTGGTCCAATGCTGAACTACCACTGATCAACTCAAGAAATGAGCTCACTGATAGCGTACACGTATACAGTCAATACTTTAGTGCATTGCTAAAGGGAGGAACTGCAGTCTACTAAAATGAAACAAAACCTACTGATTATTTTTGTCAAAAATCCAGTTTTGGGTAAGGCAAAAACTCGCTTAGCAGCCACTTTAGGAGATGAAAAAGCTTTGGCCATCTACAAATTACTTTTGGAGAAAACCAAGTCGGAGACAATCAACCTCTATACAGATAAGATCGTTTATTATTCGGATCACATTGATGACTCCGATCTTTGGTATAACTCGGTCTATCAGAAAGCTGTACAGAGTAATGGTGACCTTGGCCAGAAAATAACCACTGCTTTTAGTCGCGCCTTTCAAGATGGTTATGCAAGAGTCTGCATTATCGGAAGTGATTGTTATGACATGACGCAAGCCCATTTGGAAGAGGCATTTGAGGCCTTAAAAACCAAGGACACCGTTATTGGGCTCGCAGAAGACGGAGGCTACTATACTATCGGTATGTCGAGGTACATACCAGAACTATTTGAGCAAAAGGTATGGAGTACTGAAACAGTCGGTTCCGATACGATTGAAGACTTTAAAAGACTTCGTTTAGACTATCATGTTATTGAAACACTTAATGACGTAGATACAGAAAACGACCTCGGTCCATGGGCCGATGATGCCCTAGAAACCTTATAGTGTAAGCTTATGAAAAAGCATTTAACAATGGCCATTTTACTAACTGTAGCTTTTGGTTGTGAGCAACCCAATTCCTCCTCGATAAGCTATCCTGC
This sequence comes from Roseivirga sp. 4D4, assembly GCF_001747095.1. Classification (NCBI taxonomy): domain Bacteria; kingdom Pseudomonadati; phylum Bacteroidota; class Cytophagia; order Cytophagales; family Roseivirgaceae; genus Roseivirga; species Roseivirga sp. 4D4. The sequence continues at coordinate 2,787,652 of NZ_MDGP01000001.1, forward strand.
AAGTGAAGTCTTCCATCATGATTGGGCCATGAACAAGATTTGGGAAGATGGCCAGGCAGAGGTGGCTCATTACGATGCTGAAATGATTGTTTATGGAAAGGTCAGAAAATTTGATAATGCATATATAACCGTCAAGGAAGAGTTCAATAAGGACTTCAACGTAAAGACCGATGACTACCAGCGCGATGATCTATTCAGCGTAATGAAAGTCAACAAATTTGGTCGTTTTGAAACCGAAAATTATCCCTACCATTACCTAACGAGTCTTTTCTTTAAAAGAGAAAAACCAGAGCAACTACACAAAATGACCCATACAGGTCAGGAGTGGTGTGGCAACACCTTCAAGCAATTTGAGCTGACCGCAAGTGGCTATGAATACGACTACAACAGTTACTTCGATGGCTATGGAGATGGACGAATGGCCATTGAAGGTACCGATCTCATCTGGGAAGACCAATTGTCTTATCTGCTCAGAGCAACCAAGTTTAAAGACGGTTTGGAGTTCACCAAGCAAGTGGTCGACAGTCAAATCAATACAAAGACCAGAAAACCGAAAATCTACGATGCTAGTTTTAGGGTAAGCGATAGGGACAGTGTTTGGCATGTTGAATTAGCCCTGGAACAAGATAAAGTGAACACCTATACCTTCAACAAAAAATATCCCAATCTGCTACAAGAACAAACGACATGGTACGGCTATAATCTTAAGCTCAATCGCGTAAGTCGATATCAATATTGGAGATAAATGATTAGTACTTCTTATTTTCGAGTACTAAACCTTCAGGAATGTCAACACTCAAGATTACCGATCTCTGGATATACCCTATCAAGTCTATTGCTGGAATTCAGCTGAACAAGACAAAAGTTGAAAAACGAGGCCTGCAATATGATCGTAGGTGGGTTCTGGCGGATGAAAATGGGATATTCGTACACCAGCGTGACTACCCTGAAATGGCACTGCTTCAGCCTGAAATCAGCGGAGATGTCATGACTATCAATCACAACGCAAAAGAGATTCCACCAGTGAGTTTTGACATGTCCGAACCAGACACCAAACCCGTTTCTGTTACAGTATGGGATGACACTTGCACTGCGAAACCTGTTGATACAAAAGTCGATCAGTGGTTCAGTGAAATCATAGGAAAGAATGTACGCCTGCTTTATATGCATGAAGATAGCATCCGTCAAGCCGATCAGCGCTACGCCATCAAGGAGACCGACAAGGTTAGTTTTGCTGACGGATACCCTGTGCTTATCATTAGTGAGGAGTCACTAGCTGAGCTGAATAACAAAGCTACTGAACATGTCCCTATGAACAGATTCAGAGCAAATGTTATTGTCTCCGGAGGTGAGGTACATGATGAAGACAGACTAAGGAAAATTCATATTGGTGATGTTGAAATGCATGGTGTAAAACCATGTGCTCGCTGTGTGATGACCACCATTGACGTGGACACCGCCCAAAAGGGCAAAGAGCCACTAAAGACCTTAGCCACTTATCGAAAGTTGGAGCATAAAATCCTGTTCGGAGAGAACTTCATCCCGAGTAATGAAGGAGTGATCAAAGTTGGAGATACCTTGAACGTTCTAGAGAAAAAGCAGGGACCTTTTGATGAGTGAATCGGTTATCCGTGGATCGGAAATCAGTGATCAGTAGCTCTAACAGAAATACTGGTTTCTAGTTAACTGATAACCGATTCATGACTACCTTTGCCGCAGCATATTATGGCTGATCTTTATATCAAATCACTCCATATCATCTTTATTGTTACCTGGTTTGCAGGGCTATTCTATGGTGCCAGATTATTTATCTATCAACGCGAAGCATTGGATAAGCCTGAGCCTGATAGGACGATTCTGGGTGATCAGCTAAAAATCATGTCTAAGCGACTATGGTATATTATCGCCTGGCCATCTGCCATTATCACACTGATTTTAGGCAGCACCATGATTTATCAGTATCCAGCCATGCTGGAGCTACCCTTTATGCACGTAAAACTGACTTTTGTAGTGGTGTTGTATATATATCATTTTCTCTGCCACAAGCTCTTTGTCCAGCTCCAAAATGATGTAAAAAGGTTTAGCTCAACACAATTGCGCATTTGGAACGAAATATCTACGCTAATACTCATCTCAGTGGTCTTCATTATCGTATTGAAAAATGAGATCAATTGGATCAAAGGAACATTGGGCTTTTTTCTAGTGACGGTTAGTCTAATGATCGGTATTCGTATTTATAAAAGGCTTAGAACAAAAGCTTAAAACATGCAGAAGCAAGGATTAATACTACTCATCATCACTGTTTTGCTCGTGACTTGTTGGTCGTGTGACAACAATAATGGACCTCAAAAACTACCTATTCTAGGAAGGCAAGAATTCAAGGAAGTTGATGGCAAGTTGGATACAATTTATCATACCATTCCCGAGTTCTCCTTTTGGGATCAGGACAGCCTGGAAGTGACGCTCGCCTCTTTTGAAGGCAAGGTTTATGTAGCAGATTTCTTCTTTGGCACCTGCCCTACTATCTGCCCTATTATGAAGCAACAAATGCTTCGAGTATATGACAGATTCAAGGACAACCCTGAATTTGGCATTCTTTCCCATACGATCGACCCAGCTCATGACACGGTAGCTTATTTAAAGGATTTCTCTATGCGCCTTGGCGTCCCCGACAGCAAAGTTTGGAAATTCGTAACGGGAGATCAGGATGAAATTTATCGTATTGGTAGTGCTGAGGGCTATCTTGTTCCTGTAGGAGAAGATGCAGATGCACCTGGCGGCTTCATCCATAGCGGAGCCTTTATACTTATTGATAAGGAAAAGAGAATTCGAGGACTTTATGATGGTACCAAACCAATTGAAGTTGATGCCTTAATGAATGACATTCCTAAGCTGTTGGCAGAATATGAAGAATAGAAGTCTGAAGTATCTAAGCTTGCTGAGCGCATTACTAGTTTTAGGTTGTGGCTCAGGGGAGAAAAGTGACAATGAAGATGTTCACTCAAGGTTAGATACCAAAGGCCTACAAATGTTTTCCAACGGAAAGCAGCTTTACATAAAGTACTGTCAAAACTGCCATATGGAAAACGGAGAAGGCTTGGGTACCTTGATTCCCCCTTTAAAAGCCTCCGATTACCTATTGAATGATATTTCAGGTGCGGCCCGCACCATAAAATACGGCTTAAAAGGTCCAATAAAGGTGAATAGCATCGACTATAATCAACCGATGCCGGCAAACCCAGATATGACATCTTTAGAGATTCAGGAGCTTCTGATCTACATCTCAAATGCCTGGGGCAACAAAGCAGAGCTCGTTACTTTAGATGCTGTAGAGAGGTCTATCAATCCTAACCAATAGACGAATGACAATCAGAAACACACATAAATACATCTTATTAACCCTCCTCTTTTTCACGATTGCCCACTACAGCCCGGCACAGAGGTTGAAATTAGATACGGTTTACTATAACCAGTCGGGAGAATTAACAGATAAGGAAACGGGCTACTTAACTTTTGAGGTAAGACAACTCGATCGAAAACAAAGAATCCACGGAAGCACTGCCAGGTATACCAAGTCAGGCCGTATGACCGAATCTACTTCCTATATCAAAGGAGAGAAAACAGGAACCTACTACAGGTTCAATCCGGCCGAAGAAGTGATGATGTATGGAGATTATGAAAATGGCATAAAGAAAGGCTTTTGGGTGATCCTTGATAGCAACGGGATTATTCTCACGATGGAGGAATATGACAACACTGGAAACTTAATTGGCAGAAGAGATAGACCATACTCTGAGAAAATTGACGGAGATACTTTAAAACTGGATTCGGAGGCGGAATTCATAGGCGGTCAAGGTGGATGGAACCTTCATTTAAGAAAAAATCTCAAGTACCCAACCGAAGCAAAACGCTATGGATACCAGGGCGATGTCTATATATCTTTTGTGGTACTTTCGGACGGAAGAATAGCTGCTCCGAGAATTGTGAAGAGTCCGCATGAAATCTTAAGTAAAGAGTCTTTAAGAATGTTGGAAATCTCACCTGCGTGGCTGCCAGCAATGATCGGTGACAAGGCAGTAGATTCTCAAATGACCTTACGCATTGTCTTTCGGCTTAAGTGATTATTTCAAGACAGCTTTTGCAGCAGCAATAGAGGAATTGATATCGTCTTTTACTTTGGTCACGCGTTCCATTTCAGCTTGAAAGAAGGCTTTCTGATCTTCCTCAGTTGATTGCCCAGAAACATGAGGGGTTTTGGTCTTGGCCCAATCGTACATCCAGGTCATCATGCCCTTTCGCGCGTCTTCCAGCTCAGTAGCCAGACTTCTCAGTCCTTCAAGTGCTTCATCTTCGGGATTACTCTCAGCCAGATCGGTCGCCTTGGCCAGTACTTGCCTTCTCAGGTCCATGACCTCTCCTAGTTTGGGCATCACTTCATCATGTACATCCAGGATTTTCCCTTCTTCTACTTTTGCATCAAAGCCTCCTCCACATGAGAGTGTAAAAATTGCGACTAGCACAAAGCTCAGAACCTTCTTCATTACGCTTGAATTTTTGGCAAATCTAATAGCTATCGTCAGCTAAGCCAACGAAAATTCCTTCCACTAACTGATACATCAGCTTGTCAGGGTTTTTAGCATTTAACTTAAGCTTACCACGGATTTTTACACGCTTGGTTGTGTATTTGATCTTTTCTTTCATAGAGATTTCCATTACCGTTTCAGGTCCACCAGACCCACAAAAGAAACACTCACTGATCGGTAATGAGGAAAGAATTAATTCAGTTGGTTTGAACATACCATCAAAGGGAATGATAAAGCCATCGACTTCAACGATTTGGTCAGCAATACCTTTAATATCCTTCCCGAAGACAGGGACAAAAACATCACCATACTCATCTTTTTGAATGTCATAGCTAACATCCGCCAGGGTTTTCCAGAGTTCAGAACCCTTCATTTTAACATCTTGCGCAAATGTTGAAAAACCAAGTCCAAATAAAACGATCAATACAAATATCTTTCTCATCATTTCTAATTTACTCTTCGGCCAAAACTTTCGATATATCTGTCTTATAAGCATTTAACGCTGGAATCAGAGAAGCGATCAGCCCAACGCCTAAACTAATCAACAATACATAGAACTCTTGGTTCACAAAAACCAGTCCTGAAACCCCGACTTCCTCTGACTTTTCATAGGATCGTGCCAAAGCTTCCATCAGTCCGTGCCCAAGGATTATACCCAAAATTCCTCCTAGGGTTGTGATAATCACTCCTTCGATGATGACATGAACAAACAGTTTTCCTCTTGATGCACCAAGTGATCTCATAATTGCCAAGTCGTACTTACGATCTTTTAATGCATTATACATAGAAATGAAAATGCTCAAACCAGCAATTATGATAATGATATAGGCAAAACTTCTAAGCATATCCACGCCAATTCCGAGAAGCGAAAATAGCCTTTGCGTTTCAAACGCAGGGGAAGCGGCCTGCATATTAGTATTGGCATTGATCATTCTGGGCATTTGTACTGCGCCCATAGGTGAACGGTACTGAATCAGCATCGAAGTGATCTCGTCATCTTCATCTCCTTCGGGGAATCCCGTTTCGAATGCAGAACCTAATTCTTTTTCTTCATGACCTTCTTCATGTTCGCCCTCATGCTCTTCTTCATGATCATGCACTGCCCATACACTTTCTATGTTGGTCAATATAAGGTTGTCTAAGACACTACCATTTTGTTCAAGGACTCCTATTACGTGATAAGACCTTTCATTATGCTCTAAGTCCGCAACTGAAAGACCATGTGCCCCGAAAAATTCATCACCGACCTTTAACTCGAGTCTTGTTGCTGCATTAGCACCCAAAACGACATCAAGGTTATACTTCCAAATCTCACCAGACTTGATGGTACCCTCATAGAGCTTGACATAGTCATGATTGGTCCCTACAATTCTAAAACCACGATAGTTATCGCCCAAGGCCAGTGGAATCGCGGACTTCACCAGGCGATTTCTGGTAATGGACTTGGCTTCATCTAACTTCACATTGCCAGTTGGGAAGTCGATATGATAAACATTGGCCAAAATCAATTGTAGTGGACTGCCTTTGGCCCCGACCACCAAGTCTATGCCCCGCTTGTTCTTTGCCAGATTTTCCTCCAGTTGAGTGCTGAGAAGAATTAATACAAGTATGATAGCCACACCCAAACTCATCAACAGGATATTCAATGCCGTATTGAGGGGCTTACTTTTGATGTAATTCCAACTTAAGGATATCAGGTTCATGCTGCGCTGAGGTTAAGTTGAAGTTCAAATTGTTCCTTCACGCGCTGATCATGCGTGGCAATAAGCAAGGAGGCCTGATATTTCTCTGCCTGACTTTTAAGGAGGTTTATCACCTTCATTGCATTATCATCATCAAGACTTGCTGTAGGTTCATCGGCCAGAATAAGTCTTGGTCTATTAAGCAATGCCCTTGCGATGGTCACCCTCTGTTGCTCTCCTTGGCTAAGGGCCTTGACCTTTTTTTCTGCTTTATGACCAAGGTTTAATTCTTCCAATACCTCATAGACCCGGCCCTTATCCTGAGCGGTGCCCGAAAGGTATTGTGCAAGCAATAGATTATCTCCCACCGAAAGTGCACTGATCAAGTGAGCCTTTTGAAAAACCAACCCAATGTTTTGTCCTCGGTATTTATCTCTTTGATGACCTGAAAGGCTATATAAATCGGTATTGCCGATAACCACCTTCCCTTCTTTAGGTGCCAATAAACCTCCCAAAATATGGAGTAAGGTAGTTTTCCCACTTCCTGAATTACCTAAAATCAGCAAGTGTTCAGCTTCTTTTACTTCCATCTGAGGAATGGAAAGCACTTTTTGATCGGAATACCCGAAACTTAAACCATCAATACTGATCATGAGATTTCAATTGAAAATCAAATTAACGGAAGGTATGCTAATTAATAAAACCAATCATATAGAATTACGAAAACCCCTTAATTGTTTTCTCCGTTATCAAAACATCTATAAAACTTTTACACATCAGTTTTTGACAAATTAATAATACCTTTACTGCTTACGTAAAGCCTAAAAATCTATTTATGCTCGACTTCTTAAAGCGAAAAAAGAAAGCCGAATCAGAACCTAAGGTCAAGAGGAGTTTCTTCAGAGAGTTAGCCAACGATATACTGTTTGCACTCATAGCGGTGACTATCATTCGTGGTCTGTTTATTGAAGCTTATGCCATACCCACGGGTTCGATGGAAAACTCCATGCTCATCGGTGACCACCTTTTTGTGAGCAAAGTGCATTTTGGGCCAAGAACTCCAACGACTTTGATCCAGTTTCCACTAGCGCATCAAAAATTCTGGGGTACGAACATCCCTTCATATAGTGACATTATCCAGGCACCAAGTTTCCGACTTCCTGGCTTAAGAGATCCTAGAGTTGGGGAACCTGTGGTATTCAATTACCCACCTGACTACGACAAGGGATACCCATTAGACATAAAGACCTTCTATGTAAAACGCTGTATGGCAACCCCTGGAGATGTTTTCGAGGTAAGAAATAAGCAGGTTTATGTGAATGGTGAGCCTGTTGAAAATCCTCCAGGTATGCTGACAAGTTTCTTTGTTCAAGCAGACAAAGGTGTTCATCAAAGATATATGAGAGAGATCGGTATTACCGATTACTATGATGATAACCCTGGAGACACTTATGCTACAACAGCTGTCCCTATGTACAACTATCAAGGCAAAAAGGGATTCTTCATATTTACCACTCAAGAGAAGGCAGACAAACTGGCCGAATATAATTTCATAAGAAGTGTTGAGGAAGTTACCTACCAGCAGGGTGATGATGCCAGAATCTTTCCACGAGCTGAGGGATTTAACTGGAGTAGGGATTTCTTTGGTCCCTTGCGTATGCCTGAAAAGGGAGAGACTATTGAGTTAACACCGGAGAATATTGCGCTTTATGGAGAGGCAATCCAACATTACGAACATAATGATGAAGTGGAGATTCGGAATAACGAAGTATTCATCGAAGGTGAAAAAATTGATACTTACACTTTCAAACAAGGATACTATTTCATGATTGGAGACAATCGGCACAACTCAGAAGACTCAAGAACTTGGGGGCTCGTTCCTTACGACCACATTGTGGGTAAGCCATTGTTCATCTTCTGGTCTATGGATAGAACTGATCCAAATGCTGGCTTCTTCCAAAACATCAGATTTAATAGGATTCTGGACTTAATCAAGTAGTGCTGAAACAGCTGGTTACCATAGTACTACTTTTCGCGGTCATCACTTCTGGTTATGGTCAGGAAAAGAGTACCTGGAAAGTGTTGTCCAAAGTTGAAATTGAAAAGCGCTTTGATGAAGTACTCAACTACGAAATCGACTTTCCCACCTTCAGTGATGATGTAAAGGCACTCAATGGCAAAGAAATCATCCTGGAAGGTTGGATGATCCCACTGGATGAACTCCGAGGCAAAAACTATTTTGTGTTATCCGCCCTGCCATTTGCCAATTGCTTCTTCTGCGGTGGTGCCGGTCCTGAAACGGTAGTTGAAGTCTTCTCGGAAAAGAATATTAAGTTCACCGAAAAGAGAATCAAGGTTAAAGGCATTCTGAATATCAATCCAGATGACCCAATGAAACTGATGTACATTCTCCAGAAAACGGAATTGATAGATTAGTTGGACCAGGCTCCTTAAAACTCAATCTCATGAAGTATTTACTATCTCTCCTACTTGTTTTTCTCACAGCATTCCCATCCTTTGCTCAGACAAATCAGGATGAAACCCATATTCGCAAAATCTTTGACGAAGCTTTAGAAAGAGGTGAAAGCTATGAGATGCTAAGGCACCTCACCAAAAACATTGGAGGACGCTTAAGCGGATCACCTCAGGCTGCTGCCGCAGTTGAATGGAGTAGACAGCAAATGATGGCCTACGGCTTTGATACTGTCTATTTACAGCCTGTTATGGTTCCACACTGGGTGAGAGGTCAAAAAGAGATTGGACGAATTGTCAACTCAAAAAAACTAGGCTCAGTTGACGTAAATGTAGTTGCGCTAGGAAATTCAGTAGGCTCTGGCTCAGAAGGCGTATTGGGGAATGTAATTGAAGTGCAGGACTTCCAGGAACTAGCAAAGCTCGGCAAGGACCAGATTCAAGGCAAGATTGTCTTCTTCAATCGCCCAATGGATGCTAAACTGTTGGATACCTTCTCAGCCTATAGTGGAGCGTCTAATCAACGAGGTGCAGGACCGTCTGAGGCTGCAAAATATGGTGCTATTGGTGTTTTAGTGAGGTCATTGAGTTCATTTAAAGATGATGTTCCCCATACTGGAGGCACACGATATGGTCTGAACATTCCTAAAATCCCAGCCGTTGCCATTAGCACCAATGATGCAGATAAACTTAGCGACTTACTAGAGGATGATACTGACTTGAAATTCTATTTCGAGACACACTGTGAAATGCTACCCGATGTGCTATCCTACAATGTTGTTGGTGAAATCAGGGGTTCTCAAAAGCCCGATGAAATTATAGCCGTAGGTGGACACCTTGACTCATGGGACCTAGCCGAAGGCGCACATGATGATGGTGCCGGCTGCGTACAGTCTATTGAGATTCTTCGGATCATGAAAGCGATGGGTTACCAACCTAAAAGAACCATCCGCGCAGTGATGTTTATGAATGAAGAAAATGGTTTAATGGGTGGACGTAAGTATGCTCAACTAGCAGAAGAAAACAATGAAAATCATATCGCTGCCATGGAATCTGACAGAGGTGGTTTTCTACCGATTGGCTTCGGAATATCAGGCACCAAGGCGCAGCAAGACAAATTACTCAGCTGGAAATCGCTTTTTGAACCCTATAACATCCATCAGTTCAAAAGAGGGGGCGGTGGAGCCGACATCAGTCCTTTGAGAACACAAGATGTCCCAACCATTGGTTACCTACCAGATAGCCAGCGCTATTTCAAATACCACCACACAGGCATCGATAATTTCGAAGTTGTGAACCAACGTGAGCTGGAATTAGGGGCTGCAGCCATGGCATCGATTATCTATCTCATCGATCAGTACGGATTGTGATTTTCAACACCTATACAGGCAAGTTTAACATCAAAAATCAGTACTATGTATAAAAAGGTACTATCCTACACAACATATTGACACATGGTCTCGTTCTACCCTTTACCACAACCTTTGTAACATATTCCTCCGGGCTTCTGTCATATGGAGTATTGCCCAAAGGCCTTAACCCGCACAAGGCGGATAAACCTGCCAGAGGCAGATAAACTCGAAACAACATGCAGTCACTCAAGGAATTTTTCTGGTTCTGTTCAGGAGCCAATATCTCATTACTCAAGCGATGTCCTACTGATGCCTCAAAATACACTGGCATGGGAGCAGCAGTCTTTTTTACGGGTATACTCGCTGCCCTATCGGGAGGCTATGCCTTCTACACAGTATTCGAAAACCCGTATTGGGCAGCTGTTTTTGGCCTGGTGTGGGGTACGGTAATCTTCAACTTGGATCGATTTATCGTATCAACGATGCGAAAGAAGCAGGGTGGTTGGTTCAAGGAAATTGTAATTGCTTCTCCCAGAATGCTGCTAGCCGTTATGCTTGCGGTAGTTATCTCCAAGCCTTTAGAGCTACGCATCTTCTCAAAAGAGATTGATCGTAAGCTTGTCGTTCTGGAGGAACAGATATACCAGAATGAGATTTCTGAAATTGAGCAGCGTTACAGCGATCAGAGCAACGCTCTACAGAACCAAATAAGCACCCTCAAGGGAGAGATTGCTGCCAAGACTATAACACGTGATCAACTGGCCGCAGCAGCGCGAGCGGAAGCCGATGGTACGGGTGGTTCCATGCAGCGGAGTGCAGGACCTATTTATCAACTCAAGAAGGCAGATGCGGACCAGGCTCAAAGAGAATTGGACCTAATCTCAAACCAAAATCTGTCCATCATTGCTGATAAAGAAAAGGAGTACAGCGCCTTGATGACGGAAAAGGCGGCAGAGCTACAACAAATCAAAAGAAACCCATGGGATGGAATGGCTGCGCAACTCGAAGCACTTCGTGTACTCGGAGAAGAGAATCGTGCGATATATCTGGCTAACATATTCATACTCCTGCTATTTATCATGCTGGAGTGCACACCGATTATCGTTAAGCTCATTGCACCAAGAGGTCCTTATGATGAGCTTTTAGAAGTTAGGGAGCACTTCTTCAAGAATCATAACCTGGAGAAGATTGCCGAGATGAATCATGCCACACATCAGAAGCTCAAATATTTGGTCAGATAAACAAAAAGCCCCGATCGATCGGGGCTTTTTGTTTCGTCACTCTGCCCCGAAACTTCGGGGTATTTCAGAGTCTCTAATACGTTTTTATCTCCTTTTAAGGTAAACCTCTTGTCTTTCAAGTCTTCCTCTTCGATCCTTATCGTAAGAGTGCAGTTTGCCATCTTCTAACAGCCATACATCGTTATCGTTGGAGTAACCCATGGAAAAATTACGGCTTCTTCTGCGTCTATGGTCGTCTTCATCTTCGATGATTAATTCACCATCATCATTGATATACCATTCTGCCCATTCCGTTTCTCTTTCTCCAAAAACCTTGACACTAATCTTGACTTCGCCATTGTCTCTAAAGTCGAATCGCACATCAATGCTTTCGACAATATCTAACGCAAAGTTGCTTACACTTTTTGCGAAGCTTCTGGCTAGCCAGAACTCTTCCTCCTCTAGTTCTTCTTCCACTTCGTCTTTGACATGATCCATATCAATGACAAGTTCCCATTCGCCAAGAATATCTTTTTCTCGGACTTTTTTCTGTGCTTGCACTGATATGCAGACAGTTACCAATAATAATGCTGTGATGAGTTTTTTCATTTTGACCGTGGTTTGATTTGATAAGTATTCCTTTTAAAGACTCAAACTGGCAAAAAAAGTTACACCCTAAACCTGAGAGGTTTGGACGAAAGTCTCAATGGAAAATCAAAGGGATTAACGATATCCGACCTGATCGATCAGCAACTTTTTACTACGAACAAACTGACCTTCTCCTTCGGCAACTACCTTTCCAGCACTGTTCGTAATTACCGATCTAGAAACAATCACGCCATTGCCTTCGGAAATCACTTCTCCTGTTGCAGTGAGTTCATCAATTTCCACCGGCCTTTTGAAATGAATCGTATACGTCTTGGTCAAGAGAAAATAGGTGGGTTCGATGGAAGCAGCAGCGAAGTAAGCAGCATCATCAAGGAGCTTGAAATAGACAGCCCCATGTAAGGCTTTAGCAGCATGAAAATAGTCTTTTGATATACTTAAGGAATAGGCCGCTTTCCTTTCCTCGACCTTCATTGCTGCACCACTCAGCATATCCTGAATAGGAGCGGCATAAAACATCCGTTCTAATGAATCATAGTGGGCTTTATTCATAATCGGGAATCAGACCAAACTGGATAAAATGATGCTTGAAATGCTTTCGGTGAAAGTAAATCCATTCATTAGCCGTCATAGGTCCTCCGAAAGGATGATCAGCAACGGCATCTGGGTTGGCTTTCATATAGCTCAAAAAACTCTCTGTCTCTTTGACCAATTTTGTCTTAGCCTCATCCAAGTTAGCCGACCTTAAAGGCTGCAATTCATTCTTTCCTGTTGGAGAGGGCACCGACCGTCTCATCGGGCTATCTTTCATTAAGTAAGCCTTAAGTCGAGGAAAATCCTCTTCTGCGGAAACTACCGGAATCTTTATCCTTCCAATCGACATCTTAAAAGTAACGATAAGATGCTCCAACATATGTTGCGGAGTCATCAGCCCCCATACAGGTTTAGTTTCTGCAGCTAAATTTTGAAGTAAGTCTGGCACTTCATTATGAAAAAAGTACTCAACGCTCTCTATTTCTTTATTCATACTATGTTATATCAAAAGTGGTGTCTTAAATTAACAATCTCGAAAGCATGGATATTCAATGACGCGGATTATTTTATTGTTCGGGTGCCTTTTAACGGTCACCATTCTCACAAAAGCACAAACTAAAACAGCAGATGTAAAATTTGAACGAGTCGGTAATCATGTAATATTGACTGCAGAAAATGTTGGCTCCAAGAATTATAGCTACACTTTCAACTTCGCGCTGCAGAACCTTAAAAAAGTCGAGGGATCAGAAAAAGTTGAAATTCCAATTAAGGAAAAGGTAAGCTTTATAAAGTTCGAAATTGTAGATCCACAACGACCATGGCGCTACGACTATAACTACAATTATACCAGATACTACCCCAATGGGGCCATGGCTGATATAGCACAAAAACTTAATATAGATGAGTCTATTGCTGCCAATTCAATTATTGTATTCGACAAAGATGGCTGTAGCCGATGCGATCGGACTCTAGATTATCTGAAAAGAAAGAAAATACCACACTATGTCTTGGACATTTCGGAAGATCCCGAAAACAAAGAACTGATGTTTGGTTATGTCAATGATGTTGGTCTGGTTTTGGGCACAATCACAACACCAATGGTCATCGTTGAAAGCAAAGCTAACTTCAACATACAGAACCTAGATGCTTTCATTTATAGCCTAAAAAAATATCGGGTAAAAAGATAGCCCCACCCTGCCCCGCCCCGAAACTTCGGGGTCGGGACGGGACGGGGCGGGCTTTCAATTAGTCTTCGCCTAAGAAAGGATATCTATAGTCTGTTGGTGGAACGAACGTCTCTTTGATTGTTCTTGGTGATACCCAACGCAATAGGTTGATCATCGATCCTGCCTTATCATTAGTTCCAGATCCTCTGGCACCACCGAACGGCTGTTGACCAACAACAGCTCCTGTCGGTTTGTCATTGATGTAGAAGTTACCAGCAGACTGCTCTAACCTCTTAGTAGCCAACTCTACCGCATAACGATCTCTTCCGAAGATTGAGCCTGTCAACGCATATGGAGATGTATCGTCTAGCAATGCTAAAGTCGATTCAAACTCATTCTCATCATAAACATAGATCGTAATGACAGGACCGAAGATCTCCTCGCACATAGTAGTGTATTTAGGATCTTTTGTCAGCAACACAGTCGGCTCAACGAAATAGCCTTTCGACTTATCATAATTGCCTCCAGCAATTACTTCTACATCCGGGCTTGCTTTCGCATCATCAATGTATTTAGCGATGTTGTCAAATGACTTTTCATCAATTACAGCATTGATAAAGTTTGTGAAATCTTCGGTTGGCCCCATTTTAAAGGTAGCCAAGTCCGCCTGAACGTAAGCTTTTACATCGTCCCAAAGATTGGATGGAATGTAGGCCCTAGAAGCTGCTGAACATTTCTGCCCCTGGTATTCAAATGCCCCTCTGGAAATAGCCGTAGCTACTTCTTTTGCGTCAGAAGATTTGTGCACCATGATAAAGTCCTTACCACCTGTTTCTCCTACAATTCGTGGATAAGATCTGTACTTGAAGATGTTTTCACCTATTGTCTTCCAAATATGTTGGAAAACGCCTGTGCTACCTGTAAAGTGAATACCTCCAAAATCTTTGTGATTGAAGATCACATCACCCGCAACGGGCCCTGAAACATATACCAAGTTGATTACACCATCAGGAACACCCGCTTCTTTGAAAACCTGCATCAACACATTGGCAGAATAAATCTGTGTGTTTGATGGTTTCCAAACGATGGTATTACCCATCATAGCTGCAGAAGTAGGCAGGTTACCAGCAATAGCGGTAAAGTTGAATGGCGTTAAAGCAAAGACGAATCCCTCCAGTGGTCTTTGCTCTACACGGTTCCAGATACCTTTAGCAGAATTAGGTTGCTGAGCATAGATCTCAGTCATATACTGCACATTGAATCTTAAGAAATCAATGAACTCACAAGCAGCATCAATTTCTGCCTGGTAGGCATTCTTTGATTGGCCCAGCATGGTTGCAGCATTGATTTTAGCTCTATAGGGACCTGCTAATAATTCAGCAGCCTTCAAAAAGATAGAAGCTCTGTGCTCCCAACTTAGGTCAGCCCATGCCGCTTTAGCCGCCATAGCAGCATCGATGGCACTTTCAACATGCGAAGCATCTCCTTCACTAAAATGTCCTAAAATATGCTGATGATCATGTGGTGGTGACATAGGCTTTTTATTGTCAGTACTCACCTCTTGATCACCGATGTACATCGGTACATCAATTTGCTGTGCTCTGGCTTCAGCCAAGGCAGCTTGTAATTCCTTCCTCTCTTTAGAACCTGGAGCGTAGTCCAATACGGGTTCATTCGTAGGGGTAGGCACGTTGAAAAATCCGGTTGCCATAGTTTACTTTTTTATGGTTTTATCAATTGAGTTTGCGCAAATATACAGTTTCAAAACACCGTTATGAAACTGAACTTATAGAATGCTTTTTAGCTCGATTAAGTTCTGTATTTCGTGTTGAACTTTACGATCGGTAGAGATTTTTCCAGGATTAAACCAAACATGATCCATTCCTGCATTAATAGCCCCGGCAATGTCTGAATCCAGATTATCACCGATCATAATACTCTCTTCTAATATGGCATTACTCTTATCCAAGGCCAATTCAAAGATCCGAGGATCTGGCTTTCGCATTTTGGATGACTCAGAAGTAATTACCACATCGAAATAATGATCGAGTCGTGATGAACTTAATTTCGTGGCTTGGATATCGTCAAAACCATTGGTTATAATGTGCAGTGTATATTGTTCACTAAGGTAATCCAACACCTCATGAGCTGCATCGAAAGTCCTGCTTTTTGTTGGACTCAGTGCTATGTACTCCTCTTCTATCCGATAAGGCATATGCTCTAATGAAGCATCGAGTTTCTGGAAAATCGCAGGAAACCTTCTTTCGCGAATGTCTCTTCTCTGGATCTTACTTTGATTGTATAAATCCCATAAGCCTTCATTTACTTCAAAGAAGGTATCGGCAAGAAGCTCCCTTTCAAAAAGACCTAATCGACCAAAGCCGTATCGTTCATAAAGTTCATAAAGCGCTTCACGCGCATTGGCATCATAATCCCAAAGGGTATGATCCAGATCGAAGAAAATATGTTTATAGTTCCTCAAGGAAATAGTGTTTGTCAATTAACCGAAAACCTCAAGCTTAGTTTAGCGCAGTAGGTTTTTATTCTGCAGTCTGCTTTTGGCCAATTCGCGATTAGAATTAAGCACCTCATATGTCTCCTGATCCTTTTGAAGAGAAGCATCTTTAACTAAAAAATCAAAAATACGATTGGTCAATTCCTCCACCTCTTCGCGAATGCTATAAAACACCCACTGATCTACTTTTCGTGCACTGACCATTCCCGAATTCTTCAAATACGTTATATGTCTTGAAGTCTTAGTTTGGGTGAATTCAAGGATATGTTCAATGTCGGAGATGGTCAACTCCCCGTTGCGATAAAGCAGATGCAGGATTCTTACCCTTGACTCATCAGAGACGGATTTAAAGATTTGGCTTCCAAAACTGAGGCTGAAATTCTTGAGACGCATGGGTTAAGAATTGTTAATTTGAAAAGAATAAATCTATTTCACCAATCAAAATATGGTTTTTGCATGTTATCATTGTAGCGTAAAGCAAATCGTCAATCTAATCCATTTGATTTCCTTTCCGTAAAAGATTACTAGAATTCAATTGGTGAAGCCCCTTTGGAAAAAATATTACCTGATTTTACCTCTGGCAACTGCGCTGTTAGCGTGTTTGCCACAAACAGCTAGTGCTCAGGATAAAGAAGACCTACATATTGTTCAGGTTTCAGGACTGGTAATGAATGCGGATAGTACCCAAACCATCCCTGGAGTTCATGTCTTCAACAAAAGAAGTGGTAGAGGAGACATCACCGACTACAAAGGATGGATTAGTAAGGCTTTCCTCGCAGGAGAAACACTGATCATTAGTGCAGTGGGTTTCAAAAATCGAGAAGTTGTGATCCCAGAAGATGTGGGCGATCGATGGACTGTGATTTTCGCTTTAGAAGAGGATTTTGTAGACCTGGGAGAGGTTGAAGTTAACCCTTTCCCTTCCGAAGAGCTTTTTAAAGAAGCGATTTTGGCAATGAACCTTAATGAGGATCAACAGAACGTCATTAATAGCTTTGCTCCTGAGGTAATTCAAGAATTAATTCGTTCCACCCCTTTGCAAGCCAGCCCAAGTGCTAATTACAGGTTTATGCAAAACCAACAGTTTGTAAACCTTCAAAACAGTGCAGGACCTCGCGCCAACCCTTTACTGAATCCTTTTGCTTGGTCTCAGTTCATCAATTCTTTGAAGCGTAAAAAGAAAAAGTAATCGGTCTTATCCGATAATTGGGTAATCGCCTTTCTTATTTGAACTACCAGCCTCGATCGACTTTGAACTCTTTCAGGTAATCTGTTCCTAAAAGCTTGTCTTCGGCATTGGTAAACCAACTCCTGTTCTTAGGAATTCTCATGCCCTTTTCGATGATCATATCTTCGAGCACAATATACTCTCCGTCATTTTTGGCTTCATCATGATAAAATCGATACCCTACCATGGCATAAGTATTTGGATTGAAATAGAAGTACCAGATGTCCTTTCCGATCGCTTCGTCATAAGTTACCCTTAAGGACAATACTGGTTTCCCCATAAAGGTGGTTTCTATCACCTCATCTCCAATGTTGGTCCCTTCATCGGTAAGCTTCATAGGCAAACCATAGAGGTAAGTATAGTAGTCTCTCCACCTTCTGGCACGGTCAGGCGTCAGGTTCAGGGAGTCAGCCTCAGCAACAGTCGGCTTAGTAAAGTTGACTTTAAAGTCACAAGAGTCCTTGCCGTCCACCATCCATTCCAAGAGTCGATCATTACTCAGGACCGAGATATGAAAGCCGCCCTTGATATTATCAACCACAACATTACTCAATCTTGGGGGCCGACCCGGCATTTCCATTTCGATGACCATCTCCATTTTAACTCTACTCCACCAGCCATCAGGATCATGGAAAGCAATGGCTCGGTTGACCAATTGATCGGCAGTAACAGACTGACCGGAAACAGTAGCCGTCAACAGGCAAATCGATAGACTTAAAAATAACTTCTTCATACCATAGGATTGAACTGTAATTTATAAAGCCTTGCGTCCTAATTCCAGTAGATGTTTTTATTTTTGCCAACTCATAGCACAATTTCTTGCATGGATATCCCCGTTTGGAAGGCTGAATTCTTAGAACCTGTACTTGCGATAGCACTGGTCACTATTGGCTTTAGTATTTATCATTTCTATTCCATATCGGAGAGAGTGACGCAAGGTTTCATCGCGAAGTATGGCGAAACCAAAGGCAAGACAAGAGCCATTTGGTCACACCGCTATGTGGGTGCAATGACCATAGGTATTATTCCAGCTATAATCATGATTTCGGTCTTGGGGAAAAGTCCTTCAGACTATGGTATTGCCTTTCAGAACCACGCGACTTCATTGTATTGGATCATCGGCTTAGCTATGATCATCATTCCTATGAACTTCTTCAACTCCAAAAAGACCAAAAACCTGGCTTTTTACCCCAATGTGAGAGAAAAGGAATGGACGAAGCCTATGGTAGCCACAAACGCTTTTACCTGGTGCGCCTACCTTTTTGGCTATGAACTTATGTTCCGAGGTCTTCTGCTTTTTGCAACAGTGCCTCTACTCGGTGAATGGCCGGCAATAATTCTTAATGCGGCATTGTATGCGTTAGTGCATGTGCCGAAAAACTTGGAAGAGACGATCGGTGCGGTTCCACTAGGTATAATTTTATGCTTAGTTACCTTGACTACTGGAACCATTTGGGTCGCTTTCTTCGTCCATATTACATTGGCACTCTCTAACTTCTTTTTCTCTTTGAGACATCACCCTGAAATGAAAGTCATTTAATGTCGAAACGAATATTCATAACAGGCAGTACCGGTTTTATCGGTAGAAAATTGGCCATGAAACTGGCGGATGAAGGTCATGAAGTAGTGGCATTAATTCGTTCGAAGCAGAAAGCTGCAGACTTACAACACGAGAGAATATCCTTTGTAGAAGGTGATCTCTTTGCTATTGAGTCTTTGGAAAATGGGATGAAGGACTGTCAAGAGGTATATCACTTAGCGGCCTTTGCAAGCGTCTGGGCTAAAGGTGATACTTTCAAAACAGTAAACATTGATGGCACTTTAAATGTCTTAGATGCTGCTAAGAAGCAAGGTGTTGCAAAAGTGGTAGTAACTTCTACAGCAGGTGTGATAGGCCCTGCCATTGATGGCCCCGTAAATGAGGATACTCCGAGACAAGTAGACTTTTTTACCGACTACGAAAGCACCAAATACGAATCAGAGCTTCTGATCAAAGAATACGTCAGCAAAGGCCAACATGTGGTCATTGTGAACCCTACAAGGGTTTATGGTCCTGGTCCACTGAACGTTAGCAACTCTGTAACCAAGCTTGTGAAACAGTATATCGAGGGTAAGTGGAAGTTTATTCCAGGCGATGGATTGAGCACGGGTAACTATGTCTACGTGGATGACGTCATCAACGGACACGTGCTCGCTATGCAAAACGGTCGTGCGGGTGAACGGTACTTATTGGGAGGTGATGATGCGACTTACTTTGAGCTGTTCGACACCATTGCGGAGATTGGCGGTAAGAAGTACAAGCTTTATAAAATGCCATTAGGTGTATTATTGACTTTCGGAAGACTACAGCTCTTCATGGCCGAAAGGTTCGGAAGACAGCCGATGATTACGCCAGGATGGGTAAGAAAATATCTGTATAAATGGAGTGTATCCAGTGCCAAAGCTCAAAACGAACTTGGCTATGAGGTTACTTCTTTGAAACAAGGAATTCAGAACACAGTCGATTGGCTGAAAGAAAATAATGTCTGATCAAAATACTTACACTTTAGTCACTGGAGCCAGCAATGGTATCGGCAAAGCAATCGCTAAAAACTGTGCTGCTCGGGGACAAAATGTATTACTCGTAGCATTACCTGAGCCCAAGCTTCAGGAGGTTACAGACGCCTTAAAAGAGCAATATCCTACCCAGTCGTTTGATGCGCTGGGTACGGATATGATGCAGAAAGATAGTCCACAGGAGATCTATGACTGGTGTAAGCAAAACGGCTATATAGTTGACATATTAGTTAACAATGCAGGCTTAGGTAACTCAGGTGCATTTCTAAGTCGCGAGGCCAGTTTCTACTATGGACAGATGCAGTTGAACATGGTCTCGCTGGTAATGCTGACCCACTTGTTCTTGGAAGATATGAAAACGCTTCCAAAGGCCTATTTACTCAATGTGGCAAGCATGGCAGCATTCTATGATATTCCGTACAAAGGAATTTATTCTGCCAGCAAACGATTTGTGCATTCTTTCTCTCAGTCTTTGAGAAAGGAATTAGAGGCAACCAACATTGGGATTACTATTCTTTGTCCTGCGGCTGTTTTGACCAATCCTGATGTCATTCAGCGCGATAAGGAAATGGGGAAAGCTTCAAAAATGACCCAGCAGACACCTGAAGAAGTGGCTGAATATGCTTTGGCAAGGATGTATCAGGGAAAGGCTGTGGCCATACCAGGCTTTATGCCGAAAGTATACAAGGCTCTGGGTAAAATCATACCATATCGCATACAGCTGCGTATGCTGGCCAATGCCTTCATCAAGCAATCCAGATAAGCATAAAAAGAAAAAGCCCCGTCCCAAAGATTCGGGATCGGAGCTCTCTCGATCTATTTAAAGGTAGTTTAATTATCCATTAGGTAGCGGGTAAAGCTTCTTCCGTTTACTTCCGCATACTTGGTAATGATGTCCCATCGAACATCCATATCCTTGATGTCCAAGTCTCCTCTTACCTTGGTGTATTTCATGTCCAATGATCTGTCGAACTTGGCGGCATTAAAATTGGCACCGTCTCTGAATTTAGTGTATTTGAAGATGGCATCCTCATCGAAAAACGTCTTTGAGAAGTTGGCCTGATCTTCAAATTCCGCATACTTAAAAGTAGTTTCTTCTTCGAAAGAAGATGCTGCGAAACTTGCTGAACGCTCAAAAACAGAGTACTTGAACATGGCGTTTCTTTGGAACTTACAGTTTTCAAAAGTGACATCTTTTTCAAAATCAGCAGTAAAGGTATACTCCGATCTATCGTCATGATAGTAAGCCAATACATCGTCTTCGAAAGTCACATTGACAAAAGAGACTTTCGATTCAATGGTCTCATTGACTTCGTTGTCAGAACCATCTCTCCACCAACGTCTCCTCGTTGGTAAGTCACGTTTCTTTTCATCCATAAAGGTGAAATCTAAAACACCTGTGACGGTGACATCCTTGTAAGAAACTTCATCCCCTTTTTTCAAAGCCTCCATAATATCAGATGCTTTGACCTTTTGTTGAGCGAATGCAGAAAGGGTGATTAACATTAAAAATGCGCATGAGATAACTGCGCGGGTAGTGAGTTTTTGAGTTTTCATGACCTTATTAGTTTTTTATACAGACTGAAAATTATTGATTTCGTTACAGCCTTATAAAGAGTAGATGTAAAAAAGACTAAAAGGTTGCATTAAAAAGAAGTGCCCAGACCTTCTGTCTGGGCACTATAGACCAAAACTTACTATTTAGAAACGAATAGTAATACCTGTTTCAATGCTATTATTGAAATATCCTCTGAAGGCAGTGCTCGAAATATCTGTTCGGCTTGACTTTCGATCGATTAAGTTTCCCTTGATGAACCAAGTCTTTCCTTTTGACAATGGCACATTGACTCTAAAACTGCTTCTTAAGTAATTATACCTGAGCAATTCATCGTTTTCTCCCACTTCCAGCGTTCTGAATTTTCTCATACTGTATCTGGTTGAAGCGGTCAGTGAAAACCCCTTAGCTCGATAATTAATACTCACTCCGGGAGAAATTTCACCATAACCAAAGCGTTGTTCCGAGTCACCTCTGCCTACATAATAAAGACCCAAAGTATAGTCGAACTTGGTTCCACTATTCTTGACATTATACTCGAGATTAGCACGATAGAAGAACCATTGACGCTCTTCAGCGATAAAACCAATGGGGTTGTTAGGTCTTGCCACTACTTCATTTTCCTCTTCACCTTCTACTTCCTCCTCCTCTTCTTCGTCTTCTACTTCCAAATCAGTGTAGTACCTGTATTCAAGATTTCCTGAGAAAGTCAGTTTGGAAGTGACCTTATCCTTTTCCCACTTTTTGCTGTATCCAAAGCCAGTATAGGCAGCATGATAAGATACCTTTTCACCCAAGTCATTTTGATCATAGGCTTTGAAAGTGTAACCACTCTCAGTTTTGAACCAGGTTTTGTTACCCAGGTAGTAATCCAGGTGTACGGGTAAATTAAATCGTGTATAGGAAAAGGTGGTTCTTAACACGCCATCCGACTCGTTAATACCCTGTTGCGACCTTCGCGCAAATGAAGGGGCTATTTCAAAGTACTTGCCTTTTGCATAGCGTTTTCTGTAAGACGATTTTAGACTCAGTGTCAACCGATCGGCATCCGGAGTAGTGTGAAAGTTTGCGGCTGATGTTTGGAAGCCTAGCTTCCATCTACCGCCTTCAAATTTTTTCTCGAAGTCTCCACCGAAAGAAATTCCCTCATAAAACCCGCTGGTAAGTAAATCCTGCCTGATCACTTGCTCTCCCTCTCTGATTAAGGTGGATGGACTTAGAAAAATATTATGTTCATAACCCCCAAAGCCACTTACGCTGAACTTCTTTTGCCATTGGCCTATCAGTCCATTACTGACAAGGAATAGTGAGGCCGTCAATATGAATATCCGTTTCATCTAGTTTTTGGTTTTGGTTGATGAATTGCGCCTCACTGGCTACAAGCACTTCTGCTCCCCTTTGAGGGCCCAGTGAATAAGTCAATTCCATGTTCATGTTTCGTTTATGGTCTATAAATGCCACTGAGATCAGGCTTAATAGCACTAAGACATACAGTGACTTTGATTTTTTAAGCTTCATTTTCATTCCTCCTTATCGTTTCTAAAATTCTTTTTAGGCCTTGCTTATTGGCCAGTTGTATCCCAAGCCCTGGCCGTACATTCACTTCCATGATCATCGGGCCTTTGTTTTGGTCAATCACGAGGTCTACCCCTAAATACTTCAGTGGATAAACCTGTGCCACGTCTTTCGCCATTTGCAATAGTTCATTCCAGTAAGGGATTTCAAGTCCCTGAATTCTTTGCTGACTGTCTGGGTGATGTGTCAAATAGGCCTTCCCATTGTAAGCGCTTTTCAAAATGCCTTTGTCTAAATCCAGACCAATGCCCAGGCCTCCCTGATGTAGGTTTGCTTTCCCTCCAGACTCTTCAGTAGGCATTCTCAGCATGCCCATTAGGGGAATAGCATTCAGCAGGATGATTCTGAAATCTGGAACACCCTGGTCATAGATTTCGCCAAAAAATTGATGAGGTGTCACAAACTCTTCAAAAATGGCCTTATCACTATCTCCGAAGGAGTAAAGTCCAAATAAGATATTAGCTACATGATGAAAAATATGCTCTTCTGAGATCTGTTTGGATCCACTATACCAGAACCCTTCGGCCTTACGCAGTATCATGATTCCTTTGCCCCCAGCTCCTTTTGCAGGCTTGATTACAACGCGTTCCTTATCCTGAATGGCACTCCAGACAGGCTGGATTTCAACGAGGTGATGAACTATGCCATAAGTAATCGGACAAGGTATATCGTGCTTGACAAAAATATCTTTGGCCAGGCATTTGTCATCGGCCAGGATGTAGTCCGATCGCTTATTGAATTGGTAAATGAAATCGATATTTCGCTCATTGATCCCCAATACCTCGGACTCTAACTTTTGAAAACTGCTTAACCACTTCCTCATATCTTAAGCCTTTACAGTTTTCCAAAATCTGGGGTATTCCAGTACCCTAAAGCCAATCCATTTTCCCAGCATCAGATTAATTCCAGCAAAGGAGATTAAGATCTCAGGGAAGGTCATCAGGAAGTTCTGAATCACAGTAGCATTCAGGACAAAGAAGATGATGACGGTAACGACCAAGGTTTGTGCGTACATGTCCAATGCCGTTCGCAAGCCATCCTCATCGATGGTTCTGGCTACTTTCTCAGAAACCAATGTCAAAATGATGAAGGGGAAAAAGAGCGGTGCCGATGTGTTCGAAGCCGGCAATACTTGAGTAAGTGCCAATACCAACAACACCACTGCCGACATCATTAGGGTCAGTTTTGCCGTATGCTGAACACCCCATTGCGTAAGTGGGTAGTTCAAGGCAGCAACCAAAAAAACGATTACCGAAAAGAGTATTAATCCTGTACTTATTCCTGTCTCAATAAGTGCGATACTGATCAGTACAGGAAGGAATACACCGATGGTTTTAAACCCAACAACATTTTTTAAAATGCCGATCAACAAAGCGCCTAGCGGTAATAATAGCATCACTCTGAGCATATCTAGCGGCAGGTTCTGCTCTGTGCTCAACGCCCACAGGTCAACGATCCCCCAATTGGAAAACTTGTTATTTCGCTCCTCCTGAATTTTGTATTGATAGTCAAAAGTTATTCCCGGACTTCGGGTAATTAGGAAGTTATCTCCTTCATAGAGTTTCAAATAATGGGCTGGTAGTGAAGCAAAGTATCCATTTAATGGATCGAAGGGCACCCAAGTGTCGTTTACCTGAATTTCTACCCAGGCATGAGACGTTTTCTTTTCGCTTGATTCCATAATAATACCCCCAACCATTCTGGCAGGTATTCGCTGCGCTCGACATAGCGCAACCAATAAACGACTCTTACCATTGCAAGAGGCCTCTTGATCTTGCAAGGCTGTGACGGCATCTGTCAGCTCATTTGTACCGTTAGAAGGAAGCTCATAAACATAATTGTAGAAGCTCTTAAGCATTTGTTTCAAGCCTCTTTGACTTCCGCTTAGTTGATCCGAAACATCTTTTATTTGCTCGTTGTCAGACTGAATGTATTCGGTAGAAGCTAGTGCCTTCGGCAAGTCAAAAGCAATGTATGGGACGTATTCGATATCATCAGATATCTGATACTCGACTGATTTTCCCTTGAAAGAAAAACTAAGATTGATTGTTTCAAGCCCTTCAGATTTCCCTTCCCATCTGGCGATGGTGTTATTCTCTGCATTGGTGATTTGCTGAGGTACAGTGCCATCCAATACCTCAACCGACTGGCGTGCATCATTTTGTGGTATGAATGTCTTAATCCAATAATCTCTTTCACCTCTTACAGTAAAGTCATAGCTGAGTTCATATTGATGATCAAATTCTGACAGGCTCACTGTACTTGTATTGGTAACCACTCTTAGCGCAATCCACATCAGTGGCAGTACCAATAATGCGATACTGACGAGTTTATATGACTTGTTAGGTTGCATGACTCTAGATACGCCATACAGAATTCTACCCTACCCCATAAAAACAAAAAAGCCACCCCGACTTGTCAGGATGGCTTTCATTAGATTCTTCCGATTTATTCTCCAGTCGTTACCTCCTCAGCAACCTGGGTTTTATAGATGATTACGCCACTGGCTTCAAAAGCTAATTCCTCCTTAGCTTCAGTGATTGCATCAATAATCGATTGTGGCTTTCCGGCATCTTCGGCATAGTGCTTAAGGGTCTCGACATCCGTAACCGTTCTCGTAACCACACCCTCAATTAGGGCTTCATTACCCTCCATACCTTCTTTTGGAACAAAGAATGCATAGTCTTTGAAAGTAACCCTCATTTCCTCACCGTTCGGCATTACCAAATTCATCCAGCATCCCTTCATGGCACAAGTAGCAGTGATTTCACCTTTTACCTTCACCATAATTGAATCTGACTTAGACAATTTGGCGACCATATCATCTACCGAAATCATACCGTCTTCAGTGATTTCAGCTCCATACTTGCCAACAATTTCGGCCGTCTTTTCTTCAGATTTATTTTGTGGGCTACAGGCGAAAGCGAATAACACACAACTCAAAAACAATAATTTCTTCATAGCTTTTACTTATTCGACAAAGATATCAAGTATAAACTTGTCGGCCCAATGACTTTAATCAGTTTCTGTTATTTATCTCCTCTTTGTAGCCGGATGAACTCTTGCCTCAAATAGTCTAAGGCCTCCTCTGGGTTAGCAATCTTTTGATCATTGGTACTTTGGTAGATATCTCCAGCGCCTCGCATCAACCATTCCGCTGATACTTTTTGCCCATTTTTCTCTAAATCAAGAATCTTTTCTAGCACCGGCCCGCTGGGATAGCTCTTTCTTCCTTTTGGGTTCACGATGTTAAACATCACTGAACTTGAAACTCCTATCCGCTTGGCGAAGCCACTCTCAGAGTCCCCTAAATCCTTTATAAGAGATAAAATACGTTCGTTTATGGTTGTCATCTAAAAATAGCTTGGCCTTGGGCCATTGTTAGGCACCGCCTCACAAAAGGCACACTGTGGGTCAATAATCTTTCGTTGAAGCAGACATTCAAAACAATCGAAAGGAACTGTAAGCAAAGGAAGCACTAAATCTCCCTGGAAAACACAGGGGTCTCGAAAAAATACTGGAATATCGTTATTGGTCATTAGTAATCTGGTCGTATCAATGCCTATTACTTCAAAAAAGCCAAATACCTCTTCACCTGGATCATCACTTTTTACATTCCCTTTCAGTGGTCCCACCACTTGGTCAAAGATGGATCCATTGGTGATGGTTAAAGTTCTTACCTTCTCCCAGTATTCAAAGTTCTCTTCACTCACACGTGACTGAATCAGGTTGAAATAGTGCTTGTTCTGAAATGATCGATCGATTACACGCGTAATGAGTTCACGATTTTTCAGGTCGCTTCTTCTAATATCTCTCCCATCTAATAGAAAAATCTCATCTGCCCCCAATTTATGTGTCACATAACACTGTTTTTGAGGTGGTGCACTTCTTGGAAACCAAAATGTCGGAAAGAAGCCTGTCAGTACTGAATAGACTTCTTCTATCTCCCACCTCATAAAAAACTGATCCGGCAAGTCATCTGGTAAGTCAGAGTCGACAAACAGCCTTACAACATCATCGGTAACCGTAGCACCAGAAGAAGTTATATCTCGTTCCACTCCAATTTCATAGCGCATTTCATCCTGAGATAAAACGGGTAGCAATTCTTGAAAGTCAGTTGTGTAAATACTCCCTTCGATATCCGCTTCCAATCGATAAGATCTTCCAAATTGTCCGGATAGCACATTCCTGCCCAAAGTGTAATGGCCTGGAGCATCCTCCACAAGAAATTCTTCGAGTCCCGTGTCATCAACTATTTTGACTATGGCTCCTTCAATAGGCAAAGGTGCTGTGCTCGCCTCACCAGCTCTGGAGATAACTACCTCGTTGGCTTGAGTGCTGTTGCTGATACGACCATAGATAATCACCTGACCACCGACCGTATTATCTTCTAGCTCAATCACCTCAGAACAACCTACGGCAATGAAAATCCCGACCAAGAGTAAGCCAATTAGAGACTTAACAAAAGAGGCGGGGCGATATGGTATTGGAAATTTCAAATTACATTAAAAGTAACCAGGTCTTGGCCCGTTATTCGGTACTGCAGCACAGGAGAGGCATCCAGGGTCCACTAGCTTTTGTTGTATCAGGCATTGAACGCATCCAAAGGGTACTGTTAATAACGGAACTATTTTGTCTCCCTGAAAATTGCAAGGGTCCTCAAAGAAGATTGGGATGTCATTGTTGGTCATTAGCAGCCTAGCCGTATCAATTCCTATCACTTCAAAAAAACCAAAAACTTCTTCACCGGGATCTTCACTTTTTACATTGCCCTTTAGTGGCCCTACCACAGAGTCGAAAATAGACCCATTGGTGATCGTCAGTGTCCTTACACGTTCCCAATAATCAAAATTCTCTTCACTGACACGAGATTGAATCAGGTTGAAATAGTGTTTGTTGGCAAATGATCGGTCAATCCTACGTGTAATGAGCTCCCTATTTCTCAAATCACTTCTTCTAATGTCTCTTCCATCCAATAAGAATATTTCCTCTGCTCCCAACTTGTAAGTAACGTAGCATTGGCTCTGATTTGGCGCACCTGGAAACCAAAACGCTGGAAGAACCCCGGTCAGTACAGAATATACTTCTTCCATTTCCCACCTAATGAAGAACTTCTCAGGTAAATCACTAGGCAAGTCAGAATTGACAAATAATCGAACTACATCTTCTTCAACAGCCGCTCCTGTAGAAGTAATATTCCGTTCTACACCAATTTCATATCTCATTTCATCCTGGGAAATCACTGGCAGCAGTTCTTGAAAATCAGTAAAATAGACATCTCCATGAATATTTACTTCCAATCGGTATGACCTACCGGGTTCTCCTGAAATAATGTTACGTTCTAATACATAATGGCCTGGTTCACCTTCTACTAAAAACTCCTCCAGACCATTATCATCTATAATTTTAACGGTTGCCTCTTCAATGGGAGTGGGTGCGGTACTCGCCTGACGTGCTCTTGAGATAATTACTTCATTGGCTTCTGTGCTGTTGCTTATCCGGCCATAGATAATCACTTGACCGCCCACTGTATTATCTTCTAGTTCAATAACCTCGGAGCAGGCAAAAGTCACCAAAAGAAGCAGTAGCAATAGCCTATAAGCTGGCTTTTGAAGAATAGATAAGCGACATGACAGTTTGTTCCTCATCCTTCCTCTTTTAGTAGTAACTAGGTCGTTCTAAGGTGCTGTTCTCAAATCGGTTACAAAAAATACAGGTTTCTGGCACCAATTTTTCGGTAACCAGACAAGGAGCGCATTCAAAAGGAACGGATATAATCTGAAGGAATAAATCTCGATCCACCTGGCAAGGGTCCAGAAAAAAGAGTGGAATATCATTATTCGTTAAGAGTACCCGCGAAGTATCAACACTTGAAGCTTCGAAAAAACCAAAAACATCTTCTGATGGATCTGAACTGGTAATATTACCAGAAACTGCGGCTGGGGGAGTATCAAAAATCGACCCTTGACGCTCGGTCAGAGACTTTAGCTTACTCCAATACTCATGTGATTCTTTATTCAATGCAAATTGGATGATATTGAAGTAGTGGCTCACACCAAAACTCCTATCAATTTGTCGAACGGCCACCTCACGGTTATTCAGATTCACATTCCTAATTTCTGTGCCATCTACCAGAAATATGTCTTGAGCACTAAGTTCATTAATGATATAGCAGACCATGGGTGAGTATCTTGGAAACCAAGACCTGGGGAGGTCCATTGCTACGGCTGTATAAGCCTCTTCCATAGCCCAACGGATGTAAAATTCTTCTTGGAGTTCATCAAAACTAGTATTGGCAAATACTCTTACAACATCACTGCTTGTTGCCACTCCTCGGTTTGAAATACCCTCTTCAATGTCGAGCTCATAGCGCAATTCATCTCTACTGATTATAGGCATCATTTCCTGTAATTCGGAGGTATATACTTTACCATCGAAATCTACTTGAAGATGATAAATGCCTCCAGGCACTCCTTGAAGCCGATCTCCACAGAGTTCATAGTTACCGGGCGTTGTTTCTACCAGCTGCTCCTGTTCCCCATTCTCCCTAAAGATTGTGACTACTGCGCCACTGACGGTCTCTGGACTCTGGCCTTCAGGAAGCGTTCTGGTAATATTGACCAAGTTGCCCATGCCACCATCGGTAATTCTTCCAAAGATGACCAGTTGCTTACGATCATTGTCATTTTTAAGGTCTATTACCTCAGAACAGGCAAGGACAGCACATAACCCAAACAGAACAGCGATAACACTTTTGAGAACGCTATGATGACTGGGGTTTAACATCACACAAAATTAAAAATAACTGGGCCTGACTAAAGTACTGTTAGGCAGTAGCGAACAGAAGATACACTCTGCTTCCACAATCTCTCTGTCGATCAAGCAACTGATGCACTCAAATGGAACTCTAATAATCTGAAGAAATGTCTCCTGATCTACTTGACAAGGATCCAGAAAGAAGAGGGGAATATCATTATTTGTCATCAAAAGCCTGGCCGTATCGGCACTTGAAGCCTCAAAAAAGCCAAACACTTCTTCAGAAGGATCAGAGCTTACGAAGTTTCCAGGCACTGCAGCAGGAGGCGTATCAAATATTGAACCCTGCCTCACCGTGAGCGACTGTAGCTTACTCCAATATTCATGTGTCTCGCGATTCAAACCTAACTGAATAATGTTGAAGTAATGTCTATTAGTGAAGCTATTATCAACCGTTCTTACGGCCACTTCCCTATTATTTAGGTTAACATTTCTAATTTCTGTTCCATCCACCAAAAATATATCTTGAGCGCTCAGTTCATTGATGATATAGCACTGTTGCTGAGAATATCTAGGAAAGTTCCGATCCGGTAAGTCCATTGCCACTACCGTGTAAGCCTCTTCCATTAACCAACGGATATAGAATTCTTCAGGCAGACTGTTCAGTGTACTATTCGCAAAAATTCTTACCACATCTGTACTGGTTGCAGTGCCAGAGCCGGAGATGTTATCTTGGATGTCCAGCTCAAAACGCAATTCGTCTTCGGCCAGTATAGGCATCATTTCCTGTAATGAGGAAGTGTAGGTTTTCCCATCAACTTGCACCTCAAGCTGATACACTCCACCCACCTGACCTTGTACAATGTCTCTGCAAAGCTCATACTGACCGGGTTGTGTTTCAACGTAAGCTTCTTCCATTCCATCCTGATCAATCACCTTTACCAATGCACCACTGATCAGCTGAGGGGCTTGTTCCTCAGGCAGTGCTCGGGAAATATTGACCACATTACCCATCGTACCATTGGTGATCCGCCCAGCGATCACTAATTGACCACCACTCGTTTCATTGTTTAATTCTATTACCTCAGCACAGCGCGTGAATAGTAGTGACACGAGTACCATACCCAATAAGTACAGGAATTGTGTTTTGCGCATCTTCATTAAAATCTAAAATTATAGGTGATGTTAGGAAATGCAGCTCCTAATACTGTCAGTCTGTGAGGTCTAGGAATTAAGCCTAAATCCTCTGGTCTCTTGAAGAAAACCGAGAATGCATTCTTTCTTGAAAGGATATTGTAGATACCGATGGTCAGCGTACCAAGATAATTACGGCCTTCAAGTCTGTCTCTGTACTCCTTTTTGAGGATATCTCTTCCGAAGGTAAAGCTCAAGTCTATTCTGAAATAATCAGGAATACGAAACTCATTTCTCTCAGAGAAATGCGGCACCACGGTACTACCGATACGATAATTTGTCACAATGCCATTAATCGGTCGGCCAGTGCTATAGACTACATTCCAATTGAAAGAACTTGTACCTCTCAGCTGTACAGTAGATACCCAGGAGAAATTATGGGTCCTATCAAAGTTGGCAGGATACCAGTTACCATTGTTGATCACTTCATCCGGATTTCCCCCCTCAATCTGAACCTCGGTACGAGAAAGTGTATAAGAAAGCCATCCAGTCATTGGACCTTTGTTCTTCTTGATGTAGAGCTCCATACCATAAGCTCTTCCCTTGCCTGCGATAAGGTCTGTCTCAAGGTGGTTGTTCAGTAACAAGTCCACAAAGTCCTTATAGTCTAACAAATTGTCTATGTCGCGGATGTAGACTTCTAATGAAGTCTCCCACTTATTGTCACTAAAGTTTTTGAAATAGCCTATAGAAGCATTGTTAGAAATCAATGGCTTTAAATAGGTATTACTCAGCTGAAGAATATCAGTAGGTGTAGCCGCTGTACTGTTAGAAAGCGTATGTATGTACTGCCTTGTACGGTTCAAACTCAACTTCACCGAGGTTCGGTCATCTATCTTGTATCGAAGTCCGATGCGAGGCTCGAAACCTGAATATTTGGCAATCAGATCTCCATCGGCATAGGAGGTTGTGTCGATAATGTTTTCGACCAAGCGTTGAGCACCATCTGCGTATTGAAACACATCATACGGTCCTCTATTCTGAAAAATTGAATAGCGCAAACCGAGCGAAACTGCCAGGTCCTTGGTGATGTTAATGTCATCGTTTACGAAAAAGCCAAACTCATTACCCTGTTCCTTTTCCACTCTCTCTGCTAATATTCCTGAATCAGGGCCGATCGGTGTAGAAATTTCTGGCCTGCTATCATATCGGACAAAATCGCCACCAAAAGTGATGCTATGTTTATCATTTGGGGTATAAAAGAAGTTTTGCTGCGCCTGATAGTAATTCATACCATTGTCTATCTCGGCAGCATCTATGCCCGATGGGTCGAAGAGCTTACTCTTATAAACTCCAGACACTAGGCGTGTGGTAGAAATGAGATTATCTGTGATGCTCGAATTCCAGCTGAAATTGAGGATATCTGTGTCCCATTCGAATCCGAAGTCTTGGGCGAATCGGAAAAAATCTCCACTTCGATAATAACTTAGGTTCACCTTATTCTTGTTGCCAAATCGATGGCTCAACTTTAGGTTAACATCGTGAAAACGTGCGGCACTATTTTGTACATCAATATTTCTAGCCTGGCCCAAAACCCAATCAGAGTATGACGATCGTCCCGCAACCAAGAATCTTGTTTTGCCTCCATTCAATGGCCCATCAACAACCAATCGGCTAGCGACTAGCCCAAGACCTCCTCTTACTTTTACCTTTTCGCTGTTGCCTTCTTTCATCCTTACATCCAATACAGAAGAAATACGGCCACCAAATTGCGCAGGCATATTTCCTTTATAAAGGGTAAAAGCCTCAGTGGCATCAGGATTAAAAGTTGAGAAAAAGCCTAAAACGTGCGAGGCATTGAATAAGATCGCCCCGTCTTGCAAAATCAGGTTCTGATCTGTCCTACCTCCCCTTACGTTAAAACCACTGGCCCCTTCACCCACGGTAGAAACACCAGGCAAGGACTGGAGACTCTTCACAATATCTACCTCACCCATAAAGGCAGGAAGACTCTCAATTTCTTTGATATTCAATCGGTTTATACCTGCACCAATTCGCTGGATATTCTTGTCTTCTCCCTCGGCTTCAATCAATACCTGATCTAACGATACAACTTCATCCTCTAGGGAGATATCCAGTCTGCCATTTCCTATGACTCTGATGTCATAAACCTTGGTCACTTTACCCACATATTGCACTACTAATTCAAATTGCCCTGTACCCGTGGTGAATTCATAATTCCCTTTCTCATCACATACTGCTCCTATATTGGTTCCTCTTATCGCCACTGTGGCGCCAAAGAGTCCTTTTCCATCTTCTTTTCCTGTGACTTGTCCCTGGATTCTCACCCTGCCAGTGGAAGTTTTGGAGGGATCGCCTATAACGACACGTTCGTTATTCTGAGCATATACGCTTACAGACGCGAACAGTATGACCAGCATCAATACACTCCTCAGTGTTCCTTGAAATAATGAATCCATTAGGTGGTAATTAGGTTTAAAAGTGCAATGCAATAATATAAGTCTTTTTTGTACGAATTTAAGTCATGTCTTTTATGCAAACGATTTCTTATTCAGTGAGTGAAGGGTTTTAGAGGATGAACGAATATGTACCTAATAAGAAACGTTATAAGCTTATTGTTTCGTAATACAGGTTTTGGCCGGTCGTTTATTATTTTTGGCCTAATAAACAGTCTATCGATTGGTAAAGAAGATATATCTCTTATCGAGTTTGGTCGCTCTACTGACCTTTTGGAATATTGAAATTCCGAAACGTGCTTTTAGGTTCTATCAGCGGGGTGACTTGGTCAAGACCGTAGAAGCCCTTGACAGATCGATTGGAAAGGACACCCTTAACCCGGCTGCTTATTATCTCTATGCTAACCTATTCATAGATACAGCATTCAATCGGTACGATGTCGACACGGCATACCTCTACACCAACCAAGCTTTCGGACAATTGCAATTCATTACCGAACCGAAGGACATTGCAGCTTTGAAAGAGCTGTCTGTAGATTCAGTATCACTACAAAACTTGAAAGACAAAGTTGACAGCCTCAAGTTTATCGACATCAAGTCTATTCATACCATTGATGCTTATAACTGGTTTATGCAAAATCATCAGGATGCGGACCAGATCGAGGAAGCGATTAGGCTCAGAAATCACATCGCTTTTGAACAGGCTGCATCGATTAACACCTGGCAGCGCTACCAACAGTTTATGGACGAATATCCTGCTGCCGAAGATTTCGGTGAAGCAGAGCTTAGATACAAAAGATTGATCTATGAAGAGCGCACTGCAGATGGAAGCTATCAAAGTCTAACCTCCTTCTTAGAGGAATTTCCTAATACACCTTATCGTAAAAATGTAGTAGCTGGAATATTTCAATATACTACCGCGGAAAACACGCTCGAGTCGTTCCGAAGGTTCCTAGTCGATTATGCGAGTAATGATTTCAATAAAGTCATGGCCGATCGCGCTTATCACATCTACAATACCAAGTATCCTGACGGAGACTTCTTTGAAGATTTTGACTTTGGCTTGAATATGGACTCACTTCGAAAAGCCAAGGTACTTGAAGGTGAGTTCTGGATGCCAAAGCTAGAGAACGGGAAGATCAAGTATGTCAGCAAAGTGGGAAATGATCGGCTACAGACAAATTTTGAAACCTTGACGGAAGACTGTCTCTGTAACCCATCGTTCGGAGACGTGGTATTCGGTACTGTGAATGGGAAAAAGCAGGTTTTGGGAAGAAATGGAGCGCTCATTTACGAGGGCATCTTCGAACAGGTAATTGATGGCGGATACGGCATGTTAATCATTCGCAATGTGGAAGGCGATCGGCTGATCCATAAGTCTGGCCAGTCCATTATTGATGACCCGAAAGAAGAAATCAAAGTATTGAACAACAGTTTTATCCGCACCAAGCAAAATGGTCTTTTTGGACTCACAAGCATCAATGGTCTCAGGTATCTGCCCAATGAGTTTGTGCAAATAGATACCTTCAAAACAAAGCTTTGGTTGGAAAAAGAGAACGGTATTCAGCTGATCAAACCTGAAGCTCTCTTTCCCATTTTAACAGGCCTTGAGCCTCCCGCTTTTGAACCTCAATTTGATGAAATAGAAGAATTACCGAATGGTAGATTATGGGTGATACGGAACGACAAGGAGTCCATTCTGAATCAGAACTTTGAAACCATTATCCCTTTTGGTGAATATGAGATTTATGAACGCCCTTATGGTTGGAAGCTGGAAGTACGGCAAAAAGTACAATTGGTTCACGATCGGTATAATGACCTTATCGGTGGAAAACTGTACGATAAAATTTTGGAGAACGATCGTTGGTTGGGCCTTTTTCAGGATGGCACCTGGACTTTACTCGATCAAGTCGGCAATACACTTCCACAACGTAACTATGACTCGCTTGCCTTCTGGGGAGAAAACATGGTGATGAAGTTTCGCAATGATTCTGCGTGGGCGCAATTCAAAACGGGTAAGGAAATACTCATGAAGGAGGAATGGAACCCACAATTGTTAATTCCTCAACAGTACATTACCACGGGCGAAAAGGCTTTAAATGACTTCTTTATGCTGAGCAATGCTAAGAAGTACAGAAAAATCTACAACGACAGCGGACGAGAGATTCTAGCTTCGACCTATAATGATGTGACGGCCTTGAGCCCGAATATGATTAGACTTCAAAAGAGGAATGCTGCCCTGGCAGATAGCACCGGTCATTTTCTACTGAACTTTATATACGATGGTATCGGCTCAAACAAAGAGGGGTTCGTGAGCATTTTGGATAAGGGCAAAGTGGGTGTGATCAATCCTGAAAAAGACATTAACATTCCTCCTACCTTTGAAAAACTCATTGAACCCTATGCCGACACCGTGCTGATCGCTTCTGAAGGCAACTACAAAGGATTCATCAATGCAAGTGCAGAACCCCTTACCACCTTTGAGTTCGATGAAGTGGTGTATTACAATGACACACTTTCACTAACCCGAATAGAAGACGAGTGGTTGATGTATAACATTGCTGCGGATGAGGCTTTGTATGAAGGGATTTTGACCTACGAGTACATTAATGAGGATGATGCCGACAAAACACTCCTGATAAGCACTGAAGCGGGTGAGGGCATTTACAGCCTCTCTCAAGGTGAGCTTATTGAACCTACATATACCGAAATCAAAGTTTTAGGAGCTGCTGAAGAACCCATCTACTTTGCCATGAAGCTCGTTCCTGAGGCCGATATTTACATTGTTATCTACTTTGACAAAATGGGTAACAAAATTTTTACACAAAGCTTTCCTCAGGAAGCATATTTTAAGATAGCTTGCCCTTCAAAATGATAGTATCATGAAAAAATCCATCTTCATTCTATTCCTTTTTGTAAGCGTAACTGCCCTAAGGGCACAAACTGAACGTCCAAAACTGGTAGTGGGCATAATGGTTGACCAGATGAAACAAGAATATATCTGGCGCTTTGAAAATCACTTTGGAGAAGGTGGAATAAAGCGCTTAATGAATGATGGTTTTGCCGCCAAAAATGGACATTTCAACTATTCTTCAACAAGTACTGGTCCTGGTCATGCTTCTGTTTATACAGGCGCTACTCCCTCCGTTCATGGTATCGTTGACAATACTTGGTACAGTAGGTTATTGAATAGGAACGTCTATTGTGCAGAAGATACAGCCGTTGTGGCTGTCGGTGGATCTGCAAGAAGTGGTAAAATCTCTCCGATGAACTTGTACAGTTCAACGATCACAGATGAGCTTAAGATTTCGACCATGCAAAAAGGTAAGGTGATTGCAATGTCTATCAAAGACAGAGGTTCTGCGCTACCGGGAGGACACTACTCTGATGGCTCTTATTGGTATGATGCCAGCACGGGAGAGTTTATGACTTCTTCTTATTATATGGATGACCTTCCGGATTGGGTCAAGTCTTTTAACAATAGAAAATTGGCTGATAAGTACCTTGGTGGGACTTGGAATACGCTTAAACCGATCAATGAATACAATGAAAGTGGTATTGATAACTCTCCATATGAAGGTGGCTTCAGAGGCAAGGACACGCCAACTTTTCCATATGACCTTTCCAAACTTAGGACTACTAATGGTGGCTTAGGACTGATAAGAAGCACTCCTTTTGGCAATACACTTCTGAATGATTTAGCACTAGCGGCAATTGACGCTGAAGGCCTTGGTGCCGATGCTACCACTGACTTTTTAGCGGTAAGTTTTTCTAGCCCCGATTACATTGGACACAATTTTGGACCTCAGTCCAAGGAGGTCCAAGACACCTACATTCGATTAGACAAGGAAATTGAAAGACTACTCGATGCACTAGACAACAAAGTAGGTAAAGGAAATTATGTGGTCTTCTTAACTGCCGATCATGCAGTGGCTGAGAACTCGCTTCGTATGAAGAATGATAAGTTTAGAGTAGACAATTTCAATAGAGGGGCTTACGCGGAGTCACTCAAGTCAGCAGTCAATGAAAAGTATGGTGAAGCTGAATGGTTTGAAGGACCAATAGGCTATGATACTTTTTTAGATCACGATGTGGTGGCCGAAAAAGGAGTAGAGCTCTATGAAATACAGCTTTTTGTTGCACAGCAAGCCATGAAGTTTGAAGGTGTGCATTTGGCACTGACCGCCACTGACATGGCCAGAAACAGCTACAGTGAACAACTGAGATCTCTGATGCAAAACTCCTATCATGCCAAAGAGTCGGGCGACATTAAGATGATTCTTAATCCTGCATGGCAAGCTGGCAGAGCAAAGGGAACAGGTCATGGCAACGCTTGGAATTACGATACGCACGTCCCCATTATCTTTTATGGTTGGGGAGTTCAATCGGGTACTTCGGTAAGGAAGATGCATATCACGGACATTGCTCCTACGGTGAGTATGTTACTACAGATCAGGCTTCCGAATGGTGCCACCGGGCAACCGATCTTTGAGGCGATAAAGTAATTAGATCAAGCGCGTCTGTCTTCTATCGTCATTTCGATCCCGAGACTTCGGGAGAAGGAATCCCCTTATTTTGAATACAAATTATCTCTGTCTGATCGCTCTAAGCGATCGGACGGCTCACTAACCGCCCTCTTTTCTATACTGAGCTTGCCGAAGTATCTTCATCAACATACGCACCTGGTTCGCAATGTAGTGCGGACCCATTTTAACAGTTAGAACACTACTGACTTTCTGGGTGGTTAAAATTTATCTACCGATGAATAGGGGCGAAATGACGTGATAATACTGAATAATAATACTCCCTCGAATAGAAATTATCTTCGTCTGACCGCTCGAAGCGGTCGGACGGATCAATTTGATGGCCATTCTTCCACTAGACCCTGAAACACGTTCAGGGTGACGCGAGTGGCTAGGGGTGCTTCTTTTCAGACTTCAACGCCTTTATCTCAGCCGATTGCTTTTTGACAGTCTTTTCCAGTTCAATCATATACAAAGTCAACTCCTCAACCTTCTCCAATAATTTTAACTGCATATCTCCTACATCCTGACCGTTGGTCTCGACTTCCTTGGCACTGGGAATGTTGGGTAGGTGTGAGTTCTTTTTGATAAAAAGCTCCACTTCCGACAGGCTTCTTAACTCATAAGAGGGATTGAATACATAATCGGGAACGGAACCTGGCGTAGCGGTAACTTTTACTTTTTTGGATTCGATATCATCCTCCACTATCACCTTTTGAGTAAAACGACTAGTTCCATTGACATCCAGCTTAAAAGCAGGATCATTCGTGCCAATTCCAACCTGATTGTTATTGTCAACCAAAATGGACGCTCCCACCAAATTACCATCCCCAGAGACCAGTGCATTTGACAAATTATTCCCAATAAAGGCATCATCAATTAGATATGTGGCAATCGTGGCATATTCAGCCTGATGATCTTCAGATTGCATTACTTCATAAGCTATGTGATTAGGTTCAAGATTAGAGGTTGTCGAAGTTCCTGAACCTCTAAAAATTGCCGCGTAGGGCCGTCTGGAACCGGCATCCAATCCACCTCCAAGCTTAAAAAGACCCAATCTTCTCGCTGCATTTTTCAAATTCTCAGTGACATTGTTTTCCCAAGCATCATAAGAAGCGATCATTCCTATTTGACCCCTGGTTAACTTGTTAAGGGCTTCGGCCAGATTGTTAGCGTCAGTCGAACTACCGTATGTATCGTATTTAACAGTTGAAATATGGGCGTGTGTTGAAGCATTTAGAACTGTTAGCGTTAGACCTCTACCACCAACGGCATAATTTGTCCCTCCTACCTTTACTACACGTGATTGGCTGTAATTATAACCTGTGCCTCTAACGTATACGGAAGAGGTGACCTGTGCCATAGATTCAAAAACCGAGAATAGAAGGATTACTGAAAGAAATACTGATCTAATCATGTGTTATTTATTTAGTTTAAAGAGAGGTTCCTGCATATCCAGGAGCCAATTGATTCCTACTTATCCTTTTTCAAGTCAAAGCCTAATCGCATGACCCAGGCCTGATCATTCGGGCTTTGGGTAGCATCGAAGAAGAGGTCGTAGAATAGGCCGAAGTTCATTTGAATCTTCTTGGCGATCGTGAACTTCTTGCCAATGCCCAACAAAGCGGTTTTCACCCATTGTTCTCCCAACTGATTATCATTGAGATCTTCCGTCCGCAGCTTGGTGACTTCGTAGTTGGCTTGTAGGTAAAAGGATTTGTAAAGAGTATGTCGATAAAAGGCTCGGAAGCCAGTGGCTTGGTCCCGGGTTCTAACCACTTTGGCTTTCTCCAGAAAAACCCTGGTACCGCCTGATACCCCAATGGCTGATTTGAGTCCCAAAGGATAGGTCAAACTCAAAGACAAATCGGCAGAGACGGGTTCTTGGCGATTGACTTGAAGATTGCCTCCAAGAATGATCCTCTGCAAAAAGGGTTTGTCTTTATGTGGGTTGTATCGTTTAGGTGCATCTTCCAGACTTTCAAGGCTTGGAAACTTTTGTTTGGCCTCGGTGATCTTCGTCTGGGCCTGGTCAAATTTCTCTTGCAAGGTGGTCTCGCCAATCTTCTTGAACTCTTCGGCTTTGGCTTCTAGTTTTTCTTTGACAAAGTCATTGGTTTGGAATTGACCCATATCATCGCGATAGCCTTCTGGTAAGGGTTTGTAGGCTTTCATCTTTTCGGCCTGTTCTTTCAGTAATTGGGCCTGGGGCAGGTTGGTCACTTCTTCTAAAAGTTTGTCTTCCCACCCATCGAACTGAGATTTATATTCTTCAAAAGAACCCTTCAGGTCAACCACCTGCTTGTTCAGTTTCTTGATTTCAGAAACATCCAGCATCTCTACCAATTGATCTTTGTCCTTTAAAAGTCCCTGCATTTGCTTGAGTTCCTCAAGTTTTTCCACACTTTCTCGGATCTTATCGGCCACGGGAAGTTTCTCCGGGGTTTCTTTCAGGTCAGCCAGCAGGTCTTGCTTAAGGGTTTGAAGGTAATTGGTTACGCTGTCTTTTGCTTCTCCTTGAATGGCTTCCTTTTTAGCGGCCATTGCGCTGACCAGCGAATCTACCTTGTCTACCGGCAAATCGGGGTAGAGTTCACTGACACTTTTCCGCAAGCGCTTTGAGAGTTTGTCTATTTCTTTCTGAACCTTTTTATTGGCCTTTTCCAGTGATTGTGTGCTGATTTCCAGCGATTCGTCCTGTAATGACTCTTGTGCAAAGGCGGGTGAAGTAAGTAAGCAGCAAATGAAAAAAATCAGGAGGTTTCGCATTAATTAAATATGGCAGAAAAAGACAGATTTATCAAAGATTATTTACAAAAATATATGAATGGTAAAACCATAACGTATCGTCATTCTGGGGTTAGGCCTGAACCTCCTAATCACTAACGTCATTCCGATCCCGATTCATCGGGAGAAGGAATCTGCCCATTGCCTGACGTGATAATTAGATTTCACCCTGTACCTCTCGACAGGTAGACCCTAACTGGTTCGCACTTGCAGTGCGGACCTATTTTAGGATATACAATTATTACACTTCAAGTGTAACATAAGACCAGTACTCACCACAGGCCTGCCTGTCGGCAGACAGGTGAGCACTAGGCTGTATGTGAGGACCAGGGGGCGTATCGTCATTCCGGATTCAGTCCGGAATCTCCTCATTGCTTTATGGGTTAACTAGATTTCTCCCTTTGTC
Organism: Roseivirga sp. 4D4; assembly: GCF_001747095.1. Lineage (NCBI taxonomy): Bacteria > Pseudomonadati > Bacteroidota > Cytophagia > Cytophagales > Roseivirgaceae > Roseivirga > Roseivirga sp. 4D4. Next base: position 2,828,779 of record NZ_MDGP01000001.1, read on the forward strand.
TGCCGGCAGGCAGGAACTACATCCAGTGCTGTTGTATCCTTCCCTGTCTGTTAGCAAGGAAGAACAATAAGATAAAACAGATCCGTCTGACCGCTTGAAGCGGTCGGACGGCTTTCTCATTTTTAATGCAAAGTCTGACTTGCTGGGTGGTTAAGATTTCTCTCTACGCCTGCCAAAGACAGGAACTACATCCAGTGCTGTTGTATCTACACTCTGCCGACAGGCAGGAGCTGTGTCCATTAGTCGAACTGGTTCGCACTTATAGTGCGGACCTATTTTAGGATATACAATTATTACACTTCAAGTGTAACATAAGACCAGTACTCACTGCAAGCGAGCACTAGGCAGTATGTGAGGACCAGGGGGAACTACACTTAGATTCGATTCTGAATTTAAATTATCATACCTGATAATTGATCCTGCCTGTCGGCAGACAGGCGCACTTAGAATGAAAAAGGGCTTTTAAATACGTTATAATAACTCTTCTCAACAGCTTTGGCACCTATGTACCTACCAAAAACAAAAGAAGCTGATCCTAAATCAGCCTCTATTATCTCTATTCTAATCTTTTTAGCAAAACCAGATAATTGATCGTACTACCGCTTATTTATTATTTGGCTAATGGTTTGTCTAAGCTGGTGAGATGATTAATTGGGCTACTCAACTTGACTTTCAATGGAGTCACAATTCTGCTTTATTCTTTCATATTTATCCAAAAAAGCAGAGTCGTACTCAACTAAATATCTCGCATCCTTCATAGCAAGGTCACAGTCTTTAAATTGCATAAAACAATAGGCACGCCACTCTCTCGCATTAATATGATCTTTGTCATACTCATTTAAAACTCTTGAAAAAGTGAGTTGTGCCCTATTAAAATCACCCTGACCATACAGGATTTTTCCCATATTAAATAAGTACTCCTGAACATGATGAGATGCAGTATCAGCTAGATTTTTAAGAAAGTCAATTGCAACTGACTCTTGATCAATCAATAAAAGTGAGTCTATTTTCCGAACATTAACATAGTACTCAGCCAGTTGTTCTCCTGACTTACTTTGAATTGGTTGTTCTCTCAGCTTCTCAAATTCCTCTAAGATGTTAATAGGTCTTGTTTGCCTAAAATAAATGAAAGCCATTATCAGACCACAAGCCCCACCGACTAAAATGATTTTGAACACCTTCTTATCCAAGTTCATCAGTTATCATTTTTATCATCATCTTTCACAGAATTCCATACTTTCTCACCATTCTTACGCACTATTTCATCACCACCATCGTCTCCTCTTAATACATAATTAGCGATTTTATATAAATAATACTCAACTATGATAGCCCTTGCATTATCAGGTAAATTATTAACATCCTTACCAAAATCTATCTTTCCTGCTTCAAACGCACTTTGCACATCTGAAATAGCCCTGAGAGCAAAGTCAGTATCTCCTCTTATACCAGCCAGATCAGTGGCATAGTTATTCCTCTCAACTTCTGAGTAAGCCATCGCAGCAGCTTGCAAAAGGCCAAGACCTCTAAAAACATTACGACCACCTCTGGAAGCCCCGGGGTTTAAACTTATTCCTCTTGGCTTATATCTTTGATCAGGAACACCTTGTTTGTTCTTTTCAACACCAATCCTTAAAGTAAAATTATTCTCAACTGGCTTCATAGCACCCTCCATGTTGAGATTTACTTCTGGCCTCCTACTCGTGCCTGATGGAACTGGAGTAATAGCACTTTCAAAGCTTCTGACTCTATTATCTGCACCTATGGAATTACTTCCCCAATTTCTGCTATCTTGATTTACCGAAGCAATAATTCTTTGAGTAGTATTTGTCAGGTTACTATAATCAATACTCACTGCTTGATTAGTAATAAAAACATGTGCGCTTTTTGAACTTAGGTACTCCAAACCTTCTAGGTCTAGACCATCAACTACTCGGTTTTCTGCAAATGCATATGGAGAATTATAGACATAGCTCTCTGCCAATGGATCAACGGAAATGAACCTTCCTAAACTTGGGTCACTCCTTCGATACTTGAATTCATACCAACCTAAATCAAAACTAGTCTCCTTTTCCTGTCCTTGGAAAGTATTAAAAGTATTCGGCTTACTTAAAGGCGCAGTACTAGAGAGTGCATTAATATTCATCCCAAAAGGATAGTAATGATCTTCTTGCATGATTTTACCCTTGGTATGGGTGATCCTTAGGTCATCGAAAAACACGTCAAAACTTGTATTGCTCTCGTTAGAGACATACACATAAAGATAGCCTTTTTCACTGATGGTTTTGCTGCTGTTTACAGCCACATGTGTGTTACTTGTACCACTTACCTGCGTAAAACCGGCATCTAAGTAGTTAAAGTCCTGATCAAAGAGGATGTAATTCAAGTAAGCCCTTGGGCTGGCTGAACTACCGTCACCTCCTACAAAGATGGCTGCACTATTGGTATTCACGGCACTTTGGATTACGGTACCATCCACCGTGGTTGGTGCGGCACCTGAGACCATAGAAATAATGCTTGCCAATACATTGGTGTTTGAAATGGCACCATTGTCTGAGTAGGTACCGGTATGGTAAGCAAAAGCTTCCATGGCTACACTATCGCCTGGCATAACCTGCATTAATTTGCCTGGCCCTACCTGTCTATTGGTATCATTACCTCTAAGACGTACCACCTGATCTTCATTGGTAGTATTGTCTTGGGTATAGTTGGCCGTTGCATTGGTTTCGCGCAGCGTCACATTTAAGAAAGTACTTTCCTCAAATACAGAATGTGCAGTTTCCATGGTAGCCAGATAAACGACCTCCTCATGCTCTGTGGTAAAGGTGACACGACTATTACCCAAATGGTCTTTGAGGTAATAATCATAGATATAACCTCCACCATCTTTAGGTCTTAGTCTACCTTCGGCATGTGCGATCTGCTGCAATTCATCATCTTCATAGATAAAGCCACCACTGTAGTCGGTCACCTTTATGGTGCCATTGTCATTGGTGCTCTTCGCCAACTTAATACCTGCTGCATCATAGGTATAGGTGATGCTACGACCTCCCGTAAAGGTTACTGTCTCCGGTAGGTTCAAATGATTATAGCTGATATCGGTGATGTCCTTATTGGCATCACTGATCATATTGCCATTGTCATCATAGGCATAGTCATTACCGGAGGTATTACCATCTTTGAAACCATCTGTTGAATTACCACTATCCGTAACGGCTTGCAACTGGTTGCCCACATAGCTATAGCTCAAGTGATCCATCGCTAGTGTCGTATTGGTAGCATATCTCCTGAGGCTCTCGATATTACCATTCAGGTCATAGGTCAAATTATTGACATCGAAAGTTGTTTTATCAGACCAGCTGCTTTCCTTTTCATGATAATCTGCACCGGTCAATCGGTTTAGGTTATCATAACTGTAGGCATAGCCACTTTGCAACTGTCCTCCACTGGCGATATTGCTCCACTTTGCTGCACTGATATTGCCATTAAACATTGCCGTGCTAGTAATACCCGATAGGGTATTGTTATAAGCGAGTTCCATCCCGAAATAATCGTTCTCATTGTCGGAAAGGTCCGCATCATTGATACGTTCTAACCAGCCTCTGATATTGTATCGGTAGTCTACGGATTGCTCGAAGTTCAAGCCCCCATCAGTTGAGTGAAGCTTTTTGTCGATCAATTCACCCAAGGCGTTGTACTCATTTTTCACCATGGTAATGGCTGGATCGCTGTCCACTTTATGTGTGGCTTCCAACAATCTACTGGCATGGTCATAAGTGAAGGTTTCAGCGATTACTACATCGGCCGAAACGGTACCATCATCATGGGTAGTCTTCGTTTCCAACACGCGACCCACAAAGTCATACTTGCTTGTGCTGCGATCGGTACCTCCTAAGTGACTATCGGCAACGGTTTGTAATACACGATAGCGATCGTCATAGTAAACCTCACTTTTCAACCAGGTATTCGTACCATCCAATACTTTCGTTTTGCTACCCACTACCTGTCCTTTGACAGCGGTATTGTTTGTTCCGTTACCCAATTCTGGTGTATAGCTAAAGGTGAAGTCTGACGGCAGGTCATTATAGTCGTCATAATAAGTAGCCGTGAGATAATCATTGACATTGGTTGTACTTGGGAAAGCATTGTTGGTATACCCGAGTACACTTGATCCTATCTCTTCGTATAGGTTGCTATAACCATCAACCACTGCTTGCATGGCCGCTTGGCTAGAAGCAGGATTGATATAAAAACCTGTTAATACCGGTCGGCTGAATACATCATACTTAGTAAAGGTCCATTGGTTATTGAGTCTTTGCTCTGCGTCTTGCGTAGCCACTAGTCTGTCTAACTTGTCATAGACCATATAGACCCAGCCACTGCCCGGCACACGTTTCTCGCTCATGCGGTTACGATCGTCATACTTGTACTGGAACGCCCATTGGCTAAGGAAATCTCCACCCATAGTGAATGGAACAATCTCGGCTCCAGGATCAAGCGTAACTCCGGGATCTACTGTCACCGATGCGCCATCGGCATACATATATGAGCCTCCAGTATAGTTGGAAGTGGTGACGGTATAGTCCGTTCCAACCAAGGAATATCCTGAAGGAACAAGGTTAAGGCTATTAGCAGCTATATCCTTATTCGCTTCTGGAGGCAGTACCACGCGCAAGTTGCCATATTCATCATAGACATATTGGGTTTCTGCATATGGATTGTTGGTATCTCCGGTAGACACTCTTTTGACTATTACTTGACCCTTTTTGTCTGTATACTCTACTGTCTCGTTACCCTCTTCGTCTTGTGCCACCGAAATGGACAACTCGCCAGCATCGTAATAACCACTAGGATTAATAGATGCCGGGCTATTGGCGACCATTTCGTAGAACCTTACGTCATTGGCTGGGTTGATCTCGTAAGCCATGCGCACTACCTTATCTGTACTGGACCCTTCAACGGGTTGCCATGCAGCACCAGGCGCACCTTGTTTTAGGGTCCGGCCCAATGGAGAGTTCTCGAGAATGGACTCTGCATATGGAGCTACATCCTGGGCTACACTCGATGTCCCCTGATAGAACTGATACTGCGGACTGACTGTATAACCAGAAATCGATGTACCGGTAGGGTTATGTTGGAATAAGCCTGCATTATCGGTCACCACAAATGGAAGATAGCTTTTGGTTTGTCTTCCGTATTTGTCGTAAGTCATGGACTGAACGATGTTGGACTTATCCGGTGCGGCTTCATAGCCGACCACTTGTACGCCTCTACCGAGACCATCTGCATACTGAATGCTAATGCTTCGGTTGTTGCTGGTCAATGTGTCTATCTCGCTTTGGCTATCAACCCCCGCAATAAGCACCGAAGTAGACATTACATAGTTTTCGTCTCCCGGATCGAATCCATTTGGAGCCGTTACTGTAATCGGAGCTGTGGTATAACTTCCACTGACACCCGATTTGGTAATGGTCAGGGTATAGCTTCCTGTTGAGGTAGCTGTATACGTGCTTCCCGAACCTACTGTAGTAGAGCCTTTCTTCCAGGTGTAGGTGGTATAAGTATCATCTGCCGATAGTAAGAGTTCGTCTCCAACATCGATAATGGTGCTTCCTACAACCTGTATATCTGCTTCTGCAGTAGTCACCGTATGTGTATCAGTGGTGCTATTACAGTTGCCTGATGCGGTCACAGATATGGTGGCATCTCCGATAAAGTCAGCATCCCAGGTGACGATACCCGAACTATTGATGGTTCCTGCGCTGACCGGAATGATGGACCATGTATAGGTACTCGCATTGCTTGCCGAGGCATTAAAGTCTGTAGTATTGCTACCCGGCCAGCGTGCGCTGAGACCTCCCGTAATGGTGACATCACCCACAATTGGATGAACAACTACTGAAATATTATCTGTTGTGGTATTACAGTTACCAGCACCTGAGGCTACAACCGTAATCGTAGCGGTGCCATGGAAGCTTGAGTCCCAAACCAGATCGCCATTGGCTGTATCGATAGTACCTGCGCTGGATGGCGATACTGACCAGGTATAATTACTTGCATTGACAGCAGTAGCATCAAAATTGGTAAAGCCTTCTCCTTGGCATCGATCGGCATTGTCTCCTGTAATGGTCACTGCCTCAATAGTCGGATTCACCGTAATGGTTGTACTGGCATTGGTAGTATTACAATTCCCCGGACCAGATGCGACTACCGAGATATTGGCCGTTCCCTGGAAGTTAGCATCCCAGTTGATTAGTCCTGTACTAGAATTGATAGTGGTACTACTGGATGGTGTGGTTGAAATCGTCCAACTATAATTGGTGGCGTTAGCAGCAGTAGCTCCAAGGTCTGTGGTACCTCCGCCTTCACACCTGTCAGCAGTATTTCCAGTAATAGAAACCGCTCCGATAGTCGGATTCACTGTCACCGTTACATTATCTGTAGTTGTATTACAGCTGCCTGTTCCTGAAGCTATCACAGTGATGGTTGCCTGGCCGTGGAATCCTGGGTTCCAAGTTACTGTTCCCGAAGAGTTGATACTTCCTGCTGCTGGCGTAATTGACCAGCTATAACTGGTGGCATTGGCTGCTGTTGCATTATAGTCAACTGGACTATCTCCCTGACACTTGTCTGAAGTGTTGCCTGAGATAGATACCGCACCCACTAGTTGATTCACAGTTACTTTCACAATATTGCTGGAAAGTGATGTTCCACAAGTAGTTGCTATTCTTTTATACCAAGTATCCGCACTAAGCACACCTGGGGTATAGGTTAATCCTGTGCCTACATTAGTCCAGCTGTTATTACCATTAGGAGATGATTGCCATTGGTAGGTAATGGTATTACCACCAGTCGCACTGGCTGTATTGGTCAGGGTTGCTGGCAGCTGATCGGCACATACGGTTTGGGCTCCTCCGATGGTTCCCGCTACCAGTGGATCTAATACTGTGACTTTGACTGAAGAGGTATACTTTGTTTGTCCACAAGAGACCACCTCTCTCCTATACCATCTATCGGCCGTCATACCTCCTGGCGGATTATAAGTACTGCTGTTAGCACCACTAATGTCTGTCCAGCTACTATTATTGGTTGAGATTTGCCATTGATAGGAGTAACCTCCCTGACCATTAGAAGGTGGAGTAGCATTACCCAAAGTTGAAGGATCTCCATTATAACACACCGTTTGTGCATTATTGATGGCACCTGCATTCAGTTGTGGAAGCACCGTGACTTTCACCGAGGAAGTGTACTTTGTTTGCCCACAAGAAATTACCCTTCTGCGGTACCATCTATCGGCTGTTAAACCTGATGGTGGGTTATAAGTACTGCTAGTGGCACCACTGATATTGCTCCAGCTACTGTTATTCGTTGAAATTTGCCACTGATAGGAGTAGCCACTCAGTCCATTGGTCGGAGGAGTGGCTTCACCCAAAGTTGATGGGTCCCCATTATAGCAAACCGTTTGAGCATTGTTGATGGCTCCGGCATTTAACTGTGGAAGCACCGTAATCTTAATATTAGCTGTGTAAGCTGTCTGTCCACAAGATTGTACTCTTCTTCGGTACCATCTGCTAGCTGTTAAACCTGAAGGCGGGTTGTAAGTGCTGCTCGTTGCACCGCTGATGTTAGTCCAACCACTAGAGCCATTGGTAGAATATTGCCACTGGTATGAATAGCCCTCAGTACTGTTAGAAGGAGAGGTGGCGTTCCCTAAAATACCTGGGTCGCCATTATAGCAGATCGTTTCTGCTCCATTAATGGCACCTGCATTTAGTGGTGCCAAAACAGTTACTTTCACTGCTGATGTCTGCTTGGTTTGTCCACAAGACTGTACCTGTCTGCGATACCATCTATCCGATGTTAAACCTGATGGTGGGTTATAAGTACTGCTCACAGCACCACCAATATTAGTCCAACCGCTAGAACCGTTGTTGGAATACTGCCATTGATATATATAGCCTCCCTGGCCGTTGGTCGGAGGAGTAGCGTTACCCAATGTCGAAGGGTCACCATTGTAACAAACTGTTTGAGCATTATTGATAGCTCCGGCTGTTAAAGCTGGGAGTACAGTCACCTTGATACTTGATGTATACTTCGTTTGACCACATGAAATTACCCTTCTGCGGTACCATCTATTACTTGTCAAACCTGAGGGTGGGTTATAGCTTGTACCTGTGGCACCGCTAATATTAGTCCAGTTATTCGAACCATTGGTCGAGTATTGCCATTGGTAAGAATAACCATTCAAGCCATTACTTGCACCGGCTGTAGTAGTTAACGTTCCAGGGTCACCATTATAGCATATGGTTTGTGCGCCAGTAATAGACCCAGCCGTTAAGGCAGGTAAAACGGTAACCTTTACACTAGAAGTATACTTAGTTGTTCCATTGGCAGAAACTCTTCTTCGGTACCATCTACTGCTAGTCAACCCAGCTGGTGGGTTATAAGTGCTACTTGTGGCTCCACTTATATTACTCCAACTGCTATTATTTGTTGAAATCTGCCACTGATAAGCCAAAGTACCATAGCATCCACTGGCGTTGGAGCTACTCCCCAAAGCATTGGGATCTCCATTATAGCATATAGTATGTGCACCGGAAATCGCTCCTGCGGCCAAGTCTGAATAAACCGTTACTGGAACACCAGCAGATGCACTACTCCAGAGTTGGGTGTTTGAATCATATGCTCTTAAGTAATAAGTATAAGAACCCGTTGCAGTTATGGTAAATCCACTACCACTGGCTGTACTGGTTCCACCAGTACTCGATTGCCAATACCACGACACTCCAGATGGTAAAGAAGGAGGAGTAAATGTCAAAACAGAACTTCCGCAGTTAGTTGTGACTACCGCCAGATTAGCATTTGGAGTAGTTGGTGGTACAGCATTAACTGTCACTGATTTGAAAACGATGTAATCGTTAGATGGATCGTTGGAGAAAGTAACGAAAGCCCTAATGGTACCTGTACCTGTGGATGTCCAGTTACCCGTAGCCTGTGTATTGCTGGCATTTGTTACATTACCAATACCACCTGTTATGCTCCAAGAAGCACTTGTGATACTTCCAGAACCTGGATCAGGCGTAATGGTATAGGTTCCTGAGGTATTAACAAATACACTCCCACTACCAGACATGGTTCCTCCACCACCTCCACCGCCAGGCCCTTGACCAAAGACGCTGAATGAGGATAAGACCAGTATTGTCAAGAAAGCAAGCACTTTCGTTCTAATATCTTTTTCCATAGTAATTCTTCTAAATGCTATCATCTGACGTGGTTTATTTTTTGACTAGGTGCCATTCGGGAAACAATAAATTATTTTCGCTTTTAACCCTCGGTTTAATCCGAAGTCGGTTAGCATTTATTGAGACGATATCGTATCGATAGTTCTCTCCTCTTTCTGGAACCACCACAATCCGCTTTCCATTGGGTGCAATTTTCCAATCACCAGTGATTACTTCATCTCCATTAATGATCATGGAGAAAGTTTTGTCTTTCCGGAAGATGAGTTCACGGTTCTTATACTTTGATTCAATTCGATTCCGTGTTTGAGCATCCAGGTCGTTAAGGGCGCTTCTTTTGTCCTGAGTCATCCTCGACTTTGACTTACCTAAGTCCATGGTCCAAGTACCGGTGACTTGCCTTTCAGTTGCCTTTCCATTTTGACTAAAAGCCTCAGTTGACATACAGATCAGACAAATAAAAATGAGTGCCAAAATTGAGCTGTATTGGTTAGTCGTTTTATTCATTTTCATAGTGCTCATGCTTATTGTCCTTTATAGTTGTATTTGTATGCATTAATGATATTTCCATCGGGATCTTTTACCCACTTCAGTCGACCGAAGGAGTCGTACTCATAGGTGGTTGTTAATCCATTTGGATCGGTTTGTGATTTGATGCCAATTCCCCAATGGTAATCGATTGTGGTGACAAAGGCATCCGACATATTGCGAAGCGATTGCTCCTGAGTAGGAGAAAGCCCACCATCACCTAAATCTGGTGTAGACCCAAGTGCCAGTACTACGTCTGTGTAAGTGGCATTATCAATTTTTGCAACAGGAAGCGTATTGTTGTAGCCCCAGATATAGGTGATATGCATTCCATCTTCCTGAGATACCTCTATTGGATTGCCATAGACATCATACTTATGATATCTTACCCTTGTCTCCAGTGCATTTGCTCCCTTGGCCGTACTCACTTCTGAAGGCATATAAGTGCTGACCGATGTGCTGTAGCCGTTTCTTAAAGTGCTTAGTTTAACCCCCGCCTCATAGGATTCCTGCTCAAGTACAGTGTTCAGCATGTTCTTATCCTCTAAGGCAGCTTTGACTGTAGCGTTCAGCCAGGTAGGATTGTCGTAGACAAAAGTGCTTCGGGATTCTAGCGTATCGCCCTTACTATCCACAGTTTGAGTCCTAGAGACGTTGAAGTACTCATCCGCCAGATCGTCCCAATAATTATGGCTGATTGTTTCAATGTATTGTGTTGTATCACCTAAGGCATACTGCCGTGTGGTTGTTTTTTCTAAGTCTACTCTGCCTGCATAGATATTGTAGTATTTGAGTTCAACCCGGGTCGGTACTGTAGGGTCGGTATCATAGTAATTTTTGGAGGCAATTCCTTTAGCATACTGCCAGGTCTGGTTGACATATGGCAAGGTATGAGAATCACCTATTTGATAGTCTAACTGTACATTCATGCCCTCAGGGAAATCGATGTTTTCAAATCCCGGTAGACCGAAAGTCATAGCATATTGATTCTCAGTACTTCGTACTTTTTCATAATGGGTTCCAGCCCAACGATAATCTGTTTGTTTCTTTAAAAGACCCCTTAGGAAGTCCCTTTCATCTCTAGGCGGAAAAGGATATACTTCATGTACTCCTGCCACACCCAAGTCGAAAAAGGCCTCACCTGATAGGGAGTCGCGATAATATCCGTCATAAAAATCTGGATACCTTTCTGCGGTGGTAAATTCATAAGTGCTCTTACCTGTTTCCTCACCCTCATGGGTCATTACTGTGACTTTCCCGTAGCCGACATATGAGCCATTAGTGGTCATTAGAGGGTATTGAGACCTCATTATGCGCATAATGCCAAACGGCACAACATCTGGAGCTCCAGGACCACCAGCATCGGCCCGTTGAAAGGCATAATTTGGCGCATTTACAATTCTACCAGTGCTGTTGCCAGTTTCTCCCGAAGTATTGTAATAGAAATTTCTTGTAATGTCATTGGTGCTGGAAACACCATCATGGTCCGTTATGGACTTGACTCTTAAGCCGCCCACAGGTTTATTAACCAAAGCAGTTTCATTTGAAAATCTCAGCTGAAGCTTATCATTCGGCTGATAAGTGGTGCAATTCGTTTGAAAATTGAGCTTGATGTAATAAGAACCCGATTCTTTGACAACCCCAACTAAATATGCAGAGTGCGTATTAGCTCCAGATTCAGGTAGCATGGTGAACGTCTCCAGCGGTGCTGGGTCCCCGGTTTTATACACTGCACCGGTAATCGTGCAACCACTTCCTTGGGGTGATACCACTCCACTAATACTTAGAGGAGTAAATACTTGATTGACCAATGTAGTGTTGAAGTAGACATCGGTGCCATTTACTGGAACGTCTATGGGTGCAACTGGAGTCCATGGGTTGTCTAATTCATCTGAAACCGCTGTATTCCCCTCAAACTCAAAAGTAGTATGGCCACCTGTAGGATAGGTAACCTTCTCTAAAACGCCAGCCTTGGTGTAGTCAGCATACGCTTCTCTATTAGCCGTTCCAAATTCGTAGTATAACTCGTTGTAGGAAACATCAAATACCTTTATTAAATAATTTGGTTCTGGAGAAGTATTCTGATCTTGACCATTATAAAAACCCCAATGGTCCTTGGCAAAACTATAGCGATCCGGAAGCTTATAATCCATATTATACTGGAATTGGTAGGGCGGAAGGCTGTTCACCAAGCCACCATCCAGTTCCTGTACTTGATCTAATTTTAATCTTCGTTCAAAATCACCAATCTCCTGGCCTCCTAAGAATAAAAGGCTAGACGGAGATGAATTAATCGGCACCTCACCATCTGGATCATTGGCGTCAAAGTAGCTGTAGGACAAATCGAACCTCTTGATTCGACTACTATCACCATCTGAAATATCAATATAATCGAGGTATTTGTCATTGGTGTAATCAAGTCTGGTATTAGCAGAAATCTGAAAATTTATGAATCCGCCCGGGTAGGTTATTTGCTTTATTCTTTTGGCCGTAACATAATTGCGGGTATAGGTCAAATCACTATTGGGATTAAAAGGAATTGTGCCCTCGGTCTCTAATCTTGGAGATAAGGTGGTATATGTCGGTGTACTCAGTGTACAATTCGAGCAAAAACGATAAGATCCATAACTACAGTTATCACACATTTCGTAGTAACTGAGATTCATTAATTCATTGCCAGAAGGGTCCAATACTGAGGTTAAATACCATGAGGTAACAGGGCTTAGTGAGTTCGCAGTAGGCTGTCCCAGGCCTATAGAAATGGTTCGTTCCTTTTCTTCAAAGAGATAAGTGATACCGTTTTTATCTATAATGGTGAAATAGTCGATTAAGCCTCCTGGAGTTGAGTTATAAGATATACTATCATTTGTTTTTGTCTTACTAATGATATTTCCATCACGATCCAAAAAGAAAGAACCACTTAATCCATTAACACTATAAGTGAATTTGTCAGGCTCCCCATCCAATTCATTCTTTCCATACTTGGCTAGGGTATTACTTGGAATTGTAGTATCAAAAATGTCAAAATCATTTAGTTCTGTGTAACCTTCCCCATCCATGTCATCGGCTAGTCCTCTAATCGTTCTGGAAACGGTTCCTGTAGCATTAAGACTCCAACCAATTCCTACCCAAGGAGCAACTGCTTCAATATTGATCCCTTGAAAACTACTATAACTGAGACTTACAGGAAATTGGAAGCCTCGAACTGATACGGTGTGAATGGGTACCGAAAAGCTGGGTTGACCGGTATAAAAATTCACCCCTGTATTACCGAAGCTCAACAAAGAGGCTGCTTCTGGTGAAGGAGGAATTACATTAGGAACTTCTTGTGCGAATGAGAAGTTCGCAACAAGCAATGCGACAAATGTCAATACTAAATTTCTCATCGATGGGTATGGTTTATTTATTGTCATTAGATGCGGATTCAAGTTTTTCGATTCGGGCTAAAAGCGCTTTGTATTGGGTAGAGAGTAGTGAGTACTGCGTATTAAGTATTGCGTATTTGGACTTAAGGACTGTGTTTTCGGTATTTAGGTCAGTCAGTTCTTTCAGTTTCTGTTCTTGGGCTATGGTATAGAGGCTTAGCTCCTCAATCTTTTCTAATAGTTTTTGCTGGATTAGACCCAGGTCTTGATTGTTTGCCTTGACTTCGGAGGCTGAAGGAAGACCAGGCAAGTGTCCTTTCTCAGCGATAAACTTTTTTAACTCCTCAATGCTCTTCAGAGGATAGTTTTTATCGAAAACATAATCAGGCCATGCCGTTTCGACTTGAACTTTTACCTTTTCCATAATGGCATCTCCACCTACTGAAAGCTTATAGCCAGAAGGGAGGTCATCGGTGCCTACGGTAAGTTGATCTAAGCTTTGTGGAGTCAGTCCAAGTAATTCGGCAATGCTCGGTTCATTACCGTTGACTTCATCAATTCTTGGAGCATAAAAATATTGTCGGTCTGAGGTATTTGTATCGTAATAGAGATAGGACCTATGCGCCAGACTGGTGGTTGATGTTTGAAATTTATAGTCAGTTATACCGTAAACTCTCTCCCCTGTTTCTCCATCATAAATACCACCATAGTTCGTGGTAGATGCGTCTCCACTACCATGAACATAACCTACAATGAGATACCATCTATCAAGAATAGGAGGATCGTTGACCCAGAAATATGGATTTGAATTTGGAGACCCAGCGAGCGTAGTAACCGAAGCCCCTCCTCCATAACAACCCAAATAAGAATATCCATCTTTTGAATTGGTTTTTTTTATCCAGACCGAGACTCGGTACATCTTTGAATGATCAATAGGGCGATAACTTGAGACCCACCCACCATCGGCATTACTAGAAGAGCCAGGACTGGCCTTCCACAATATTGCCCTTTCCCCATGTGGACCGATACCCCATTCACGGGTATTTTCTGATGTAGCGCCATTTTGACTAAAACCAGTTGTACTGCCCGTCCCGACTGTCCAGCCATCCAAATTCAAAAGATTCTGGGCCTTGGTCGGAATAGATACAAAGCAGCACAGCACCCATACACTTATCAATAGCTTATTCATTATTGCTCTTTTCTAATTTTTCAATTCGTTTTAACAGCAGCTCTACCTTCGCTTCGAGATCATTCTTCTCCAAATCCGCTTTTATCGCATAGAGTGTGAGCTCCTCGATCTTTTCTAAAAGTTTTTGCTGGATGAGGCCTAAGTCCTGACCATCGGTTTCCACCTTTTCTGCCTTGGGAATATTCGGGAGATGACCATTTTCCTTGATGAATGAGTTTAACTCAGAAAGGCTTCTGAGATTGTAATCAGGTTTAAAGACATAGTCAGGGAATGAACCAGGATCAGAGGTGACTTTTACTTTTTTAGATTCGATGTTGCCATCGACAATGGCATTATTTCCTATCCTGATGTCTCCATTATCAAAGAACCTAGACATGATTATTTGATCCACTTCATTGTAGAAATAGATAGAGACATTGTCTTTTTCTATTGATGTAGCCTTTCCGCCCGTTCTTAAGAACCTTGCTTTCTTGTCATATGAGGGGTTATTAAAAGTCGCTACATTTTCAACCCTTAGGTCTCCCCTGACTACATTATTAACAAGGTCCGGAGTGAAATCCGGAATATCAGTACCGGCAGGAGATTCATGGATGGTGATTTGATCCTTGTTTGGATTGGAAGAGACTCGCGTTTGCTGATAAGTCAGTTTCACACGATATCTAGAATAGTACCTTACGTCAACATAGACAGGCAGGTGCATATTATCGTACCCACCATAGGTAGTTCCAGAAGCTATGGCCGTTCCCAAAGAAATTTTAGCATTGTGATAAAGACCTTCTGATTCAACAAGTTGAAGCTCTGGTTGAGTATTGTTTGCACCCTGTCCATAACCTACTTCTAAATGGTACTTTTCATAACCAGTTCCATAGTAGGTATGCCATAATTCTATAATTATCGTCCCAGAATACTGCCAATGACGGGAGTTGTAACCGATTGTGGCAACTTCATACCTTCTTGCCTGCGTTGCGTTCGCATTGAGGTTTGAGACGACCGAAGACTTGATACCATTCTGATCAATGTGCGTCTGACCAGATAGACTCATTGTAAACAAGGTCAGAATAGCAACTAAAAAATTAAACTTGTGCATTACCTATTGATTGAGAATTAAAAAAAACATCTGACCTAACCTAATGATGGTCAAAATCAGATAATATAACTTATCAAAACAGTAATAATTCCACCATTAATAGTTATAAAAATTATTAGCTTCACCAATTATAGAAGTTTATTTGATAAGAACAAAACCGTTCATCAATATTTATATATTACAATAAATTAACAGTTCTTTTAAAATTAAATTAGAATACTTTTGGAGAAATTGGGCTTAAAGTAGTTCAAGCCCTTATGATCAGTTAGTTACCCAGAAAATTGGCCAAAAATTCTCCACCTAAGGGGCCGTAACTACAACCTCTAAGGAGTCTGACTTTCAAGATGGTTGAGGTTTCTCTCCCGATGAATCGGGAGAGAAATGACGTGCTAATACAGAGTAATAATACTCCCTCGAATACAAATTATCTCCCTCTGACCGCTTTAAGCGGTCGGACGGCTCACCAGTCAGCCCTCTTTTCTATACTGAGCTTGCCGAAGTATCTTCATCAACATACGCACCTGGTTCGCAATGTAGTGCGGACCCATTATAACAGTTAGAACGCTACTTACTTTCTGGACAGTTAAGGTTTCTCTTCCTGATGAATTGGGTTCGAAATGACATTATCATAACTATTAAAGTCGGTGGCCTAATTCGTATTTCATTGATTATTATTGGCCATCCACTTGAAAATCGTGACCTTGAATGAAAACGTTTAAACCTTCAACACTCCAATCTGTCCAAACAAGGTTAAACTATAACCTCATGAGAAAAATTATTACCCTCGCCCTATTTTGCACAACGGTGGGCGTCATTAATGGCCAGGAAGCCACAATCGATGGACAGTCATCTGACTGGCTCGAGACTGAATTAAAAGTAGACAAGAATACCAAGCTTACAACGGCCATCCGAAACGACAATGAATACCTATACATTCTGTTTCAGGCCGACAATCAAACAAGCATTACAAAAATGCTATCGGCAGGAATGGAAATCAGCTTCAAGGCCAAGACCAAACCCAAAGTCAATGCGAAACTCGAGTTCCCCTTGGAAGCCGAAAGAGGTCAGGGAGGATTCGGTGGTCGTGGAGGACAGCGAAGACAAGGCGGTCAGGCAGGTGGCGGTGCTGACAGAGCAGCTCAAATGAAAGCCAGAATGCAAGGCCTGCTTGAAACTAAAAATGAAGCCAAGCTTAAGGGCTTTTCAGCTTCAAACGGACAAATTCTCTTGAGTGAGATGGAAGGCATTCAAACTGCATTGGCCTTTGATGACAGTGTCGAACAACCTGTTCTCAACTATGAATTGAGAATCCCTTTGGAAGAACTTTATGGTGCTAGCATGGACTGGGACAAAATCACATCTAAGGATTTGAATATTAACATCCGAGTCAACGGCATTGACATGCCTCAGAGCGCTGGTGGTGGCCGAGGTGGCGCTGGATTTGGTGCAGGCGGAGGTCGTGGTGGAGCTGGAGGCGGTGGTCGCGGTGGTGCAGGCGGAAGAGGTGGCGCTGGTGGCCGTGGCGGTGCTGGTGGAAGAGGTGGTGCTCCTGGAGGACAGGGTGCCAATGGTATGTTTACTGATCAAATCATTAAACTGACCTATAAAATTGTGAAAGAATAGTTTTGATTTAATATCAAGTGATATAAAAAATGCCCCGATCGGGGCATTTTTTGTGGAGAATACTGGAGTCGAAACTATATGCGGCAGGCAGGCCGGTGACCTTCCCGAGCAATGCCTCGGGACATTCTAGCCAGCCGAGTTAACTAGGTATTCTATATACCTTCTTGATTTCTTCTTTTTAATCTCAGCCTCACGCTTTCTTGCCTCACCACGGGAAGAATAGATTTCTGAGTACCTCAAAACCCACGGCTTACCACTCTTGGTATATTTAGATCGACCAGCATTATGGTCTGCCAAACGATTAGTCAGGTTGTCACAACTCCCGACATAATATCGATTACGAGATTCAGAATAGATGATATAGACATAAAACTCAACCATAATAAACCAAAAGAGCCCCGATACATCGAGGCTCTTGTTGTGGAGAATACCGGAGTCGAACCGGTGACCTCTACACTGCCAGTGTAGCGCTCTAGCCAGCTGAGCTAATCCCCCATTAATTTAATCTGTTCTTACTTTTAAGAACAGTAATATCTTTTTTGTCAACCGGTGACCTTCCCGAGCTATGCCTCGGGACGCTTTAGCCAGCTGAGCCTGTCTGCCGACAGGCAGGCTAATCCCCCATTAATTTAATCTGTTCTTACTTTTAAGAACAGTAATATCTTTTTTGTCAACCGGTGACCTTCCCGAGCTATGCCTCGGGACGCTTTAGCCAGCTGAGCCTGTCTGCCGACAGGCAGGCTAATCCCCCATTTAATTTAACCTGTTCTTACTTTTAAGAACAGTAATACTTTTCTGTCAACCGGTGACCTTCCCGAGCAATGCCTCGGGACGCTATAGCCAGCTGAGCCTGCCTGCCGACAGGCAGGCTAGTCCCCCATTTGATTTAATCTGTTCTTACTTTTAAGAACAGTAATACTTTTCTGTCAACCGGTGACCTTCCCGAGCAATATCTCGGGATGCTCTAACCAACTGAGACTATCTGCCGATAGGCAGGCTAATCCCTCATTTGATTTAATCTGTTCTTACTTTTAAGAACAGTAATATCTTTTTTGTCAACCGGTGACCTTCCCGAGCTATGCCTCGGGACGCTCTAGCCAGCTGAGCCTGCCTGTCGGCAGACAGGCTAATCCCCTATTAAACACCGAAGCTTTAGCGAAGGTGTTGCAACCCGGTCTAACAGACCTTTCTATTCCGAAGCTCTCACTTTGGAAGGGACGGCAAATATAAGTTGGTGTTTATTGATTTCAAAGGATTCTTCTTGCCCTAAGAAAACGCTTCATATAATAGGGAGAATATAGATTGCTTTCCGTAACACCTAATGAAGTAGAGGAATGTATAAATCGGATATCTCCTCTTCCTCTCACTGCGGTTACGATCCCTGCATGCGTCACTTTTCTTTTGCTCTTGCCAGTAGCGAAAAAGACAAGGTCTCCCGGCTTCAATTCTTTCAGTTTTACCTTGACTCCGCTTTTAGCCTGATCTTGAGATACCCGAGGCATTTTGATGTTTACACTGCGATAGGCATGAAGAATAAGCGCTGAACAGTCAATTCCAACCCGTGTTGTTCCCCCAAACTTGTAAGGAGTCCCAGTATAAGACCTTGCGGTCTGAACCACTAAGTCGATCTTCTTGGTCTTAGCCGTATTGCCCGCGCAGCCGAAAAGAACAATAAGCAAGACTAGAAAAGAAAGGACAGCACTTTTAGGTAATTTGAACAAGGCTCAAGCGTTGGTTCTAACAAAAATACGAGAATTCGTCTATTTCATCATATCTTCAACCCGCCTCTGTCATCTGCGTACACTCAATCATGAAAAAGGTCTTAGTACTGATCTTGTTTGCCTTTGCCTTCAACACTTTATCCTTTGGCCAAAGGAAGTGGAAGGATGAGTACTATCAGACTCTAAATGATGACAACTTTCGAGATTTTAAACTCTTTAATAAGTCACTTGACTTAAAAAACATCGACTATAAAGTATTGAATGCAGCAGTCTTCTTTGTCACCAATGAAGCCAGAATAGAACAAGGCCTTGGTATACTGACCTATCAACCCAATCTGGAAATCATGGCCTGGAATCACTCGATTAGCATGGCAAAGAAGGATTTCTTTGATCATATCAATAAAAAAGAAAGAAAACGCAAGAGCCCAATCAACAGGGCAAAATTGGCAGGGGTTAAAAACCCGAGAATTGGTGAGAATATTTCTGCAGTTGGTGGCCGATCGTTCGGAAACTACTTACAATTGGCCGATCATTTGGTACAGGGGTGGATAGATTCCCCACCACATCGGAAAACACTTTATTCTAAAAATGCCTTGCAACTTGGCTGTGGTGTCTACTATTTTGATGGTCTTTGGCAAAAAAATAGAGACGTTTACAAACAAGGGAACGGTTTTTGGTTAGCTACTCAAAACTTTCAGATGTTTACAAAAGTTGAAAGTGGAACGTCAAAGGATAAGGGACCAAAATAGACTTATGAAAAAGATAATATTAAGTATAGTACTAACAATGGGTGTGGTTGGCTTGAATGCCCAAGAGCTCAGCACCAAAGATATTCAAGCCATCGATCAAAGAACTGGCAATTTCCTGGACTTGATCAAGACTAAAAAATACACTCAGGTATTGGATTATATCTATCCTGAACTGTTCGAACACACCAATAAGAAAAGCATGTTTCAGGTCTTTAGCTTGCTAGAACAAGCGGGTATCGAATTGAAATTCAACAGCTTTGATGTGGTCAGCAAGAAAGCCATTCCTGCAGATGGTGATATCAAGTATGCCATGATCAAATACAATATGGATATGACCCTGCCATTGAATACGGACGACCTTAAGGGTATTGCCGCACTCTTGGTACCATCTATCGAAAGTAGTTTTGGTAAGGAAAATGTGGAGTACAATCGTGCCGAAAGCTATATCAATGTTAAAGGAGAAAAATTCCTGGTGGGTGTGTCTGATCCGAAGTATAAGGATTGGATGTTCATCATTTATGACGACAGCTTCAAAAGCGCTATCGACAAAACACTTCCACCGAAAGTAAGAGCCGCTGCAGCAAGTAGCGCATACTAGAAAGAACACAAGCTGATAATCGAAGAAAGGCCGTCCATATGACGGCCTTTCTTTTTAGCCAAACTCTACTCAAATGAATAAGAAGAGTGTTACTGTACAGGCACTGAGCCTTTGAGTTCACGTGCCAAAAATCTTGCTCTTTGCTCTACGTTCTCCTGATCTATTTCGACTCTTAGATTATCGAATAAGCCTAACAGCTCATCATGATGCTCGACTCCCTGACCTGACTTAAAGTCAAAGTGATAGAACTTTGTCCAAAGCACAGCTTTAACATGCGACTTCGCTTTATTCATCATTACCATTTCAGCTTTTACATATTTATCTGTATAGTCAATCAAGGCAGTTTGAATTACCACTTCTTCCATGACATTGGCTGGTTTTAGATAAGCGATCTCATTATGGCCCACGAGCCATGATCTCTTGTCAATCTGTGCCATAGCAAAGACATTCAGACCATACTCATTCATCAAATGATCTTCTCGCACATTGATCATGTAATCGATGTACTTCGCATTGTTCAAGTGGCCATAAGGATCGCAATCCTGAAATCTAATCGTCCTTTGACCTAAGGGTGTTTTATTGAGTTTTGTCATAACAAAAAATTTACAGACCAGTCGGTCTATTTATTTACAAATTTTTTTAAGCCTCTAGTACTACTTTGATAAACTTCTTCTGCATTTCTAAGTAGTTCAAATCTTTGTGCGCCTTACTCAGCACATAGCCACCTTCGAACATTGCATAAAGTTCATTGGCCTTTTCCTCAGCATTGGTAATCCCTCTTCGCTCCAAGTAGCCAGAAAGATTACTTTGCCAACCTTTGAATACTATATCACAAGCTTTTCGAATCTTCTCATCAATGTTTCCAGCCGCCAATGCAACAGCCGCAATGGGGCAAGCATCCTCAAAATCAGAGTTTCTGAGCTCATCGACCATTACATCGATCATAGCACTTAATCCATCAGTAGCATCCTTACCCCTCAAGGCTTCCCCGTACTTCATCATCATAGCTTCACCGCCATACATAATGGCTTCTTGAATCAACTGATCTTTCCCTTCAGGAAAGTGATGATAGAGACTGCCTTTTGGTACTTCAACCGATTTTAAAATCTCGTTGATACCAGTTCCGAAATACCCCTTCTTTCGAATGAGTTTAGAGGTGGTAGAAACGAGTTTTTCTCTGGTATTCACAATTCAAATATATAAAAATAGACTGAATGGTCTAATTAATTTTCACTTTTCTTTAATGAAAGTGAATGAGAGACTGCAGATACTATTGTAATCACTCTCTTTCATTTTTGATTGCGACACAAAAGAGAGGCACTTGCCTTAGGATAATCACTCATAGTTTTATAATCGGAAGGAAAGATGCTGAAACAAGTTCAGCATGACGAAAAAAGTAAAAGCCGTCATCCTGCCCCGAAACTTCGGGGTGTGTCAGGATTTAGAATGAAGAAGACTCTGAAAGACCCCGAAATTTCGGGGCAGAGTGACGTATGGGTATGAATTGATAATGTATCAAGAAAGGCGATAGTAACGATCAAAAAAAAGCCCCGACTTTTTAGTCGAGGCTTTTGATTTATAACTATCGAGCTCAGAAGCTATTTCACTTCCTCATACTCTACGTCTGATACATCATCAGCTGAACCTTCTGCAGCTCCCGCATCAGCGGCACCTGCTCCTGCATCAGCACCTGGCTGTGCTCCTGCTTCAGCTTGCTGTGCAGCGTACATCTCTTGAGATGCAGCTTCCCATGCTTTGTTCAGGGCTTCAAGGCCAGCATCAATAGAATCAACATCCTGGTTTTGGTGAGCCGTCTTCAGATTGGCTAAAGCTTCTTCGATTGGCTTCTTGTTCTCATCAGACAGTTTATCACCGTAATCTTTCAGTTGCTTCTCAGTTTGGAAGATCAAACCATCAGCCGTATTGAGTTTATCGATTTTCTCTTTCTCCTTCTTATCTGCTTCAGCATTTGCTTCAGCTTCCTGCTTCATCTTATCGATTTCCTCATCTGTCAGTCCAGAAGAAGCCTCAATTCTGATATTTTGCTCTTTTCCAGTGCCTTTATCTTTAGCAGACACATTCATGATACCATTTGCATCGATATCGAAAGTCACCTCAATTTGAGGTACACCTCGCTGTGCTGGTGGAATATCACTCAAGTGGAAACGACCGATAGTTCTGTTATCCTTCGCCATTGGACGCTCACCTTGTAGTACATGAATTTCTACTGAAGGCTGATTATCCGCAGCTGTAGAGAATACTTCCGACTTCTTAGCTGGAATAGTGGTATTAGACTCAATAAGCTTAGTGAATACACCACCCATTGTTTCAATACCCAGAGAAAGAGGAGTTACATCTAGTAGCAATACGTCTTTCACTTCACCCGTTAACACACCACCCTGGATCGCTGCACCAATAGCTACAACTTCATCAGGATTCACACCTTTAGATGGCTTCTTACCGAAGAACTTCTCTACTTCTTCCTGGATTTTAGGAATTCTTGTAGAACCACCCACCAAGATTACTTCGTCAATATCAGAAGTACTGTAACCTGCATCGCTCATTGCCTTTTTCACTGGCTCCATTGAACGCTTCACCAAGTTTTCGGCAAGTGACTCAAATTTTGCTCTTGAAAGGGATCTTACTAAGTGCTTTGGCACACCATCAACCGGCATAATATAAGGCAGGTTAATCTCAGTAGAAGCAGAAGAAGACAATTCAATCTTAGCTTTTTCAGCAGCTTCTTTCAAACGCTGCAAAGCCATTGGGTCTTTTCTTAGGTCGATGCT